>JAWKQS010000030.1:0-105584 GCA_041389985.1 bacterium
GCCGCGGGCGTGGGCGGCCTCGACGAAGGCGCGCAGGGCGTCGTCGCCGCCGAGGCGGGGGTCGACCTGGCGGCCGCGGACGGGCCAGTAGCCATGGTAGGGGGCGATGCGGCGATCGCCGCCGCCGCGCTCGGCGAAGTGGCCCTCGACCTGGGTGTTCACGGGGCTCAGCCAGATGGTGCCCACGCCGAGGCGCTCGAAGTACCCGCTCTCCAGCACGGCGAGGGCGCCCTGGAGGTCGCCGCCGTGCCAGTCGGCGGGGTAGGTGACCGGGGGGCCGACGGGGGCGTCGTTGGCGGGCTCGCCGTTGGCGAAGCGGTCGAGGAAGAGCAGGTACAGGGCGCCGTCGCGCCAGTCATGGGGGGCGTCCTCGATCCAGAAGACCAGATCGACGGGGTCGGCCGCGCGGCCCCGGGCGTCGGTGGCGCGGGCCTCGATGACGTGGCGGCCGGGGGCGAGGCCGGCGCCCCGGGCGGTGAAGGTGCCCGTGGCGGGCTCGACGGTGGCGGCGAGGGGGGCGCCGTCGAGGCGGAGCTGCACGGCGTCCAGCGGGGTCTCGTCGGCGGCGCGCAGGGCCTGGATGGTGGCGGTGAAGACGCCGTCGGGGCGGGCCTCGACCGGGTGGCCACGCAGCAGCGGGCCCTGGTCGCAGGCCGGGGCGCGCAGGCCGCCGTTCACACAGTTTCCGTCGTACTTTCGCAGTCTTGCGCCCGGATCGATGATCCAGCGGCCGTCGACGATCAGCTTGTAGGCGTGCACCTGGCCGGGCACCAGGCCATCGCCGGGGCCGACGGAGCGGCGGAAGACGCCGTCGCCACCGCGGGCGAGGGGGAGGGCGCCCGCCTGCCAGCCGGTGAAGTCGCCGGCGAGGCGGACATCGGCGGCGTCGCCCGTCCAGGCGACGTCGATCTCGCAGGTGCGGACGGGCCAGGCCGGGTCCTCGAACGGGGGCGGGGGGCCGGCGTCGATGGGCGCGCCATCGGGCTCGGGGGGATCGGTGTCGGGGAGCACCCGGGCGTCGGCGGGCGGGCCGGCGTCGGGCGGGCGGGGCGCGGCGTCCCGGTCGGCGGCGTCGGGGAAGCCGCGGTCCACGGTGGGCAGCGGGCCGCGATCGGCGCCGGTGTCGGGGAAGAGGCCGGGGCCGACCCCGGGGGCGTCGCCGCCGTCGTCGCAGGCGGCCAGGGCGAGCAGGCCCAGGAGGCCCGCGCGCAGGGGTCGTCGGAGCACGGCGGGCCTCGGAGGGCTACGGCCGGAAGGTGGTCGTCGCCACCCCCCAGGACTTCCAGCGGAACTGGGAGAGCTCGTCGTAGGTGAAGTCGTCGAAGTCGAACTCACCATCCACGATGAAGGGGAAGATGTTGAGGTACATCAGGCCGCGGCCGAGGCCGGCGTTGCCGGCGGACTCGGGCAGGACGGGCACGTCGAACTCGGTGACGAGGCTCGGCGTGACGTAGCGCCACAGGGGCTTGGGGGGGCCGAGGGCCGGCTCCTCGATGGTGACGAGGTTGGCGGAGGGCACGTGGATGGGACCGTCGAAGCCATCCGAGACGCCCCAGGTCACGTGGCGGTCCACGCCCAGGTTGCCGCCGATGCCGGGGTTGATGAAGAAGGGCGCGCCGACGAACGGGGTGACGAACACGCCGGCGTCCACATCGCGGGTCTGCTCGATGGTGATGGCCATGGGCGTGTTGTCGGCGGTGTCCGAAAAGGCCAGCGAGATCAGGTAGTACTCGATGTCGGCGTCCCAGCCGTCGAGGCGGGGCATCTGGCGGAGGGACAGGTTCGGCTCGACGCTGACGGCCTGGGTGTCCAGCTCCCAGTAGCCCTCGGCGCCCAGGTTCAGGCGCGGCAGGACGCCGTAGTACTGGGGGCCGGGGGCGGCGCCCAGGGGCGGGTTGTCCAGGTCGACGGGGATGACGAAGTCCATGCGGTGGTCGAGCTCGACGTCCAGGCCGTCCAGCTCGACGCCGGGGCTGGCCGAGATGAAGCGGCGCAGGCCCATCTGCAGGGGCCGCAGGGCCGTGCGCATGTCCCAGTAGCCCAGCAGGCCGTCCTGGAAGTCCTTGAGGGTGTCGCGATCGATCTCGCCGGCGGTGGCGACGATGGCCAGCTCGCCGGGGCGGGCGATGATCTCGAAGGGGCCGTCCTCGAAGAGCAGGCCGCCGGGGCCGGGGGCGGGCATGCGGCTGCGGTCGTACGGGGTGAAGTGGCTGGTCTCGATGACCACGATGTTGACGTAGCGCTCGTCGACGGGCTTGGGCAGCAGGTCGAGGCCGCTCACGACGCCACGCAGGATGGCAGCAGGGACGCCGGGCGGGGGGGCGCCGTCGCCGTCGTTGGGCAGCAGGTAGATGGTGACGTTCTCGGCCTCGACGTCCTCGACGGTGGTGACCTCGAAGCCCTCCTTGGCGGCGGTGACGCGCGCGGGGCCGCGGAGGCCGGGGGCCGAGAGGGTGAGCTGGCCCTGGGCGTTGCTGAGGCCCTCCAGGCTCACGTCGCCGTCGTTGGCCAGCAGCAGCACGACGGCCTCGGCCTCGGGCTGGCCGCTGCCTGCGTTGAGGACGGTGACGTTGACGGCGCCGTCGATGGGCTCGCCCCAGACGCCGCCGAAGCGGGTGATGGGGTCGAAATAGTTGTAGCCTGCGGGGATGAGCGCCCGGGAAAACGCTGTAGAGACACGCACATCGACGGGGCCGGGGGTGTTGGGGGGCGTCACGCCGATGGCCGTCGTCTCGTCGATGACGACCACGTCGAGGAGCTCCAGATCGCCCAGGCGGACCTGCATGCCGTCGACGAAGCCGAGGCCGCTGAGGGTGACGACGGTGCCGCCAGCGACGGCGCCGCGGTCGGGCTGGACGGCGATGAGCTCGAGCGTCTCGAAGTAGGTGTAGCCGTCCTCGACGGTGATGGTCTGGCCACCCTCGGTCACGTCCACGTCCACCGGACCCGCGAAGGCGGGCGGGGCGGTGCAGTGCAGGCGGTGGGCGTCGAGGCGCTCGCAGGGGACGGCGCGGCCGTCGAAGGCCACCTCGGTGGCGGCCGTGAAGCCGCTGCCGGCGATGAAGACGTCGTTGCCGCCCGCCACGGGGCCCGCGGCCGGGGCGACGCCCGCGACGGCGAAGTCGGGCCGGGCGGCGTCGTAGTAGACGAACCCGCCTGGCAGCGTGAACTCGCCGTTGTCGTTGGTGACCGCGACCGGGACCGGGCCGGCCGCGTTGGCGCGGGGGCTGTTGACGGTGAGCTGGGAGCGGTCGGGCAGGGCGGCCTGCACTCGGCGCTGCCGTCCCCGAACGTCACCCGCGAGACCTCGGAGCAGGCCGGTGCCGTGCAGGTCGACGGAAGGTGCCGCCCTCCATGGGGCCGACGGGGCGTTCGGTCCAGCTCCTCAGCACCTCTTCGTAGTAGAAGACGCCCCCGGGGCGGGTGTGCTGGCCGTTGAAGTTGGCGACCTCGACGTCGGCGGGCCTGGGTCGCCAGGGGGGCGACGACGAGGAGGGCGCCGTTGGCCAGGCTCTCCAGGGTGAGGCGGGGCTACGCCGATGGTCACGCGGGTGTTCTCGATGAGGCCGGCCGCGCAGCTCGACGGCAGGTGCCGCCGCGCACGGGGACGCGGTTAGCGCACCTGCTCGACCCGGACCGGGTCGAACCAGGTGAACCCTTCGGGCAGGCTACTACGGCCGCGCTCGCCGGGTCGGGTCAGTCGGCCCCGGCCAGGCCGGCGCCGGCGGGCGCCACGCAGCGCAGGAGGTTCTGGGTCCTCGACGACGATCTCGGTGCAGGCATGCCGCCGACGGTGATCCGGTGCCGGCGGCGAAGCCGGTGCCGATCGACCCGACGGCGGTGCCGCCGGTGGTGAGGCCGCGGTTGGGGATGACCGAGTTGAGGCTCAGGTCCTGGAGCTCGTCGCCGGCGTCGGGGAGGGGGGGCGCCGCGTCCGCCATCGGCTCGACCCCCTGGTCGGCTTCGGGGGGGGCGGCGTCCGCTTCCGGGGGACCCAGGTCTTCGATGCCCGGCCCGCCGCCCATGTCGGGGGTCGGATCTGATCCACCGCCGCCGCTGTCGCAGGCAGCCAGGCCCCAGAGGACCGCCACGAGCCACCAGTATGCGCCCACCCGCATCGCTCACTCCTTCAGGCGGCTCGATCCCCGGCTCGCCGATTCTTCAATCTTGTCGGATACCTGGCGCTGTCGGGTCGCCCCGATCAGCCCCCCGCGTCCGCCGGAACCCCCGCGTCGGGGGCGGCGCCGCCTGCCCCACCCGCGCCGCCGGCGCCGCCGCCGCCTGCCCCACCGGCGCCACCGGCCCCGCCCGCGCCCTCTCCCGTCTCGGGATCGACGTCGAGCCGCAGGCCGCCGGGGTAGCCGTAGGACACATACTGATCGTAACCATACACGATCACCGCAACGGGCTCGCTGGCGTCGATGAAGTGCACGCCGTCGCCCACGGCGAACCGGGCGATGTGCCACTCGGCGCCGTCGCCGACGGGCTCCCAGTCCACGGGCACGGGCAGGTCGTCGAAGAAGACCTCGGCGTCGGTGGGCGCGATGACGCTCACATGTGTCGAAGGCGTACTTGTCGAAGAAACACGTACTTGTCGAAGTGCTCGACCGGGACCGACAGGATGAAGGCCGGGTCGCCGGTGCCGGCGTCGCCGGGCTCGTAGCTGTTGCGCAGGTTGGGCTCGGGGCCTGCTCGAGGCGAGGAACTGGCCCACCATGATGGGCTTGTCGCTCACGATCTCGAAGTGCTCGCGGCTGCCGAACTCGAACCACTCGCCCGCGTTGAGGGTCGGGATGGGCACCTGGGGCGGCACGGTCTCGATCTTGGTGTCGTCCTCGGAGGCGAGGATGCGCCAGTAGTCGCTCTCGAGGCCGCGGTCGAAGCTCTTGGTGGCGATGTAGTGGCGCCGCCAGGTGTTGACCGGGAAGAGCTGCTGCTCAAGGTGGTCGGCGCAGCAGGTGTTCAGGCGCGCCTCGTTGCAGTCGTAGTTGGTGCGGCAGGGCTCGTCGGGCTTGTACTCGCAGACGCCCTCTCGGGTGACCGGGTCGATGTCGATGCAGTGGTTGGTGTTGGGCACGTTGGCCGCCTCGCTGCCGCCGAAGACGACGACGTTCTTGGAGGCGGTGACGTACGAGCCCGTCAGGTCGGCCCCGGGCGCGGCCGTCTGGATGCTGAGCACGTCGAAGGGCTGCATGGTGACGGTGATCTCGTCGCCGGGCTCCATGGCCTGGATGCCGCCGACGCCGGCCTGCGTGCGGGCGGTGACCCGGACGGTGACCTCGGTGCTGGGATCCTCGCCGTCCTCGGGATCGATGGCGACGACGGTGAGGTAGCCGCGGAGGCGGTCGAAGCTCTGCTCGCGGGTCATCACGTAGTACTCCTGCCCCACGACGTGGCTGGGCAGCAGGAGGGAGGCGTCGTTGGAGAAGACCTCTTCGTTGTCGAGGGGGTTGAACTGGTAGGCGACGATGGGGATGGAGGACCGGACGCGGTAGGCCCGGGCCGCCAGGACGGTGCCGTCGACGTCGCGGCGGGGCAGCAGGAAGACGTGCAGGCCCAGGGGCGGCACGACGGCTGACTGCACCAGCTCCTCGTTGTTGTAGACCGAGACCTCGGCGGTGAAGTCGGGGTGGGGGTTGGAGACCACGACGGCGAAGGGCTTGGCCGCGGCGTCCAGGAAGCCCGTCTCGCCGCCGGGCACGAAGGCGTTGTCCAGGTCGACGGCCCAGTAGTCGCAGCCCACGTTGGTCTTGGTCTTCTTGTTCAGCTCGCAGATGGGCACGCACTCGCCGCGGTTGCACTCCTGGCCGGTGCGAGCGCCGTTGCAGCGCGAGTCGAACACGAAGCCGGTGCCCGAGTCGTTGCAGCGCTGGACGACCTGGGTGTCGAGGCAGGAGAGCTGCCCGGGGACGCACTCCACGTCCTCGCAGACGGCGCCGTCGGCCGTCGGGCGGCACTCACGATCGCAGCGGCTGGGCTCCCAGGCGGTGCCGATGGCGTTGCACACCTCGAGGGTCTGCTCATCCCGGCAGCGGCTGGCGTTGGGCTCGCAGATGGTGGGGAGGGTGCACTCCCCCTCGACGCAGACGTCGCCCTCGGGGCAGGCGTCCCGATCCACCCAGCCCCCAGGATCGAGGCACTGCTCCGGGATGCCGTCGTCGCCACAGCGCCGGGCGCCCAGCTCGCACGCCGGTCCGGCGGCGTCCACCTCGACGCTGGCGTCCGCCCCGCCGCCGCCGCCCGTCTCCCCGTCATCACAGGACCAGAGCCCCGCCAGGGCGCAGAGCACCAGCGATGCAGCGATCCAACCGAAGCTCTTCGCTTTGTCGAACACGGCGTTTCCCGTCTTTGTCGGCGCCCGCTGAATCTACGGGCGCTTTGCCGGTACGGTCAACGCGACGGCCGATGTCTCATGGGGTTTGCCGCAGGCGCGGGGTTGGTTAGACTTCACCCCACTTGCGCGACGCCGGGAGCCCGATGGGCCACGAACCTTTCCAGGCAGCCGATCTCCTCGGCTCCGTGGTTGACGACCGGTTCGAGATCCTCGCCAAGCTGGGCGAGGGGGGGATGGGGGCCATCTACAAGGCCCGCCAGATCTCCATGGACCGGGAGGTCGCCCTCAAGATCCTGCTGCACGACCAGCGCGGCGACCCCATCTCGGTGGAGCGGTTTCGCCACGAGGCCTACCTGGCGTCGCGGCTCAACCACCCCAACGCCATCGTCATCCACGACTTCGGGCAGAGCGCCGACGGGCTCTTGTACATCGCCATGGAGTTCCTGGAGGGCGAGACGGCCGCGAGCGAGTGCGGCGGGTCGGCAGGTTGCCTCTCGGGCAGAGCGCCCTGTCCATCGCCCGCAGACGCTGCGGGTGCTCACCGAGGCCCACCGCATGGGCCGGTGCACCGCGACGTCAAGCCGGACAACATCTTCCTCACCTCGATGGAGGGAGATCCCGACTTCGTGAAGGTGCTCGACTTCGGCATCGCGAAGCTGACGGCGGTGCGGGAGGCATCGAGGGCTACCAGGGCGGCCTGGACCATCAAAGCTGCAAGATCTACGGCACGCCCAACTACATGAGTCCTGAGCAGATTCGGGGCAAGGCGCTCGATCACCAGTCCGACCTCTACTCGTTTGGCGTGGTGCTCTATGAGCTGCTCGCCGGGCGGCTGCCCTTCGAGGCGGACACGCCCGTCGACGTCATGATGATGCACCTGCGCGACCCGCCGCCGTCCTCTCGGCCGAGCGCCCGGAGATCCAGCCGGAGCTGGAGAACGTATCCTGCGGGCGCTGGCAAGACCGCCGGCTGCGGTGCCAGGAACGCCGACGAGTTCCTGAGGCCATCGAGAGCTACAAGTTCAGCAGCGGCTTCTACGCGGTGCCGGCGCGGGTGATGGCCCGCAGCGCCGACTTCGCCGTCGTGGAGGCCGAGGAGGACGAGGACGTCACGAGCGCGCTGGGGGCCACGGTGACCCTGGGGCCGGACCAGGCGGTGGGCGCCGCGCTTGACCTCGGGCCCGGCTTCCCGGGCGGGTCGCTGGGCACTTCGACACCGGCGACGACGATGACGACGACGCGACGCTGATGGGCGCCCAGGCCGAGGCGCCGCCGGTGGACGAGCGCACGGTGATGGAGTTCGCCGACGACGACGCCGACGAAAAGACGGCTTTCGAGGCCGAGGGGGACGCCTCCAGCGCCAGCACGATGGACCTCATGCGCGCCGTGATGTCGGCGCCGCCGGGGCCCAGGGCTCGGTTCCCGGGTCGATGGACTCCATGGGCTCGGCGGAGTTCGTCGGTGACTCGGTCTTCGAGAGGTCGAGGACAGCCTGCTGGCCCAGCCGGCGGCGGCCCCCATCGAGCCGCTGGCGACGGGCCTGGTGGTGACGCCCTCCGGCCTGGCGCCGCGCAGGCCCGGTGCCCGCGCCGCTCGCGGTGAGCCCGGGCGGCCCCCGACGGGGCTCGTTGCGGCGCCCCGGGAGCGGCCGGCAATCCTCGCCGCCCCCGCCCGTCGCCCGGCCCGCGGCGTCGCCGTCTGGGGGGCTGGCGCCGGTGGCCCCCGTGCCCGTGGTGGCTCCTGCCTGCGGTGGCCCCCGTGCCTGCGGTGGCGCCCGGCGGCGCCGCGCCCGCCGGCCGCCGACGAGATGACGATGATCGAGATCGACGGAGCTGAGGAGGTCGAGCCCTCCCGCCTCGCCGATCCCGCTTCGACGAGTCGCTGGGGGAGGGGGTCGCGTGATCCTCGCCTACGCCCTGGTGGCCGCGCCAGCGGCCCCCGCGCCCCGGTCGCTCTCGCCGCCCCCGCCGCCAGCAGCGCCAACCCAGGCCCGCCCGGATGCCCGCCACGAACGCCCGGGCGCCGGTGATCGCGCCGCCGCCGGCTTCAGGCGCACGCCCGTGGTCGCCCAGCGTGCCGCCGCCATGGTGTCGGCGGATCGGCTGGCGGCCCAGGGCGCCGGCGGCCCTGCCGCCTCTCGCCCGGTCGAGCCCATCGCCTCGGCGCCGCGGGACGAGCCCACGGTCACGCCGGCCGGCCCGCTGCCTGCGGGACCGATCCCCGGCAGGTTGCGGCGCGGCCGCCGCGCCGACGGGGCCTGATGATCGGCCTCGCTCGCCGGGGTGGTGCTGCTTGGCGGCGGCGGCAGTGGTGGTCCTGCTGGTCTTCAAGCCCTTCGAGGCGGTCCGCCGCGGCGCCTCGTGGGCCCCCTGCTGACGTTCGCCAGTCAGCCCGAAGGCGTCGAGATCTTCCACAACGGTCGCTTCATTGGCGAGACGCCGGTGACTCATGTGGTCAAGGCGCCCTCAGACGTCCACGACCTGCAGGTGGCGACCCGGACCTGGACCTTCCAGGTGAAGGTGCCCGCGCCGGAGGGGCCGACCTGACCCGTGCAGGTCCCCCGGACGGTGGCGCCAGCGGCCCTCGGGTTCGTGACCGCTGAGCAACACTCTCGCCGCTGGGGCGGTGGCTGCTGTGTGGGCGCGTGGACGCCGGCCAGACGCCCATCGTCGTGACCGGCGCGGCCGATGCCGACGGGAGCTGGAGTTCGAGCTGGCCGGAAGCAACCAGGTCGAGCACCCGGACGGCGACCGCCGGTGAGCGCGTAGAGGTGACGCTGGAGTAGTTGCGAGGGCCAGCGGGCTTCTGCGGCGGCTCATCCAGCCGGGCCGTGGCGTTGACTTGCCCAGGCCGACGTGTGCTGTAGTCTTCTTTCACTGTATCTTCCGAGGTTTGCGCGATGATCCGACTGCCTTTTCGCCCGGCTCCGGCTGCGCGCTCGACCCTGCGCAGGATCTTCTGCCTGGCGGCCCTCCTCGTGGGCTTCCATGGCCTGCCGGCCTACGCCGGCCCGGTCGAGGACGCGAAGGCGTGGCTCGATGAGGGCGACGACCTGATGAAGAAGGCCGAGAAGGCCAAGGGTTCCAAGCGGCCCGAGGCGCTCACGGACGCCATCAAGAAGTTCGCCCGCGCGCACATGCTCATCAACGGCCAGAAGCTGCAGAACGACGCGCCCGAGCTGCTCAAGGAGATCGAGAAGCGGCTCGACGACTCGGCCGCGATGCCCGAGGTCGCCGCCCTGCGACGCGACCTCGTGACGCAGGCGGTGGACGCGGCGGCGGCCGACGAGCTCACCAAGGCCTACGATCATCTGGCTGCCGCTCGGGACCTCGATCCGCGTGATCGCACCGTGGAGTACGCCTTGCGCGTCATCGGCCAGCGAATGGGAGACAACTGATGCGTCCGCTCTTCCGGCCCCAGGGCCCCCTCAAGTGGCTGCTCGCGGCGCCGGCTCTGGCCGCGCTCGTTGCCTGCGGCGGTGGTCCCATCACCATCGGTGGGCGCGTCGTGGACCACCGCGGCTCGCCGCTGGCCAAGGCCGAGGTGCAGACCGAGCCCGAGACCGACGTGGTCGTGAGCAACAACCGCGGCTTCTTCCTGCTGCGGCAGCGTATCAACGATCTCGGTGAGACCGAAGCGATCCTCCCGGGCGTTTACCGCGTCAAAGTCCGGAAGTTTGGCTTCGAGGATCTCGACTTCGAGGTGAAGGTCGAGGACGACGGGCCCGCCAAGGTCTCGGATCTCGTCATGCAGCCGCGCACGCCCGACATCGGGGAGACCGCGCCGGAGGTGACCGACGAGCGCCCCGTGACCGCTGGTGAGACGTCGGTGCCGGTTTCCGGGCAGTGACACCGAGAGGGACGACGATGAACCCGTTCGCTCACCACGCGGCCGCCAGGGTCGCCGGTCTCCTGGCCGTGCTGTTGGTCGGCTGCGACAAGGCCCCCGAGCCCGTCGCGGAGCCCGAGCAGCAGGAGGTCATCCTCCACGTCCGCACCGTGGACAAGACGGGCGCGCCCGTCGAGATGGTGCGGTTCTACATCAACGGCAAGAAGTTCGGCATCACCGACCAGGATGGGGCCTTCAAGGGGCGCTACCCGGCCAAGGACGGGGAGCTGCTGACCTTCAACGTCGAGGCGCCCCCCGGCTACAGCGTCCCCGCCAACATCGATCAGAGTCGGTGGCGGCACCAGGTCAAGTACCCGGGCGGCCGCGCCCTCCAGCTCAACTTCACCGCCACCCTCCAGCGGCCCGAGCGCGACTACCTGTTCATGGTCAACGCCAAGACCGCGGCCACGCCGGTGACGGTCAACGCGAAGGTCGTGGGCAAGACGGGGGCCAGCGGGGAGGCGCTGGTGCTGGTCCGCGGGGAGCCGGGCGCCAAGTTCGCAGCCCGGGCTGGCACGGTGATCTACAACGGCGAGTTCGCCGAGGACGAGGAGGTCTACCTCCTGACCGCGGCCCGGCAAGGGCCCGTGGGCGGCGAGCAGGCGGCCGTGGCTGCCGCCGATCAGGGCGGCGACGCGCCCCCGGACGCTGTGCCCTCCGATGCCGTCCCCACCGACGCGCCGATCGACACCCCGCCCACCGACGCGGTGGCGGCCGCAGCGACGGAGCCGCCGGCCCCGGCCGCTCCCGACACCCAGGCGCCGGCACCGGTCACCGAGCCGATCGCCATCGCACCCGACACCCAGCCTCCGGCGCCGGAGCCTGTGGCGGTCGCCCGGCGGGATCCGCCGCCCCCCGTGGCCGACATCTTCGCGCCTCCGGCCCGGAGAGATCCGCCTGCGCAGCGCGACCCGCCGCCGGATCCGCCGGCCCGGCGTGACCCGCCGGCTCGACGCGATCCGCCTGCCCGGCGTGATCCGCCGCCCGACGTCGACTTCGAGCCGGCCCCGAGCCAGCGCCGTGAGGCGCGGCGCGACCCGGAGCCCGTGGTGGAGGATCCGCCGGCCCCGGTCGTGGTCGAGGCGGCGCCCCCGAAGCGGGACGACGGCCTGGACGAGCTGCTGGCTGATCCGGTCGTGGACGCGCCGCCTCCGGTGGTGGACGCGCCGCCTCCGGTGGTGGACGCGCCGCCTCCGGTGGTCGAGGTGGCCGCCGAGCCGATCCGGGCCGCCGATCCGGCGCCTGCGGTGGCTCGTGGCGGGTCGGCCCGTGCCCGCGAGGAGGCGAAGCTCGGCGACGGCCTCATCGACGACGGCGAGGTCGAGGTCAAGCCCAGTGACATCGCCATCAAGGCGACCGTCGGTGGTGGCGGGTCGCCGTCGGCGTCGGCCATGAGCCGCGAGGAGATCGACTCCCGGCTCAACAGCATCAACGCCTCCCTCGAGCAGAGCGGCGTGCTGAAGAAGGCCGACGTGGACTTCCTGGGGCAGATCGACCGGACCCACCCGGGGTACTACGAGGCCAACCGGCTCCTGGCGGAGTTCTACTACTCGCTGAAGGACTACAAGCGGCAGGCCGAGGCCCTCGAGGTGGCCACCTCCGCGGCAGGTACAAGCACGACCCGACCATCCTGCTCTCGCTCGCCAAGGCCTATGCGCTGCGCAAGAACTACGGCAAGGCGCTGGGCACGATGCGGCGCGTGGAAGAGAAGATGCGCAACCTGCCGGCGAGCCGGAAGGCGGACGCCTACCGCTTCTACGCCGAGATCCTGGAGTTCGAGTTCCTGCGGCAGTTCGATGACGATCCCAAGGGTGCCAACGCCACGCTGGTCGACAAGGCCATCGAGAAGTGGGACCGCTACCGCACCTTCAACCGCGGCGCCGATCCGGGGGCGTGGCCAAGGCCGACAAGAAGATCAAAGAGCTCCAGGAGCTGAAGCAGAAGGTGGAGCTCTGATCTCATGACGGGCCCGCAACGGGTCCTCCTCGTCGCGCTCGCCGCGGTGCTGGGCTCCCTGCCTGGCTGCACGAAGCGCAAGGAGGGGGCCACTCCGCAGAGCGAGAAGCCCCAGCCGACGGTCGATGTGACGGCCGATCGGGAGGCTGCACGCCAGAGCTGGCTGCTGGGGCTGGCCCGCGACTCCGCCCCGCTGCTCGATCTGGCGAAGGCGAACCCAGGTGGCGTCAGCTCTTCACCGGCAACCCGCGCGAGGCGCTGGAGGCGTTCGAGGGCGCCACCGACGTCGACGGTCGGATCGCCCGGGCGGTGGCCGCCCTGGGCTCTCGCCGAGGCCCACCAGGCGCTGACCGAGCTGCTTCGAGTGGCGACGCCGGCGCTGCTCAAGGCGCAGGCCACCCGCCCGGAGGCGGCGGCCACGGCCCGTGGCGGGCGTTCATCGAGGCCCGGCTGACGGGCAAGGCGGCGACGCTGGAGGGCCCGGCCGCGGCGCTCGGGGCGGCGCTGGCCGACCCGACGGCGGGGCTCGGCGCGCTGCTCGCCGGCCGGGTGGAGGGCCTGGACGCCGAGCTGCCCGAGGGGCGACGCCGGCCTGGGGCCATCGACTGGCAGTCCGGGCGCTCGCGACGGCGGGGCGCATCCCCGAGGCTCTGCGGCGCTTGAAGGCGCTGGACCCGCGCGCGGCCGACATCGAGGCCGGCACCGGAGACGCGCGCGTCGTGCTGCGGGATCCCGTGGCGGCCGATGCGGAAGCGCGGCTCTACGCCGCCATGGCCGAGGAGGCCCTGCGCGAGGTGCCCGGCTGGCCCGGCCTGCTGCGCGCGCGGGCGCTGGTCCTGCTGGGCCGCGAGGCCGATGCGCTCGGCCTCTGCGAGGCCCTCCTCGCGACGCCGCCGGCGGACGCTCCGCTGGCCTTCTTCTTGTTCAGCGGCGCGCTGGACGTCGCCGAGCTGGCCAACCAGGCCCGGGCGCTGGGAGCGGCCGCCGCCCATGCCCTCGGCCAGGCGGAGAAGGCGACGGCGCTCGTGGGTGCCATCCAGCCTCGGACGGTGGCGGACCGGGTCCAGCTCGCCTGGGCCAGGGCGTGGACGGGGCAGACCCCGGCCGCTGACGCCTTCCCCGAGAACCGGGGCGAGTACGTCGGCGCGCTGGTGGTCGAGATCGGGGCGCTGGGAGCGGCCGCCGCGGGCGGTGAAGAGGTTCAGCAGCTCGGACTCGTCGATCGCCATGCGGATGTGGTACAGCGTCGATATGCGGCCGCGATGGGCCACGGTGGAGATCCCTCCATCGCGGTGAAGGCCCGGGAAGCCGCTGAGGACAAGGCCGCCGCGTTCTCGCCGTCAGCGCGCAACAGCCTGTCGGCGCTGGTCCTGGCGGCCCGGGACAACGTGGGCATCGGCCGCCCACGGGTCGCTCTGAAGTACCTCGCCCGGCTGGGGGATCAGCTGCCCGCGGCCGCCGGTCCGGGCGAAATGCTGAGGGATCTCCTGAGCTTGCGGGCCATGGAACAGGGTGGCAGCGCCACCGCCGGACAGTAGCCCGCCCTGGCGGGTTCGGGTTTCGAGGAGTCGAAGATCGCGATGAACCACCGTTTGCTTCGCTGCCTCGTGGCGCTCGGCGCCATCGCTGGCGTGGTGGCGCCGGCCGTGGCCGATGACCAGGTGTTCCGCTATCCGGAGGACACCCGCCCCACCTCGCTCTTGCCGTTCTTCGCCGAGGACATGACCTCGGTGCGGATGGTCGAGCTGATCTTCGATCCCCTCGTGTTCATCAACAAGCGAGGGGATGTCGAGGGGGCGCTCGCTACCTCGTGGAAGGTCGACGCCGATCAGATGGGCATCAGCTTCGTGCTGCGGGAGGGGGTCACCTGGCATGACGGGTCCCCGTTCTCGGCCGAGGACGTGGTGTTCACGCTGCGGGCGGCCCGGGATCCGAAGACCATCTTCAACGCCAAGGCCAAGTACAGCTTCATCAAGGAAGCCGTCGCCCAGGGCCAGTACGGGGTGAAGGTGACGTTCAACCGGCCCGTGAACGAGCCGGAGCGCCGCTTCCTGTTCAAGATCCTGCCGAAGAACGCCTTCAGCAGCACGAACATCAACCGCAAGGACAAGTTCGCGCGCAGCCCCATCGGCACGGGCCCCTACAAGGTGGACAAGTTCAGCCTCCGCAGCGTGGAGCTGACCGCGAACACCTCGTACTGGGGGCCCCGAAGATCGAGGCGGTCATGATGCAGCACACGCCCGACAAGGCGGCGCAGGTCAACCTGCTGCAGTACTCGGGCGGCAAGGCGGGCGTGCAGGCGGTCATCTTCCTGCAGCCGAAGAACATCCCGCTCTTCGAGAACAGCGACACCGTGGTCCTGGAGCCGTACCACACGGTTTCGTGGTGGTACATGGCGTACAACCACAGCGAGAAGTCGCTGGCCGAGCGCCCGGTGCGCGAGGCGATCTCGCTCGCCATCAACCGCGAGGAGCTGCTGGCGGCGCACCTGGGTCGTGGTGACACGCTCAGCGGCCCGTTCACCGAGTCGAGCCCCTTCTACAACTTCCAGGTCGAGCCCCGTGAACCCGATCTGGAGCGGGCCCGCCAGCTCCTGGAGGACGCGGGCTTCAAGATGAAGGGCGGCGTGCGCACCAAGGGGCGCAACCGCCTCAAGTTCAAGTTCGTGATGGACAAGGAGCTGGCGTCGGGTCAGGAGCTCTTCCTGGGCATCCAGGCCCAGCTCAAGAAGATCGGGGTCCAGGTCGACGCCGAGTACGTGGATCACGCCCGCTACCGCGAGCAGGTCTTCACCAAGAAGTCGTTCGATCTCACGATGAACGTGTGGTCGTTCGAGGAGGTGGAGGACGTCTACCCGCTGTTCCACTCGAGCGGCGTGATGAATTTCATCGGCTACAGCAACAAGGACGTCGACGGCATCCTCGACGCCGCCCAGGCCACGAAGGACTACAAGAAGTACAAGGAGTACATGAAGGAGCTGCACGCGAAGCTCAGCGAGGACCTCCCGTACTTCTTCCTGTGGTCGCTGGACGTCTACTCTGGCCTCAGCAAGAAGCTCGCGAACGTCTTCATCCAGCCGTACTACTACTTCACCTCCTTCCACGAGTGGGAGCTGCGCCCTTGAGGGGTCGCGGGCCCACCCCGGTCGCCTGGCGGACGCCATGAGGGCGTTGCCCCTGGTCCTCGCCGCCCTTCGGCGGCTGGCGGGGAGCGCGGGCCTGCTCATCGGCGCGAGCTTCATCATCTACATGACGGTGCGTCTGGCGCCCGGCGATGCCGTGGACGCCATCAGCCCGATGGGGACGCCGCCCGAGGTGAAGGCCCAGCTCGCCGCGGAGTTCGGCCTGGATCGGGATCCGGTCACCGGCTACATGGCGTGGCTCTCGCGCTCGGCGGTGGGTGACTTCGGGGAGTCGCTGGTCTTCTCGCCGGGCGAGTCGGTGATGGCGGTGGCGCTGCCGGCGTTCAGGCGGACGGTCCTGCTGTCGGGGTTGACGCTGCTGGCGGCCCTCGTGCTGGGGCTGGGGCTGGCCATCCTGCTGGGCGAGCCCGGTCCCCGCCAGCAGGTGCTCACGGCGCCTGCCTACGTGCTGACCGCGGCGCCATCCTTCGTGGTCGCGGTCTTGTTCGCCCAGGGCATGAACTGGCTGATACACGCCTATGTCGAGGCGGCGGGCTACGAGACGCCGCCGTGGTTCCCATCCCGATCTACTCGGACTCGCTGATGCCCTACGTCTTCGCCGGCTTCGCGATGCTGGCGGGGGACGGCCTCTTCATGGACTGGTTCAACACGCTGCGCGCCGGGCTCCTCGGCCTCAAGCGGGCCCAGTTCATCACCGCTGTGCGCGCGAAGGGCGCGCGGACGGTGGGCCACATCGCTCGCAACCTGGTGGTGCCGGTGCTGTCCGGCTTCTCGGCGCGCCTCCCCTGGTGCTCGGCAGCGTCGTGATCGTCGAGTACATCTTCACCCTCGATGGCGCGGGCTACGTGCTCCTGGAGGCGTCCGGGCCCGCGACTTCCCGATGGTGGTGGGCCTCAGCGTCCTGTTCACCGCCACGATCATCGTGGTCTCGCTCATCGCCGATCTCGTGCGGGCCCTCATCGATCCACGGGAGGTGGCGCGTGGGGGGTAGGGGTGAGCTCCTCGCGCTGCGGATCAGCGGGGGCATCGTGGCCATCGTGCTGCTGCTCGGCCTGATCGCGCCATTCGTGTCGTACGATCCGGTGGCGGACGTGGACTACGAGGCCCAGCTGCTGGGGCCGTCGTGGGCCCACCTGTTCGGGACGGACGGCCAGGGGCGCGACGTCGCCCTGCGGCTCGTGAAGGGGACGGAGGCGTTCTTCCTGCCCGGGCTGCTCGCGGCGGCGCTGGCGGTGGTGGGGGGCGCGCTGGCCGGCGCGGTCGCTGGCTACTTGCAGGGGCTTGGACGGTCGGTGGTGCTGGGCGGCCTGCAGCTGCTCGACACCCTGCCCCGGCTCGTCTTCATCATCCTGCTCTGCACCATCATGAACCCGTCCATCACCCTCATCGCGGGGGTGGCCGGGCTGCTGTTCGTGCCCGCCATCGCGACCGTGATCCGGCGCAAGGTCGAGGCCCTCGGCAGCGAGGACTACATCCTGGCCCATGTGGCCCACGGGTTCTCGCCCGCTCGCATCCTGCTCTACCACATCCTCTGGCTGCAGTGCCGGCCGCTCCTGATCCGCCAGGCGACCTTCGTCTTCGGCTATGTGCTCTTCGTCGAGACGGCCTTGTCGTACCTCGGCGACTACGGGGTGCAGGAGCCCACGCCCTCCTGGGGCAACATGGTGGCGCAGACGCGCGACCTGGCCGGGCAGGCGCCCTGGCCCTGGCTCTTCCCGGCGCTGGCCATCGTCGTGACCATCGCGGCCTTTCTGTCGTTCGGCAACCTGCTGGCCCGGCGCGACGAGGAGGCCATCCGATGACGGCTCCGCTCCTCTCCGTCCGGGGGCTGGTCATCGAGTTCGACACCGCCCAGGGGCGGCGGCGCGTCGTGGATGGCATCTCGTTCGAGCTGGGCGAGGGCGAAGTGCTCGGCATCCTGGGGGAGTCGGGCAGCGGCAAGACGGTGAGCACCCTCGCCATCATGGGGCTGGTGGAGGGCAACCCGGGTGTGCTCGGCGGCGACGTGACGCTGCACCTCGGCGGTGCGCCCGTCGCCCTGTTCGAGGGCCTGGACCGGGTCGTGACCCAGCGACCGGGCAAGCCAGCGCGCAAGAACGTCCGGCGCTGGCAGCGCATGGTGAACCGGCGCATGCGGCCGCTCTGGGGCGACCTGGTCACGGCCGTGTTCCAGAATCCCCGCCACTCCCTCGATCCGCTGCTCACGATCGGGGCCCAGGTCGAGGAGTCCATCGCCCTGGCGGAGCGCTCGCTGGATCGCGCCGGCCGCCGCGCCCGGGCCCTCGAGTGGCTCGACCGGGTGCAGATGAGCGATCCGTCGCGGGTGTATCGCAGCTACGCCCACGAGCTGTCAGGGGGGATGTGCCAGCGCGCGATGATCGCCGTGGCGCTCGCCCGGGCGCCGCGCATCCTCGTCGCGGATGAGCCGACCACCGGCCTCGACACCACGGTCCGCGCCGAGATCGTGGGTCTTTTCGAGGACTTGCTGGCCGACAGGCGCCGCTCGATGCTCTACATCTCCCATGACATTCGGGAGGTCCTGCACCTGTCGGATCGGGTCATCGTCATGCGCCATGGCCGCATCGTCGAGGAGGCGACCGCCGAGGATCTGCGGGCCGGCCGCGGTGAGCGCGATCCGTACACGGCTTCGCTGCTCGCGGCGGCCGAGCTGGGGGAGGCGCTGTGACGGTGCTGGTGGAGGCCCGCGGGCTGGTCAAGCGCTTCCGCAGCGGCAGCCTGCTGCGCGGCCGTGTCGAGACGCGCGCCCTCGACGACGTCAGCCTGGACGTCCGCGAGGGCGAGGTGCTGGCGCTCATCGGTGAGTCGGGCAGCGGGAAGACCACGCTCGGCAAGGTCTTGCTGCGGCTGACCCCTCTCGACGAGGGGACGGTCACGTTCGGGGGCCAGGACATCTTCGCCCTCGACCGGCGTGCCCTGCGGGTCAAGCGGCGCGAGTTCCAGATGGTCTTCCAGAACCAGCGCGCCAACCTGCACCCGAAGATGACGGTGCAGCAGATGCTCGATGAGTCGCTTCGCCTGCACCGGCCGGATCTGGACGCCGAGGGACGCAAGGCCCGGATTGGCCAGCTTCTGGAGCGGGTGGGCCTGGCGGCGCGCCAGGCCCAGCGTCCGGCGAGCCTGTCGGGCGGGGAGCGGCGGCGGGTGGGCCTCGCGCGCATCCTGGCGACCCGGCCCCGGCTCATCGTGGCGGACGAGCCCACCAGCGGCCTCGACGCGGCCATCAAGCTGCAGATCATCGAGCTGTTGCGGACGCTGAAAGACGAGAAGCTCACCTACCTGCTCATCAGCCACGATCTCGGGCTCGTGCGCCGCATCGCGGATCGGGTGCTCGTCATGCTCAGCGGCCGCATCATCGAGGAGGTCCCCGCCGACCGCCTGGGCGGCCCGGCGCACCACCCCTATACGGGGCGCTTGATGCGCGCTGCCCATCTACTGGATGATCGTGAGAAGGTGGCGGGGCGAGAGCCGCAGGCGAATGCGGGTGGCGCGGGCTGCGTATACGCGGCCGATTGCCCGCTGGCCCGTGAGCTGGGCATCCACGCCCGCTGCCAGACCGAGCGGCCGCCGTTCGTCGAGCTGGCGGCGGGCCACCGGGTCGCGTGTTTTGCGAGCCAGGCCGATGAGGCCGGCCGGAGAATGGAGGACGCATGAGGGGGATCGCGCTCGTGGGGTTGCTGGCGGCGCTGGGGTCGGTGCCGCTCTGTGCCGGTCCCGCGCTGGCCCAGGGCAACAGCCTCGAGGAGGTGCGCGACCAGGGCGTCCTCTACTTCAAGAAGGACATCTTCAAGCAGGCGCAGGACCGGCTGGATCGGGCCTTCAAGATGCCGGGTGGCAAGGCCGACTTCCTGACCGTCTTCTACCGCGCCCAGACGCACTACAAGCTGCTTCGCCTCGAGACCGCCTTCGAGATGGTCGCCCTCGCCCGGAAGCTCGCCGAGGGGGATGACAAGCGCGTCCAGCGGGTCAACGAGCTCGAGGGCGAGATGAAGGGCCTCTACGGCGGCGTGACGTTCAAGGCCGCCAAGGGCGAGACCAACAAGCGCGGCCGCATCTTCTTCGAGGCCAAGACGGGCATCATCAACAAGGAGAAGAAGGAGCGCTTCCTCTCCATCCGCGAGCGCTTCCGCTCGACGGACATCGACCTGCCGGCCACCGTCTACCTGCCGTACGGGGAGTACCTGGCCAACAAGGTGCCCTTCGACGTCAAGCCCGAGGACGCCGAGACGCCGGTGGTCGAGATCTACCTGCAGGTCGTCGTCGAGGCCGGTGATGACGGCATCAGCCCCTGGTGGTGGGTCGGCATCGGCGGCGCGGCCGCCGCTGCCGCGGGGGTGACCGCGTTCCTCCTGCTGGGAGACGACGGCGGCGGGACGCCCCCCAACAACATCCGCTTCGACATTCAGCCCCTGACTGGACGCCCATGACCACGCGACTTCCCCTCGTCCTCTGCGCGACCTCGCTGCTCGCCGCCCCCGCGGGGGCGGAGATCAGCACGCCGCGACAGATCGCCGATCGCCCCGCCGCCCACTGTCAGGCGCCGCGGTGGTCACCCGATGGCAAGCTCCTCGCCTACGACGTCTACGACCCGAAGAAGGACAAGCGCGAGGTCTGGATCGCCTCCCTCGACGGCTCCGGGAAGATGGAGCAGGTCACGGTGGGGGGCGCCAAGGCGGCGGAGCTGCTGGGCGCCAAGGAAGCGCCGGTGGTGGAGTTCGCCTGGGCGCCGGACATGAAGCTGCTGAGCAAACCCTATGTTTTCAGCAGCATCGGGCCCAAGAAGAACTTCGACCTCTTCGCTGACGGGAGCTGGCTGACGAGCAACCCCGGCAACGACGGGCAGCCCGACTGGTCCCCCGATGGCCGCTACATCGCCTACACGTCGCAGCAGAAGGACTCCGGCGACGTGATGGTCATCGACCTCGGGGGCGAGAGCGACAAGCCGCTCAAGGTCACGCTCTGGCCCAACATGACCGAGTTCGGGCCGCGGTGGTCGCCCCGGCAGAACCACGTGATGTTCACCCGGGCCCAGAGCGGCAACCGGGGCCAGGACATCGGTGTGGTGACCGACGTCACGAAGCCCCAGGACTCAACCCGCATGGTCACCGAGTGGGCCGGTGACGAGATCCGGCCGAGCTGGTCGCCCGACGGCCAGTTCATCGCGTTCTACGCCAACAAGGACCGCAGCCGCGAGGACGACAAGATCTTCGATCTCGGGTCATCGGGGCAGACGGCAGCAACCCCAAGCAGCTCGCCAAGGACGTGGTCGTCGACGACCACAAGGGCCCCGCGTGGACGCCGGATGCGTCGACCATCCTCTTCGTCCAGCGCGACTTCAAGCGCGACAACCTCCGTGCGCTGGATTCGCCGCGATGGCAGCCAGACCGGCATCCTCGACACCGGGACGCAGCTCAACTCCGACCTGGCGCTCGGCGCTCAGGGCCACGCTTCGCCTCGCGTTCAAGGCCCTCGGCCAGACGGGATCCACCAACAAGACCTGGGAGCGTCTGTACGTGGTGACGTTCGCCATGGAAGACCTGAAGGCGGGGGAGTGATGACGCCGCGGCTCCTCGCGCTCGCGCTGCTGCTGGCGGCGGCGTCGCCATGGGCCGCCCTCGCCCGCGACGACGAGGCGCAGCAGCGCGTCGTCGCGCTGATCTTCGCGCGCAACGGGGCCGACGAGAACGCGGCGGTCCGCATCGAGCGTGATCTGCGCCAGATGTTCGATACCGCCTCGAAGGAGGGGAAGAAGAAGGTCCCCCCGACCTTCGACGTGGAGCCGCGCTTCGACGTGGGCTACCTGTCCAAGGCCGATCTCGAGAAGGCGCGCATGCAGTTCAACGACGCGCAGCGCTCCATCGAGTCGGGCGACCACGAAGAGGCCCTTGAGCAGCTCTTCCGCGCCGAGCGCTTCTACAACAAGGGCATCCCGTTCGTGGCCGACGATGGGCTGCTGCGGGGCATCTTCTTCTACTACTTCCTCGCCCGCGACCTGGCGGGCCAGAAGGACAAGGCTCGGGAGGCGTACTGCGCCTACGTGGCCCTGTCGCGCAACCTGGCGGGCAGCGCCGGGCCCATCGAGCAGTCTTCGAGCCGCTGGCCGACAAGTGCGGCGAGACCGGCATCGCGGGGACAGCGGAGCGGCGGGTGCGGGCCGATGTCGACGGGGCCCACGTCTACGTGGACAACCTGGCGGTGGGGGTGATCGCAAGGACGTCCCCTACGCCAACCCGTTCCTCCCCGCCGGTCCCCACCTGGTCGAGGTCCGCAAGGCGGGGTACGCGCGCTGGGGGACCCTGGTCAGCCTGACCCAGGGGACAGCAAAGAGCTCAAGGCGAAGCTGAAGGAGGCCCGCACCGGGCCGATGAGTACGATCCGGCTGGCCTCCATCTCCTTCAAGGGGCCGAGGCGTTCAGCGACGTCTACATCAACGATCTGCTCTTCCAGTTCGCCGAGAAGTACCGGGTAACCGACCTGGTGATCGGGTTTCTGGAGCTCTGCCGGGCCTCAGCCGGAGCTGACGCTGTTCACCTATTCCGACGGCGGCACCGAGATGGCGAGCTACATGTTCCCGACCCAGCTTGATGGGCATCGGTCCGCTCTGATGCAATACTGGAAGAAGCGCTTCGGCGAGGAGCTGGATCCGGCGGATGCCGTGCCCGCTCCGGATCGCTGGGCGCCCACCTGTTCAAGGTCGAGTAGGAAGGATCATGATGGCGGCGGGGATCGGGCGAGTGCTCCGGTGTCGATCGCGGTCGCGATGGCCCTGTTGAGCGGCTGCGACGATGGGACGGGGGCGGCGGGGACGACGGTGGTCAAGATCGACGCCTCGCGCTGCTTCGGCGGCTCTGACGGCGTGGTCCCGGGCAACTGCCGTTCCCGCCTGGACGAGCTGGCCCTGGCCGAGGGCGCCAACGGGTGCTTCGTGGCCCTCCGGGACGGCGAGTCCACCATCCGCCGCGTGGCGGTGCAGTGGTCCGGGGGGCAGCTTCGCGCCACGGGCGAGGAGCTGGTCGAGGTGGCGCCCGGGGGCAAGATCCGGGCGGCCCTCTTCATCTTTGGCGCCGGCGGCGAGGGCATGCGGTGCACCTCGAAGGCCGGCCCGGGGCCGGACGACGCCTGCGATCCGGCGGCGGGCTGCGTGATCAAGCTCATCCAGCCCTCCACCGCGGTCCCCGAGCAGGGGGTCACCTTCGACTTCTCCGAGGGCGGTCGCTGCCAGGTCGCGCCGGGGCTCATCGGCGAGGCCGAGGCCTGCGATGGCATGGACAACGACTGCGACGGCGAGACGGATGAGCTCTACGCCGCCAAGGACGAGCCCTGCGAGTCGGGCGAGGGGGCCTGTCGCCGCGAGGGGGTGCAGGTCTGCAACGAGGCGAAGGACGCCCTCGTGTGCAGCGAGGCCGCGGGCGGCGGCGAAGAGATCTGCGACGACGCCGACAACGACTGCGATGGCCGCATCGACGAGGGCCTGAGCATCGAAGACTGCTGTGATCCCGGCTCGGCCCCCATCGGGTGCGGCCAGCCGGCCCCCGACTCGGTCTGCGTCGCCGGGACCCGCCGCTGCGAGGCGGCCCCGGGCGCCCCCAAGGGCCGCCTGGGCGACTGCGTCGACGCCAACGGCCAGGCCGTCCTGCTGCCGGGTCCCCGGCCGGAGATCTGCGACGGGGTCGACGACGACTGCGATGGCAACATCGACGAGGACGTCCGCCTGGCGGACGCCGACGACACCCAGCCTGGCGATCAGCCTGCCGCCGTGGGCGAGGCCTGCCGGTCGGTCGAAGGCGGCTGCGTGGCCCCGGGCGTCGTCGCCTGCGGGCCCGACCGCCAGCCCTTCTGTGATCACCCGGCCATCGTGCGGGGTGACGAGATCTGCGACACCGTCGACAACGACTGCGATGGGCAGGTGGACGAGACCTTCCAGGGTGAGGGCCTGGGCGACCCGTGCATGGTCGGGGTCGGGGCCTGCCAGGCCGCGGGCATCCGTGCCTGCGCCGGGCCGGCGGCGGTGGCCTGCAACGTCCAGCCGGGTCAGGCCTCCGACGTCGACCTCTGCGGCAACGAGATCGACGATGACTGCGACGGCCGCGTGGACGAGGGCCACGACAACCTGGGCATGGCGTGCAGCGCCGGCCAGGGCGCCTGCCGCGCCAACGGGGCGTTCGTCTGCAGCCAGGACCGCCGGGGCACCGAGTGCAGCGCCCGGCCCCAGGCGCCCATGGACGAGCTGTGCAACGGCGCCGACGACGACTGCGATGGCACCGTCGACGAGGACTTCGAGGTCCAGCAGGACCCCGACAACTGCGGCCGCTGTGGGCGTGTCTGCGACCTGGCCAACGCCGTCGCCGGCTGCGCGGCCGGGGAGTGCGTGATCGACAGCTGCCTCGAGGGCTTCCGCAACGTGGACCTGCGGGCCGACAACGGCTGCGAGTGCAACCCCAACGAGCCCGATCTCCCGGATCCGACCTTCACCGACTCCAACTGCGACGGCGTCGACGGTGTCGCCGCGCGGGCCATCTTCGTCTCGGCCGAGGCCGGGGATGACGCTCGGGGCAACGGCGACCCGTCCAACCCCTACCGGACCATCGCCCGGGCCGTGGACGTCGCGCGTACCCTCGCGAATCTCAACAACTTTCGCGATATCTACCTCGACTCTGGCCGGTACGACGTGACGGTCAACAACCCCGATGGGCAGGCGGCCCGGACCGGGCTGCTGATCCCCGCCGGGGTGAGTCTACATGGGGGCTACCGCTACGATCCGGGCGCCCCGGGCAACCCGGCCGACGACGCCTGGAGCCGCGGGCCGAAGGAGAACTTCCGCACCGTGATCACCGGCGCGCAGATCGTGCTGCGCTACCAGGGCCAGGCCGGCGCGGGGCTGGGGCGGACGACCCGCCTCGACAACCTGGTGGTCGAGACCATCGACCAGGGCCAGGTGGGTCCGCTGCCGACCGTCGGCGTGGTCGCGGTGGACGTGGGGGATCACCTCATCATCCGGGACGTCGAGATCATCGCCCACGCGGGCGCCGCGGGCGCCAACGGCGTCAACGGCGAGGACGGCCTGGCGACGGCCGGGCCTGGCGGGCCTGGCGTCAACGGCAACCAGCCCGCGAGCGGCGGCAACGGCGGCGGGGGTGGTCAGAACGCGAGCTGCAGCAACGTGACGGGCGGCGACGGCGGCGATGGCGGCCATGGCAACCAGACGCCCGCCGAGGCCGGGTTCGAGAGCCCTGATGCGGCCATGAACCCCCGCGCGGGTGCCGGCGGCGCGGTCTCCGTGGGCGGCAACGACGCTGCCAACGGCGAGCCGGGTGACGACGGGGCCAACGGCGCCAACGAGGTGCCGGGCTCCATCACGGGACGCATCCAGGAGGGGGGCATCTACTGGATCCCCGGGCCTCGGTAGGCGCTCGCCGGCCAGCCCTGGCGGCCCCGGCGGCAGCTGCGGTGGCCGGACCGACGCGCAGAACCAGACGGGCGGCAGCGGCGGTGGCGAAAGTGGCGGCTGGGCGGGTGCCCGGGCTCCGGTGGCCGCGGCGCCGAGGGCGGCGCCGGCTCCTTCGGCATCCAGCTGCTGGGCGGCCGCCTGCCTGCAGAACGTGTCCATCACGGCCGGCGCCGGTGGCCCCGGGGGCCATGGCGGCAACGCGGGCGCCAGGGCTTGGGGGCGGCCTGGGCCTCGGAGGCCTCGGCCACCAGGGCGCGGCGGACGGCGGCCAGGGCGGCGGCGGTGGCCGGCGAGGTGGCTGCGGCGGCAACGCGGGCGGCAGGGCCAGTGGCCCAGCTTCGCCATCTTCCGCGTGAGCACCACGTCCGGCCGCCGACCTGGCCCAGTCGACCATCGTCTTCGAAGGCGCCGACGGCCGGGCGCTCGCGGACCAGGCAGCCGCGAGCGCAGCGGCAGCCCTGCGGGCAGGCACCTGGCCAGGAGCTGGCGGCGACGGCGGCTCCCGCGATGATGTCTGTGCAACCCGGCGGCCGACGACAGGCCTGACAGGGCAGGTCGGGTCGGCTGCTGCCGCTCCGGCCAGGCGCCTGCAACAACTGCAACTCGCTGGCGTCCCGCTGATGAAGCGCCTCCTCTCCTGGTCGTGGCCCTGGCGCCTGCCGTGGCGGCCGCCGAGCGCCCCGCCTCCCATGACGCAGGCGGCGCTGGATGAGGCTGAGGCCATCTTCTTCGAGGGCCTGGCCACTGCCGGGCGGGCCGCTTCGAGCCGGCGGCAGTGGCCTTCCAGAAGGCCTTCACGCTCACTCGTCAGCGCGACCTGCTCTACAACGTCGCGCGCAGCCGCGGATGCTGGCGACAAGCCGGGCGCGGTGGAGTGGTACCGGGCCTACCTGGCCACGGCCCCGGCCGACGAGACGGCGATCATCCACCGCATCAAGCAGCTCGGCGGCGATCCGACTCTGGCCGACACCACGCCCAAGGACACCCTCATGCCGGTGACCCGGCGGGCGCTCCCCCCCGAGACGGTGGACGCGGTCGATCCCTGGCCGTGGGTGGCCACCGGCGTCGCGGTGGTGGCGGCGGGGGTGGGTACGTGGCTGGGCCTCGGCGCGCTGGACGACGCCGCGTCCGCTCGGGAGTCCGGGATCCGCAGCGAGGCCGAGGACCTGAAGGCGGATGCCGAGAGCGCCGCGCTGCTGGCCGACGTCTCGCCGGCGTCAGCGCTCGCCCTGGGGGCCGCCGTGTTCCTGTGGTGGCGCGACGACACTGGCGGCACCCGCCGGCCGCGTCCAGGTGGGCGCGAGCCCCGACGGCGCGTCGCTCGGCTGGCAGATCCGGTTCTGGCAGCGTTCGGGGGAAGCCCCGTTGGCTCGCCTCAACGCCTGGTAGCAGCCCAACCTCCCGGCGATCTCAGACCTGCTTTTCGGCAGGCCTCAGCGTCATCGGCCCCTGGAGATGCCGCTCGATCTGGCCCAGGGCCGTGCGGAAGTGCTCATTGTCGGGCTCGAAGAGGGCGGTGCGCAGCGAGCGGGCGGCTTCCATGCGGGCCGGCAGCTCCCTTCCTGGCGGCCACGGGCCGACTCAGCACCAGGCGGGCGCAGCCCCAGTAGAAGTCGCCGGTCCGCTCGCGCCCTGGACCTGCTCTCGCCGACGGGCGTCGTCGAGGGCTTCATTGCGCCCAGCCGCGGCGTGCCCGCGTCGTCGGCCCGGCGGCCGGCGTCGTAGGCGCGTCGGCGCACCGGGCTCTTGAGCACCGAGTAGGCCTCGTTCATGCGCCGGTGGGTCTGGTTGACCCCCGGACCACCTGCAGTCCATCCCGTGGAAGAGGTCGGGGTGGAACCGCCGGTCAGGAAGTGGAACCGGTTCTGGAGGATCTCGGCGTCGACGTCATCGGGGCACGCCCAGGGCGTAGTAGTCCAGCGTGTCCAGGCGCCCGCCACGGCCGCGGATCTCACCGGAGGAGGCGGTGCCGGACGGGCTCGGTGACGGCGGCGAGCGCGGGGGGCGCCTGACGGGGAGGCGCCTCGACCGGGCGACCGGAGCCCTCCGGAGGGGGACGGCGTGGGCGACCCACCAGCGACCAGCGCGAGGCGCAGGCCTCGACATAGCCCTCCAACCAGGCGGCGTCCTGACCCCGCTGCTCGATGTCGACGCGCAGGCGCCGCCCCGTCCGGCCGCTGGCTGACCCGGCTGACGCGCCCCGGGAGGACCAGCCGGTCCGGGGCGCCAGGCGGGCTCACCACCACCAGCATCGGCGCCTGGAGCGCGATCTCGCTGGGGTGGCGCAGGCCGACGACCCCCGAGAGAGCTGTTGTCGTAGAATTCCAGGAACTTGGCGGGATCTTCGAAGCGCACCCGGAGGGCACCGGGCTGCTGTCCGGGCGGTGGTCGTAGTCGATGGGATCAGGTCGTCCACAGAGGGAGCGTACCGGTCTCTTCCCGCTCTGGCAACATGACCGAGCGGCTCCGTCGGCCGAAGGTGGCATGCTCGATTCGTTGCTGGTGGTGCTGCTCAGACCCCGGCTGGTGGCGCTCGCCGTCGCCGCCGGCTGGGCCGGCCTCCCTCGCCCTCGCCGCGGCCGCCCAGGGGCGCTGGTCAGGCCCCTGCTGCGCGCGCCCTGTTCGGCGGCGAGGCGCTGGTCTGGCCGGCCCCTCGCCCCCCACCTGCCCCCGCCGCCCGCCGTCGCCACCCTGCGGGTCGCGCTGCCCGTCCTGATCGTGGCGGTGGCCCTCGTCAAGGGCCTCGCCCAGCACCGCCACGCGGTCACCACGGCGCGCCTCGGCCAGGGGGTCGTCACCGATCTGCGGCTGCGCCTCCACGCGCCCGGCTGCTGGACCTGCCGCCCGACGCCGTGAGCCGCCTGGGCAGCGGCGATCTGGTCACGCAGGTCACGACGGACGTGCAGGCCGTGGAGGCCCTCGCCGTGGACGGCGTGGCCAGCCGCCTGCGGGATGGCGCTCAAGTCGTCGCCCTCCTGGCCGTGTGTCTGCTGATCGAAGTGGCGGCTGGCCCTGCTGTCGTCTTCGGGACCTACCCGCTGATCTTCTGGCCCGTGGCGCGCTGGGGCGGGCCTGCGCCGGGCGCCGGGCGCAGCGCGGGCCCACCGGGGGCGCCCTGGCCGTCCTGGTCGACGACCAGCTCCGCCGCCTGCCCTGGCTGCGCAGATCGACGAGGAGCACCCCGACCCGCCGAGGCGGCGTTCGCCGACGCGGCGGGAGGTGGCGCAGGCGGAGGTCCGCGCGGCGCGCATCCGGGCGGCCAGCGGAGCTCCAGCGGGTCATCGGCGCCACAGCCCTCGGCGTCCACGCTGTGCATCGCGGGCCAGTCCATCCGATGGCGCGACCTGGCGGCCGAGCACGTCCTGGGCTTCTTCGTCGCCGTCCTGCTGCTCTACCAGCCGGTCAAGGGGCTGGTGCGATCGCGGGCCGTGGTGCAGCCCGGGCGCGCCGCCCTCGACCGCGCCCGGGCGCTGCTGGATCTGCCCGATCGCCTGCCGGGGGTCGGGGCGCCGCCCGCGACCGCCGCGCGTCACGCTCGACGCGCTGGCGGTCGACCGAGGCGGCCGGCGGACTCGCGCGGGCCAGCTGGTGCCGGTGTCGCATCACGGCCGTGGTCGGCCCGAACAGGGCGGGCAAGACGACGCTCGCGTGGGCGCTGGCCCGCCTGCTGGCGCCGTCATCCGGCCAGATTCTCGTTGATGATCAACCCCTTGAGTCCCTTGACGCCCTGTGGCGGCGCCGGGTCGGAGTGGGTCCGGCCCAAAGGCGCCGCTGCTCGGCCGGGGCACGCTGCGGGAGAACGTCTGCGTGGATCGCGCCGAGACCACCGACGCCGAGCTCGCCCGGATCGCGGCGCTCACCGGCCTCGGCCGCTCCTCTACGCGGCCGGGGGCTGAGACCGGCCGCTCAGGACGGCGGGGCGGGGCTGTCAGGGCAGGCAGCAGCGCATCGCCCTGGCCCGGGCACTGCTGCGGGCGCCGCTGCTCCTCGTCCTCGACGAGCCGTCGGCCACCTCGACGCCGCCGCCTCCGTCGCCCTGGCCGAGACCATCGAGGGCCTGCGCGGGCGGAGCACGGTGCTGCTGATCACCCACGACCCGGCCCTGGTGGCCATCGCAGACGCCCGCATCGCGCTTGAGCCCGCCCCATGAGGCGCGCGGCCCTCGCCTTCGCCGTCAGCCTGCTGGTGCGGCTCTGGACCTGGTCGCTGCGCAGCCGGCGGGTGGGCCCGGCGATCGAAACCGTCCCTCATCGCCTTCTGGCACGGCGACCAGCTCGCCCTCGTCCGCCACCGCCCGCGGGGCGAGGTGGTCGCGCCCATCAGCCTGAGCCAGGACGGGCGCCTCCAGGCCCGGGTGATGGGCCACCTGGGCATCGGGGATGTGCCGGGATCGAGCAGCCGCGGCGGCCTGGCGGCGGCCCGCGCGGCCTGCGGCCGCCCATCGGCCGCGGCGCCTGGCCCTCATGGCCCGTGGATGGCCCCCGGGGCCCCGCGCGGGAGGCCAAGGCCGGGGTCGTGTGGCTCGCCGCCCAGCGCTCAGCTGCCCGGTGTGGCCGGTTGGCGTGGCCGCTCGGCGGTGCCGGCTGCGCCGCGCCTGGGATCGGTTCTTGCTGACCCGGGTGGTGGTCGTCGTCGGCGAGCCCCTCTTCCTGGTGGCGGGCGAGCCCGCCCCGTGGCCAGGCCCGGTTGACGGCCGCCATCGGGGCCGCGACGGCCTCCGCTCGCGCCGCCGTCGGTCGGCCGTGAGCTGCTCTTCGTCATCTGGGTGATCCGCGAGTCGGCCCTCGGGATGTGATCTGTGCGGGCCCCGTCCTGGCGGCCCTGGCCGTGCGGCACCCGGGCGCCCACACCTCCTACCTCGTGACGCGCCGCTGGCACCCCCTCTTTCGGGGTCACCCGGCCCTGGCCGGGGTGCTCACCCCTCGGCAGGCCTGGCGCGCGCCCCGGCCGGATCTGGTCATCGACCTGCAGAACCGGCCGCGCACCCGCGCCCTGGCCTGGCGGGGCCGGGCGCGGCGGCACTGGCGCAAGCGCCACGGCTGGGACCTCGTGCGGACGCTGGGGGGGCGCCCGCTGCACCGGGACTACCGCGGGGGGCCGCACCAGCTCGAGCGGATGGCCACGGCGCTCGGCCTGCCGCCCCTCAGGGAGCCGTCCTTGCCCGTGGATCCCGAGGCGCGGCGCTGGGCCCAGAGCTGGCGGCCGGCGGGGCCCTACGCGGTGGTGGCTCCCGGGGCGGGCCATGCCACCAAGCGCTGGCCGGCGGCGCGCTTCGGCGAGGTGGCCCGGGCCCTCGAGGCCGCGGGCCTCGCGGTGGTGGTGGTCGGGGGCCCCGGGGAGGGGCCCTTGCTGGAGGCCGTCGCGGGCGCGACCGGCTGGATTCTGCCCGTCACGGTCCCCCTGGACCGGGTGGCTGCTGTGGTAGCCACCGCCCAGGTGGCCGTCACCAACGACAGCGGGCTGCTCCATCTGGCAGCCAGCGTCGCAATCCCTTTCGTGGCGCTGTTTGGGCCCACGCCGCCGGGGCGCTGGGCGCCGCGGGCCGCCCAAGGTCGCGTCGTGGCATGTGATTTGCCGTGCGCTCCGTGCAGCGATCATGGACGCCTGGCTTGCCGGCTCGGAACCACTGCATGCCTCGACGGCGTCTCGGTTGAGGCCGTCGAGCGCGCGCTGGAAGGTCTGCAAGTTTTGCGGGGTCCATGACGTGAATGTCAGGCTCGTGTCTGGATTGAGAGTAAAGTAAGGTAATCAAGTGCGAACGGTGGGCGGGTGAAACCGTCCGCCCGGACCCGCATCCTCCTGGGCGGCCGGCGACGGCAGGCCCTCGGGTGCAGCAGGAGGCGAGATGGCCGACAGGCGTAAGAAGGACGAGCCCACCGGCTTCCGCGACGAGGAAGACGAGGAGGCCCCCCGCGGAACCCGGCGCCGACGAGAGGGCGAGGAGCCCTCCGGTGGCGAGCTCGACAGTGTCCGGGTCTACCTGTCCCGCATCGGTTGCGTCGACCTGCTCTCCCGGGAGCAGGAGGTCGAGATCGCCCGCCGCATCGAGACCGCCCGCGAGGGCGTCCTCAACGGCATCCTGGCCACCAGCGCGGGGGTCAACGCCTTCGTCGATCTGCCGCGGCAGGTCCGGCGGGGCCAGCGCACACTCCGCGAAATCCTCGATGGCAGCTCCAACCAGGAGCCCGAGTCGTCGACGGGCCTCTCGGGCATCGATCGGGTCGAGACCATCGCCGCCGAGCTCAAGAGCGTCGCCCGCGCTCGCCTCCGCAGCAACCGGCGCGTCACCAAGACGTCGCGCCGCAAGAACCGCGACTACGACGACGAGCTGCGCGAGCTGATCGCGCGCATGAACGTCAGCTGGAACGTCGTCAACGGCATCGCCGACAAGCTGCGGCGCACGCGCGACGAGCTGCGCGACTGGCGCAAGTTCATCCGCGAGTGCGAGGTGATGGCCGGCAGCGACGCCGACCGCCTGGTCGCCGGGGGCGAGCCCAACCCCGCCAGCGGGCTGGACGCTGCGGGCTGGGCCGAGCTGGGCAGCGGCGTGGCGAAGGCGCGGCGCCGCATCGAGGACCTCGAGACCCGGGTCGGCCTGGACTACGAGGGCATCTGCGAGGTCGTGGGCGACGTGGTGAAGAACCAGCGGGCCCTCGAGCGTGCCAAGAGCGAGATGATCCTCGCCAACCTGCGCCTCGTGGTGAGCATCGCCAAGCGCTACCTCAACCACGGCCTGCACTTCCTGGATCTGATCCAGGAGGGCAACATCGGCCTGATGCGCGCGGTGGACAAGTTCGAGTACCGGCGGGGCCACAAGTTCAGCACGTACGCGACCTGGTGGATCCGCCAGGCCATCACCCGGGCCATCGCCGACCAGGCGCGCACCATCCGCATCCCGGTCCACCTGATCGAGACGATCAACAAGATCACGCGCGTGGCGCGGCAGATGGAGCAGGAGCTGGAGAGGCCGGCGCTGCCCGAGGAGATCGCGGAGCGGCTGGAGATCGCCCCCGAGCAGGTGCGCAAGGCCCTCAAGATCAGCCGCTCGCCGGTGTCGCTGGAGACCCCGGTGGGGGATGATGACTCGCACCTCGGCGACTTCATTGAGGATCCGAACCAGCCGCCCCCCTCGGACGTGGCCATCCACAAGCTGATGAACGAGGAGACGAACCGGGTCCTCGACACCCTCAGCGATCGGGAGGCGCGGGTGCTCCGCCTGCGCTTCGGCATCGGCGTGCGCAGCGATCACACCCTCGAAGAGGTGGGCCAGGTCTTCGATCTGACCCGCGAGCGCATCCGCCAGATCGAGGCCCAGGCCATCCGCAAGCTGCGCCAGGCGCACCGCAGCGCGTCCCTGCGCTCCTACTTCGAGCACTGAGCGAGCGCTGAGCGACGCCGTCCTGGGCGGCCTGCGGGCCGCCACCCAGCGTTGGCTCTTCCGGCCGGCCGCCGGGCCGGTCGCGCGCGGGATCGCCCGCGGGATCTCGCTGGCCAGCCAGGGCCGTCGGCCCGGGGGAGCCCTGCCGCCTGGCGATCGGGCCGTGGTCGTCGTCGGGGGCATCGCGGTGGGCGGCGCGGGGCGGACGCCCGTGGTGGAGCTGCTCGCGCACACCCTGGCGGCCGAGGGCTGGCGCGTGGCGGTGGTGGCCCATGGCTACCGCGGACGCGGCGGTGGGCCACGCCGTCTGGTCGCACCCGACGGCCGGGATGGGGATGAGGCGGCCGCCCTGCGGCGGGCCCTGCCCCCGCAGGTCGAGGTCTGGGTCGGCCCCCGGGCGGCGACCCTCGCCGCCGTCGACGCGGACGTGGTGCTCGTGGACGGCGGCTACCGCGACACCCCGGCCACGGCCCGCATCGCCGTCTTCGACGCCACCGCCCCTCGCCGGGTCCTCCCGGCGGGCCCCCTCCGCGAGCCGCTGGATGCCCTCGGCCGGGCCGACGCCGTCTGGCTGCACCGCGTCGACGAGGCGGGCGCTCGCGCGCTGCCGGCCCCCTGGCGAGCGGCCGTCGAGACCCGGGTCGGCGTCCAGGGCGTCCTGCTGCCCGATGGCCGCGCGGTGGGGGCCGACTGGCTGGTCGGTCGCGCCGTCCGCCCGCTCGTCGGGATCGCCCGGCCGGACTCGTTCCGGGCCACGCTGGTCGGCGCCGGGGCCACGGTGCTGCCGGGGCATGAGCGGGCCGACCACCACCGCTTCTCCGCGTCCGAGCTGGCCCGGTGCCGCGCCCAGGGGGCGGGGTGGGTGACCACCACGAAGGATCGGGGAGCGGCTGCCCCCGGGCTTCCCGGCGGCGGTGGTGCGGATCGCACCGGTGCCCGTGCGGGGTGACCTGGAGGCCGTGCTGCGGCTGTGTCGGCCATGAAGGTCCTCGCCCGGCTGGCCGAGGGCCTGGCCCTGCTGGCGGGTGGCCTGCTGGCCTGCCTGCCGGCCGCGTGGGCGCGGGGCGTCGGCGCGCTGGCCGGCCTGATCTGGCACGACGTCATCCGCATCAGGCGCCGCGTCGCGATCGCCAACATCAAGCAATCACTCGGATTTTCGGATGTTGCTGCCCGCCGGCTGTCCCGCGCCGCCTACCGGCACCTGGGGGTGAGCTTCGTCGAGCTGCTCCGGGCAGGGGTCGGCCGGGGGGCGCCGCTCGAGGTGACCGGCGCGGCGCACCTGGACGACGCCCTCGCCGCAGGGCGGGGTGTGCTGGTGCTGTCGGCCCACCTCGGCGCGTTCGAGGCGCTGGTCCGGGCGGGGGGGCGGTTCCCGGTCGCGGTGCACGTGGTGACGCGCCGTCTGCGCTCGCCCATCGCCCAGGCGGTCTGGCGGCGTCTGCGGCGGGGCGGGGCGGGGCTGCTGCCGGCCGGGGCGTCGGCGCGGGCGACGGTGGCGGCCCTCCAGCGCGGCGAGATCGTGGCCTATGTGCTCGACCAGCACGCGCCCCCGGGCCAGGCCGTCTGGGTGCCGTTCTTCGGGCGACCGGCGGCCACCAGCCCCGACCTTGTCCGGCTGGCCCGGCGGACGGGCGCGCCGGTGGTGCCGATCTTCACGTATCGGCGGCCCGACGGCCACCACCAGGTGGAGGTGGGGCCGGCCCTGGCGCTGGGTCTCGGGGCGACCGAGGCGGATCTGGTGGCTGACACGGCGCACTGCGCAGGGGTCGTGGAGGCGGCCATCCGGGCCTGGCCGGCTCAGTGGCTCTGGATTCACCGCCGCTGGAAGCCCGCCCCGGCCGACGTGGCGGCGGTGCTGGCCCAGGCGGGCGTCGCGGGTCGGCGCCGGACGCTCGTCAGCGCGGGAGCTGCCGCAGCAGGTCCTGGGCGTCGGCGTTCTGGGGATCCCGATCCAGCACGGCCTGCCACTGGGATCGGGCGGCCGCCAGGTCGCCCAGCCGGGCATGGGCGACCCCCAGGTTGATGCGGGCCTGCAAGTGCTCGGGGTGGGCGTCGACGAAGCCGATCAGCAGGGCCCGCGCCGCGCCGTCGTCGCCCCCACGACCGACCTCCCGCGCCAGGATCAGCAGCGCCTCGCCGTCGTCCGGGTGGCCCGCGAGGTGGGCCCGCAGGTAGCGCACGGCCTCGTCCCCGTGGCCGAGGGCGGCGGCGGCCAGGCCGGCGCAGCGGGTGGCCTCGCCGGGCGCGGCCGTCCGCGCGATGGGCTCGCAGGCCGCCCAGGCGTCGGCGGGCCGGCCCGCCGCCAGGGCCGCCACCCCACGCTCCACCGGGCCCGGACCCTCGGGGGCCGTGGGGCCGATCACCTCGGCCAGCAGGGCCAGGCGGCGCTCGAAGATGCCCGCCTGGCAGCGATCGGGCCGCGCGTCTTGCAGGATGCCCTGGACGGCGCGGGCCGTGGCCACGGGGACGCGGGGGCCGCCCCGCAGGTCCAGGCGCTGGTGGGCCCGCATGAGCTGGACGTCCAGGGGCAGGAAGCCGGTCGGCGGCAGGCGCCCCAGCGGCGGGCTGCTGGCCATGAGGCTGGCCTGGCAGCCGGGGAGGGCCCCGAACAGCGTCGCGATGCCGTGCTCGAGCAGCTCGACCTCGGCCCGGTGCAGGCGCTCCGGGTCGTCGGGGGGGATGAGGGTGGCGGGGCTGCGCAGGACGAGGCTGCGGCCCGCATACCGGCTCTGCACCAGGTCGGCCGTCTTCGGCCGGCCGGTCGGGGCGTCGGCGGTGTACAGCACGACCAGGTCGGCCTCCGGCGCAGGCCGCTCGCGCTCCAGACGCTCCAGGGCGGCGGCCAGGTCGCCCGCGGGCGCCGGGTCGGTGCGGACGGCCACCAGCTCCAGGCGCAGCGCGACGACCGCCGCCAGGTGATCCGAGGCGCTGGCGAGGCGCTCGCCGAGGCGCTCGGCGTGGCCCGCGATGCGGGCGGCGCTCGGATCGACGAAGGCCACGACCCGCAGCGTGCGGGCCCCGGGGAGGGGAGGGCCATGGGTGGCGGGCGCGCGGGCGGCGGGCCCGCCACAGCCCGCGAGGGTCCCCAGAGCCAGCAAAAAAGTGCAGCCGATGTTCACGGAGAAATGGTACGAACCGAGGACGGCATCGGACAACCCGATCGCGCGCGCCGGCGCTACCGGGGCCGCATCCTCGCAGGGCGGAGGCGCTTGTGCACAGGCCGGGGCAGTGGACGTTGGTGGTGGATCCCGACCCGCGCGCCGGCCACCTCTGCGCCGACGTGCTGGGGGGCCTCGGGGCGGGCGTCCACGCCGTCCAGGACGGGGTGGGGGCGCTGGACGCGGTGGAGGCCCTGGGTCCTCCCGCGGCCGTGGTGACCGAGCTGGCGCTGCCCGACATGGACGCCTTCGCGCTGGTGCAGCGTCTCCGCCGGCTCGCGGGACCCGGCCTGTCGGTGGTGGTCCTGACGCGGCAGGGCTCGGCGCGCTCGGCCTCCCGGGCGCTGTCGCTCGGCTTTGATGGCTACCTGCTCAAGGACGGCAACTCGGTGGAGGAGCTGCGCTCGACGGTGCGGCGCGCCACCCGCCGCCGCATGCACCAGGCGGAGCTGGAGCGGGTGGTGGCCGAGCTGACGAAGCTCAACGAGGTGTTCATGGCCAGCATGGGGGCGCTGCGGCAGGCGAACCTGGAGCTGGACGAGCGCCTGGCGCGCGCCTCCCGCGATGATCACCGCGCGTGGCGGGTGCTGGTGGTGGACGATGACGTGACCATCGTGGCGCTGCTGGAGACGCTGCTGCGATCCCAGGGGCACGAGGTCGACGGGGCCACCAGCGGGGCGGCCGCCCGCGAGGCCTTCCTGCGCCGGCCGTACGATCTGGTGCTGACCGACAAGAACCTGGGCGACGCCAACGGCGTCGAGCTCATCCGGGAGGTGCACGCCGTGCACCCCGAGGCCCGTGTGATTCTGATGACCGGCTATCCGACCCTCGAGTCGGCGGTGGACGCCATCGAGTCGGGCGTGGCGGGCCTGCTGCGCAAGCCCTTCGACGATCTGGGGCTGGTCGTGCAGCGCGTCGAGGACGAGCTGGCCACCCTCGGGGGGCGCCAGGCGGAGCGCCGCTACTTCGACGACTTCCGCGCGCGGCACGCCGAGTTCGAGGCCCGCTTCCGGCTGATCCGCAACAAACTCGCGACGTTGCAGCACGACGCCCAGGACGGTCGATGATCTGCCCGGCCTGCCACTACCCCGAGCCGGGCTCGGTCTGCGTCGCCTGCGGCGCGCGGTCCGATGGCCCCGGTGCCTCGCCGCCGGTGGGGCGCGCCCGCGCCCTGGCCGTGCTGGACGCCCGCCTCGACGAGGTGCTGCGGATGGACCGACCCCATGTGGTCGGCGTCGTGGGTGGCGCGGGGAGCGGGCGCAGCACGCTGATGAACGCCTTCGCCCGGCGGCGCGCCAACGCCTTCAGCCGGGTGCACACGCTGCGCGGCTTCGCGGACGCCACCGGGCCGGACGCGTGGTGCCCGCTGGGGCGCCTCGTCCACGTCGCGTGCGGCCTCGACGCGCGATGGGCTCCGGGCCGCCGGCGCGCCGAGGCCCGCGACCGCCTCGCGGCGCTGCTGCCCGACGCGCCCGACCGCCTGCTGCGCGCCCTCGAGGCCATGCTCGCCCCCCCCGGTCCGGGCGCGGTGCTCGATCCGGTGGTCATCCAGGAGGCCTTCGGGCGGTTCCTGGAGGCGCACCTGGCCCGCGCGCCCCTCCTCATCCTGCTGGAGAGCTGCGCCGGCGCCTCGGAGCGCGTGCTGGGCGTGCTGGACGCCCTGCGGGGCCGCGCTGCCGGCGCCGTGCTGGTGCTCTGCGAGCTGGATCCGGCGGCCGCGGCCGAGCGCTTCACCGACCGCCTCGACGAGGTGGTGCCGCTGGATCCGCTGGACACCGACGACATCGCGGAGCTGCTCGGCGCGCTGGCAGAGCGAGCGCCCGCGCCCGAGGCCATCGCGGAGGCGGTGCTGGCCGCGACCGGGGGGCATGTGGCGAGCGTCTGGGAGGCCGGGCGTACGCTGCTGGCGGCGGGGGCCGCGCCGCGGGGCTCGGCGGACTGGATCCTCCCGGCGCCGCTGCCGCCGCTCACGGCGGGGCAGGCGTCGGCGCGGCGCATCGCGAGCCTGCCAGACCCGGCCCGGCGCGTCCTCGAGGCGGCGGCGCTGGTGGGACCGATCTTCCACGCGGCCGACATCCCCGTCGTGGACGAGGCCGCCGACGGGGCGCCCGAGGCGGTGGCCGAGGCCCTCGCCGCGGGGCTGCAGGCGGGGCTGGTGTCTCCCCTGGGGGATGGCCAGCGCTGGCGGTTCACGACCGCCGCCGATCGGGCCGCCCTCCTGGCGGGACTGGCCGAGGAGGCGCAGGTCGTGGGCGAGCTGCTGGCGGCCCAGGCGGCCCTTCGCCGCGGAGGGGCGGGGGTGGCGGCCGTCGTGGCGGGCCACCTGGAGCGCGCGGGCCACGGCCTCGCGGCCGGCGTCCACTGGTTCGAGGCGGGGCTCTCTCACTGGAGGCGCGGCGAGGCGGGGGCGGGCGAGGTGCTCCAGCGCGCCGTGGTGGCCCTCGCGCCGGCCCCGCCCGCGGCCCGGGCCGGGGTCGTGGAGGCCGCGCTGATCCAGGCGATGGAGGCCGGCGAGGAGGTGGCCGCCGAGGCGCTCGCCCACCAGCTCGCGGCGGCGGCCGAGGCCGTGGACGACTTCGCCCTGACGGGGCTCGCCCGGTTGGCGCTGGGGGCGCTGGCGCTGGCGCGCGGCGACACCGCGGCGGCGGAGGGGGCCTTCCTGGCGGCGCGCATGCTCTGCAAGCTGGGGCGGCACCCGGCGCGCGTGGCCCGGGCGGTGGCCGGGCTGGGCGAGGTGGAGCGGGCCCGGGGGCGCTCGGCCCGGGCCGAGGCGGCGTTCACCGATGCCCTGGAGCGCTTCGCGGCCGTGGAGGACCGCGCCGGGGCGGCGTCGGTGCTGGTGAGCGTGGCCGCCCTGCGGCGGTGCCGGGGGGCGGAGGTCGAGGCGCTCCAGGCCCTGGACGCCGCGCTGGGCTGGGCTGCCTCGCGGGAGGTGCGGCTGGCCGAGCGCATGGAGCGGGTGGAGGTGCTGGCGGCTCTCGGGCGGCTGGACGAGGCACGGGCGGCCCTGGCGGACGCCCAGATCCTGGCCGAGGGGGGCCCCGTCCGGCAGCGAGCGCGGCTGGCGGCGCTGGCAGGCCTGGTGGCGGCCCTGGCCCGCGACGCCCAGACGGCGGAGGCGCAGCTCGGCGCCGCGGCCTGGCTGGGGGAGACGATCTGCGACACCGGCGTCCGCGTGACCATCGCCCGGGCCGCCGCGCTGCGGGACGCGGAGGCGCGACCCGCCCAGGCCCTCGCGCGGCTCGAGGACGGGCTCGTCCTGGCGCGGGAGCGGGGCCTGACGGTCGAGCTCGCCCTCGGCCTGCGCCTCGCGGTGTCGCTGCATGCCACGCTGGCCCACGTCGACCTGTTCGGTCCACGGCCCGCGCCCGAGGTCATCGTCGCGGGGCGCGCCCACCTGGAGGCCGCCTGGCAGGCCGCCGAGGAGGTGTTGCCGCTCCTGGCCGACCTGGAGGACGTGCGCGGCGTCCGCTGGGGGAGCGCGCCCTGACCGCGCTGGAGGGCCTGCTGGCCACGGAGGAGACGCCATGATCACCCCGCCGGAGACCATCTTCGAGGTGGTCACCCGCCTCCAGGAGGCCGGCCACGAGGCCTGGCTGGTCGGCGGCTGCGTGCGCGATCGCCTGCTGGGTCGCTGGCCCGGGGACTGGGACGTGACCACCAACGCCGAGCCCGAGGTGGTCATGGGGCTCTTCGAGCGCACCGTCCCGACCGGCCTGCAGCACGGCACGGTGACGGTGGTCCTGGGCGACGAGGTGGTGGAGGTGACCACCTACCGGGTCGACGGGGACTACACCGATGGCCGACGCCCCGACTCGGTCCGCTTCACCCGCAGCCTCGACGAGGATCTGGCGCGCCGCGACTTCACCATGAACGCCATGGCCTGGGACCCGGTGCGGGACGTCCTGGCCGATCCCTTCGGTGGTCGGCGCGATCTGGACGACCGCCTCATCCGCGCGGTCGGCGACGCGCAGGCCCGGTTCACGGAGGATGGCCTGCGGCCGCTGCGCGCGGTGCGCTTCCAGGCCGTCCTCGACTTCGCCATCGAGGCGAGCACCCTCGATGCAATCCCGCGAACTCTCAAGACTTTTCGTCAGGTCAGCGCCGAGCGCATCCGGGTGGAGCTCTACAAGATCCTCGCCTCGGATCACGCTGGGCGGGCGCTCCTGGTGCTGAGCCAGACCGGCCTGCTCAAGGCGGCCATGCCCGCGGTGGGTCAGCTCCCCGATCCGGGTCTGAGCCACATCGCCGGGGCGCTGACGCCCCCGCTGCCCACCGTGGACCGGCTGGCGCTCCTGCTGCGGCCGGTGGCCGATGAGGCCGACGGGGTGCTGCGCGCGCTGCGCGTCTCCAACGAGGATCGGCGCCGCGTGCTGGCCCTGCTCCGCGTCGCGGAGGAGCCGGCGAACCCACCGACCGATGCGGCCGTGCGGGCGCTCGTCGCCCGGGTGACGCCGACGCTGCTGGACGCCTGGCTGGCCTGGCGCGCGGCCTGGGACCACGACGACGCGCCCTGGCGGGCCCTCGCGGCGCGGATCGACGCGCTGGCCGCGCGGGACAGGCCGCTGACCGCAGGCGACCTGGCGCTCGACGGCAAGGCGCTGATGGCGCAGGCCGGGCTGGCGCCGTCGCGTCGGGTGGGCCAGGTGCAGGCCTGGCTGCTGGAGCGGGTCTGGGAAGATCCGTCGATCAACACGGAGGCGGGCCTCGTGCGCCTGATCCCCGCTGCCCTGGCCGCCGTCCCATGAACGTCCTGCACATCGAAGATCGCCGGGAGAACCGGCTCCTGGTGCGCAAGCTGCTGGAGGCGCGGGGCCACCGCGTGACCGACGCCGCCGATGGGCTCACGGGCATCGAGCTGGCGCTGGCCGAGCGGCCCGAGCTCATCCTCGTGGACATCAACATCCCGGGCCTGGATGGCTACGAGGTCGTCACGCGCCTGAAGGGCCAGGAGCACCTCAGCGGCGTGCCCGTGGTGGCGATCACGGCGGAGGGGGATCGCAGCCGGGCGCTGGCCCTGGGGTTCGACGGCTTCATCGTCAAGCCCATCCGCATGGTGAGCTTCGTCCAGCAGCTCGAGGCCTTCCGCGACGGCTTCAAGGAGTCGGTCAGCGAGGCGGAGCGCACCACGCACCTGGTGGATCACTCCCGGCGCGTCGTGGAGCGCCTGGAGGCCAAGGTGCGCGAGCTCACCCGCGCCAACGAGCGGCTGCGGGAGGTGGACCGGCTCAAGATGGAGGTGCTGCGCAACGTCAGCCACGAGCTCTCGACGCCCATGACGCCGCTGATGGGGTACGTGAAGATCCTCGCCGGGGGCGAGCTGGGGCCGGTGAGCCCCGCGCAGCAGCATGTCCTGGGGCGCATGTCGGGTTCGCTGGCGCGCCTGCGCGACCTCATCGACAACCTGCTCAACGTGACGCGCTTCGCCACCGGGGCGGTGGCTCTCGAGCTGGGGGCGGTGGATCCCCTGGACATCGTGCGGGCGGTGGGGGCGGAGTTCGTGGGCAAGTTCAAGGCGCGCGCGGTGCGCTTCGAGGTCCGGGCGGGGCCGGGCCTGGAGCAGGTGGTGGTGGATCGGGCGCGCATCCACGAGGCCCTGCGGCAGCTCATCGACAATGCGCTGAAGTTCGGCCCCGATGGCCAGCGCCTGGGCGTCGACGTGCAGCTGCTGGTGGACGGGGACGGGGACGGCGACCGCCGGCAGCTCGAGTGGGCGGTGACGGACGAGGGGCCGGGCATCCCGCCCGACCAGCGCGACCGCGTCGTGGAGCCGTTCTACCAGGTGGATGGGAGCGTGACCCGGCGGTTCGGGGGGGCGGGCCTGGGGCTGGCCATCGCGGATCGGGTGGCTGATCTGCATGGTGGCCGGCTGGTCATCACCGGCGCGCCCGGTGGCGGCGCGCGCGTGGCGTTGCGGGTGCCGACGCGGCCGGTGCCGCGGCAGGCCGTGCCGCCGCCGGACGCCCCGTAGGGGCAGAGGCTACAGGCGCAGGCCGGCGGGCAGGCCCTCGCCGAAGACGCGCTTGCGGTCGCCTTCCGAGAGGGCCGACGCCCGCTCGAGCAGGGGTAGCCAGGCGCCGGCGCCCTTCACGCCGCCCAGGCGCCCCATCACGGCCCGCCGCGACGCCTCGCTGACGTCCCGGGCCGGGTCGCCCGTGACCCGCGCGAGTCATCACCGCGGCGAAGGCGGCCCCGTCGGCGGTGGCCCAGTCCAGATCCAGGAGCAGGCGCAGCCAGCCCTCCGCGACCGCCGGCGCCACGACGCCCCGGGTGCCCCCGTGGAAGGACTCGCGGGCCCCGAGGCGACCGAGGGGCCACCACGAGTTCACCTTCTTGAAGTGCTCAAGGAACCACTCGCCGGCGCGCTGGCGATCCGCGGCAGGCAGGCGCTCCAGCGCAGCGAGCATGCGCAGCATCTCGGGGTGGACGGCCATGGGCGGGCCGCCCGCGGGGTCGAACGCCGGCCGCACGTCCGCCAGCAGCGCGGCGTGGCTGGCGGCGTCGAGGCCCCCCGCGATGCGCCGCCAGAGGATCCACCACTCTGCCTGAATGGCCTTGTCTTTCGGATACTTGAGGCCCTCGGCGTGCAGGGCCCAGGTGGCCTCGACCCGGGCGGCGTCGCCCCGGAAGCCGAACCCGGGGCGCAGGCACCAGCTCGCCAGGCGCAGCCACGAGAGCTCATGCATGCTGCTGCGCCCACGCTGGCCGCGGGCGTCGTTGAGGACCCCCCAGACCGCGCGGCAGACGGTGAGGGACCACTCGCCGCGGGGGCCCAGCACCTTCTCGAGGTCCTCGCGCAGGGAGCGGGCTGCGGACGGATCGGCGCCCACCTTGCCGCTGCCATAGATGCGCTCCACGAGGCGCCGGGCCTCGCCGAAGCGCGCGGGCAGAGGCTCGGGCGCGGCCTCCTCCACCGGGGCCTCGGGCTCGTCGGCGCTGGGGGCGGCAGCCTCCTCCGTGAGGGCGAACTCGAGCTTCCACCGGCGCGGGGGCAGCTCCACCGTCACCAGGAAGAGCTCCAGCGTCCCGGCCTCGGTCAGCGTCGCGGACAGCCGAACGGGCACGGCGCCCGTCTCGGGATCCACCCACATGCCGCCCTGCCGCTTCAGGGCGGTCTCGAGGGCGGGCAGGGGATCGAGCTCGTCGTCCACCGGCACCACCGCGCCGACGGCGTCGGTCCGGTCGCCGCTGTACTGAAACAAGGGAAACGCCACGGGCCGGCCCAGCACGAGCTGGAAGACGCGCCCGTCCACCGCCACCGAGGCGCCCTCCTCCAGCCCGCGTGGCGCGACGCACAGGGCCTGGGGCTCACCATCCGGGCCCTGGACCCCGATGTAGCAGGCCCGGGCCTGCCCGCCGCCGATGGTGGGACCGACCCCCAGGCGCGCCAGGGCGAACCGGGCCGCGCCGCGCGCCACGGCCGTGTCGAGGCTGCCATGGTCGAGGAGGGGAATCGGCGCGCCGAACCAGCCGGCCAGCACCGCCTGGAGGCGGGCGATCAGGGCGGGGGCGTTGAAGACCCCGCCGTTGACCAGCAGCCGGTCGGGCCGCGGGAGACCATCGCGGATCTCGGCGCCCGCCTCGGCGGCGGCGGCCGCATGCCGGCGCAGGAACGTCGCCACATGGCGCGGGATGGCGGGATCGGTGACGTAGGGCAGCCCCAGGGTGGTGAGGCCGGCGCGGCCCGCCCGGGACGCCACCTCCTCGCGGCCGGTGAAGGGCACGAAGCCATCCACCAGGATCTCCTCCACATCGCGCTGCCGCAGGGGCACCGTGCGGGTGCCGCCGATGAGCCGGGAGCCGCGGCGCTGGAGCGTCACGGGCACCTGCTCGGGGGCCTCGTCGCCCAGCAGGCGCTCCTTCGCCGCCCGACACGCCTGGATGAGGGCCGACCACTCGGTGGGATCCAGCGTCCCGCCGCCGACGCGCTCGAGGACGTGGTGGGCGAGGGCGGCGTCCATGTTGTCGCCGCCCAGCATCAGGTGTCCGCCCACCGCCACGCGCTCCAGGGTGGGATCGGCCCCCGGCGAGGCGGGCGGGTGCACCCGGACGAGGGTGAGGTCGGTGGTGCCGCCGCCGACGTCGACCACCAGCACCAGGCGCGCCTCGCCCAGCGCCTCGGCGAGGTCGTCTGCGTGCGTCCCCAGGTAGTCGTAGAAGGCGGCCTGGGGCTCCTCCAGCAGGCGGACCGTCCGCAGGCCCGCCTGGCGCGCGGCGTCGGCCGTCAGCTCCCGCGCCACCTCGTCGAACGAGGCGGGCACCGTGACGACCACCTCCTGATCGGCCAGGGGCGCCGCCGGGAAGGCCTGGTCCCAGGCCCGCCGCAGGTGCTCCAGGTAGCGGACCTGGGCCTCGAAGGGCGAGACGTGCGGCTCCCCGTCGGGGGCGCTCCAGGGCAGGATGGGCGCGCGGCGGTTCACGCCGCCATGGCAGATCCAGCTCTTGGCGGAGGCGACCAGCCGGTTGGGCGTCGACGCGCCCAGGCGCCGGGCCCACTCGCCGGCCACGGGGAGGCCGTCGCCCCACGGCAGGCGCGCCGCGGCGGCCTCCACCTCCCCCGGCGCGGGCAGGTAGAGGAACGACGGCAGCAGCGGCCGATCGGCGACTTCGCCCGCGGCCACGAGCTGGGGCACGGCGAAGAGCCGGACGTCGGCCTCGCCCACGGGGCTGTAGGCGACCGCGCAGTGCGTGGTGCCGAGATCGATGCCGACGACGTAGCGGGCCATGGGCTCTACTCGACGCGAACGTTGAACGAAAGCCGCCAGCGGCGCGCGTCCGCCTCGGCGACGGCGGAGAGATCCAGGGTGCCGACCTCGGTCACCCGGGCATGCAGGCGGACGGGCACGACCCCGGTGTCCTCGCCGGCGAGGGTCGTCTCGATGGGCGAGAGCTCCTCCAGGGTGGCGGGATCGACCACCGCGCCGACGGCGTCGTCGCGCCGGGTGCTGCTGCCGAAGAACCGGAAGGCCGCGGGCTCGCCCACATACAGGCCGAAGAGCTCGGGCAGCGTGACCTCGCTGCCCTCCTCCATGCCGAAGGGCGCGATGCAGAGGGCATCCACCTGGGGTGGGACGCCGGGCACGGCCAGCTCGGCCCGCTCGACCCCGACGTAGTAGCTGCGCGCCGTGCCGCCCCGGATGCGCAGGCCGCCCTCGCGCCGGACCCGCGCGTACCAGGCCGCCCCGCGGCTGACGGCCAGATCGGGCTGATCGCCGTCGAGCACCTTGGGGGCCGCGCCGCCGTCGTCCACGCACCAGGCCGTGAGCACGTCCATGATGCGGTCGCGGATGAGCGGCGAGCGGGTGACGCCGCCGTTGAAGAGCACCGCCGTCGGGTGCACCAGGCTGCGGCCCGGCTCCCGCCGGTCCAGGCCGGGGCGGCCCAGGAAGGCGGCCAGGTGGCGCGTCATGCCGGCGTCGTGAGCGTAGGGCAGGCCCAGGCTGGTGAGGCCGAGCCGGCGCGGGCCTGGGGCCGCGTCGGCCCCGACCACCGGGAAGAAGCCATCGAGCAGCACCCGGGTCAGCTCGGCCCGCGTGAGCTCGGTGCGCAGGGTGCCGCCGATGAGGCGGCTGCCGCGACCGGGGACCACCAGCGGGAAGCTGTCGCGGCTGGCGTCCCCGAAGAGCGCCCCTTGCCGGCCCGGCACCCGTGCGTCAAGGCCCGCATCTGCCAGTCGTCCAGGGCGGTGCCTTCGGCCTCCAGCCGCCGACGGACGGTGTAGGCCAGGGCCAGGTCCATGTTGTCGCCGCCCAGCAGGATGTGATCGCCGACGGCGACGCGCTCCAGCTCCAGGGTGCCCTCGGCGGCGGTGACGGCGATGAGCGAGAAGTCGGTGGTGCCGCCGCCGATGTCGCAGACGAGGATCACGTCTCCGACCGCGAGATCGTCGCGCCAGCGGGGGCCGCGGTCGGCCAGCCACGCGTAGAGGGCCGCCTGGGGCTCCTCGAGCAGGCGCAGGTTCTCGCCCAGGCCGGCGAGCTGGGCGGCCTCCGCCGTCAGCTCCCGGGCGATGGCGTCGAAAGACGCGGGCACCGTGAGGACCACGTCCTGGTCGTACAGGGGGTGGTCGGGGTGGGCCTCGTCCCAGGCCGCCACGACATGGGCCAGGTAGCGCGCGCTGGCCTCCAGCGGCGAGACCCGGGGCACCTCGGCGGGGGCGCCCCAGGGCAGGATGGGCGCCCGACGGTCGACGCCGGCGTGGGAGAGCCAGCTCTTGGCCGACGACACCAGCCGGGCGGGCGAGCCGGCGCCCCGATCCCGCGCGAACCGGCCCACCACGGCGCGCGCGTTGGGGTACCAGGGCAGGTCGATGGCGCCGGGCGGCAGCTCGGCGTCCGCCGGCAGATAGAGGAAGGAGGGCAGCAGCGCCTCCTCCCGGATCTCGCCGGGCTGCACGACCTGGGGGAGGGGGAAGACCCCCGGCACGGCGTCCTCGATCCCCAGCCCCACGGCGGAGAGGGCGGTGTTGGTGGTGCCCAGGTCGATGCCGACCGCGAACGCGGCCTCGAAAGAATCATCCATGGTTTCAAGCCCTTGGATCTTCGCGGGCCGCGACCGGGGCCGCGGCGCGGGGGTCAGGACAGCTCGATCTCGGCGGGCGCCACCACACGGGCGTCCTGGCCGGGCACCCGCCGCGGCAGGCGGACGGCGGTGACGCGCCAGCCGTGGTGGGCCAGCCGGCCACGGTAGGGCGGCTCGCCGACGACGTTGCCCGTCACCTTGTTGGCCGCTGCGTCGAAGCCCGGCGCGAGGACCACCGGCTCGCCCTCGGCCTCACCGCGGACGGCCTCGATGTCGAGGTACTCCGCGAGGCCCCGCTTGCAGCCCTCGTGGACGACCCGCGCGGCCGCGCCGACGTCGGCGTCCGAGAAGGTGGCCACGTCCTCCTGCAGGAAGTCGAGCAGGCGGCCCTCCCGCTGGAGCAGCGCCAGGAGCTGCAGCGCGGCGGTCTCGTCGGCCGCCACCGGCCGGGGTGGCTCGGGCGCGGGCGCCGGCGGCGGCGATAGCGCAGGCGCCTCGGCCTCACCGCCCAGCGCGCGGACGATGCGGCCCGCGAGCACGCCGTTGAACAGGATCTTCCAGGGCAGCACGAAGGCGAGGGCGAGCCGCGCGCCGAAGCCGGGCGAGTCCACGCGAGCGGGGGCGTCCATCGAGGCCTCCTCCATCAGGCGAGCGTCGGGCACGCTATGCCATGGTCCCGCGCCCGGCGCAACGTCCGCCGCTGCGACCCATGGATTCGGACGAGGCGAGAATACATCGAGACCACGGGCGTCTGGCGCGCCGTCCCCCAGCTGTCGAGGTCTCCATGCATGCCACGCCTGCCCGCCTGCTGTTGGCGGTCTTCGCCCTCACTCTCGCCGCGTGCGAGGACTTCCCCGGTGCCGACCAGATCTTCTCCTTCGATGGCGGCCCACCCCCCGCTCCCCCCACGGCCCCTCCGGCCCCGACCATCCGCGCCCAGACGGCGGATGAGCCCCCACCGCCCATCAGCGGCGGCGGCCTGGCCGTCACCGAGCGGCAGATCATCATCGCCGACTCCGACCGCGATCGCGTGCTGGTTGTAGACCGGTATGTGCGCGACATCGCAGCAGAAATCGACGAAGCGCACCCGGAGCCGGGGCGGGTCCTCGTCGACCGCGCGGGCCGGGCCCATGTGCTGCTGCGGGGCAGCGGGGAGCTGCTGAGCTTCGATCCGGCGAACCCCTACGAGAGCACCCGGATGGAGGTGTGCGGGGCGCCGCGCGGCATCGTCGAGGGGCCCGCGGGCCTGCTGGTCTCGTGCGCCAGCGGCGGGCTCTTCGCGGTGGATCCGGCCGCCGGGACGCGCCACCTGCTGGGTCGTCCTGCCGGCGATCTGCGCGACCTCGCCCGCATCGGTGACCGCCTGTTCGCGAGCCGGTTCCGGGCCGCCGAGATCCTGGAGCTGGACTGGGAGGGTCGCCTGGCCCGCCGCATCCAGATCCGGGTGCCCGAGGGCATCGACGGGGCCCGCAGCGCCGTGGCGTGGCGGATGATCGCCACTGCCGAGGGTCAGCTCGCCTGGCGCACCAGATCGCCCACCCCGAGCGGCCCTTCAACCAGCCCCCCAGCAGCCCTACTACGGCGGTGGCCCCACGCCCTGCTCGACGATGGTGCTGGGCGCGGTGAGCCTGGTCGATCCCGACGACGATGCCACGAGCGCGCGGCCGGTGGAGGGGCTGGTGTTGCCGGTGGATCTGGCCATGGGGCCGCGCGGCGACATCGCCATCGCCGCAGCCGGCGGGGTGGCCGAGGGCAGCGCCCGGGTCCTGCACCCCGAGGCGCCGGCCGCCTGCCACGGTGCGCCCGGCCTCGCGGCCCCGGCCGCGCGCTACACCGCGGTCCAGCGCCTCGAGACCGGCTACGCCTTCCTGGCCCGGGATCCCTCGGCGCTGGTGGTGGTGGACGACGATGGCTCTACCTGGTCGGTGCCCCTGGGCGGCCGGGGCGTCTACGACACCAGCCACGCCCTCTACCACGACGCCACCGGGGCCGGCCTGGCGTGCGCGAGCTGCCACCCCGAGGGCGAGGATGACGGCATCACCTGGCACTTCAAGCGCGAGGGCCGGGTGCGCACGCCCACGCTGCGCGGCGGGCTGGTGGCGCCGTTCCACTGGCGCGGCGAGCTGCCCGACCTGGGGGCGCTGATGACCGAGGTGATGACGGCGCGCATGCAGGGGCCTCGGCTGGACGAGGCGGAGGTGGCCCGCTTCGGCGGCTGGCTGAACACCCTTCCGGCCCTCGACGCCGACGTCCTCGACGCCGAGGCGGCCGAGCGGGGCGCGGGCCTCTTCGCGCGCGCCGGCTGCACCGCCTGCCATCTCAATGGCAGCGACGCCGACGGCCTCAGCCATGATGTCGGGACGGGCGGCAGCTTCCAGACCCCCGCGCTGCGCGGCGTCGCCCAGCGGCTGCCCCTGATGCACGATGGCTGCGCCGCCACCTTCGCCGATCGGTTCCGGCCCGACTGCGGCGGGGCGAGCCACGGCGTCACCGACAACCTCACGCCCCCCGAGCGCGCCGATCTCGTGGCCTATCTGCGCAGCCTGTAGGGCGTGGCTACCGCCACTCGAAGGGCAGCAGGGCGAGGGGCGTGCCGCTGCTGAACTGCAGGAAGGCCACGTCGGCGAGGCGGGCGAGGGGCTCGAGGACGCGCGGCACCACGCCGGGCGTCGGCGAGGCCAGCCAGGTGGCGAGGGCGTCCCAGGGCGCCCAGACCGGCGACGTGGGCAGGCCCCCGAAGCCACCCTCGGGCCGCTGGACCTGGAGGCGATAGTCACCCTCGGCCAGCCCGGCCTCCCGCGCCGCCAGGTCCACGGCCGCCAGGAAGCCGGCCGGGCGATCCACGAGCCCGCAGGCCCGCGCCTGCGCCCCCGTCCAGACCCGGCCCCCGGCGAGGGGCTCGATCTCCGCGATGCTCAACGACTTTCGGCCCTCGGCCACCCGGCTGATGAAGAGGTCGTAGAGCACCCGCATCGAGCGCTCGACCTGGTCGCGCTCCGCCTCCGTCCAGCGGCGGGCGGACGACAGGATGGCGGCGTTGCGGCCCCGGGTGAACACCTCGCGGTGGATGCCGAGCCGGCCGAGCCCTTCGGAGAGATCGAACTTGCCGGTGAAGATCCCGATGCTGCCGGTGACGGTCTCGGGCAGCGCCAGGATCTCGCGCGCGGGCGCGGCGATGTAGTAGCCGCCCGACGCCGCCACGTCCCCCATGCTGACGATGAGGGGCTTCTCCTCGGCGAGCCGGCTCAGCTCCCGCCACATCGCGTCAGCGGCGGTCACCGAGCCGCCCGGGCTGTCGATGCGCAGCACCACGGCCTTCACGGCGCCGTCCTCGCGCATGGCCCGGGTGGCGCGGACGAACGTCTCGGCCCCGGTCGACCCGGTGCCGCCGAAGGGGCTCTGCGTGGATCGCCCGTCCGTGATGGTGCCGACGGCGTACAGCACGCCGATGGCCGGCTGGATGCCCCAGCGCGGATCCGAGCCCTGGAGCAGGCGGTCGGCGTCGGTGAAGCCCATGGGCACGCCGAAGTCCTCCCGGACCACCCGCTCGAACTCGTCGTAGTGGATCACCCCGTCCACCAGCCCGGCCTCCTTCGCCTCGCGGGCGGTGTAGGGGCCCCGATCGATGAGCGCGCGGACGTCGGCGTCGGGCAGCTTGCGGCCCTCGGCGATGGCCCGGACCACATGGGCGTAGAGATCGTCCAGCAGGGCGTCCTCGACTCGGCGGCTTGCGTCGGAAGGGCCGCCCTCGGTGAAGGTCTCGGGGGCGCTCTTGAACGCCCCGATGGCGACGAATTCAGCAGTGATTCCGAGGTTTTCCAGCAGCTTGCCCAGGTACGTCAGCTCGGCGCGGATGCCGGTGAGCAGCACCCCGCCCGACGGCGCGGTGTAGATGGCGTCGGCCGCTGTGGCGATGGCGTAGGTGCGGGTGTCGCCCACCGGCAGCCAGACGTAGACCCTCTTGCCGGCCGCCCGCAGGTCGAGGATGGCCTGCCGCAGCTCCGTGGCCTGCGCCCAGCCCAGCTCGTCGGTGGCGAGCGACAGCAGCACGCCGGCGACGTCGTCGAGCCGGCCGAGCTTGCGCAGGGTGATCAGGGTGTCGAGGAACGGCGTCTCGGGCCGGCTGCCGAAGAACCCGCTCGGGCCGAACTCGCCCGCGTCCTCCACGGCCACCTCGACGATGCGCGCGGCTGAGCAGGGTGGGGGTCGCCGGGGCCGAGGACCGGACGCGGGCCGTCAGGGCGTAGCCCCCACGTCGTCGCCGGCCAGATCAGGGGAGTAGAGGAAGGCGCCGAGGCCGAAGGCCGACACGTCCACGAGGCCGGCCATGAGGCGGTGGGTGCGCTCTCCGCCAATCTCGGTGGTCTCGTACCGCGCCTGGAGGCCGATCGCGCCGAACAGGCGCCACCGCAGCAGCCCGCCGAAGGCCAGCTCGCGGTGGTCGGCCGGCGTGTCATCGCGGGTCTCGGGGATGGTGAGGGTGCCGGTGGCGGTGAAGCGCTCCGTCCCGGGCCGGAACGAGAGGCCCGCGACGTAGGCCCGGTTGACGATCACGCCGCCGACCCGGGGGGAGGTCAGATCGGTGATGGACAGGCCCGCCGCCAGCCAGCGCGACGGCCGGAGCTGGAAGCCGAGGTCCCAGGTGTCGGCCTCGTCCAGCTCGGGGTCGTCGTCCGACACGAAGGTGTGCCAGGCGAACCCGAAGGCGAAGGCCGGCGACAGGCGCAGGGCGTAGCCGAGGCTGACCTTGGTGGGGCCATCGTCCACGCCCGCCGTGGTGGGATCGAGGAACTGCAGCGAGATGCCCGCCCGGAAGGGATCCAGGCCGAAGGAGAGGGCGAGCTGGTGGCCTTCCCCGGTCTGCTCGGCCTGGCTGTCGACGAAGGTGTAGGCCAGCTCCACCGGGGCCCCGAAGGCCATGCCGGCGGGGTTGGCCTCCAGCATCGCTGCCCCCTCGCCGGCGGCGGGGTTGCCATCGGGGAGGAAGAGGCCTTCGGTCAGGCGCTGGGCGGCGGCGGGGCCCGAGAGGGCCAGGACGAACAGCAGGGCGCGGCGCACGGCGTCTCCGAGTGCGTGAGGTGCCGCGATTCTGCCCGCCTCGTGGTCAGCGCAGCAAGACGGCCGTCACCCCGTCGCCGCCTTCGTGGCGATCACCGCGCCGCCAGTCCCGCACGTAGCGGCACCCGCCCAGCCAGTCGCGGACCTCGCGCTTGAGGGCGCCCGTGCCATGGCCGTGGATGATGTAGGCGGCCCCGGCCTCGCGCTCGTAGAGCAGATCCAGGTGCCGCTCCACCAGCTCGAGGGCCTCGTCGGCCCGCTTGCCGCGGACATCCACAGTGTTGTCGGGGACTTGCGGCGGTGCGGCGTCCCAGGTGACCTCGGGCGGGCGGGGCACCTCCACCGGCCGGGCCGCCTTGGCGGTCGGCGGCGCCGCGGGGGCCTTCTCGCGCTTGAGGCGCAGATCGGCCACCGGCACGTTGGCCGTCAGCAAGCCCGCCCGCACCTGGCAGCGGCCCCGGTCATCGGGCAGGGCGAGCAGCTCGGCGTCGGCGTTCAGGGAGAGGACGAAGATCTTCTGCCCCACCCGCAGCGCCGCCGGATCGAGCGCCGGCCCAGCCGCCGCCTCTTCGACCGCGCGCCCCTCGGCCACCAGCTTCTCGACCAGCTCGCCCACCCGCGACCGCTGGGTGTCCACCCAGGTCGCGTCGCGCCGCTTGCCGGGATCGCGGAGCTGCTTCTTGAGCTTCTCGAGCTCCTCGCGGGCCGTGCGGGCCGAGCGCAGCGCCTGATCCCGCTCCCGGGCGACCCCCTCCCGCAGGCGGGCCCGCAGGCGCTCCTCCTTCTCGACGATCCCCGCCAGCGTCACCTGGATCTGCTCGCGCTCGGCCTCCAGCTCGGTGCGCGTCCGCATCAAGGCGCTCGTCTCGGCCTCCAGTCGCTGGATGAGGCTCTCCAGCCGCCGCTGCTCGGGCCCCGTCAGGGCCACCGCGCGGTCGACGATGACCGGATCGAGCCCCAGCCGCCGGGCGGTGATCAGGGCCGAGGAGGATCCCGGCACGTCCAGCTCGAGGTGGTAGGTCGGCACCCGCTTGTCGGCGTCGAACCCTACGGCACCATTGCGGAATCGGGCATCCTCCAGCGGCAGCGCCTTCAGGCTCTCGTAGTGGGTCGTGACCACCACGAACGTCCGCAGATCGGCCAGGCGCTCCAGGATGGCCTGGGCCAGGGCCGCGCCCTGGACGGGGTCGGTGCCGATCACGATCTCGTCGAGCAGCACCAGACTGCCGGGCTGGATGGCCGCCAGGATGGCCTTGAGGCTGGCGATGTGCCCCGAGAAGGTAGACTTGCTCTCCTCCAGGCTCTGCTCGTCGCCGATGTCGGTGAAGACGCCGGGGACGTGGGGCAGGCTCGAGCCCTCGTCGGCCGGGATGTGCAGCCCCGCGAGGGCCATGAGGGCGCAGAGGCCGGCGGTCTTCAGGGCCACCGTCTTGCCGCCCGTGTTCGGCCTGGTGGATCACGAGGCCGCGCTGCCCGGCGGCCAGCTCGATGCGGTTGGGCACGACCTCGATGCCCGACAGCACGAGGAGGGGATGGCGGGCCGACTTGAGCTGCAGGGGCGCGCTCCTCGCGGACCAGCGGGCGTCTCCCGTCGAGCTCTCCGACAGCCGCGCGGCGGCGAAGACGAGGTCCAGGCTGGCGAGGGCCTCCTGGGAACGCTGCAGGGGCACCAGCAGGGCGCCGACCCGCTCCGACAGCTTGGCGAGGATGCGCTGGATCTCGCGATCCACCTCGGCCTGGGCCATCAGCAGGCGGTTGTTGGCCTGGAGGACCGCCTCGGGCTCGATGAAGACCGTCGCGCCCGTCTGGGACCAGCCGTGCACGATCCCGGGGACGTGGGACTTGTTGCTGGCCTTGATGGGCAGGACGTACCGATCCTCCCGGATGGTGTAGTACTCGTCCTGGAGGAGGTCGGCGTACTCGGGGGCCTGGACGAGCCGGTGGATGCTGTCTTTGAGCTGCCCGTGCAGACCGGCCACGCGGCTGCGCAGGTGTCCCAGCTCGCCGCTGGCGTGGTCGGCGACGCCGCCCTGCTCGTCGAAGGCGTCGAGCAGGTCGCGGGCCAGATCGGGGGCGACGGCGAGATCCTGAGCGATCTCGACCAGATGGGGGCTGCCCGCCACCACGCCGTCGAAGAACCGGCGGCACCGCGCGGCGGTGTCGAGGTGGTGGCCGACGGCGGTCAGGTCCTCGGGATCGAGGACGCCGCCGCGGCTGGCGCGGGCCGCCGCGTGGAGGATGTCGGGCACGCCGGCCAGCGGGGGGAGGCGGCGGGCGTCCACCAGGGCGCGGGCCTCGTCGACGCGGGTCAGGCGCTTGCCCAGCTCCCCCGCGTCGGGGGCGAAGTCGAGGGCCAGGGCGCGATCGGCGGCCACGGGGCCACGGCAGTGCTCGGCCAGCCGAGCGAGCACGCGCGACCACTCGAGGTGGCGCAGGGTCTTCTGGGGGACGACGGGTTGCATGGGGCGGCATGTTGATCAGAGCGGGCGGCCGGTGCAAGCGGGAGACAGCATGAAGCCACACATCCTGGTGAGTCGATGCCTGCTGGGCGACGCCGTCCGGTACGACGGGAAGAGCAAGCCGGCGCCGGCCGTGGCCGGGCTCGACGGCCGGGCGCAGCTGATCGCCGTCTGTCCCGAGGTCGAAGCGGGCCTGGGAGTGCCGCGCCCGCCCATCGACCGGGTGCGCCAGGCGAATGGCCTCCGCGTCATCGATCGGGCCGCCGGGCGGGATGCCACCGATGCCCTGGACGCCGTCGCGGCGCACCGACTGGCCACCCGGCCCCACGGGTTCGTGGGCAAGGCGCGATCGCCGAGCTGCGGGGTCGGGGACGCGGCCTGCTACACCCCCGCCGGCGACGCCCTGGCGCCGGCCGATGGCCAGTTCGTCGAGCAGCTCCGGCGGCGGTGGCCCGACGTGCCGATCTGCACCGACGAGACCCTCGACGTCCCCTTCCTCGTCGAGGCCGCGCTGCAGGCCGCCGACGACGGATCTCCGTTCGCGCTGCTGGATTTCCATGGCCGGTTCGGCCAAGAGTGGAGCGCGGGTGCGGCCGCGGTGACACGGGAGCGGCTGGCGGCGTATGCCCACGGCGGGGCGCGCGCCGCCTACTCGCTGCTCCTGGGCGCGGTGGCCGGGGAGGCCCTCGCGCCGGAAGGGCGCTGCTGGAGCGCGTCTTGCTTGGGAGGTGGGTGAGGGTGCGTTTGCGCACGCTCCCCCCGATTCCGCTGCTGCCGAGGACGAAGAACCCCATGAATCGCTTGCTGTTCCCCGCCCTCACCGCCCTCATCGCCCTGCTCGCCAGCGCGCTGGCTGCCTGCGACGCGGCGCCCTCCTCAGCCGATGCCGGGCGGCAGGTGGGCGACGCCGGCATGGTTCGCCCCGACTTCGGTCCCCCCACCATCCTCGACGCCGCCGTCGAAGCCGACGCCGACCCTCTCGGCCCTCGCCTCAACTCCCTGATCCCCAGCCGCGGGGAGCTGGCGGGCGGCATCCGGGTGCGGGTCATCGGCCGGGAGTTCCGCAACGGCGTGCGCGTCGAGATCGGGGAGCGGGAGTGCGCCGATCTCGAGGTCGAGAGCGAGAACCACCTGCGCTGCACCGTGCCCCGCGGCGAGCAGGTCGGCAGCGTCCCGGTCACGGTGTTCTGGCCCGGCCGGGACATCCAGCCGGCGGTGCTGGAGGACGGCTTCACCTACTTCCGGCAGGTCGAGCTCGAGGCCGTGGAGCCGCGGGTCGACTCCACCCGGGGTGGCGTCGAGGTGCTCATCTCGGGGCAGGGCTTCGTCGATCCCACCGAGGTCCTCTTCGGCGGCGTGCCCGCGCGGGTCCGCGAGATCCGCAACCTGGAGCGGATGGTGGTGGTCGCGCCGGCCCACGAGGCCGGCACGGTGGAGGTCCGGGTCCGCAACGTGAACGGCGATGTGCGCCTGCCGGGCGCCTTCACCTACCTCGAAGAGATCGTCGTCGACGAGGTGAACCCCCGCATCGGCTCGGCGGCCGGCGGCGACGAGGTCCGCATCATCGGCGGCGGGCTCCTGCGCGAGAGCACGGTCCGGTTCGGTGACGCAGAGGCCGAGGTCCTGGGCAGCGAGCTGGCCCGGCAGCGCCTGTCCGTGCGCACCCCGGCCCACGCCCCCGGGCTGGTGGACGTCCAGGTCAGCAACACCAACGGCGAGGCCGAAGAGGCGGACGCCTTCCTCTTCGTCCCGGCGGCGGATGGGGCGTTCGAGGTCATCGGCGTCGTGCCCACACGGCTGCCCGACACGGGCAACCACCCCTTCCAGGTGGGCGGCAACGGCTTCACGGACGACGCCCGGGTCTTCGTCGACGGCCAGCGCGTCCCTTGCGAGGTGCGCAGCGCCCAGATCATCGACTGCCGATCGCCCCTCCACGACCCGGGCCTGGCGGATGTGCGGGTGGAGGACGCGGGCAACATGGCCAACCTCCCGGATGCACTGCGCTTTTTTCCGGCGATCGAGGTGTTCGACGTGCGCCCGGCGCGTGGATCGCGGTCGGGCGGCACCCTGGTCGAGCTGCGGGGGCGCGGCTTCTCGCCAGCGATGCGGCTGGCGTTCGATGGCTCTCCGCTGGCGCTGATCGAGGTCGTGTCGGCCGAGCAGGCCTTCGCCCGTACCCCCCCGGGGCGGGAGGGCGTCGTCAACCTGGTGGCCCGGACGGAGGATGACGTCGCCTTCCTGCCGGAGGCGTTCGAGTACTTCGACCCCAGCAGCCGGTTCGGGGGCGTCTGGGGCGATCCGCTGGGGCACTCGCTCAACGTGACGGTGTACGACGGGGCGACGGGCGACCCCGTGCCCGATGCCCGTGTCATGGCCCTGGGGCTGGACGAGGCCGATCGGTTCGTCGAGTTCACCAACGGCGACGGCCAGACGGTGGTGAGCGACCGCGATCTGGAGAGCCCGGTCAGCGTCACGGTGAGCAAGGAGGGCTACGAGGTCTTCACCATCGAGCGCGTCACGGCCGAGAACGTGACCGTCTACATCACGCCCTACGAGATCGAGGTGAGCCAGGGACCCCCGCGCGATCCCATCCCGCCGTCGCGGGTCTCAGGCACGGTCCGGGGCCTGGACCTGCTCGAGAAGCCGCTGGAGCCCGGGGTGGTGCTGGCGGCGTTCGTCGACACCACCCACACGTCTATGTTCAACCGCTCAAGCCTGCCGTGGGCCGAGCCCAACGGTGTGCTGCTGGAGGACGGGCCCTTCGAGATCTTCTGTCGTCCCGGGCAGATCGCGGTCGTGGTGACGGCGGGCTACATCTCGTCCCAGGCGCTGGCCGACTACCGGTCGGGCGACATCACGTACTGGGGCATGCGCGACCAGGTGGTGCCCCTGGCGATGGGCTACCAGCGCTACATCAGCGTCAGCCCGGGGGATCACGTGGAGGACATCACCGTGGTCATCGACAAGCCCATGGATCTGGACGTGCCGGTGACGCTGGACAACCCCTCGGGCGGCGTCCCGGGGGCGCCGTCGATCTACGACGCCGAGCCCATCGTCGACTTCGGGGCCGAGGGCTACTGGGCGCTCGACACGATGACGGAGGGCCCGTCGCCGCAGCTCCTGGTGCGCCACATGCCTGACTTCTCGGACTGGGAGCCCGACGTCGGCGTCTACTGGATCTCCAACGCCCGGCAGCCCACGGTAGACTGGCTGCCCTACACGACCAGCTTCGAGTGGGATCGCGACATGGCGGACGGCGTCACCATCGGGCCGTTCGTCGGGACGCCCCACATCACCAGCCCCGAGGACGGCGGCATGCTCGGGCCGTGGCGGCTCATCTCGTGGGAGCTCTACCCGGGACCGGAGGGCCCCACCGAGCCGGCGGACGCCAACATCATCTCCCTGACGTCGTTCCGGGGCGTCCCCCTCTGGACCCACATCACCCCGGGCCCGGTCACCTCGGTCGTGCTGCCCGTGCTGCCCGACGACCTGGGCCTGGCGGCCGACGGGATGAACCTGACGGTCGTGCCGGTCATCGTGGACCGCCGGTTCGACTTCGAGGACTTCGGGCTCGGCGACCTGGGTTTCAGCCGTCGCGCCTCCTATGGCGTGGCGCGGGCCCGGTTCGAGCCCTGACGTCTGGGCCGGTGCCGCGAACTATTTTCTCAATCAGATCAGCCGGTTCGAAAAAGTCTGCGACACGCGCCGCGACTGACCGAAGGAGAGAGAGCCCCCACCACGCGGAGGACTCTCCCATGGCCGACACGCTCATCATCCAGGTGCCCGACCGGCTGCTCTACAGCCCCGGCTCAAGCGCTGGTGCTCGTCTCCGAGGTCACGTCCAAGACCTCCAACGACCTCTTCCTCTTCGTCCCGCTGGAGGTCGTGGTCGCCATCCTCAACGGCATCATCGGCCGCGCCCAGGCCCGCTGCCACGAGGAGGGCGGCTTCGGCTTCGACTTCGACCTCTACGGCTACTTCTTCATGTCCAACCACCTGCACTGGCTCATCGGCGTGGACACGCTGGTCCACAAGAGCATCGTGCTGGAGTGGGTCAACCGGGAGATCGCCAGGCGAATCAACAAGTTCCACGACCGGAGCGGCCAGGCGCTGGTGCCCAGCACGGCGATCGGATCACGACGCTGGAGAAGGCCCTGGACCGGCTGCGGTACGTCATGGGCCAGGGCACGGCGGCCATGAAGTCCCGCCACCCGGCGGACGACGTCTTCGCCTGCTCCAACCCGGCCTGCTGCGGGGCGAGAAGCTGCACGGCGTCTTCGTCCACGCCGACGGCCGGCGGGAGGAGACGACCGTCCGCATCGACCGCCTGCCGGGCCTGGGCGACCTGACGGAGAAGGAGCACCGGGCGCTGATGTGGCAGCTGGCCGACGGCATCGCCGCCGAAGCCCGCCCGCGGCGCAGAAGGCGGGCCTGCCGGTGCCCGACCCCGAGGCGGTGCGGAAGGTGGACCCGATGACGCGGCCGAAGGAGCGCGACCGAAGCCCGCGCCGGTGGTGCATGGGCCGCCCGAGCACCAGGAGGGTGGCGCAAGCTCCACGCCGAGCTCAAGGATGCCTACACGACGGCGCACATCGCCTACTGGAAGTGGCTGGCGGACCCGACGTTGCCGCTGATCCCGTTCCCGGCGAACACGATTCCGCCGTCGCATGCGCGGAAGAAGCTCAGGGAGCGCGCACAGGCTGGATAGCGGCGAGCGTAACTCCCTGATCTGACATGCATCGTACGCCACCCAGAGGGTGGGCGGGCGACTTGCGCCCCCCGGCGCCTGGGGGAGTGGCGGGACGCCCATCCTCCCTCGCCCGTCAGGTCGCTCGGCGGCCCTCCAGGTGACCTGAACCCAGTCCGAGATGCCTTGTGCTGGCCCCAACGTCGCTTTCGTTCCGGCGGAGACGGCAAAGTGCACGCATCTCGCGACAAACCCGGTTGTGAGGTCAGCAAGCGATTTCAGCCAGGCTGCTGCGCTACACGCCCGTCCAGACATACCCGGTTGTCATGGGGCTGGGTCGGGCGGCACGCAGGCGCGGATGAAGCTGCCGTCCAGGCTGGCGCGGGGGAGGCAGCGCTCGCCGGCGCCACAGGCGCCGCGGGGGTCGCGGTCGCGGCAGCAGGGCTGGCGGCAGGCGTTCTCGATGCAGTGGCCGCTCTGGCACTCCGCGTCGGTCAGGCAGCCCTGGCCGTCCGCGATGGCGCCACGGGCCATGGGGACGCAGGCGGTGATGATCTGGCCCGGGCCCTCGACCTGGCCGCATCCCTGGCCCGGGGCGCAGTCCTCGTTGCGGCAACACCAGCCCGCGCAGAGGCCCGGCGGGGCGCCTTCGGGGGCGGCTGGGTTGAAGATGCAGACCCGGTTCTCGCAGTCGAGGTCGCCGTAGCAGCCGCTGTTCGGGGGGCCGCCGAGGACGTTGGGGATGTCGCAGATGGCGCGGGTCTGGCCATCGGCCGTGGGGATCCAGACGCACGCGGAGGGGCAGTCGCGGTCGGTGCAGCAGGCGGCGGCGCAGCGTCCCTGGAGGCACAGGCCCGTGCGGCAGTTGTTGAAGCCGGCGCCGCATGCGGCGCCCGAGCCGGCGCTGAAGTCGTTGTTGGCGACGAGGCCCGGCGGAACGCAGAAGCTGATGCCGCCCTGGTAGATGCAGCCGAAGCCCTGGGGACAGTCGGTCTCGGCACAGCACGCGCGGGTACAGAAGCCTCGCTCGGCGCCGACGCAGACCCTGCTCTCGCACTGGAAGGCGCGATCGCAGGCGGCGCCGATGGGCCGGTCGCCGTCCGGCGCTTCGCAGTCGCCGGTGGCCATGTTGCAGATCTCGTCGCCAAGGCAGCCATCGTCGCGGCAGTCGGGGGGCGGCGCGACGCACTGGCCCGATCCGGCGTCGCAGATCAGGCCGCCCGCGCACCCATCTCGACGACAGTCGGGGGTCCGGTCGACGCACCGGCCGCTCACGGTGTTGCAGTCCTGGTGGTCGGGGCAGCCGTCGGTGCGGCAGTCGAAGCCCTCGGGGAGGCACCGACCCGTCTCGGGATCGCAGGCTTCGCCGGCCCCGCAGCCGTCGATCAGGCAGCTCGCGCCCGTACACTGGCCGGCCTCGCACTGCTGCCCCGCGGGCACGCCGGCTCGCACCGGGGAAGGCAGGCACCGGTGGTCCGGTCGCAGTCGGCCCTTCCGGGCAGCCGTCGGTGCGACAGTCGGCCAGGGCGCAGCGCCCGGAGGTGGGGCTGCACTGCTGGCCCTGCTCGCAGCCCCGTCCCCACAGCCGGCCACGCAGCGGCCGGCTTCACAGATGGTCGAGGGCGGGTTGCACGCGTCATCGGCTGCAGGGCGGGCGAACGCACTCGCCGCTCTCGCAGATCTCCCCATCGGCGCAGTCCCGGCTGACCCGACAGTCGAACGCGCACTCGCGCTCCTTGCAGTACAGGCCCGGCGGGCAGTCGCTGTTGAGGCGGCAGACGGTGGCCTCTCCTGCGTCCCGGCCCGGCGGGGACACGGCGGGGTCGGAGGCGTCGTCGCAGGCGAGGAGCGCGAGGAGCGCGAGGAGCGTGGCGTACTTCATCGGCCGATCGTCGACCAGGGGCCAGGGGCGACGCAAGCGCAGCGGTCGGGACGTGGCACCGGGTGGCACACGCCAGGCACACGACCACCCGTTGAGCCAGACCCCTGCGCCGTGAGGCGGCCCGGTTCGGCGGCATGCGCTGTCGCCGAGGCATGGCATATGGGTTGCTCATGGGCCATCGCGGGAACCAGGCGGGCCACGGCGGCGACCGCCTGCGCCCACACACGCAAGGGGACGGAACGATGGCGGATATTCTCGCTGGTTACGACATGGCACTGGCCATCACGCAGGACGAGATCAATTCTCAGTTCAACCGCATGGCGACCTCGTCCGAGCCAACGATCAGCACGTGGATCGCGGCCAACGGGCTGTCGAGCGGGTGGGGGGAGCGAGTTCCTGTCGTCGTACCTGCGGGGCTATGTGGCGGCGCCGACCGTCCAGCTCCATGACCCCAACGCCCCGGACAGCCACGATCACGTCTTCTTCCAGGTGACCTTCGAGACTCGGGCGCTGGCCCAGGCCGACCTGGATCGCCTCGGCATCGATCCCTCCAGGATCGTGTATCCCTCCGGCGGTACGGGCAGCGACGGCTACGTCATGGTGCAGGAGAACCTGACCGCCAACGACGGCACCACCCTGGCGGCGCAGCCCGTCTACTACTGGCTGCGCGGCAGCAAGATCGGCAGCACGACGTCGTGGTCCCTCGTGCCGGTCTTGTACTTCCTCTCCGAGGGGGTGCATGGGCTGGTCAACCTGGAGGGATTGCAGGTGAGCTTCAAGGTCATGCTCTCCATGCTGCCCACCACTCCCGACGAGGTGCAGGGCATGGTGGACGACGGGGTTCTCGATCCCGCCGTCTCGGCCACCATCAACGACGCCGGATTCACGTCGTCGGTCTTTACGCTCCAGCAGCTCTTCCTCGACTTCGACACGGTGGACTTCACGCAGTGGAGCCTCGTACCGGTGGCCGGCTCCACCACGGTGGATCTCATCCTCGTCGAGCCCTGCCAGTACCTCTCCGAGAGCCTCGACGACCTGGTGAAGGACAACCAGGACTTCTCCAGCAACTTCAGCACGGCCCTCCAGTACGCCTTCGGGGTCAACGGCCAGAACACGGAGGGCGCGACGCCCTACATTCTCGGGATCAGCGCCCAGTCGACGAATCCCGCCCTGTCGAACCCCGGCGCCCCACCGAGCCTGGTGCCGACCTACATCGGCTTCGGCACCTCGGCGAACCCCACGACCGATGGGCTGAGCACCCTGAACTACCAGATCCTGGGCGGGACTGACCCGGAGGCGCGGGTGCCCCGCACCGGCGACGGCTCCGCGATGTACATCACCAGCACCCTCGTCACCACCCAGGGCTACTCAGGCGCGGTCATCTTCTCCGAGGACACGCTCTTCACGCCGTTCGTCTTCCAGCCCATCCAGGATGCGATGGGCATCCACAACGGCTGGTCGACGACCACGAGCGGCACCACGACGACCCTCCAGGGGACGGTGAGCCAGAACGGCATCGTCGAGGTCAACGAGGATGACACGTGGGCGGGAGAAGGCATCCGCCAGAAGGTGACCATGGACACGTCGACGTCGTGCACCATCACGGTCAGCGGTCCGATGATCACGGTGACCGGGTCGTGCTACCAGCGGCAGGACATCGAGATCGACCTGGTGGTGATCGGGCAGGAGATCCCGTTTCGGTGGTGGCAGTGGTGCACGGTGTCGTTCTCCCAGACCATCACGCTCTCGGTGGACAAGAACAACCAGCTCGTCTTCTCGAGCGCACCCATGACCACCTCGACGGCCGGGCCCTACAACGACCAGAACCTCGGGGGCACGATCACCAATGACATCTCCAGCATCCTGAACGTGCTGACGTTCGGCTACTTCGATCCCATGAACGACGCCCTGGACAAAGATGCCCAGGCCCTCGCCGCGAGCCTCAACAACAAGGTGGCGAGCATGAACACCAACCTCACCGGCGGGATGTCGACCAACTTCATCTCGCCGACCGGTGACGTGTTCCTGCTCAACGATCCTCGCTTCGACGGGGCGCTCAACCTGACCATGGACGTGACCTACCGCGTCTGACCTGGCGGCTTCAAGTCAGCTCAACCACCTGAATTCAAGAGGGAATCATGGATAGCGCATCCTTGCCGACGCGGATCGACGGCATCACCACGCTCACCGTCTCGGCGGACGCCGAGATCATGCAGTCCTACCAGGCGGCCCTGCCCGTGGCCGCCAACCATACCCTGGCGGCGGTGCAGGACAGCGCCGGCAACCCGCTGGTCTTCTCCATCGGCAGCGATCAGCGGTTCTACCTGCTGCTGGCCGATCCCGGGGGGCCGACGGGCTGGACCCAGCTCGACCTGACCGACTCGGTGTCCCGCTGGGGTACCCCGACGAAGTTCGCCGTGGGCCAGGTACCCAGCGGTGACATCACCCTGGTGGTCGCAGCCACGCCAGCGGGCGGCGGGACCCCCACGGTCGTCATCGCGGGTCCGCTGTCCTGCGATCCCACCCAGACCGACTGGACGCAGCTCTCGCAGTACTGGGTGTCGGCGGGCAACCCGCTGCCGTCCGCCACCCTGGACTCGCTCTATGTCGGCCCGGTCGACGCGAGCGGCGGGTACAACATCCCCCTGGTGGCGGTGGGCTACCAGGGCGGCACGCCCGGCGCGCCCAATGACTACCTGCTCCAGCCGCATGTGACGGCCGGGATCTCCTGGTCGGCGGTGCCGTTCCCCACGCCGACGGACAGCGCCGAGATCCATGACTACGCCATGGGGGTCATCGGCAGCCTCGGGGTAGGGCTGTACATGCTGTATGACAACACCCTCGGCGAGAGCATCCTGGTCTTCAAGACGCTGCCGAACTCGACGGGCAACACCTTCGTGCGGGAGCTGTCGGCGCCCGCCGGCGCGACGTGCCTGGAGACGACGGCCGCGGCGGGCGCGACCACGACCGATCTGTATGTGGGGGGCTCGGGCGGCATCTACCACTTCTCGCCCGACCAGCAGGGCAGCGAGGCCCAGGGGGTCTGCATCGCCGGCAGCGATGAGGTGCCCGCCATCGCAGAGGGCGGCCTGATCGTGCGGCAGGATGGTACCTCCGCTGGCACGACGGCCATCTGGGCGCTGTCGGGCGAGAACCTCGTCTATTTCCACAGCAGCCCGTCGGATCCGGGCGGCTACAGCAAGCCCGTGCTCTTCGAGGCGGGGGTGGCCGAGGTGGCGCCCATCCGGTCGCAGTCGAAGCAGGCCAACCAGCTCGTCTTCGTGAAGACCGACGTCCTGAGCAACCCGGCGATCATCTGGATGTGGCAGGATCCGCAGAGCTCCCTGTGGCAGCGCGACTCCATCCCGCTGCAGTCGTCGGGCGAGACGTCGGCCTTCAACTGCTACAGCACCACCCTGACCTTCACGGATCAGAAGGCCCAGCCGCGGCCGGGGCTGGCCGTGAGCGTCCAGGCGTCGGGTTGGACGCGCGTGATCATCAATGGTGTCGCGCACTTGCTGGACGTCGACGCGCCCGTGACGGTGACGACCGACCTGCTGGGCACCCTGACGCTCATCAACCCGGTCGCGGATCTGGCGACCCCGCGGTTCGTCCTGACCGCGGCGAACCCGGGCGACTTCGACGGGGCGCTCGTGGTCGAGCCGGCCTACAAGGTCTACAGCCGCCTCCAGCAGGTCCAGTCGGGGGCGGACATCCCCGACTACGTGCTCGCGAAGCTGCCGGCCGGGGTGACGAAGGATCAGGTGGCCGAGGCCATCTCGAAGCTGACGAGCTACCAGCCCGATCCGGCCCCCCAGGGGTCGACCATCGTCTACCAGGCCAGCGCGCCGACGGCCCAGCTCGCCGTCGCCTCGCCGAAGATCCGGGTGCCGGCGAATCACCAGGCCTGGCGCATGGAGTTCGGCGCCCCCAAGACGCTCCAGCTCAACGTCGTGGGCGAGGTGTGGGACGGGGTGACGAACCTGGCGGGCGACCTCTGGCAGTTCGCCACGAGCGTCATCGAGGAGGTGGTGGCCGTCACGGTCGACGTCGTGGAGTCGGCCCTGACCTTCGTCGTCGAGCTGGTGGGGAAGACCATCCAGATCGTCATCCAGACCCTGGAGGATGTGTTCAAGGCCATCGCGTTCATCCTCCAGAAGGTGGCGGCGGTCATCGAGGATGTCATCAAGTGGCTCGGCTTCCTGTTCGACTGGCAGGACATGTGGGACGCCCACCTGGTGCTGGCCAACTTCATCACCAGCGGGGTCACCGAGGTGCTCGGTCGCCTCGACGCCGGGGCCAAGCTCATCGAGGACGACATCTACGCCTTCTTCGAGCAGCTGAAGAAGGAGATCCACAGCGTTGTGCTGCCCGATGACGTGGCGAACACGACCCTGCAGAGCCAGCAGGCGGCGGCGGCCTCGAGCTCTTCGGCCAGCATGAGCACGACGACGGCCAACTGGACGCTGTACCAGGTGCAGCACGGCGGCGTGACGGAGGGCACCACCACCGCGCCGAGCACGGATGACTCCGGCCCGAGCGGACCCATCATGGACTTCTTCAACGACGTCTTGGTGCCCACGCTCGACGGCCTGAAGGATGACTTCGAGCAGCTCTTCGATGACATCGGCGCGCTCTTCAAGGGCAGCCCGACCATGGCGGAGTTTCTGACCATCCTGACGGACGTCGCCGACACCTTCCTGGATGCGGTGGCCAACATCCTGGCTGGCTGCGTGGAGTTCACCATCGATGTCCTGAAGGACATCGGAGCGCTGATCACCGAGACCCTGGAGATCCCGTTCTTCTCCAGCCTCTACCGCTTCGTCACGAAGCTGCTGGGCCAGGAGGAGGACCTCTCCATCGTCAACGTGGTCTCGCTCATCGTGGCCATCCCCGCGACCATCCTCTACAAGGCAGGCACCGGCCAGTCGCCCTTCCCCAATGGGATCGAGCCCTTCATGGATCCGAAGATCTTTGCCCAGATGCTCGGTCCTCGGCCCACGCTGCCCCAGACGACGATGTTCATGGCCGTCACCACCGACGACACCGATGGGGACGATGACAGCACCTGGGACACGCTGGTCTCGCTCTACACCCACCTGGGCGCCCTGGTTCCCGCCATTCTGGTGCCGATCGGCAACATCCTGGCGTACGTCACCCTTGACAAGCAGCTCGCGGTCGACGGCTTCTACGACGAGGCGACGCCGCTTTCGGCCAGCGGGAAGGACGCCCTGAAGAAGAACATCGGCTTCCTGGAGAAGATCCAGCTGGCGTGCAGCGTGGGCTCACTCATGTTCACCGTGCCGATTCCGAAGCACCAGAGCGCCTGGGCAGACTGGCTGGCCGGCGGGAACTGGGGGCTCGCTGCCGCCCGAACCGCCTGGGGTGTCTTGCTGAAGAAGGTGCCGGGTCCCGGCGCAACCAGGAAGCTCGCCACGGCCGGCGGGGATGCGGTGATGTGCGTCGCCCAGAGCATCTGCCTGCTGGCGGGTGACATCATCGACAGCACCCACCTGGAGGACGGAGGCGGTGGCCTGACGGTCACCGAGGACATCTTCAAGTACTTCCAGGACCTGTGCACCTGCGGCGGCAACCTCGTGAAGGACGCCGGGATCATGGCGTCGGCGGCGCCGAGCGGGGCCTTGAAGCTGGGAGCCAACGCGGCCCAGGCGGGCGGCATCGTGATCAGCGGCTTCGGCTCGGCCTTCCTGGTCATCCGGGTCTTCCTCTCGGTGGGCGCGAAGGTGGAGAAGGTGATGCGGGTGAGCATCAGCTAGCCGCCGGGCGGTTGCGAGGCCGCTCGGTCCGGGGCCATCATCCGGGCCTGACGGCCTCGCAGGCGGAGGGAACGATGGCGGATGATGGCACCAAGGCCCGCCCCGGGGAGTCGCTGGAGGCGTTCGTGGCCCGGCTGACGCCCGAGCGGCGGGCCATCCTGGAGGCGGTGGTGGAGGCGGTGGCCGAGGCCGCGCCCGGTGCGGAGTGGCGCCTGGCGTGGCGGCTGCCGTGGGCCCAGGTGGGGAAGGTCGGCGTCTGCTACGTGGCGCCGCAGCGAGGCTGGGTGAACGTGGGGTACCCCAGGGCGCCGGCCTCGCCGATCCGGACGGGCTGCTCGAGGGGACGGGCAAGACGATGCGGCACGTCAAGGTGCGGTCCGTGGCGGACCTGCCTCGGGCGGCGCTGGTGGCCTGGGTGCGCGCGTCCGTCAGCCCCGGGTGACGTCCACGGCGGCCTCCAGGGGGCCAACATCCAGATCCCAGTGGTCGCTGGCCCAGGTCAGCAGCTCGGCGATGCGGGGCGCCGCGGGGGCCGACGGGGGTGTGCTGGGGTCGAGGACGGCCCGCAGGAAGCCGCCGACCGGGCTGGGTCCCAGGGAGAGCCGCGCCTGGGCGGGCTCGCCCTCGGCCACGGGTCGCCAGCCGTCGGCGCCGCGGGTGACCTCGACCGCGCGCTGATCGGTGATGGGGCGCTTCACGAGCCGGTGGCCCATGCCCCGGCGCTCGCGGTCGGCGACGTCGAGGAGCAGGGCCTCCAGGTCATGCGGACGGAAGTCGACCGGCTCGCCCTCCGCGATGGCCAGGTGCAGCAGGTACAGGGGCAGGTCGGGCATGCCGGCGGCCATGACCCCGAGGCCGGCTCCGTAGCGGGGGTTGAGCTCGGTGGGCAGGAAGCCGTCGCGGGTGAGGACGCCATCCACCGTGAACGCGCCGCGGTAGGCGACGGTGGCCTGGAGGTGGGCGCCGACGCGCCGGGCGATGGCGCGCATGGCGTCGCGGTGCTCGGCGGGTGGATCCCAGAACGTCGCCGCGGCGGCGTAGGCGAAGGTGGCCTGGCCCGGCACCCGGAAGACCACCATCTCGCAGGGCCGCAGGGCCACGATGTGGCCGGGCAGGGCGATGCCATGGATGCTGCACGGCACCCCCTCCAGGAACGGCATCAGCCGCACCCGGTCGCAGTGGTCTGCGAAAAAGGCTTTCGCGTCAGCGGCTTGCGCGTCGTCTCGCACCCAGCGCAGGTAGGAGGCGCCGCCGTTGAAGCCCTCCCGGGAGTCACCGGACCACACCGTGCCGGCGCCCCGGTCGAGGGCGGCCGCCGCGCGGGGCAGGTCGGCCGGGGTGACCACCGCGCAGGGGGCGCGGCGCACGCCGGCCGCGTCCCAGAAGTCGTCGATGACGGTCTTGTCCTCGAGGGCCTGCCACGCCGCCGGCCGGGCGCCGTAGACCGCGCGGCCGCCCACCGGGGCGCCGCTCGAGAAGAGGGCGGTGATCACCCGCGCCTCGCCCGCCGGATCGAAGGCGTCGATGCGGGCTTGCACCTCGGGCGGGACGGCGGCGAGGGCCGCCTCGGCGGCGCGGATGGCGCTCATCATGTCGGGGGCCGTGGTGCCCAGCTCGATCTGGGGGACGACCTCGGGATCGGGGAGGGCGCCGGTGCCGCGGCTCCCGCCGATGGCCAGCACCCGCGACGCCCCGAGCTCCAGGAGCTGGGTGGCGGCCGTGGCGGCGGTGACGACCACGTCCGTGGCGCAGATCCAGGGCCGGCCGGCGATGCGGTGGGCGATGAGGTCTCGGTACCAGGCGGCGTCGGTCATGGCGTCCTGCTCGCGTGTGTTTCGTGGGCGGCCCGAGCCCGCTAGACTGCTCGCGTCGAACCCGAGCCCCCCGGGGCCCGAGCCGGATGGAGCAAGCCCGTGAGCAAGAAGCCCCTCGCCCAGGATATCGTCTTCCTCGCCGCGAAGCGCACCGCGTTTGGCACTTTCAGCGGGGCCCTCTCGGGCTTCTCCGCCACCGACCTGGGGGTGCACGCCGCCCAGGCGGCCCTCGCCCAGAGCGGCGTTGAGCCCGAGGCCATCGATCACGTCGTCTTCGGCAACGTCCTGCAGACGTCGGCGGACGCCATCTACCTGGCGCGCCACGTGGGCCTGCGGGCCGGGCTGCCCCAGCGGGTGCCGGCCGTGACCGTGAACCGGCTGTGCGGCTCGGGCTTCGAGGCCATCACCGCCGGGGCCCGCGAGATCCTGGTGGGGGACGCCGACGCCGTGCTGGTGGGTGGCACCGAGTCCATGACCCAGGCGCCCCATGTGGTGCGCGGCGGGCGCTCGGGCTTCCGCTTCGGTGCCTCGCCCAAGCTGGAGGACACCCTCTGGGAGTGCCTGACCGACTCCTTCACCGGCCTGCCCATGGCCATGACGGCCGAGAACCTGGCCGAGAAGTACAGCATCAGCCGCGAGGACTGTGACGCGTACGCCCTGCGCAGCCAGCAGGCGTGGGCAGAGGCCCAGGAGGCGGGGCGCTTCGCCGACGAGATCGCGCCCATCGAGCTCAAGAGCCGCAAGGGCGTGACGGTCTTCGACCGCGACGAGCACCCCCGCACGGCGACGGCCGAGGGCCTCGCGGGGCTCAAGCCGGTGTTCAAGAAGGACGGCACCGTCACGGCCGGCAACGCCAGCGGCATCTGCGACGGCGCGGCCGCCCTGGTCATGAGCACCATGGACTTCGCAGCGACCCGCGGCCTGACTCCCATCGGTCGGCTGGTGCAGTGGGGCGTGAGCGGCTGCGATCCGAGCATCATGGGCATCGGCCCCGTGCCGGCGACCCGGATCGCCCTGGAGCGGGCGGGCCTGGGCATCGGCGATCTGGACGTCATCGAGGTGAACGAGGCGTTCGCGCCCCAGTACCTGGCCGTCGAGAAGGCGCTGGAGCTGCCCCGCGAGAAGACGAACGTGAACGGCGGCGCCATCGCCCTCGGCCACCCCCTCGGGGCCAGCGGGGCGCGCATCATGGCCCACGTCCTCTATGAGCTGCGGCGCCGCGGGGGCCGCTACGGCCTGGGCAGCGCCTGCATCGGCGGCGGCCAGGGCATCGCCATCGTGGTGGAGGCGCTGTGAACGGGGTGGACGACCACGACCTGCTCTTCGACTGGAACGCGCGGCGCCGGCGGACGAAGCTGTCGCCGCGGCCGGTCTTCCAGTTCCACGACGAGACGCTGCGCGACGGCATCCAGGGGCCGTCCATCGTGGATCCGTCCATCGAGGACAAGAAGCGCATCATCGAGCTGACCGATGCCCTGGGGGTGCACAGCGCCGACATCGGGCTGCCCGGGGCGGGGCCGCGGGCCGTCGAGGACGTGACCGCCATCGTGCGGCACGCCCAGGCCTGCAAGCTCTCGATTTCATTGGGGTGTGCGGCTCGTACGCACATCAACGACATCCGGCCCATCGCCGAGATCAGCCAGCGGACGGGGCAGCGGCTCGAGGTGCTGGCCTTCATCGGGACCAGCTTCATCCGGCAGTACGCCGAGGACTGGAACCTGGAGCGGCTGCTGAAGTTCTCGGGGGAGGCCATCGAGTTCGCGGTGAAGGAGGGGCTGCCGGTCAACTTCGTGACCGAGGACACCATCCGCAGCCATCCCTCGACGCTGCAGCCCATCTTCCTGAGTGCCATCGACAGGGGCATCGAGCGGCTCACGCTCTGCGACACGGTGGGCCACGCGACGCCCGATGGGGTGCGCAACCTCATCCAGTGGACGCGCAACCTCATCGACGGCACTGGCACGGATGTGAAGATCGACTGGCACGGCCACGATGACCGTGGGCTGGGGGTCTGCAACACCATCTACGCCGTGGAGTACGGCGCCGATCGTGTCCACGGGACGGCCCTCGGCATCGGCGAGCGCGTCGGCAACGCGGCCCTGGATCAGGTGCTGCTGAACCTGAAGCTCATGGGCGAGATCGACAACGACCTGTCGAAGCTCGTGCTGTGGTGCAACACGGTGGCCGAGGCGACCCACACGCCCATCCCGCGCAGCTACCCGCTGCTGGGCAAGGACGCCTTCCGCACCGCCACCGGCGTGCATGCGGCCGCCATCGTCAAGGCCCAGCGCAAGGGCGATGACTGGCTGGCCGATCGCATCTACAGCGGCGTACCGGCGGGGCTCTTCGGCAAGCGCCAGCAGATCGAGGTGGGCCACCAGAGCGGGCTGTCCAACGTGATCTGGTGGCTGGAGCAGCACCGCGTGCCGGCGGCCCCGGGGCTGGCCGACTTCATTCTGGCAGCGGCGAAGCAGCGCAGCCGCGTGCTCTCCGACGACGAGGTCCGCGACCTCGTGGACGCGTTCCCCGGTTGAAGCCCGCCGCCGTCGCCCTGGCCGGCACGCTGGCGCTCGCCAGCGCGGCCCGGGCCGAGGACGCCCGGACGCCGGAGGTCGAGCTGGCCTCGGCGGGGGCCTTCTACGGCCTCGCCCTGGGTATCTGGTCCAGCGTCGAGCTGGATCTCTCGCCGCGGCCGGCGGCCTGGGTGTCGGCGGCGACCACCGCCGGGGGGCTCTTCGGCGGCCTCAAGCTCGTGGATTCACTGGATCTTTCCCTGGCGCAGGTGCGGCTGACCGAGAGCGTGGGCTTCTGGTCGGCGCTCGACTGGCTGCTCCTGGTGGGGGAGCTGGACGCCTTCGGTGAGGAGACGATCTGGCTCACGTTCGGGGTGACGGCGGTGGCGGCGGGGGGGGCGTTGCTCGCCGCCCACCAGGGCTTCGATCCGAGCCCGGGGCATGTGTCCCTGGTCAACTCGGGGGGGCTGTGGGCCATGCCGGCCGGGCTGCTCTTCGGGTTCACGTTCCACCTGGGCTCGGGGGAGCACCTGCCGCGGGATCTGCTGGTGCTGAACCTGCTGGGGCTGGGAGCAGGCGTCGGCCTGGCCCACCTGTACGATCCGTCCCGCGAGCAGGTGCTGTACCTGGACGCGGGCCTGCTGGCGGGCGGGCTGGGTGGCGGGCTGCTGGGGGTGATGGTGGGCGTGGGGACGGACACCGAGGAGGTGGCCACCGGCATGACGCTGCTGGGCATGGCCGGCGGGGCCTGGATCGCGGTGGCGGCGGCGGGCTTCGGGGACGGCGAGGCGGATCGGGCGGCGACGCCGAAGCGCCGCAGCGCGCGCAAGCCGGCGGTGACGCTGCCGCTCTGGGCCGGCACATGGTGAGGGCGCTGGCGCTGCTGCTCTGCCTGGCCACCCCCGCGGCCGCGGCGCCCTCGAAGGCGGGCCGGGCCGAGGCGCTCATCTTCACGACGGCCTTCGGCTTCTACGAGGGCATCGCCGTGAGCTGGCTGCTCGACGAGCACGACCTCTTGCCCAACCACGACGCCGGGGTGGTGGCGGGCGCCGGGATCACCCTGCTGACCACCGGGCTCACCCTCGGGACGGGCTGGTGGGTGACGGAGAAGTACGGCGTCAACGAGGCCCAGGCCCGCATCGTCAACAGCAGCCTGATCTGGGCGCTGCTCAACGGCACGATGCTCACCGGCGGCTACGGCGGCGATGGCGAGGATGCCATCTGGGCGAGCCTGGCGTCGGGGTGGTCGGGCCAGGCGCTCGGCATTCTGCTGGCGGCCAACGTGGATCGGACGCCCGGCCAGGTGGGGCTGATGAACACCGTCGCGACCTGGAGCGGCGCCGAGACGGCGGTGGTGCTGGGGGCGCTGCACGTGGAGCGCGAGGGGACCTACCTGACGTGGCCGGCCCTGGCGGCCGACGCCGGGTTGCTGGCCGGCGCCTGGATCGCGGGCCGGGTGGTCATTTCGGACAGCCGGGCCCGCTTGCTGGATCTGGGGGCGCTGGCGGGCGGTCTGGCGGGGCCGGCGGCGCTGTTCATGCTCTGGGGGCCCGAGGACGACCTGCAGTCGTGGTACCTGGGGGCGGTGGCCGTCGGCATCCCCGCGGGCATTGCGACGGCGTGGTACCTGACGCGGGACTGGGACGACGGCGAGGCCCCCGAGGTGTCGAGCCGGGCGCTGATGGTGCCGCTGGCCGGGGGGCTGTTTTGACCGACACCTTGCTGGTGGACATGGACGGGGTGCTGGCCGACTTCATCGGCGGAGCGTGCCGCGTCCACGGACGAGATTCTGTAGCAGTTCTCAAGGGTTGGCCGCGCGGAGAGGCGCACGTCGACGCCGTGCTGGGCATGACGCTCGACGTGTTCTGGCGCCGGATCGACGCGGAGGGTCAGGCCTTCTGGGAGGGGCTGGCCCCGTACCCCTGGTTCTCTCGGCTCCTGGGCTGGCTGGAGCGCACGGGGCTGCCCTGGCACATCTGCTCGTCGCCGTCGCGCAGCCCCGCGTCGGCGGCGGGGAAGATGGCCTGGCTGTACCAGCACGTGCACCCGCGGATGCGGGACTTCGTGCTCACGCCGCGCAAGGAGCTGCTGGCCCGGCCGGGCGTCGTGCTCATCGACGACAACGAGCGCTTCGTGTCGCGGTTCAAGGCGGCGGGGGGGCAGGCCATCGTGTTTCCCCAGCCCTGGAACCATGTGGGAGCCGTGGCCGATCCAGTCGACCGGGTGGCGCGGGCCCTGGACCGCCTGGCTCGCTGATGGTGGCCCGCTCGACGCTGCACCCGTTCTCGCGGCGGGTGGCCTTGTGGGTGGGCGGGGCTGCCTTCGTGGCGGCGGGCTGGGCGTTCATCGTGGCGCGGCAGCGGGTGCCCCCGCTGGAAGAGCTCGCCCGGCGCGTCGAGGTCGGCTTCGCACCGGCGGAGGCCGACGCGCTGCTGGACGCGGGGGCGGAGGTCCGCGGCGCCGATCGCCTGGGCGTCCGGGTGCGGCACACCTTGCTCAGGCCCGTCGGCGTGGTGGCGGTGGCGCTGGCGGCGGACGATGGGCCGGTCTGGTTCCTGCCTGCGTCCGGGGACGCGCCGCCGGTGGCGGTGGGCGGCAAGGAGGGGTGGCAGCAGGTCGGCGAGCCGGGCCCCCGCCTGGCGCCGGGCCCCACCCGGCTGGTCACCCTCGCGACCCCGGGCGGGGGGACGGCGGCGGAGTGGCTCGACCGCTGGCGTCGCGGCGAGGCGCCGGGCCGGGTCATCGCGGTGCAGGTCGGCGCCCGCTAGCGGGGCTCGAGGGTGAGGGTGTAGTCGCCGGAGCTCTCCTCGTAGAAGCCGACCAGGATGGTCGCCGGGCCGGTGCCCGTGAGCGTCTCCAGGCCGCCTCCCTCGTGGGCGACGACCCGGACGCCGTCGATCTCCTGGATCTGGCCGGCGGCGTCGTCCCACGGGGCCATGGCCAGATCGGCCTCGCGGGTGTCATAGGCGAGCTGCAGGGTCCAGTCGCCGGCTGCCTCGATGCGGTAGTAGTCGGGCTCGCGGTTGCAGATGCCGCCCCGGTGGGTGCCGAAGGGGAGCGGGGTGGCCTGCTCGGGCAGGTCGTTGGGCTCGCCGGCCTCCTCCTCGCCCGGCTCGCACTGGTTGTCGAACGGCAGCCCCGCGACGGCCTCGGGGTTCGACCAGTCGGCGTCCAGATCGGCCAGCATCGAGGAGAAGTAGCGGTCGAGCTCGCCGGACTCGCGGGAGTCGGCGATGACCACCATGTCCCGCTTGCGGACCACGAAAGACGTCGGAAAGGTCCCGATGATCGAGGCGTTGTCGAAGACGCCGCGGGGCATCGCGTCGGCGCCGCCCACGATGACGGCGGGGCTCTCGTCGCCGATGAGGCGGTTGATGTGGCGAAAGGCTGCCTCGCCGGTCGCCAGGCCGTAGTCCAGGTTCTGGATGACGATGTAGATCAGCAGACCGCCGGCCGCGCGCAGGGTCTGGGCCCGGCGGCTGACGCGGGTGATCTCGCGGATGCAGGGGCCACACCACTCGGCGTTGGCGACGAGCAGGAAGGCGGTGACGTCCTTGTACTCGGCGGCGCAGCTCGCGGCGCGGAAGTCGAAGGGCGCCTGGGTGCCATCCTCGCGATAGGCGGTGGCCCATTGCACCGGCGCCAGGACGTCCCGGAAGCGGATGTTGGCCGAGAACCGCGGGTAGGGGCAGGTGACCGTCACCGGCAGCTCGGCGAGCTGGCCGCGGAGGTCGGCCCGCACGGTGGTGGTCCCGCCATGGGGGAGCGCCGCGTCCCCGGCCATGCCAGAAAAGTTAACGATATCAGAGTTGTCGGAGATCCAGGCGGCCTCGGCGGTGGCGTCCTCGGTGGTGCCGTCGGGCCGCTGAAGGAGCAGGCGGAAGCCATGGCGTTCACCGGCGATGAGGGCGCCGGGGGCCTCGATGGTGACCTCGCCTCGCGGGGCGTCGGCGTCTGGTGGCCCGCGGTCCACCGGCCCCCCGTCCTCGACGCGCGGGGCGTCGGGCTGCTCGGCCGCGTCCGTCGGAGGCGCGGCGGTCCCGCCCTCGCACCCCCACAGCGCGAGGGCCAGCGCGATCCATGTCCGCATGTCCTGCTCCAGGCTGGTTGCCGGGAGTCTATGGAATCCCACCGGGGGACTCAACCGGCCGGCCGGATCGGCGGCCTGGGCGCTGGACGCAGGCGCCCGCGGCATGGCTGGGCCGCGTCGGCGGTGGAGGGCGGGTCGAGGAGGGGCCGCGGCGCGCGAGGCGCCGCGGCGCGGCCGGCCTAGCGGCGGCGGCGGCGCAGGAGCGCCAGGCCCGGGATCAGGAGCAGCAGGCCGTAGGGGGCCGGGCTCTGACCGGGGCGGTGGAGCAGTCGTCGAAGGGCGAGCTGCCGGTGGTGGTGTCATCACCGGGCTCGACCGTGTCGCCGTCGCAGGCATCGCCGAGGCCGTCGCCGTCGCTGTCCAGCTGGTCCGCGTTGGCGACATCCGCGCAGTTGTCGTCGCCATTCTCGACGCCGTCGCCATCGCGGTCCTCGTCGCAGACGTCGCCCTTGCCGTCGCCGTCCAGATCCGCCTGCTGCGGGTTGGGATCGTCGGGGCAGTTGTCGTCCGCGTTGGGCACGCCGTCGCCGTCGCGATCGTCGTTGCCGGTCTCGCAGGCGTCGCCGACGCCGTTGCCGTCCGAGTCGGTCTGGTCGGGGTTGGGCGTGTTCACGCAGTTGTCGCTGTCATCGGGGATGCCATCGTCGTCCGCGTCGGGCTCGCAGGCGTCGCCGATGCCATCGCCATCGGAGTCGGCCTGGTCGGGGTTGTCCACGTCGGGGCAGTTGTCCTCGCCGTCGACGATGTCATCGCCGTCCTCGTCGTCGCAGGCGTCGCCGATGCCGTCGCCGTCGGCGTCGGCCTGGTCGGCGTTGGCGACCTCGGGGCAGTTGTCGGTGTCGTCCGCGATGCCATCGCCGTCACCGTCGGGCTCGCAGGCGTCGCCGATGCCGTCGCCGTCCGCGTCGGTCTGGTTGGGGTTGGCGTCGTCGGGGCAGTTGTCCCGCTCGTCCACCACACCGTCGCCGTCGCGATCGTTCGGGGTGTCGCAGGCGTCGCCGATGCCGTCGCCGTCGATGTCCTCCTGGCTGGCGTTGGGGGCCAGGGGGCAGTTGTCCTCGCCGTCGGCGATGCCGTCGCCGTCGTCGTCCTCATCGCAGGCGTCGCCGAGCTCGTCCTCGTCGGTGTCCTGCTGGTCGGCGTTGGCGTCGTCGGGGCAGTTGTCGGTCTCGTTGTCCACGTCGTCGCCGTCGCGGTCGTCGTCGCAGATGTCGCCGATGCCGTCCTCGTCCAGGTCGGCCTGGTCGGCGTTCACGTCCACCGGGCAGTTGTCCATGCCGTCGGGGATCTCGTCGTTGTCGTCGTCGCCGTCGCAGGCATCACCCTGGCCATCGCCATCGGTGTCCAGCTGATCGGCGTTGGCGACATCGGCGCAGTTGTCATCGCCGTCGCCGATGCCATCGCCGTCGTCATCGTCGTCGCAGGCGTCGCCGATGCCATCGCCGTCGGTGTCGGCCTGGTCGGGGTTGGCCACGTTCGGGCAGTTGTCGCCCTCGCCCACGCCGTCGCCGTCCTCGTCCGCGTCGCAGACGTCACCGGCGCCGTCGCCGTCAGAGTCGGCCTGATCCTCGTTCGGGGTACGGACGCAGTTGTCCTCCTCGTTGGGGATGCCGTCACCGTCGATGTCGCCGTCGCAGACATCGCCCTGGCCGTCGCCGTCCAGGTCGGCCTGGTCGGCGTTGGGGGTGCGGACGCAGTTGTCGCCCTCGTTGGGGACGCCGTCGCCGTCGATGTCGCCGTCGCAGGCATCGCCCTGCTGGTCGCGATCCAGGTCGGCCTGGTCGGCGTTGGGGGTGCGGACGCAGTTGTCGCCGTCGTTGGGGATGCCATCGCCGTCGACGTCGCCGTCACAGACGTCGCCCTGGCCGTCGCGGTCCAGGTCGGCCTGGTCGGCGTTGGGGGTGCGGACGCAGTTGTCGCCGTCGTTGGGGATGCCGTCGCCGTCGATGTCGCCGTCGCAGACGTCGCCCTGATCGTCGCCGTCCAGGTTCTCCTGGCCCGGGTTGGGGGTGCGGACGCAGTTGTCGCCGGCGTTGGGGACGCCGTCGCCGTCGATGTCGTCGTCGCAGACGTCGCCGATGCCGTCGCCGTCCAGGTCCTCCTGGTTGGGGTTCGGGGTGTTGACGCAGTTGTCGTCGTCGTCGTCGACGCCGTCCTCGTCGCTGTCCACGTTCACGATGATGATCGTGAAGTTCTCGGTGTCGGAGAGGCCCTCGGGATCGGTGACGGTGAGGGTGCAGGGGATGCGGATGCCCTCGGGGGGCGCGTCGATGGCCGAGGCGTCGATGATCAGGCCCTGGCCGTTGGCGCGCAGGACGATGTTGCCCTCGCAGGCCCAGTCGAAGCGGAGGGGGTCACCCTCGGGATCGGAGGAGCCGCTGCCGTCGACCGCGCCGTCGCCGTGCTCGTCGACGATGACCGGGTTCGGGTTCACGACGGCGGTCGGCGCGCGGTTCTCGCAGACGTCGCCCTCGCCATCGCGATCGGCGTCGGCCTGGTCGGGGTTGGCGGCGTCGGGGCAGTTGTCGCAGACGTCGCCCACGCCGTCCTCGTCGCGGTCGGCCTGGTTGGCGTTGTCGGCGTTGGGGCAGTTGTCGTCGACGTCGCAGATGCCGTCCTCGTCGGTGTCGTTGCAGCCACCACCCACCGAGCGCTCGAGGACGAGCAGGGCGTAGGACTGCGACGAGTAGACGTTCCAGGCGGCGGTGCCGGCGGGCGGGTTGAACCGACCGTCCGCGCCCTGCTGGCTCATGAGGGTGTAGGCGTAGTCGAAGTACCAGCGGGAGGGCTCGTGGGGGCTGTTGTAGTAGCCCGCGCCCTCGGCGCCCCAGCGGACGCGGCCGACGCTGGCCGGGTCGAGGCGCATGAGCCGGCCGTTGAAGGCCGGGGCGTCACCGGCGGGCAGCATGCCCAGGTCGCTGGTGGTCAGGTTGCCCGCGTCGGGCTGGACGCCGGAGTCCTCGATGAAGGTGTAGGCCTTGGCCGAGGACCACAGGTAGTAGTGGTAGGTCTGGGTCCAGCCGCAGCTCGCGTTGATGTGGGTCTGGTAGTTGTAGCGGTTGCGCAGCCAGCGCAGGTACTGCTGCACGCCCGCGCTGTTCAGGTTGTCGCCGCCGATGATCTGGCCCCAGAGGCCCGAGGCCGTCTGGGGGAGGCAGTTGGCGTTGCCGCGGTTGTAGCCGTGGCCGCGCTCGTTGGCGTCGTTGATGCCGTTGGCGCCGGCGGTGCCGAACTGGCGGTAGCCGGAGGCGGTCAGCGCGGTCAGCTCGTTGAGGCGCGCCAGGCGGGCCGCGTCACCGGAGACCGGATCGTTGAAGACGCCGCGGGCCGCCGCGAGGCCGGCCATCACGAGCTGGGTGGTGGACGAGTCGTCGCAGCCACCGTTGTGTAGCACCAGTAGCCGCGGCGTTCTGGTTGGCCTGGATGCGGTCGAAGGTGGCGTTGATGGCCGCCCGGGCGCCGTCCTGGTTGGGGCCGCCGGTGCGCAGGTACACCGACAGGGCCATGAGGTAGTTGCCGTCGCGGTAGGCGTAGAACGCCGTGCCGGCGCGGCCGATGATGTAGGCCATCACCCGATCCAGGCGGGCCTGGTCAGCGGTCGACGCGTTGCGGTAGCCCAGGGGCTCCGCGTTCTGGTCGGCGCTCTGGCGCTTCTCCAGCAGCGCCAGGGCCGCGAGGCCAGCCGCCTCGCCCGCGGAGCTCGGGTTGTTGAACGCGCCGTTGTTGTCCAGCCAGGTGAGGCCGGCGTCGATGGAGCGGCCCACATCCTCGCTGAAGTTGGTCACCTGCGCGGCCGCCGGGCTGACGAGCCCCACCAGCAGTGCGACGAGGCCCAAGAGCCTCACCCCACGCCGATCACGTCTCATGACGGTCATCGAGTCTCCTTTCGGCGCTCCGCGCCGCAGAACCACACGTCAGTCAGGCTGACGCCACGCTCCCAGGGTTGAACACCAACTCACGGGTTGGGCGCAAGAAGTGTCGGAAACCCCTGTAAATGGGGACTCTTACCTATGTCGGTTTGTGAGGTCAGGCCCGCGAGGGGGCCCTCAGGCGAGGAAGGGGGCCTGGAAGGTGCTCGCCGGGCGACCGCCGGCGAGCACCGGAGGGGCCGCTAGCGGCGGCGCCGACGGAGGACCGCCAGGGCCGGCAGCAGGGCCAGCAGACCCCACGGGGTGGGCGCGCGGCCCGGGGCCGTCGAGCAGTCATCGAAGGGCGAGCTGCCGGTCGTCGTGCCATCGTCGAGGCCATCACCGGGCTCGTCGCAGACATCGCCGAGGCCGTCGCCGTCGCTGTCGAGCTGGTCGGCATTGGCGGCGTCGGGGCAGTTGTCGTCGCCGTTCTCGACGCCGTCGCCGTCGCGATCCTCGTCGCAGACGTCGCCCTGCCGTCGGCGTCCAGGTCGGCCTGCTGCGGGTTGGGATCGTCGGGGCAGTTGTCGTCCGCGTTGGGCACGCCGTCGCCGTCGCGATCGTCGTTGCCGGTCTCGCAGGCGTCGCCGACGCCGTTGCCGTCCGAGTCGGCCTGGTCGGGGTTGGGGCTGTTCACGCAGTTGTCGGTGTCGTCGGGGATGCCGTCGCCGTCCTGGTCGGGCTCGCAGGCGTCGCCGACGCCATCGCCGTCGGTGTCGAGCTGGTCGGGGTTGTCGACACCGGGGCAGTTGTCCTCCACGTCGACGATGTCGTCGCCGTCATCGTCGTCGCAGGCGTCGCCGATGCCATCGCCGTCGGCGTCGGCCTGGTCCTGGTTGGCGACCTCGACGCAGTTGTCGTCGTCGTCCGCGATGCCGTCGCCGTCCTGGTCCGGGCTCGCAGGCGTTGCCGATGCCGTCGCCATCGGCGTCGCCCTGCATGGGGTTGGGGACGTCGGGGCAGTTGTCGATCACGTCGGGCACGCCGTCGTCATCGCGGTCGTCGGGGTGTCGGCAGGCGTCGCCCTCGCCGTCCTCGTCCAGGTCGGCCTGGTCGGGGTTGGGGGCCAGGGGGCGGTTGTCGGCGCCGTCGGCGATGCCGTCGCCGTCGTCGTCCTCGTCGCAGGCGTCGCCCAGGCCATCCTCGTCGGTGTCCTGCTGGTCGGCGTTGGCGAGGTCGGGGCAGTTGTCGTTGTCGTTGATGACCTCGTCGCCGTCCCGGTCGTCGTCGCAGACATCGCCGATGCCGTCCTCGTCCAGATCGGCCTGGTCGCCGTTGGCGTCGACGGGGCAGTTGTCCTCGGCGTCGGGATCTCGTCGTTGTCGTCATCGCCGTCGCAGGCGTCGCCCTGGCCGTCACCATCGGTGTCGAGCTGGTCGGGGTTGGCCACGATCAGGCAGTTGTCCTCGTTGTCGCCGACGCCGTCGCCGTCATCGTCCAGGTCGCAGGCGTCGCCGATGCCGTCGCCGTCCAGATCAGCCTGGTCGGGGTTGACCACATCGGGGCAGTTGTCGCCCTCGCCGACGCCGTCGCCGTCCTCGTCATCGTCGCAGACGTCGCCGGCGCCGTCGCCGTCGGCATCGGCCTGGTCGGGGTTGGGGATGCGGACGCAGTTGTCGTCGTCGTTCACGATGCCATCGCCGTCGATGTCATCGTCGCAGACGTCGCCCTGGCCGTCGCCGTCCAGGTCGGCCTGGTCGGCGTTGGGGGTGCGGACGCAGTTGTCGCCGTCGTTGGGCACGCCGTCGCCGTCGATGTCATCGTCACGGTGCATCGCCGATGCCATCGCGATCCAGGTCCTCCTGCTCCGGGTTGGGGGTGCGGACGCAGTTGTCGTCTTCGTCCGGCACGCCGTCGCCATCGATGTCGTTCTCACAGGCGTCGCCGATGCCGTCGTCGTCCAGGTCGGCCTGGGCCGGGTTGGGGGTGCGGACGCAGTTGTCGTCGTCGTTGGGCACGCCGTCGCCGTCGATGTCATCGTCGCAGCGGTCGCCGATGCCATCGCCGTCCAGGTCTTCCTGGCCCGGGTTGGGGGTGCGGACGCAGTTGTCGTCGTCGTTGGGCACGCCGTCGCCGTCGATGTCGTCGTCGCAGGCGTCGCCGCGGGCGTCGCCGTCCAGGTTGGCCTGATCGGGGTTGACCATGCGGACGCAGTTGTCGTCGCCGTTGGGCACGCCGTCACCGTCGATGTCGTCGTCGCAGGCGTCGCCGATCAGGTCGTCGTCCAGATCGGCCTGGTCGGGGTTGGGGGTGCGGACGCAGTTGTCACCGCCGTTGGGGGTGCCATCGCCATCCACGTCGTCGTCACAGACATCGCCTTGACCGTCCCCGTCCAGGTCGGCCTGGTCGGGGTTGACGGTGCGGACGCAGTTGTCGCCGCCGTTGGGGACGCGCCGTCGCCGTCGATGTCGTCGTCGCAGGCGTCGCCGATCTGGTCCTGATCCAGGTCGGCCTGGTTGGCGTTGGGGGTGCGGACGCAGTTGTCGCCGCCGTTGGGGACGCCGTCGCCGTCGACGTCGTCGTCGCAGACATCGCCCTGGCCGTCCCCATCCAGGTCGGCCTGGTCGGGGTTGGGGTGCGGACGCAGTTGTCGCCGCCGTTGGGGATGCCATCGCCGTCGATGTCATCGTCGCAGACATCGCCGGCGCCATCCTGGTCCAGGTCGGCCTGGTTGGCGTTGGGGGTGCGGACGCAGTTGTCGTCGCCGTTGAGGATGCCATCGCCGTCGATGTCATCGTCGCAGGCGTCGCCGATGCCGTCGCCGTCCAGGTCGGCCTGGTTGGCGTTGGGGGTGCGGACGCAGTTGTCGTCGCCGTTGAGGATGCCGTCGCCGTCGATGTCGTCGTCGCAGGCGTCGCCGATGCCGTCGCCGTCCAGGTCCGCCTGATCGGGGTTGGGCGTCTCGACGCAGTTGTCGTGGCCGTCATCGATGCCGTCCTCGTCCGAGTCGACGTTGACGATCACGATGGTGAGGGCTGCTCGTCGAAGAGCCCCTCGGGATCGGTCACCGTCAGCACGCAGTCGAAGCGGATGCCCTCGGGGGGCGCGTCGATGCCGGCAGCGTCGATGTTCAGGAAGGCCCCGTCGGGATCGACGGGGGCGCCGTCCTCGCAGCTCCAGGCGTAGTCGAGCGGATCGCCGTCGGGATCGCTCGAGCCGCTGCCGTCGGCCACGCCCTGCTCGCCCTCGTCCACGATGACCGGGCTGGGATCGACGTTCGCCTCCGGGGGCCGGTTCTGGCAGGCGTCACCGATGCCGTTGCCGTCGACGTCCGCCTGGTCCGCGTTGGGATCCTCGGGGCAGTTGTCGCACACGTCGCCGTGGCCGTCCTCGTCGCGGTCGGCCTGGTTGGCGTTGTCGGCGTTGGGGCAGTTGTCGTCCGCGTCGCAGACGCCGTCCTCGTCGGTGTCCGCGCAGCCGCCGCCGACGGACCGCTCCAGCACCAGGATGGCGTAGGACTGCGAGGAGTAGTTGTTCCAGCTCGTGGTGCCCGCGGGGGGGTTGAAGCGGCCGTTGGCGGCCTGCTGGCCCATCAGGGTGTAGGCGTAGTCGAAGTACCAGCGGGCCGGCTCGCGCAGGTCGTTGTAGTAGCCGGCGCCCTCGTTGCCCCACTTCACGCGGGGCACCGTCGTCGGGTCGAGGTGCACCAGGCGGCTGGCGAACGCGGGGGCGTCGCCGGCGGCCAGGGTGCCCAGATCGGCGGTGCCCAGGTTGCCGGCGGCCGGGACGACCTCGGAGTCCTCCAGGAAGGTGTAGGCCTTGGCCGACGACCACATGTAGTAGTGGTACGTCTGGGTCCAGCCGCAGGAGGCGCCGGTGTGGGTCCGGTAGTTGTAGCGGTTGCGCAGCCAGCGCAGGTACTGCTGCACATCGGCGTTGTTCAGGTCGCTGCCGCCGATGATCTGGCCCCACAGGCCCGAGGCCGTCTGGGGCAGGCAGGCGGCGTTGCCGCGGCGGTAGCCGTGGCCCTTCTCGCCGCCCAGGTTGCCGGCCACGCCGAAGCGCGCGTAGGCGCTGCCGGTGTTGGCGACCAGCGTGTTGAGCTGCTGCAGCCGGGCCGCATCACCGAAGACGGGGTCCGTGTACACGCCCTTGGTGGCCGCCATGCCCGCCATGACCAGCTGGGTGGTCGACGAGTCGTCGCAGCCGCCGTTGTTGTAGCACCAGTAGCCGTTGGCGCTCTGGTTGACCCGCAGCCGGTCGAAGATGGCGTTGAGCGCGGTGCGGGCGCCGTCCTGGTTGGGACCGCCCGTCCGCAGGTACACCGAGAGCGCCATCAGGTTGGCGCCGTCCCGGTAGGCGTACATCGACAGGTTCGCGCGGCTGATGATGTACGCGATCACCCGATCCATGCGCGCCTGATCGTCGGCGTTGGCGCCCTGGTAGCCGATCACGCGGGCGTTCTGGTCCGCGCTCTCGCGCTTCTCCATGAGCGCCAGCGCGGCGAGGCCGGCCGCGTCGCCGGCCGAGCTCGGGTTGGCGTAGGCGCCGTTGGCGTCGAGCCACGCCAGGCCCGCGTCGATGGACTGCGCTACGTCTTCGCTGAAGCGCGTCACCTGGGCCGAAGCCGGCCCGGCCATGCAGAGTGCTGCGCCCAGCAGGGCCAGGACTCCCCCTCGAATACTCATCATCGCCTCCTGTCGGCGCCCTGCGCCGCCCCCCGTCTGCTGCACCCGGTGGGCCATCCTGCCCACTCAGCCCCACACGTAGGCACGCCCGCGCCGACGTGGGGAAAGGTGCGTTGCGAGGGGAATAATACGAAATTCTACCTACATGCAACCGAATCTCACCATCGACGCCCGGGCGCGGCGGGCTTGCGGAAGAGGGCGTGGGATCCGTATGAAGGGGCCCTCACGGCGACCGGGATGAACCATGCAGGTGCTTGTGACGGGGGTGGCCGGCTTCATTGGCTCCCACGTGGCCCACGCGCTCCTGGATCGCGGCGACACCGTCGTCGGGATCGACGACCTGAACGACTACTACGACGTCCGGCTCAAGGAGGCGCGCCTGGCCCGCCTCCAGGCCCGGGCCGGCTTCGCCTTCCACCGCCTCGATCTGGGTGAACCCGAGTCCGTCATGGCAGGGCTCACCGGCGTGGATTTCAGTCGGGCTGTCCACCTGGCCGCCCAGGCGGGGGTGCGCTACTCGCTGACCAACCCCTTCGCCTATGTGCGGGCCAACCTGATGGGCCATGTGACCGTGCTCGAGCGCTGCCGCCACCAGCCCGGCTTCGAGCACCTGGTCTATGCGTCCTCCAGCTCGGTCTACGGGGGCAACACGCACCTGCCCTTCGCGGTCACCGATCGGGTCGACCACCCCGTCTCGCTCTACGCGGCCACCAAGAAGGCCGACGAGCTGATGAGCCACACCTACGCGCACCTCTACCGCATGCCCGTGACGGGGCTGCGCTTCTTCACGGTGTACGGGCCCTGGGGTCGCCCCGACATGGCCATGTGGCTGTTCACCGAGGCCATCCTGGCCGGGCGCCCCATCCGGGTCTTCAACCACGGCAACATGCGGCGCGACTTCACCTTCATCGACGACATCGTGCGGGGGGTGATCGCCGCCCTGGACCATCCGCCCGTCGACGACGGCACCGCGCCGGCCCGGGTCTACAACATCGGCAACAACCGCTCCGAGCAGCTGCTGCACATGATCGCGGTGCTGGAGCAGGCCCTCGGGCGCACGGCCGAGAAGATCATGGAGCCCATGCAGCCGGGGGACGTAGAGGCGACCGCCGCCGATCTCACCAGCATCCACCGGGACCTGGGCTACGCGCCCACGACGCCCATCGAGGTGGGCATCCCGCGGTTCGTGGCCTGGTACAAGGCCTACCACGGCATCGAGTAGCCGGCCGCGGTCAGCGGCGGCGGCGACGCCAGAGCACCAGGCTCGTCGCAGCCACCAGCAGGCCCAGGAAGCCGAGGATCCCCAGGGCCAGGCCCAGATCGGCGCGGGCATCTGCCCGAAACTCAACGAGTTTTACGTTGACGGCCAGGGTGTTGCCCCGGGCCTCCAGGGCCTGCCGGCGCGCGTCGGAGAGCCCCGCCCAGCCCACGTCTCGCACGACGCCGCGAAACCGCCGCTGGCCGGCCAGCGCGTCCAGATCCACCCCTCGCAGGCCGCGGACCTCCAGCACCGCCGGGATGGGCACGTCGGCGTCGGGGTCGGTGCCCTCGGGCACCAGGGGATCCACAGCGAGGCCGTCTCCAGGCGCGCGTCGGCGCCGGCCTGCCCGCGCGACGCGCGATCGAGGAGGGGCAGGGCGGCGACCTCGACGTTGCGGGTCGGCAGCGGCGGACCCTGGCCGAGCCGCTCGACGGGCACCTCGACGAAGCCCCCGTCCATCCCGTGGCGCAGCAGCGGCGAGAGCAGGAAGGCGACGAGGGCCAGGCCGACGACCATGATGGCCGGCAGGACCACCCACTCCAGCTCCCGCGCCCCGGCCAGCCGGTAGGCCTCGCCGGCGGGCTGGTCGCGGCGGTCGATCTCGGGCCGGGCGGCCACCAGCGCCTCCACCAGCCCGTGGAACGCCGGCTCGCCCCGGTCGGCGAAGATGCGCACCCGCCGCTGGCGGCCCCTGGCCGTCCGCCAGGTCAGCAGCAGCTCCTCGTGATCGGCCCCGCGCTCCCGCTTGACCCAGAGGTGCTCGAGCCGGGGCACCGGCAGCAGGGTGGTGCGCAGGCCGGTGCGGGCGCTCAGGCGCTCGGCGTCCAGCTCCACGTGCACCGTGAAGACCGCGTACCGGAAGCTGAAGGTGAGGGGATCGGCCACCCGGGAAGCTCCTCGCGCCCGCCTTTCGGGCCTGGGGGATTGCGTATATGGTGGCGCGGCGCGCGGTGCAAGCGGAGGAGGCTGGATGGGCCACGGCGGTGGGGAGGGCGTCAAGCCCGGTGAGGCCGGGTTCGATGCCCGCCGACTGGCGGCGCTTGGCCGCGTCAGCGCGGTGGCGCCTTCGCCCTGCGGCCAGGCCCTGGTGGTCCAGGTGGACACGGCCGACGCCGACGGCGGCCGCTACCGGGGCAGCCTCTGGCGGGTGCCCCTCGGCGACGGGGCTCCCCACCGCCTCACCCAGGGCAAGGCCCACGATCGCGCACCCGCGTTTCGCCCGGGCGGCGACCTGCTCTTCCTCTCGGATCGCGGCGACGAGGGCTACCCCCAGGTCTGGTGCCTCCCGGCGGCGGGCGGCGAGGCGGTCCGGGTGACGGACGAGCCCCTGGGGGTCGAGGGCTTCCAGGTGGCGCGGCGGGGCGACGCGCTGGTGCTCCAGGCCCCCCGCCTGCCCGGCGTGGCCGAGGCCGACCAGCGGGCCACCGACGAGGCCCGCCGCAAAGGCGGCTCGTCGGCCCTGCGCTACACCGCGCTGCCCGTGCGCTACTGGGATCACTACCAGCCCGCGGCGGCTCCCCACCTCATCGCCTGGTCGTCCAGCGGCAGCCGCGATCTGACGCCGGGGGCCGATCGCGCCCACCGGGAGGGCCAGTGGCACCTGTCGGCGGATGGCCGCCGGGTGGTGGTCACCGCGCGCCGCCCGGCCCGGCCCGGGCTCGAGGACGTCGACCTGCTGGTCATCGACGTGGCCTCGGGCCACACGGTGCGCATCGACGCCGGTCCGGGGGTCTCCCTGGAGGAGCCCCGGCTCAGCGACGACGCGGCCCGCGTGGTCTGCGTCCGATCCAGCCGCCCCGCGCCGCCCACCTACGCCCCGCGGCTGGCCGTCTTCGACGTGGCGACGGGCCTGCGCGAGGACGTGGCCCCCGGCTTCGACCGCTTCGCCCACCCCGTCGGCTTCACCGCGGACGGCGAGGGCGTCGTGCTGACGGCGGACGACCACGGCCGCCTGCCCGTCTTCCTCTTCACGGCCGGGGCCGTGGTACCCCTCCTCGATCCGGCGGTGGGGGGCAGCCACACGGGGGTCTCGCTCACCTTCGATGGCGCCAGCGTGGTGGGCCTGCGCAGCACCTTTACCCAGCCGCCGGAGGCCTTCGTCGCCCCCCTGGTGGTGGGCGCCACGCCGCACACGCCGGCGCGCCTCAGCGGGTATGATCCGGCGGAAGTTCCCGTAGAGATTGAAGAATTCTCGGTGGCGGGGGCGGGCGGCGATGCCGTCCACAGCTTCGTGCTCAAGGCGCCGGGCGAGGAGCGTCGGCCGCTGCTGCTCTGGATTCACGGCGGCCCCATGAGCGCCCACGCAGACGTGTGGCACTGGCGCTGGAACCCCCTGGTGGCGACGGCGGCGGGCTATGTGGTCGCGCTGCCCAACCCCCGCGGGTCGACGGGCTACGGCCAGGCGTTCGTGGACGGGGTGTGGGACAACCGCTTCGGCGCCGAGTGCTACACCGATCTGATGGCGGTGACGGACGCGCTCCAGGGCCGCGCCGACGTCGACGCCGCGCGCATGGTGGCCATGGGGGGCTCGTTCGGCGGCTACATGACCAACCTCATCGGCACCCGGACGGACCGCTTCGCGGCCCTGGTGAGCCACGCCGGCCTCTACCACTTCCCCCAGTTCCGCGGCACCACCGATGACGCCGGCTGGTTCGCCTACGGCTTCGGCTTCGAGCCGGAGGCCGACGAGGACGCCTTCACGCGCCACTCGCCCCACCGCCATGTGGGCGGCTGGCGGACGCCGACCCTCGTCATCCACGGCGACCGGGACTACCGCGTCCCCGTCGGCGAGGCGCTCGCCCTCTTCGAGGCCCTCCAGCGCCATGGGGTCGACTCCGAGCTGATCATCTTCCCCGACGAGAACCACTGGATCATGAAGCCTGCCAACGTGGTGGCCTGGTATGAGGCCTGGCTGCGGTTCTGCGCGGCGCGGCTCAAGCTCGCTTGACGCGGGCCAGGAGGGCGCAGGGCGGTCATGGGCGGGGCCTCACCCGCAACCGCAGGCCCCCGCGGGGGCGCAGCGTCACGCTGGGCTCGGGGTGCACCTGCTGGCCGGGGACCGGCGCGAACTCGAACCGGCTCAGCAGGGCCGCCAGCACCAGCAGCGCCTCCATCTCGGCGAAGCGATCCCCGATGCACTGGCGGCGGCCCCGGCTGAAGGGCAGGTAGACCGACCGGTCGGGTGGGGGGCGATCGGCGGCGAAGCGCTCGGGATCGAAGCGCTCGGGCTCGGGCCAGTGGCGCGGCGACCGGTGGATGGCCCAGGGGCTGACGAAAAGGTAGCTGCCGCGGGGGATGGCCACGCCGGCGAGGGTGTCGTCGGCCATGGCGTAGCGCGCCAGCAGCCACACGGGCGGGTACAGGCGCAGCGCTTCCTGGAAGATCTGCTTGAGATCCGGGACCTGGGCGAGATCGGCGGGGCCGGCTTCGGGCTGCGCCGCGCGGGCCTCGGCCGCGGCGCGCCGCTGGATGTCGGGGTGATCCGCGAGCAGGTGCAGCGTCCAGGCGAGGGCGTTGGCCGTCGTCTCATGGCCGGCCAGCATCATGGTCAGCGCCTCGTCGCGCAGCTGGCGATCGCTCATGCCCTCGCCCGTCTCGGGGTCGCGGGCGGCCATGAGCATGCCCAGCAGATCTTCGCCCGTCTCCGGCTGGGATCGCCGATCCTGGATGACGCCATCGACGACGGCGTGCAGGGCCTTGACCGCCTGCCAGAACTGGCGGTTCGCGGCGCCGGGCCAGCGCTCGGGCCACGGCACGGGGGCCGAGACCAGCCGCGGGAAGTGGTGCAGCACGGTGAGCATCGAGCTGCCGATGGTGGCGGCCTCCGCCGTGACGTCCTCGCCCAGCAGCGTCTCGCCGGCGATGCGCAGGGCCAGCAGGTTCATGGCCTCCGCCACGTCCAGCTCGCCGCCAGCCCCCCACCGGGCCACCAGGTCCGCCGTCGCCCCGGCGATGGGCGTCGTGAACATGGCCAGGCGGTGGCGGGCGAACGCGGGCTGGGCGATGCGGCGCTGGCGCAGCCAGAAGTCGCCCTCGCTGGTGACGAGGCCCTCGCCCAGCAGCAGCCGCAGCTTCAGGTAGCCGCGCGTGTGCTTCTGGTAGCTGGCCACGTGATCGACGAGGACGCGTCGCACCGCCGCCGGGTCCGAGACCAGGAAGCCGCGCTTGACGAAGAGCCGGAAGCGGACGACCCCGCCCAGGGCCTCGGCGTGCTGCACGAACGGCAGGGGATCCCGGCCGAAGAAGGCGAGGTGGCCGGTGATGGGGTGTCCCCCCGGGACGCGAGGGGCGGGGTCGGTCATGAGGGCTCCTGATCAGGCCCGCCGGCGCCGCACCCAGAGCACGCCGAGGCCCAGGAGGAGCAGGGGCGTGGGGTCGGCGGGGCGGCCGGGGGTGGTGCGGCAGCCATCATCGGCGCTGCTGCCGCCGCGGGTCGAGGCGTCATCGCCCACGACGCCGCCATCGGCGGTGCCATCGCCGCCGCCGGCCCCGCCCGCCCCGGGCAGGCCGCCCGCACCGCCCGCGCCGCCGCCGGCCCCGCCGGCACCGCCACCGGCCCCGCCCGCGCCGCCGCCGGCCCCGCCCGCGCCGCCGCCGGCCCGCCGCCGCCCGGATCGGCCAGATCCGAGTAGCACTGGGCCTCGCCGCGGGCGTCCAGCTCGCAGTGCTGGCCGAACCCGCAGGTCACGAGGGCGCAGGGATCCTGTCGGCAGACGCCGTCGCTGCAGATCTCGGGCGGGGCGCACTCGACGCCGAGGCAGGGGTCGGGCTCGCAGGCCCCCGCGCGGCACTGGCCGCCGGGGCACTGCACGTCGTAGCAGGGATCGGGCTCACAGGCCCCGTCGACGCAGGCCGCGTCCAGGGCGCAGGCGACGTCGGCGCACGAGGGCACGCACTCGCCATCGCGGCAGAACGTCCCGGCGCCGCACGACCGGCCGCTGCACGGATCCGGCTCGCAGAGGCGGTTGTTGCAGCGCTGGCCCTCGGGGCAGCCGACGGTGCGGCAGTCGTTGGGGCGGCACTCCCCGGCGCGGCAGATCTCGCCGGGGGCGCAGTCGATGCCGGCGCAGGCGTTGACACACCGGTCGCCCTGGCAGACCTCCTCGGGCAGGCACAGCTCGCAAGGATCGAAGCAGACGCCCTCCTGGCAGGTGCCCTCGCCGCAGCCGCCGGCGTTGCAGGGGGCCCGGCAGGCGCCCTGGCTGCACTGCTGGCCGGCGGGGCAGGTGGCGGCCTCGTCGGTGCGACCGTCGCAGTCCTGATCGGCGCCGTCGCAGACCTCGGCGGGGACGTCGCCGCACAGGCCGCAGGCGTTGCGCAGGCCCTCGTCGACGCGGCCATCGCAGTCATCGTCGCCGCCGTTGCAGGCCTCGGCGCCCGCGTCGCGGTCGGGCTCGCAGACCACCGCGGCGTCCACGCAGGTGGTGCGGCCGGCGGCGCAGCGGCCGGGCTGGCCGGTGGCGCAGACGTCGCCTCCCTGGCCCGGCTCGCACATCACGTCGCAGGCGTCGCCCTCGCCATCGAAGTCGGCGTCGCGCTGGTCGGGGTTGAAGGTGTTGGGGCAGTTGTCGCAGGCGTCGCCCTTGCCGTCGAAGTCGGCGTCGCGCTGGTCGGGGTTGGCGTCCAGCAGGCAGTTGTCGCAGGCGTCCGGGGTGCCGTCGGCGTCGCTGTCGTTGCCGCCCCCCTGGGTGCGGCAGTCGCTGCACGCCCCCGCCTCGTCGATGCGGCCGTCGCAGTCGTCGTCCTGGCCGTTGCACTGCTCGGCGGCCGCCGCGCAGCCGCCGCAGGCGTCGCCGACGCCGTCGCCGTCGGCGTCGGCCTGGTCGGGGTTGGCGTCCCGGGGGCAGTTGTCGCAGGCGTCGCCCACCCCGTCCTGGTCGCGGTCGGTCTGCTCGGCGTTGGGGCGCGCGATGCAGTTGTCGCAGGCATCCGGGCGGCCGTCGCCGTCGCGATCGGGGGCCACGGCGCTGGGCTCGCAGCCCGCGCAGGCCCCGCCCTCATCCACCGCGCCGTCCTGATCGTCGTCCTGGCCGTTGCAGATCTCCTGTGGAATCGGGCCGTTGGCGCAGGCGTCGCCCCGGCCGTCCCCGTTGGCGTCGGCCTGATCGGGGTTGAAGTCCATGGGGCAGTTGTCGCAGGCGTTGCCCACCCCGTCGGCGTCTGCGTCGGCCTGATCGGGGTTGTCGCGCAGGGGGCAGTTGTCGCACGCGTCGGCCACGCCGTCGCCCTCGGAGTCGTTGCCTTCCGCGCAGTTGGCGCAGACGCCCTCCTCGTCGATGCGGCCGTCGCAGTCGTCATCACCGCCGTTGCAGACCTCGGGGCGCTCGCCCTGGGCGCAGGCGTCGCAGTCGTCCCCCACGCCGTCGTTGTCGCTGTCGCGCTGGTCGGGGTTGAAGAGCCGCGGGCAGTTGTCGCAGGCGTCGCCCCGGCCGTCGAAGTCGGCGTCTGCCACGTTGGGGGCCGGGTTGTCGGGGCAGTTGTCGCAGAGATCGGGCACGCCGTCGCGGTCGCGATCGGGCAGACCGGCGGGGTTGTTGATGCAGTCGATGCAGGCGTCGCCCTCGTCGACCCGGCCGTCGCAGTCCTCGTCGGTGCCGTCGCAGGTCTCCATGCGCACGCCGCCCGGGCAGGCGTCGCAGGCGTCGCCCTGGCCGTCGAAGTCGCCGTCGGCCTGGTCGGGGTTGGGCACGTCCACGCAGTTGTCGCAGACGTCACCCTTCCCATCGAAGTCGGCGTCGGCCTGGCCGGGGTTGGGCCGCAGCGGGCAGTTGTCGCAGGGATCCGTGCGGCCGTCGCCGTCGGTGTCCTGGCCGGGCTCGTTGCAGTTCATGCAGGCGCCCGCCTCGTCGTTGCGGCCGTCGCAGTCGTTGTCCAGGCCATCGCAGATCTCGGCGGCGGCCGCGGCCCGGGGGGCGCACGCCACCTGGCCTTGCCGGCAGACCTCCTCGCCCTGGGCGCAGACGCCCGGCTGGCCGGTCTGGCAGGGCAGGCCCAGGGCCACCTGCTCGTCGATGCGGCCGTCGCAGTCGTTGTCCGCCCCATCGCAGGCCTCGGCCCGTGGCTCCAGGCAGGCGCTGCACGCGTCGCCCACGCCGTCGCGGTTGGCGTCCTCCTGGCCCGGGTTGAGCACCTCGGGGCAGTTGTCGCAGTCGTCGCCGATGCCGTCGCCGTCGCCGTCGAGCTGGTCGGCGTTGATGCGCGCGGGGCAGTTGTCGCAGGCGTCGCCGGCCCCGTCGCCGTCGCTGTCGCGCTGGTCGTTGTCGGCGTCGGCGGGGCAGCGGTCGCAGTCGTCGCCCACGCCGTCGCCGTCGCGATCGGCCTGGCCGCGGTTGGCCACCTGGGGGCAGTTGTCGCAGGCGTCGGGGGAGCCGTCGCGATCGGTGTCGGGCAGGTCGGGGTTGGCGCGGCAGGCGTTGCAGGCCTCGCCCTCGTCCGTGCGGCCGTCGCAGTCATCGTCGGTGCCGTCGCAGGCCTCCACCCGCGGCTGGTTCACGGGCTCGCAGCGGAAGCCGCCGTTGGCGCAGACCGCCCGCCCCAGCCGGCAGGCCCCCGGCTCGCCGGTGTCGCAGTCCTGGCCGTCGGGGGCGTCCTCGTCGATGCGGCCGTCGCAGTCGTTGTCCTGGCCGTCGCAGATCTCGCCGCGGGGGTTCAGGCAGTCGGAGCAGGCGTTGCCCACCCCGTCCACGTCATCGTCCTCCTGGCCGCCGTTGGCCGTGTCCGGGCAGTTGTCGCAGACGTCGCCCACGCCGTCGCCGTCGCCGTCGGCCTGGTCATTGTTGATGCGTTCCGGGCAGTTGTCGCAGCCATCGCCGATGCCGTCGCCGTCGCGGTCGGACTGCTCGGGGTAGGGGTGGTCGGGGCAGTCGTCGCAGACGTCGCCCACGCCGTCGCCGTCGCGGTCCGCCTGGTTGGGGTTCGCCCGGGCGTCGCAGTTGTCGCAGCCATCCCGGAAGCCATCGCCGTCGGTGTCCACGGCGTCGGGCACCGGCATCCGGCACGAGTTGCACACCGTGCCGATGCCGTCCTCGCGCTCGTCCACGCTGCCGTCGCAGTCATCGTCCTGGGCGTTGCAGATCTCCTCGCGGGGCTGGCGAAGCTGCATGCAGACGTAGCGGCCGCCCGCGCAGACCTCGTCGCCCTCCCGGCAGATGCCCACGCGGCCGGTGTCGCAGCCCAGGCCCCGGTTGGTGCTCTCGTCCACGGTGCCGTCGCAGTCGTTGTCGACCCCGTCGCAGCTCTCGCGCTCCAGGTTGCAGTCATCGCAGGCGTCGCCGATGCCGTCGAAGTCGCGATCCACCTGATCCCGGTTCGCGTCGGCCGGGCAGTTGTCGCAGGCGTCCCCGAGGCCGTCGCCGTCCCGGTCGGCCTGGTCCTGGTTGGCGTCGTTGAGGCAGTTGTCGCAGACGTTGCCGACGCCGTCGCGATCACCGTCGCGCTGGTCGGGGTTGGCGACGGCGTTGCAGTTGTCGCAGGCGTCGCCCAGGCCGTCGCGATCGCGGTCCTGCTGGCCCTGGTTGGGCGCCGCGGGGCAGTTGTCGCAGACGTCCCCCACGCGGTCGCGATCCGCGTCGGCCTGATCGCGGTTGGCCACGCGCGGGCAGTTGTCGCACTCGGCGAAGACGCCGTCGCCGTCGGGATCCTCGCCCACCTGGCCGGGAACTGGCTGGCAGAACGCGCAGGCGTCGCCGATGCCGTCGCCGTTGGCATCTTCCTGGCGCGGGTTGGGGTGGCGAGGGCAGTTGTCGTCGGTGTCGCAGATGCCGTCGTTGTCGGTGTCCACGCAGCCGCCGCCCACCGATCGCTCCAGCACCAGCAGGGCGTAGGCCTGGGCCGAGTGATCGTTCCACCGGTTGCGGACCCCGAACTTGCCGTTGGCCGCCTGGAACGACATCAGGGTGTAGGCATAGTCGTAGTACCAGCGCGCCGGCTCCGACGGATCGGCGTAGTAGCCGGCGCCGTTGTTGCCGTGCACGGCCACCCGCCGGTCCTGGGCGGGGTTGCGGTGAGTCTGGCGGCCGTTCCAGCCCGGGGCCTGGTTGGGCGCCAGCGTGCCCACGTCGGCGGGGGTCAGGTTGCCGTTGGCCGCCTGGATGCCCGCGTCCTCCAGGAACGTGTAGGCCTTGGCCGACGACCACATGTAGTAGAAGTAGGAGTGGATCCAGCTGTTGGGGTGCGGGTTGGTGTCATCGTAGCGGTAGTGGTTGTACAGCCACCGCAGGTAGGCCTGGACGGAGCCGTTGTTGATGTCGCCGCCCCCGATGATCTGGCACCACAGCCCCGAGGCGGTCTGCTGGTAGCTGGGCGCGTAGCCGGGGTTGTAGCCGTGGCCGCGTTCGTTGGCGTGCAGATCGCCCTGGCGCCCGTTGGCCGCGTACGCCTGGCGGGTGCGCGCCACCGCCGCGTTGAGCCGCTGCACGCGGGCGTCATCGCGGAAGCCCGGGTTGATGAAGACCGCCCGCGCCGCCGCGAGCCCGGCCATCGTGAGCTGGGTCGTCGACGAGTCCTGGCAGCCGCCGTTGCTGTAGCACCAGTACCCGTGCCCGCCCTGGTTGTTGATCATCCGGTCGAAGGTCGCGCGGATGGACGCCAGCGCCCCCGCCTGATCCGGCCCCCCCGTCAGCAGGTAGACGGCCATCGCCATGGTGTCGGCGCCGTCGCGGTAGGCGTAGAAGCCGGCGTTGCGCGAGCGCGCGATGATGAAGGGCATCACCTGGTCGAGCCGGTTGCGGTCGGCGGGCAGGGCGTTGCGGTAACCCCGCGGATGTGAACGCAAATCCGCGCTCTCGCGCTTCTCGAGCAGGGCCAGCGCCGTCAGGCCGGCCGCGTTGCCCGAGGCGCTCGGGTTGCGAAACGCGCCCGCCTGGTCGAGCCAGGCCAGCCCCAGATCGATGCTGCTGTTCACATCCCGGCTGAAGTTGGTGATCTGCGCAGCCGCAGGCACGGCGTGCACCACGAGCGCGAGGATGATCAGGAGCGCACGACGCATGGTTCCCCCCCAACGGCTGAGGCCAGCGTCGGCAATCGCCCGCGGTGGGTCAAGCCACATCAGCGCCCGGCGGGCCCGCCGCGGTCGGCGCGGCCCCGGGGCACCTCAGCCGCCCGGCTTGCCCGGCGAAGCGGCGGCCGCCGCGCCCTGGGTGAACAGGAACATGCGCCCGGTGAGATCCAGCTCGGGCGCCACCTCCAGGCCCAGGTAGGCCGGGGTGAGCACCCGGGCCATCAGGTGGGCCAGGCGCGGCACCCCCAGGCCCGTGACCGGATCCCAGCGCGGCTCGGCTTCGAACCCGGGGATGCGCCGCATGAACGCCTTGAAGCTGCCCTCGTGGTTGCGCTGGAGGGTGCGGACCACGACGTCGGTGTTCCCGGCGGTGATGTCGCGGAAGGCCCGCTCCTGGGCGGGCGGGGGCTCCTTCCCCCACGTCATCTCCGAGTCCTCGTACTGGATGCGGTACAGCAGCGGGTTGATGAAGCCCACCGGCCGCCGCAGGCCGGGGTGGTCGTCGGGCAGCTCGGCCGGCTGGCGCCAGGCCGTCCGATCGGGATCCACCTCGGGCGACTTCGCCAGCTCCGTCATCCGGGTGCGCAGCTTGCCCACCAGGCTCTCGCGGGCGGGCGCCGTGGCCGTGGCCCGCGCCTCGTTGAGGCGGGCGATGAAGGCCGCCCAGACCGGCGCCGCCATGCTGGTGCCGCCGGCGTAGCCGATCCACGTCCCGTCGACCAGGGCCTGGTACCCCTCGGTGGTCAGGTCCTCGATCAGATCGCTGGAGACCCGCTGATCCGCGGGGATGGGCGTCATGACCGCGCGGGTGGTCGACGCCAGGGCGACGTCGGGCAGCCCGCGGCCGTAGGCCAGCACGGCGGGCACGTCGGGGCCGCGGCTGTAGGCCTTCTTGTCGGCGAAGTTGGGCGCCCGCAGCAGGAAGGGCCGCTGCCACTCCGGGATGGGCACCTCCATGCTGAAGCCGCCGCCGCCCGCGAACGTGGCGAAGGCCAGGCGGTTGTAGAGGCTGACGGGGAGGGGACCGCTCCAGGCCTGCTCCGTGAGGGGCTGCATCTGGGTGACCATCGTGCCGCCGACGGCCAGCACCTTCTCCTCGACGGCGGGGAAGACCGCGTGCGGCCAGGGGGCGTCGGCCACGGTGTGGCTGTCGGAGTCCTTCGTCCTGGGGAAGCTGTCGAAGCAGCCCCAGTCGCCGCTGGCCGACAGCACGGTGATGCCGAGGGCCGCGCACTGGTTGAGCAGCCCCGTGATCACGCCGGCGCCGTGGGCGTTGTAGTACTGCCGCTCCGGCAGCAGCCAGGTGGTCACCGCGATGGTCGGCTGGTTCTTCTTGTCGCCGATGACCGCCAGCAGGAACGCCGCCCATGGATCGGCCACCAGCCGCTCGTCCACGACGTAGACGACCACATGGGCCCCCGGGGCCATGGCCCCCGCCCACTCCGTCACCATCGCCGACTCCAGCGCCCCCAGGCCCCCGTCGGGGGCGGGCTCGGGGCCGATGTTCACCACGTCCAGCCGGCTCGGCGAGCCATCGGCCCGAACGCGCTGGATGCCCTGGCACTCCCAGAAGTGGGTCACGTCGTCGGCGGCGGGCGCGTGGCTGAGCATCAGCACCGCGATGGTCTCGCCGCTGCCGGTGGTGTCGGTGGGCACGTCGTAGATGCGCTCGACGTCGGCCGGGCTCAGGCCCGCCAGATCGTCGGGCTTGCTCTCCTCGTAGGTCGTGGTCTGGCCCAGCGCCTTGGTCTGCAGCCAGTACGTGCCGTCCAGGAACTCGAGGGAGCGATCCCCGCCGCGGATGATCTGGATCTGCTGCACGAACCCGGCGATCTCGCGGGGCACCGGCCACTCGCGCCGGTGCGCCCGGGTCTCCACGTCGGGATCCAGCCACTTGGCCGCCCGTCGCCCGAAGGCGCTCTCGATCTGCGGCCGGGTCGCGAAGTAGAAGCGCACCTGGTTGTTGATGGTGGCGCGGCGGCCAGCCTGATGCCGTGCCGCGCCAGCCAGCCGTCCACCGCGTCGAGGGCTGAGGGCGACGGCCGCACGTACGCCTCCAGCTCCTCGCGATCGAGGTAGCAGGCATACCAGGTGTCGGTCACATCCGAGACCCGGTGCGCCACCTCCTCGATGAGGCTGCCATGGGTCTCATCGAAGACGACGGTCAGGAGGTAGGGATCATCGAGCGAGCGCGTGGTCATGCGGCCTCCGGGCAGATCCCGACCAGCGTCGCCGCTCCCGCCCGGGATGGCAAGAGCGGTGTGTCATGTTCCCCCACACGGGGGGACCCCGGCGCGGACCTACTGGTGGCAGTCCTTGTCCTTGTCGATGCAGGTCTCGCCGCAGGGCTTGCCCTTCTTGCACTTCGGCTCCTTCCCGCAGCCGGCGGCGCCGAGGGTCAGGGCCAGGAGGAGGGCGGCGCCGAGGGCGCGGACGGTGCGTCCGGTCATGTCAATTCTCCTGCAAGTTCAAGGGGTTGTCGGTCTCGGACTTCCTCGCGGAGCCGGGCGATCCAGCGCTCGACCTCCACCGTCGGCACCCCGAGCGCCGCGGCCGCCTGGTCGGGCCGCAGGCCATCGGTGAAGACGTAGCGCAGCACCAGCCGATCGCGGGGGCAGGCCGGCCAGGAACGCCTCCTGCTCCGGCGTCGGGCGTGGCGCGCGCGGGGACCGCCGCCGGCTCGCGGGGAGGGCGGCGCCGGTCCAGCGCCTGGACGGCGTGGCGGATGGCGTGCCGCTCCAGCGAGTCCGGCCTGTGGGGGTCGAACGCCCGCAGCGCCCGGCCCCGATCCGCCAGCAGATCCAGCCAGATGGCCAGCACCAGATCATCGGTGGCCTGGGCATCCAGGGGGCTCGCCCCGCTGCTGGAGCCGCAGCCGCACCCGGGCGTGGATGAGCGGCAGCAGCCGGCGCCCCAGCAAGCGCAGGGCCCCCTTGTCGCCGGCCAGGGCCCGCCGCACCAGCGCGGCATCGATGGGCGAGGCGCTCATGGCCGCGACCGCCGGTAGTCGACCCGGACGTCCACCCAGCGCGCGATGGGGTTGGCGGCCTCGGCCCCGGGCGCGTCGACGCGGTGGGGCATGACCAGGGCCGCCCGGCGGGACTGATGCCGAAGCGCAGGTCGAACACGTCGCGCGCCCGACCCACCCAGGCCCGGCCAACGGCCGCCGCCACGAAGCTCCCGTCGTCCTGCCGGCGAACGGGGAGATCCACTTCGTCGAGGGGCGCACCGGCGACATGGGTGAAGAGCCGGACGCTCGGCGCGTGGCGCAGCGGGGTCTCGGGCGCCAGCCGCACCCGCAGGAAGGAGTTGCCGCTCAGCACCACGGGGGCGCTGCTCACGGGGACCGGGACGTCATCGACCCAGACCTGGACGTTCATGCGCGGGAGCGGCGGGGGCGGAGGACCCCACCAGGCCAGCAGCCCCACCACCGCGAGGGCCAGCAGCCCCCGACGCCGGCCCACGTCCAGCGCCGCTGCGGCGCAGCCGCCGTCGGCGCGCGCAGGCCGCCTCCACCGCCAGCCGAAGCTGCCGCTCATCCACATCGGCCTTCAGCAACGCGAAGAAGCCGCGCCCCAGGGCGCTCTCGGCCAGCGCCCCCTCCAGCGCCTCCGCCTCCTCCGGCGGCAGGCGCCCGGCCCGCAGCGCCGCCAGCAGCGCCGGATCGGGGGACGGCCCTGGGTCGCGGGCAGACCGCGCAGCCAGGCGTCGACGGGGGAATCGGTCTCGAGCACGCGGGCGCCTCCTGCTCCCGGATAGCGCAGACGCCGCCTCGACACAATCTCCCTGAGCCCATGGCCGCCCCGACCCTCGGCATTGGCCGAGGCAGGGGCGGGGAGGGCCCGGCGCTACAGGTCCAGGCAGCAGCGCACTTCTACATTGCCACCACCGCACCAGACGTCGTCGTTGGCGACACGGAACATCTGGGGGTATCCGCGAGCATCCAGCTCGTAGGCCGCGATGGACCGGACCATCTGCTCGCGACCGCGGGCATCCAGCACCGGACGGAAGTCAGCCACCACCTCGCACCAACCCGCCAGCACGTCGGGGGGGCCGTCAACGCGCCACGTGAACGGCCGGAAGCAGCCTAGAGTCAGGTCGGCGCCGTCCGGCACCCCCGACGCGAGCACACACTGGTTCCAGGCCTGCAACTCGTCCATTGAGCAGAGGCGCCGCCCTCGGATGCGGCAGTGTGCCTCCGCATCAAGGCCCGAGGTGCTGAAGAACCTCTCACCTTGGGAGGCAAGCTCCTTGATCTCAGGCGGCAGGCGAGCGTCCATCTCGCGCTCCGCGACCGGGTCAATGCAGGTATCGGAGTCGACCGGCCACATCTCTGCTGGGCACTCCACCAGGGGAGGCTCCCCCGGAGGGCCTTGCGGACCGGCTGGGCCGACCGGGCCAGAGGCTCCCGGCGCTCCTTCCTGCCCCGGCTCTCCCTTCTCGCCTCGCTCGCCCGCCGGACCTCTCGGTCCTGCGGGACCGGCGGGCCCGGCTTCGCCCTGGGAGCCCGGCGCCCCTGGCGCTCCATCTTCTCCCGACGAGCCAGTACATCCGACCAGCGCGATGCACCCGACAAGCACGATGTTCTTCATCCTAGTCCTGCTCCCTCGACATCCAGTCCGTCTCGTTGGTCAGGGTCGTACGCAAGTGGGCCCTGTGGTTGCAGCCATCTGCCAGGCAGCCACCGGCCTCGGCCAGCCCGGTCGCTGGAACCACGATGCTGATCTGCGCCTGCCGGCGTACCCGGCGAGTCAACGTCCAGCCACCGCACCTCGCGAGGTCCGGCAGGCAACCCTCGGGCGGCTCTTGCCAGTACAGGACCCGCAGAGCGTGCCGACGGCCCATGGGTCGCGGGCAGACCGCGCAGCCAGGCGTCGACGGGGGAATCGGTCTCGAGCAAGCGGGCGCCTGCTGCTCCCCGAAAGCGCAGAGGCGACCTCGACACAATCTCCCTGAGCCCCATGGCCACCCCGACCCCCGGCACTGGCCGCGGTCGTGGTGGCAGGGGCCGGCGCTACAGGTCCAGGCAGCAGCGCACGTCCACGTTGCCGCCGTGGCACCAGACGTCGTCGTTGGGGACCAGGTACAGCTGGTTGTAGCCACGCTCGTCGAGCTCGATCGCGCCGATTGACCTCACCATCTTCTTCCGGCCACGGTCATCGACCAGTGGTGTGAACTCGGCGAGGATCTCACAGTCGACGGCTGTTGGATCCTGCGGACCGTCCACGTGCCATGTGAAGGGCCGGTAGCAGCCCAGGTGGAGGGTACCCCCGTCCGGGACGCCGGAGCCGAGGATGCAGTGATTCCAGGCTTGAGCTTCATCCATCGTACAAAGGCGCTTGCCCCGGATGCGGCAGTGAGCCTCGGCGTCGAGGCCAAAGCGGCTGAAGAATCGCTCACCCTGCGAGGCCAGCGCTCGAACCTCGGCGGGCAGGCGCTCGTCCATTTCCTGCTCATCGACTGGATCGATGCAGACCTGGGGACTGATGGGCCACATGTCGACGGGGCATTCGGCGGGCACAACCTCGCCAGCGGGACCCTGAGGGCCTTGCGGTCCTGGAGGACCAGGGGGGCCTTGCTCGCCCTGGGGTCCCTGGGGTCCGGACGGACCCGGTTGGCCCTGCATGCCGGTCTCGCCGATGGCCCCGACGGCGCCAGTCTCGCCGGCCGGCCCCTGCTCTCCCTGTTGTCCGTCCTGGCCAGAGCTGCCCGTGCAGCCGAGGCCGGCGACAGTCAGTACTGCCCCTACGAGCACCTTCATCATCATCACTCCTCTAGTGAACGGAACACCTCGGACACCAATGGGCCGTCCGCCTGAGCCCTTTGGTCGCACTCGGCTTCGATGCAGTCACCTGCGCGTTGTGCTCTCACCGCCGAGAAATGCAGGTCGACGGCGGTGGTTCGGCGCACGCGTCGCGTAAATGTCCATCCTCCGCAAAGTCCGTGCAGGTCCGGTACACAGCCAGGCGGCGGGCTCTTCCAGTAGAGGACCTTGATGTCGAGGTCGGCTCCGACTTCGTCGAGGGGCACGTCGCCGGCCAGTTGAGCCGCGATGTCGGCTGCCAGACCGACATGGTTCACTCGGGCTTCGACTTCGAACGACTCCGTCGATCCAACCTCACCCCAGCGGCCGGCGATCGACTGCACCTGGCCACGGCTCACCTCACCAATGCTCCACGGCACCGCGACCACGATCGGACCGAGGTCTCGGAACCGCCGCGCCCTGCAATCGGGGAAGCGGAGCTCTCGGACCATGGTGCCGTCGGCCTGCCGGACGAGGGCAGCCACCGCCACGGCCTCCACGTCGGGGTTGGGCTCGATGAAGCCCAGGGGGTTGTGGCGATACAGGCAGCCACCGTTGAGCAGCTGCGTGCGGGTCCAGCCGTCGCCCGATGCCGCTGCGAGGTCGGGGCCGAGGACGTCCTCGGGTCGCTCCGGCTCGACGACGGTCTCGATGGTGAGGGTGGCGGGAGGCGGAGGGTCCATCGTCCACGCGACGCTGACCGGCCACGGGTTGTGGAGCCGCCAGGCGCCGATCCGGATGGCGCGGCCTTCGTTCACCGCACGGACCAGACCGGCGAGCGTCAGGGACTGGAGGTCGTCGACGAACTGCTGGGGCACGGGCGCCACCGGCTCGATGAGGAGCGGCGGGGGCAGGATCTCCAATGAAAACCGAGGGATGTCGATGTCGATCCGGTTGCCGGCGAGGTCGGTCAGCGTCACGGGCGGGAAGCCCGCCGGGGGCCAGGGCGTGCCGGCATCCACCAGCCCATCTTCCAGGCCGAGCCGGCGGGCATCGAGGACCAGCTCACGCTCTCCGCGGTCGTTCTCGACAGGCTCGAGGATCTCGTCGCCGACCCGGAACGTGAGCTGGTCAGCGGTCGCACGGACCTCGCCGCAGCCGCCGCAGGCCGGCGTGGGGTCTTCGACCCGCCAACGGAGCACCACCGCGTTCGGATCCCCCGGCGCCAGCAGCGTGGCGACCTTGCGGATCGGAATGGTGCCGTCCGGGTACAGCGCCGGGTCGATGGCCACCTCGGGGCTGTCGGCCGGGATCTCGATGGCGCAGCCGCCATCTCCACACCGCGCCAGGGCGTGGCCCTCGTCCAGGTACGTCGTCGGCTGCAGCGTGTACTGCGGCGGCGTCCGGTCGATGTAGACCTCGATCTCCACCCGGGTCTCGCGCTCGAGCGCGTCGGTGGCGACGACGCTCAGCACGTGGATCCCCTCCTCCCGAACGCCTGTGTGGAGAGGGAGGTCGACGTCGACGCCCGGCAGGTCGACCGCATCGAGCAGCTCTTCATCCCCGAAGTTCACCGCCACGCTGACGGGCGTGGTGTCCTGCACCGACAGGTGGAAGTGGAGCTCGTCGCCCAGGTGGTTCGTGAACCAGAGGTTCAGGCGCGCCGCATCGGCGTTGGGCATGCCGACGCCGACCGGCGGAGTCAGCAGAAGGCGCGGCGCCTCCCGATCGATGCGAATGTAGAAGACCTCACGGCTCTCCCGGCCGAGGGCGTCGCGGGCGACGACCTGGACCGGGAGGCGCGAGCCCTCGAAGACCGCCGGCAGGCGCTCAGTGTGGAGGTCGGCCCGCAGCTCGACCTCGGTCTGGATGCCGAAGGGCTGGGGCTGGTCCAGCAGCTCCAACGCGATGGGTGGCGCGTCGGCCAGCAGAGCGATCTCGACTTCGGGGCTTCCGTCGTCGCGCCGACCGACCGCCGCATCGTCCCGGACGAGAAACCGGAGCCGGACGACGCCGCCTGCGACGACGTCCCGGGCCGAGGGCTCGCCCTCGCGGGGCGCCTCGTGGCCGCTGACGTCACCGTCGCCAAGGGGCTCCACGAACAGCCGCACCGTGGGCCCCTCCTGGTCGAAGGGCCGCGGCTCGATCTGCTCGCCCAGGGGCCCGAAGAGGCGCTCGTCGTCGTTGACGGCCATGGTCTGGAGGCGGCCGGCCTGGTGGGCGAGGGTCTGGCCGGTGCCGTTGCGGGTGAGGTCGCCGAGCCAGCGGGCGCAGGCGCTGGCGAGGGGGTGGCGGAGGGGGTCGGCGGGGAGGGTGACGGGGCCGAGGTCGGCGACGTCGCGGGCGACGGCTTCGCCGCCGAGGCGGCCGTCGATGCGGCCGTCGCGGGCGTCTTCCCGATACATTTCAACGAGGTGGAGGGCGGTGAAGGTGTCGGAGAGGTCGGCATCGAGGCAGCGGTCGCCGGCGCAGCCGAGGCCGCGGGCCTGCTCGGCGAGGCAGGCGAGGGCGAGGGTGTAGCGGACGGCGTCGCTGATGCCGCCGGCGTCTTCGTAGGGGTCGGCGGGGAGGGCGCGCAGGATGGTGGCGCCGGGGTCGTCGAAGCCGAAGTGGAGGCCGAGGCGGCGCAGGGCGTCGTCGTAGGCGGTGAAGAAGTCGTCGTCGGTGGTGCGGCTCCAGGCGTCGGCGAGGGCGACGGCGAGGTCGCCGAGGGGGCTGATGGTGGCGGGGAGGCCGAGCTCGGGGTCGTAGAAGGGGATGACGGTGGTGAGGGTCTGGGCGCCGGCCCAGCGGACGGGCTCGCCGCGGGCTTCGTCGAAGTAGAAGCTGCCGTCGCCGGTCTCGAGGCCGCGAGCGGTGAGGCGCAGGGGGCCCTGGTACTCGGTGAGGCTGGCCTGGAAGCGGCCGTTTTCACTGGTGTTCGTGGTGGTGAGGGGGTGCCAGAGGCCCTCGACGAGGCCCTCGACGGTGACCTCGATGTTGCTGGCGGACCCGGAGGCGACGCCGGGGATGACCCGCAGGACGACGCCGTCGAGGACGCCGGGGCCGACGTTGCGGACGCGGTAGCGCAGGGCGTGGGGCGGCGAGGTGAGGCCGGCGGCGTTGGTGGCGCGGGCGCGCAGGTACAGGGCGCTGGTGCCGAGGACCTGGCGGGTGTCGACGCGGAAGGTGAACGTCTCGCGCTCCTGGTCTTCGACGGGGTAGCGCTGGAGGACGGCGCCGTCCGGGCCGTCGAGGCGCTCCAGCTCAGCGTTCATGACCGCGCTCTCGCCGTCGTACCAGGTGAGGCGGAAGACGCGCTCGCCGGCCAGCTCGGGGTCGGCCTCGGGGTCGGGCTCGATGGTGACGAGCTGGGGCGGCGTCTCGTCGACGGAGGCCTCGTCGCAGGGGGGGAAGAGCTTGCTGCCGGAGCAGCCCAGCCGTGTGCGCAGCCCGCTGACGTCGCGGGGTTCGAGGCGGCTCCAGGGGCCCGTCGGGACGACGAGCAGGTCGAGGGCGTCGCGCAGCTCGCTCTGCAGGGTGGCGGCCGAGAACCCGTAGGTGCGGGCGGCGTCCAGCTCGACGGGGCCATCGACACCGAGCCCGTCAAACACGCCCGCGGGCGTCGGCCCGAACGCGTCGTCTACCAGCAAAGCCAGCAAATCCGGTGGGTTGAACGTGGTCCCCGGCTGGATGCCGACCTCCGCCGCCACCCGGTCGGCCAGGCCGTCGAAGGCGTCCAGCAAGAGCGTGTGCAGCACCGCCGTGTCCACCGCGCCGTCCCGGCCGCCCACCCGCGTGTGCACCGCGTCGAAGCCCAACCAGCTGCGCCCCGCCTGCTCGGCCTCCAGCAGGGGCGTCTCGCGGTTCACGCTGCGCCGCGCCTCGCCCGCCGCCACGATGAGCGTCGTCAGCGGCGTGATGGCCACCTCGCGATCGCGCTGCGCCACCTCCCGCGAGAACGGCTCCAGGAGCCCCGTCGGGGCCTGGAGCACCAGCCCGTCGGGGAACGTCCCCGCCGCCTCGCCCCGGCTCCACGACAGCCCGCCCACCTCGGCCCGCAGCAGGTAGTGCGACTCCTCGTCCAGGCCGAAGAAGTGGAACTCGCCCTTTTCGTCCGTCGTGGCCGTCGACACACGGGCCAGCAGCGTGCCGGCCGCGTCGGAGAAATGTAGTGAAACCGTGGCGTTGGCCACCGGCCCCATGAACCACACCTGCCCGTCGATGCGGCTGCGCAGCGGCCGCGGCGCGTCGTCGGCGTTGCAGGCGACCAGGCCAAGGAGACCCAGAACCACGAGGAGGCGAGCGGAGAGAGCGGCGAAGAACGGCGACGGGCGATGCATGAGAGGCTCCTTCGAGTCGGCGCCGGAGAGCCCTTCTCCGGCCTGCGTCGTCACGTCCCGGGCACCGCGGGCGCCCAGAACGAGGATCTATCGGTCAGAGTCGCCGCGTGTCGCAGACTTTTTTGACCTGCCCTGCTTTTTTTTGCACGGCGGGGCCAGACGGGGCAAGGCGGAAGGGGTGAAAAGTGTATGGATTACACGGGGCTACGTGGGCAGATGGCGCGGGGCCGCTCACCGCGCCGGCACGATGGCCCAGAAGGCGCCGCGGAGGTCGCCCTCGTGGAAGCCGGTGGCGCGGTCGGCTGGGTAGGCGGCGCTGAGGGCGGCGCGGACCGGCTCGGCGAGCTGCTCGCCATGGCAGGTCAGGCACATGCCCGCCGTGCGGATGGGCTCGAGGTACCCGACGCGGTCGCCGGGGAGCTGCCGGGTGAGGTAGGGCGTCCCGGGGGCGCGCTGCAGCTCGGCGTAGAGCGTCTCCTGCCACGGCGCGAGGGCGTTGTCGGGGTTGCGCAGGCGGTGGCTGACGCGGCCGAGCTGCACCCCGTCGGGGCCCTTGCTCAGGGCGGGGGCCTGGGTGCGGCAGGTGTCGATGGCGCCCACCGGGCCCTGGGCCTGGAGCGCGCCGACGAGGGCGGCCTTGAGGCCCTGCTTGATGGGGGCGAGCGCCGCCTGGGCCGCCTGCACGGGGGCGGCGTCCGGGGCGAGGGGCGCCGGTGGGGGCAGCGCGCGCACGTCGAGCGGGGGGCGGCGGCCGGTCTCCCGGGGGCCGTAGTGGGTGGCCAGGTAGGCGACCAGGGGCTCCTCGACCTCCGGGGCGATGGGCCAGAGGTTCTGGGTGGCCTGCATCCAGCGGATGAGGTGGATCCAGTGGTCGCGGTCGCCGCGGTTCTGGGTGACGAGCTTGAGGCTGTGGCAGCCGCTGCAGTTCCCGGCGACGAGCGCCCAGCCGGGGGCGCGGATGAGGCCGGTGGCGGGGTCGATGCTGCCATCCTCGACGGCCGGGGCCGCCGCCGGGGGCGGGTCGGCGGCCGGGGGCGCTGGCGGGGCGTCCTTGCAGCCCGCGAGCAGCAGCAGCAGCAAGAGTGGCCGGCGCATCAGGCGCCCACCCGGACGGCCACGCGGTGGCAGGCGTTGTTGAGGTAGCCCTTGGGGTTCCAGCCCGGGACGACCATGGGCTGAGCCGTGCCGGCGTCATCGGTGGCCCGGGCCCAGATCTCGTAGTAGCCGGCCGTGGGGAAGCGCACCTCACCAGCGAAGTGCTGCCAGGCGAGCCGGTTGGCGGGGGTCTGCACCGGCACCACCTGCCAGGTCTGGCCGAAGTCGATGGACAGGTGCATGGCGGCCACCGCGCGCTCCCCCGCCCAGGCGTGGCCGGCGACGGCGAGGGGCGCCTGGGGATCGGGGTGCACGATGCCGGAGCGTGGCAACGTGATGAGCGACTTCACCGGCATCGACTCGATGATGCACATCTCGGCGTCGGGGACCTCGGCGCCCGGCGCCACCGGCTTGCACGGCATGCGGTAGGACTGCCCCTCCATCTTCGCGCCGTCGTGGACGCGGTCGCGGACGACCAGCCGGTGCAGCCACTTGCCGGACGTCGAGG
>JAWKQS010000031.1:0-98061 GCA_041389985.1 bacterium
GAGGTGGCGACCCGCAGGCGCCGCTCGTCGAGGGGCCAGAAGCGCTCCGGTCGTGGCGCCGCCGCGGCGGGAGGCGTCGACGCGGCGTCGACGACGAGGGCGGGCCGCCCGGCGGCGATCGCGGCCGCGCGGGCCGGCGGATCGGGCGAGAGCGGGAGGACGGCCGCCCCGACGCGGGCGGTGGCCAGCAGCCAGGCGATGCAGCCCAGGCCCGGCGCGCCCGAGACGGCGACCGTCGCGCCGGGGCCCACGCCCTGCGCGGCGAGCCAGGCCGCCCCGTCGTCGACGCGAGCGTCCAGCGCTCGCCAGGTGCAGCGCCCGTCGGGGGCGTCGATGGCGAGGCCGTCGGGCGCGGCGAGGCGCGCGCTGGCGACGGGATCGGGGACGGCGATCATGGCCAGCCCCCATGGCCCGGCCGGTCGGCCAGGTGCAGGCGCCCTGCGTCGAGGGGCGCTGGCCCGGGTGGAAGCAAACCCCCTGCAAGATCAGGCAGTTCGGGCACCATGGCGGCGGCCAGGTGGGCCGCCCCGGCGCGGCCGACGGCGCTCTCGAAGCCATGGGTCAGGCAGACCCGCAGGCCCCTCGAGGCGGCGTGGCGGGCGAGATCACGCGCGGCCAGCAGCCCACCGAGGAAGGCGGGCTTGAGCACGACCACGGCCACGCCCGCGGCAGCGGCGGCGTCCACGTCGGCGGCGGTCTGGATGGCCTCGTCCAGGGCCAGGACGGCGGCGGCCGCGGGGAGCGGCGCCCCCACGGGCGCAGGCTGCTCCCACCACTCCACGTCCAGATCGGCGAGGGCGTGCAGCCAGGCGTCCGGGTCGGCAAGCCGGCCGTTGGCGTCGAGGCGCAGCCGGGCGGCCGGGCCGGCCGCCTCGCGGATGGCCGAGAGGCGTCGGCGCTCGGCCGCCAGCGGCGCCCCGCCGATCTTCACCTTCAGGGCCGTCGCGCCCTGCCGCGTGGCCGCCCGGGCCTCGGCGGCGTCGGCCACCTGGACGTGGGTCGGGGCCCACAAGGGCGCGTCTTCATGGAGCAATCGCGCGAGCGGCAGGCCCCGCCGGCGGGCCAGGCCATCCAGCAGCGCCAGCGACAGGCCGTGGCGGATCTCGGGCAGCAGCGGGGGCAGCCGGGTCAGGTCGTCGACCTCGGCGATGGGCGCCCCCGGGAGCGGCCGGGCCAGCGCAGCCTGGACGGCCGCCGGCCCCGACCCGAAGCCCGGCCAGGCGACGATCTCCCCCACCCCGCCGCCGGCCTCGATCCAGTGGCCCGCGCGCCAGGCGAGGGTGCCGTCGGCGGTGGCGAGGCCGAGCGGGGCGCGAAACGGGTGCAGGGACGCCTTCATGTCAGGGCTCCCAGGGCCAGGAGGGCGCCGAAGAGGAGCTCGAGCCGAGCGGTGGCGCCGAGCAGCGGGTTGAGGGCGGCGCCATCGGTGCGGGCGACGGCGCGGACGGCGCGCACGGCCAGGGGCAGGCTGGCGAGGGGCAAGAGCCAGCCGGGGGCCCGGGCCAGCAGGGCGACGGCCGCGACGGCCACGTAGGCCGCGATCACCAGGGCGGCGTACTCGAGGCGGGCGAAGCGCGCGCCGAAGCGAACCGCCAGCGTGCGCTTGCCGACGCGGGCGTCCGTGTGGCGGTCGCGCAGGTTGTTGACGACGAGGATGGCCGTGGCCAGCGACCCGACGGCCAGACCGGCGGGCCAGGCGCGGGGGCCGACCTCGCCGGTGACCGCGAACACCGTCCCGGCCACGGCGGCGAAGCCGAAGAACCCGAGCACGAAGACATCGCCGAGGCCGCGGTAGCCGAGGGGCCAGGGGCCAGCGGTGTAGGCGATGGCGGCGAGGACGCTCGCCACGCCGAGGGCCGCCAGGGGCCAGCCGCGGACGGCCACGGCCCAGGCGCCGACGGCGACGGCGGCCGCGAGGGCGACGGCTGCGGCCGCCGCCACCTGCCGGGGAGAGAACCAGCCCTGGGCCGAGGCGCGGGCGGGCCCGAGGCGGTCGGCGCCGTCGGCCCCCTTCGCGAAGTCCGCGTAATCATTGACAAGATTGCAGCCGATCTGGACGAGGACGGCGCAGATCAGGGCGGCGAGACCCAGGCCCCAGCGGGCGTCGGGGTGGCCCGCCGAGAGGGCCAGCCCCACGCCGACCGGGACCACGCCGGCCCAGAGGGTCGCGGGGCGGAGCGTCGCCCAGGCGCGCGCGGCGGTCATGCCTCCCCTCCCCCGGACGCCGCGGCCCAGGCGGCCCGGCGGCGCGCGGCGCTGGCCACCCGATCCACCGGCACGTGCAGCACATCGACCCCGGGCGCCTGCACGGCCCGCGCGAGGGCCTCCTCCAGCGCAGCCCGCTGGGTGATCCGGGCGTAGCGCACGCCCGCCGCGCCGGCCAGACGGCCCAGATCGGCGCGCTGCGGGGTCAGGAAGCAGCGCTCGAAGGCGTCGGGGTGGGCGGCGATGGGGAGCTGGCCGAAGATGCCGCCCCCACCGTTGTCGGGCACCACGACCGTCAGGTTCACGGCGTCGGCCACCTCCCCCGCGTGCAGCAGGCCGCCCGCGTCATGCAGGCAGGCGAGGTCGCCGACGAGGGCCACGACGGGGGCCGGCGCCAGCGCGATGGCCTCGCCGAGGGCCGTGGCCAGGGTGCCGTCGATGCCGCTGGCGCCCCGGCTGGTGAAGATCCGGACGGCCCGATCCGTGGCCGGCGCGAAGGCGTCGACGTCTCGAAAGGGCAGGCTGCTCGCCACATGCAGGCCGCCGCCCGCCGGGACGCTGGCCGCCGCCAGGCGGGCGATGGCGCCCTCCCACAGGCCCTCGGCGCAGGCCGCCTCGAGGAGGCGCGGGCCTGGCGATCGGCCTCCTCCACCCGGCGCGCCAGCCCGCTTCGGCCGTGGGCCAGGGCCGTCCGGCGAGGGCGCGGGCCAGCGCCTCGACGTCGGCGACGCAGCGGCCCGTCGCGCGATGGCCCGATCGCGGGCGGTCCCCGCGGGGGTGGACGGTGAACAGCGGCCCCGGACGCCGCCAGGCCAGGCAGCGACTCCCTGCCTGCGGTCGGGCCGCCCCGAGGGCGAGCACCCGGTCGGGGCGGTGCGCCTCCGCGAAGGCGGGGTCGGCCAGCAGGATCTCCAGCGTCGTCACACGCGCGGCGGGATCGCCGGCCCCGAACCGCGCGCCCGACGCGGCCTCGACCAGCACCGGCCAGCCCAGCGCCGCTCGAGGGCGTCCAGCGCCGCCGCACCCTCGGGGCCGGTGACCGACTCGGGGCCCGCCAGGATCACGCCCCGCCGGCCCGCCTCCAGAAATTCCACAAGAGTTTCAGGTACCTGAAGGTCGGCGTGTCCGGCCCGGGCCAGCCCGGCGCGGGCCGCGACCGGCCCGGCCTCGGCGTCCGGGCGCCAGAGCGGCTCGTCGAACGGCAGGTTGAGGTGCGCGGGGCCGCCGGCGAGCAAGGCGTCCTCGGCGAAGGCGGCGAAGACGGCCGGAGGCACCCCGGGGCCCGGCACCGGCAAGGTGGCGTCGTAGGCGACGAAGCGCCCGAAGAGGCCGCGCTGGTCGATGGTCTGGCCCGCGCCGCTGCCGACCAGGACCGGGGGCCGGTCGGCCGTGAGCGCGATGAGGGGCAGGTGGGCCTGGCGGGCCTCGATGAGGGCGGGCAGCCAGTGGGCCCCGGCGCTGCCCGACGTGCAGAGCAGCGCGACCGGGCGGCCGCTGGCCCGCGCCAGGCCGAGGGCGAGGAAGCCGGCCACCCGCTCGTCGAGGACGGGCCATGTGCGCAGGGCCGGGTGCCGCGCGGCGGCGAGGACGAGAGGCGTGCTGCGCGAGCCGGGCGAGAAGACCACCTCGCGCACCCCGCCCGACGCCAGCGCCGCCAGCAGCGTCGCCGACGCCGTGGCGTTGGCCTGGGCCGTCTCTCGCGGATCCATCACCGCACCTCCTGCACCTGGAGGGCGTCGCAGGCGGTGGCCAGTTGGCCTCCGTCTCGCGCCACTCCGCCTCGGGATCCGAACCCGCCACGACCCCCGCGCCCGCGAACGCCCAGGCCGCATCGGGGTGAGCAGCGCCGAGCGGATGCCCACCGCGACCACCCCGTCCTCGTCGCGGGTCGCGTGGCCGATGGGGCCCGGTAGGCGCCGCGGCTCAGGGCTCGTGGGCGTCCAGCCATGCCAGGGCTGAGGCCGCCGGGCGACCGCCCAGGGCCGGGGTCGGGTGCAGCGCCGCGATGAGGGCGTCCAGGTCGACGCCGGGGCGGACGACGCCCTCGATGGGGTCTCGAGGTGCAGAAGCCCTGGCAGCCGGCGGATGCGCGGCCCGGGCGCGACGCGCACCTCCTGGCAGAGGGGCGCCAGGGCGGCGCGGATGGCGGCGACCACCACCGCGTGCTCGCGGCGGTCCTTCAGGGCGCAGGCAGGTCGGCCTCGACGGCAGCCAGGGCGGACGGATCGGCCGGCCGGGGACGGGTGGCCTGCCAGCGCATGCGTCCAGACGCGGCCACCGGCGAGGCGGACGAGGATCCCGGGGAGGCACCGACGAAGCCAGCGCGCCGCGGAGCCGACGAGAAGGCGACGCCCCCGGGCTGGCGGGCGGCGAGGGCCCGCAGCGTGGCCACGGCGCAAAACGTGTGCCGGCGGGGCCGCCAGCCGCACGGCCCGCGCCGGCACGACCTTCTCCAGGGCACCCGCGGCGCAGGCGGCCTCGGCCGCGGCGACCCGCGCGATCCACGCCTCCCGCCGCTCCAGGGGGACGCCCGTCAGGCCCGATGGCGGCGGGGGTAGACCGGCCTCCAGGGGGCCCTCGGCGAGGTGGGCGGGCCACCAGTCCGCCAGGGGGAAGGCCCGGCCAGGGACCCGCGTGGGGACCGGGGCGGAAGGCGCGGACGATGACGCGGCCCGGGTCGGCAGGCGCCGCGGCGCGGCCCGAGGCAACCCGCAGACGGCCCGCCTCGGCCCACGCGAGCACGGGCTCACCGGCCGCCAGCGCGCGCTCCAGCGCCACCCACGGCAGCGATCCGCCGGGCTCGGGGGTGGGCAGGGGGGCGAGGGCGGGCATGAGCGACCTCCAGTTGTTCACGCTTGATTGAACAACAGGACGACCGTAGCGAGTGGAAGGATTCCTTGCAAACAAAAGTTTGCCGCAGCCCGGTCTTGAGGATGTTCAGCGATGGATGAACGGCATCCGGGCCTCGCGGACCCGGCCTGGCGGTGGAGGCTGGCCGGCGAGGGCCAGGGGCGCTATACGGACGCCCATGCAGCCCGACCTCGACGACGACGGCCTCCGCGCGCTCTACCGCGACCTGCTCCTCCCCCGCGTGATCGAGGAGCGCATGCTGGTGCTGCTGCGCCAGGGGCGCCTCTCCAAGTGGTTCTCCGGCATGGGCCAGGAGGCCATCGCGGTGGGCGCGACCGGCGCGCTGCGGGCCGATGACTGGATCCTGCCGCTGCACCGGAACCTGGGGGTCTTCACGACCCGCGGGGTGCCGCTGGAGGCGCTCTTCCGCCAGCTCTTCGGTCGGGTGGGCGGCTTCACCGCGGGGCGCGATCGCAGCTTCCACTTCGGCACGCTGGCCCACCACATCGTGGGGATGATCAGCCACCTGGGGGCCATGCTGCCGGTGGGCTGCGGTCTGGGCCTGGCCGGCCGCCTGCGGGGCGAGGAGCGGGTGGCCCTCGCCTTCGTGGGCGATGGCGGCACGAGCGAGGGCGACGTCCACGAGGCCATGAACCTGGCTGCGGTGTGGGCCCTGCCGGTGATCTTCCTGATCGAGAACAACCAGTACGGCCTCTCGACGCCCGTGCGGGAGCAGTTCGCGTGCGCTCGGCTGGCCGACCGGGCCGTGGGCTACGGCATGCCGGGCGTCCAGATCGACGGCAACGACGTGCTGGCGGTGCGGGCGACCGTGGCCGAGGCGGCGCGCCGCGCGCGGGCCGGCGAGGGGCCCACCCTGATCGAGTGCATGACGTTCCGCATGCGCGGCCACGAAGAGGCTTCGGGGGTCGCCTACGTGCCGCCGGCGCTCTTCGAGGAGTGGGCCGCGCGGGATCCCATCGCCCGCTTCGAGGCGGTGCTGGCCGAGCGCGGGATCCTGGACGCCGCCGGGTGCGCGGGCCTGCGGGCGACGCTGGCCGACGAGGTGCACGCCATCGCCGAGGTGGCCCAGGCGGCTCCCCTGCCCGACTCGACCGCCGAGGCGGAGCTGGCCGACGTGTTCGCCGCCTCGCCGGCCGCCGTCACCGTCGGCATCGCGCCGACGGGCGCCGACCGGGATCTGCGCTACGTCGACGCCATCGCCGAGGCCCTGGAGGTGGCGATGGAGACCGACCCGGGGGTGGTGCTGCTGGGCCAGGACATCGCGGAGTACGGCGGCGTCTTCAAGGCGACCCAGGGCCTGCTGGAGCGCTTCGGGCGGGCCCGGGTGCGCAACACCCCGATCATCGAGTCCGGGGCCCTGGGGGCGGCCCTCGGCCTCGCCCTCGACGGGCTGCACCCGATGGTCGAGCTGCAGTTCGCCGACTTCATCACCTGCGGCTTCAACCAGGTGGTCAACAACCTGGCCAAGACGCACTACCGGTGGGGCGCCCCGGTGCCGGTGGTGGTGCGGGCTCCCCATGGCGGTGGCGTGGGCGCCGGGCCGTTTCACTCCCAGAGCGTCGAGGGCTGGTTCACCCAGGTGGCGGGCCTGAAGGTGGTGGCGCCAGCCACGCCCCGCGACGCCAAGGGCCTGCTGCTGGCCGCGTTCGCCGATCCGAACCCGGTGGTCTTCCTGGAGCACAAGAAGCTCTACCGATCCATCCGGGGCGACGTGCCGGCGGGGTACTACACGGAGCCGCTGGGGGTGGCGCGGGTCGCCCGGGCGGGGCGGGACGCGACGGTGGTCACGTTCGGGGTCGGCGTGCACCAGGCCCTGGCGGCGGCCGACGTCCTGGCGGCGGAGGGCGTGGCCATCGAGGTCGTGGACCTGCGGACGCTCACCCCGTGGGACGTGGCGACGGTGGTGGCGTCGGTGAAGAAGACGGGGCGGGCGCTGGTGCTGCACGAGGCGCCGCTGACCGGGGGCTTCGGCGGCGAGATCGCGGCGACGCTGGGGCAGGCGGCGTTCGAGTGGCTCGACGCGCCCGTCGCTCGCCTGGGGGCCCTGGACACGCCCGTGCCGTTCAGCCCCGCGCTGGAGAAGCTGCACAGCCCCGAGGGCCGCCTGGTCCCCGCGCTGCGGGCCCTGCTGGCCTACTGAGGCACAAGCAGAACACCCTGAAACTCAAGACTTTTCAGCCTTCCGGATCCGGCTGGGGCTCGCGGGACGGGAGCCGCACGAACAGCCCCCGCGACCGCCGCTGGGCGGCGCCGAGGCGCTCCGTCTGGAGGTGGCGGGCGTCGGCGTCGCGACCCAGGGCGAAGAGCCAGTCTTCGGCGAGGCTCCAGGCGGCGTCGGCGATGCGGTGGGCGCCCTGGGCCTCGGCGAGCCGCGCCAGGAGGGGGCCTGGGCCACCACGTCCGCCTCCGGTGCCTGCCGGCGCAGCACCAGGAAGACCCCGGCCCGCCCTCGCACGCGCGCCACCGCCCGGCGTGGGCATCGCAGACGAGCAGGAAGAAGTCGACGACCGCCCGCAGCTCGCGGTCGGTCCCCCGGGCGGCCTCTTGCCGGGCCTCGATGAGCGCCGCGCGCGCGGCGCCCAGCTCACCCTCCGCCAGCCACGTCTGCCCCAGGTTGCACAGCACCAGGCCCCGGCCGGAGCCCCCGCGGCGTCGAGCAGCGCCAGCCCTCCTGGTAGCGCTCGCGGGCGGCGGCGTGGGCGCCGCGGGCCCGGGCGACGTCCCCGAGCAGGCAGGCGGCGTGGGCCATCCCGGTGCGGGCCCCGGCCTCGCGGTAGCCCGAGAAGGCCGCCTCGCCGTAGAGCTCGGCCTGGTGCACCCGACCGCGCCGCCACGCCAGCGTCGCCACCGCGTAGCGCGCCTCGGCGAGCTGGGAGGGCTCCACCGGCTCCTTCGTCGTCAGCACCCGGCGAGCCAGCGCGTCGGCCTCGGCCAGCCGACCGCCCTTCACCAGGCTCCAGAGGGTCTCCAGCCGCGCCGCCGTGAGCAGGTGGCAGTCGGCCCGCAACTCCGCGACCTGCAAGGCTTCTTCGAGCGCCGCGAGGCCGGCTCCCGCGTCGCCGAGCTGCCGTGTCATGCGCCCGAGGACGATGAGGGCGCGCCCCACCAGGCAGGGCAGATGGGCCGGGCGGGCCTCGGCCAGCGCCCGCCGGCCGTGGCGCAGGGCCCCGCCGACATCGCCGCTGGCCGCCGCCTGCTCGGCCCAGGCCACCCGCGTCTCGATCCACGCTGGCGCTCCGCGCTCGATGCCCAGGGCGCGCAGCGCGCGGGCCCGGGCCAGGATGAGCCGACGGGCACGCAGCGGCTCCGCGCGCTCCAGGTGGCGGCGGGCGGCGGCGTCCAGGGGCCCCAGGGCCTCGTCGAGCCGCCGCGCGGCCAGCAGGTGGTGGGCCTGCCGCTCCACGTCGCCGGACGGGCCGAGGAACGTGGCGCAGACGGCGTTCCAGCGCGCCCAGCGGCCACCGTCCCGGGCGCTCTGGCGCAGGGCCTCCCGGGCCATGACGTGGGCGAAGCGCAGGGGCCCCTCGGCGGTCTCGCGCACCAGCAACCCCGCGGCCTGCAAGCGCTCGTGCAGATCGGGCCGGGGCGCCACGCCGGCCATCGCGCAGGTGGCCTCCCACTCGGCGGGATCGACGATGGGCCCCAGCGCGGCGGCCAGCTCGCAGGCCGAGCGGGCCTCGGCGTCCGCCCCGATGACCTCGGAGATGCGCGCCTGCCAGAGCGTGCTGACGGCGCCCGGCACGTCTCCTCGGCGCCCGCCCGCAGTCGGAACCCGGTCGGGGTGCTCTCCAGCGACTCCGTGCGGATCCAGTGCCGGATGAGCTCCTCGGCGAAGAGCGGGCTGCCCCCTGCGCGCTCCACGAGGCGATCCACCATGTCGGCCCCGAGGGGCAGCATGGACCGGCAGATGGCGGCGAGGGTGTCGGCCGCGAGGGGGCCGACCGGGACCGTGCGGACCGCTCGCAGCGCCCGCAGCGCCGCCAGGCCCGCCGCCTCGGGCGAGCCGGGCACGAGCACGTCGTCGCGGACGGTCGCCACCACCAGCACCGGCGGCGCGTCGCTCGCCCTCGAGCAGCGACTGGGTGAAGCGGATGGCCTCGAGGCCCCACTGCAGGTCGTCCATCGCGATGACGAGCGGACGCCCACCGGCCAGGCGCCCCAGGCCGCGCCGCAGCGTCGCGTGGCGCTCGGCCTCCGAGCCCAGCACCAGGCGCTCGCTGGCCCCCGAGAAGCTGCCGATGCCCCCCACCAGCGCCGCCAGCGCCGGCACCAGCGCGGCGTCGTCGTCCGCCTCCGGGTTGCCCATGGCGTCGGCGATGCGGACCAGCACGTCGTCGCCGGCCAGGCCCTCCGTCCGCAAGGCGCGCGCCAGCATGGGAGCCAGGCCGCACGTGGGGCCCGTCTGGCGGCCATGCCGGGCGGTGATGGTCTCGGCCACCCCCAGCTCGTGGGCCCGCCGGCTGAGCCAGGCCGCCAGCCGGGACTTGCCGTAGCCCGACGGCCCCTCCAGCAGCACGGCGGCCGGCCGGCCACGCTCGGCCACCCGCCGCAGCGCCCGCCAGAGCGCGTCGCGCTCCTCCTCGCGACCCTTCAGCTCCACCTCGCGCAAGCTGACCAGGGCCCGGCCGACGCCCGGCAGGGGCAGCGGGGGCGAGGGCGCGGCCTGCCGGCGCCACCGCGGCGGCACCGGGTTGCCAGGGGCCGGCACGAGCGCCGGCGACGTCACCACCTCCAGGGCGTCGTCCTCGGCTCCGCGCCGACCGCAGCCACCAGCGCGGCGGCAGCCTGGGCGGCGAAGCGCGGGCGCGCGGCGGGGTGCTTGGCCAGCAGCGCGCGCACCCAGCCCTCGAAGCCGGCCGGCACCTCGATGCGGGGCTCGAACGCGGGCAGATCGCCATGCAGATGGGCCCGGAGGACCTCCTTGCGACCCCGCCCCGCGAAGGGCGCGGAGCCGGTGGCGAGCTGCCAGGCCAGGCACCCGACGGCGTAGAGATCCGTCCACGGGCCCAGGGCGTGCCAGTCCCCCTTGATCTGCTCGGGGGCCATGTAGTTGGGGGTGCCGACGAGCAGGCGGGAGGCCTGGGCCTCGTCGAGGCTGGCCGCGACGCCGAAGTCGGTCAGCACCGGCCCGCGCTCGGCCAGCAGGACGTTGTCGGGCTTGAGATCGCGGTGGATGACGCCCCGGGCGTGGGCGTGAGCCAGCGCGTCGAGCAGCACCAGCAGCGTCCGCCGCACCTCGGCCCAGGCCATGGCCCCCGCCCGCTGGCGCAGCGACCCGCCCGGCAGCCACTCCATGATCAGGAAGGGGGCGCCGTCGGGCAGGCCCGTCTTCTCGGCCACGGCCGTGGGGATGACCCCGTGGTCGTGCAGGCGGATGATGGCCGGGTGGGAGAGGCGGGCGACGGCGCGCACCTCGTGGGCGAACAGGATGGGGACGTCGGGGCTCTCGGCCTGGGTCAGCACCTTGACGGCCACCGGCACCCGCAGCCCGCGATGCTCCGCCCGCCAGACGCGCGCCATCGCGCCGGCGCCCACGGCTTCACGCAGATCGAAGAGTCCCAGCGGCACCGACGGCGTCGTCCTTCCCGCCACCAGCGGCGGCAGCGAACCTCCTCCAGCGCTCGTCCGTCCGGTCCTCCCGCCGAGCGCGGCCAGACCGGTCAAGTCGAAGAGGCTCCTGGAGGAAAACATGCCACTCCTTTCGGACGACTGCCAGCGGCGGCGGACCTTTGGTGTTCAAAATATCACATCCATCAAATTCGTCACGACAGAACGTCGCAAGATCTCGAATTTACTGCGTTCTTTTGGCTGACCGGTAGGCAGCCGGCGCAGGGATCGGGCCCGGCGGAGGGTGCGCACATGGACCCGCATGAGAGCAGAAGATGACATCCACGGCACTTTCCCGACCTTACCCTACATGAGACGACGGCCCGCCGCGGGGATCCTGCGCTCTTCCCGCCGCGCGGTCGGCCCACTCATGCTGCCGGCGTGACTCGACTGCTCCCCCTCGCCCTCTGGGCTTGCTTCGCCGTGCCGGCCCTCGCCGCGCCCGACGAACCGCCCGCCGCGCCGCCGTCTGCCGCGCCGCCGTCCGCCGCGCCGCCGTCCGCCGCGCCGCCGTCCGCCGCGCCGCCGTCCGCCGCGCCGCCGTCCGCCGCGCCGCCGTCCGCCGCGCCGCCGTCCGCCGCGCCGTCCGCCGCGCCGCCGTCCGCCGCCGCCGCCAGAGGAGGCCGGCGTGTGCGACACCTACTGCGACGACATGGCCCTGAAGTGCCCTGACGTCTTCCTGGGCAACCGGGCCACCTGCCTGGCGACCTGCGCGCTCTACCCGGAGGGCGAGGCCGACATCGAGCGCCTGCGGTGCCGCCTGTACGGCCAGGTCGATCCCGAGCCCGTCCCGCAGGCGGCCCCGGCCTCGGCGGAGGTCGAGGTGGGCCCCGATCCGACGACGTTCTGGGATGACCACCCCCAGCTCCGCGAAGACGAGACCATCATCCCGCCCGGCATGGGCGCCATCTTCCTGCCCTCCCTCGGCCTCGGGGATCGCGAGCCGCTGGTGACCGTCTTCGACGGGCGCGCCGCCGTGGCGGAGGGCCGCCCGGGGCGTCGCATCCTGGTGGCGCCGGGCGTGCACACGCTGCGGTTCGGGGATGGCGCCGAGCACCAGCAGGTGCGCGTCGAGCTGGCCGTGGAGCCGACCCGAACGACCGTCGTCCCCGCCGCCTACGCGGCCCTGGAGATCCAGGTCGTGGATCCCCAGTTCGTCCCCTTCCGCGGCACCTACGAGCTCATCGACATGGCCAGCCGCGAGGTGGTCGGCCTCGGCTTCGGCGCCGACGCCCTGCTCGGCGAGCAGCTGCGGGTGTGGGTCCTGCCACCCGGCACCTACAAGATCGTCCAGTCGGGGGGCACCTACCGCGACCGCACCAACTTCAGCACCGTCCGGCTGCTGCCCGGCGAGATGACGCGGTACGTGCTGGTGCAGAACCCCGACACCGGCGACTTCGAGGGCGCGGGCCTGGCCGATGAGGCCGAAGATACCGATCGCACCTGGAACTTCACCGGCATCCTGGGCGGCGACGTGGTGTTCCTGCGCAACGCGCCCGCCGCCACGGGCGACACCGGCTGGTCCCTCGTCCTCAACGTCTTCCTCGACGTGGCGGCCCGGATGACCGCCGGCGATCACCGCTGGGTGACGCGGCTGGAGGCCGAGGAGAGCCAGACGCGGCCGTCGGGCGAGAGCCGCCTGCGCAACCTGAAGGACCGCCTCTTCCTGCACACCATCTACACCTACGCGCTGGTGGAGTGGTTCGGGCCCTACGTCCGCGCCGGCATGGAGACGCAGATCCTCCCGCGCCACGTGGAGTTCGAGACGCCCCAGGACGTCGCCGACGAGGACGGCAACATCATCGAGCGCGAGGTGGATCGGGTGCAGATCGCCGACAGCTTCGCGCCCCTCGAGTTCATCCAGGGCACCGGCGGCAACTTCAAGCTCTTCCAGTCGCGGACGGCCGAGGTCAACCTGCGCCTCGGCGTCGGGGCCCGCCAGGTGGTCTCCAACGGGCTGCTCGTCTTGCAGACCGGCTCGCCCGATCGCCTCATCCCCGTCCAGGACGACCACGTCGAGGGGGTGGAGAGCACGGCCATCGGGCAGGCGCGCGCGACCCGCTGGGTCACGCTGAGCACCGAGTTCGACTCCCTCTTCCCCTTCGATCCCGGGGCGCCGTTCATCTTCACCTGGCGCAACCAAGTGAACCTGCGGCTGGCGAGCTTCGCGTCGCTGACCTACCGCTTCAACGCCGTGCAGAACGCGGCGCTGACCCTGGAGGACGGGGTGCAGACGGAGCACAACGTGCAGCTCCGCTTCTCGTACACCCTGTTCTAAGTCACTGTTTCTCTTGAGCTTTCTGACCAACGCCCTCAGTCGTCGACGACGCTGACCCACCGCCCTCGGGGCCGAGGGCCAGCTCGCCCGCCTGGGAGGCCCGCACGACCGCCAGCGCGCCCGCCCCCGCCCGGGCGTGCCGACCCTGGATGCGCTGCACCGCCTCCCGCGCTTCGGCGCGGGCGTGACCCCGAGCCCCGAGCGCCAGCAGCGGCTGGACCGCCGCGAGCGTCCCCACTTCCCCGAGCGCCCGCGCCGCGTGGGTCCGCACCTCCGCCACGGGGTGCTCCAGCGCCCGCACCAGGGCCGCCTCGGCGGCCGGATCACCGAGGGCCGCCAGGGCATCGGCGGCCGCGGCGGCGATGGCGGCGTCGGGGTGCCCCACGAAGAGCTGCAGGCGCCCCTCGCTGTCCTGGAGGCCGGCCAGCCCGGCCAGCCGCGCCGCGGTGGCGGTCAGGCGCCCGGGGCCGCGGGCGAGGACGGCCGCCACCTGCGCCAGGCCCACCTCGGGGACCGCCGCGACCAGGCGCTCGAGGGCCAGGGCCGCCGTCGCCCCGCCCGGCTCGTCGAGCAGCGCCCTCAGGACGGCCCCGCCAGCGACGCCCGCCGCCGTCGCCGCCTCCAGGCGGATGGAGGCGTCGGGATCGGCCACGCCCAGCTCGATGGCGCGGTCGCGGATGCGCCCGTCGCGCCCCAGCAGCAGCCCGAGGCAGCGGCGGCGGACGCCCGGCTGCGGGTCGCGCTCCAGGTTGCGCAGCAGGGCCTCCCAGTAGCCCCCCTCGGGGACCTGGACCGACTCGGCCAGCCGCACCGCGTCGAGCAACAGCCGCTCCAGGGTGCTGGCCCGGCGGATGACCGTCCGCGCGTCGCGCAGCACCTCCCCCCCCGCCACCTCCCCACGCCAGGTGGAGAAGAAGCGCCGGACCGTCCCCCGCGTCCGGGCGTCCAGCACCGCCAGCAGGATCTCCTCGCGCCCCTGCATGTGGATGCGCGCGTCGAACTCGGCATCGCCGACCTGCACGTCCTCGCCCTCGATGAGCTTGCGCGCGGCCGTGATGATCGACTCGGGCTTCAGGCTGATTCCTGAAGAGATCCGCTCACTTCCCGTGACCGTCACCCGGGTGAAGCGCCCGCGGCGCTGGAGCCTGGACTGCAGGTTCTCGACCCGGATGCGGCAGCCGCGCAGCTCCCCGTAGATGACCCAGTCGCCCCAGAAGCTCGACTCGGAGAACGACAGGCCGAGCCGATCGGCCGTCCGGCGCCAGGCCCGAAACGCGTGCAGGTGGACGCCGAGGGCGGCGATGCCCCCTCCCAGCACCACCAGCGGCGCGACCAGCGACACGATTGCACTCCTCCCGGCGACCTCGCCGGATAAAGGGACTTGCGCCCAGCCGCGGACCGACATATCTTCCGCGCCCGTTTCCACGACCGACCCCGTGTGGTTCCGAACTGGATGACGGTCGGCGCGGCAATCAGGATTTGCGGAGGAGACCATGGCACGCTGCGAGCTCACCGGGAAGGGCCCCCTGGTCAAGAACATCGTCAGCCACTCCCACATCGCCACGAAGCGCTGGGTCAAGCCCAACACCCAGCGTCGGCGGATGTACAGCGAGGCGCTGGACGACTACTTCGTCCTGACGGTGGCCACCAGCGCGCTGCGCACGGTGGACCACGTCGGCGGACTGGATCGCTTCATCATCCGGCAGTCGCCGGAGCTGCTGTCCAAGCGGGCGCGCGCGCTGCAGACGCGCATCCGCCGCCGCCTCGCCGGCCTCTGAGCCGCGCCGCCGGCCTCGCCGGCGTCCCCTGCATCGATCGCCCCTGACCTGACGCCCCTCGTGCGTTCACGTCCGGAGGCCCTCGACGGCAGGCCCTCGACGGCAGGGCTCGATCCAGCCAGATCGTGACGTCGCGCGCTGCGTTTCAGCCCCGCTGCACGGTCTGCCTGGAGTCGCCATGTCCCCTCGCCTCTTCGTCCTCTCCGCCCTCGCCGGCCTGGCGCCTGGCCTCGTCGCCGCGGCGGATCCCGATCCCACCGGCGTCGAGGCCGAGGCATTCACCTCGCTGCTGGGCCGCTTTCCCGACCAGACCACGGAGGCCTTCCTGGGGACGCTCCCCGACCCAGGCTTCCTGGCCAGCCCCGATCTCGATCCGGGAAAGGCCAGTCATTACGCGATGATCAAGTCGGCCTTCGGGCTGGGACCGGCCCATGAGGCGCGCCTGAAGGCCCAGGGCTTCGTGACGTTCGATGGCGGCGAGCGCTACTCCATGGCCTCCATCTACCAGCACCTCTACATGAAGGATCTGCCCGTCCTGGTGACGACGGACTCGGTGCTCCACGCGCTGCACACGTCGTTCGATCAGGTGCTGATGCGCCTGGAGGCCGAGGTCTTCGTGCCCGTCATCCGGGACGTGCTGATGAAGGCGCGCGACGCCGTGGTGGCGGAGGCCGGCTCGCCGCCCGCGCCGGAGGCCCTGGACGCCGAGCTGTACCTGACCGTCGCCCTGAACCTGCTGCGGGGCGCGGGCGGTCCCGCCGACGAGCCGTACTTCGGCGGCTGGAACGGCACGATCGCCGTCGTCTCGGCGCTCCAGCAGGACGAGGCCGTGCTGGCGATCCTCCGCAAGGTGCAGGCGCTGGAGCTGGAGCAGGCGCCTGGCACGACGCTGTACGGCGGCACCCGGGCCGTGGACTGGTCGCAGTTTCGCCCGCGGGGGCACTACACCAAGAGCCCGGATCTGCAAGCGTACTTCCGGGGGATGATGTGGCTGGGGCGAGCCGACACCGGGCTCAACGTGACCACGCCGCCCGCCGGCTCGACGGTGGACGCCGATCGGGAGCGGCGGGTGGCCGGGCGCCTGGTGCTTGCCCTGGCCGCGTCCGGTGGGACGCCCCGCCTGGCGGCGCTGGATGACGTCATCGGCTTCCTCGTCGGGCAGAGCGACAACCTGCAGGTCGGGCAGCTCGCCGGCCTGCTCGCCCAGGTCGGCGTGAAGACGCCGGCGGATCTGGCCGATCCCAAGCGCGACGCGGCCCTCAAGACGCAGCTCTTCGCGACGGGGCTGGCTGCCCAGCGCATCCGGTCGCAGTGGGTGCTGTCCATGCCGGCCGACCCGCAGACCGTACAACCGCCCGCCCTGTTTCAGGTTTTCGGCCAGCGCTTCCTGCTGGACAGCTTCATCCTGTCCCAGGTCGTCTTCGACAGCATCCACTTCCAGGGCCAGAAGCAGAAGCGCTTCATGCCCACCGGCCTGGACGTCTGGGCCGCCCTCGGCAACGACGAGGCGGCCCGGCTGCTCCAGCCGGAGCTGGACCAGTGGCACTACGCGGCCAACCTGAGCGCCGCGCGGGCGCTGGTCGGGGCGTGGCCGCAGGCGACGTGGGACGCCACGCTGTACCACCGGTGGCTGGATGCCCTGCGCACGCTGGACGACCTGCCCACGGACCGCGCGGGCTTCCCGCGGGCCATGCAGACGCGGGCGTGGGCGAGGAAGCAGCTGCAGACCCAGCTCGGCTCCTGGGCCGAGCTGCGCCACGACACCATCCTCTACGGCAAGCAGAGCTACTCGGCCATGGCCGGGTGCGAGTACCCCGCCGGCTTCGTCGAGCCCTACCCGGTCTTCTATCGCAAGCTCGCCGACCTGGCCCGCTTCACGGGCAAGCGGCTCGGCGGGGCGAAGCTGGAGAGCCCCGGCCACGCCCAGATCGAGAACCTGATCGGCAGCCAGGTGCGCTACTTCGAGACCCTGGCCGGCCACCTGGACACCCTGGCCCGCCTGGCCGATCGAGAGCTGGCCGGCCAGCCCTTCACGGCCGAGGAGACAGCCTGGCTCAAGAAGACCATCGACAAGAGCGGCGGCGGCTCGGGGCCTCCGCGGTACGATGGCTGGTACGCCGAGCTCTTCTACGGCAAGTTCCCCGACGAGTGGGATCCCACCGTGGCCGACGTGCACACGGACACCAACGCGGGCACGGTGCTCGAGGTCGCGGTCGGGGATGCCTGGCCGATGGTCGTGCTGGTGGACAGCGGCGACGACGTCCAGGCCTACGTCGGCCCCACCTACAGCTACTACGAGTTCCAGCAGCCGGCCCGGGATCGCCTCACGGACGAGGCCTGGCAGCAGCGCATCTACGACCGCAAGCTGCCCCCGCGGCCGGCCTGGACCACGGATCTGCGCCCAGCCCCCTGAGGCCCGGATCCGTCCAGATTTCGCCTACTTCGACCCCCAGAGGGCGGCCGCGCCGGCCTCCGCGCCGTAGCGCGCCGGATCCAGGGCGATGAGCCCCGACCCCGGCTCGCCCGCCCGCCAGCGCGCGGCGTTGGCCTGGGCCACCGGGCCCGGTCGCGCACCGGGTGGCACCCCGTGCCCGGCCCAGAGGGCGGCCTGGGTCCGCGCCGCGACGCCCGCATCCCAGATGATCAGGTTCTGCTCCGTGTGGTCGGCCTCCAGGCTCAGATCCACGAAGTTGGCCGACCCGAGGCTCAGCCAGCAGCCATCGATGAGGGTCAGCTTGGCGTGGACGTAGATGTGCTCCCGAGGCGGCTGCACCAGGGCGGCCAGCGTGAAGCCGGGGTGGCGGCCCAGGTCCGCGAGGGCGTCGAAGACGTCGGCGTAGCGGGGATCCCGGCGCTGCCTGGCGACGTGGATGGGACCCATCGGCTCGCCCGGGACCACGAGCACCACCTCCACGCCCCGATCCAGCGCCCGAGCCAGGCCAGCCAGGAGCGAGCGCTCGCCGGGGTGCTGATTCTCCATGTAGATCAAGTGGTTGGCGGCATCGATCCCGCGGCGCCAGGCCTCGAGGATGTCGGTGGCTCCGGCTGGCCGCGAGGCGTCGGCGCCCGGCCGGAGGGTGCGCGCGACCTGCACCGTGGCCCCGCCCTCCCGGGGCGCCGGGGCCACCAGCGCCGTCGGGGCGAGCGGATCGGCGGCGGCCGTGTGCCAGCGGGTGAGAAACGCCCGGGCGACCTCCGTGGCGGCGGGCCCCCGGACCTCCGCCGCGACATCGTGGCGGCCCTCCCGTCGGCCCGCCCGCGCCCGCTCCTCCAGGTCCGCCCGGGTCATCACGATGCCGCCGACGAAGGCCACCGCCCCGGGCGCCCCGGCGTCCACGATCCAGAGCTTCTCGTGGTGGCAGTGGGCGGCGTCGGGCGATGTGTGCCCCTGGACGCGCCAGCGCGGGTGCAGGGGCGGCACGTTGGGGCCCTGGAAGAGGTGCCGCTGGGTGAAGAAGCCGGGGTTCTGCCAGGCGAGGATGCGCACCTCGACGCCGCGCTCGGCGGCCGCGTGCAGCAGGGCCCAGAGCGGCCGACCATCCGGGAAGCGAAAGGCCGCCGAGATGAACGAGACGGTCAACCAGATGCGCTCCCGGGCGGCCTCGAAGGCGGCCGCGAGCCGCCGGAAGAAGGCGATCTCGCCCACCAGCACCTCCACCTGGTTGCCCGGGGTGGCTCTGGCCGGCGGCGGGGAGAGGAGGCGGGTCACCGGCGATCTCGGCGGACGGGCCGGGCCTCGAAGACCTCGAAGCCGTCGGCGCGCCAGGCGACGCACAGGAGGTCGAGCGAGAGCACCTCGGCCGATGGCTGCTTCCAGCACTGGACGGGGAGGCCGGCCACGTCGGGGAGCCCGGCCTGCCCGGGGACGGGCACCAGATCCGCCCAGTGGAAGATGTTCGGGCCGGGATCGGTGCTGTCGCCGAGCGGACGGCCGACGCGGGCGACGACCTCGGCGGGCGTCTTCGCCTCCAGGGCGGCGTCGAAGAGGCGACGGCGAAGGGCCGCGCGCTCGGCGGGGATGTCGCGGGGGGGACCGGCGTCGGCCGCGACCGGCGGGCGCTTGTCGCGGACGACGAGCTCCGCGCGGGGGGCCACGAGCTGGGGGGTGATGGCCACCGCGATGCCCACCGCGAGCAGCGGCCCGCCGACCAGCAGCGCGGTCCGTCGCCGGGTGTACCGGCGGTCCAGCCGCGTCGCCTCGGTCGGCGTGTACCGGCGCTCCGGGCGTCCCTCCTCGCGGCAACGCAGCGGCTGCTCGGCCAGGGGCAGGAACGACTCGAAGTAGTGGATGTACTCGTGGAAGATCGTGAGGCGGACCTCCGACTCCAGCCGGTCCGGCGCGACGCCCAGCGCGAACGCGGGCTCGAAGAGCGTGACCAGGTGCTCCTCTGAAACCACCTGAAAACTCAGGAGAAAGTGCCGCGAGATGAGGCTCTGGTGGGCGTACTGCCCGGAGCAGGGGCGCCCTGGGCGTCGACGAACAGGTTGCCGGTGACCACCAGCGGACACTGCGCCCGCGCCCGAGCCGCCCGCCGCCGGGAGCGCTCGGAGGGTGGCGGCAGGGCCCGCAGCGCTTCCAGGTCGTCGGCATCATGGGCCGCCATCAGCTCGGCGATCAGGCGATACCCCGCCCCGCCAGCCAGGCGTCGAGGCAGCGCGGCAGCAGCTCGCCGAAGTAGTCGGCGGCGACGCGCTCGACGAGGGCGGCGAAGGCGGCCCCCGGCTCGACGAGGCCGGTCTGCAGGGCCGAGAGGATCAGCGCACCACCTGCCGGGACAGGCCGATGCGGAGGGCGAGCGACCCGCACGCCCGCGAGCGTCCCGCCCGGATCTCCAGGCCCAGCGTCAACCGCCGACCCGTCGCGTCGTGCGTCAGCGTCCCCACGGCCCGACCTTACCCCGCCGTGGCCACGCCGTCACCCTCCTCGCGCGGGCCGGGGCCCCGGCTCACGCCCCGCTCGGCCAGCCGCAGCAGGTGATGCCGCAGCGCTCGGCGGTCAGATCAGCTGGCCCCCGCGTCCGGTGGCGCGAACGGCCAATGGAGCCTCCCATGTGTCGACTCCTCCTCTGTTGCCTCGTCTCCTTCACTGGCTGCGGCGTCGAACCGGACGACGCGCCCGACGCCGACCCGGGCGCCGATGGTGGCCAGCCCGCCGACCGCGACACCCTGCCCGAGCCAGACGCGTCGCCCGACCAGTCCGTCGCCCCCGACTCGTTCATGCCGCCCGACCTGGACACCGTGGGCGTCCGTGGCCGGTAGAGGCCGCTGCGCCCGCCGTCTGCGTCACGCTCTTGCGCGACGGGGAGCCCCAACCTGCCAAAATCTGTGAAGAAAGTGCCCCCGACGACGTGGACGCCTGCTTGGCCGCCGCCGAAAGCTGCCCGTGCGAAGCCACCGCCGTCGGCACCCTCACCGCCATCGTCCGCGGCGTAGTGCCCTCCTGCCGGGCCTGGCGTGCCGCCGAAGCCACGGGCCTCACCCTCGTGGTCGACCTCGGCGAGGGTCGCGTGGTCGAGCTCACCCTCGGCCTGGCGGGCCTGGACGACGCCCCGCTCGACGCCCTCATCGGCCAGCCGATCGAGGTCCGGTTCGAGCGCACGGTCTGGGTCGAGCCCTATACCGAGGGTCCCCGCGTGATCGTGGCCGACGCCGCCGGCCGGGACATCCTGGAGGTGGTGGACGGCCCCCGGCGCTGCCCCGCCGCATCGGCGCCTTCGAGTCTGCCCGCGGCCCCGTGGTGGCCCGCGGTGAGGAGGGCAGCGAGACCTGCACCCAGGTCGACCATGCCTGGCAAGTCACCGGAGATGATCAGGCCACGTTCATGCTCGCCGGCCACACCGCCGAGCTGGGGAGCATCCAGGTCGCCACGGGCGAGCTGGTGGACTTCGAGAGTGGCGGCGGGTGTGACGTCGGCGGCCACATCGGCCTGGCTGCGCCCACGGCCGCCCCTAGCAGGATGTTGAAAAGCTCCCGTCGCATCGACGGCGCGCGCGGGCCATCTGCTGCGTCGTCAGAAGTCCTCGACAATACTCAGCATTGCCTGCGGTCTTCCTCCTTGCATCTGGCCCACTCGCGCTCGCCGAGTGCTCGGTCCGCTCATCTCAACAGCCTGCTAGCTGCCCAGCCCCAGGGTGGCCCGCGCCGGCCGGGGCTGCACCGCTCGCCGTGGGCAGGCTATGCTCCCGATCACACGGCACGATCGGGGGGCGTTCCATGGTGCGAAGGGTCACGCTGCTGCTGCTCTTTGCGGCGCTCTGGGGCTGTGAGAGCGAGAACGGCGCGCGCCGGGAGCAGCCCGGGGCCGACGCGACGCCCGATGGCGCGCCCACCGCGGACGCGGGCCGGGACGCCGGTCCTGCCGCAGACGGCGGCCCCCGAGACGCGGGCGCCGACGGGGCGACCCGGGACGCCGGTCGCCCGGACGCCGCGCGGCCCGATGCCACGGGGGCGGACGCCGCGAGGCCCACCGACGGGGCGGCCCCGGACGGGGAGCTTGCCGACGCGGCGGGCCGTGACGCAGCGGGCCGCGACGCCGGGGTCCCCGACGCTGCGGCCCCCGACGCCGAGCCGGCGGACGCCGCGGTCCCCGACGCCGAGGTCTTCGTGTGCCGCCGCCGCCGCCGGTCGTCATCAACGAGCTCGTCGCCAGCAACCAGACGGGCCTGGTGGACGAGGACGGCGACACCCCCGACTGGATCGAGCTGCACAACGCCGGGCCCGAGCCGGTGGACGTGACCGGCTGGGGGCTCAGCGACGATCCCGACGATCCCTTCGGCTGGGTGCTGCCGCCGCGGGTGCTGGCGCCCGACGAGTACCTGGTGGTCCTGGCCTCCAACAAGGATCGGCGCGCCACGGTGGCCACCTGGGACACCCGCATCGACTGGGGTGCCCTGTGGCGCTACCTGCCGGTCGAGGCCCAGCCCGATCCGTTCTGGCCCCAGCGCGGCTTCGATGACAGCGGCTGGGCGGAGGGCCCCAGCGGGTTCGGCCGATCCGACGGGGACGACGCCACCGAGGTGGCGACCCACACCATCTATGTGCGAAAGACCTTTGAGATCAACGATGAAGAGGTGGCCGACCTCCAGGCGCTGCTGCTCCATGTCGACTACGACGACGGCTTCGTCGCCTACCTGAACGGCGTCGAGGTGGCCCGCAGCCTGCTGGGCGCGCCGGGCGTCGTGCCCGCCCCGCAGCAGTTCGCGGACGCGGCCCATGAGGCCGTGCTGCTCGCCGGCGGGCAGCCGGAGGTCTTCGACCTGGAGGCCTTCATCCCGCTGCTGGTGCCGGGCGAGAACGTGATCGCCCTGGAGCTGCACGACGCCTCGGCCCAGTCCAGCGACACGAGCCTGATCCCGTTCCTGACGTTCGGCTTCGCGACGGCGCGGCCCGGGGTGGCGTCCCCGCACCTGGACCTGCCCAACCGCTTCATCCACACCGACTTCGCGCTGTCGGCGTCCGGGGAGACCGTGACGCTGACCTCGCCCGATGGCTGCGAGGTGGATCGCGTCGAGGCGGGCCGCTTGCCGGCGGACACGTCGTTCGGCCGGGCCCTGGATGGCAGCCTGGGGTACTTCGTCGAGCCGACCCCCGGCGGCCCGAACGTCACCGAGTCCCGCCCGGGGTTCGCGCCGACCCCGACCCTGTTTCCCGCCCCGGGCCACTACCCCGACGGCGTGGCGGTGCTGGTCGACGCCGAGGCGGCGGAGGCCCGGGTGACGGTGGACAGCAGCGAGCCGCGGGCCGACAGCCCGCTCGCTGACGCCCCCATCGACGTGGCCCCGGGCGACGGCGTGGTCGTCGTGCGGGCGCGGGCGTTCGCGCCAGCCCTGTGGCCCAGCCCCATCGTCACCGGCAGCTACCTGGCGCTGCCGCCCTCCACGCTCCCCACCATGTCGCTGGTGACCGAGCCGGCCAACCTGTGGGACGTCGACACCGGCATCTACGTGCTCGGCGACTCCTACCAGCAGGGCGTCCCGTACTTCGGCGCCAACTTCTGGGAGGACTGGGAGCGGCCGCTGCACGTCGAGCTCTTCGATCCGGGCGAGCCCGGCTTCTCCCTCGACTGCGGGGTCAAGATCCACGGCGGCTGGTCGCGCTCCAACGCCCAGCGCAGCTTCCGCCTGAGCATGCGGCCCGGCTATGGCACCGCCACCCTCGACTACCCGCTCTTCGCCGGCTCGGCGGTGGAGTCGTTCGAGCGGGTCATCCTGCGCAACAGCGGGAACGACTGGAGCGGCTGCAACAACGGGCGCTGCAACCCGCGGTCGCACCTGCGCGACGTGGTGGCCCACGCGATCGCCGCCGATCTGGGCATCGCCGTGATGGCGTCCCAGCCGGTCGCCACCTACCTCAACGGTGAGTACTGGGGCGTCTACAACCTGCGCGAGCGGCCCGATCGGCAGTATCTGCAGGCGCACTACGGCGTCGACGAGGTGGATCTGCTCGAGGCGAACGTCGTGGTCAACGACGGGGACACCGACCACTACGAGGCGCTGCTGCAGATCCTGCGCTTCCAGGACATCGCCGACCCGCTGGTCTACGCCCAGGTCGAGGCGATGGTGGATCTGGACGACTTCGCCACGTACCAGATCGTCCAGATCTTCCTCGACAACCAGGACTGGCCCGGCAACAACATCAAGTACTGGCGGCCCAAGACGCCCGACGGGCGCTGGCGCTGGCTCCTCTACGACACCGACTTCGGCCTCGGCTGGCGCAACCCCAACCCGGCCACCGACACGCTGGCGTTCGCCCTGCGGCCCGACGGGCCCAACTGGCCCAACCCGCCGTGGTCGACGGAGCTGCTGCGCACCTTCGCGCGCAACCCGGTCTTCGCGGCCCGCTTCGTCAACCGCTACGCCGACTACCTCAACACGGCCTTCCGGGCGGAGGTGACGCGGCCCATCCTGCAGGCGGCGGCCGCGACCATCCGCCCCGAGATGCCCGCGCACCTGGCGAAGTGGGCGCCGGCCAACGAGAACGCCCAGGCCGTCAACGCGTGGGAGGGCCAGATCAGCGGCATCGACACCTGGCTGCGCGACCGCCCCGCCCAGGCCTTCAACCACCTCGCGGCGAACTTCCGGCTGGGCGCCCGCTACACCCTGACGCTCCAGGCCGAGCCCGCGGGCGCCGGCACCTTCGAGCTGACGGCGGTGACCGTGCCGGCCCCCTTCGCCGGGACCTACTTCGTCGGCGTACCCATGACCGTGACCGCGCGGCCCGCCGCGGGCTTCGACTTCGCCGGGTGGGCCGACGGTGAGGCCGAGCCGGGCCGCACCATCGCGCCGCAGGCCGACGCGCGGTTCACCGCGCGGTTCGTGCCCGCCCTGTAGGCTGCAGCGAGCGCGGCGCGGGGCCGGTTGCTCCACCCCCAGCTTCCCCCACAATGCGCCCGGCGACGGCCAGCACTCTGGGGGAGACTTCGTGAAAACCTTTCGAGATCAACGACCTGGATCATCCTCGGCCTGGGGCTTGCCCTGCTCGCGGCCTGCGACTCTGACGGCGGGACCGATGACGGCGCCGACAGCAGCGTGGACGGCGGTGGGGCAGGCGGTGCGGGGGGCGCGGGCGGTGCCGGCGGCATGGGCGGCGCAGGTGGCGCCGGCGGTGTCGGTGGCGCGGGCGGCATGGGTGGTGCCGGCGGTGCCGGCGGTGTCGGTGGCATGGGCGGCATGGGCGGCATGGGCGGCATGGGCGGCGTCGGCGGGGCCGGCGGGGCCGGCGGCGTCGGCGGGGCCGAGCCCTGCACCGATGGCGAGCAGCAGCCCTGCAGCGTGGACGCCTGCGAGGGCGTGAGCACCTGCGTGGACGGCGCGTGGGGCGCCTGCGAGGGCGGCGCCGAGCGCTGTGACGGCGCCGACAACGACTGCGATGGCCAGACCGACGAGGGCTTCGCCGATCTGGGCGAGGCCTGCGAGGCGGGCCAGGGCGCCTGCCAGGCCCAGGGGACGTGGGTCTGCGACGACGCGGGCGAGGGCGTCCGCTGTGACGCCGTGCCGGGCGAGGCGGCGCCGGAGAGCTGCAACGGCGTCGACGACGACTGCGACGGCGAGGTGGACAACGGCGCCCCGGCGGCCGCCTGCTACACCGGCCCCGCGGGCACGGCCGGGACGGGGCGGTGCGTGGCCGGCGAGCGCGCCTGCGAGCCCGACGCCCCGTGCGTGGGCGAGGTGCTCCCGGGGGACGAGGCGTGCAACGACGTCGATGACGACTGCGACGGCAGCGTCGACGAAGGCGACATCTGCGTCCGCTGCGGCGACGGCGTCCTCTCGGCCGCCGAGGCGTGTGATGACGGCAACCTGGTCGCTGGGGATGGCTGCTCGCCCGACTGCCAGGTCGAGGTCGACGATGCGCTGGTGCCGGGCGTCCAGCAGAACGTGCCCGCGGCCGACGTCGCCGAGCGGGGCTGGCGCGAGTGCTGGCGGGGCACCTATGACGGGGTGAGCCCCATCGCCGACATGCTGGCGGCGTGCGAGGGCGAGCAGCTCATGATGGCGTGCCGCCCGGTGGGCGCCGCGAACCTGCAGCTCGCCGCCGAGGGCCTCCGCGCGGACGTGCTCTTCGATGTGGGCGTCGAGGCGAACGGCCGGCATGTGCACAACGGCGTCTCCTGGTACTTCAGCAACGACTTCTCGTGGGGCTTCGCCCCCGGCGACGAGCCGGTCAACCGCAACTCGTGCGACTTCAACGAGGGCCAGCAGACGGCCGCCGACCAGCGCCTCTGCTGGCACACCGGCGCTGGCCACGTGACCAGTGGCTACCGCTGCGGCAACAATGACCTCAACGACAACGCCGAGTGGGAGCGCCTGCTCTTCGTGCGCGGCCGCGGCGTCCCCTGCGCCGACAACCCCCTGTGGGAGCCCGTCCGCTGCCAGACGGGCGAGTGGGTGTGGACCTCGGACCGCGCCCTGGACAACGTCGCCGCCGCGGATGGGGGCCGCACGCTCTGGTCGGCCGCCATCAACGATGCGGGCCAGCCAGGCACCCAGGCGTTCTGCAGCCTCGATGGCACGGGCTACGTCTCGGTGGAAGCGTTCACCATGAACCAGTGCGACAACCTCTGGTACCACCTCGGTGGCCGCTTCACCGGGAACTGCGCGGGCCACGACGGCGAGACGGTTCGCCGCCTGACCATGCGCCCGGACGGCTGCTTCGACTACCGGAACCTGCCGCCCCCCGGCCCGCTGCTGCCCATGATCAACGACCTGGGCAACGATTGCCGCGTCGACGCGGACTGCGCACAGGGGATCTGCTGGGACTGGTCGCAGTACGACCGGTTCTGCGGCGGCCGGGCCTGCTCGGCGCCCTGCCGGGCCGACGCAGACTGCGAGGCCGCCTTCCGCGCCGCCGGGGCCCCCGCCCCGCCCGACTCCCGCTGCGGGGAGGACGGTCGCTGCACCGTCGTCGGCACGGGCTTCGGCGCCTTCTTCTGCCAGTAGTTTCGAGGGGTTACTGCCCCAGCGGGATGGTGGGCAGCAGGAAGATGGCGCTGGCCGAGGCCGGCGCCTCCTGACTGTCGCGCACCTGCGCGAAGAAGAAGAAGCCCGACAGCCGGATCTGCGTGAACGGGATGGCCACCTCGATGGCCTGCCCGGGATCCTCCACGGTCCCGTGCAGGCGGCCGTCCGCCTCCAGCGTCAGCCCCGCCGGGATGCCCGCCTGCGGCAGGAGCGGCCGGGCCGCTGGCGGGATCTCGTCCTCGGCCCAGGCGTAGGGGGGCAGCCCCCCGCGGGCCTGGAGCCGGGCGTCGTACGGGATGGGGACGTTGGGGATGACCACCAGGCCGGGCAGCGTCACGATGCGCGTGATGAACAGATCCACGACCTGGTCGCCGACGATGATCAGGGGCGCCACCTGGACCCGCAGGGTGAGATCGGCCTCGGCAAAGGTCGGCGGCGTGGCGGCGTCGACCACGCGGACGCGCAGCGCAAACTCTCCAATCTCTTCAGGAATCCCCGTGATGGCGCCATCCGCCGTGAGCACCAGCCCGGCGGGCAGGGCGCCGTCCACCAGGAACCAGCCCAGGGGCGCCTGCCCCCCGAGGGCCTCGAGCCGCGCGGCGTAGGGCTCGCCCTGCTCGCCCACGGGCAGGCGCTCGGTGGCGACGCCCAGGCCGTCCGCCAGGATGGTCAGGCCGAGGTCGGCCGAGGCCACGGTGCCGGCCGCGTCGGTGACGGTGACGGTGAAGACCCAGGCGCCCGCCTCGGCGGGCGTCCCCGCCAGGTCACCGGTGGCGGCGTCGAGGGCGATGCCCGGGGGCAGGCCGCCGGCGCCGAGGCCCCAGAAGTACGGCGACTCACCGCCCTGGGCCGCGAGCAGGGCGGCGTAGGGGCGCCCCACCTGGCCCGCGGGCAGATCTCGGGTAGCGACGCCGAGGGGCGCCGCCACGCAGGCGCCCTCCTGGCAGGCGCCGTCGGGGCCACAGTCCGCCGCCTGGACGCAGTCGACACAGCGCCCGGCGAAGCAGGCCTGGCCCGGACCGCACGGGATCGTCGTCCACCCGTCGGCCTCACAGACCACGCGCTCCCCGTCGCCGCAGAGCGTCCGCCCGGGCTCGCAGTCGTCCCCCCGGGGCGGGCCGCAGGCGCCCTCGGCGCAGATCTCCCCCGCGCCGCAGGGCGTGCGCGTCCAGGTGATGCCGTCCGCCTGGCAGGTGAGCAGGCCGCCCTCCCCGCAGGCGACCTCGCCCGGCGTGCACTGGCGGGCCAGGCAGACGCCCTGGACGCAGGCCTCGTCGTCGCTGCAGGGCACCGCCTCCCCGAGGGAGAGCCCGTCGGCCGCGCAGATCTGGACGCCGCCAGGGCCACACCGACGCTCGCCCGGAGCGCAGGCCAGGGTGACGCAGGCGCCCTCGGCGCAGATCTGGCCCGGCTCGCAGGCCTGCTCCAGCCACCCCGACTCGTCCTCCAGGCAGGCGCGCAGGCGGCCATTCACGCACACGGCCTCCCCCACCTGGCAGGGGCCGCGGGCGCCCGCGTCCGCCGCGGTCGGGTTGGCCGGGAAGTCCTCGTTGCAGGCGATGAGGCCGACAGCCAGCAGCAGCAAGGCGCGCACAGGCCCTCCTGGGATCGTGGTGCCGGCAGGGTAGCGCACCGGCGCCGATCCCGGCAGCTACCTGGCCAGCAGCGCCACGAGGCTGCCGACCACGGCGGCGACGGCCCCGAGGGCGAGGGCGCTGGGCAGCGTCGGCCGAAAGCGCAGCCTCCCGGCCCCGTCCACGCGCAGGCAGCCCAGGGCGTCGAAGAGCATGAGCTCGTCGGGCTGACCCTCCGCGTGCAGCACCCGCGCGCCGGGCCCCTCCCCCACGATCCGGCGCCCCTCGACGGCCACCACGTTCGCCAGGTCCCCGCTGCTGGTCGGGAAGCGCAAGTGGTGGTAATAGAAAGTGTTCTGGATGCGGCTGCCGCGCACGGTGCGCGTCCGGATCACCTGGCGGACCTCCGTGACGTCCGCCGGGACGGCGATGCCGCGCCGCAGCAGCCGGCCCTCCCGCCAGGCGAGCGAGGCCCCGACCGGCACCGCCACCACGAGCCAGAGCACGCCGATGAGGGCCCCGATGGGCGCCAGGACGGGGCGCTCGACCACCACCAGCGCCACGCCCGAGCAGGACGTCAACGCCCAGGCGAGCTGGGTGTAGGCCCCCCCGGCCCGCACCGCCCGATCCACCCAGAAGGCCAGCGGCAGGGCTCGGCCAGGCCGGGCGAGGCGGGCCCACGGGTCGGCGTCGGCCGCGAGCGTCGGCGGCTCGGCCGGGGCCGGGGTGAGGCCCAGTCGGCCCAGCGCCGGCCCCGCGAGGCGCCGGACGTCCGCGTCCGGGTCGCGGAGGCAGCGCTGCAACCAGGGGCCGACGGCGGGCTGCCCCAGCCGGCCGAAGGCCTCGACGGCGGCCCGGCGGGTCGGCGCGTCGGCCCCCTCCACCGCCCGGACGAGGAGCGCCACGCGCTCGGGCGTGGCGGGCCGCTCCAGTGCCTCCAGCAGCAGGCTGCGCTGGTGCCAGTCGGCGCTGGCGTACAGCGCCAGCAGGGCGTCAGCGGCGGCGGGATGATCCAGATTTCCCAGCAAGATCAACTGGATGTCGCGCGCCTGGCGGATGCCCGCCCAGTCGGTCTGGGGGATGAGGGTGGCGAGCTGGTCGATGCCGGCGCGCCCGCAGGCCGCCGCCAGCCCCAGGCGGCTGCCCCAGCCGAGCCGCTCATCGGCCGCCACCTCGAGGCAGCGCGGCTGGCAGGCGGGATCAGGAGCGTGGGCCAGCAGCGCCACCACGGCGGTGCTGCCCCAGGCCTCGCGGTGAGGACCCGTCGCCACCTCGGCCAGCCAGCGCGTAGCGGCGAGGCGTCGCCACGCGCCGACGCGCCCGAGGGCGAAGATCATCCGCCGGAGGACGAGGGCGTCGACGTGGGCGGGTGCGGCGCCGGGGGCGAGCCAGATGCCGGCGAGATCCATCAGCCAGTCGGCGTCGGCGTCGGCGGGCGCGCCCTCACAGGCGGCGAGTCGTTCCAGATCGGCAGGGGTAGGAGCCCGCATGGTGGTGTTGTACCACGCGGGCGGAGCGGGCGGGACGGGCGGCTCAGTAGATGCCGCGGGGGCTCACGTCGAGGAGCTGGTAGGCGTCCATGACCTGGCGCATGAAGAACGGCAGCTCGGCGTAGCGCTCCAGCTTCACGCAGGCGCGGTTGGCCGAGCAGGTGCAGTTCTCGCTGCTGGTGGCATCGCAGCCGGGCACGCCGCGGGGGCGGATGAAGCCCTCCTCGTCGATGGCCTGGAGGCTCGCGTCCCACTTCACGGTGGGCAGGCCGTTGTCGCCGAGGACCGGGATGAACCAGTCGGCCTCGCCGTCGCCGTCCAGGTCGGGCCCGGGCTCGGTGACGTAGGCCTGCTCCAGGAGGCCGTTGGCGTACTCGAGCACGCGGGCGGCGACGCCCTTCTGCACGGTCTTGCCGAAGATGACCTCCTTGCCCTCGGTGCGGGCCACGTAGACCTTGCCCGACGGGTGGTGGAACTCGATGCGGTTCTCGAAGGCCGGATCGGCGTCCTTGCCCAGCTCCCACATGCGCAGCGTGTTGATCCAGGTCTGCTGCTGGTTCTCCGGCAGGTACAGCATGGTCCAGGCGATCAGGAACTTCTGCTGCTCCCAGCCCACCTGGGGATCGATGGGCACGGTGCGGCTGAAGTCGGCGGCGCCGAAGGTGTCGCCGTCCTCGTCACCCACGGTGGAGCAGAGGATGTTGCCGTCGCTGGGGAAGCAGGAGCGCGGCTCGGTGCCCCACCAGGTGGTCCAGCCGATGGGCCGCGTGGGGAAGCCCTGCAGGTCCCGCAGGGGGCGGTTCTGGCCGTCCGCGGCGGCCCGGGGGCCCTTGAGGTCGTCGTCGCCGGTCAGGTTGTTGGCGAGCCAGCGCCGGTAGCCCTCGGGGAAGACGTCGGCCAGCGACACCGCGCGGTAGCGGGGGTCGACGAAGTCGGTGCGGCTCGACGAGATGAAGTTGTCGACGGACTCGGTCATGAGCATCGCCGTGAACATCTTCTCGTAGTAGCTGCCCGCGTTGAGGGTGTAGTCGCTGTCGTAGTCGCCCTGGTCGCTGGCGAGGGCGTTCTCGACCGGGCGGCCGCCGATGCCGATGGCGTCGAAGAACCCGGTGGCGCCGTTGGGCACGTTGAGCAGCGTCACGCCGGCGTTGCCCACGAGGTCGCGGGCCGAGCGCAGCACGGGATCGCCGTCCTTGCGGAAGTGCGGGCCCTGCTCGGGGCGGGCGAGCTGGCGGGTGAAGTGGTCGAAGGCGATACCCGACGCCAGGATGTTCTCGCCGAAGAACAGCGGCGCGATGACGGGCCAGTAGCCCTCGAAGTCGTAGCCGATGTCCAGGGCGAAGTCCTGGTAGATGTTCTTCAGCAGGCCCAGGCCCTTGGCGCCATCGCGCATCTTCTCGTTGAAGCGACCCAGCGTGCGGTAGACCGCGTTGCGGACGCTGAACGCCTCCCGGCCACGCCGGTAGTTGTCGAAGATGTGGAAGATCTCCTGCTGGCTGATGAAGAAGTCGAAGAGCTCGTAGGGATCGGCGCCGTTGTCGTGGCGGTACACGGCCAGGTTGCCCAGGTCGGCCCAGCGGTCGGTGGCGAAGCCGTAGGGCACGCGCTGGCGGCCCTCGGGATCGACGATGAACTCGCCGGTGCCGCCCTCGGTGCGGTTGGGGGCGCGCAGGTCCTGCCAGCGGGTGTAGTCGACCTGCTGCTGGTTGCAGCGGGTGTACTGGCCGTCCACGTTCACGATGCGGCCGTCGAGGACGGGGTGCCAGACGCCGTCGACCGCGTCATCCCAGCTGTCGGGCTTGTAGTCCTGGACGTTGACGGTGCGGCAGTCCTGGATGAGGTCGTAGTTCTTGTTGAGCTGCGAGTAGTGCATTTCCTCGTCGCCGAGCTGCCAGGAGTAGCCCAGGATGCCGCCGAAGCTGTCGGCCTTGGCGGCCATGCCGATGCCGCGGGGGGTGCCGGCCTTGTAGGTGTCGTCAGCGAAGACGGCCACGGTGTCGCCGTAGAACATCTTCGGGGCCGCGAAGTCGTAGGCGCCCAGGCCCAGCATGTCCTGGGTCGGCTCCCCCGCGTAGTCCATGACCGAGCTGTGCATGAACATCCAGATGAGGTTGTCGCGCTCCTCCTGGGTCACCGGGTCGAAGTAGCGGGGACCGACGCAGGACTCGCCGTCCTCGGTCAGCTCGGTGCACTCGTCCGTGACCGTGCCGTTCTTGGTGCGCAGCTGCCAGTACTGGGGCCGGTAGCCCCAGGCGTCGGAGCTGGACACGAAGTTGTGGCGCATGCCGATGCTGTGCCCCATCTCGTGCACGATGACCGCGTACTGGGCGCGGGTCGCGATGTAGCGCCGCATCTTCTCGGCGCGCTCCTGCTGGACGCTCGGGTCGTCGTCGGCGCTGAAGGCGCCGAACGGCCTCCAGCACGTCCGCCAGGCCCGTGACCGACAGCGGGGCCGGAGCCTCCTGCAGCACGCAGGCGCCGCGCTCCGACAGGGCGAGCTCCTTCAGGTTGCGAATCTGCCGCTGGAACGCGGGGTTGCCGGCGCGCAGCAGCGAGGCCTGGTCGAGCACGGGGCCGGCGAGGGGCAGGCCCTGCACGCCCATGAGCTGCTGGACCATGGGGGTCATGAGCTCGGCCTCGACGGGGGTGCCAGCCGCGGAGGCGGCGCGGGCGAGGTACTTCGGGCTCATGGCCGAGGTGGCGTCCAGGCTGGCGCGCACCTTCGACAGCTCCTTCTTGAGCTGCTTCGTCTGCGCCACCAGATCGGCGGGCAGCCGGGCGATGGCGGCCGGATCGGGCAGCGCACCGGTGAAGGCGGCCATGCGCTCGCCGCGCTCCGCCTTCGTCATCTTGCCCACCACGCCCCCGCCGGAGCCGGCGGCCTGGGCAGCCTGGGCCCACGCGCTCACGTAGTCGCCGTCGGTGATCTCCTCGGTGCTCAGCTCCCCCTTCAGGTAGCGCACCGTGTCGATGATCTTCTGGCTCCAGAGGTCGTTGACGAACGACCACACGTTGATGCTGGCCGACACCGTCTCGCCCGTCAGGGGATCCTCGGCGTCGGTGTAGATGCCCCACGGCGAGGGCGTCTGGGGGGTCGGGATCACGTTGACCTGGTGGAAGCGCAGGTCGCCCATGCGCACCTTGCGGGTGGCCGCGCAGGTGTCCCGGAGCGTCTCATCGCTCGAGGCCCAGGCATCGGCGCAGTCGCCCGCGCTCATGCCGGCGGGCAGGCGGTCGTCGCCACACGCCTCGGGGTCGTTCGCCTCGACGGGGCTGTGGCAGAGCACGACCATGGGATCGGCCTTGGCGATCTCGATGATGGCCGGGTCGACGCCGCGCTTCGTGCCCACGGTGGTGGCCACCGCGTCGCAGTCCTTGCCGGCGTGGCTCAGCTTCAGGCGGCAGTCCTGGACCTCGCGGGCGAGGCCGACGGCGTCGTCGTTGTCGTCCTGCTGGCCGTGGTAGACCGGGAAGCGGCGGGCGCAGTCGCTGCCCTTCGTGTCCTTGCACTCGGCGTACTGGATGGCCCGGACGGCCACCCGCATGGCCACGTCCCACTCCAGGGTCGCCAGCCGCGTGGCCTCGAAGTACTCGAGATCACTGCCATCCGTGTAGTGCCACACGATGGGGCGGGCGGTGCGCTTCTGGAACGGCAGGGTGCAACGCTGGCGGAAGGTGTCGCAGCGCGAGCCGCCGGCGCCGGCCTTGCCGGTGACGGCCTCGCACTCGTCCTCGGTGCCGTTGCCGTCGTCGTCGCGGTGGGGATCGGCGCCGTAGGGCGTCGTCTCCGGCGTGAAGCACGCCACGAAGCCCGTCATCTGCTCGGGATCATCGTAGTAGTGGCTGCGCTCCCAGATGTTGTAGCGCGAGACGAAGCGGTGCCACTGGTCGTCGCTCATGCCGTAGTTGCGGGTGTAGCCATGCCGCTCGACGGTGAACGCGCCGTAGGACTGGAACCGCTGGCCGTCCCAGTGGGCGGGCTCGAAGTCGGTGTCCTCGACCTTGCGGAACGAGTGGCGGATGGTGAGCTCGACCGGGTTGCACGACGCCGCCGGGGCCGTCCCGCCGCTGAAGTCCTCGGGCAGGAAGCACGCGGGGAAGGCCGCGATGCCCCAGCCCAGGTGCGAGAGATCCACCACCTGCGGCCGGGCGAAGGCCTTGTTCGTCACGTCGAAGTAACCCGACTCCAGGTCGAAGACCGGCGCGTCGGGATCCTGCGGATCCGTGATCTGGTACGCCATCGGCTCGTAGGTGATGCCGCCGAAGACGCCCAGCAGCGACAGCGTGTCGAAGTCGTAGCTGTCGGTGGCCATGTTGCGCGAGAAGTCGACGCGGAAGTACTCGCGCTCGTACCAGGGCCGGTCGCTGCTGTTCTCCTCCACCACGTTGAGCTTCTCGCCGGTGGTGGAGTTGTAGGCGTTGATGATGTCGAAGTGGCGCTCGATGGGGAACGCCACCGCGATTACGCCGTCCTGGACGGGGCCGCCGAGGCCCTTGCCATCGGAGCCGTCGATGCGCTCGTAGGCGATGCGACCGATGAGCATGTCCTCGGTCACCTGCCACTTGATGCGCGACATCGGCTGGGCGTAGGTGCTGGTGAACAGGCCGTCCTGGGCGGCGCCGTAGCCGACGTCGATCAGCGTGGCCTGCGTCCAGAACTCGGGATCGTCGGCGGCACCCTGGAGGTCCTCCCCGACGAAGTAGGCCTTCTTCAGAGCGTAGGGCTGCACCCGGTTGATGGGCGGCCGCTCCTCGGAGCAGCCGGTCAGGGCGAGGCAGCCGCCACGGCGGCGACGGCGAGGGCGCCGCGCAGCATCGTCGCGAGCGAGGGGCGGAACTTCACAGGCTCAGTCCTCCGTCCAGGGCGCGGCGAGGGCGGCGACGTCCAGTCGCAGATCCAGCGCCAACTCTGTGTTTCGATTGATGAAAGGGTCGTAGTTGTCGCCGTTGGGGGCGCGCTGGGGGTTCGTGGTCGAGGTGCCGACGGCGATGGTCAGGGCGTCCACCGGCGTGAAGGCCAGCTCCAGCGCCCACGACAGCGTGGTGCGGGTGTCCTGGGGCTGCTGCGGCTCGAAGTTGACCTCGGTGGGCACGGTGGCCGGGTGCAGGTAGTCGTGCAGCCAGGTGGCCCCCGCCGACGCGCTGACCCAGGACCAGGGCGACAGGCTCAGGCTCCCGCTCTGGCTGAGGCGCACCCGCGTGTTGCGCACGCCGGTGCTCAAGAAGGGCTCGCAGCCCACCGCCGCCGTGCGGCAGCCCCGCAGGTACGGGCTCTCCAGCTCGCCGGTGGTGTACTCGTGGAAGAACCGGGTCATGCCCACGCGGTAGCCGAGGCTCAGCCCGAGGGCCTTCGGGAAGCTGCGCCGCAGCGACACCGCGGGCGAGACCGCGGCCACCAGCGTCTGGGCCTGGGAGTACGGCCCCGTGGGCAGGCGCACATCCAGCGAGGCGGCCGTATCGACGTCCACGACGGGCAGCTTCCAGAGCTGCGCGCCGAGGCCCAGCGTCGTGTCCGACAAGATGGTCTCGCCATCCCGGGTGGTGATGTCGCTGTCGGTGATCTCGCGGCTGAAGCCGATGTTGCCCCGCAGGTAGAGCTGGTCGGTCAGCCACCACTGCGGCGCGAAGGTGGTCTGCACCACGTAGTAGGGGTTGTAGTCGGGCTCGGCGCTCTCATCGAGCGTGTTGAGGCTCACCACGTTGGACACCGTGATGGACGAGCCCCGCCACGCCGGGGCCGCCGAGGCCGCCGGGGCCACCAGCAGCCCGGCGACCGCCGCGGCCAGCGCCGAGGCGCGAGAGGGGGTGGACTTCGACAAGACAGCTCCTACCAGTCGGTCGACGGCACCCAGGGACGCACGGGCCCTCGGCCGGTGTCGGATTTCTGCCGCCGCGGGTGCCCCAGGGCGCCTCCGGCGCGGTCTCACCCGCGGGAAGCTTGCGTCCCCGGGGCCGACGGAGGATACAGACCCCCATGCGAGCGGCAAGCATGTTGTGGATCGCGGGCGTGCTGGGGGTGCTGGGCTGCGCCGAGGGCGGCGACGGCGCGGCGGACGCCCGGCGAGGCCAGGAGGAGCCCCCGAGGCGGGGCGCGAGGCCGGCCCGGCCCCTGATGGCGGGCTCGACGCGGGCCCGTGGATCCGCGAGCCGGGGGCCCGCAGCGGCGAGAGCTGCCCGGCCCTGGGCGTCTGCGCCGGCACCCAGGCCGTCTGCACCCCCGTCGGCCAGTGGGGCCCCTGCGATCTGCCCCCGTCTACGAGGCCGACGAGGCCAGCTGCGACGGCCTCGACAATGACTGCGACGGCCGCACCGACGAGGCCTGGCCGGGCCTGGGCCAGCCCTGCGACTCGGAGGACGCCGATCGGTGCGCCCTGGGCCAGCTCCGCTGCACCGCGGACGGCAGCGGCGCCGTCTGCGCCGACGACGAGCCCGTGGTCGAGACGTGCAACGGGCGCGACGACGACTGCGACGACCGCATCGACGAGGACAGCCCCGACGCCCCGCCCGCGCGCCTCCAGGCCGGGGTCTGCGTGGGGCTGACCATGCGCTGCGGCCCCGACGGCGAGGGCTTCGTCGAGCCCGACTACGAGGCCATCGAGGGCTACGAGGCCTTCGAGGCCACCTGCGACGGCCTCGACAACGACTGCGACGGCCGGGTCGACCAGGGCCTCTTCGCCCCGCCTTCGAGCCCCAGGCCGGGGTCTGCGTCGGGCTCGCCCAGGTCTGCGGCGGGCCGGCCGGCTGATCGCCCCGGACCTGGCGGCCGTGCCCGGCCACGAGGACGTCGAGGCCACCTGCGACGGCCTCGACAACGACTGCGACGGCGCCGTGGACGAGGCCGTCGTGCCCCCGCCCTGCGCCCTGGAGACAGGCGTCTGCGCGGCCGGCGCCCCGCCCCCGGCCTGCCTGGGCGCGGCCGGCTTCGCCGCCTGCGACTACGGCCCCGACTACGAGGACGACGAGCGCGACACCTGCGACGCCCTCGACAACGACTGCGACGGCCAGGTGGACGAGGGCGCCGCCTGCCCGGTGGATCGCCAGGCCGTCCGCATCGAGCCGGGCCGGTTCCAGCTGGGCAGCCCCCTCGACGAGGCCGGCCGCGACGACGACGAGACGCCGCACCCCGTCGAGCTGACGCGCGCCCTGCTCGTGCGCCGCACCGAGGTCACGCAGGCCGAGTGGATCGCGCTGCTGGGGGAGAACCCCGCCCGGTTCCCCGGCGCCGACCGCCCGGTGGAGCAGGTGGCCTTCACCGACGCGCTGCGGTTCCTCAACGCCCTCTCCGCCGCCGAGGGCCTGCCGATCTGCTACCCCGACGCCGCCCCGGCGTTCGACGCCGACTGCGCCGGCTGGCGCCTGCCCACCGAGGCCGAGTGGGAGTACATCGCTCGGGCCGGCGCCGAGGGCCCCCTGTGGGGCGACGTGCTCGATGGCCTGGCCTGGCACCGGGGCAACAGCGCCGAGACGACCCACCCCGTCGCCCGCAAGCGCCCGGATCCCAACGGGATCTTCGACACGCTGGGCAACGTCTCCGAGTGGGTCTTCGACGCCTACGGGCCCTACCCGGACGCCGCGGTGGTCGATCCGGTGGCCCTGGAGGGGGCGAGCCGCGTCGCCCGCGGCGGCAGCTACGCCACCCTCGCCGCCCGCATCCGCCTGGCCAACCGCATCGAGCTGGCGCCGGCGAGCCGCAACCCGGACGTGGGCCTGCGGCCCGTCCGCACCGCGCCCCTGGAGGCCCGATGAGGGACCGCATCCTGCCTTTGCTGCTGGTGCTGGCCGGCGCCGGCTGCGCCGACGAGCCGGGCGACCCCGTGCGCCCCGACGCGGCCCGGGACGCCGAGGTGGCGGCCGACATGATCCCGGTACCCGACGCCGGCCCCGACGTGGGGCCGCCCGACGCCCAGGCGCGTGACGCCGGGCCCGTCCGCGACGCCGGCCCCGACGCGGCCCCGCCCTGCGATCCCGCCCCCGAGCAGTGCAACGGCGAGGACGACGACTGCGATGGCCGCACCGACGAGGGCTTCGACGTCGACGCCCCCTGCGGCGCCGGCATCGGGGCATGCCGCCAGGTGGCGCGCCTCGTGTGCACCGAGGACGGCCGCCTGACGTGCCCGGCGAGCGCCGAGGCCCCCGTCGCCGAGCGCTGCAACGGCCTGGACGACGACTGCGATGGCCGCACCGACGAGGACTTCGATGGCGACGGCGACGGCGCCCCCCGCTGCCCCGACGATCCGTGCGCGGCCCCCTGCCCGGCCGGCGAGGAGGAGCGCTGCCGCGCCCTCTGTGACGCCCAGGACTGCCGCGACGAGGATCTGGGCGTCTTCCCCGGCGCGGCCGACGTCTGCGGCGACGGCATCGACCAGAACTGCGACGGGGTCGACGCCCCGTGCACCCTCGCCGCCGGCCGCGTCGACCAGCTCGCCATCGCCATGGCCGCCGACGCGGCCTGCCCGGACGTCAACGGCGATGGCGCCCCCGACAACGCCATGGCCCTGCTCGGCGGCATCGCCAACGCCGCCCTCGGGGACGCGGTGGCCGGGGGCAGCCTCAACCTGTTCTTCCTCGCGGCGGGTCTGCTGCCGCCCGGCCAGGACGGCGCCTTCGACCTGGGGGTCGTCACCGGTGATCGGGCGGGCGATGGCTGGCAGGTGGACGCGGCCAGCCTCGACGCGCGGGGCCTGCCCCGCATCCGGTTCGAGGGGGCGCGCGTCCGAGGCGGCGAGCTGCGAGCCGGACCGGGCCGCTTCGAGCTGGGCCTGCCGGTGGCCGGCCTGGATCTCCAGCTCGTGCTCTTCTCGGCCCTCGTGCAGGGAAACCTGAGTGTGGACGCCGACTTCGGCCTCTCGCTGACCGACGGCGTCGTCTGGGGCGCCGTCCGGGAGGTGGATCTGAACGCCACGCTCGACGGCCTGGAGCGCGCGTGCCAGGAGGCCGAGCCCGAGCCCGACTTCTGCGCCCCGCTGCGCCAGTTCCGGCCCGTCCTGGCCAACGTCCTGCGCAAGGATGAAGACGTGGACGGCGACGGCGAGCTGGACGCCTACTCCGTCTGCATCCGCGGCCAGGCCAGCCCGGCCACGCTGGGCGGCCTCGCGCCCTGAAGCTCTCTCGCCCGTCTTGCCATGCGCGTGATCAGGTCGCGGTGATGCCGACATCGGTCGAGCGGGCGAGTCGCCGCGGGAGGGCAAATGAACCACGGGTGGAGTGTCGCGGCGTTGCTGGCCGCGGGGATGCTGGCCGCGGGGGTGCTGGCGGCGTGCGATGACGGCGGGAGTGGCGGCAGCGGCCTGGCCGGGAGCTTCGCCGCCGACGCCGGATCCGACATCGCCTGCGACGCCGACGATCAGTGTGGTCCTGGCAGTGTCTGCTTCGCGGGCCGCTGCGTGTTCCAGGGCGAGGCCCCCGACCGCCGCGACGCCGGCGTCTCGGAAGAGGAGCGCAGCATCGCGGCCTTCAGCCTGCCCGCCGCTGGCCGCGAGCATGTATGGATCGCCAGCCCCGAGAACGACTTCGTGGTGCGGATCCATGCGGAAACACTGGAGATATCGACCGTCGAGGTGGGCCGTCGACCCACGGAGGTGCGCGTCGCCGCCGGCGGTGACACGGTGGTGGTCCTCAACCGCGGCAGCGACGAGCTGAGCCTCATCCGCGCCCCCTCCGAGGTGGAGTTCGTGGATCTCGGCGCCCACTTCAACGCCCTCACCCTCTCCCCCGACGGCCGCTACGCCCTGGCCTGGTTCGATCTGGGCCGCGCCGAGGCCGGGGAGGATCCCTCGGCCCTCCAGGACGTCGCCGTGGTCGAGCTCGAGAGCGGCCGCCTACACGCGGTGACCGTCGGGTTCCGCCCCCGCGAGGTGGTCTTTGACGCCGAGGGGGAGGTGGCGCTGGTGATCACCGAGGACGGTGTGTCCGGGTTCCTCCCGGCCGAGCTGGGCCCCTCCACCCTGGCCGCCACGGTGCCCGTCGCCCCGGACGTGTTCGGCCAGGCCGGCCGCGAGGTCGTCTTGAGCCCCGACGGCCTCTTCGCCTGTAGCCGCGGCCCGGGCGAAGACGGCATCACCGTCGTCGACCTCGGCGAGGGCGTGCCCCGCTTCGTGCCCCTGCCCGGCGAGCCCTCCGATCTCGACCTGCTCCCCGATGGCCGCACCGCCCTCGTGATGCTCCGCGACGCCGGCCAGCTCGCCCTCGTCCCCATCGAGACCGCGGTCGAGGACCCGGCCACCATCGAGCTCATCCCCCTGGAGGGGCAGGTCCTCGGTCAGGCGGCCATCGCCGGCGAGTTCGCGCTGCTGTTCACCACGCTGCCCGAGCAGCGACCCCAGATCTCCGTCCTCCACCTGCCCGGTCGGCGCATCGTCCACCGCCCGCTGCGCAAGGGCATCGCCGCCGTGGACGTCTCCCCCGGGGGCCAGCAGGCGGTCGTCACCCACACCAAGGCCGACGGCGACCCCGACCCGGCCCTCGGCGAGGAGGCGTTCCTGGCGCGCTCCTACGGCTACACCGTGGTGGATGTGCGCACTACGCTGACGCGCCTGCAGACCACCCCGGCCGACCCCCGGGGGCTGGTCTTCGGCGAGGGCGAGGCCTTCGTGCTGCTGCGAGGGCAAGGGGTCGCGGCGCTGCAACGCATCGATCTGGCTGGGTTTTCCGTTCAAACCCATGAGCTCGGCACGCCCCCGGAGGTGGTCGGGGTGCTCCCCGCCGTCCACCGCGCCTTCGTGACCCAGACCCACCCCGAGGGCCGCATCTCCTTCCTCGATCTGGGCGATGACGCCGGCAACGGCGGCCGGCTGCAGACGGTGAGCGGCTACACGCTCAACGGGAGGATCGACTGATGCGCGGCCTCCTCTGCCTCCTCGTCCTCCTGGCCGCCTGCGACCGCGCCGACCACCTTGAGCGGCCGCTGGGCGCGGGCGAAGCCCGGGTGCTCGACGGCCACCTGGCCTGGCTTCAGGTGGGCCAACGCCGCGTCGTGCTGCTCGATCCCCGCGACGGGGCGCCCCGGTACATCGCGCTGGAGGCTCGCCCCCAGGCCACCCAGGTGGCGCCCGACGGCCGCGGCTGGCTGCTGGTCGACGCCGCGGGCGCGACGTGGCTGACCCTCGACGGGGACGCCCGCCGCATCCCCCTTCAGGGGGCCTACCGCCGGATCGCCTTCGCGGCCGAGGGGGACCGGGTGGTGCTCTTCGGCGAGCAGGGCACCGGCCCGACCCTGAACAACCCCAACCAGATCGCGGTGCTGGATCTGGCGGCGGGCACCGCCACCGAGCGGACGCTGCGCTCCTACGGCTCGGCGCCGCGCGAGGTCATCCTCGCCCCCCCGATCCTGGACCGCCGCCTCGCCTGGCTGCTGGCGGATCGCTACCTCGCCCTCATCGACCTCGATCGACCCGAAGCCCGCGAGATCGTGGTGCATCTGGTGCTCCCGACGGACGCCCGGGAGGTGAGCGCCGAGCAGCTCGCCTTCGCGGACGTGGAGGGGGAGCGGGTGACGTTCATCCGCGCCCGCGGCAGCGATGATGTCTTCAGCCTGACCTTCCCCGACGCCCCCGACGCCCCCGACGCGCTGCCCCGCCCCTACCTCAACCAGCTCCCCGGGGCGCCGGGCGCGGCGGATCTCTGGGCCGGCGAGGTGGCGGACGGCCCCCGCATCTTCACCACGGGCGCGGCCGGCCTGGCCATCACCCACCCGGCCACCGGGCGCCGCACGATGGTCCCCCTGCCAGCCGGCGCCGGCGGCCGCCTGCTCCCGTTCCGCGGCCCCCGCCCCGACGATGCCGCCGCCGAGGCGCACTTCGCCCTCCTCTGGGGGCCCGGCCGCTCGCTGGCGGTCTTCATCGACCTGGACCGGGTGGAGCAGCGTGGCCAGCAGGCGGTGACGCCCCTCGCGCTCCCCTTCCCGGTCTCCGATCTGCTGCCGCTGCCCGGGCGGCGCGGCGCGGTGGCCCGCATCGGCGACGGCGGCATCGCCCTGCTCGACTTCGACGCCCGCACCGCCACCCCGCTCACCGCCAGCGCCCCCCTGCGCGACCTGATCGTGGAGCCCGGGGGCGCGCGGGTGCACGCCCTGCTCGACGACGGGTACCGGGAGGCCGCCGTCGTGAGCCTGGACGCCGCCACGGGGGCGACCCAGGACGTCCGCCTGCCGCGGGGCGGCCGTCTGCTCTTCGTGCCCGGCGTCGACCGCGTGGTGGTGGATCACGGCGAGACCTGGGGCCGGATCTCGGGGCTCGATGGCACGGAAGTGACTGATTTTCGTGGCTTCTTCCTGGAGGGAGGGCGATGAAGCGCACCCTGTGGCTGAGCCTCATGCTGCCCGCCGCAGCCGCGGCCGAAGACGCGACCGTCGACTGGCACCTGGCGCTGCACCAGGGCCAGCAGATCATCGAGGATCAGGCCTTCGACTTCATCGCGGCCGAGAGCCTCGCGCGCCAGGCGAGCGCCTCGCTGGATGTGCGGGTCTTCGACGAGATCTGGGTCGGCGCGTCCTGGACGTCCACGGCCGCCGACGGCCACGTCTACCGCGACCTCGCCACGGCCTTCGACGGGCAGGTCATCGGCGTGCACGCCCGCTACCGCTGGGAGCTCCACCCCGTCCTGGCCGCCTCGGCGCGCATCGGGCCGGCGGCGCGCTGGGTCGAGGTGGCGGTGACGGACGGCGGGCGGCGGCTGGACGACGACGCCTGGACGTGGGGCGGCCAGGCAGCGGCCTCCCTGGAGTTCTTCCCCGTCCACCGCACCTTCTTCACGGAGTGGGAGACGAGCGCCGGGCTGGGCGTCGGGCTGGACCTCACCTACGGCCGCTTCGCCCCGGTCGACCTGCGCGTGGGCAGCGCCGACCTGGGCACCCTCGACCCGTCCGGGCCCGGCTGGCAGCTCGGCGTCGTCGGGCAGTGGTAGCAACCCTCTGTTTCTACGACGCTTTTTCCTCGAAGAGGTGACCGGCGTCCCGGGCGATCCACCCCAGGCGGTCGGCGGCGAAGGCGAACGCCAGGCCGAACAGGAAGCCGCCGACGTGGGCGCCATAGGCCACGCCGTCCGCGTCCCCGCGCACGAAGGCGAGGATCTGGAGGGCTCCCCACAGCGGCGCCAGCACCCAGACCGGCGCCTCCGTCTTGCCAGCCCGCACGTAGATGGCGATCCAGAAGAACCAGCCCAGGGTGATGCGGGTGCGCGCGAACCCGAAGAGCAGCGCGGCCAGGCACCCGGCGATGGCCCCGGAAGCGCCGACCATGGCCACCGGGCTGTCGGGATCGGCGAGGTGGTGGACCACGACGCCCAGGAGGCCGGCCCCGAGGTAGAGGACGACGTAGGCCGGCAGGCGCCAGAACCCCTCCAGGATGCTGCCCACGAGGAAGAGCAGCATCAGGTTGCCGATGATGTGCAGCCAGCCGCCGTGGGCGAACATGGACGTGATGGCCCTTGACCACCGCCCCTCGAGGGGGATGTAGCCCAGGCGGAGGACCGGGAGCCCCCGCGCCGCCAGGGTGAGGTCGGCGACGGCGGCGTCCAGCTCCTCGGAGATGGGGGCCTCGTCGTCGACGAGCTCCTGGAGCCACTCTCGGACGGCCGGCGGCGCGGCGTCCACCTGGTCCTGGGCCAGCCGCGCCTTCGGGTGCTCCCGCTGGGCCTGATCCAGCGCGACGGCGGCCCGCATCACGGCCTGCTCGGCGGGGCCCGTGGCCACCTGCATCCACGAGAAGACCAGGACGCAGACGGCGATGACGCCCAGCGTGAACCAGGGGCGGGTGTAGGTCGCCTGATCGTGACCGATGGGATAGATGAAGAACATGCCTGCTCCTGCCCGGTGCTCGCCCGATGGTGCCCCATGGCATGTGCAGCCGCAAGGGCGTCCTCGCCCGTCGACAGACGTCGAAGGCCAGTGCTACCGTCCCGCGACACCGCTCGGAGGCTCCGATGGCCGGCCAGTACACCATCCGCGACGGCCGCAAGCTGCGCGTCTACTGGGGCAAGGGCACCGCCGATGTGTCCCTCGCCATCTTCGCCCGGGGACCCGGCTACGCACGCACGATCGTGGAGGATCTGCCCCAGTCCCTGGCCCTGCAGGCCCAGGAGTCCGGCTTCTTCCTCGACTTCGGCACCCGGGAGGCGCTCGTCTACGACACCGGCGTCTGCTGGAGCGTCCCGCTGGCCCAGGAGCTGGGCCTGCCCGTGGGGACGGTGGCTCGGCTCGGCAGCCTCGACCGCCTCGATCTGCGGGAGGAGGAGGCGGATCTTGCGGAGATCTTTCGATCTTCTGAGACCCGGGAGGACTTCTTCGGGGCGCTTCGGGCCCGGACGGGGCCCGACACCTGGGCGGGCTGGCGGCTGCGGTGGGGGACCCCCGCCCAGTACGTCGAGATGGGGAAGCCGCCCCCGCGCACGACCTGAGGCGTGGGCCGTGGCGCCCGTCAGCAGTCGTCGCTGCGCCGGAAGCGCTCGGCCGCCGCCCGATCCAGGCCCTCGCGATGGTCCGGGTGGGCCACCTCGATGAGGGCCCGGGCGCGCTGGCGCAGCGTCTTGCCGTACAGATCCGCGACGCCGTGCTCGGTGACCACGTAGTGCACATGGGCCCGGGTCGTGACCACCCCGGCGCCCTGCTTCAAGAACGGCACGATGCGCGACAGCCCATGGCTGGTGGTCGAGGGCAGCGCGATGATGGGCTTGCCCCCCTCCGACAGCGAGGCCCCGCGGATGAAGTCCATCTGCCCGCCCACCCCGGAGTACTGGCGCGTCCCGATGGAGTCGGCGCAGACCTGGCCGGTCATGTCCACCTCGATCGCGCTGTTGATGGCGGTGACCCGGGGGTTCTTGCGGATGATGGCGGAGTCGTTGACGTAGGCCGAGTCGATGACCGCCACCAGGGGGTTGTCATCCACGAAGTCGTAGAGGCGGTGGCTGCCCATCAGGAAGCTGGCCACGATGCGGCCGGGGTGGCGGCGCTTGTACTTGCCCGTGATCACACCCTTTTCCACGAGCTCGATGAGGCCGTCCGAGAACATCTCGGTGTGCACCCCCAGGTCCTTGTGGCCGCCCAGGGACGCCAGCACGGCGTCGGGGATGGCCCCGATGCCCATCTGCAGGGTGGCGCCATCTTCCACCAGCGCGGCCACATGGGCCCCGATGGCCCGCTCGATGTCGGATAGCACCGGGGGATCGTGGGCGGGGAGCGGCTCGTCGGCCGCCACGGCGTACTGCAGCCGGCGGATGTGGATGAGGCCGTCGCCGTGGGTGCGGGGCATGTGCGGGTTGACCTGGGCGATCACGATGCGCGCCGCCTGCACCGCCGCCAGGCTCGCGTCCACCGAGACCCCGAGCGAGCAGAAGCCGTGGTGATCGGGGGGCGAGACCTGCACCATCGCCACGTCCAGCGGCAGGACGCCACGCCGGAACAGGCCCGGCACCTCGCTGAGGAAGACGGGGATGTAGTCGGCGCGGCCCGCGGCCACCGCCTCGCGCATGTTGGCCGCCACGAAGAAGAGGTGGGGCCGGAAGCTGGCCTCCATGCCGGGCGCGGCGTACGGGGCGGGCCCCTCGGTGTGCAGGTGCACCACCTCGACGCCCCGCAGCTCCGGGGCGCGGGCCGTCATGGCCTCCACCAGCAGCCGCGGCGCGGCGGCCGCCGTGTGCACGAAGACGCGATGACCGGACTCGATGACCGACACCGCCTCGGCGGCTGTCACCCACTTCATGTGCAGACTCCTCCAGCGCCCCCCCGGGCGCGCGGCGCGCACCCTAGCGGCCCTCGCCTCCACAGGCAATCACGGCATTGCGTCGGCCCCCCGGCCCGCGCCACCCTGGGCCGACGGGGAGGTTGCCCATGCCGAAGGTCTTGATGTTGCTGCCCTTGTGGACGCTGCTCGCCTGCGCGGGGGCCGACGGCGGGGCCACGGTGGACGACGTGGGCCCGACGCTGGACGCGGCCATGGACGCCCGGGTCGAGCCCGATGCCACCGCCGAGCCGGCCGACGGGGAGCGGCCGGTCCCCGACCGCGGCTCGCCCGACGCCGAGGCCCCCCGAGACGCCGAGGCCCCCCGCGACGTGGGCGAGCCGCCCGTCGCCGACGCCCAGCCCCCGCCCCCGCCTGACCAGGGACCGCCTCCCGTCCCGGCGCGGGACTGCACCTATCCGGCCGTCGACTTCGATGGGCCCCTGCGCGAGTACGACGTGATGGGCCAGCCGGCCGATCGCCTGGTCTTCGAGGTGCCCGACCTGCCCGACCCGGCCCTTGTCGAGGCCGCCACGCTCACCTTCTCGGCCTACGACCTCGACCACCCCGGCGAGGAGGGCACCATCCGGGTCAACGGGCAGGGCCCCTACCCCATCCCGGCCGACGCCGCCTTCGACAACGTGGAGAGCGACGCCCAGGTGGACGTGACGGGGGCCACGGTGGCCGGCCAGAACCGCGTCGAGTTCGGCCCCAGCGCCACCCAGCCCCGCACGTTCTTCCGCATCGGCCGCCTCGCGCTGCGCCTGCGCGCCCGCGTGGAGAGCTGCCAGGAGGCCCCCGCGCCGCCCCCGCCCCAGGCCGTCGCGCGGCAGGTCGGGTACCGCGCCGCCCGCTACACCCGCCGCAACAACTGGGTGGTGCGCTGCAACGACTACGCCTTCACCGGCCGCGGCGCCGAGCACATCCCCGACGACTGCGACGGCCTGTACGACCCCGACAACAGCCGCCGCGGCACGGCCATCTTCGCGTTCCCCGGGCTGGTCCCCGCCACCTACGAGGTCGTCATCCGCTCGCGGCACACGGCCAACCGCAACCCCCAGGGTGCGTTGTTCATTGTCGATGGCGAAGAGCGCCGCGTCAGCCAGGTGTCCGACCGCGACCGGACGGACGACGTCTGGGGGCGCAAGCGCATGGGGGGCGACGTCGAGGTCGTCCTCGACAGCAGCCGCGAAGGCGAGAGCGACTCCATCATCTCCATCACCCTGCGGCCCGTCGGCCCCTGACCGATGGCAACTCCGCTGGCCACATGGCGGCTGATCGAGGCGCCGAGGTCTCGCATCGACCCGCTCCAACCCCTCGATTTGCCTTGGAATCTCCTGGCCCGCCCCTTGCGTTGGGGATCCTCGTCAACCGGAGCGCCACGCTCCCAGGAACCCGAGGAGAAGCCATGAACCTGCAGAGCATCGGACGCACCCATGTCGGTCGAGTGCGCGCCCACAACGAAGACAGCCTGCGCGTCGACCGGGATCACAACCTCTTCATCGTCGCCGACGGCGTGGGGGCAACGCCGCGGGCGAGCTGGCGTCGGCCATGGCCGTCGAGACCGTGAGCGAGTTCTTCCGCGCCAGCACCGCGGACGCCGAGCTCACATGGCCGTTTCGACCCGACGAAGACGATCTCGACTCCAGCCGGATGGTGGTGGCCATCCGCCTGGCCAACCAGCGCATCTTCGAGGCCGCCACCCATGACCCCTCACCCGGGGCATGAGCACCACGCTGGCGGCCTGCCACTTCGTCGGCAACCGGGTCTACGTGGCCCATGTGGGGACAGCCGCGTCTACCGCCTGCGGGCCGGCGACCTCAAGCAGCTCACCGAGGATCACTCCCTCCTGAGCATGATCCGGCGCGAGCGCACGATGACCGACGAGGGCGGCCCGCTTCCCCCCTCTCCAACGTCATCCTGCGGGCGGTCGGCGCTCAGCCCGACGTGGAGGCCGAGGTGCACTCGTACCGGTGCAGCCGGGCGACCTGTACCTCATCTGCAGCGACGGGCTGTCCGACATGGTGCGCGCCCCCGCCATCTCGGCCATCGTCACCGGCGCCGCGAGCCTGGAGGCGGCCTGCGAGGCGCTCATCGAGGCGGCCAACGAGAACGGCGGCAAGGACAACGTGACGGCCCTGCTGGTGCAGGCCCGGTGACGGCCCCCTTCGTCCACCGGTACGCCCACCGGGAGGCCGCGCGGCGGACGTTCGGCGAGCTGGCCGACGCCTACGCGCGGTTCTACCGGGTGGCCGATCCGGTGGGCGACGCCGCGGCGGCGTGGGTGGCCGAGACGCCAGGCGGGCGGGCGGCGCTGCGGTCGGCCCTGGCCCGGGGGCCCCGCCCGGGGGATCCGCCCCCGTGGCGGCCCTGGTAGAGGCCGCCTGGAGCGTCCCGGCCTGGGTGGACTTCCCCCAGATGCGCGCCGGCGCCCGCCTCCAGCAGCGGCTGGGCCGGTTCGGGCTGATGATCCTGGGGGCCTGGGGCCTGGTGAACGGCTACCACAGCGCCCCCGCCATCAAGCCGCTCGTCTTCACCGGCCAGCTCGAGCGCCTCGCGCGGCGCCGCCTCGCCGAGACGTCGCACTACGTGCTCGCCGCCACCGCCGACGACGCCCTGCGCCCGGGCCGCCCGGGCTGGCAGGCCTCGCTGCACGTGCGCCTCATGCACGCGGCCGTCCGCCGCATGATCGCCCAGCGCGGCGGCCACGACGTGGACGCCTGGGCCTGCCATCAACCAGGCCGACATGGTGGGCACCCTGGTGGAGTTCTCGGCCTTCATCATCCTGGGGGCGCGCCGCCTGGGCTTCCGGGTGGCCGACGAGGAGGCGCAGGGCCTCGTCCACCTCTGGCGCTACGCGGGCCACCTGGGCGGCGTCCACCCGACCTCACCGCGCACTTCGACTCCCCGCCCGCCTGGAGCGCCTGGCGCTGCTGATCAAGGCGGTGCAGCCCGCCCCGACGCCGACTCCATCGCCCTCACCCACGCCATGCGCCACACCATCACCGAGGGCGCCCGGGGTCGCCGCGAGCGCCTCGCCGCCGCGCTGGTGCTGCGCTACCACGATGGCCTCTCCTGGGCCCTCAACGCCCCGCCCATCGCCGCGGACCTCCAGGTGCCCCACCGCGCCTGGCGCCACGCCGTCCCCCTGGGACGGCCGGTCATCGGGGCCGTCGAGCTCGCCCGCTCTGTCGTCCCCGGTCTGGGGGATCGCCTGGCCCAAGCCGGCCGCGCCGCCACGGCCGCCGACGTCGCGGGCATGCTCGCGGGGGAGCTGCCGGCTTATCACGCGCGGCGAGTCTGACGATGCATGTCAGATCTGTCGCGCTCACGCCTTGCATTTGGCGACCCGCTTGACCATTCTCCGCGGTCGCGCCGGCTCGGCCCGGCTGCTGCTCACTCGCCACCCGGAGGCGCGCATGCGAACCCGCTCCCTCATCGCCACCCTGCCCGGCCTCGTCCTGGGCCTCTCCCTCGCCGCCTGCAACGAGGAAGACGCCGGCAATGGCCAGGGCCTCTCCATCACCGGCGCCGCGGATGGCGCCGTCGACGCGCTCCCATCGGGGGCGGCGGTGAGGGCGGCGGCGCTGGCGGCCAGGGCGGTGGCGCCGGCGGCGCAGGCGGCGAGGTCGGTGGCCAGGGTGGCGGCGCGGGGGCGCCGGCGGCGGTGCGGGGGCGCCGGTGGCGGCGCCGGTGGTGCGGGCGGCGGGGCCGGCGGGGCCGGCGGAGGCGCTGGCGGGGCCGGCGGCGGCGCGGGCGGCGCGGGCGGCAACCCCGTGCAGGCGGGCGCGCTCGGCGCACCCTGCGAGCAGGACGCCGACTGTGACGGCGGCCTCTGCATCACCGGCCTCCCGGGCGGCTACTGCAGCACCGACTGCGCCGCGGCCGACTGCCCCGAGGGCGGAAGCTGCTGGAATCTGGGCGATTTCAGCGCCTGCCTCCTGAACTGCCAGGCCAGCGACGAGTGCCGCCGCGCCGACGGCTACATCTGTGATGGCGACAACACCTGCTTCCCCGGCGAAGAGATGCAGCCCCCCGGCGATGGCGAGGTGGGCTCCCCCTGCGCCGCCGACGCGGACTGCGGAGCCGACGGCCGCTGCGTGCGCGATGGCTTCCCTGAGGGCTACTGCGTCATCTTCGCCTGCTCCGACGCCAGCCCCTGCCCCGCGGGCTCGGAGTGCTTCCAGCTCCAGGGCGGCGACACGGTCTGCCTCGACTCCTGCCGCAACGCCGCCGAGTGCCGCGATGGCTACGCCTGCCGCCCCGACATCAGCGCCTGCATGCCCGGCTGCACCCCCGAGGACTGCACCGACGGCACCATCTGCACCGAGGAGGGCCTCTGCGAGGAGCCGCCCTGCACGCCCAACTCCTGCCCCGAGGGCACCCTCTGCGCCGACAGCGGCCGCTGCGTGATCGACATCGGCGTCCCCCCCGCGGGCCCCGTCCCGGCGTGCAACGACATCCCCGACTGGCGCTGCGAGGGCGGCGAGGCGAACTGTGGCCAGCTCATCCAGTTCATGCCCAACCAGGGCCCCGGCTACTGGGACTACCCGGCCAACGGCGAGACCAACGCCAACCAGTACCGCAGCTGGGCCCGCCGCGACGCGGTGATGCTGGCCAAGTACGCCGCAGCGATGACCGCCTGCCGCACCGCCAACTGGCAGTTCGGCAACGGCGGCCCCGTCTGCATCGGCGACTGCTCCGAGCAGAACGGCGCCATCCCGGGCACCTCCGTGGGCTCCCCCGGCCACCCCGAGGGCACCCACACCAACGGCTATGACATGGACATGGGCTACTTCCAGGTGGGCACCGAGAACAACTGGATGCGCCCCATCTGCGACCACTACGAGAACGGCCGCGAGGCCTACCACTGCACCGACGAGCCCTTCGCCCTCGATCCCTGGCGCACCGCCATGTACCTGGGCTTCTTCCACCACAGCCCCCAGACCCGCGTGATCGGGGTGGATGGGCGTGTCGGTGGCCTCGTGGACTCGGCCATGGATCAGCTCTGCGAGGCCGGCTTCATGGACGGCGGCGCCTGCCAGGCCCGCACCCGGAAGATCACCTACGAGCCCACCAACGAGGGGCGCGGCTGGTTCCTCTTCCACCACCACCACTGGCACATCAGCCTGACCACCCGCCGCAACGCGGGCCTCAACGCCTCCCCCGGCGCGGGCGAGGCCTGCCTGCGGGCCGACTGCGGCGAGGCCGAGTGGCCCATGGGCAGCCCCTACGCCCTGCGCCGCCTGCCGGGCCTGCTGGAGCGCCGCCTGGGCCTCTCCACCCCGGCGCGCGCCCCCATCACCTCCACCTGGTCCCTGGAGCAGCTCGACCTGCTCAACGACATCGAGCGCCTCGACGCCGACCAGGACTGACCCGAAAAGGCCAGTCGTTTCATGCGCTTCCTGGCCCCGCTCCTCGTGCTGGCCCTCGCCGGCCCGGCCCTGGCCCACCGCACCTACACCCGGCCCGACCTGCATGTGACCTGCAAGGTCGGCCAGAGCGCCCTGCTCTGCGGCCTGTCGCTGCCCGAGCGCGTCCTCGTCCAGATCCTGGGCCACCCCATGGCCTTCCAGGCCGCCCCCACCCCGGCCCAGCAGACCGCCCTGCGCGACGAGCTGGCGCGCGTGTTCCTGCGCGCCAACCCAGTGCTCCTCGACGGCCAGCGCGTCGATCCCGAGGTGCGGGAGGTCACGCTGCTGCTCGCCCTGCCCCACGACGCCCTCGACGATCCCGCGCTGGCGGTCCCCGGCATTCGGCTGCACCAGAGCGACTTCAACGTGGTGCGCCTCGTCCTCGCCCGGCCCTTCCAGGCCCCCCCGCGCCAGATCAGCTTCACCTGGGATCTGGACAGCGCCTACACCACCACCAGCCCCGACCTCAACCCGGAGCCCCGCCTGCCCATCATCCCGGTGAACCTGCTCTACGAGGGCCAGTGGACCACGTTCGAGCACACCCCCGAGGAGCCTGGCTTCACGTTCCACGCCCCCCGCGCGACGCCTGCTCCGGCCCCGCCGCCGCCGCCGGTGCCCGTCCCCGCCAGCCTCCGGCTGCCCCTCGTGGCCGCCGGCCTCGGCCTGCTGGGCTTGCTGATCGCCCTCGCCCTCCGCCGCCGACGTGCCCTGGCCCTGGGGGCCCTGCTCGCCGCGGGCGCCGCCGTCCCCGCCACCTGGTCGCTGGCCGGCGTCGACGTCCCCCTGCCCTGGACGCGCCTCCCGAGCCCGGGCGCGGCCGAGGCCCGCCAGATCTTCGAGGCCCTCCACCGCGGGGTGTACCGCGCCTTCGACTTCGCCCAGGAGGACGCCATCTACGACGCCCTCGCCGGCAGCGTCGACGGCCCCCTCCTCGACTGGATGTACGGCGAGATCTACCGCGGCCTCGTCCTGCAGGAGGGCGGCGGCGCGGTGGCCCGGGTCGACGACGTGATCCTCGGCGACACGGAGCTGCTGCCCCCGCCCGACCCCGACGCCGCGGCCTTCCAGCTCCGCGCCCGGTGGCAGGTGGTCGGCACCGTCGAGCACTGGGGCCACGCCCACCAGCGCACCAACGCCCACCAGGCCGTCTTCACCATCGACCGCCGCCCCGGCGGCTGGCGCATCACCGCCATGACCCCCGAGCGCCAGGACCGCGTGGTGCCGTAGCGGCGCCCCGTGCCCGTCAGGGCCCGTCAACGCGCCCGTTGACGCCCCGCTCCCCGCGCCGGATGATGGGGGAATGCGCGTTTTTCCTCCGGTTTTCCTGGTGGCGGCCCTCGCCGCCTCGCCGGTCGCGGCCTCGGGTCTCGGCGACGCGGTCGCGCTGCCCGTGGGCGGCATCCTGGCGGTGGGCGTGATCGGCGGCCTGGGCAGCACCCTGCTGCTGGCCACCAGCGACGGGCCGGTTCACCCGGCCCTGCGCAACATCGGCCTGGGCTGCGCCGCCATCAACGTCACCGCGGGCACCGCTGGCCTCATCGCCAGTCGCTTCATCGACGATGACACCCCGCGGACGCTGGTGACGATCGGCGCCTCCACCGTCCTGGCCATCGGCCTGACGGGGGGCGTCCTGGGGCTGCTGGCCGACACCTACGAGCCCGCCGGCAACGCCCGCATCGTCCCGACCCGCGACGGGCTCACCGTCGGCTGGGCCACGTCGTTCTGACGCCGAGCGCCAGCCCGCCCGGCGCTTCACCTCCCGGCCCCGTCACACGACTGTCACATACCTGGCACCCGCGCGACGCAGAAACCCCCTAGAAGGGGGCCCTCCACGGGAGGGGTCATGCTCATGCGTCCCCCAGCGCTGGTCCTCCAGGCACCCGGGTCCAACCGCGACCTCGCAGCGGCGCGCGCGCTCACCCTGGCCGGGGCCGAGCCGACGCTCCTGACGGTGGGCGAGCTCATCGAGGCCCCCCACCGCCTGGCCGACTTCCGCTTTCTGCTGCTGCCCGGCGGCTTCAGCTTCGGCGACGACCTGGGCGCCGGCCGCCTCTGGGCGGCCACCCTGCGCGATCGCCTGGCCGAGCCGCTGGCCCGCTTCGTCGAGGCCCACCGGCCCATCCTCGGGATCTGCAACGGCTTTCAGGCCCTCGTGAAGCTCGGCCTCCTGCCGGGGCGCGGGGCGCTCTTCGAGCCGCAGGTCACCCTCACCCACAACGCCTCGGGCCGGTTCGAGTGCCGGCCGGTGCACCTGGCGGCCGAGAAGACCACCCGCTCCCTCTTCTGCCAGGGCCTGGCCCCCATCGTCTGCCCCGTGGCCCACGGCGAGGGGCGCATCGCCGCGGCCCCGGAGACGCTGGCCGCCCTGGAGGCCGAGGGCCTGGTGGCCCTGCGCTACACGCGCCCCGACGGCGGGCCGGCCGACTACCCCCACAACCCCAACGGGTCCCCCGGCGCCATCGCCGGGCTGTGCAACCCCACGGGCACCATCCTGGGCCTCATGCCCCACCCCGAGGATCACGTGCTGCCGGCGCAGCACCCGGGCTACCTGCGCGGTGGCTCCGGCGGCTCGGGGCTGCCGCTCTTCCAGGCGGGCGTCGCGCACGCCCGGCAGCTCGACTGAGGAGACGCCATGGCGGTCACGGTGGTGGTGGGGGCCCAGTGGGGCGATGAGGGCAAGGGCCGCATCGTCGACTGGCTGGCCCAGAGCGCCGATCTGGTCATCCGCTTCCAGGGGGGTGACAACGCGGGCCACACGGTGATCAACCGCTTCGGCCGCTTCGCCCTGCACATCGTGCCGTCGGGCATCTTCAACCCGGAGGCGGCCTGCGTCATCGGCGCGGGCACGGTCGTGGATCCGGGCGGATTGCTCAAAGAGATCAGCCAGTTGGAAGCGGCCGGAGTCTCGACCGCCGGCCTCTTCGTCGAGGAGCGGGCCACCCTGGTGCTGGCGGAGCACCGCCAGCTCGATGCCTTGCAGGAGGACGCCCGCACCGGCGAGGCCCGCATCGGCACCACGCGCCGGGGCATCGGCCCCGCCTACGCCGACAAGGCCTCGCGGACAGGCCTGCGCATGGGCGACCTGACCCGCCCCGCCACCCTGGAGGGCAAGCTGGCGCGGTGCCTGGAGCGTCTGCGGCCCCAGATCCTGGCCCTGGGCGGCGAGCCCGCCCCGCTGGCGGAGCGCCTCGCCGAGCTCCGGGCCTGGGGGGAGCAGCTCGGCCACCGCATCGTGGACACCCTGCCCCGGGTCCACGCGGCGGTGGACGCCGGCCGCCAGGTCTTGCTGGAGGGTCAGCTCGGGGCCCTGCGGGATCTGGACTGGGGCACCTGGCCCCATGTGACGTCGTCGCACCCCACCGCCGGCGCGGCGGCCGTGGGGGCCGGCCTGCCGCCGCAGGCCATCGACCGGGTCGTGGGCGTGGTCAAGGCCTACACCACCGCGGTGGGCGCCGGCCCCATGCCGACGGAGCTGCTGGACGCCCACGGGGATCGCCTGCGCGACGTCGGCGGCGAGTACGGCGCCACCACGGGGCGGCCGCGGCGCTGCGGGTGGTTCGACGCGGTGGCCGTCCGCCACGCGGCCCGCCTCAACGGCTTCACCCACCTGGCCCTGACCAAGCTCGACGTCCTCGATGGCTTCGAGCACATCCCCGTCGGGGTCGCCTACGATCTGGACGGCTGCCCCATCGACCGGGTGCCCTGGCCCGAGGACCACGCCCGCGCGCGGCCGATCCTCGAGACGGCCCCCGGCTGGCTGGCCCCCACCACCGAGGCGCGGACGCTGGAGGCGCTCCCCGCGAACGCCCGCGCCTACGTCGAGCGCCTCGAGCGCCTCTCCGGGGGCGCGCCCGCCGCCTTCATCTCGGTGGGCCCCGCCCGCGATCAGCTCATCGTGCGAGGCTGGTGATGGATCACGACGTCTGGCAGTCCCCGTTCTCGTGGCGCTACGGCAGCCCCGAGATGCGCGCCCTCTGGAGCGAGACGGCCCGCCGCCGCCTCTGGCGCCGCGTCTGGGTGGCGCTGGCCGAGACCCAGGCCGACATCGGCCTGGTGACGGCCGAGCAGGTGGCGGATGTGCGGGCCCAGCAGGACGCCATCGACCTGGACGCGGCCCTGGAGCGCGAGGCCCGGCTGCACCACGACATGATGGCGGAGCTGGAGACCTACGCGGCCCAGTGCCCGGTCGGCGGCGGCATCCTGCACCTGGGCGCCACCTCCATGGATGTGCAGGACAACGCCGACGCCGTCCGCCTGCGGGAGGCGCTGGCCCTGGTCCAGGCCGGCCTGCGGCGCGTCCTTGCCGGATTTGCCAGGAAGATCAACGAGCTGGCGGACGTGCCCACTCTGGGCTTCACCCACCTCCAGGCCGCCGAGCCGACGACGATGGGCTATCGCCTGGCCCAGTACGGCCAGGATCTCGCGGCGGACCACGCCGCCCTCTCGGGGGTGGCGGCCGGGCTCGTGGGCAAGGGCTTCAAGGGCGCGGTGGGCACCGCCGCGTCCTACGCCCAGCTCCTGGAGGGCACGGGCTGGACGGTGGCCCGCTTCGAGGCCGGCGTCATGGGCCGGCTCGGCCTGCCCGCGGCGCCGGTGGCCACCCAGACCGCCCCCGCAAGCAGGAGTACACGCTGCTCTGCGCCCTCGCCGGCCTGGGGCAGTCGGTCTACCGCTTCGCCGCCGATCTGCGGCTCTTGCAGGCCCCCGCCTGGCGGAGTGGGCCGAGCCCTTCGGCGCCCACCAGGTGGGCTCCAGCGCCATGCCGTTCAAGCGCAACCCCATCATTGCCGAGAACATCGACAGCCTCGCCCGCGCGCTGGCCGCGCTGCCCCGCGTCGCGTGGGACAACGCCGCCCTGAGCCACCTGGAGCGCACCCTGGACGACTCGGCCAACCGGCGCACCCTGCTGCCGGAGGCCTTCCTGGCGGTCGACGAGCTGCTGCGCCGCACCGCCCGGCTCATCGAGGGCCTGCGGGTGGACGCCCGGGCGGCGAGCGCCACCCTGGCCCGCTACGGCGTCTTCGCCGCCACCGAGCGCCTGATGATGGCCTCGCCCGCCGCGGCGGCGATCGGCAGGCCCTGCACGCCACCATCCGCGAGCACGCCCTGGCCGCCTGGGCCCGCCTGGCCGACGGGGGCGAGAACCCCCTGGCCGCCGCGCTCGCCGGCGATCCGCGGCTCCTGGCCCTGGCCTCCGCCGACGAGATCCTGGGCTGGCTGCGCCACGACGACTATGTGGGCGACGCCCCGGCCCGGGCCCGCGCCCTCGCCGATCACCTCTCCACCCTCGCCAAGGAGGCCGACGATGCTGGCTGACGCCACCCTGCACGCCGCCGTGCCCCACGCCCTGAAGGCTACGGATTTCAAGGGGTTGGGACCGCGTGAGCAGGGCAAGGTCCGGGACATCTACCACCACGGCGCCGAGCGCATCCTGGTCGCGACCGATCGCATCAGCGCGTTCGATCGGGTGATCGGGGCCCTGCCGTTCAAGGGGCAGGTGCTCAACCAGCTCAGCGCCTGGTGGTTCGAGCAGCTCGCCGACATCGTGCCCAACCATGTGGCGGCCGTGCCCGACCCCAACGTGACGGTCGGGCGCGAGGCCGAGCCGCTGCCGGTCGAGGTCATCGTCCGCGGCTACCTGACCGGCGTCACGTCCACGTCCCTGTGGACGCTGTACAGCCAGGGGGTGCCGAAGCCGTACGGCCTCTCGCTCCCGGCCGGCCTGCAGAAGGACGCCCGCCTGCCGGCCCCCGTGATCACCCCCACCACCAAGGCGGCCCGGGGCGAGCACGACGAGCGGCTGACCCACGAGCAGGTGGTGGGCCTGGGCTTCGTGACCGCCGAGCGCTGGGCCGAGGTCTGCCGGGTGGCCCTGGCGCTCTTCGCCCGGGGCACCGAGCTGGCGGCCCGCGGCGGCCTCATCCTGGTGGACACCAAGTACGAGTTCGGCGTCATCGACGGCCAGCTCGTCCTCATCGACGAGGTGCACACCCCTGACTCCAGCCGCTACTGGGAGGCCGACTCCTGGCCGGGGACCCCCCAGGAGCTGGACAAGGAGTACGTGCGCCGCTGGCTCAAGCAGGCGGGCTACGCCGGCGACGGGCCGCCCCGGCCCTGCCCGATGACGTGGTGGTCGAGGCGGCGCGCCGCTACATCTCGGCCTACGAGCGCCTGACCGGGCGCACCTTCGAGCCCGCCGCGCAGCCCGTCGCCGACCGCATCGCCCACAGCCTCGCCGCCTGGAGGTCCTGACCATGGTGCCCATCATCCTCGGCTCCCGCGCCGATCTCGACCACGGGCAGGCCATCGCCGTCGCCCTCTCGGCCTTCGGCATCGAGAGCGAGATCCGCATCGCCTCGGCCCACAAGGCCCCGGAATTCTTGATGAAGATCCTGGAGGCCTACGAGGCTGATCCGCGGCCGAAGGTCTACGTGACCATCGCCGGCCTGTCCAACGCCCTGTCGGCCTTCACCGATGGCCGGGTCGCCGCCCCCGTCATCGCCTGCCCCCCCTACTCCGAGAAGTTCGGGGGCGCCGACCTGTTCTCGTCCCTGCGCATGCCCTCCGGCATCGCCCCGGTGGTCGTCCTGACCCCCGCCGGCGCGGCCCTCGCGGCCGCCAAGATGCTGGCGCTGACCGACCCCGCCATCGCCGACGCCATCCGCGCCATCCAGGCCGCCAACGCGGCGCGCATCGAGGCGGACGACGCCGCGCTGGGGCCCCGGTGATCGAGGATCTCGACCCCTTCAGCCACCCGCGGGAGGCCTGCGGGGTCGTGGGCATCGCGGCGCTGGCCCACAAGCGCATCGACACCGCGCGGGCGGCCTTCTTCGCGCTCTACGCCCTGCAGCACCGCGGCCAGGAGAGCGCCGGCATCGCCACCCACGACGGGGCCGGCATCCACCTGCACCGCGGCATGGGGCTGGTCTCCCAGGTCTTCACCGAGGAGAACCTGGCCCCGCTCCAGGGGCCCCTCGCCCTCGGCCACACCCGCTACTCCACCACCGGCAGCTCGGTGCTGGCCAACGCGCAGCCCTATGTGATCGAGACGCTGCACGGGGCCCTCGCCCTGGCCCACAACGGCAACGTCACCAACGCCCGCGCCCTGCGCCGGGAGCTGCTCGCCCGCGGCGTCGGCCTGGTGTCCACCAGCGACTCCGAGGTGCTGACGCTCATGCTGGCCCAGGCCGCCGACGGCGAGGGCGACGCGCCCGACTGGCCCGCCCGTCTCGGGCGCATCATGGCCCGGGTCGAGGGCGCGTTCTCGCTGGTGGTGCTGGCCGGCGAGGCGCTCTACGCCCTGCGCGACCCCCTGGGGCTTCGGCCCCTCTGCCTGGGCGAGCTCGTCGGCGGCCAGGGCGAGGTGGTCGGGCACGTGGTCGCCAGCGAGTCGGCCGCCTTCGGGCCCATCGGCGCGCGCTTCGTCCGTGAGGTGCAACCCGGCGAAATCATTCGGCTTGATGACCAGGGCGTGGCCCAGGTCCGGGCCCCCGAGGCCACGCGCCCGCCGGCCCTCTGCATCTTCGAGTACGTCTACTTCGCCCGGCCCGACTCCCAGCTCGAGGGGCGCGACGTCTACATGGCCCGCAAGGCCCTCGGCCAGCAGCTCGCCCGCGAGCACCCGGCCTCGGCCGATCTGGTGATCGGCGTGCCCGACTCGGCGACGCCCGCGGCCATGGGCTACGCCGCCGAGGCGGGCATCCGCTACGGCGAGGGGCTCATCAAGAACCGCTACATCGGCCGCACCTTCATCCAGCCCGGCGAGGCGCTGCGCCGCTCCAGCGTGCGCCTCAAGTACAACCCCATCCGCGACAAGCTGGCGGGGCGGCGGGTGGTGCTGGTAGACGACTCCATCGTCCGCGGCAACACCATGGGGCCGATGGTGCGGCTGCTGCGGCAGGCGGGCGCCACCGAGGTGCATGTGCGCATCAGCTCGCCGCCGGTCCGCCACCCGTGCTTCATGGGCATCGACCTCGCGAGCCACGCCGAGCTGGTGGCCGACCGCCTCTCGGTGGATGAGCTCTGCGCGCATATCGGTGCGGATTCACTGGGCTATCTGTCCGTCGAAGGCATGACGCGCGCCATGGGCGGGGGCGAGCGGCGGCGCCACTGCGTGGCCTGCTTCACCGGGGACTACCCGGTCAACGTGGACGAGTACCGGACCCAGCGGGGGTGACGATGCAGATCCTGGTCGTGGGCGGTGGGGGCGCGAGCACGCGCTGGCGTGGGCCCTCGCGCGCTCCCCGAGCGTCGAGCGCGTCCTGGTGGCCTCGGCAACGGCGGGACGCTGGGCGCGAAGCTGCACCCGGTCGCGGACGACGGCGACCTGGTGGCCCTGGCCCGCGCCGAGGCCGTCGACCTGGTGGTGATCGGCCCCGAGGCGCCCCTGGCCGCCGGCCTCGCCGACGCCTTCCGCGCGGCAGGGGTGCCCTGCTTCGGCCCCGGCGCGGCGGCGGCGCAGCTCGAGGCGTCCAAGGCCCACGCCAAGGCCTTCATGAACCGGCATGGCATCCCCACCGCGGCCCACCGCGCCTTCACCGACGCGGCGGCGGCCCTCGCCTGGCCGGCCCCCTGGCCGGTGGTCGTCAAGGCTTCGGGCCTGGCCGCGGGCAAGGGCGTGATCGTCCCTGACGACCACGCCGGCGCCGAGGCGGCCATCCGGGATCTGTTCGCCGGTCGCTACGGCGAGGGCGGCCAGACCGTGGTGCTGGAGGAGCGCCTGACCGGGCCGGAGCTGTCCATCCTGGCGCTCTGCGACGGCGAGCGCTTCGCCCTGCTGCCGCCGGCGCAGGACCACAAGCGCCTGCTCGACGGCGACCGGGGCCCCAACACCGGGGGCATGGGCGCGCTCGCCCCAGCCCGCTGGCCACCGACGCGGTGCTCGCCGAGGCGGCCGCCCTCGTGGCCCGGACGCTGGCCGGCCTGGCCGCCGAGGGCACCCCCTACGTGGGCTGCCTGTACCTGGGGTTGATGCTCACCCCGGCCGGCATCCGCGTGCTGGAGTACAACTGCCGCTTCGGGGACCCCGAGACCCAGGTGGTGCTGCCCCTGCTGGACGCCGACCTGGCCCATGTGCTGCTCGCCTGCGCCGAGGGCCGCCTGGATCCGGGCGACGTCCGCTGGCACCCCGGCGCCGCGGTGACCGTCGTCGCGGCCGCACCCGGCTATCCCGAGACGCCCGAAAAAGGCAGTGAGATCAGGGGATTGGATGCAGCTTCCGCGTGTGAAGGCGTGGTCGCCCTCCACGCGGGGACCCGCTGGGATGGCGACCGGCTGCGCACCGCGGGCGGGCGCGTCCTCGCCGTGACGGCGACGGGCCCGACGGGCCGACGGCGCGGCGCCGGGCCTACGCGGGCCTCGCGCACATCGAGCTTCCGGGCCTGCAGGCCCGCCGGGACGTGGGAGGGGCGGCATGGGGCTGAGCTATCGCGACACGGGCGTGGACATCGAGGCGGGGGCCGAGGCGGTGCGCCAGATGACGGCGGCGGTCCAGTCCACCTACGGGCCCGAGGTGCTGGCCGGCGTGGGCGCCTTCGGCGGCCTGTTCGCGGCCGACGCCCTCAAGGCCCTCGACGCCCCCGTGCTGGTGGCGTCCACCGACGGCGTGGGGACCAAGACGAAGCTGGCCACGCGCCTGGGGCGCTACGACACCCTCGGCGAGGACCTGGTCAACCACTGCATCAACGATGTGCTCGTCCAGGGGGCACGCCCCGTTCTTCCTCGACTACGTGGCGGCCTCGAAGCTGGATCCGGCCCGCATCGCCGCCGTCGTGGGCGGCTGCGCCCGGGCCTGCCGCGCGGCGGGCGTCGCCCTGCTCGGGGGGGAGACGGCCGAGATGCCGGGCGTGTACGTGGACGGCGAGCTGGATGTGGCCGGCACCCTGGTGGGGCTCGTGGATCGCCGCCGCATCATCGACGGCAGCGCCATCCGCCCGGGTGACGCGGTCCTCGGCCTGGCCCGAGCGGCCTGCACACCAACGGCTACAGCCTGGCCGCCGCCTGGTCGACGACCTGGACCTGGCGGCCCACCACGGCCTCGACTGCCCGCTGGGCGAGGCCCTGCTGGCCCCCCATCGCTCGTATCTGGCCGAGATCATGGATCTTCTGGACCATGACGTGGCCATCCACGGCCTCTGCCACATCACCGGTGGCGGCCTCATCGACAACCCCCCGCGCATCCTGCCGGCGGGCAGCCAGCTCGTGCTCGACCCCGGCGCCTGGACGGTGCCGCCGCTCTTCCGGCTGCTCCAGCGCCTCGGAGAGGTGGAGGAACAGGAGCTGCGGCGGGTCTTCAACGTCGGCCTGGGCATGCTGGTCGTGGTGCCCGCGACCCAGGCCGAGGCGGCCCTCGCGCGCGTCCGCGCCCGCTGCGAGGCGTGGATCGTCGGGGCCATCGGGGAGCGCGGGGACGGCCCGGCGGTGGCCTTCTCGTGAAGCGCCTGGTCGTCCTCATCTCGGGCAGCGGCAGCAACCTCCAGGCGCTGCTGGACGCCTGCGCCGACGGCCGCATCCCGGGCCACGTGGCGCTGGTCGTGTCGAACCGGGCCCGCGCCTTCGGGCTGCAGCGCGCGGCGGGCGCGGGGGTGCCGACCGCCGTGCACGCCCTCAAGCCGTACCTGGACGACGGCCGCGGCCGGGCCGCCTACGACGCCGACCTGGCGGGCCTCGTGGCCGAGGCCGCGCCTGATGTGGTCGTCCTCGCGGGCTTCATGCACATCCTGGGGACGCCCTTCCTCGACCGCTTCCCCGGCCGCGTCCTCAACCTGCACCCCGCCCTGCCGGGCGCCTTCCCGGGCAAGGACGCCATCGCCCAGGCCCACGCGGCGGGCGAGGCGGGCGCGATCGATCGGACCGGCGTGATGGTCCACGTGGTCGTGCCCGAGGTGGACGCCGGCCCCGTGCTGGCGGCCGAGGCGGTCGCCCTGCGCGCCGGCGAGCCCGTCGAGGCCCTGGAGGCCCGCATCCACGCGGTCGAGCACCGGCTGCTCGTCCAGACCGTCGCCCGCTTCCTGACCCGGGAGGAGAACGCCCCATGACCCCGCGCGCGCTGCTGAGCGTCTACGACAAGACCGGCCTCGTCGAGCTCGGCCAGGCCCTCGTCGGCCTCGGCTATGAGCTGATCGCCTCGGGGGGCACCGCCGCCGCCCTCACCGGGGCGGGGCTGCCCGTCACGCCGGTGGAGGCCGTGACGCGCTCGCCGGAGCTGCTGGGGGCCGCGTCAAGACGCTGCACCCGGCCATCCACGCGGGTCTGCTGGCCCGGCGCACCCCGGCCCACCTGGCCGAGCTCGAGGCCCAGGGCCACGCGCCCATCGACCTGCTGGTGTGCAACCTCTACCCCTTCGAGCAGACCATCGCCGCTCCCGGGTGCACCGAGGCCGACGCCATCGAGCAGATCGACATCGGCGGGGTGACGCTCCTGCGGGCCGCCGCCAAGAACTTCGAGTCGGTGACGGTGGTGGCGAACCCGGCAGAATATCCGAGTCTGATCAGGGACTTGCGCGAAGGTCCCTTGAGCGTCGCGCGACGCCGCGCGCTGGCCCTGGCGGCCTTCCAGCACACCGCCGCGTACGACGCCGCCATCTCGGCCTGGCTGGCGGGCCCCGAGGCGCTGCCCGAGACCCTCACCCTGACGGCCCGCCGGGTGGCCACGCTGCGCTACGGCGAGAACCCCCACCAGCAGGCCGCCCTCTACCAGGCCGGCCCGGTGGCGCCCTTCGTCCAGCACTCGGGCGAGGCGCTGTCGTACAACAACCTCGTCGATCTGGAGGCCGCCTGGGCCATGCCCCAGGGCTTCGAGCAGCCCGCGGTGGCCATCATCAAGCACACCAACCCCTGCGGCCTGGCCGTGGGCGACACGCTGGTGGCGGCCTTCGAGAAGGCGCTGGCCAGCGATCCGGTGAGCGCGTACGGCTCCATCATCGCCACCAACCGGCCCGTCGACGCGGCCTTCGTCGCGGCCATGGGCAAGCTCTTCGTCGAGGTCCTCGTGGCGCCGGGGTACACCGCGGACGCCCTGGAGCTGCTGGCCAGCCGCAAGAAGCGCTGCCGCGTGATGGAGGCCGTCGCGGCGACGCCGCCCACCCGGCGCGTCACGTCGGTGACCGGCGGGTTCCTCGTGCAGACCCCCGACGACGCCCCGAGCGATCCGTCGGCCTGGCGGATCGTGACCCAGCGGGCGCCGACGGAGGCCGAGCTGGCCGATCTGGCCTTCGCCTGGCAGGCCGTGCGCTCGGTGAAGTCCAACGCCATCGTGTTCGCCCGGGACGGCGCCACCGTCGGCGTCGGCGCCGGCCAGATGAACCGCGTGCAGTCCGTCCGGCTCGCCGCCGAGCAGGCCGGCGAGAAGGCCCAGGGCGCCGTCCTGGCCTCCGACGCCTTCTTCCCCTTCGCCGACGGCCTCGTCGCTGCCGCGGCGGCCGGCGTCCGGGCCGTCGTCCAGCCGGGCGGGTCCATCCGGGACGACGAGCTCATCACCGCCGCCGACGCGCTGGGCGTGGCGATGGTGTTCACCGGCCGCCGCCACTTCCTGCACTGAGGTCGCCATGAACGTCACGCGCATCGAGGTGGGCCTCAAGCCCGGCCTCCCCGACCCCCGCGGCGCCGCCCTCTGCGCGCGCCTGCGGGCCGCAGGCCTCACCGGCCTGACCGGCGTCGAGGGCCGGGACCTGTACTTCCTGGCCGGCGAGGCGCTCCAGCAGGCCGACGTGGCCCGGATCGCCGAGCGCCTGCTGGTGGATCCGGTGGAGCAGCGCGTGGCCGAGCCCGGCGCCTGGCACCGCGTCGAGGTCGCGCCCCTGCCCGGCGTGACCGACAGCGCGGGCGAGAACCTGCTGGAGGCCGCCCATGCCCTCGGCGTGACCCGCCTGGAGTACGCCGGCACCGGCCGCGCCTGGGTGCTCCACGGGCAGGTCTCGCTGGAGGCCCTGGCCCCCATCGCTTCGGAATTGCTGGGGAATCCGGTGGTGGAGAGCATCCGGGTGGATGGCCCGGTGCCCGCCCCGTTCGCCATCGGCCAGCCCGCCGATCCCACGGTGGAGGTGGAGCCCATCCGTGGCCTGGACGCCGAGGGCCTGCGGGCGCTCGGGGCGCGCCGCCGCCTCGCGCTGGACGCCCAGGAGCTGGCCGCCATCCAGGCCCACTACCAGGCCCTCGACCGCGACCCCACGGACGCGGAGCTGGAGATGCTGGCCCAGACCTGGTCGGAGCACTGCGTCCACAAGACGTTCAAGGCCCGCATCCACCTCACCGAGGCCGGGAAGCCCCCGGAGGTGGTGGATGGACTCTTCAACCAGTACATCAAGGCTGCCACGCTGAAGGCCGATTCTCCCTGGCTTCAGTCGGTCTTCGTCGACAACGCCGGGGTGGTCGCCTTCGATGACGCCCTCGACCTGGCGTTCAAGGTCGAGACCCACAACCACCCCTCCGCGGTGGACCCCTTCGGCGGCGCCAACACGGGCGTCGGCGGCGTCATCCGGGACGTGATGGGGGTGAGCGCGCGCCCCATCGCGTGCACCGACGTCCTCTGCTTCGGCCCGGCCGACACCGACCCGGCCCGCCTGCCGGCGGGCGTCCTGCACCCGGCCCGCATCGCCGAGGGCGTGATCGCCGGCGTCGGGGACTACGGCAACAAGATGGGCATCCCCACCGTGGACGGGGCCATCCTGTACGACCCCGACTACCGGGCGAACCCCTGGTCTTCTGCGGCTGCCTCGGGGTGGCGCCCCGCGGGTCGCACCCCGCGCCCCCGGGTGGGCGATCGCGTCATCGTCATCGGCGGTCACACCGGCCGCGACGGCCTGCGCGGCGCCACCTTCTCGTCCATGGAGATGGGCGCCGACACGGCCTCCAAGGCGGGCAGCTCGGTCCAGATCGGCCACCCCATCCACCAGAAGCAGGTGCTGGAGGTCGTGATGGAGGCCCGCGACCAGCGGCTGTACACGGCCATCACCGACTGCGGCGCCGGGGGCCTGTCGTCGGCGGTGGGCGAGATGGCGGCCGAGCTGGGGCCGCGGTCGATCTGCGCCACGTCCCCTCAAGTATCCGGGCCTGCGACCCTGGGAGATCTGGCTGAGCGAGGCCCAGGAGCGGATGGTGCTCGCCGTCCCGCCCGCCCACCTCGACGCGCTGCGCGGCCTGTGCCGGCGGCACGGGGTCTCCCTGGCGGATCTGGGCCACTTCACCGGGGACGGGCGCCTGGACCTGCGCTACGACACGGTGCAAGTGGTCGATCTCTCGATGGATTTCCTGCACGACGGCATCCCGCGGCGCAGCCTCGTCGCCACCTGGACGCCGCCGGCGTGGCCGACGGATCCGCCCGCATCGACGGACCTGCATGGGGATCTGCTGGCGCTGCTGGCCACCCCGGACATCGCCTCCAAGGAGGCCGTCATCCGCACCTATGACCACGAGGTCCAGGGGGGCACCGTCGTGCGCCCCCTCGTCGGGGTGGAGCACGCGGGCCCGAGCGACGCCGCCGTCATCCGCCCCTTCGGCGCGGATCCGGCCCACCACCGCGCGGCCACCCTGGCGACGGGCATCAACCCCCACTACGGCCGCCTCGACCCCTACGCGATGGCCTGGGCGGCCGTCGACGAGGCCCTGCGCAACACCGTCGCCGTCGGAGGGGATCCCGATCAGGTGGCCCTGCTGGACAACTTCTGCTGGGGCAACCCGATGCGGCCCGAGACCCTGGGGGCGCTGACCCTCGCGGCGCGGGGCTGCCACGACGCCGCCGTCGCCCTGCGCGCCCCCTACATCTCGGGCAAGGACAGCCTGAACAACGAGTTCCTGGGCGAAGACGGCGAGCGCCACGCCATCCCGGGGACGCTCCTGATCAGCGCCCTGGCCCTCGTGCCCGATCTGCGCCGCGCGGTGACGATGGACCTCAAGGCGGCGGACGACCGGCTCTACGTCGTGGGCGAGACCCGCGGCGAGACGGGCGGGTCGGCCTGGGCGCGCCTGCGGGGCGGCGGGGGCCCCGTGCCGGCCCCCAATCCCGACGCCCTGCCCCTCTTCCGGGCCCTGCACCAGGCCATCGCCGCCGGGTGGGTGCGGGCCTGCCACGACGCCAGCGAGGGCGGGCTGGCCGTCGCGCTGGCCGAGATGGCGCTGGCCGGTGGCCTGGGGCTCTACGCCGACCTGGACGCCGCCCCCGGGATCCGCGGGCTGGCGGCCGGGGTCGCGCTCTTCGCCGAGTCCAGCAGCCGTTTCGTCGTGGCGGTCGCCGAGGGCGACGCGGCGGCCTTCGAGCAGGCCCTGGCGGGCCACCCCGTCGGGCGCATCGGCCGGGTCACCGCCGAGCCCACCATGCGCGTCCAGGTCGCCGACCGGACGCTGGCCTGGCCGGTCGCCGCCCTGGCGCAGGCCTTCGCGGGAGGTCACTGATGGAGCGCGTCGCCTGGGTCACCGGCGCCGGGCGGGGCCTGGGCCGCGCCGTCGTCCACAAGCTGCGGGCCGAGGGGCTGCGGGTGGCGGCGTGCAGCCGGACCCCCGACGACCTGGCCTCCCTCGCTCCGGGGGACGAGCGGCTGTGCTGGCGGGCCTTCGACGTGGGGGATCCCCACGCCGTCCAGGCCTTCGCCGCCGAGATCATCGGCCGGTGGGGTCGGCTGGACGTGGTGGTCAACAACGCCGGCATCGGCTGGTACAAGCCCTTCCTCGACCACTCCCCGGCCGAGATCGGCGCCATCGTGCAGACCAACCTGCTGGGACCGCTCTACGTCGCCCACGCCGCGCTGCCCCACCTGATCGCCCGCAAGGGGCACCTGATCAACGTAGCCTCGGACCTGGCGCGCCGCCCGCTGGCCAACATGGTGCCCTACGTGGCCTCGAAGCACGGCGTGCTCGGCTTCTCGGCCAGCCTGCTGCGCGAGGTGAAGAGCCAGGGCGTCAAGGTGACGACCTTCCTGCCGGGCATCATCGACACCGGGTTTGGCGACTCCACCCCGGGCAGCCGGGAGGAGAGCTGGTCCCTGCGGCCCGAGGCCCTCGCCGACGTGATCTGGACGGCCCTGAACCAGCCCGGCCATGTCGTCCTCGACGAGCTGGCGGTGCACCCGCTGCACCAGGACTTCTGACCTTGCCGACCGAAAAACCGTTCTAGAACGCGGGGGTAAGGTCGAAGCGGGTGTAGGCGCTGCTCACATGGCGCGGGCGGCCTTGCACCAGGTCGGAGTGGTAGCTGAAGGCATCCAGCGTCATGTGGCCCGGGGGCACCGGCAGGGTGAGCACGTAGGTGCGGTCGTCCAGCCGGCTCATGGGGCGGCTCTCGAAGATCACGTTCTCCCAGTCGGGCGTCCCCTCGGCGGGCCGGTCGAAGACGAACCAGAGCGTCGCGTTGTCGGGCCGCGGCACGGTGCGGAAGCGGGCCAGGACCGTCAGGGTGCCATCCACGAGGGTGGCGCTGAGGAGCGGCGGCGTCATCAAACGGCTGCCGCGCGACAGGCTGTACTCCAGCAGGGCCAGGCGGGTGTCCTCGAAGGGCCGCTCCACCGGGACGGGCACGCCCTGGGGCCGGAACACCACGCCATGCCCGGTGTTGGGCTCGATGCACTGGGGGAACTCGCGGTCCAGCTCCTCGGCGAGGCTCAGCCCCGGCGTCACCGCGTCGTTGGCGGCGTTGTGGAAGAACACGTCCACCCGGCGCTCATCGAGGGCCGCGACGTGGTGGATGGGCAGGCTCAGGCGGCCCAGATCGAAGGCCAGCCGGCGGCGGGCGCGGCCCCGCAGGCCGTCGGGCACCAGGCCGTCGGGCAGGGCCGCGATGGGCGTCAGCCAGGCGCTCAGCGCCACGAAGCGATCGTCGTTGATCACCGCCGCGCTCGCCGCCATGCCCCCGCGCGACCGACCGGCCGCGCCGATGCGCCCGGGTCGGAACACATCGAACTCCGTGAGCGCGGCGGTGGCGGCGCGGATGTAGGCGTAGCCCCAGAGCCAGAGATCGGTGTAGCGCAGCTCCCCCGTCTCCTGGAGCAGCGCCGCGCGCTCCGCCGCGAAGGCCTCCCCGTCCGGGCTCAGGTCGTCGAGTGGCGCGATGCCCACGGCCACCATGCCGATGCCCAGCCCGAGGAGCGTCTGGGCCACCTCGTCCACCGCCCGGACGTCGTGGGTCAGGGCGCCGTCGATCACGAAGAAGGCGCACGGGCACCCGCTGGTGGGGGCGACGTAGAGCAGCGGCACCCGGATGGTTCGCCCCGAGGGCAGCACCTCGAGCTGCATGGAGGCGAGCTTCTGGCGGGCCTGCCCGCCGAGGATGGGCGTCCAGTCTGCCGCCACCTGGAGCTCGAGGCCCACCGGATCCCGCGCGGCGTCCAGGGCGTAGGGCGGCGGGCCGGCCTCGAACGGCTCCATGTCCACCTCGGCGTCGCGCGGGGCGGCGTCCAGCTCGGCGGCGTCCAGGCCCAGGTCGACCACGTGGGTCGCGTCGTCGACGCGGGTGTCGGGGGCGGGGGCCCGGGCATCCGGGGACGGCGCGGCGTCCCGGCCGCCGAAGGGGTTGGGGGCGTCCCCCCGCTCGCAGGCGAAGAGACCCAGGGCGATGAGGCAGATCGAGGCGCGCAGCATGGGCGCCATTGTGGGAGGTGGTGGGCTCCGTGTCACCGGGTGCGGGATGTTGCTGTCTGAAACCGGCACTTTCGCTATCTTGCCGGCGCACCACCGGAGGATGTGCCATGCGCCTGCTCGCCACCCTGTTCGTCCTGTTCTTCGTCGGCGCCGCCTCGGCCGAGCCGGGCGTCTGCCCCGACGGCCGGATCAACATCAACGAGGCGCCCGCGGCCGTGCTCGTCCGCCTCAAGGGCGTGGGCGACAAGAAGGCCGAGGCCATCGTCGCCGATCGAGGCACCAACGGCCCGTTCGCGACCGCCGACGCCATCGCCCGCGTGAAGGGCATCGGCCCCAAGAGCGTGGAGAAGTGGGCCGCCCAGATCACCACCGACTGCAACGCCGCCGCGCCCGCCGCCCAGGCGCCCGCCTCCGCCGGGGGCGAGGCCCCCGCCGGCAAGCTGCCGGGTCCCATCGATCTCAACGCCGCCACGGCCGAGCAGCTCGCCGCGGTGCCGGGCATCGGCCCCAAGACCGCCGAGGCCATCGTCGCGCTGCGCGGCACCAAGGGCGGCTTCAAGTCCGTGGACGAGCTCACCGAGGTCAAGGGCATCGGCCCCGCGAAGCTCCTGAAGATCCGCGACGCCCTCTTCGTGAATGCCCAGTAGTTTCGGAGAGATACCGCCTTTTCCCGCTCATGTCCGTCTACGCTGTCGGTGACGTCCAGGGCTGTGACCGGACGCTCGCCGCCCTCCTCTGGCATGTCGACTTCCACCCGGGTCGCGACCACCTGATCCTGGTGGGCGATCTGGTCAACCGGGGGCCGGCCTCCCTCGCCGTCCTGCACCGGGTCATGGATCTGGGCGACGCCGCGACGGTGGTGCTGGGCAACCACGAGCTCTACCTGCTCGCCCGCTTCGCGGGCATGGGGCCCAAGGAGCGCGACTCCCTCGATCGCGTCCTCACGGCCCCCGACGCCCGGGCCATCCGCGACTGGCTGCGGACCCGGCCGCTCTGCACCCGGGCCGCCGACCACCTGGTCATCCACGCCGGGCTGCTGCCCGCCTGGCGGCTGGCGGACGTGGAGGCGCGGGCCCGGGCGGCGGAGGCGCGGCTCCAGGGGCCGGGCTGGGCCGACTTCGTGCTGTCGCTGCGGCGGGGGGACCGCCCCGAGCACGCCACCATCGCCGCCCTGACGCGGCTGCGCATGCTACAGAGCGACGGCGAGCCCGAGTGGCGCTACAGCGGCGCCCCCGAGGACGCGCCGGTGGAGCTGGTGCCCTGGTACACCCGCAGCCAGGTGCTGCTGCGCCATGAGATCCGCGTCATCTTCGGCCACTGGGCGGCGCTGGGCGTGCGGTGGCTGCCCGGCGCCCTCTCCCTCGACAGCGGCTGCGTCTGGGGCCGCGAGCTGACGGCCGTCCGCCTCGACGACGGGGCCGTGTTCCGCGAGCCCCTGCGCGACCTCGTCGCCACCTGAGGCCTGCGGTACAGTGCCCCATGCGCTGCCTCCTCCTCGCCCTCCTCGCCCTGCTCCCCTCCCTGGCCCAGGCCCAGTTCTCGGCCCTCGACCGGCAGCGCCTCACCGCGCTCGCGGGCGGTCGCCTGGACTACGCCGATCCGGGGAACGGCGCCGCCCTCCGGGGCGAGATCTACGGCCAGACGTTCTTTCGGGGCATCGGCGTGTACGGCCAGGTGCCGCTGAGCTACTACGCCCCCGAGGGCGGGGACGCGGAGACCGCCCTGGGCAACCTGGAGCTCGGCATCTTCGGGACGACCGGCGCCGTCGGGCGCGACATCATCCTGCGGGCCGGCCTGTCCCTGGCCACGAGTGATGGCAGCGGCCCCGCGGCCGCGGTGAACCTGGCCAACCAGTGGCCCCGCCTGACCGACCGCGTCAACCATCTGCCCGACACGACGGCCCTGCGGCTGAGCGCCTCCCCCCGGTTCGGCGGCGGCCGGTTCTTCGCCCAGGCCGATCTGGGGGGCGACATCACGTTCCCCCCCGGCGACGCGCAGTCCGCCGTGCTGCTCCGGGCCAACATCGCCCTGGGCCTCTACGCCGGACCCGTCCGCATCTCCGCAGAATTCATCAATATTTCTCGGGTTGACGGGCTCGAGAAGGAGGGCGGCGACGCCTTCTACAACCAGTTCGTGGCGTCGGTGCGCCATGGCATGCTCTACGCCGCGCTGGGCATCCCGCTCGACGAGGACGTGGATCTGATCACCGTGGGAGCGGGGCTGGAGTGGACGCTGGGGGGCAGCGACGCGCCACGGCGCCGCGTGCCCCCGCGCCGGCGGTATCGCTAACGCCCGCGCCGGGCGAGCTGCTGGCCGAGCACGTCGACGATCTGGCCGGCCTTCGCCATGGTCAGCGCCTCGACGCTCTGGACCTCCAGGAAGCCCTGGCTGCTGGCGGGGTTGAGGCCCTCGCTGGCCTCCATGGACGAGTCGGCCTCGTTGTAGAGGCTGTGGGGCACGTCCGTGAGGCTGATGAAGTACAGGTTGCCCTTGTACATGCCCACCTTGACGGTGCCGTGGGCCCGGGCGGCCAGGCTGTCGATGCCGGCGAGGGCGGCCTGGGTCACGGGATCGAAGAGGCGGCCGTCGTAGATCTGGTTGGCCACCAGATCCGAGAGCTGGTTGAAGAGGCGCTGGCTGCGCCGGTCGATGGTGGCCTGGTAGACCGCCCGCACCGCGAAGCCGAGCAGCTCCATGCCGGGCGCCTCGTAGACGCCGCGGCTCTTCGTGCCCACCACCCGGTTCTCGAGGGCGTTCTTCATCCAGATGCCGTTGCGGCCGGCCACGTCGTTGGCCAGCCGCATCGCGGCGAGGGGCGAGAGGGCCTGGCCGTTGATGGCGACGACCTCGCCGGCCTCGACCCGCAGCGTGATCTCCTCGACCTGGTCGGGGGCCTGCTGGGGCCAGACGCCCATGATGGGCTCGACGATGAGGCAGGCCGTCGTGAGGTGCTCCAGATCCTCGGCCTCGTGGCTGAGGCCGGCGAGGTTGGCGTCGGTGGAGTACCGCTTCTTGGGGCCGACCTCGGCCTCCACCCCCTGGGCCTGGAGGTACTCGGCCATCTGCTTGCGGCCGGGGAACTGCCCGAGCAGGCCCGGATCGCGCCACGGGGCGTAGACCTTCATGCCCGGGGCCAGCACGTTGGTGTAGCGCTCGAAGCGGACCTGGTCGTTGCCGCGTCCGGTGGCGCCGTGGGAGAGCACCGTGCAGCCGCGCTCGCGCATGGCGCCCAGCAGCCCCCGGACGGTCACGGCGCGGGCGATGCCGGTCGTGTTCCAGTAGCCGCCGTCGTACATGGCCTGGGCCTTCAGCACCAGGTAGCACGCCTCCGCCATGGCGTCCTTGCAGTCGACGATGACCGTCTCGGTGCCCGTGGCGGCCATGCGCCGGGCGACGTCCTGGATGTCGGTCTCGTCGGGCTGGGCCAGATCGGCGGTGAACGTGAGGACGTCCACGCCCGCCTCCAGCAGGCGGCGGGTGACGGTCTTGCTGTCCAGCCCGCCCGAGACACAGATGCCGACCCGGTGACCCTTCAGTTCTTCGAGGCGCACGGCGCTTCCCCCTGGTTTCGAAGTCGGCGCACGCTAGCGCCGCGCCACGCGGTGATCAACCGGCCTGCGGCGCGCCCCGCCCCGCCAGCGGCCGGGGGCGAGAAACCTCTATTCTTCTCGCGGGGTTGCGGCGTCACTGCGGGGGTCGGGCGGGCTGCGTGAAGACGATGAGGGCGGCGCGCAGATCGGCCGACCAGGCCGAGGTGGTGGCGTCGAAGGCCGCGAAGTCGCGTGCGAACAGAGCGCGGGTCGCCTCCTCGAAGCCGGGCAGGTCGCCGGCGAAGTCCCAGAGGAAGCGGTGGGTGGCGTCGAGGGCCGCGGCGATGTGCTCGTCGCCAGCGCCGGCCTTGCGGGCGGCGTCCACCAGGCGGCGCAGGGCCGCCGAAGCGCCGCCGCGCTGGGCCGACAGCCAGGCCCAGTGCCGGGGCAGCAGCGAGATCTCGCGGGAGACGACGCCGAGCCGCGGGCGACCGGGACCGGGTGGCGGCTCGGCCACGCTGGGCGGCGCGTCGGAGGCGAGGTCGACGTCGACCAGGCGGCCGGTCTGGCAGTCGTAGAGGGCGATGCGGCGCGTGGGATCGGCGCGAAAGGCGGCGCGGGCGGCGGTGACCACCTCGGCCAGGGAGCCCTGGCCGATGGCGGTGGGGCCGGCGAAGGCGAGGTAGGCGGGGGCGAGGTCCATGGCGACTCCTGCGGGTGAGAGGGCGCAGGAGTTTTACCCGGATGAAACGAGCAGAGCAATTGTACCCGGAAAAAGGCTCCCAGGCTACCGCGCGCGGCAGGGGCCGTCGCTGGCCACGGAGACCCCGGCGGCGGCGGCGCGGCAGGGGTTGTCGTACGTCACGCCGTCACAGCCGCAGACCCGGTTGATCTGCACGCCGCACCGGCCGGGCGTGGCGGCGCAGGTGCCGCGCTCGCCCTCGGTGCCGCAGGTGGCGCCGTAGTCGCAGTACTCGCCGGGATCGCAGGCCAGGTCGGCGGCCCCGCCGCACCGGGCGGGGGCGGCCCGGCAGGGGCCGTCGCTGACGACGCTCACCCCCGCCAGGGCGGCCTGGCAGGCGTTCTCGTAGCTGCGGTGATCGCAGCCGCAGACGGGGGCGTCGGCCGGGCGGCAGGCGGCGGGCTGATCGACGCAGCGCCCGGTCAGGCCGCCGTCACCGCACATGGCGCCGTAGTCGCAGTACTGCCCGTCGGCGCAGGGCCGCTCGGCGGAGCAGCGCGCCTCGACCACGCGGCAGGGGCCGTCGCTGGCGACGCTGACCCCCGCCAGGGCCGCGAGGCAGGCGTTGCCATAGGACTCCCCGTCGCAGCCGCAGACCGGTGCGTCCACCGCGCGGCAGTTCTCGGGCTGGGGGGCGCACCGCCCCGGCGCGTCGCCGCACTGGGCTCCGAAGTCGCAGTAGCTCCCCGCGTCGCAGGCGTCGTCGCTGGCGCACACGCCCACCACCGCCCGGCAGGGCCCGTCCTGGGCGACGCTGATCCCGGCCTGGGCGGCCAGGCAGGCGTTGCCGTACGTCTCACCGTCGCACCCGCAGACCGGCGCGTCGAGCTCACGGCAGACCTCGGGCAGCGCGGCGCAGGTCCCGCCCTGATCGCCCGCGCCGCACCGGGCGCCGACGTCACAGAACAGACCGGCGGCACAGTCGATGGCCGCGATGCCGCCGCAGGCCTCGCCGAGGCCGGCGTCGCCGGGCACCTCGCCCCCGCCCATGCCCCCCACGCCGCCGGCGCCACCCATGCCACCGGCGCCGCCCATGCCACCCACGCCACCGGCGCCGCCCAAGCCACCGGCGCCGCCCAAGCCACCGGCGCCGCCCATGCCACCGACGCCGCCGGCGCCACCAGCGCCACCCACGCCACCGGCGCCGCCCATGCCACCGGCGCCACCGGCACCGCCCATGCCGCCCTCGCCGGCATCGGGCAGATCGCCGCCGCTGCCATCGATCTGCGCCGCCGCGTCGGCGCCGTCCGCGCCGCCGCCGTCGTCACACCCCGGCATGAGCAGGCCGGCGCAGAGCAGAGAGAGCAGCAGAGTCGTGGTGTTACGCATGGGGATCTCCGTCTTCAGAGTCAGGGTCGTCATCAGGCACCTCCTGCCCCTCCCCTTCGCGGCGACCGTGGCCGACCTTTCAGCGGTCTGCATGAGATCGGCATTCTTCTCTCCGTCGTCGTCGCCAGCCGGGGTTGATTCCGCCCATGTCTGTTCCCTGTCGGAATTCTCGGCGACTTGTGCTACACACTCGCCCCGCGATCGCCCCGGCCTGTCCGGGTGGTCGCTGACGCCTGTCTGATTGGAGCTCACATGAACCGTTTCCTGCGCTCGTTCACCGTGGCGGCCCTGGCCGGCACCATGGCCTTCGCCGGCTGCAACAAGGACGCGACCCCCGCCGCGGGCGAGGCCGCCAAGGGCGACAACAAGGCCGGCGCGGCCGCCGGGCCCGCCAAGGCCGCCGAGGCGCCCGCCGCCGCCACCGCCGATGCCGCCATCATGGGCGTCATGACCGGCATGACGAAGGGCGATCCCGCCCCCCTCTGGGCCTTCCTGCCCGGCTCCTATCAGGCGGACGTGACGGCGCTCGTGCACGACTTCGGCGGCAAGCTGGACGCCGAGCTCTACGACAAGGGCTTCGCCGTGCTCGGCAAGGCCATCAACGTGCTGAAGACCAAGAAGGACTTCATCCTCAAGAGCCCCATCATGGCGCAGGCCATGCAGAACCCCATGCTGCCCCCCGAGGCCTTCCAGAAGAACTGGGACGCCGTCGTGGAGATGCTGGGCACCATCGCCACCAGCGAGCTGGCCAAGGCCGCCTCCCTCAAGACCCTCGACGTGGGCGCCTTCGTGGCCGGCACCGGCAAGAAGGTGATGGGCCAGGGCCTCGCGATCGCCAAGGCGATGGGCCAGGATCCCACCGCCGTCCTGGGCGCCTTCAAGGCCGAGATGGTCAAGACCGAGGGCGACAAGGCCACCCTCAAGCTCTCCGCCCCGGGTGGCGGCGAGGGCAAGATGGAGGAGTTCGTCAAGGTCGAGGGCAAGTGGATCCCCGCCGACATGGCGGCGGACTGGAAGAAGGCCCTCGGCGAGCTGAAGGGCCAGCTCGACGCCGTGCCCGCCCAGATGACCGAGGCCAAGCCCATGGCCATGGCCATGCTGGCCCAGGTCGAGGGCACCCTCGACAAGCTGGCCGCCGCCGGCAGCCAGGCCGAGTTCGACGCTGCCGTGATGGGCGCCATGGCCGCCATGGGTGGCCCCGGCGGTGCCCCGGGCGGTGCCATGCAGGGTGATGCCCCGCCGGTGATGCCCGGTGCCCGCCGGTGATGCCCCCGCCGGTGACGCCCCCGCCGGTGACGCCCCCGCCGGTGACGAGGCCGGCGAGTAAGCTCGCCGCGCGTCGTCAGTGCGCCGAGGCGATGGCCTCGGTGACCTGCCAGAGCGCCTCGGCCGCCTGATCATCCAGGCCGGCCGGGATGACCTCCGCCTCCGCACAGTCGCTGAAGTACACGCCGCTGACCCCGGCCAGCCCGGCCGGACCGCCGCCCAGCACTGGGTCGCGGCCCCCTGGGCCAGCGTCTTCATCATCGGCCGCAGCCGCTCGTACATCGCGTCGCGCTCCACGATGTGCCGCCCCAGGTTCGTCTCGATGACGCCGGGTGGACGGCCGTCGCGGTGCGGGCGGTGCCGGCGAAGCGCTTCGCGAGGCTGCGGGCGAACAGGATGTTGGCCAGCTTCGAGCGCCCGTACATGCGCCAGTCGTCGTAGTCGGTCTCGCCCGACAGGTTGTCCAGCTCGATGCCCCGGCTGGCCATCCGGTGGGCCCCGCTGCTCAGCATCACCACCCGACCAGCCGGCTTGAGGCGGTCCACGAGGCCGGTGACGAGCACGAAGTGCCCGACATGATTGGTGAAAAACTGCGCCTCATAGCCGTGGATCCGGGTGAGGGTCGGCAGCGCCATGATGCCCGCGTTGGCGATGATGCCATCCAGGGGCGCGAGCCCCCGCACCTGATCGACGGCGGCCCGGACCGACGCCAGGTCGCCCAGGTCGCAGGCGACCGCGTCGCCGTCGATGCCCAGGCTGGCGAACGCCTCGGCGGCCTTGGCGGCCGTGCGGGCGAGGCCGATGATGCGGGCGCCGCGCAGCGCCAGCACCCGGGTCGTCTCATGGCCGAGGCCCGAGTTGCAGCCGGTGACGAGCCAGGTCTGGCCCGTGAGGTCGAGGTCGGCCGTGACCTCCTCGGCGGTGCTCTGGGCGCCGAAGCTCTGCATGGGGGATGCTCCTGATGGGGTGTGGCAACCTGGACGCCCGGGGGCGCCCCAGGTTTCAGCAGGCCGCCGCCGCGACGGCGGCCCGCCGCCGCCGCGGGAGCCAGGCGGGGTCGAAGGCGAACAGGTGCACGACCAGCATGCCCAGCGTCAGCTCGGCGAACTGCACCGACGCCAGGATGCCCAGGTGCAGGCCCACCAGCGACAGCCAGGACCACGGCCGCAGGCGCCGGGAGGCCGCGAGCGGCAGGGCGAGCAGCTCGACGGCCAGGGTGCCCCAGGTGAGGAGCGTCGTGAGCGCGGGGGACGCCTGGAGGGCGGCCACCCAGGGCACGTCGCGGGCGAGCGGACCGCCGAGGATGAGGCCAAGCGCTTCGCCGCTGCGCCAGCTCGGGCTGTCGAGCTTGGTGAGCCCCGACCAGGTGTACCCGACCGCCAGCACGATGGTGACGACGCGCCAGACGTCCCGCGGCATGGCGCCGCGGCCCGGGGTGGCCGCCACGGCGAGCAGCAGGAAGCCCAGGCAGGGCACCGCGGGGTTCAGGGTGAAGACGTTGCGGTGCCAGAGCAGGGCCCACCCGGCCCAGAGGAGGACGGCGGCCACCCGCGGGAACAGGCCGGCGGCCAGGGCCAGCGCCAGGGCGACCAGGGCCCCCACGAAGACGGCCGGCGCGACGTCCCAGGCGTGCAAGGCGGCGGGCAGCACGCCATGCAGGGGGCTCAGGGTCACGTCGCCCAGCACGCCGCGCTGGCCATAGAGGTCCTCGGCCCACGGGAGCAGGCGGGCCAGGACGACGGCGAGGTAGAGGCCCAGCGCGACGCGGGCCAGAGACAGCAGGCCGATGGGCTTCATCGCGGCACCTCGCAGCGCAGGGTGCGGGGAGCCGGCGCAGGCCCGCTGCCCCCCGGCGTCGTCCGCAGCGTCACGGCTCGGATGGGTGGGCCGGCGTCCAGCATGGCGGCCAGGTGGCCGGTGGTGCACAGGCCATGGTGCAAGACGGCCTCCGTGGTCCGGGGAGGCAGGAAGTCGCCGAAGGCGAGCATCGCCCCGGAGACGTTGCGGTAGAGGTAGGGGCCCTCCATCCGGGCGTACCGGCGGGCGTCGAGGGGGTAGCGCTCGCGGCGACCGTCGACGCGCAAGACCTCGACCTCAAAGGAGAAACCAAAGGGCTCCTCGTCGCCCGCCCGCGTGAAGACCTTGGGGTTGGGCGAGGCGACGGTCAGGCGGGCGAGGCCGGCGAGGGTCTCCCCCACCCCGCCGGGCTGCACCCGGGCCAGCGCCGCCCCGGCCATCTGCAGCAGCCCCAGGCAGAGCAGCAGCGTGACGGCGAGGCGTCGCGGCGCGGGGGCGTGCACGTCGTGCCACCGCAGCATCGCCCAGGTCTGCGCCTCCTCAGCCGGGGCGAAGCCGCACGCCACCTCGCGCCGCGGGTTCTCGAACGTGCCGAACAGCAGGTCCCACACGGGCAGATCGGCGTAGTTGCTCCGGTGGGCGCCGGCCTCGTGGTGGACGCGGTGCATTTCGGGCCGCTGGATGAGGAAGCCGAGCCACCAGGGCGTGCGGATGTTCCAGTGGTAGAAGAACTCGGCCAGCCCGCAGAGCAGCGTGTTGACGGCCGCCGCCTCCAGCGAGAGCCCCAGGAGGCCGTAGGCGATGGCCGCGCTCAGCACGCCGTTCGCGGCCATCTCCAGCGGGTGCTTGTGGAAGGCCGTGATGACCTCCAGCCGGCTGGGGGCGTGGTGGAGCTGGTGGAAGAGGCGCCAGAGCGTCGGCGAGGCGTGCCGCGCCCGGTGCCACCAGTAGTAGAGGAAGGTGGTGACGACGTAGCCCACGGCGCCGCCGGTGGCGGGGCCCAGGTCACCCAGGTGCAGCAGCGAGCGGCCGCCGAACCAGTGGTCCCAGCTCAGGCCGCCGAGGAAGACGATGCCGAGCTGGGCGGCGTTGAGGGCGATGGCCCGGGGCCACCACCCCGCCACCCGGGGAAGCGGGCGAGCAGGCGCGAGGCGCTCGATGACGATGAAGGCGAGGCCGAGGCCGACGATGATCCAGGCCATGGTGGGGTCCCTCCGGTGCAGGTCGCGGGAGGGCATCGCAAGGCCTGGACCAGCCGAACGGGCCGGTTCAGCGGCCGCAACCGGCTGAGATATACACCGGATGTACAGACTACCGGGCGGGTGTACACACCGCGCGCACCGCCGCGACCAGCTCATCCCCGCGGCCCCCGACCGTCCGCGCGTCCAGCAGGACGGCCCCGTGCTGCACCCGGGCGATGACGGCCGGCGTGCCGGCCCGGAGCGCGGCGACGAGAGCGTCGGGATCGGCCACGTCGAGGGCGAGGGCCACCGACGGGCGCGGCCGGCCCGGCAGGCTGCCCCCGGTCTGCCCGTCCACGTCCACCACCCGGGTCGCCACGGCGGGGCCGAGGGCCGCCTGCCACCGCTGCGCCTCGGCGCGCAGGGCCGCGAGCGGCAGCGCGGCGAGGTCGCGGACCGGCAGGGCGTCCCCGGTCAGCCAGGCGTCCAGCGTGCCCTCGAGGGCCGCGTCGATGGTCTTGTCGACGCGGAGCGCCCGGAAGAGCGGGTGGCGCCGGAGCCGCTCCACCCACGGCGCGGGACCGACGATGAGGCCGGCCTGCGGCCCCCGAGCAGCTTGTCGCCGCTGAAGCAGACGAGGGCCGCGCCCGCCTCCAGGGCCCCCTGCACCGACGGCTCCTCCCCGGGGAAGAGCGCGCCGGAGCCCAGATCGACCACCAGGGGCGGCCCGAGCGCCGCCAGCTCGGCCCATGTGGGCTGGGCCACGAACCCGATCTGCCGGAAGTTGCTGTGGTGCACCGAGAGGACCGCGGCGACCCGGTCGTCGAGCGCGGCGCTGAAGTCGCGCAGGTGGGTGCGGTTCGTGGTGCCGACCTCCCGGAGCCGGGCGCCGGAGGCCGTGATGACGGCGGGCACCCGGAACCCGCCGCCGATCTCCACCAGCTCGCCGCGGCTGACGAGGACGTCGCGGTCGTGGGCGAGCGCGGTGAGGGCCAGCAGCACCGCGGCCGCGCAGTTGTTGACCACCAGCGCGTCGGGGGCGCCGACCAGCGCCGCGAGCCGGTCGCGGATGCCCGCCCCGGCCGCCCCGGCCACCGGTCTGCAGGTCCAGCTCCACGGCGGCGGGGCCGGCCGCCGCGGCCGCCGCCGCGATGGCGCGGGGCGACCACGGGGCCCGGCCCAGGTTCGTGTGCAGCAGCACCCCGGTGGCGTTGATGACGGGGGTCACGCCGACGCGGAGCTGCTGGCGGACGGCGCGCCGCAGCGCGGCCAGGTCGGGCGGCTCGTCGCCCGCGGACGGCGGCGCGCGCCCGGTCGAGGGCGGCGCGCGCAGCGGCGACCCGGGCGGGACCGTAGCGGCGCGCCAGCTCGTCCTCCACGAGCCGGTGCACGGCGGGCAGCCGCCGGCGGGGATCACCCATGGTCGTCGTCTCCTTCGTCGGGGGCGGCGGCCTCGGCGGCGGCGCGGGGGCCGGCCACCCGCTCCGCCCCTCGCGGCGGGTCACCCCTCGTCGTCCAGCCACTCCAGCAGCGGGATGGCGTTCTTGCGAGTCAAGTCGAAGAGATCTTGAACATTCCGACGCCCAGGGTGCCCCCGGCCACCAGCGCTCGCGCCGCCGTCCGCCGCAGCGCGCGGGCCTCGCGGCCGGGGAAGACCAGGCCGCCCGTGCGCACCACCCGACCGACGCGCTCCAGGTGGCGCAGCACCCGGATCACCTGGCCCGCGCCCGCCTCGGGGAAGCGCTCCACGAGGCTGGCCTCGGTGAGGGCCTGGAGGCCGGCGCGCCCGACGGCCCGCAGGAGCTTGCGCGCCAGGCCGGCGTCCGCCGGGTCGAGGGCCGCCCGGTGGCCGACGAGGCGCAGAATGCTGCCTTCCCGCACCACCGCGCCGGCCGGGCCGGGCAGCGCCGCCCGGGCCAGCGGCGTCGCCAGCGCCTCGGCCGCCGGCAGCCCCGGCGACTCGGGGTGGAGGGCGTGCCAGGCCGCCACGCGCTCGGCGAGGCGCGCCGCCGCCGCCTCGATGGCCGTCGCCGAAAACCGAGGTGGACCGGGGTTGCGGGGCAGCGCAGGCGCAGCGCCACCTCGGAGGGATCGACCCCCGGGCCCCCGCCTCCTCGACCAGCAGGTCCCAGGCGGCCACGGCGTCGGTGGCCGTGGCCAGCGCGGCGCGCACCGCGCCGAGCCGCTCTGGGGCGGGCGGGCGTCCAGGAGGCGGCCGCCCCCGACGACGCCGCCGAAGCGCCGGTCGACCGCCCCGCGCAGGACGAAGCGGGCGCCGGGCGGCAGGGGCAGCGGGCGGTCGAGGCGGACGCGGGCGGTGCCCGTCTCCCCGGGGAGGATCGGGGCGTCCGCCCGCAGCTCGGCCAGGGCGCGCGTCGCGCCCAGGTGCAGCGCGATGCCCCGGGAGCGGGTCAGGGGGGCGTCGAGGTGGGCGCACCAGGTGACCTCGGCGTCGAAGACCTGGCCGGTGGCGACGGTGCCGGGCGTGCACACGACGGCCCCGCGCTCGACCGTCGCCCGCTCGGCGACCAGGTTGAGCGCCACGCGGCTGCCGGCGTCGGCCTGGGCCACGGCCTCGTCGTGGACGTGCAGCCCCCGCACCCGGACGGCCGGCGGCCCGGGCACGACGGCGAGGGCCTGTCCCGCGACGATGCGGCCGGCCACCAGGGACCCGGTGACCACGGTGCCGAAGCCCTCGACGCTGAAGGTGCGGTCGATGGGGAGCAGCACGGGCCGATCGGGGGGAGGCGGCGTCCAGGCGTCCCGCAGGCGGGCCACGGCGGCCACCAGGGCGGGCATGCCATCGCCGGTGAGCGCCGAAACCGCAATCATCTCGGCATCTTGCAGGACGGCACCTGCCAGCTCGGCGGCGACGGCGGCGACGGCCGCCGCCGGATCGGCGACGCGATCGGCGCACGTCACGGCCACCACCCCGCGCCGGATGCCGAGGACGCCGCAGGCCGCCAGGTGCTCCCGCGTCTGGGGCATGACCCCCGCGTCGGCGGCCACGGCCAGCAGGACGGCGTCCATGCCGCCGGCCCCCACCAGCATCGTGCGCACGAGCTTCTCGTGGCCCGGCACGTCCACCACCGACAGCTCCCGCCCGTCGGGCAGGCGCCAGCGGGCGAAGCCCAGCTCGATCGTGATGCCCCGCGCCTGCTCGGCCTCGAGCCGGTCGCAGTCCACCCCGGTGAGGGCGCGGATGAGCGTCGTCTTCCCGTGATCGACGTGACCGGCGGTGCCAAGCAGCATGGGGCGGGAGTCTACCCCAGGTGAGCAGCTAGAAGGAGAACCGGAGGTTCAGGCCCTGGGCCGAAGGCGCGAGGCCGCTCACGTTGGGGCCGCTGGCGGGGAGGACCTCGTCGAGCTCCCCCCACCAGGCCTCCACGGCCATGTAGCCGAAGAGGGCGCCGACGCCGAGGCCGAGCAGGATGGCCGGCACGGCGCGGGCATCGCCGCAGGCATCGCCGGTGGCGGCCTGCTCGAGGGCGCAGCCGAGGTTCGAGCCCACCGCGCCACCCAGCAGCAGGCCGACCAGGCCGCCGACGAAGCCGACTGACGCCGCGCCGACGCGATCCCAGTTGATGGTGATGGGCTCGGGCGGGGGCGCGTCGCCGGCGTAGGCGGGCGGCGCCGCGAGGAGTGCCAGCGCGAGCACGCCCGACCGGCGCGCAAAGCACCCCTTCCCTGCAACCACGAGCGCCCCCTTGGCTTCCATTACAGCGCACTTTCCTCCCAAGGTGGTGCACAAGTCCAGCGTAATGGTTCACTCTGGCTAGCAGGCTGTTGAAGAGCGGACCGAGCACTCGGCGAGTGCGAGTGGGCCAGATGCAAGGAGGAAGACCGCAGGCAATACCGAGTATTGTCGAGGACTTCTGACGACGCAGCAGATGGCCCGCGCGCGCCGGCGATGCGACGGGAGCTTCTCTCAACAGCCGGCAAGAGCCCGGCGGTGGGCGAGGAGGCGATCATGGGGGCGAGCGACGTCAACCGGCGCGAGAGCATCCAGCTCCTCGCCGCCGCGGGTGTGGCGGCCGTCACGGGCTGTGCCCGGGCCGACGAGGAGGCGAAGGTGAGCGAGAAGTCCCAGCCGGTGCCGGCCACCGATCCCGTCACGCAGGTGCTGCCTCTGGGGTTCCCCTGGGCCACCCGCGATCCCTTCCTGTTCTGCGTGCACCACGACGATCACTACCCCGCCGGCAACCCGCGCTTCGGGCCGGCCGCTTCCCTGGCGGGTCGGCGCATCGGCATGGACTTCGAGGGCAAGGACGGCTGGCGGATGTACCACGGCGACGTGGTGCCGGGCTTCCCGCAGCACCCCCACCGCGGGTTCGAGACGGTGACGGTGGTGCGGCAGGGCCTGCTCGACCACGCCGACAGCCTGGGGGCCGCCGCGCGGTACGGCCAGGGCGATGTGCAGTGGCTCACCGCGGGTCGAGGCATCCTGCACGCCGAGATGTTCCCCCTGCTGGCGCAGGACCGGGCGAACCCCGTCGAGCTCTTCCAGCTCTGGCTGAACCTGCCGGCGTCCCGCAAGATGGTGGATCCCTACTTCTCCATGCTGTGGGCCCCCACGGTGCCGCGCCTGAAGACCACGGATGCCGCGGGCCGCGCGGTCGAGGTGACGTGCGTGGCGGGGGCGCTGGGCGACCTGAAGCCCCGCCGCCGCCCCCGACTCGTGGGCCGCCGATCCGGCGACGGACGTGGCGATCTGGACGCTGCGCCTGGCCGGGGGTGCGCAGTTCGTGCTGCCCCCGAGCCGGCCGGGCGTGAACCGGTCGCTCTACGTGTTCGGTGGCGGCAGCGTCCAGGCGGGGACGCGGACGGTCGCCAGCGGCCACCGCATCGACCTGGTGCCCGACGTGCCCGCGTCGCTCACGGCCGGGGCGAGCGGCGTCGAGCTGCTGCTGCTGCAGGGTCGGCCCATCGGGGAGCCCGTCGTGCAGCACGGCCCCTTCGTGATGAACACCCGCGCCGAGATCCAGCAGGCGTTCAGCGACTACCAGCGCACGCGCTTCGGGGGCTGGCCCTGGGATCGCGACGACCCCGTCCATGGCCGCGATGACCGCTTCGCGCGCCACGCCGACGGCCGGATCGAGCGGCCCGCCTGACGGGTAAAACGCTGATATTCCTGAAGATTTCTGGCTACCGGAGCGGCAGGATGCGCTCCAGGTAGGCCCGGTTCTCGGGCGTGAACTCGGCCTGGGAGCCGGGCTCCAGCTCGGCGCGCTCGGCGAAGGGCCGATCGGAGCCGCAGTCCATGATCTGCCGGTCGCCAGGGGCGTTGTGGTACTGGCCGCAGCCCGGCGCCACGGGCAGGCCGAGGGAGTGGCCGATCTCGTGGGTGGCGGTGTTGCCCACCAGGTTGCCCAGGGTGCGGATGGCCCGCTCGATCTCGGCGTCGCGGCTGCCGCCCGGGTACTCGTCGGCGTCCACCGGCCGCGCGATGACGGGATCGAAGATGGCGTCGAAGGCCGGATCGGCGAGGGGGTTGTCCCCCGCCCGCGGCGAGAGCTGCAGGAAGGACTCGACGAAGATGCCGCCGTAGGCCCCGTTGCTGTCCGCGTTCTGGCCGGCCAGGTTGTCGTCGAGGCGCAGGTTGCAGCGGTCGAGGCCCGTGGTGTTGTCGAGGCCGAAGAGCTGCTGGGCGTTGGGATCGGGGCCGCCGATCTCGACCGTGCCGAACTCCAGGAAGTCGTCGGGCGGCAGCAGCCGCACCTCCAGGTTCACGCCCGCGTAGTCGCGCTCGATGACCTCGACGACGCGGTCCTTCACGGGGCCGCTGACGTTGCGGAGCCCGAACAGGCGCAGGGAGTCGGTGAAGGCCGGCAGGAACTTCAGGTAGATGACCTGGCGGGTGGGCAGGATGTCGAACTCGAGGGGCGTGGGAGAGCCCACAACCACCTGATTTCCAAAGGTGATCTCGGGCGTGGCGGTGCCGATGAGCGTTCCGGGGACGGCGCCCAGCGCGGTGCTCGAGCAGTCGAACTCGTAGGGCGGATCGAGGCTGAAGACCAGCTCCGTCCCCGAGCGCCAGGTGGGGCTGACGAGGACGCCCCCGGGCGGGGTGGCCACGCCCAGGCCCTCGGGTGTGCGAAACTCGCCCTCCAGCCGAAACGTCGTCAGCCCGCCCTCGACGCCCCCGAGGAAGCCCTGGCCGTGGATGAAGACCGCCTGGCCCCGGCTCGCGGCGAGGGGGCTGACCTCTTCGACCACGGGCGGGAGCAGGTCGAGCACCGCCGAGACCGGCGCGCTGGCCTGGCGCCAGCCGGTCGCGCCCACGTTGTCGACGCGGATCTCCCCCTCGAAGTGGCCCGGCTCGATGCCGACCCAGGTGGGCGAGAAGGTGAACTGCAGGGCGTCGCGGCGGAAGTCGACCGGCGTCACGGGGGTGGCCTCGACGTCCACGACGTCCAGGCTCTTGCGCTCTCCGGACTCCGACACGAAGTCGCCGCGCAGGGCGACGAGGGTGCGCCCCTCCTCCCCCGCGATGAAGTCCGCGCCGCGCACGACCACCGGGCTGGCGGGGAAGATCCCGGACGTCAGCGGCTGGACCTGGGGGACGAGGCCGGGCTCGATGCGCGCGCGGATGGGGGTCGCCGCTTCCCCCGTCGCCTCGCCGAGGCGCGCGGTGACGATCAGCTCGCCCGCCAGGTCGCCTGCGCCCACCCGCTCGACGTCGGCGGCCTCGAAGACCACCTGGAGGGCGAGGTCGTTGACGCGCTCCACCGTCAGGGGGAGCTCCACGTCCCGCCCGGCCAGCGTGCCGACCACCCGGGCCTCGATGAGGGCGTCGGAGAGGAAGCCGCTGCCGGTGACCATCGCCGCCGTGCCCGGCAGGATGACGTCCACCTGGACGCCCTCGACCGTGATGGGGAGCGTGGGCGGCGGGCCCTCGTCGCGGGTGCCGTCGGCGGTGGTGCAGGCGGTGAGCAGGAGGCCGAGCGCCGCGAGCGCCGCGGCCCTCATCGGACGCACCCCCGCTGCCCGCCCCCGACATCGCGGCAGCTGTAGCCCTCGGCGACGCGGCAGTCGCCGTCGTTCTGGCAGCGCTTGAGGCAGGCGTCGAAGCCGAGGAGCTGGCCGCACACGGCGTCGGCCCCGCAGACCAGGTCGGCGCCGCAGCCGCCGGCGGCGCAGTAGCCCCCCGGCACCGGGAAGCAGACCAGATCGCCGGCGCAGTCCTGGTAGCCGCCGCAGCGCGAGCCCGTCCCGCCCACGCCCGCGGGCGCACACCGGCGGGCGAAGTCCTCGAAACGCTTGCAGGTTTCGCCCGCGCGGCAGCTCTGGTCGCTCGCGCAGTCGGGCAGACAGGTGCCGCCGGCGGTGCCCGGATCGAGGCCGGCGCGGTCGGGGACGCAGCCGTGGCCGCGGCCACAGTCGCCGAAGCCCGCGCACGCCGCGTCCAGGCAGATGCCCTCGCCGCAGAAGGCCCCGGGCGGGCAGGACTGGGTGGTCTGGCAGCGCTGCACCTCGTAGAGCTGGATCTCGAGGTCGTAGCGGTTGGCCACGGACCGCGTGGCGCCGTACACCTCCAGCAGGTAGAAGTCGTCGGTCGGGGCCGCGATCTCGATCACCTCGCCGTCGAGGGTGTTGGCCGAGCGGGCCAGCAGCTCACCGCTGGAGCGGTACAGGCGCAGGTCCAGATCGCCGGCGGCGTGGTTGAAGCCGATGGCCGCCCCGATGATCTGACCGGCCGAGGCATCGAAGCCGTAGAAGTCGGCGTTGCGCGGGCAGATGGCCAGGCCCTGCTCGAAGAAGGGCGGCTGGACGGGCACGAAGTCGTCGGCGGTGTCGTTGCCCCCCGCGCGATCGTAGGCGTCGTCCTCGCACTCCAGGTTGCACTGGCCCGGGGCGCGGCGGACGTCGAGGGTGTAGAGGTTGCGCGGCTGCTGGTAGCCGACCACGGCGATGAGGGCCTCGCCCGTCTCGGCTGCGCAGGGCTCGAAGACGGACTCCTCGTTCTCGTAGCCGTTGCTCAGGTAGGGGAACTCGCCCGCGTCGCCGGGCATGCTCATGGCCAGGTCGATGTCGCCGCGGGCGTGCTCGAACTGGACGCTGACCGCCAGGGACTCGCCGGCCTGCACGGGCACCCGGAAGAAGTCGTAGTCGTCGCCGCAGATGGTGAGGCCCGGGAAGGACCCTGGCTCCAGCAGCGTGGCCTGCTCGGGCAGGTCGTTGCGGCCGCCGGCCTCGAAGACGTCGTCCATGCAGAGCTGCCCGCAGTTGAGGTCGGCCGGGAGGCACTGGGCCGAGCTCACCCCGTCGACGCTGTCGACGATGAGGCACTGCTCGCCGGCCCGGCAGTCGGCCTGCTCGCAGGAGCGGCCGCAGAACGCCTCGCCCTGGAGATCGACGCAGCGATCGCCGCCGCCGCCGCACTGGGCGTCGGAGACGCAGGGGGCGCAGAAGCCGTAGGTCTGGCCGCCGCCCCCCTGCCCGCCCCGCGCGGTGAACTGGAAGACGGGGCTCTGAGTCACGTGGTCGCAGCGGGCGCCGCCGGCGTCATCGTTGTCCTCGGCGATGATCATGTACGAGATGACCTGGGTGGCCCCCTCGGCCAGGCGCAGGTTGGGCAGCGAGGCGCGCCACTGGTCGCCCGCCACGCGGGTGAAGGGCTCGAACGACCAGCCCGAGATGTCGGGCCGGGCCGCGTCGACGGCCGCGGTGGTGTAGGCCACGACCGGCGGCGACTTGAAGCCCAGATCATCCGAGATCGTGGCCTCGAGCTCGTAGTTGAGGGGTCCGCTCAGCTCGCCCGGCGACACATGGTTGATGACAGGCGGCTGGCCAGGGCAGCCGGGACCGACCTGGCTGCGGATGAAGCGCACCGAGAACCGCTTGGTGACGGGGGCGTCCGCCTCGGGCCACGAGGCCACGAAGCTGAGCGTCCAGGTCTGCGACTCGTCCACCTGCTCCGGCGTCGGGCACCAGGTGAGGTTCTTGCGCTTGCCCGGGCCGTCGGGGCTGACGAGGGCCCCGGCCGGGGCGGGATCCCCCAGCACCAGGCGGACATCCTCGGCCGGCACCAGCTCGCCCGCCACCTCGACCACCGTGGGATCCGGGATGCAGGGCGTCTGGCTGAGATCGACCACCATGCCGGCCCCGGAGGGGCTGATGAACCGCAGGCCGGCCGCACCGCCGACGCCGGGGTTCTCGACGGTGAGCTGGACGGTCTCGGTGGCCCGGCCGCCCCGGCCGTCGGTGACGATGAAGGTGACGGCGTAGACGGCGGACCGCCCGCCGCCGGCGTCCGCGACGCCGGGCGTCCACGAGAAGACCGCCTGGTTGTTGCTGATGCGGGTCAGGCTGGGCCGGCCGGCCGCCCCCTGGGTCTGGGTGGGCGGCTCGGGCTCGATGCGCATCTCGAAGCTGAGGCGGTCGTCGTCCGGGTCGGCGGCGGTCACGTCGACGCGGCCGCTCATGTTGACCCGGATGGTGAGATCGTCCAGCGGCAGGATGGACGGCGAGCGGTTCTCATCCTCGGCGCAGGCCCCCAGCGCGATGAGACCCAGCAGGCTGGCGGCCCGCGCGAGGGCGCGGAGTTCGTGGCGAGCTGACAAGTGCATTCCCCCGTCCAACGACGGCGGTGACAGTGTAAACCGTTGGGCGGCGCCGCGACCAACTCCTGGCCGCGGCGGGCCGGCGCGTCAGATCAGCGCCGCGATGATCGCGATGCCGACGACCACGGCGGCGGCGACGACGAGCTGGACCTTGCGCCGGCGGGCCTGGGGGGCGTCCTCGGCCGCCGCGGGGGCCGGCGCGGCACGGGGCGCGGTGTCGGCGGGGGCGGACCGGGGGCTCGGCGCGCCGGGGGGCCGCCCGGGCCGCCTCGACCTCGCGGCGGCGGCTTCCTCGACGAGCGCGGCGTGGATGCCGGCGAGCTCGGCCGGGCGACGCGCCAGCGCGCGGGCGGCAGCGGTGAGCTGATCGGCGGAGAGCGCGGAGGCGCGGGCGCTGCCCCCGAACGCCGGCATGGCGGCCTGGGCCCGCCGGGCCTCGCGCAGCACCGCGTCCAGCACATGGGTCAGCCCCCGGGTCTCGTCCACCAGGGGCTGGAGGGTCGCCTTCGGATCGAGCCCCCCCGCCCGCTGGAGGTCGAGCAGCCAGGCCCACCGCGCCTCGACGTCGGCCAGGCACGCCCGCGTCAGGGCGGCGAGGTGCTCCTCGTACGGCAGGCCCCGCAGCGCGGCCCGGGCCGCGGCGGGCTGGCACCAGCGGTCGTCGTCGTCCCGGCCGCCCTTGCCGCCCTTGCCGCCCTGGCCGCCCTTGTCGCCCTTGCCGCCCTGGCCCTCGCCGGGAAGGAATCCCCAGCAGCCATCCGCGGCCACAGCCATGACTTTCCTGCCTTTTTCCGACAGGACGAGGGCGCCGAGGTAGCGGCCGTCGGGCACGCTCCACAGGGCGATGCAGTCCTCGTCCTCGGTCGCGAACCGGTTGTACCAGGTGTCGGTCCAGACGGCGAGGCGGCCCCCATCGGCGGTGAAGGCCATGGCCCGCACCTGGCGGATGACCTCGGACGGCCGCCCGGGCGAGGCGGAGCTGAAGAGCTCTTTGCCGGTGTCGCAGGCGAAGACGCGCACGCGGTCGGCGCTGTAGTCCAGCAGCGCGACATAGCGGCCGTCGGCGCTCAGCGTCGCCAGCCGCCAGCTCGCCGAGCCGATCTTGAACGTCTTGACCCCCGCCCCGATGGGGAGCTGATCGGCGGGGCCGATGTGCAGCTTCTCGCCCATGGCCAGCGCGGCGCGCGCGCCGTCGGCGCCAAAGCCGAACGCCTTCACGTCGCGGAAGACCTGGTTGCCCCCGCCCTGGCGGAGGATCTCGAGGCGATCGTTGTCGTCCAGCACGGCCAGGGCCTGGCCGTCCAGCGAGAAGCCCACCCACTCCTTGTCGGGGCCGGAGAGCCGCTGGACCTGCTGGCCGGAGGCGACGTCGAAGACGAGCCCCTCGCCCTCCTTGTCGCTGAAGAAGCCCTTGATGACCGCGACGCTACGGCCGTCCGGGCTCAGGGCCCAGGCCTCGGTGACGTGGGTGACCAGCCGGGTGCGCTCCTCGAAGGCGGCTCCCCGCCGCTCGTAGACAGCGATCTCGCGCGCGTGATCGTCGCCCCGGACCGCGACCCAGGCCGCCGCGGGGGCGATGGCCACGGCGTTGAGGCCTCCGGGCAGCCGGCCGATCACCTCCAGGCGATCCAGGTCCACCAGGGCGGGCCCGAGGCCGGCGACGCTGCCGTCGGGGCTGAGGGCGCCCGTGTCGAAGGACGTCACCCGCCGGTCGAGGTCCGGGATGCCCAGCGAGGCATCGCCGATCTGGGCCAGCCGCACGCCGGCCTCGCGGATGCGCTCGCTGGGGAGCAGGTCGTCGGTGGCCACGGCCGCCCGGCCGCTGGGGCGAACGCGCTGCTCGGCGGCGAGGCGATCCAGGGCGTGGGCGTCGGCGCCGCGCCCGGCGTCATAGCGGGCCAGCAGCGGCCGAAGCTGCTCCAGGGCGATCCGGGCGTCGGCCAGCCGCCGCTCGGGATCCGGCTCGGTCATCCGCTCCAGCAGCAGCGTCAGGCGGGCATCCAGGCGCGTGATCGCGCGCACATCCACGCGGACGCCGGCGAACGGCATGTCCTCGGGGGCCTTGCCCGAGGCCACCGCGATGGCCGTCATGCCCAGGCCGTACAGGTCGGTCTGGGGGAACGCCTTGCCGACGAACTGCTCCATGGGGGCGTAGCCGAACGTGCCGGCCGTGGTCGAGGCCAGCGTCCCGCCCAGGCCCACCTTCACCGCGCCGAAGTCGACCAGCCAGGCCGAGCCATCCGGGCGCACGAGGATGTTCTTCGGCGTGACGTCGCGGTGGATGACCGGCGGGGTGAGGTGGTGCAGGTAGGCCAGCACATCGAGGATCTGAGCGAGCCACCCCACGAGGCCCGCCTCGTCCATCGTCACCTGGCCCCGGACCACCTGCGCCAGGTCGTGCCCCTCCACGAACGACTGGACGAGGACCTGCCCCTCCAGCTCGAAGTCGTCCAGCCAGCGCGGGATTCGTGGGTGATCCAGGCGCTGCAAGACCTTGATCTCACGGCGAAAAAGCTCAAGGCTCTTGGGATCCGAGGCCCGGCCGATGTGGAGCTGCTTCAAGACGACGGCCAGGTCGTCGGCCTCGCGCCGGGCCAGCCAGGTGACGCCGAAGCCGCCACGCCCCAGCTCCCGCTCCAGGCGGTAGGCGTGCTCCCGGCCCTGGGCGACGGCACCGGCGATCAGCGCCGTCATCCGCCCTTCGCCTTGCGGGGCTTGGGGGCCTTGGGGGGCAGCGCGCTGGCGGTATGGGCCAGGGCCTCCTGGGCCCAGCCCGCCAGGGCCGGCGTGCCGCCCCACCGGGGGGCGTCGGCGTGGATGTAGTCCTTCCAGGGCCGCCCCGCCATGGGCTCGAACCGGCCGATGCCCGGCTCGGCGCAGAGCGCCTCGACGCGCTCCACGGGCAGGCGCATCACGACGCCGTCGTGGAACACGCCGTAGAACATGTTGCCGTTCACGAAGGCGGCGGGCATGCCGAACATCGAGCGGCGCTCGACGCGGGCGTCGTCGGGCAGGCCGGCGTCGAAGGCGGCGAGGGCGGCCGGGGTGGGCTTCTCCATGACACTCCTCAGGCCTCGTCGGCCACGAAGGCGCCGTGGAAGCCGAAGGGCACCCGGCGCGGCAGCTTGACCCGGGCGACCGGGCTCAGATCGGTGGCGTCGTAGACGGCCAGATCGGAGGCGTTGCGGGCGCGGTCGTACTGCCACGCCAGCAGCCAGCCCTCGGCCTCCCCCGGCCCCCCCGGCACGAACAGGGCCTCGGAGGACTGCACCCCCACCGGCAGGTCCCGCCGCGTCACGTCCCCCGTGAGCAGGTCGTAGCGCAGCAGGCGGTGGGCGGCGTCGGGGCCCAGGAAGTCGCGGCCCACCGACCCCACGCCGTAGCCGATGCGGTGGGGCTGCCCCGTCCAGCGGCGGTCAGCCATCGGAAACTCAAGGGGATCTTCGCCCAGGGGCGCCTCGGTGACCGCGCCGGTGGCCGGATCGAGGGTGTACCGCCACAGCCGCGGATCGGAGGTGAAGTCCTCGGGGCCGTCGACCCAGAGCCGGGGGTGGCGGACCACATCGAGGACGAGGCGGCCGTCGGGCTCGTCGTAGGCGTTGAGGACGTGGAAGACGTAGCACAGGTCGATGTCGAACCAGCGCACCTCGCCGCCCGCGCGGGGCATGACACCCAGTCGGGCCCCGTGGGACTCCTTCCACTCGAACGGGAACGTCGCCCCCTGGGTCGCCAGCGGCAGGCTGAACAGGATGGGCAGATCCATGAAGACCACCCGGGTCGCGGTGATTGCGAAGTCGTGCATCATGACCGAGGCCGGCAGATCCACCGGCTGGCTGTAGGTCAGGGCGCCCGTGGCGTCGGCGACGTGGTAGGTCAGGTAGGGCGGCAGGAACCAGTACCCGAAGAAGACCAGCTCCCCGGAGACTGGATCGACCTTGGGGTGCGCCGTCATGGCGGTCTGGAGCGCGCCGGCGAAGTCATGGACGCCGACGGTGGAGAGGTCGGCGGGGTCGACCTGGTAGGGCAGCCCCACCTCGCCCAGCGTGAGCAGCCGCCCGGCGTGGAGCACCTGGCTCACGTTGCTGTGGTTGTCGCGGATGGTGGGCACCGGCCCACCCGCCGCCGTGCCGTCGAAGAGCGACGTGCGGATGTAGCGGTTGCGGTACCAGCGGGCCTGGCCGGCCTCCAGCCGCAGGCCGTGCAGCATGCCGTCGCCGAGGAACCAGTGGCGGGAGTCGGCGGCGTGGGGGTTGGAGCCATTGCGGACGTAGGTGCCCGAGAGCGCAGGCGGCAGCGCGCCCTCGATCTCCAGATCGACGAGCTCCACCTCGTCGGCGACCGGGGCGAAGTTGCCCGACAGCCACCACCGCCCCTCCGCGTCTACGAGGGCGCCATCCGCGCTCCCAGCGTCGAGGCCGCCGCCCCCGTCCGGGCCGCCGCCCCCGTCCGGGCCGCCGCCCCCGTCCCGGCCGCGCCCGGCATCCCCGGCGCCCGCGGCGCCGTCGTCACAGGCCGCCAGCCCCAGGAACGCCAGGCCCGAGGCCAGGTGCCGCAGCAGTTCACGCCGCGTCTGCATCACGCCTCCCCGCCCACGCCGGGCTCGGTGTAGATGAGCTCCAGCAGTTCGGCATAGGCGGTCTCGATGGCCTTGCGCCGCACCTTCATCGTCGGGGTGAGCTCCCCCGCCTCCTGGCTGAAGTCGCGCTCCAACACCTTGAAACGCTTGATCTTCTCCACCTGGGAGAGCCGCTTGTTCCCCGCCACGACCGCCGCCTTGATGCGGGCCTGGAAGTCGGGCAGCGCCACCACCGGCGCCATGGCGGCCGTGAGGGCAGCGCTGCGGCCCGTGGGGTTCTCCATGAGCTCGGCCGTCAGCGCCGCCACCGTCGCCTTGTCCACCAGGCCCCGCTGGAGGCCGAAGTCGAGCGTCTCGAGGGGCGAGGGCGCGATCAGGGCGACGACGTAGGGGCGCTTGTCGCCATGGGCATGCACATGGCTGATGAGGGCGTCCTGGGTCTTGACCGCCGCCTCGATGTTGGCCGGCGTGAGGTTCTTGCCGCCGGCCGTGATGATGATGTGCTTCTTGCGGTCGGTGATCCGCAGGTAGCCGTCCGCGTCGAGGCTGCCGATGTCGCCCGTGTGCAGCCAGCCGTCCTGGATGGCCGCGGCCGTGGCCTCGGGATCCTTGAAGTAGCCCTGGAAGACGAGCGGGCCCCGCACCAGCACCTCGCCGTCCGGCGCGATGCGGTGCTCGACGGGCGGGAGCGCCCGCCCCACCGTCCCCAGCCGCACATGACCGTCGGTGTTGGCGTGGGTGACCACGGTGGCCTCGGTCTGGCCGTACACCTCGTAGATGGGCAGCCCCGCGGCCCAGAAGAACTCCAGCACGTCCATCGGGGTGGGCGCCGCCCCGGTGATGAACAGGCGCACCCGGCCGCCGAACGCGGCGCGCACCTTCGAGAAGACGAGGCGATCGGCCACCCGGTGCTTGAGGCGCAGGCCGACCGGCACCGGCTTGCCTGCCAGCACCCGGGCCAGGCGGGCCCGGCCGACGCGATCGGCCCAGGCGAAGACCCGGCGCTTGCCGGGGGGCGCCTTGGCGACGTCGCTCTGGATGCGGCTGTAGGCCTTCTCGAAGATGCGCGGCACCGAGCCGAAGACCGTCGGCTGGACCTCGCGCAGCTCGTCCAGCACCGCGCTGGTGCTCGTGGCGTAGGCGGTGGGCATGCCGGTGTTGATGCGGCCGTAGAACGCCAGCACCCGCTCGGCCACATGGGCCATGGGGAGGAACGAGAGCGCGATGTCGTCCTGGTAGAAGACCCCCAGATCGTTCTGGCAGCCCAGCACGGCCAGGATGTTGCGGTGGCTGATCATCGCGCACTTGGGGGGGCCCGTCGTGCCGGAGGTGTATACGAAGATGGCGGTGTCGTCCGTGCCCCGGGCGGCCTCCACCTGCGCGCGCTCGGCCGGCGTCAGCGGCGTCCCCGTGAGGCTGGCCAGCGGCCGCAGGCGCGGCTCGTCGCGGCCCTCGATCCAGGCGGCATCCCAGGGGACGATCGCCTCGACCCCCGGCAGATCGGCCACGGCCGCCAGGACGACGTCCAGCTCGGCCTCATCGCCCACGAACACGACCCGGGCGTCGGAGTGCCCGACCACATAGGCCACCTGCTCGACGGATTGCTTGGGATAGATGCCCAGCGACACACAGCCGGCGAGCTGGGCGCCCATGTCCTGGAGCGCCCAGGCGGCGCGGGTCGGACCCAGGATGGCGACGCGGTCGCCGGGGCTCAGGCCCAGGCGGCGCAGGCCGGCGGCCAGCTCATCGGCCCCCTCGGCGAACCGGCGCCACGACGTGGGCGTCCAGCGGCCATCGACCTTCTCGAACCAGGCGGGGCGATCCCCTCGGCGCCCGGCCTGGCGGCGGAGCATCTGGCCCAGGGTGCGGCACTCAGGCGCCAGCGGCGTGGCGGGGATGTGGGCGTCGGCGTACAGCATGGTCCCATGGTGGACCAGCCTGCGCCGGAGCGAAAGCCCCAGCGCGCAAGGGATTTCAGGCGGTGGCGCCCTGACGGCCCCGGAGGTAGCGGTCCATGAAGATGACGATGGGGCTGGCGATGTAGATGGAGGAGTAGGTCCCCACCACGATGCCCACCAGCATGGCGAAGGCGAAGTTCTGGATGATGCCGCCGCCGAAGACCCAGATGGCCAGGACGGCCAGGAACGTGGTCAGCGAGGTCAGCACCGTCCGGGAGATGGTGTCGCTCACGCTCAGGTTGATCGTCTCGGGCAGGGTCGTGCCCAGGCCCATCTTGAGGGACTCGCGGATGCGGTCGTAGACGACGATGGTGTCGTTGAGCGAGTAGCCCACGATGGCGAGGAGCGCAGCGATGATGGGCAGGTTGAACTCGAGCCCGGCGAGGCTGAAGACGCCGACCGTGATGCTCACGTCGTGGATGAGGGCCACCACGGCGCCGGGGCTGTAGCGCAGGTCGAACCGGAAGCTTACGTAGAGCAGGATGCCGATGAGGGCGTAGAGCACGGCCAGGATCCCCTGGTTGCGCATCTGCCGGCCGACCGCCGAGCCCACCGACTCCATGCGCTCGATGGCGAAGAAGGCGCCGTCGCCCTGGAAGGCCCCCGCCTCGTCCTTGGTCACCTTGCCGTACTTCGCGGCCATGGCCTCCTGGAGGCGCTGGCGCACGCCGGGCAGGCGGACGAGGTAGGTGGGGTTCGAGGCCTCGGTCTGCTTGGTGGCCGACGTCCCCGCCACGCCCGCCTCGGTGAGAGCGGCCTCGATCTCGGGGAGCTTGTGGGCCTCCTTGAACTGGACCCGGATCTCCTCGCCGGACTCGTCGCTGGCATCCCAGAGCAGGGGCTCGCCGAACTTGCCGGTCAGCGCGCCCTTGATCTTGGCGGTGTCGGCCTCGGAGAGCAGGCTCTGGGTGCGGCTGCGCACGAAGTAGCGGCCCTCGTCGGCCAGGCCGTAGATGACCACCTCGGGGGTGTCCAGGCCGACCTTCTCGACCTCGGCCTTCAGCTCGCCGATGTCGATGCTCTTGCTGAAGGCCAGCAGGGCCTCGGTGCCGCCAGCGAAGTCGATGCCGAAGTTGAGGCCTTTGGTGGCCACGAGGGCCCACGACGCCAGCACGACCAACGCACTGAGCTTGGTCATCGTGCCGGCGACTCCGAGGAAGTTGTACTGCTTCCCGGGCTTGAAGAACTCCACGGCCGCCTCCTCAGATGCTCATGCGGGCGGCGTCCGCCCGGTACTTGTAGTCGAAGACCAGCCGCGTCACCACGAGGGCGGTGTACAGCGAGCAGATGATGCCGACGCCCAGGGTGACGGCGAAGCCGCGGATGGGACCGGAGCCGAACTGGTAGAGCACCACGGCCGCGATGCCGGTGGTGACGTTGGCATCGAGGATGGCGCTGAAGGCCTTCTCGTAGCCCGCATCGATGGCCTTGCGCACGGAGACGCCCAGCCGCAGCTCTTCTCGAACTCGCTCAAAAATCAGCACGTTGGCGTCCACCGCCATGCCGATGGTGAGCACGATGCCGGCGATGCCGGGCAGCGTGAGCGTGGCCCCGAAGGCCGTCAGGCCCGCCATCACGAAGACCACGTTGAGGATCAGGGCGAGGTTGGCCACCACACCCGAGCCCTTGTAGTAGACGAGCATGAAGAGCACCACGAGGCCGAAGCCCACGGCCACCGAGAGCTGGCCGGCGCGCACCGAGTCCGCCCCGAGGGTGGCGCCGACCTGGGCGTCGTAGAGCTTGCGGAGGGGGGCCTGGAGGGCACCGCTCTTGAGCACCGCCACCAGGGCCGAGGCCTCCTTGAACGCCGTGCGGCCCACCGCGCCCATCTCGATCTGCACCCGGCCGCCCGCGATGGGCTCCTTGATGCGCGGGGCGCTGTAGACCTGATCGTCGATCAGGATCGCCATCAGCTCCTTGGTGTACTTCTTCGTCATCTCGAAGAACTTGTCGGCGTCCACCTGGCTGAAGCGCATCAGCACCACCGGGCGGTTGAAGTTGTCGTAGCCGACGCTGGCGGCCTCGACGTTCTCGCCGCTCATGCCGGCCTTCGAGAACAGGTAGTGCACCTCGTAGGCGCGCACGATGTCGCCCTCGAGGTCGTCGGTCTTGCGCTTGCGCAGGATCTTCTCCTGCTCCTCGGACAGCGTGTTGATGGCGCCGAGGGTCGGGTCCTTGGGATCGGCGAAGATCTCCTCGTAGCCCACCAGGTGCTCGGCGTCGAACTGGCCGTCGACCATGTACTCGAGGATGGCCCGGCTGGTGCTGCGCACCGTGCCGCCGGTGACCGCGATCTTGTGCTTCTTCAGCTCGGGATCGAGGTCCGCCGGCCAGTTGTCGGGCAGCGGGCGGCGGGCGCCGATCTTCTGGGCGAAGTCGGCGGCGCCGGCGCGATCGACGATCTGGAAGCGGAGCTGGCCGGTCTGGGCCAGCTTCTTCTTCGCCTCGCCGAACTCCTCCTCGGTCAGACCGGGCAGCTGCACCACCAGCTCGTTGTCGCCGCGGCGCGAGATGGTGCTCTCGGCCACGCCGAACGCGTTGATGCGGCGCTCGATGGTGTCGATGGCCTTCTCGACGGCGTCCTCCTGGAAGGAGGTGATGGCGTCGGCCTTCATCACCAGGGTGACCGTGGTGCCGTCGACCCCGCCGATCTCGTACTCGGGCAGGTTCTTGGCGACGAACTCCACGTCGAGCTTGGCAGTGTCCTCGGCGGCCGGGAACGCGACGGCGACCGTCGTGATCTCGTCGAGGGACTCACCGCTGCCCGGGGTGGCCTTCACCTCGACGTTGCGCTCGCTCTTGAGCAGCGACTCGAGGTTGCCGGCGGTCTGGGTGGCGCGGCGACGCAGGGCGTCGGGCACGTCCACCTGGTACTGCAGGTGGATGCCACCCTGCAGATCCAGGCCCAGGATCAGCCGATTGGCGAAGATCCCCGTGAACCAGCCCGGGAGCTTCGGCTCCTCCCCCTTGGGGGTGGGGCCGACCAGGGTCGGTACCAGCATGAGCACGGCCACGATGAGCAGGCCCACCGCGAGGAGGCCCTTGAACTTCCACTGCCGGTTCATCTACTTCCCGTCCTTCTTCTCCGGCACGCCGGCCGTGTCCTGGCCCGCCTGGTACAGCTGGACCTGGGCGCGGATGACCCGCACCCGCACCTTGTCGGCGATCTGGATCTCGATCTCGGCGTCCGTGAGCGCCGTCACCGTGCCGACGAGGCCTCCCGAAGTCACGACCTTGTCGTCCTTCTTCAGCCGCGCCAGCATCGCCTGGTGCTCACGCTGCCGCTTCTGCTGCGGCCGGATGAGCAGAAAGTAGACCACGGCGAACATGAGGAGCAGCGGCAGCGCCGCCTGCACGCAGCTCGGCTGCGCCTGCTGCCCTTGTCCCACCGCCAGGAGGATCAGTTCGTTCACGTCGAATCCGTCACGTCGCCGAGAGCCCCCGGGGAGGGCCCCGAGGTCGCGGGGAAATAGCAGAAGTTACCGGGGTTGGCAACCTGCGATGAAGTCACGCCGAAACTCCGCGAAGCGGCCGGCGATGATTGCTCGCCGGATGGACCGCATGAGGTCCAGGTAGATGTGCAGGTTGTGGATGGAGAGCAGCCGGTGGGCCAGGAACTCGTTGGCGATCAGCAGGTGCCGCAGGTAGCCGGCGCTGAAGTGGCTGCACGTGAAGCAGGTGCACTCCGGGTCCAGCGGCCCCCGCTCCTGCTTGAACTTCGCGTTCTTCAGGTTGATCTTGCGCCGCCCGCCATCCACGAAGAGCCCGCCCTTGCGGGCGTTGCGGGTGGGCATCACGCAGTCGAACATGTCGACGCCCCGCGCGACGCCCTCCACCAGATCCTCGGGCGTGCCGACCCCCATCAGGTAGCGGGGCCGGTCGAGCGGCAGCAGCGGGGCCGTGAACTCCAGCGTGTCGTACATGGCCGACTGCGACTCCCCCACCGACAGCCCGCCGACCGCGAAGCCGTCGAAGGGGTGCTCGCAGAGGGCCTCGGCGCTGCGCTGGCGCAGCTCCAGATCGATGCCGCCCTGGACGATGGCGAAGAGCGCCTGATCGTCGCGCGTCCGCGCGGCCAGGCAGCGCAGCGCCCAGCGCGTCGTGCGGGCCAGGGCGTCCTCGTGCACCTTCCGGGGCGCGTCGGCCGGCTCCAGGTGATCCAGGCACATCAT
>JAWKQS010000032.1:0-97876 GCA_041389985.1 bacterium
TGATGGATCAGGCCGACCGCGTCCGCCAGGCGGTGGCGGCGCGCATCGGCGGCCGGCCCGAGGACGTGGCCCTCGCGGCCAGCACCCACGAGCTGGTGGCGCGGTTCCTGTCGGCGCTGCCGTGGGAGCGCCGGCGCCACATCGTCACCACCGACGGCGAGTTCCACAGCATGGACCGCCAGCTTCGGCGCCTGGCAGAGGCGGGGATCGAGGTGACGCGGGTGCCGGCGGCGCCGGTGGCGACGCTCGCGGCTCGCCTGGCGGCGGCCGTCCGCCCGGACACCGCGGCCCTGATGGCGTCGACGGTGCTGTACCGGACCGCGGCCATCGTGCCCGGCCTCGCCGAGGCGGTCGCGGCCGCGCAGCGCGTGGGGGCGGAGGTCCTGCTGGACGCCTACCACGGCTTCAACATCGTGCCGACGCGGCTCGAAGACTTCGGGGCCGAGCCTCTCTTCCTGGTCGCGGGCGGCTACAAGTACGCGCAGTGGGGCGAGGGCGCTTGCTTCATGCGCGTGCCCGCCGGATCGTCGCTGCGGCCGGTCTACACGGGCTGGTTCGCCGACTTCGCGCACCTGGGCGACGAGCGGACGGACGGCCGGGTGGGGTACGGGGCCGACGGCGCCGAGCGGTTCGCCGGCAGCACGTTCGAGCCCACGAGCCTGTACCGGGCGGCCGCGGTGGCCGCGTTCTTCCACCGCGAGCACCTGACCGTCGAGCGCCTGCGCGCGCTCTCGATGACGCAGACGGCCCGCATCGTCGAGCGCCTGGCCCCGCGGCTGGAGATCCTGTCGCCGCTTCGGCCCGACGAGCGGGGCGGCTTCGTGGCCATCCGGGTGGCCCACGCGCCCCTGGTGGTGGGGACGCTGCGCCAGCGGGGCATCTACGTGGACAGCCGCGGCGACGTGCTGCGCCTGGGACCGGCCCCCTATGTGGCCGCCGACGACCTGGAGCAGGCCCTCGATCATGTGCTGGCGCTGGCGGCGCCGGGCAAGTGACGGGTTCCCCTGCCTGGTTCCCTGTGTCACGATGATGCCTGTCCGTGGCCAGGGGCGGTGGTGCAGGTGAGGCCGGAGTGAGCGCCGAGACCGAGAGCAGCGTCGGCAAGCGCGTCCGAGACGCGCTGCGCTTCGTGCGCGACGGCGCGGTCGACACGGACGCCAAGGACTTCAGCCACCACGTGGAGCAGGCCCACCGGGCGCTGCAGGGCGCCTGCGGCGAGGCGGGCGAGGTCACGCTGGCGGTCGCCACCAACCGCATCAACCTCGACGACGAGGTGGTCTACCGGTCGGAGGCCCAGGACGCCAACCTGGCCTTCGATCTGTTCAAGCAGGGCCTGCGCCGCATCACCTTCCAGGCGGGCATCAAGGCCGAGGAGGTCAGCGCCTTCATCCGGGCGCTGGCGGAGTGTCGCGACGCGACCTCGTCGGATCAGGACTTCATCAGCACCCTCTGGCAGGAAGAGCTGGAGCACGTTCGCTACGTGGCGATCGATGGCTTCACCGAGAAGCTCTTCATGTCGGAAGAGATCTTCACCCGCCGCTTCCGGGGCGCCATCGAAGACGTCATGCCGGGCCTCCTCGAGCTGCAGGAGGAGGACGACGGCGACAAGCGCCGGCGGCAGTACGCCCAGCTCGACGACTACGACGCCTACGAGGCCGGGGACGCGGCGGAGCGCGAGGCCGTCCGGGGGCTGGAACGTCCGGCGGCGGAGCTGGGCGAGCGCCTGCGCACGGGCCTGGGCACGCCGGCCCTCGATCACCTGGTGCGCCTGCTGGGCAGCGTGCTGGTCAAGGATCCCCAGCCCATCGACGATCGCGGCCTGGCGGAGGTGGTCCACCGCATCTACCAGGGCTACCTGGAGAGCCAGGCCTGGGAGGGCTTCGCGGCGGCCGCGCGCAGCCTGCGTCGCCTCGCCGAGGCCCGCAACGGCTTCCGGCCCGCGGTGGCCCGGCGGCTGGAGGGGCTGCTGCCGGCCGTGGCGGGCGGGGCGGCGGCCGAGCTCTGCGCCGATCACATGGCCGGGGCGAGCCGGGCCTTCAACCTCTGGGCGCGGTGGTTCTTCACCGACGCGGCGGCCCTCACCGCCCCCGAGCTGCTGGCGGCGATCAACAGCTCCGAGACCTCCGAAGGGTCCGAATTTCTTAAGGAACTCCTGCACCGTCAGGGCACCGCGTCCCTCGATCCCTGGGCGGAGCGCCTGCGCGATCCGAACCCGGGCGTGGTCATGGAGGTGCTTGAGGTCATCCTGCAGAGCCCCCTGGGCGACCAGGCCCGGCCCCTGCTGGTGGACTGCCTGAAGAACCCCGACGGCGCCGTCCGGGCCCGGGCGGCCGCGGGCATCGCGCGCACCTACGACCTCCAGGTGCGCGAGCTCCTGCTGCCGCTGCTGAAGGACGAGGCCGCGGTGGTGCGCAAGGAGGTCCTGCACCGCTTCGTGCGGGCCGGGGACAAGTCGGTCTCGCCGTACCTCGCGTCGTGCATCCGGGGCGGGGCCTTCGTGGCCTACGATGAGGACGAGCAGCGCATGTTCTTCGAGGGCCTGGCTCGCCTCGGCGGCGTCCGGTTCCTCGACGTCTTCCGGGAGCGCTTGCGCCTCGAAGGCGATGGCGGCGCCATCACCCGCCTCTTCCGGCGCGCGCAGGTCACCCTCACCGACGATCCGCTGCGGCGCGGCGCGCTGTCGGGCCTGGCGCTGCTGGGCGTCCCCGAGGCCAAGGCCCTCATCCGCGAGGTGCAGGAGCGCGCCGATCTCAGCCTGGCGGGCCACTGTGACGTGGTCGTCCGCCTGTCGGCCCGCGACAGCTTCACCGAGAGCGCCGAAGAAGCCGCCCTGCGCGCGCCCCAGGTGCGCGAGGATCTGTCGGCCGGCAAGACCGCCCTGGGCGAGCGCTTCATCTTCGAGCCCGCCGACGTGCTGGTGCCCCCGCCGCCGCGCCCCCGGCCCGCCGGCGCGACGGAGGACGAGGCCGCGCCCGTGGTGGTGGCGGCGCCGTCGCGCATGGATCCGCGCATCGCGAACCTGCCCGTGTCGGACCGGCCGCTGCTGGCCCCGGGCGAGCGCTTCGAGCCGGCCGATGTGCGCGACCTGACGGCGACGCCGTCCGTGAGCCAGGGCAAGAAGTTCAAGCTGACGAGCCCCCGGGCCAGCCTCGTGGGGGTGGCGCCGACGGCAGCGCGGGCCCCGGTCCAGGCGGCCGCCGGGCCGCCCAGGGCGCCACTGGCGGTGGGGCCGGTGACCGAGCGCGTCACCCCGGCGGCCGGCATGGATCTGGCCGGGACCACCCGCCGGCGCGAGGCGACGGATCCGCCGGTGCGCCTCGAGGCGCCGGAGCCGCGCCCGCTCGTGCGATCGGTGGCGGCGCCCAGCGCGCCCGCCCCTGCGCCTCGCGAGGCCCCCGCGCCCCGTGAGGCAGCCCCGCCGCCCCGCGAGGACCGAGGCGCGGCGCCCGAGCCGCGGCCGGCCGCCGCCCGCCCGGCCGCCAGCCTCCAGGACCTGCTGCGCGGCTACCTGGACTCGACGCCCCCGAGCGCGCGCCCGCCGGATCCGGACTCCGAGCCGCCCGCCGCGCGCCCGCCGGTGGCCCGGCCCGCGCCGGCGGCGGCCGGCCCCGCCGCCGCCCGCGCCGCCCCGCCGGCTGCCCCCGCGCCGCCGCCCGCCGCGCCCCGCAAGGACGCGAAGGCCGTCGAGGATCTCCTGAAGGGCTTCCTCGACCTGGATCTGGGGACTGACCGTTGAACCCGCCGCGCCAGGGCGTCCAGCAAGATCCCGTGCAGGTGGCCGGCAAGGCCCTCCTGCTCTACACGTACTCGCTCTTCAAGACCGGCGAGATCCACGACCTCAACAACGACGCCTGGCAGCGCCCCATCTCCAAGCTGCAGGAGGCCCTCGAGCTGCTCATCAAGCGCGAGCGCCAGGGCATCACCATCGTCGTCTACGAGGGCGTGGTGATGATCAACAGCAACGCCCTCTGGCTGGATCACGGCTCGACGGAGCAGGCCGAGGAGCTCGAGAAGTGGCTGGCCCAGAAGGAGGCCGGCGGCATCGCGTTCGCCGAGCTGCCCAGCGAGGATCAGCTCCGGCGCTTCTTCTTCACCTGCTCGCGCCACCGCCTCCCGGCTGGGTGCAAGGATCCCATGGCCCATGTGGGCGAGGCGGTCGCGGCGGCGGGGGTCGAGAAGATCCGCATGGTGCAGCGGCCCATCCGGCTGGAGGGCGTGGGCCGCGGGGTGCGTGGGGTGGCGACGCTCTGGCACTACGCCAAGTGCATGGCGGCGCTGGAAGACCTGGTCACCCGGGCGCCGGTAGATCCCAAGCCGTTTCGCCGCATTGCGCAGGAGCTGATGGATGCCTGCGCCGTCGAGCAGGACCTGCTCTGCGGCATCATCCTGCAGGGCGGGGCCCGCAGCCCCGGCCGCGAGGCCATCGATGTGGGCATCCTCTGCGGCTCGGTGGCGCGTGGGCTGGGCCTGTCCGCCATCGAGTGCGTCGAGCTCACCGAGGCGGGGCTCGCCCACGGCGCGGGCCGGGCCTACCCGAACCCGGCGCCCCGGGTCTTCACCGAGGCCGAGGCCATGGGCGTCCTGGCGCTGCGCCAGCTCCAGGACTGCTACCGCGTCACCGCGCCCCTGGCCCACCGGGTGGCCGTCTCGCTGGAGCACGCCATCGGGCCGCAGGGGGTCGGGCCCCCGTACCTGGCGGGGCCGCCGGATCCGAGCCTGTCGACGCAGCTCGTCGCCCTCGCCCGCGCGTGGCTGGCCCTGGTGCGCGGCGCCGACGACACGCCGGCGATCTCGCCGCTGGCCGCCGCCGTCGCGCTGCTCAAGCGGCCGCCGCCCCAGGTGGATGCGGGGCTGGCCCGGCTCTTCGTCGCCACGGTGGGGCTGCTGCCCTGCGGGACGCTGGTCGAGCTCTCCAACGGGGACGTGGGGGTGGTGGCCGACATCGACCACCTGCGCGGCCGCACGGTCTATCGGCAGCGCCCGCCCCCCGTGTGCGGGCCGCGGACGATCTGGGTCGAGCGCATGCGGACGGCCGAGGGGCGGGTCGTGCCGGAGCGCCGGGCGCGGATCGCGCTGGGCGCCGACAACGGGGAGGGCGGCACCTGGATGGTGCTGCGCACCCTCGATCCGGCGCCCCACCGCGACCTGATCATGCGTGCCCTCGTCCGCCGGCCGGCGACCGTCGTGGCGCAGATGGGGCTGAGGTGAGCATCCAGGCGTTCAAGGCGGCTCCCGGCGTGCTCATCGCGGTCCCCCAGCTCGGCGATCCCAACTTCCGCCGATCCGTGGTGGTCATGCTGGAGCACGACGAGGAGGGCTCGCTGGGCCTCGTCATCAACCAGCCGCTCCCCCACGCCTGCGCCGAGGTCGCCGCCAGCTTCGGCCAGTCCTGGGGCGGCGCGCCCGAGGCCCGCCTGCGGCGAGGCGGGCCCGTCGAGCCCCAGTCCCTTTGGATCCTGCACGACGATCGCCACCAGTTCGACGAGACCAGCCCGGTGGCGCCCGGCATCGCCATCAGCCGCTCCCGCGACGCCCTCACCGGCCTGTGCGAGGCGGGGGAGGCCCGGGTGCGCCTCGTGGTGGGCTATGCCGGCTGGGGGCCGGGCCAGCTCGAGGGCGAGATGGCCAGTGGCTCGTGGATCCAGGCCCCGGTGTCGGCGGCGCTGGTGTTCGAGTGGCCCCCCGAGGCCATCTGGGATCGCGCCCTCGCCGCGCTGGGCATCGATCCGCTGCACCTGGCGAGCGCCTCCCATGTGCTGCAGTAGCCCGGCGCACGTAACGTCGCGCCCCACGGGCCGTATCGCCCCCCGGGCGGAGGTCCGGTGACCGAGCGCACCCTCACCGACGCCGAGCGGGCCCTGATCGACGCGATGGAGCGCTATGCCGACGGCGACGCGGCGGCGTTCGACGAGGTGCACCGGGCGCTGGCGCCGGTGGTGAGGCGGTGCTTGATGCGGTGGGTGGGGGATGCCGAGCTGGCGCACGATCTGGTGCAGGAGACCTTCCTGCGGGTCCACCGCGCCCGGGATCGCTACCACACCGGCGCCCCCGTCGGGCCGTGGGTCCTCACCATCGCCCGTCGGCTGTCCATCGACGCGCTGCGCCGCAAGGGGCGCTCGCGGGAGCGCATCACCCGGGAGGGGGAGCTGCCCGAGCCCCTCGACGCCGGCGCTCCGGCCGAGGCGCCGACGCCCCGGTGGCTCGTGGACGAGGTGCGCGCCGCCATCGACGCGCTGCCCGAGAGCCAGCGGGTGGTCGTCTCGATGCACAAGCTCGACGGCCGCCCCCTGGCCGAGGTGGCCCAGGAGCTGGGCATCAACGAGGGCGCCGCTCGCGTCCGGGCCCACCGCGGCTACAAGCGTCTGCGGGAGAGCCTGGCGGGCGTGCTCAAGCGGCAGGAGCGCGGATGATGGCGCAGGACGACGAGCTGCCGGCCGCCCTGCGTGCCGAAATCACCCGTGATTTCGAACGGTTGCACCAGGATCGCCGCCGCCGCATGGGGCTGTTCAGCCTGCTCGGGCTGGGACTGACGCTCGGCTTCGGCTTCGCCATGGGGCGCGCAGCTCCGGCGGGCTGGCCCTTCTTCACCAGCCTCGTGGCGTTCGCGGTGGCCGGCCTCGCGCTGACGGCCTTCGCCTTCGGCCTCACCCTCCCGGTGCGCCGCCGCCTCTGGCCCATCCTCGGTCTGGGCATCGGCGTGGGGCTCCTGGCCCTCGCCCTCTCCATCCGCGCCGACCCGGCCCCGGTGGCCTTCTTCCACGGGAGCGCGTGCCTCGGGACGGGGCTCGGGGTCGCGGCGGTGCTCATCGGGCTGGGCCTGATCCTGGGCCGGCGGGTGCTGCGCCGCCACGCACCCACGGGCTTCCTGCTCGGCGCCGGGGCGGGGCTGCTGGGCGTCCTGCCGCTGCACCTGGCCTGCGTGCACAGCGCCGCCGATCACCTGATGGTGTGGCATGGGCTCGTGCCGATCATGGGGGGGCTGTTCGGGGCGGCGGCCTGGACGCTGCTGGCGCCGCGGCCTCGCTGACGGCGGGGCTACCGGTAGGTGAAGCGCAGCTCGTAGTCGCACAGGTAGAAGGTGTCACCCTCCTCGATGCGCTTGTGCTCGATGCGCTTGCCGTTGAACTCGATGCCGTTGGTGGAGTCGAGATCCTTGATGTACCAGCTGCCGCCCCGGTAGATGACCGCGCAGTGCTGCCGCGAGATGTTGCCGTCGCGGATGGTCAGCTCGGTCTGCTGGCTGCCGCGGCCGATGACGAACTTCTCGCCGTCGATGCGGTGCCGCTGCCCATTGAAGAGCAGGTAGAGAGTGGGCCGCGAGGCCGTCATGGGCTCGGGCCGCGGCTCCATGCGCGGCTCCATGCGCGGCTCGGGCGGCGGAGGAGGCGGGCGGCGGCTGGCCGGGGCCGGCGGGGGCATGCCCCCGAAGGGGTTGTCGGCCCGGCCGACCGGCTGCTGGGTCGGGTAGTTCGAGGGCGGCGGCGGCTCGGGCTGCCGGCTCGCTCCCCCCGCCTGCGCGAGGCTGTAGTTGCGGCTGCGCGCGTAGTGCCGCATGGACTCGTTGATGAGGTAGTCCATGGAGCACCCCAGGTCACGCGTCATGACCTCGAACAGCTCCCACAGGTAGTCGCGGCAGTAGAAGCTGTGCAGTGTCTTGCGGTTCTGGTCAGCCATCGGCTACCCCTGGCCAGGGAGGCGGACATGCCGCCGCCGGTGTGGACTCGTGTACCACAACGGCGAGGGCCTTGTGAACTTGCCACGTGCCGGGGCCGGCGAAGGCCCCGCGACGAGGAGGATGCCAGCCGTGCGGGCGGTGGTGCAGCGCGTGTCCCGGGCGCGGGTGACCGTGGCGGGCGAGGTCACGGGGGCCATCGACCGGGGCGTGCTCGTCCTGGTCGGGGCCGCCCTGGGGGACACGGTGGAGGACGCCCGCCTGCTGGCGGAGAAGGTGGCGACGCTGCGCATCTTCGCGGACGACGCCGGGAAGATGAACCTGGACGTGCAGCAGGCCGGCGGCAGCGTCCTGGCCGTCAGCCAGTTCACCCTGCTGGCCGACTGCCGCAAGGGCCGCCGCCCGTCCTTCAACCTGGCGGCCCGGCCCGAGGACGCGGCGCCCCTCTTCGAGGCCTACGTGGCGGCCACCCGGGCGCTGGGCCTGCGGTGCGAGACGGGCGTCTTCCAGGCGATGATGGACGTCGAGCTGCTCAACGAGGGGCCCGTGACCATCCTGCTGGACACGGCGCGCACCTTCTGACGCCCGGATCGGGCCCACGGGCTCAGCCATTCGACCCGTCATCGGGCTCGAAGCTGGGCCGGATGAGCCGGCGGGCCGGCGCCTTCGACGCCGGCGGATCCTTCACCAGCCGAAACCCGTGATCCAGGCCCGGCTCGCCGGGGAAGACGGCGATGCGGTGCGTGACCCGGCAGTCCACGTCCGACTGGGCGCGGTAGCTGCCGCCCTTGGCCACCCGCAGCGTGGCGTCGGCGTCGAAGGGGCTGTCGCAGTACTCCCGCACGAGGCCGGCGCAGTCGTAGAGGCCGTAGGGCGAGACGTCCGCGGGGAAGCTGCCGACGCGCTCGGGCAGGGGCGGCCCCGGCCGCGAGCTGGCCATCTTGCAGAACGTGGCGTCGAACCGGCTGCCCCAGGGGTGCAGGCGCCCGTCCGTCCCCCGGGCGGCCTTCTCCCACTCCTCCTCGGTGGGCAGCCGCACCGCGACGCCGCTGCGCTCGCTGTACCAGGCGCAGAAGGCGCGGGCGTCGTCCAGCGAGATGCCGATGACCGGCCAGTGGGCCTCCCAGCGCAGCCCCTCGGCGTCGACGGAGGGCCAGGCGATCTGGCCGTCGGCGCCCCGCCCCCACAGGAAGCCGGCCGCCGCCTTCAGGCGCGGCACGCGAGCCTTCGCGGCCGCGCGATCCCGGGCGTCGAGCTCCCGCAGGAAGCCCAGGTACTCGGCGCAGGTGACGGGGTAGCGCGCGACGAAGAGGTCGGCCACCTCCACCACCCGGCGGTGGCGCGCGGTGCTGCACGCCTCGTCGCCGCCCATGATGAACGGGCCGCCGGGCACATAGAGGAAGTGCGCGCCGATCTGCTCCTCGGTGAAGAACCGGCAGGCCACGTCGGCCACCTCGCCGCGCTCGATCCGCACCGGCACGTGCACGTCGCGGTAGCCTGCGTGGCTGAGCTGGAGGAGCCAGGTGCCCTGCTGCAGCGGGACGTGCTGGACGGGTGTGGCGCCCAGATCCACCTGGATGAGGGGCTGCCGCTGGAGGTCCACTTCGATGCACTGCGCGGCCACGACGGTGGCCCCCCCGGGCACCGAGCGGACGATGAGCCGCCCCTCACCGCGCAGCAATTCATCAAAGAGTCCGCGGTTGTACGCCTCGACGAGGCCCCGGTAGTCGATGACCGCGTCGTCGTCGTCGGCGCGCTCGGCGTCCCGCAGGCGGAACCAGTACAGCCGGGCCAGCTCGTTGGCGGCGTCGTCGTTCTCGGGGTTGAAGCCCAGCGCCGCCATGAAGGCCTGGGCCGCCGCGGTGAACGCCTGCTGCTGGCGGGCGTGGGCCTCGGCCAGCTCGGCCTGGCGCGCCCAGAGGCCCCGCTTGGCGTCCAGGGGATCGTGGCCGCGCACCTGCCACTCCAGATCCATCAGCTCCAGGCGCAGGTGGTCGGACAGGCCGCGGGCCCGGGTGTAGGCCTCGAGGAGCTCGAGGCCCTCCTCCACCTTCGCCTCGGACAGCCGCGCGCGCCGGTCCAGATCCTCGACGCCCGCCATGTACTGATCGAGGGCCTCCACCACGTCGGCCGCCGACTGGAAGCGCTCGTCGGGGTGCTTGGCCAGGCAGCGCATGCAGATCTCTTCGAGGCGGCGGGGCACCGCGTTCTCGGGCGCGCGCTTGCTGGGCGGCAGGGGCGGCCGGGTGAGCACCTGCGCCAGGATCTGCCGGAAGTTCTTGCCCCGGAAGGGCGGCCGGTGGGTCAGGATCTCGTAGAGCACCGCGCCCAGGCTGTAGACGTCGGAGCGGGCGTCGACGGCGTCCACCTTGCCAGCGGCCTGCTCGGGGGACATGTACGCCGGCGTCCCGGTGACGACCCCCATCATGGTGGCGTCGTCCGACTGGCTGCGCAGCGTCGAGACGGCCTGGTCGTCGGCCACCATGCCGACCACCTTCGCGATGCCCCAGTCCAGCACCAGCGTCTCGCCGAACTCGCCCACCATGATGTTGCTGGACTTGATGTCGCGGTGGATGACGCCGTGGCTGTTGGCGAAGCCGATGGCCAGGCAGACCTGCCGGAAGATGTTGAGCAGCTTGGTGCGCGAGAACGACTGGACGATGGCCGCGTCGGCGGTGCGCAGCCCCTTGATCACGTCCTTCAGCGTCCGGCCCTGCACCAGCTTCATGGTGAAGAAGACCTCGCCTCCGCTGAAGAAGCCGAAGTCGTGGACCGGCACGATGTGCGGGTGCTCGAGCTGGGCGGTGACCTGGGCCTCCTCCACGAACTTCTGCATCACGTAGTCGCCGGCGTCGTTGCCCTGGATCAGGGTCTTCATCACCAGCGTGCGCATGAGGTCGCGGTCGCGGACGAGGTCGATGCGGCCGACGCCGCCCCGGGCGATCTCCTTGAGGATCTCGTAGCGGGCGGGGGGGCGCGACTCGCCGGTGGCCGTGGCCCGCAGGTGCTCGGCGCGCATGAGGACGTTGGCGTCCACCGCCGGCGCGTCGGCCGCGTGACCGGCCACGGCCCACTGCCCGTTGGAGGCGTCCTCGGAGCCACCGACCGAGGCTGCCGCGGTGCTGACCTCGACGCTGTGCAGGGCGTCGACGCTCTGGGCGGCGGGCGGGGCCGGGGGGACCGCGGGATCGAGCAGGCCGCTGGTCCGCAGGACGTCCAGCACCTCGGCCTCCTGCCCGGCGGCGACGAGGCGCTCGCACAGGCGGAGGAAGAGACGGGGGTCCAGGGTCCCTCGGCTCACGGCAGCGCGTACGACAGCGAGCAGATCCATCGCGACCCAGGCCTTGGCGTGGCGCGTCATTCATGCACGGGCGCTCGCGCGGATCAAGGGGGGCGGGGCGGCCGCGTCGCGGGGCCGCTCCGCGATGCCGAGAGGCTTGACCAGCGGCCCGGATGCCGCCACAATGCGCGGCCCGAACCGTACTGGAACCGTACTGGAGCCCGAGATGAAGACCCAGAAGAGCCGCCGCTGCACCGCCCGCCGCAAGGCGGCCCACAAGGCCAAGCTGCGCAAGGTGCGCCTGCGGACCGCCAAGGTCCTGAAGCTCAAGCGCAACGGCCGCCTGTCGTCCACCTGATCCGTGGCGGCGCCGACGGATCCCCCCGCCGAGGGTCGGTTCGCCGACCCGGGGCTGGTGATCAACCGGGTCTACACCCGGACGGGTGATCGCGGCCAGACGCGCCTGGTCGGTGGCCAGCAGATCCCCAAGCACGCCCTGCGCATCGAGTGCTACGGCACGGTGGACGAGCTCAACGCCGCCATCGGGCTGGCGCGCCTGGAGTGCCTGGAGCTGTCGCTGGAGGGCCTGGCCGCCTGGCTGCGCCGGGTGCAGCACGCCCTGTTCAACCTGGGCTCCATCCTGGCGACGCTGCCCGAGGATGTGCACCCCCGCCAGCCGCGGGTGGAGCAGGCGGACGTCGACGGCCTCGAGGCCGCCATCGACGAGGCCAACGCGGGCCTGCCGGTCCTGCGCAGCTTCGTCCTGCCCGGGGGCAACCGCGCCAACGTCGCGCTGCACCAGGCCCGCACCATCTGCCGCCGCGCCGAGCGCCTGTGCGTTCGGCTGGCCGAAGACGAGCCCGTCGACGCCTTCGCGATCCCCTACCTGAACCGCCTCAGCGATGCCCTGTTCGTCTGGAGCCGCGCCGCCGCGGTGCAGGCGGGGCACGAAGAGGTGCTCTGGGCCCCCAACCAGGGCTGAGAGCGGCGCCGCCTACCGTGTGGCGATGCCCTCGAAGTACTCGTAACGCCTGGTAAATCCGAACTTCAGGTAGCAGCCGATGGCCGAGCTGTTGCCGGCCTCGACGTTGAGCGCGACGTGGCTGACCTCGGCCAGCAGGCGATCGAGCAGGTGGCGCACACAGCGCGACGCCATGCCCTTCCCGCGGTGGTCGGTGTGGGTGACGATGTTGCCGATGGCCGCGACGTCCCAGGTGCGGCTGAACACATGCACCCCCGCGAGGCTCACCAGCTCGCCGTCCACCCGCACCCCCGAGTACAGCCCGGTCTCGAGCTGCGCCGGATCGAAGAAGTTGTCGGGATAGTGCTGGTAGAGCGCCATGATGGCCGCGGTGTCGCGGTGCCCCATCACCTCGACGCCCTCGTCCGAGCCCGCCCGCACATACTCCCGGCGCGACAGCCCCATGCGGTACATCACGTGGGGGTCGTTGAGGGTGTAGAGCGTCTCGAGGGCGTGGCGGTGGTGCTCGCGGATCTGGGTGTGGAAGCTGCGGGGCAGGGCCTCGCCTGCCGCGTGGAGTAGCGCCAGGACGTCATCGGCCGAGCCCGACGTGAGCACCGCCGGCACGCGCAGGCCCTGGTACAGCAGGATCACGGCGTCGATGCCCTCGCCCGAGGCGTTGGGCAGCGCGAACCACGTGCACTGCTCCGCGTAGGCGGGATCGAGATCGCCGAGCATGTAGGCCCGATCGATGGGGCGGGCCTGGAGGTAGGCGGCGAGGCGCGGATCGGCGCTGGTGGGGCGGAACATCTGCTCGGCCCGGGCCTGGATCTGCAGCGAGATCGGCGCCGGAGAGCGTCGGACGCCGAGGGTGGCGGCCGGTCGGTGGGGGGCCGGCGCGGGCGGCGCCGGCTCGGGCTCCTCCTCGTGGGCCTCCGGCGGCGGCGTCGGCGGGCTGGGCATCTTGGGCACCACCTTCACGGGCCGGTGCCATGCGCCGCTCTGCCCGCCCTCCTTGGCCAGCAGCGAGATGCCCCCGATCTCCATGGCCTTGTCGACGGCCTTGAGCATGTCGTACAGGGTCAGCGCCGCGACCGACACCGCGGTGAGGGCCTCCATCTCGACGCCGGTGCGATCCTCGGCCTCGCAGGTCGCCTCGATGAAGACGAGCTGGTCGGGGCCCTCGACGCGCAGCTCGACCTGGATGGACGACAGCGCGATGGGGTGGCAGAGGGGGATGAGCTCCGAAGTGCGCTTCGCGGCCATGATGCCCGCCACCCGGGCCACGGCCAGGGCATCACCCTTCCGCGCGTTGCCCTGGGAGAGCGCGGTGATGCCGGCGGGCGAGAGGCGCACGTAGCCCTGGGCCACGGCGCGCCGGTGGGTGCGGGCCTTGGCCCCCACGTCCACCATGTGCGCCTCGCCCCGGGCATCGAGGTGGGGCAGATCGCTCATCGGTCTCTCCGTCCGTCCGGTTGGGGCGGTCTAGTCCGGTCGTGGCCTCGCCGTCAACACCTGGCGCGCGGCGGCCGCCCCCGGGCGGTGAGGGCAGGGGTGGCGAGGGCAGGGGTGAGAAGGCTGGACGTGGACGGGGGATGTCGGTGAGCAAGGCGTGGTTCCGCATTCTGGTGATCTGGTATCGGCTCACGGGCTCGACCCCCACGCAGGCCGAGTGGAAGGCGCGGGTCGCGGCGGGCGCACCCCGTCGAGCGCGGGAGGCCGCGGCGAGGCATGTGGAGAAGGTGCAGGACGACCGCTTCCCGTGTGTCTGCGGGCAGCTCCTCGTCCGCGGCGACTCCACCTGCCCGAGCTGCGGGCGGCGGCAGCTCATGCCCACCGCCTTGCGCCGCGTGGGTCGGTTCCTCGGGCTCTCCGACGGCTCCCCGGGCGTCCCCGGCACCCTCCTCGTGATGGCCACCATGGTCGCGGGCTACCTGGCCCAGATCCGCTTTGGATCCGGGGGGTTCCTCAACCCGAGCCCGGGAGGGGAGACCCTGGAGCTGGGGGCGAGCTTCGGCACGCTGACGCTGGGGCCGCAGCCGTGGCGGGCCCTCACCTACACCATGCTGCATGCCGGGGTGTGGCACATCGGCTTCAACGCCATGGCGCTCTACCAGATCGGGCCGCTGGTGGAGAGGCGCTTCGGCACCTCGCGCTACCTGCTGGGCTGGGTCGTCGGCGCGGTCGCCGGCGCGGTGGTGGCCGCGCTCATCAGCCCCCCGGGCTTCGTCATCGGCGCCTCCGGGGCCGTGTCGGGCATCATCGGCATGGCGCTGCTTCAGGGTCACCGCGAGGGCACGGCCGCGGGCCGCTACCTGCGCAACGAGATGATCAAGTGGGTGGTCTTCACGGCCCTCTTCGGCCTGATGATCGGGGGCGTCTCCCACAGCGCCCACTTCGGCGGCTACGCCGGCGGGATGCTGGTCGCCCTCCTCACCCCGCCCGCGGACCAGCACCCCGGCCGCCGTCGAATCACCCCGGGCCTCGGGCTGGTGGTGGCCGTGGCCTACGCGCTGACGTTCGTCGGGTTCGGCCAGTGGTTCTTCGGCCGCGAGGTGCCGACGTCGGCCCCCATCGAGACCCAGGCCATGCTCTACCAGCTGACGCTGCGCAGCCAGGGCGAGGCGGCGGTGTTCACGCCGGCGGGCGCGGAGCTGCTGCGCCAGGCCCGCATCGAGGAGATCCTCTCGCTCGAGCGCGCGGGCTACTACGAGAGCCGCGCGCGGACGCTGGCCGACGGGTTTGCGCCGCTCAAGGCCGAGCTCTTCTTCGCGATGCTGAACGACGCGCTCAGCCACGCCCGGCGCCGCGCCGCCGACGCTGCGCCCCGCCTCGATCCCCGCTCGCCTTCCGAGGAGCTGCGCCAACCCCCCGAATAGACAGGGGATCTGGGGGCCTCAGTGGGCGGAGTCGTCCGGCGCGTCCCGCCGCTGCCGGCGCCGCAGCCCGCTCTGGCTGGCCTCGCCGCTGCGCTCGGCCAGCAGGTCGGACACGGCGTGCCGAAACGCCAGCCCCAGCCGCAGGTGGTGGTGCTCCAGCGCCCGCTCCAGGGCCCGGTGGCGGCCCTCCAGGCGGGTCTGGGCGAGCTGGAGCCCGGCCAGCGCCGTGACGCGCTCCGACTCCACCGCCAGCGCCGATCGGCGCAGCTCGCAGAGCTGCAGCTCCAGGTCGGCCATCTGCCCCATCGTCCGCGCCTGGACCTCGCGGGTGGCCTCGAGGGCGGCGGTGAGCTCGGCGCGCTGGGCGAAGACCGCCTCCAGATCGGCCAGCCGCGCGGCGATGTCCTGCCGGAAGAGATCGCGGAAGTCCACCAGCCGCGAGCGGGCCTCGGCGGCGGCGTACAGGGTGCGCTGGTGGCTCTCCACCTCCTCGTAGAGCCGGGCGTACTCGGCGTCGATGGCCTGCACACGGCCCCGGTGGCGGCGCTCGTCGGCGGCGGCGGCGTCTGCCTCCTGGCGCAGGCGCGCCAGCTCCACCTGCAGCGCCTCGATGGCGCGCTCGAGGGGCCGGAGGCGCTCTTCGACCCCGCGCGCGAGGCCGGCCGTCTGGGCCTGGGCCAGGCCGAGCTCGGTGCCCACGCGGGCCTGCTCGGCCTCCAGCGCCTCGATGGGCGCGCGGAGGGCCAGGAGATCCGCGGGCACCTCGCCGTCGGGCCAGAGCTGGGCCAGCACCTCGGCCAGGTTGCCGGCGAAGCGCGCCCGATCCGCCGGGTTGCCCAGGGTCGGCAGGTGCAGGCTGCCCACCAGGCCGCCCGCGCCGTCCACCTTCACCCGCGCGGCCTCGCGCAGCGTCACCCGCATGGCGAGCCGATCGAGGGCGTCGGCCAGGGCGTCGGCGCCGTCGAAGCGATCCCGGGGGCGCTTCTCCAGGCACTTGAGCACCACGGCCTCCAGCTCCTCGGGCACGCTGGGCCGCCGCTCCCGGATGGGGCGCGGCCGGGCCGAGAGGTGCATGGCCATGCAGCTCACCGGGTTGGCGTGCATGAAGGGGGGCTCGCCCACGAGCAGCTCGTACATCAGCAGGCCGACCTGGTAGATGTCGCTGCGGGCGTCGATGGGCTCGCCGGTCGCCTGCTCGGGGCTCATGTACTGGGGCGTCCCGAGGGTCATGCCCTTGGCCGTGGCCGCCAGCCGCGCGGGGTCGTCCCGGCGCAGCTTGGCGATGCCGAAGTCGAGCAGCTTCACGAAGTCGCGGTGCCGCTGGCCCTCGGCCAGCATGATGTTGGCGGGCTTGATGTCGCGGTGGAAGACGTCGCGGGCGTGGGCCGCCACCAGCCCGGCGCAGACCTGCCGGATGATGAAGACGGCCCGCTCGGGCTCGAGGGTGCGCTCGCGATCGAGCACGTCGCGCAGGCTCTCGCCCTGCAGCAGCTCCATCACCACGAAGCCGATGTTCTCGTCGGCCGTGCCGTGGTCGAGCACGCGGACGATGTGCTCGTGCAGCAGGCCGGTGATCACGCGGCCCTCCTGCAGGATGCGGGCGAGGGGCTCGCCGGCGTCGCGCAGATCCGGGGCGAGCACCTTGATGGCCACCGCCTCGCCCGTGCCATGGTGGGTCGCCTCGAACACCGAGGCCATGCCACCGGTGGCGATCCGGCGGACGATGACGTATTCCCCCAGGCGGGAGTCGATGAGGCTCTCCATCGCCGAGACGGTAGCCAAAGCGGGGAGGGAAGTCACGGATGAGCGCAGCAGACATCACGTTCCGCGGGGCGCACCTCGTCCTGCCCACCGGGATCGTGGCCGGCGATCTGAGCGTGGTCGGGGGGCGCATCGCCGAGGTGGGCGTGGTGACGCGGCCGGTCGGCGAGCAGGTGGACGCCCGGGGCCTGCACCTGCTGCCCGGGGCCATCGATCCCCAGGTGCACTTCCGCGAGCCCGGCAAGACCTACAAGGAAGACCTGGCCACGGGCAGCGCGGCGGCGGCGGTGGGGGGCGTGACGGCCTTCCTGGAGATGCCCAACACCGACCCGCCCACCACGACCGAGGCGCTCCTGGCCGACAAGATCGCCCGCGCCACCGACCGGGCCACCGCCCACTTCGGGTTCTTCTTCGGGGCCACCCCGGACAACGCCGCCACGGTCGCCGCCCTCGATCCCACCCGGGTGCCGGGCATCAAGATCTTCATGGGCAGCTCGACGGGGACGCTGCTGGTCGACGAGCAGGCCGCCCTCGAGGCTCACTTCGCCGCGGCCCGGGTGCCGATCGCCGTCCACGCCGAGGACGAGACGCGGCTGAAGGCCCGCGTCGCCGCCTACGCCGGCCAGACCGATCCGGCGCTGCACCCGATCATCCGGGACGAGCAGGCCGCCCTCATCGCCACCACCCGGGCCGTGGAGCTGGCGCGCCGGCACGAAAAGCGCTTGCATGTCCTGCACTTGAGCACGGCGGAGGAGGTGGACTTCCTCCGCGGGCTGCCCGACGAGGGCTGGGTGACGACGGAGACGCTGCCCCAGTACCTCTGGCTGGACGCCGACGCCTACGCCACCCTCGGGACCCGCCTCCAGATGAACCCGCCCGTCCGCGCGAAGCGGCACCAGGCGGCGCTCTGGGCCGGCCTCCTCGATGGCACCATCGCCTGCATCGCCACCGACCACGCCCCGCACACCGTCGCCGAGAAGGCGCTGCCCTACGGCCAGGCCCCCAGCGGCATGCCGGGCGTCGAGCTGTCGCTGCCCCTCATGCTGCACGCCGTCCAGGCGGGGCGCTGCTCGCTGCGCCATGTCGTCCGGTGGATGTGCGAGGGCCCCGCCGACTGCTACGGCCTCGCCCGGAAGGGCCGGCTGCTCCCGGGCCACGACGCCGACCTGGTGCTCGTCGACCTGAAGCGCTCCCGGCGCGTCGAGGCGGCCGACGTCGTCTCCAAGGCGGGCTGGACGCCGTTCGAGGGCTGGACGCTCACGGGCTGGCCGGTGATGACGGTGCTGGCGGGGCGGCCCGTCGTGCGGGAAGGGGCGCTGCAGGCCGGGATCTTCGGGTCGCCGCTGCGCTTCGAGCACCGCCCCCGCGTGCACCGACGTCCACCCATCGATTGACCCTCGCCACCCCGCATGATACTTGGCCTCGACCCGGCTTGCGGAGTGCCATCGTGCTGCGGCTTTCCTTCATCTTGACGCTGGTTTTCGCTTCTTCGGCTCTGGCCCAGGCCCCCGACGGCGGGGACGTGGACGAGCCCCCCCCGCCTCCCGGGGAGAAGGGCGACAAGCCCGTGACGAAGCCGAAGGCCCCCGACCCGGAGAAGCCGGGGGCCCTGGCCGACAAGATCCGCGAGGCGGCGGGCGGCGAGCCGGCCCCGGCGGGCGACAGCGGCCTGCCCGACTGGGCCCCGGCGCCGGACGCCATCCAGCCCGTCGACGATCGCGGCCAGCCGCTCGACGAGCAGGAGTGGTCCGCCACTCGCGACATCTCGGTGGGGCACACCTTCATCGAGAGCCACGGGTACATGCGGCTGCGCATGGACCTGTTCCACAACTTCGATCTGGATACCTACAGCCTGTCGCGCAGCCTCGGCACCTCGCCGGTGCTGCCCCCGCTCACCGAGATCGACCAGCAGGGCAGCAACCACCCCGAGCAGAAGTCGCACCGCTACCGCCGCGGCGCGGACACGCTGGCGGGCGCCAACATCCGCTTCCGGTTCGACCCGACGCTCCACGTCAACGAGAGCCTGCGCATCCGCACGACGATGGACATCCTGGACAACCTGGTCCTGGGCAGCACTCCGGATGGCTCGCCGCGGGCGACCTTCAGCCGGCCGGACGTGAGCATCGAGACGTTCTCGGGCTCGCAGCGGCCCCCGGAGAGCGGCGTCTCGGGCTACCAGGACTCGGTGCGGGTCAAGCGCGTCTGGGGCGAGTGGCGCAACCCCCTCGGCCTGACGCTCTTCGGCCGCATGGGCAGCCACTGGGGCCTGGGCCTGCTGGCCAACTCCGGCAACTGCCTCGACTGCGACTTCGGCGACAACGTCGATCGCCTGATGCACGTGACCAAGCTCTTCGACACCTACCTCGCGCTCGCCTGGGACTTTCCGGCCGAGGGTTCGTGGGGCAGAGCGGGCTGCACACCAACGCCAACCAGCCCTTCGGCCAGGCCCACGACTTCGACCAGCGCGACGACGTGAACCAGTGGGTGGTGGCCATCTTCGATCGCCCCATGTCCAAGGCCGAGCAGGCCATCCGGGTCGAGACGCTCAACGGCAAGCGCCAGGCGGTCTTCGACTGGGGCGTCTACAACGTCATCCGCACGCAGCCCTTCTCCTCCGAGGTCAAGACGTCGGTGCCCGCGAGCACCGCGTCGGACGTGTACCTGGTGGACGCCAAGGCCTTCGCGTACATCCCCGACCTCTGGCTGTCGTGGGAGTACCGGCCCCGCGCCCGCAACGCCTACAAGCTGCAGTTCGAGGCCGTCGGCGTCTTCGGCGTGATCGAGGAGGTCCCGCACCCGGCCATCCTGGGCGACCCCAAGATCGTCTGCGTCGGCGGCACCTCGCAGGATCTGGAGACGTGCGAGGCCAGCGGCGGCGACCTGGTGAAGCAGCGCCGGCGTGACATCCAGCAGTGGGGCTATGCCCTGGAGTTCGAGGCCCGCAACGACCAGCTCGAGTGGGGCCTCCAGCACGGCGCCGCCTCCGGCGACAAGAGCCCGGGCTTCGGCGTCCTGGACAAGTTCCCCATCGATCCCGACGCCGAGCAGCCCGACACCGAGGTGACCGGCTTCAAGTTCGACCGCGACTACGTGGTCGATCTCATCCTGTTCCGCGAGATCATCGGCGCGGTGACCAACGCGTTCTATGTCAAGCCCTGGCTGGCCTACAACTTCATCGACCAGGACGGCCCCGATGGCCTCCAGGAAGAGAAGTGGGGCTTCAAGCTGGCGGCCATCTACGCCCAGGCCCTCGAGGCGAAGGCCACCCCCGGCCGCGAGGCGCCCCTGGGCCTGGAGTTCGACCTCGAGCTCTACATCGACCAGAAGGACACCTTCCGCTGGTCGCTCGCGTATGGCCTGCTCTTCCCGCTCGGCGCCTTCGACCGCCTCAACGACGACTTCTCGGCCGTCGAGAAGGAGCCCAACGTCGCCCAGACCCTCCAGATGGGCGTGGGCATGCAGTTCTAGCAGGACGCCAGCAGCCACCAGCCCCCGGGGGACGCTCGTGAGTGACGATCGCCAGGGACCCCAGCGCACCTGGGGCGGACGCTTCCAGGAGGCCACCGACGCCTTCGTCGCCCGCCTGAACGCCTCGGTCGGCTTCGACCAGCGCCTCGCGCGGGAAGACATCGAGGGTTCGCGGGCCCACGCCGCGATGCTGGGCGCCCAGGGCATCCTCTCCGCCGCCGACGTCGCGGCCGTCGATGCCGGCCTGGCCCAGGTCCAGGGCGAGATCGACGCCGGCCAGTTCACCTGGTCGGAGGCCCTCGAAGACGTCCACATGAACGTCGAGCACCGCCTGACGACGCTGGTGGGGGAGGCGGGCAAGCGCCTGCACACGGCCCGCAGCCGCAACGACCAGGTGGCCACGGATCTGCGCCTCTGGCTGCGCCGACGCATCGACGACGACGTGCTGCCCGCCGTGGATCGACTCCAGCGCGCCATCGTGGTGGTCGCGGAGCGCGACGGGCAGGCCATCCTGCCTGGCTACACCCACCTGCAGCGGGCCCAGCCCGTCTTGCTGGGCCACCACCTGCTGGCCTGGTTCGAGATGCTCGACCGCGACCGCGGCCGGCTCGTCGACGCCCGCGCACGCCTGAACGAGTCGCCCCTGGGCGCGGCCGCCCTCGCCGGCACGCCGTTCAACCTGGATCGGGACAAGACCGCGAGCTTGCTGGGTTTTTCGCGGCCCATGGCCAACAGCCTGGACGCCGTGGCCGACCGCGACTTCGCGGTGGAGTTCTGCGCGGCGGCGGCGCTCTGCATGGTGCACCTGTCCCGGATGGCCGAGGAGCTCATCCTCTGGGCCAGCCAGGAGTTCGGCTTCGTGGAGCTGGGGGACGCCTTTGCCACCGGGTCCAGCATCATGCCCCAGAAGAAGAACCCGGACATCCCCGAGCTGGTGCGGGGCAAGACGGGCCGGGTGGTCGGCGATCTGGTGGCGCTCCTCACCACCCTCAAGGGCCTGCCCCTCGCCTACAACAAGGACCTCCAGGAGGACAAGGAGGCGCTCTTCGACGCCACCGACACCCTCGAGGACTGCCTGGAGGCCTTCGCGCGGCTGCTGCCGGCCACGACCTTCCGCCGCGACCGCATGCGCGCGGCCTGCGAGGCCGGCTTCGTGACGGCCACCGACGTGGCCGACTACCTGGCGCGGGCGGGGGTGCCGTTTCGCGAGGCGCACCACGTCGTCGGGCGCCTGGTGGGGTGGTGCATCGCCGAGGGCCGCACGCTGCAGTCCCTCAGCGTGAGCGAGTGGCAGACCCTGCACCCCGCCTTCGGCCCGGACGTCGTGGCTGCCGTGACGGTGGAGGCCAGCGTCGCGGCGCGGACGAGCGCCGGCGGCACCGCCCCGTCGCGGGTCGCGGCCGCGCTGGCCGAGGCGAAGCGGCGGCTGGATCGCGCGTGAGGCCCGAGCGGGCCATCCTCTTGATCCTGCAAGGGTTTCTCTGCGCCTGCGGGGTCGCGGGCCGCCCCTCCCGCCGGGCGCCGTGCCACCGGTGGCCCCCACCGAGGTGCAGGTGATCAGCACCCCGGAGGGCCTGGAGGTGAGCGCCGAGCGGCCCACCCGGGATCTGGACGGCGAGCCGGTGCCCGAGCCGCCGGCGCTCCTGGTCTTCGTGGACGACGCCGCCTGTCGGGGCCTGCCGGCCGGCCAGTCGCCCGGGGGGCCTGTCCGCATCCCGCGGCCCGCGGGCGAGATCACGCTGCACGTCGTCGCCGCCATCGCGGGCCGCCAGGGCCCGCCGGCGCCCCCGTCCGTGCCCGCTGGCAGGCCGGTCCGCCCACCCCGAGGCGCCCCTCGCGTTCCTGACGCCCGACCGGCGGGTCCAGCTCGCCTGGCTGCCACCCGAGGGCCGTGGGCCATGTGCGCATCCTGCGCGATGATCGCCCGGTGGGCATCGCACCCGTCGAGGCGGCCCGCTTCGTGGATGCGGCGCCTCCGGGTCCCCACCGCTACCGGGTGGAGGCCGTCACCGGCGCCGCCCGCTCTGCGCCGTCCGCCCCGGCGGACGTCGTGGTGCCCGCCCCATGACGAGGTGAAAATGCGAGCGCTCTGGATCTGGCTGACCCTCCTGCCCCTGGTGGCCCATGGGGAGCACTTCCCGGCGCTGCGCGGCCACCGCGGCATGGTGGCGGCGGACAGCGCCCTGGCCGCTCAGGTGGGGGCTGACATCCTGCAGGCCGGGGGCGACGCCGCCGATGCCGCCGTGGCCACCGCACTCGTGCTCGGGGTGGTGCAGCCCTTCGCCTCCGGCATCGGGGGCGGCGGCTTCGCGGTGGTGGCCCGCGCCGATGGCACGGCGACGACGTTCGACTTTCGCGAGATCGCGCCGGCCGCGGCCACGCGGGACATGTACCTGGACGCGGCGGGGGCGGTCATCCCCGACGCGAGCACGGTGGGCCCCCGGGCGGCCGCGGTGCCCGGTGAGGTGGCCGGGCTCTGGGCGCTGCACCAGCGCTACGGCAAGCTGCCCTGGGCCGAGGTCGTGGCGCCGGCCCTGGCGCTGGCCCGCGACGGCTTCCCCGTGGGCGACCTGCTCCACGAGCGGCTGACGGCGAAGCTGGACCGCGTCGCGGCTTCGCCCGGCCTGGCGGCTGACTTCCTCGACGCGAAGGGCCAGCCCTGGCCGGTGGGGACGCCCATCCGGCGGCCGGCCCTCGCCGCCACCCTCGCGGCCATCCAGGCCCGGGGTGCCCGGGGCTTCTATGAGGGCCCGGTCGCCGTGGAGCTGGCCCGCGCCATGTTCGCCGACGGCGGCCTCATCACCGCGGCCGACCTCCAGGCCTACCGACCGAAGGAGCGGCCGCCCGTCCAGGGCACCTGGCGCGGCTACGACATCCTCTCGATGCCGCCGCCGTCGAGCGGGGGCGCCGTGCTCCTCCAGGTGTTGAAGGTCCTCGAGGCCGACGACCTGCCGGCGCTGGGCCACAACAGCTCCGCCTACCTGCACCGCCTGGCCGAGGCCCTCAAGCACGCCTTCGCCGACCGGGCCCGGGTGATGGGCGACCCCGACTTCACCCCCGTGCCCCTGGACGCGCTCCTGGGCGACGCCGCCATCCGTCGCGTGCGCGCGGCCTTCAAGCCCGAGGCGACGCTCCCCCGGGAGGCCTATGGAGCGCCCGTCACGCTGCCGCCGGACGGGGGGACGAGCCACTTCAGCGTGGTCGACGCGGCGGGCAACGCCGTGGCCCTGACCACCACGGTGAATACCTCGTTCGGAAGCACCTATGTGGCTGGAAAGACAGGGATCTTGCTCAACAACGAGATGGACGACTTCGTCGCGAAGCCCGGGGTGCCCAACGCCTTCGGCCTGGTCGGGCGGGCGGCCAACGCCATCGCCCCCGGCAAGCGGCCGCTGTCGAGCATGACCCCCACCATCGTGCGCCGGGACGGCCGGGTCATCCTCGCCGTGGGCGCGTCGGGCGGCCCCACCATCATCACCGGCACCCTGCAGGTCCTGCTCAACGTCCTGGCCTTCGGTCTCGACCCGCGAGCGGCGGTCGAGGCGCCGCGGGTGCACCACCAGTGGGTGCCCGAAGTATTGATGATCGAGCCAGGCATTCCCCGTGACGTGGTCGATGCCCTCACGCGACGGGGCCACGCCGTCCAGGCCGGCTGGCAGCGGTTCACGGCGGTGCAGGTCATCGCCTGCGACGCCGATGGCCAGCTCGGCGCCAGTGATCCCTCGAAGCTGGGCGCGCCGGCGCGGGTGCCGGACGCGAAGGAGAAGCAGAGATGACCCATGACGACGTCCGCGCCGCGCTGGCCGATGCCGTCCCCGAGATCTGGGAAGGCACCATCGAGATCATGGCCATCGCCGGCACGCCCGGCGAGCACCTGAAGATCGGGCTGCGCTCCCGCGAGAGCTGGCTCGACCCGGTCGGCGCCACCATGGGCCTCGGCGGCGTCCGCATCCTGCCGGTAGCGCAGCGGGTCGGTGGGGTGCTCGACCTGACGGGCTGGCCCGACGACGTGGCGGCGCGCCTCGCCGGGGCCCTCCGACCCTGCTGGGCGACCATCGAGCTGGGTGATCCCATCCGCCTGCACGACGTCTGCTACGGCTACGACCGCGCCGCGCCGGACGACCTGGACGCGCGCGTGGCGCTGCATGTCCGCCTGGCCGGCGAGCTGCTGGGCGTGGCGGTGGAGCAGGTGGGCCCCGCCCGCGCGGTGCCCGGCGGGCTGGGGTAGGGCGTCGTTCCCGGGAGGCGGGCCCGACTTTTTTCAGAAATCTTCGCCGCGCCCTGCGACACGCGCCGCGACTGACCGATGAGAAGAGAGGCCCGCCGCTCCGGAGGACTCTCATGCCGGTCACCCTGCGTACAAAGCTCCCCCACCACCGCGCCATCAGCCCCCGTCTGGGCGTCCCGGTGGCGATCTTCAACACGCGCTCCCGCACCGTCGACGGCCTGTGCCTGCTGGTGCCCGACGAGCAAGCCGTCGACCTGATCAACGGCGTCCTGGCGCGCGCTCAGCAGAAGTTCCCGTGGTTCGACCTGTACGGCTACTTCGCCCTGCCCAACGAGCTGCAGCTCCTGATGGGCGTGCCGGGCCTGCGGGAGAAGAGCCGGGTCCTGGCATGGGTCATCCGCGAGATCGCCAAGAGAATCAACCGGTTGCGGCGGCGCTCAGGCCCGCTGTTCACGCGAAACCAGGCCATCCAGGTCACCACGCTCGAGTTCGCGGTGGACCGGATGCGATCGATCATGGGGCAGGGGACGGCGCGCTTGTTGTCACGGCACCCCGGCGACGACGTGTCCGCGTGCGCCAACCCGACGCTGCTTCAGGGACGCCCCATCGAAGGCACCTTCGTCCGCCCCAACGGCCAGCGGGCGCGGCTCCGGGTTCGGCTGGACCGGCTGCCCGGCCTCGGTGACCTGAGCCCGCGGGCCTACCGGGCGCTCATGACCGAGCTGGCCGACAGCGTCGCGGCCGAGCACCGCCCGCGGCGCAAGAAGGCCGGCCTGCCGGTGCCCGACCCGGAGGCCGTCCGCCGGCGCGACCCGAACAGCCGGCTTGGAGAGAGCACCGAGCGCGCCACGCCGCTGGTGTACGGGCCGCCCGAGCACATCGACGAGTGGCGCGCCCACCACGCCGAGGTGCGCGCGGCCTACACCACATCCTCGCTGGCCTTCCAGGCCTGGCAGGCCGACCCGACGCTGCCGATGCTGCCGTGGCCGCCGAACACCCTGCCGCCTGCGTTCGCCCAGCGGTCGCTCCGGCCTCGGCCAGACTCAAGCTGAGAGGAAGCGCTCCTCCCGAAGACGGTGGGCTGGGGCGCCGACGGCGCGACGGCGGAGGTGCGCCCAGCTGATCCACCAGCGAGCGAGGCGCGGCCCACCGGCGGGGCACGCGGACCAGCAGCGGACCCGGTCTGCGGCGGCATGGCGGCGGAGAGCGGCCTCCCCAGGCCGGCCACGATGGCGGGCCAGAAATTCCAGCCCGCCCGCAGGGCTGCACCTCTGCCTGGCCATACCCGGTATGCGAGTGGCGCCGCCCGGGCGCGGGGTGTCCAGTGCGCCCGCGACGCTGCGCCTGCCCCGCGCCGTACCCGGTAGCCGCCCGGTCAGGTCGGGCTGGGGGCCGTGAGGTCGTCGGTCCTCGCTGGCCCAGGTGCCGTCCGCCGAGGTCTCAGCGCCTCGGGGTACCACCGCGACCTCCCCACCGCCCCGGTCGATGCTCGATGGGCTCCGGCCGAGTGCTCGCAGGATGGTGAAGATGGCCCGCTTCGCCAGCGCGCGGAATGTCACCGGGGCGTCGTCGAAAATGCTTGATAATACGTGGAATGATTCGCAGCGTTGCTCGCCGCCCGCGCCTGACGTCCGCTCGCGCGCGCCGAGTGCGCCCGGTTCGATCCTCGACCGCCGCTGTCAGCCCGGCAGGGCGGCGGCCAGGGCGGCGTCGACGGCCTCGCGCATCCAGCGACCGAGGAGCTCGGCGGGCACGCCCGCGCGGGTCAGGAAGTCGTCGACGTCAAGGCGCTCGCCAGCGAGCTCGACGGCGAGGACGTGGACGTGGCGGTTGGCGCCGCTGCGGTCGAAGAAGACGCGCAGCGGGCCGAGCGGGGACGGGACGGGCAGGCCGCCGTCGCGGGTCGCGATCGCCACGGGCGGGCGGCCCTTCTGGCGCGCGAGCAGCACGCCGGCCCGCGAGACCGAGATGAAGTGGTTGTCCGACACGCGGCTACTTCTTGGGGAAGCCCTCGTCTTCGAGCTTGAAGAAGACGGCGCTGCCCACCACGTGTGACTCCACCAGGTAGTTGTGGCCGGCCTTCAGCTCGGTGGTCTTGTCGAACATGGCCACGACGGGGCCATTCTTGGCGGCGCGGACGCGGAACGAGAAGTCCAGCGGGCCAGCGGGGATCTCCTGGTAGCTGGTCATCCCGAGCGACAGGCCCTTGAAGCGGCCGGTCTTGCCGACCTTGTACTCCTGGTTGAGCACCTCACGCACCCGGAAGCGGACCTGGGCGGCCGCGTTGGGCGACAGGCCCGCCGGGGGATCGGCCAGGTTCTCCAGGTAGACGTCGGCGCCGCCCGCACGGCAGTCGGCGATCTTGACCCGGTATCGCCCGGCGTCCTCGAGGCCGAGCAGGCCGAGGTCGGCGGCGGCCTCGCCGGCGAGGGCGAGCTTGTAGCCCTTCTCGGCATCGGCGGCGGCGACGACCACCTCCGGGCTCTCCTGGCCCGCGGGGACCTCGAACGTCTGCTCGTTCAGGGTGACCTTCTGGGGGGCCGCGCAGGCGTTCTGCACGGTCACCGAGACCGGGGCGCGCTCGGCCTTCTTCTTGGGGGCGGCGTGGAGGGCGGGTGCGCCCACGGCCAGGAGGCCCAGGGCGAAGCTCAGGGTCTTGAGGGTGCGCTGCATCGATTCTCCAATGGTCATGCCGGCGGGAGCCGGAGGCGGCCCTCGGACGAGGGACCCGGCCACCGATTCAGCCGGCCGGCATGATAGGGAAAAGGAGGGTCGAGCGGAAAGCGATGATGGTCGAATGTGCCGGCCCCCTGCCGGCCCCGGGGGTGGATCCGGTGCCGGCAGGGGGCCGAAGACCGGGTGGAGTGTGGGCTCCACCCGGGCGGGGTCGCAGCCGGGGTGCCGCCCCCGTCCCGCGGGGGGAGGGCGGTCCCGAGGAGTCGTTCAGGTGCGGCGGCTCTTCAGCCAGCCCGGGACGGAGGGGGTCTCCAGCTCGCTGTTCTCGCCATCGGTCGAGAGATCCCAGAAGGCGGCGCCCATGGGATCTTCGCCGACGCTGCGGCCGCCGCCGTTGCGGGTGAAGGCCGGCTTGGACAGGTCATCGCGATCGAGGTCGCGGCGGCCCCGGGGCGCCGTGGGGCGCTTGGGGGCCGGCGGCCGGGCGGCCACCGAGACCTGGCGCATGGCCGAGCTGGACACCAGCGGGTTGGCGCTGGCGGCAGCCGCCGGGGGCGCCGGGGACGGCGGCCGCGGCCGGGCGGCGCGCCGCCGGGGCCGTCATGGCCGGGGCCTGGTCCTCCAGGGGGCCGGGGCGCTGACGGGGGCCGGCAGCGGCCACTCCCCGAGGTGCTGGCGCGGGTCGCCACGCTGGGGCGGATGTCGCTGCGCACCTCGGGGATGGCGACGGTGCCGTGGGCCGGGGTGAGCCGGCTGGCGGTCTGGGCGTTCTGGAAGCCCGTCGCGATCACGGTGATCTTGATCTCGTCCTTCATGGACTCGTCGATCACGGTGCCGAAGATGAGGTTCACGTCGTCGTGGGCGGCGTCCTCCACCAGGCTGGCCGCCTCCTCGATCTCGCTCATGCGCAGGTCGGTGCCGCCGGTGAAGTTGATGAGGATGCCGGTGGCGCCCTCGATGCTCACGTCGTCCAGCAGGGGGCTGGAGATGGCGGCCTGGGCCGCCACCAGCGCGCGGCGCTCGCCCCGGGCCCGGCCAGTGCCCATGAGGGCGAGGCCGCGGTTGGACATGATGGTGCGCACGTCGGCGAAGTCGACGTTGATCATGCCGTGGTACGTGATGAGGTCGCTGATGCCCTGCACCGCGTTGTAGAGCACGGTGTCGGCCATCTTGAAGGCGTCGAGCATGGTGGTCTGCTCGTCGCTGATCGCCAGCAGCCGCTGGTTGGGGATCACGATGAGGGTGTCCACCTCGGCCGCCAGGGCCTCGATGCCGATCTCGGCCCGGCGCCGACGCGCGCGGCCCTCGAAGTTGAAGGGCCGCGTCACGACGCCCACCGTGAGGGCGCCGCGCTCGCGGGCCACCTTGGCGATGATGGGGGCCGCGCCCGTGCCCGTGCCGCCACCCATGCCGGCCGTGACGAAGACCATGTCGGCGCCGCCCACCGCCTCGGCGATGAGGCGCTGATCTTCCAGCGCGGCGTCGCGGCCCACGTCCGGGTTGGCCCCGGCCCCCAGGCCCTTGGTCAGCGCCGCACCGATCTGCAGCTTGATGGGGGCGCGCCCATGCTCCAGGGCCTGGGCGTCCGTGTTGGCGACGATGAAGTCGATGCCCTTGAGGCCGCTGTCGAGCATCGTGCTGACGGCGTTCCCGCCCCCACCGCCGACCCCCACGACCTTGAGCTTGGCGCCGGTGTTCCCGACGTACTCGAAGATGCTGTCCATGTGTCCACCCCGAAGAGGGGAACCGAGCCGTCCCCGCGACCGCTCGATCACCCTCGATCGTCAATCATTTCCGTCGTTTGCAGCCGGTCTGTCCGGACGGTCGGCGCCATCTTATGCGGCGAGTTTGCGTCTGGCAACCGGTCGGGCCCAGGGGCCCATCACTTTTCTCAAACCCCTGCAACTACAGGGAAAATCAGGCGCGCTTCTCGCCTCCTCCCCCCCAGGGCCACAGCCACCACAGGCCCGTGCGGCGCGTCGGGCGCACCCGGCGCAGCTTCTCCGCATGCCAGTCGCGGGAACGCTCCCGCAGGCCAGCCAGCACAAGGCCGGTGGCGGTGGCGTACTTGGGATCGGCGACCACGTCGACGAGGCCATGCAGGTCGCGGGGGATGCCCCGCGCCGCCGGCATCTGGAGGGTGTGCTCCGCCAGCTCCTCGATGTAGTGCAGCGTCGCGGTGCCACCGGTGAGGATGACACCACCCGCGAGATCCTCGCGGTAGCCGGCGCGGGAGAGCTCGTCGGCCACCAGGCGGAAGATCTCTTCGACCCGCGCTTCGATGATCTCGCAGAGCAGCGCCCGCTTGACGGGTCGAGGCCGGCGGCCACCCACGCCGGGGACCTCGACGATCTCGTCGGGATCCACGACATGCGCCAGGGCGGTGCCATGGGCGCGCTTGAGGTGCTCGGCCTCGGCCGTGGGGGTGTTGAGGCAGTCGCGGATGTCGGCGGTGATGTGATCGCCGCCGATGGCCAGCACCGCCGTGTGGGCGATCGCGCCGCGCTCGAAGACGACCACGTCGGTGGTGTCGCTGCCGATGTCCACCACCGCGACGCCCACGTCCCGGCTCTGGGGCGTGAGCAGGCACTCGGCCTGGGCGAGGGGCGAGACGAAGACGTCCAGCACGGCCAGCCGGGCCCGACGGCAGCAGGCCTCCAGCGTCTCGATCGCCGGCGCGTTGCCCAGCACCAGGTGCGCCCGGACCTCGAGGCGGACGCCCGGGGTGCCGAGGGGCTGGCGGATGCCGCGCTGGCCGTCCACCACGAACTCCTGGGGGACCACGTGCAGCACGCGCTGGTCGGGGCCCATGCGCACGGCCTCCGCCATGTCGATGGCGGCGCGTACGTCGGCCTCGGTGACGGCCTCACCCACGATGCGGGTCATGCCGGTGCTGTCGAACGTCTCGAAGTGCCGCGAGGACGCCGCGAGGTAGACCTCGTGGATCTCGCAGCCGGCCATCAGCTCGGCTTCCTCGACGGCCTTGCGGATGCTGGCCACCGCCTCGTCGGGGTTCTGCACCGCCCCGTTCTGGAAGCCGTTGGCCGGGTGCACCCCCGTCCCGATGACATCGACCTGGCCGTCGGCGTGCCGCAGCGCGATGACGCACTTGATGCGGCTGTCCCCGAGGTCGAGTCCGGCGGCGATCACTTCCCTGGCCATTTGCTCGCTCCTTCCCGATCCCCGGCGCGCAGGGTCAGGGACCCCGCCTGCTCATCCTGCCGGGGGACTTCCTTCACGATGGCGCGGCGCAGGTCGGCGCTCATCAGGATGTACGTGGCGTCCATCTTGCGCGCGTCGAGCTGGTCGAAGATCCGGACCAGCCCGTCGAGCTTCTGCTTGAAGTGGGTGCGGCCGAGCACCACCCGGGTGCGGCCGACGACGAGCTCGGTGCGGCCGCCCTCGCCCAGGTGCACATCGCTCAGCGGGCGCCGGCGGGCGAGGGGGCTCTGGGCATAGAGCCGCGCCACGGCCAGGGCGTCGCGGATGTGCTGGTGGGCGCGCTTCGGATCGGCCTGGTAGGCCGTGCGATCGACCCCGGTGACCAGCGGGAGCCCCACCGACTCGGCGGGCGTGGGCTGGGCGAAGGGCTCGCCGGTGCCATCGACCAGGTAGAGGCCGCCGAGGACGACGATGCCCTCGGGACGGCGCTCCTCCACCCGGATGCGCACATGATCCGGCAGCGACTTCTCCACCGTCGCGGTGGCGACCCAGGGGTGGGCCAGGAGCGCGTCGACGGCGGCTTCCGTCTCGTACTTGAAGAGGTTGACCGGCTCGTCGAGGCCCGCGCGGGTGATCACCTCGTCGCGGCTCAGGTGGGCCGAGCCCTCGGCGTCGATCTGGCGAGCCTGGAAGTAGGGGGAGCGCTGTACGGCCTTCCAGCCGGCGATGCCCACCCCCGTGAGTCCCCCCAGGATCACCCCGGTGGCGACGATGGGCCGCGCGACGCGACCCACGATCCGCAGGGTTCGCCCCAGCCGGCTCGGCCCGGCGTCCGGGCTACGACCACGGAAGCGATTACGCGCCATGGGACACCTCCTGGGGCAGGCCGCAGCGCGCGCCGTCGAGGATGCGCTCCAGCAGCTCGCCGAACGACAGGCCGCGCGCCGCCGCGATCTTGGGCACCAGGCTCGTGGCCGTCATGCCGGGGAGGGTGTTGACCTCCAGCACGACGGGGCCGTCGGGCCCGACGATGATGTCCGTCCGGGTGGCCCCGCGGCAGCCGAGCAGCCGGTGGGTGGCCAGCGCGGCGGCCCCGGCGGCCCGGATGGTGTCGGCGTCGAGCCGCGGCGGCAGGTGGTAGCGGGTGCCGCTGCCGGCGGCGTACTTGGCGTCGTAGTCGTAGAAGGTGCGGGTGGCCTCGACCTCGACGGCGCCCAGCACCGCGTCCCCCAGGATGGCCACCGACAGCTCGGGGCCCGCCACGAACGCCTCGATGAGCACCTGGCCCTTGCCGGCGATGGCGGCCTGGGCGGCGGCCCACTCGCTGGCGTCCCGCACGATGGAGACCCCGACGCTGGAGCCCTCGGCGACGGGCTTGACCACCACCGGGAGGGGGAAGGGGAGGTCGGCCGGCGTCGACGCGGCGAACGCCTCGGCCGTGAGCACCACGTCGCGGGCCACCGGCACGCCGGCCTCGCGCATGAGCGACTTGGCGTGGGCCTTCTGGAAGGCCAGGTGGCTGGCCTCGAGGCCCTCGCCCGTGTAGGGCACGCCCAGCCAGTCGAGCAGGCCCTGGAAGCGGCCGTCCTCGCCGTAGCTGCCGTGCAGGGCGTTGTAGACGACGGTGGCGCCGCTGGACCGGAGCTGGTCGACGATGTCGCGGCCCGCGTCGATCTCGACGACGTCGTAGCCGCGGTCGCGCAGGGCCGCCGCGATGGCCGCGCCCGTCCGGAGGCTCACGGCGCGCTCATGAGACAGGCCACCCATGACCACCGCGACGCGGTGGCCGCGGAACCGACCGATGAGGGGGGCGAGCGTGTGCATCAGCGTCCCTCCGCCAGCGCGCGCAGGTCGGCGGCGATGTCGGCCGCCGCGGTGGGCTGCCCCAGCGCCCGGGCCTTGGCGCCCATGCCCGCCAGCGTGGCCGGATCGGTGAGCAGGCTGCGCAGCCGCTCCACCAGGCGGTCCTCGTCCAGGTCGGCCTCGCGCTCCATGGCGGCCGCCCCCGCCGCGACCAGGGCGGCGGCGTTGGCCGTCTGGTGGTCGTCGGCGGCGTGGGGGAAGGGCACGAAGAGCGCCGGCCGCCCGATGCAGGCCAGCTCGGCCACCGTCGTGGCGCCGGCCCGGGCCACCACCAGGTCGGCCTCGACCAGCGCGGCGGCCATGTCATCGATGAAGGGGGTGACGGTCACGCCCGGCAGATCTCCATAGAGTTCGCGGACTTCCGCGTCCTTGTCGCGCCCGGTCTGGTGGACGACCACCAGGTCGCTCAGCTCGCCCCGCAAGCGGCGGATGGCGCCGGGGAGCAGGCGGTTGAGGGCGCGCGCGCCCTGGCTGCCGCCCAGGATGAGCAGGTGGCGACCCCGGCCGGCGGCGGGGGCCTGGGCCGCGGCGTCGAGGATGGCGGCCCGGACCGGGTTGCCCAGCAGGCGCAGCTTGCGCGCGGGCAGGCGCTCGGCGACCTCGGGGAAGGCCCCGTACACGCGCCGCACGAACCGGGACAGGATGCGGTTGGTCAGGCCCGGGCGGGCGTTCTGCTCGGCCACCGCGCAGGGCCGGCGTCCGAGGGCCGCGGCCAGCACGACCGGACCGGACACATAGCCGCCCACCCCGAGGACGACGGCGGGGTCGAGGCGCTTGAGCAGGCGGCGGCCCTGGAGCAGCGCCCCGGGCAGCCGCAGCATGGTCTTCAGGCGCTCCACCAGGCTGGCGTTCTTGAGCCGGCGCGCGGGCACCACCTCGAAGGGGATGCCCAGCGGCGGGACCAGGCGCGCTTCCATGCCGCGCTCGGAGCCCAGGTAGACCACCCGGCCGCCGGCGGCGCGCCAGGCCTCGGCCACGGCGACCCCCGGGAAGACATGGCCGCCCGTGCCACCGCCCACCACCGCGAGGAGATCGGCGCTCATGCCGTGGCCTCCTTGCGCCGGTTGGCGCGGCGGCCCGGCAGGCGCCAGGCGTCGGGCTCGGGCAGGCGGTGCATCCACGCCGGCGGCGGCTCGCGGCGCGAGACGTTGAGCAGGATGCCCACCGCGGCGCCCAGGGTGATGAGCGAGCTGCCGCCGTAGCTCACGAACGGCAGCGTCAGGCCCTTCGTGGGCAGCACGGCGGTGGCCACGCCCATGTTGATCATGGCCTGCACGCCGATCTCGGCGGTGATGCCGAAGGCGAGCAGCGCGCCGAAGGACGAGGTGGCCTGGCGGGCGATGCGGAAGCCGCGCCAGACGAAGATGGCGAAGAGCACCATCACGCAGGCCACGCCCACGAGGCCCAGCTCCTCGCCGAGGATCGAGAAGATGAAGTCGGTGTGGGCCTCGGGCAGGTACAGCAGCTTCTGCTTGCTGGCGCCCAGCCCCATGCCCGTCCACTCCCCCGAGCCGAAGCTGATGAGGGCCTGGTTGATGTGGTAGGCGACGCCCTGCGGGTCGTCCTCGGGGGACAGGAAGGCCAGGAAGCGCTTGACCCGATAGGGCTCGACCAGGATCGCGATGGGCACGAGCGCACCGGCGATGGCCGCCAGCCCGCCCACATGGAGCCAGCGGGCGCCTGCGGCCCACAGCATGAGCACCATCACGCCGCCACAGATGAGCGTCGAGCCGAAGTCGGGCTGCTTCATGAGCAGACCGGCCAGAACCACCATCAAGATCAAGGGCTTGCCCCAGCCAGCCTTCAGCTCGGGCACCCGGGCCTGGTGCTTGGACAGGAAGAACGCCAGGAAGACGATCCAGGCCAGCTTCACGGCTTCGGAGGGCTGGAAGCGCAGGGGGCCCAGGCTGATCCAGCGCGAGGCGCCCTTGGCGGTGGCCGCCACGCCGGGGATGAGCACGACCATGAGCAGCAGGACGGCCAGGCCCAGGAAGGGGATGGCCAGCTTGCGCCAGATGTCGTGGTGCACGTTGAGCCCCACGACCAGGGCCAGCATGGCGGTGCCGAGGTACAGGAGCTGGCGCTTGAGGTAGAACATGCCGTCGCCGAAGCGCAGCTCGGCCGTCACGACGCTCGCGCTGTAGACCATCACGACGCCCACGGCCATGAGCAGGAACGTCACGGCCAGCAGGGTGCGGTCGTACCGCTGCACCACGAACATCGTGGCGTTGGTGTCAGGAGCCGGGCGGCGCGAGGGAGCCAGCCGGCTGAGCGTGTGCAGCAGGCCCATGGGCTACCTCAGCTTCAGGCTGGCCAGCCCGATGAGGGCCAGCATGACGGCGATGATCCAGAACCGGACGACGATCTTGGGCTCCTGCCACCCCAGCTTCTCGAAGTGGTGGTGGATGGGGGCCATGCGGAAGACCCGCTTCCCGGTGAGCTTGTAGGACGTCGTCTGGGCGATGACCGACAGGGCTTCCACCACGAACAGGCCGCAGATGATGACCGAGAGCAGCTCGTTCTTGGTGAGCACCGCCAGCATGCCGACGGCGCCGCCGAGGGCGAGGCTGCCCACGTCCCCCATGAAGACCTGGGCCGGGAACGTGTTGAACCACAGGAAGCCCACGCCGGCGCCGATGATGGCGGCCGCGAAGACGGCCAGCTCGGAGACGCCCTCCACATGGGGCAGCTTGAGGTAGTCGGCGACGATGAACTCGTGGAAGCCGCCGTCGGCCGTGGGCAGGTTGAGCACCGCGCCCGTGGCGTAGGCGAGCACCAGGAACGTGCCGGCGGCCACCATCACCGGGCCGATGGCGAGGCCGTCGAGGCCGTCCGTCAGGTTCACGGCGTTGCTGTAGCCCGAGATCACGATGACGGCGAAGGGCACGAAGGCCCAGAGGGGCAGCTCCAGGGCGAAGCGATCGGGGCTGACGAAGGGCAGGTAGAGCGTGCGGCTGAAGCCCTCCTGCTCGCGGAACAGGGCGACGACCACCAGGGCGCTGATGGTGAACTGCAGGAGAAGCTTGAACTTTCCGGGCAGGCCCTTCGAGTTCTTGTGCCGCAGCTTGAGGTAGTCGTCGATGAAGCCGATGACCCCGAAGCTCACCGTCACCGTCAGGGCGGCCCACACATACAGGTTGTGGATCTCGGTCCAGAGCACCGTGGGGATGACCAGCGCGAAGAGCACCAGCGAGCCGCCCATGGTGGGGGTGCCGGCCTTGCTGAAGTGGCTCTCGGGCCCGTCCTTGCGGACGACCTGGCCGATCTGGCGCGACTGCAGCCGCCGGATGAACCACGGGTGCAGGATGAAGCTGATGGCCATGGCCGTCAGCATCGCCGCGATGACCCGGAACGAGACGTAGCGGAAGACCCGCAGCGGCGGGAAGTACTCCCGCAACTCCATCATGAGCCAGAGGACCACGTCAGCGCCCCTCCCGGTTGGTCAGCGCCGCGTACACGCGCTCGAGGCGCATGCCGCGGGATCCCTTGAGCAGGATGGGGCGGCCGTCGAGCTGCCGGTCTCGCAGGACCTCGGCGGCAGCCACGGCGTCGGCCACGGCGATGGCGTAGGAGAGGCCGGCCTGGCGCGCCGCGTCGGCGACCAGCTCGGCGTAGCGCCCCACGGCGATGAGGGCCAGGTCGGCGGAGGCCTGGGCGACGGCGCGCCCGATGGCGGCGTGGGCCGAGGCCGCGCCGGCGCCGAGCTCCAGCATGTCGCCGAGGATGGCGACGCCCCGCGGCGACCGGCGGCCAAAGGCGGCCAGGGAGGCGGCCATCGACTGGGGGTTGGCGTTGTAGCAGTCGAGGATGACGCGGGTGCCGTCGGGCAGGACCCGGATCTCGCCGCGCATGCTCGGCGCCTCGACGGCCGCCAGGGCAGCGGCTGCCGCCTCCAGGTCGATGCCGAGCTCGAGGCCCACCGCGATGGCGAGCAGGGCGTTCTTGAGGTTGTGCTCACCGCTCAGGCGCAGCTTGAGGCGAGTCTTCTGGTCGCCCACGTGGACGGTGCCGGCGACACCGCGGGCGCCGTCGCGCACCGCGGTGACGCGCACGTCGTCGGTGGAGCGGCGGCCGACCGCCAGCAGCGGCACCTGGGCGCCCGTCGTCAGCAGCCAGGCGCGGGCCACATCGGAGGGCAGGATGCCGACGCCGGAGACCGGGAGGGCGCGCAGCAGCTCGCCCTTGGCGCGCGCCACGTTGTCGATGGTGCCCAGGCTCTCCAGGTGCGCCTCGCCCACCGACGTGATGACCCCGATCCGGGGCCGGGCCAGGTCGGCCAGCCAGGCGATCTCGCCCAGGGCGCTCATGCCCATCTCGATGACCGCGAAGGCGTGGTCCGGGCGCAGGCCGAGCAGCGTCAGGGGCACGCCCAGGTGGTTGTTCAGGTTGCCGGGCGTCTTGTGCACCGCGCCGCGAGTGGCGAGGACGGCAGCGATGAGCTCCTTGGTGGTGGTCTTGCCGCTGGAGCCCGTCAGCCCGACCACCTCGCCGCCGAAGCCGAGGCGGTAGCGCGCCGCCAGGAGGCCCAGGCCGCGGGTCGTGTCGTGCAGGGCGATGACCGTGGCGCGCCCGCCGAGGGTGGCCGAGACGCGCCGGGCGGAGGCCGGCTCGCACACCACGACCCGGGCGCCGGCGTCCACGGCCGGGCGGGCGAAGTCGTGCCCGTCGAAGCGAGGGCCCCGCAGGCAGAAGAAGGTGCTCTCGGGGGCCACGGCGCGCGAGTCGATGCCCACCTCGCCGAGGGGGCGCGTTTCGCCCGCGACGCGCTCGCCACCGAGCGCCAGCAGATCGTCGGTCGTGAGCGGCTTCATGGGTGGCCTCGCAGGGCGCGCAGGGCCTCCCGGGCGACGGCGACGTCATCGAACGGATGCCGGAACCCCTGGATTTCCTGATAGTTTTCGTGCCCCTTGCCCGCGATGAGCACGGCGTCGCCGGCGGCGGCGGCGGCCAGGGTGCCGGCGATGGCGGCGCGGCGGTCGAGGCAGACCCAGGTGTGGCCGGGGGTCGGCCGGGCGGCCTCCGGGCGGCCCGCGGCCACGGCGCCTTCGAGGGCTGCGGCGGCGATGGCGGCCGGATCCTCGCTGCGGGGGTTGTCGTTGGTGATGACCACGGCGTCGGCCGTGGCCGCCGCGTGGCCCATGGGGCCCCGCTTGGTGGCGTCCCGATCACCGCCGCAGCCGAAGACGCACCACAGGCGGCCCGTGGTGAGAGGGCGCAGCGCCTCGATGGCCCGCAGCAGGGCGTCATCGGAGTGGGCGTAGTCGACCACCACCAGCAGGCCCAGGTGGTTGGGCACCGGCTGCATGCGGCCGGCGATGGCGGCGCGGTGCAGGGCGCGGGCGATGGCCCCCGTCGGCAGGTCCACGGCGAAGGCCAGGGCCCCCGCCGTCGCCACGTTGACGGCGTTGTAGCGGCCGGGGAGGGGGCAGTCGAAGGGCAGCTCGCCGCGCGGGGTCACCAGGACGCCGCGGCACCCGCTGGCGTCCAGCGTGAGGGCGCGGATGTAGACGTCCGCGCTGGGATCCTCCAGCGAGAGGCGCCAGATGAGGGGGTGCTTGAGCCGATCGGCCAGGGATCGACCGAAGGCATCCTCGACGTTGATGACCGCCACCGCCGCGGGATCGAGCAGATCGGTGAACAGCCGGCACTTGGCCGCCCCGTAGGTCGCCATGTCGCCGTGGTAGTCGAGGTGATCCACCGTCAGGTTCAGGAACGCCGCCGCCGCGAAGTCGAGGGCCTCGCAGCGATCCTCCGCCAGCCCGATGGAGCTGACCTCCATGGCGGCCACGGGCACGCCGGCCTCGACCATCTCGGCCAGCAGGCCCTGCAGGTCGGTGGCCTCGGGGGTCGTGAGCTGGGCGGGCCGGCGCTGGCCCGCGATGCGGATGCCGTTGGTGCCGATGAGGCCGTCGGGCAGGCCCGCGGCGACGGTCATGTCGGCCAGCAGGGTGGTGACGGTGGTCTTGCCGTTGGTCCCGGTCACGCCCACCAGGCTCAGGTGGCGCGAGGGGCGGCGGTGGATGCGCGCCGCCAGGGCCGCCATGGCCTTGCGGGGGTGGGCCAGCCGCAGGACCGTCGCCCCCGCGGGGATGGCGGCGGCGTCGGTGTCGGCGGGCACGGCGAGCACCGCCGCGCCGCGGCCGAGGGCGTCGGCCAGGTAGCGGACGCCGGCGTAGAACCGGCCGGGCAGGGCGATGTACAGGCCGCCGGGGATGATCGTGCGGCTGTCGTGGTGCACCTGCGTGACCTCGACGTCGACGGGCCCTTCGACGGTGACCCCCGGGAGGCCGTGGATGAGGGCGGCGAGCTGCATCAGCGCTCCCCCCCGGCCGCGACCTGCCCGGGCAGGGCCAGCGTCACGGCGATGGCGGCGTTCTCGGGCAGCAGGGCGCCGGGCTTGGGCTGCTGCGAGACCACGAAGCCCGCCCCCTCCACCTCGACGCGCAGCGACAGCTCCGCGGTGCGCTGGACCACCTCCGCCAGGGACGCTCCGCGCAGATCCGGCACCACCAGGTGCGACGGCGCGCCGGCCAGGACGGCCTCCTCGAACCACCACGGGCGCGCCTGGGGATCGAGGCCCTCGGCCGACTCCTCCTCGGGCTCGTCGTCCCCCTCCTCGCTGGTGACCTCCTCGGTGGCCTCGATGCCCATGTAGGGCAGGGCCTCGCGGGCGATCTCGGAGAAGACGGGCGCGGCGACGACGCCGCCGTACTGGGCCTCCCTGGGCTCGTCGATGTTCACGTAGATGACCAGGCGGGGATCCCGGGCCGGCACGAAGCCGACGAACGAGCTCTTCACCTTGTCCTTGGAGTAGCCCCGCAGCAGCGGATCGACCTTGTGGGCCGTGCCGGTCTTCCCGGCGACCTCGTAGCCGGGGACGCTGGCCTTGCGGCCCGTCCCGCCCTTGTGGGTGACCATGATGAGCCCCTCGGTCACCTCCTTGGTGGCCTGGGGCTGCAGCACGCGACGCACGTGGCGGTCGGGGAACTCCTCGATGATGCGGCCGCGGGCGTCCTTCACATGCAGGACGAGGCGGGGCCGGACCAGCATGCCGCCGTTGGCGATGGCCGCCATCGCGCGGGTCATCTGCAGCGGCGTCACGCTGAAGCCGTAGCCATACGAGAACGTGGCCAGGTGGATGAGGCCCCACTGCTTCGCGGGGCGCAGGTTGCCCTCCACCTCGCCCTGCAGGCCGATGCCCGTCGGCTCGCCGAAGCCATAGGCACGCAGATACGAGTAGTAGGCGTCCTTGCCGATGCGCTGGGCCACCTGCACCGCCCCCACGTTGGAGCTGCGCTGGATGATCTCGAGCGTCGTGAGCTGATCGACCCCGTGCACGTCGGTGATGGTCTTGCGCCCCACCTTGATGCGCCCGTGGTAGCCGTTCCAGACCGAGTCGGCGCGCACCTTGCCCATGTCGAGGGCGGCGGCGATCAGCAGCGGCTTGATGGTCGAGCCGGGCTCCAGCGTGTCGGTCAGGATGCGGTTGCGCCAGTCGTCGGGCTCGGCCTCGCGGAAGAGGTTGGGATCGAACGCCGGCGTCTGGGCCATGGCCAGGATGTCGCCGGTGTGGGGGTCCATCACGACCACGAGGCCCGAGCGCGCCCGCATGGCCTTGACCTGCGCCGTCAGGGCGGCCTCGGCCAGCTGCTGGATGCGGCTGTCGATGGTGAGCGTGACGTCGTAGCCGGTGAGGTGCTCGGGGGGCAGGGCGCCGCCGGGCATGGCCTTGCGCCCCGCCGCGTCGCGCACCGCCTCCAGGGTGTACTCCTTGCCGGCCAGGTAGCGATCGAAGTCGCGCTCGATGCCCTCCAGCCCCACGCCGTCGACGCCGGCGAACCCGATGAGGGGACCGGCCAGCGAGCGGTTGGGGTAGAAGCGGCGCGGCTCGTCGCGCTGGTCGATGCCGGCCAGGTTCAGGGCCATGACCTGCTTCGCCACCGCCGGGCTCACGTGGCGGCGCAGCCAGGTGAACGCCTTGTCCGTCGACAGCCGCTCCCGCAGGCCCTGGACGTCGAGATCCAGCAGGCCCGCCAGGGCGGCGGAGGCCGCGCCCGGATCCTGGAGCACGCGGGGCACCGCGTAGATGGACGGGACCATCGCCGTCAGGGCGAGCTCGCGCCCGTTGCGGTCGTAGATGGCCCCGCGGCTCGCGCGCAGCGTGATGGTGGTCTCGTGCTGGCCCGCCGATCGCTTCTGGAAGTGGTCGTGCCGCAGCACCTGGAGGTCCCACGCGCGGACGATCAGCCCCACGAAGGCGAGGGCCAGGAAGACCGACAGGATCAGGATGCGGCCGCGGCGCGGGCCGGGCTCGATGGGCGCCGTGCGGCGGAAGACGTTACGGGCCATCGCCGCCTCCCGTCACCACGATCTGGTCGGGGGAGGGCACCCGGAAGCCATGCCGCACGGCGATGGGCTCCAGCCGCGTCGGATCCAGCAGCGCCGCGCGATCGATGCGGAGCTGGCTCTCCTCCTCGGTGAGGGCGCGCTGGGTGCGGGTGGCCGCCGCGATGCGGTAGGCCAGATCCACGCCGTCATGTCGCGCGGAGACCACCCGGATGGCCGAGACGACCAGGGCGGCCACGGTGGCCAGGGCCAGGACGAAGAACCTCATGCCGCCCTCCGCGCCACGGCCCGCAGCTTCGCGCTGCGCGCCCGGGGGTTGGCGGTGATCTCGGCCTCGTCGGCGACCACCGGCTTGCGGGTCAGGGCGATGAAGGGCGGCTCGGCGGCCTCGGGCGCGGGCAGGCCACGGCGCGGCGGCTCCGGGGGCCGCGTCCAGGCCGAGAAGGCCTGCTTGACTGGCCGGTCCTCCAGAGAGTGGAAGCTGATGATCAGCGCGCGGCCGGCCGGCCGCAGCAGGGCGGGGATGGCCGCGAGCAGGGCGTCGAGGGCGCCGAGCTCGTCGTTGACCGCCATGCGCAGGGCCTGGAACGTCCGGGTGGCCGGGTGGCGCTGGCGGGTGCGCTGGGCCTTGGCGGGCAGGGCGCCCGCGACCACCGTGGCCAGGCCGGTGGTGGTGTGCGGCCCCGGCCCCTCGGCCCACGCCTTCATGGCGCGAGCGATGGGGCCGGCGAAGGGCTCCTCGCCGTAGCGCCGCACCACGTCGGCCAGCTCACCGGCGCTGGAGGCGCGCAGGACGTCGAGGGCGGTCCGGGGGCCGGCGGGATCCATGCGCATGTCGACGGGCCCGGCGTGCTGGAACGAGAAGCCTCGCTCCGCCTGATCGAGCTGCCAGGACGACACCCCCAGATCGGCCAGCAGGCCGTCCACCTGGGGCACGCCCGCCTCCGCCAGCAGGGCGGCGACATCACGGAAGTTGCCGGAAAGCATGGAGAAACGGTCGCCGTAGGGGGCCAGCCGGGCCGCCGTGGCGGCGCGGGCCTGGGGGTCGCGATCGACGCCGTACACGCGGGCGCCAGCCGCCAGCAGGTCGGCCGTGTGGCCGCCGAAGCCGAGGGTGCAGTCCACCCAGATCTCGCCCGGCTTCGCCGCGGCCAGGCGCCGGACGGGCTCGGCGAGCACGGGGACGTGCTCGGAGATCTGCTGGACGGCATGCGCCGCGCACATGGGCCTGCTCCGTGCGCGGCCTGCGCCGCGCGTCCACCCTCGAGGGCCCGGGTTCCCCTCCCCGGGCCTCCGGCCAGAAGGCCGGACACTGCCACCTTCACCCGGGCGATGCGGGGGAAGGACGCGAGCTCGCGATCGACGCCGGGCCGATCGGGGCTCGCTCAGAGGTTCAGGCCGGTGAGGTCGTGCTCGGCGAGGCAGGCCGGGTCGAACATCTCGTTCCACACCGAGACGTCCCACATCTCCACCCGATCCCCCTGCCCGACGATGAAGCACTTCCCGTCGAGCTGGGCGAACTGGCGAAGCACCTGCGGGATCTGGATCCGGCCGAGCCGATCCGTCTTCACCCGCCGGGCGCTGCCCACCACCACACGCCGCAGCACCGGCCGGCTCCGAGGATCCGCTTCTTCGAGCTGGGCCTTGAAGGCGCCCCAGGCGTCCGGCGGGAACACCAGCAGGCAGCGCTGGTTGAAGTGCCGGGTCACCACGAGCTCATCGCCCTCGGCGAGGCTCATGCTCGTGCGGAAGTCCGCGGGGATGCTCACCCGACCCTTGTCGTCCACGGTGTGGTCGTGCTGCCCCTCGAGATCGAGGGTCGCCGGCACCGGAACGACGGGGTCAGAGGACATCTGCTGCTCCATGGGAACGTTTTCCACCTGTTCCCACCTGGGCCCATCCTATCCGTCACCGGGCGGGAGTCAATGCCGAAACTTGACGGGAACGACAAAGTTTTCGGGGGGGGAGGGGGTGTCCAGATGTGGTGCCCGGGCGGGGGTTTGGCCACCAGATGTTGATCGTCGCCGAAAACTGGACAGGTGATCCCAGGTGCGGCAAGGGGGGCGCTCCACCTACATGAAGGCGGCATCCCCCCCGGGTCGATTTCGCCGTGGTTTCGCGGGCCTGAACCTCTGTTCAGGCATGTGCAGGCCAGTGATTTCCGTGGTCTGGCCGCGGGCGGTGGAGGTGGTTGGGTCGGTCGGGGGGCGACCGAGGGGATCGGTGGGAACCAGTGGGATCGAGGGGGAGGCCGGGTGGGGGAGACCCCCTCAGGCGTGGCGTTCCTCGGGGGGCAGGTCGTGATCGGGGGTGTCGATGCGCTTCACGCCGAGGGCGCGCGCGACGATGAACGTGACGATGGCGGCGCCGAAGGAGCCGAGGGCCCCGATCTTGGCCGCGTCCTGGGTGGGGCCGGCGGGGAAGGCGACGCCGGAGACGAAGATGGCGACGGTGAACCCGATGCCCGCGGCACAGCCGACGGCGAAGAGCTCGCGCCGGCGCATGCCCTCGGGCAGCGAGAAGCCCACGGTCGTGCCCAGCATGCCGAAGACCCAGACCCCCACCGGCTTGCCCACGATCAGCCCGGCCAGCACCAGCCAGGTGGTGTCGCCGATGGCGTTGATGGCCACGCCCGCGTTGAGGAGGCCGAAGAGGCCCAGCACGACCTCCACGGGGTTCTTCCACCAGTGCTCGAAGGCGTTGAGGGTGTCGTCGCGCTGCATCTCGGCCCAGTGGAAGAGGCCCTTGTCCATGTGGGCGTGGGGCATCACCGGGATGATGGGGAGGAGGCCGAGGGCGGGGTGGAGGTTGGCGCGGTGGAAGCCGTACCACGACATCAGCCCGCACACGAGCAGGTAGGGCCAGAACGAGACGACCCGGTTGCGGCGCAGGGCCAGGCCGATGATCACGGCGGCGACGGGCAGGAGCATCCAGAGCAGCTCGACGGGGCCCTGGGGGTAGAAGACGGCGATGATGATGAGCCCGAGGGCGTCATCGGCGATCGCGAGCAGCAGCAGGAAGGGGATGGCCGGGTGGCCGCCGCCGAAGACCAGCCGGGCGACCAGGTACGAGAAGGCGATGTCGGTGGCGGTGGGGATGGCCCAGCCGTTGTGCAGCTCGTCGAACCGCCCCATGAGGGCGGCGCCGGCCAGGAAGATCACCGCCGGGCCCGTCATGCCGCCCAGCGTCGCGATCAGCGGCGCCGCGGCCTTGCGGGGGTTGTTGAGGGGGCCGCCAGGCAGGGTGGCCTCCCAGACCTCCTTGCCCGCGATGGCGAAGAAGAGGGCCATCAGGAGCTCGTTGATCACGAAGCCCAGGGTGACCACCCGGTGGGCCCCGTGGGGGTGCCCCACGAAGTCGGTGTGAAAGAGCTCCAGGTGGACCAGGCGGTGGTAGCTCTCGAAGTCGACGTTGGCCCAGATGAGGGCCGCGGTCGCGCCGAGGACCAGGAAGAGCGAGTTCTCGAGCAGGAAGCGCACGGCGCCGCGCATCAACGAAACCCCCGGCCGGCCGCAAAGGGAGACTGTATCAGCCCCCGGTCGCCCTGGGCAGTGCAGGCAACTGCACCGCGCGCCGGCCACCGTCGCCCCCGTGGACCCGACCCCGACCCTCTGCTATGGTGCGCCGCCTTTGCGCCCGGACCCAGGGGCTCAGCCGGCACCAGGAGAGGAGTCGCCCGTGATCACCGTCAGCGAAGTCTCGATGAACTTCGGTCCCCAGATCCTGTTCGAGAACGTGAACGTCACGTTCAACACCGGGGAGCGCTACGGCCTGACCGGCCCCAACGGCTCGGGCAAGTCCACCTTCATGAAGTGCATCGCCGGCGACCTGGAGCCGACGACCGGCTTCGTCCGTCGCCCCAAGCGCCTGGGCGTGCTGCGCCAGGACCACTACCTGTTCGACGAGCACCGCATCATCGACGTGGTGCTCATGGGCAACGACCGCCTCTGGCAGGCCATCTCCGAGAAGGAGGAGCTGCTGGCCCGCGGTGACGACCTGAGCGACGACGACGGCGTCCGGCTGGGCGAGCTCGAGATGGTCATCGCCGAAGAAGACGGCTACATGGCCGAGGCGGAGGCCGAGGAGCTGCTGGAGGGCCTGGGGGTGCCGGCGGCGGTGCAGCAGCAGAAGCTGGCGAGCCTGCAGGGCGGCGACAAGGTGCGCGTGCTGCTGGCCCAGGCGCTCTTCGGCCAGCCCGAGGCGCTGCTGCTCGACGAGCCCACCAACGCCCTGGATCTGGCGAGCATCCGGTGGTTCGAGGAGTTCCTGCAGGAGTACACGGGCGCGCTGGTGGTCATCAGCCACGACCGGCACTTCCTCAACGAGGTCTGCACCACCATCGCCGACATCGACTACGAGACCATCATCGTCTATCCGGGCAACTACGACGACATGGTGGAGGCCAAGGCCAAGGCCCGCTCCTCCCTCGAGATGGCCAACGACGCCAAGCAGCAGCGCATCTCGCAGCTTCAGGAGTTCGTGCAGCGGTTCCGGGCGGGCTCGCGCGCCAGCCAGGTGAAGAGCCGCGAGAAGAGCCTCGATCGCGAGCGCAAGGCGCTGGCCGATCTGAAGCGCTCCAACATCCAGCGGCCCTTCATCCGCTTCGAGCTCAAGCGCCCCAGCGGCAAGCAGGTGCTCTCGGTGGACGGCCTGAGCAAGCAGTTCGAGCACCAGGTCATCTGCGAGGACTTCCACCTCAACGTCTTCCGCGGCGACCGGGTGGCCATCGTGGGCCGCAACGGCGTGGGCAAGACGACGCTGCTGCGCATGCTGCTCGGCGAGATCCGCCCTGACGATGGCTCGGTGGACTGGGGCTACGAGCCTCAGTTCGGCATACCTCGCCCAGGACCACGGCGAGCTGAGAAGTCCGACACCACGGCCCACGCCTGGCTTTGGAACTGGAACAACTGAGATCAACGAGCAGGAAATCCGTAGTCTTTTCGGGCGGTTGCTCTTCACCAAGGAGGAGCCCTTCTGCCGACGAAGGTGCTCTCCGGGGGTGAGACGGTGCGCCTGCTGCTCGCGCGCCTCATGCTTGCTCAAGCCCAACGTGCTCATCCTGACGAGCCCACCAACCACCTCGATCTGGAGGCCATCCGTCGCTGACCGAGGCCCCGGCGCTCTCACGAGGGCAACGCCTTCTTCGTCACCCACGACCGCAACATGGTCAGCCAGGTGGCGACCCGCATCATCGAGATGCGACGGAAAGAGGGCGTGCGCGAGCTGACCCCCGCGCAGTTCGACGAGGGCGACTTCCTCACCAAGCACAAGCGCTTTCCGCGTGCAAGTCCGCCGGCTGGTAGCGCTGGCCGCGCGCCTTCAGCAGTCGCGCGGCGCCGACCCGTGTACAGGCAGGTGTCGGCTGGGCTGGCCGGTGCTGAAGAAGCGCCCCCAGCAGGCTGGCCACGTAGCGCCAGGATCCCCGACAGCAAAGCCTGCTCGGCCCGCGCACGCCATGGGCGCCCTCGGCCGAGACGGGGATGAGCTGGACCCCCGAGCGCCCATCCGCCGACTGGATGATCAAGGGCGGATCCGTGCGGGGCAGGCGCAGCGCCGGCGGGCCGATGGCCTCGGATCCACGAGCGGCCGCACCCGCGCCACCCCCTCGCCCACGCCGTGCTCGGCCAGGATGGCGTCGGCCGGGGCCTCGAACCCGGGGGCCGGCGTCTCCAGCGGGAGCAGGCCGGCCGGGCGCGAGGGCCAGGCTGGCGGAGACCGGCACCTGGGGATCGCCGAGGGTGGCGATGACCAGCGCTCGGCTTGCGGGCCGCCAGATCGCGGACGAAGTTCACGGATCGGCCGCCTCGAACGCCACCTGCAGGATGTCGAGGGCCTGGCGGAAGGCCGGCGTCTGGCGGCCCAGGCCCCACCCGGCCACCAGCGCGACCAGAGGATCGCCCGCGGCGTGCACCACCCCGCGGTACACCACCTCCCGCTCGAACTGATCGATGACGTTGCGGGGCTGGCCCGGACACATCGAACACCTACAGCAGCGGATCGCCCGGGGGCGGGGCGTCGGGGGCGGGGCCCCTCCGGCTCCACCGGCAGCACGCCCTCGGGCCCGCTGACGGGGACGGCCACCCGGAAGGCCCCGGCGTTGTCCACCACGGCCTGCCGCACCACCCCGTTGCCAGGCCGTTGGTCAGGCGGACGCGATCACCGGGCACCAGCGGGGCAGGCGCGCGATGGGCACGCCGGCCGGATCGTCGTCGTCGCCGCCCTGGGGGCGATGACCGTGACCTCCGTGAACTTCGACGTGCTCGGGAACCCCGCGATGAAGGGCCCCAGCATGGGCAGCAGCAGCTCCTCGTCCATGCCCGGCAGGCCGCCGCGCTGCAGGATGTCGGCGAAGCCGCCGGCCGCCGCGATGGGCGCGAAGCTGCCGACGTCCTCGTCGAGGCCGGCCACGATGCCCGCCACCATGCCCCCGAACCTGGAAAGCCTGCGAGGTGGATGGGCGTCGTCGGGCTGCCCAGATCCACCCGCCCGTCGCCATCGAAGTCGCCGGCCACAGATGCTGTCGATCCCGCCATGTGGCTCCAGCGCCGCGTCCCATCGAAGGCGCGCAGCACGCGCACGAGCTGCATCACGTCGATGGCCGACTGGGCCACCTGGGCGCGGCTGTGCAGGACGTCGAGGCTGAAGATGCGACTGCCGGGCTCCACCCGGCCGCGTCGCTGTCGCGATCCTTCGGCCCGCAGGCCGACGAGCACCTGGGGAAAAGGTGAAGGATCCTGGTTTGCACTGTCGCCCGAGCCCAGGGCCTGGAGGATGGTGGTGCGCAGCGGCTCGTCCATGGCGACGCCGTGATCCACCAGATCCAGCGCGCAGGTGGCGAGGCCCCAGCTCGCCAGGACACCGGCGAACCGCAGGCTCTCCAGGCGGCTCTGGCCCAGATCATGGGCGTAGATGACCACCGGGAAGGGCGGGCGGTGGGCCTCCGAGGCGGTGGGGACGGTGCACCAGAACGGCACCTGCTCGCCCACCACCGTCACCCGATCCGTGCGGGCGGTCGGATCGAGCTGGAACCGCCCGACGGCCTCAACGACGAGGTTCGGGGTCACGAAGCGGCCGGCCACCAGGTAGGCGACGTCGGCGTAGGAGGCGGCCAGCAACTCCGCGTCCACCTCGGGCAGCACCAGCGGCGTGATGGCCTGGACGAGCTTCATCAGCCGATCCGTGCGCAGGAGGGCCGCCTCGGGCACATCGGCGCCCAGCACCGGATCGACGCTCACGTCCGGCGGGTACTGGGCCTCCAGCGTGGCGTAGGGTCCCTGGCCGTGCAGGCCCTGGTGGATGGCCCCCAGCTCGGCCGTGGCGCTCTGGGTGGTAAAGACCCAGGCGAAGGCCACCTGGTCCAGGCGGACGCCGTGCGGGCCCAGGGCCTGGGGCAGCTCGGCCAGGGCCGCCGTCTGCCGCGTGTGGTGCACGAACGCGAAGGGCGAGCGCACGGGCGCGCCGTCCACGCCCTTCACCCGATCGGTGAGCACCACGGCGTAGCGGTGCCCCGGCCGCAGCGGCAGGATGGGCCGCAGGATGAGGGTGCTGGTCTCGCCCTCGTAGAAGGTGGCCAGATCGGTCACCGGATCCCCGCCCGGGGTGACGGTGTCGGGCACGTCCAGTACCCCGTCGCCATCGGTGTCTTCCCGGGGCGAGAGCACCCCGTCGCCGTCGCGATCCTCGTCCACCGTCTCGAGCACCAGGTTGCCCTCGCCGGCCCGCGGATCGAGCGGGAAGCGCGGCGCGGTGTCGGGGAGCGTCAGGGGGAAGGCCCCGCGCCCGAAGTCGAGGGGGATGCGCTCGCCGAAGCTCTGGCCGGGCGTCAGGTCGACCACCAGGGCGGGATCATCGGCGTACGGCCGGCCCGCCCCCGCCAGGGCGACCCGGTCGAGGGGCGCGTCGAAGCTCACGGTGATGGGCGAGAACGTCCCGAAGCCGTCCAGATCGAGGGCGGCGCGCCGCAGCCGCTTCTCGGACTCGGTGGCCACCTGGAGCGAGACGTTGAGGCGCCGCCCCGTCTGGGTCTGGGGATCGGGGCGGGCGAGCAGGTCGTTGGGGAACGGCAGCACCCCGGCCTGGAGGTGGAAGCGGACCACCGGGCCGTGCCCGTCGGGCGTGCGCCGCAGCCCCGTGGGGGCGTCGTCGGGCAAGCAGCCGAGGAGAAGGAGCGCGGCGGCGAAGCGGCACAGGTGCATGGAGTCTCCGCAGTCCCAGCAGACGGGGCAGTCTACCCCGCGGGCTGCCGCCACGCTGCCCCCATTGCAGCGCGCCGGCGAAGAGCGGCGCCAAGGTCTTGATTTCGCTGGGAATCCGGGGCCGGGCGGGCCGCGCACGGCGGCCCGGGCGGCCCGGCACGGCGTCCGGCTTTCGTCGCCCGGGTCGGGCCGCTACCCTGGACCCATGAAGACACGAACCGCTGGTGGACTGCTCGCCCTCGTGGCGCTCCTGGGGGCCTGTGATGACGGGGGCGGGGCGGCCGCGCCCACCCCCGACGCGGCCGTGGCGGACCAGGGCGGCCTGGACGCGGCGGCCGACGCCTGCCTGGACTGCCCCGACGGCCGCGTGGTGCGGGTGGTGGACTTCGGCCCGCCCGCGCCCCCCGACGCCGGCCCCGACGGGGGCCTGCGCGACGTGGACGACACCTGCCCGGACCTCTACCGCCAGGATCTGCTGCCCGTCTTCCAGGTCGAGATCGATCCGGCCGAGTGGGAGGCGATGCGCGACGAGTTCCTGCACCCACGGGAGCGCGAGGCGGCGGGCCTGCCCCTCAAGCCCTACCACCCCCTGCGCACCTTCCGGTACGGCGACGAGATCGTCGGCGACGCCATGATCCGCCTGAAGGCCAACCCGCACTTCGCGTGGGTCGAGCCCAAGATGCAGTTCGTCATCTCGTTTCGCGAGTATGACCGCTCGAAGCGCTTCCACGGCCTGCGCAAGATCAACCTGGACGCACCGTGGTACGACCGCAGCATCATCCGGGAGCGTGTGGCGCTGTCGTTCCTGCGCGAGGCCGGCCTGCCCGCCGCCTGCGCCAACAACGCCGTGCTCATCGTCAACGGCCAGATGTACGGCCTGTACGTGAACAAGGAGCACGTCGACAAGGAGTTCCTGGAGCGGAACTTCGAGGATCCCGAGGGCAACCTCTACAAGTACGGCCAGGAGCTGAAGACCAACGAGGCCGAGGCCGATGTCAGCCGCCGCGACGCCCTGTACGCCACGCGCACGCTGGAGGAGCTCGAGACCTTCATCGATCGCCGGCAGATGCTCGGCGGCTGGGCCGGCGAGGCCATGCTGCCCCACCGCGACGGCTACTGGTGCTGCAACCACAACTTCTACCTGTATGACGAGCCCGGCCGCGGCTTCGTGTTCATCCCCCATGACATGGACATCACCTTCGACAGCACCCCGCTGACGTCCCCCGACCCCCAGCTCGACCCGGTGGGCACCGGCCGGCCCGACCACTTCCGCCTGGCCATGGCCGACCGTGCCTGGCGCGAGGAGTTCATCGGCGAGATCGCGCGCATGCTGCCGGCCTACGACCCCGCCGAGCTGCGGCGGCGCGTCGACTTCTATGCACGCCAGACGGCGCAGGCCTTCGCCGCCGACCCCAACCTGCCCTTCGAGAAGACCGAGCGCGGCCCGGCGCTCCAGGCCATGCGCGACTTCTTCGCGCCGCGCCGGGAGTACCTGGAGGGCGTGGTGGAGCGCGGCCTGGCGTGCCGGGACGGCGAGACGGAGGGGGACGACCGGGATCGCGACGGCCACGGCGCCTGCGTCGACTGCGACGACTTCAACCGCCAGGTGCACCCCGGGGCCGCCGACGGCTGCAACCAGCGCGACGACGACTGCGACGGCCGCGTGGACGAGGACGAGATCTGCCGCGACTGCGTGGAGGTGGCGGCGCCCGGCGGCCGCTACGCCCTGTGCGCGGCGCCCCAGGCCTGGTTCGACGGCCACGGCACCTGCGCCCGCCAGGGCGGCACCTATGGCATCCCCGTCAGCGCCGAGGATCGCGAGGCCATCGCGGCCGTCGCCACCACCCTCGAGTTCACCCAGTGGTGGATCGGCGCCAACGACGGCGGCGAGGACGGCCGCTTCGTGGATCTGGTGGGGCGGACGGTGGCCGACATCCCCTGGACGCCGGGCCAGCCCAACGGGGACAGCGATCAGAACTGCGCGGCCATCGACGTGAGCCAGGGCGGGACGTGGCTGGACGAGGAGTGCCTGGTGCCGCTCCCCGTCGTCTGCCTGCTACCCTGAGCGGCCCGCGGGCGCCCAGATCTACAGCAACCGCTTGACCCACTTCACCTTTTTCTCGGTGAAGGGTGGGTAGACGAGGTCGGGATCCACGAAGGTCGGCTTCTTCAGCACGGCCTTCTGGTGGGTGAACGTGTCGAACCCGAACTTGCCGGTAGGACCCCATGCCGCTCGGGCCCACGCCGCCGAAGGGCAGGCCGGGGCAGGCGCGAGGTGCATCACCGCGTGGTTGATCACCGCCCTGCCGGAGCTGCGTGGGCCAGGATGGTCTCCTGCACCCCCTTGTCCCCTGAGAACACATACAGGGCCAGCGGCTTGTCGCGCCCGTTGATGAACGCGATGGCCTCCTCGGGGCCCTCGATCTTCAGCAGCGGCAGCAGCGGGCCGAAGATCTCGTCGCCCATGATCGGCGAGTCGGGCCGCACGCCGGTCAGGATCGTGGGCTCGATGAAGAGATCGTCGGCATCCACCCGGCCGCCATGGGCGACGGTCTGGCCTTCGAGCAGGGCCACCAGGCGCTTGACGTGCCGCGCATTGACGATGCGGCCGTAGTCGCTGCTCTGCTGGGCGTCGTCGCCGTAGAAGCTCTTGAGCGTCTCGCCCAGCTTCGCGACCAGCGCGTCGTGAACGCTGGCCTTCACCAGGATGTAGTCCGGCGCCACGCACGTCTGCCCGGCGTTGGTGAACTTGGCCCAGCAGATGCGCCGGGCCGCCACGTCTAGATCCGCCGTCTCGTCCACATAGGCCGGGCTCTTGCCGCCCAGCTCCAGCGTCACGGGGGTCAGGTGCCGCGCCGCGGCCGCCATCACGATGCGGGCCACGCTGCCGTTGCCCGTGTAGAAGATGTGGTCGAAGCGCTGCTCCAGCAGGGCGGTCGTCTCGGGGATGCCGCCCTCCACCACCTTCACGCAGGTCGGATCCACGTACTCGGGCAGCCAGCGGGCGATGACCGCCGAGGTGTGCGGGGCCACCTCCGAGGGCTTGATCACCGCGCAGTTGCCGGCCGCCACCGCCGCGATCAGCGGGCCAATCGCCAACGAAAACGGGTAGTTCCACGGGGCGATGATGAGCACGACCCCCAGCGGATCCTTGTAGATGCGGGCGCTGCCGGGCTGCACGATCATCGGCACCGCGGCCTGCTCGGGCGCCATCCAGCGGCGCAGGTGCTTGCGGGCGTGGCGGGCCTCTTCGGCCGAGAAGTTGATCTCGGTGGTGAACGACTCGAAGTAGCTCTTGCCCACGTCGGCCTTCAGGGCGCCCTCGATCTCGGCCTGCCGCTCTGCCAGGAACCGCAGGATGCCGTCGAGCCCGCCGCCAGGCGACGGAGCGCGTGCGGTCCTCGAGAACCGGTCGCGCAAGCTGCACCAGGCCGGCACGCCCGCCACCACCTTGCCCGTGTCCACCGTCGCGTTCATGGCGTCCTCCGCATGGTCGTCGGGCCGCAAGATAGCGCATCGCCTCAGGGTTTGCATGGCCGGATGAACCGATGACGCGACCATGATGGCCCCATGACCCACCTGCTCCGCCGCCGTGGGATGCTCCCGGGGAGGGGAGCGCCTGGACCGACCACCGAGGAGTGCGCCATGACTCGCATGCTGCTCATCGCCGCCGCCGCCCTGACCGGGTGCATGCACGCCGGCGTCCCCCTGCGCTCCGGCCGGGTGGGGGACGCGGGCGAGGTGCACATCGGCCTGACCACGACGCTGTACGGCTACGCGCCGGGCGCCGTCGGCGGCTCGTCCGGAAACACGGCGGGCCGGGCCCGCATCGAGCCGCTCTTCTTCGTGCCGGTGCCCGTCTTCCTGTTCGGCAACACCCTGCTGGACGTGCGGGTCGGCGTCGGTGGCGGCGTCGAGCTGACAGCGCACGCGGCCGTCCAGGGGCTCGGCGGCGGCCTGCGCTACCAGGCCCGCGAGGCCGAGGGCGAGGCCATCGCCCTGGAGGCCGCGGGCGAGCTGGTGCCCCTGAGCGGCGGCTGGCGTGCGCGGGCCGGCGCGATGCGCACCGACGCCGACGGGGGAGGCCTGGCGGCCGGGGCCTTCATCACGCTGGGCGACGAGGCCCATGTGCAGCACTACGACTCGCACTGCGCCAACAGCCTGGACTGCGGGGGCTACAGCGCCCGCGGCGGCGTGGTGCGCGAGCTCCGGCTGCTGGTGCTGCTGGGCGGCCAGCACCCGGTGGCGCCGGGGGCGTTCGGCGGCGGCGTCGTCCTGCACGGCGTCCTGGCCGCCTGGCCCAGCGAGCTGCTCGCGTGGGAGCGCCTGGGATCCGAGGACATCGAGGAGCGCTTCGGCGCCCACCTCATCGTCGGCGGCGGGCGCGGCTTCTGAGCCTACAGGCTGCGGCGACCGCCGTCCGGGCGCGGCACCTGGGTGGGGCCCGCCGGGGCGTCCGTCGGCGGGGCCGCGGTGGGCTGGGGGGCGGGCACGCCGCGGCGGGCCCGGGCCAGGGGTGACTGCTGGGCGTCCCGGGCAGCCTCGGCGGCGAGGATGGCGTCGTCGTCGTCCCCGTCGTCGTCCTCATCTTCATCGCGGCGCCCGTCAAAGACGGAGCGGACCTTCTCGCGAGCCACACGGCCGGTGACTCGACCCAGGCGGTTGAACAAGCCCATGGGCACCTCCTCGCTCTCGCTTCGCCCTCTCGCGCCACGATAGCAGGAATTTGCCCTGTTTCGGGCACCCGGGAACACCCGCAGGCCCAGCGTGGTCACACGGACTGGAGGTCATCATGAACGAGCCCGTCCTGCCCCGCCTGCCCGTGGATGCCGAGCCCGGCGCCCTCTTCTCTCCCGTCGCCCACCTGCGCCGGTCGCTCCTCGCCGACCTCACCGACCGCCTGCTGTGGCGGTGGCGCCTGCGGGGCCTGCTCGCCCTCGACGGGGCGCCTACTCCAGGGACTTGATGAGCCGGACGTTCTCGCCATCCACCGGCGACAGCTTCACGTCCTTCGACGTACCCCGCTTGAGGGGCAGGCCCGCGGCCGGCTCGGGGCGGGCGTCGTAGAAGAAGGCGTTGAGATCCGCATCCTTGAACAGGTAGCCATGCCGGGCGTAGGCCGCGTTGCGCAGCGTCCGCAGCGTCTGGGCCGACCACTTCAGATCGGGGTGCCCCACGAACAGCTCGTCGGGATCCAGCGGCTGCCCGGCCAGCACCTTCACCAGCAGCGGCTCGAAGCTGCCCAGGTTCACGTCCTCGAAGAGCGACGTCTTGCGGCCCGCCATGCCCTCGAAGAACTCGATGGCCCGCGTGCAGGGCAGCTCGGCGTTGCTGGCGTCGGAGCACACCGCCCGCACATGGCCAGCCATCCGCAGCAGATCGGCCTTCTGGTACTTCTTCTCGATGGGGTGGCCGTAGCCGGGATCGAGGGTGAGGGCCTCCGCGTCCCAGCCGGCCCCGTAGGCATAGCCCAGGAAGTGGCGCAGGCAGCGCTCCGTCTCGGCGGCGGCGGGCTTCTGCGACTTCGCCCAGGTGGCCTCGCAGGCGGCGTCGGGGGTCACGGGGGCGAACAGGGCGAGCACGGCGAGCAGCGGGGTCATGGCGGTCCTCCAGTGGGGAGGCGCTGTTCTACCCCGAGGCCCCGGGCTCAGGGCAAGGCATCTGCGCAGCAGCGAAACCCGGTGGAGTAGTCCCAGTAGGGCCGGTCATGGGCCGTCGTCCGGTACGTGCAGCCCGGCCCGTTGCGCTCCGTGTCCACGTAGAAGCCGCCCCGGAACGTGCCCGCCGGATCCGCCGTCCACTCGTGCAGGTGGCCCACCAGATCGAAGACCCCCTCGGGCGTCACGCAGCCGGGGTGGGCCCCCGTCGCCGCCAGGCTGGCGGGGAGCTGGTTCAGGCAAGGGTCCTGCAAGTGGTTGAAAGGATTGGGATCCCCCGGGAAGAGCTCCACCGCCGGGTGCTGCGCGCGGGCGTCGTTGCACGTCCCCGGGCGGCGGTCGTCGCCCCAGGGCCACAGCCGCTCCTCGGCGCCCCGGCAGGCCCGCAGCCACTCCTGATCGGTGCACAGCCGCTTGCCCGAGGCCGCGCAGGCGGCCGCCGCCTCCACCCCGTCGATGTAGCCCTGGGGCACCACGCCCGCTACCGACACCGCCCGTACCTCGGCCACCCCCGGCCACTGGTACGGCGACCAGGGCATCCCATCCGCCTGCACCAGCGCGGCCTCGTAGCGATCCACGCAGAAGCCCGCGACCGCCGCCATCCCGGGCGGGCACCCGGCGTCCCCGGGCGCCTCGTCCAGCGGCCCCACCGGCCGCGCGTCGGGGTCGCAGCCCATCGGCGCCGCCACGCAGCACTGGATCTCCGCCGGCCCCGGGCAGAACCCCGGCACCGGCACCCCGGCGCAGTCGCCCACGTCCAGGCACTCGCCCGGCTGCCCGTTGGCCACGCACGGGCCCCAGGCACCCGCGTCGGGCGGCGGCAGCGTCGCGTCGAGCGGCGGCGGCGCGGCGTCCACCGGCGAGGCCGCGTCGGGTACCGCCCATCCGCCGCATCGGCGGCCCCCGTCCGCGACCACGCGGCCGCGTCCGCCCGCGCGTCGGCGCCCACCTCGGCGTCCAGCGCCGTCGCGTCCGCCCACGGCGCTTCGGCGTCGGCCCGCGAGCCGCCATCGGGGGAGGGAGAGAACGACGCCGGCCCCGCCTCGGGGTCACCGCAAGCCACCAGGAACACCAGCAGGAGAGCGTGCGCATGGGGGCAGAATACCTCGTCGCCGGGCGCCTCCGCACCCGGCCGTGAGGCACGGCGGGCCCAGATGTGGTACACCTCCGCCGGTTGTGCTGGCGGGGCACCGCTGGCCCGGTCTGGCTGGGAGTCACCATGATGCTGCGTCGTGTCGTTGTCTGTGCGTTGTTCACCACCCCCGCCCTCGCGGCGCCCACGGTCGATCCCGGGGTCGGGATCACCGGGCTGACCATCGGAGAGCAGGCCGTCGCCGTGAAGCTGGGGGATGATCCGAACCCCCTGGCCGGGAAGCTGGGCATCGAGCACGGGGGAGCATGGCAGCAAGGTAAAGTCCCATGACTTCACGGCGGGGCCGCTGGCCATCAAGGCCGGGCGCACCGGCGGTGTGCGGGGCATCTCGCTGAACCTGAAGGAGGCCGGCGGGCTGACGATCGGTGAGGTGACGCTGCCCGCCGGGGTGACGCTGGCGACGTGGCGGACCAGGGCCCGAGTGCCTGCCGGCCGGGAGCAGGCGATGGTCTGCGCCGGGGGCAAGCTGTGGTTCACGGCCGGGCCGACGGGGCCGTGACGGCGCACCTGGGCATGGCCTCGCTGGCGACGCTGGCGGGCGGCTGGCGGGTGACGCGGCTGGCCGAGGCGCCCTCGCACATGCTGCCCCGCATGGATCTCAAGCCGGGGGGCGTGGCCAGCATCAAGAAGGACGAGGTCCGCATCGGGGCGTCGCGCTGCGAGCCGAAGAAGGAGGAGGTCACGCCGGTGCCCGCCGGGACGTGGCTGGCCGAGTTCAAGACGGATCCCGCGGCGATGGGGGCCGACGCGGCGGTGGTCTTCCGCATCGACACCGGCTGCACCGACATCCTGAAGTCCATCTACGCCGTGGGCGACCAGCTCTGGGCGCAGCGCGATGGCATCTTCTACGTGTTCGATCGCCGGTAGCGGCCCGCCGCTGACGGACGGGCCACCCGGTCGGTGGCCCGGCTACTCCAGGACGATCTTCTCGATCAGGTTGCCGATCTCGGTGCTGAAGCGGTCCACCGAGATGTTGGCGCGGGCCTCGGGGTAGAACTGGGTGACGTGGCCCGTGTTGGGGCCCAGGCCCAGGCCGATGAGCTCGACGGGGACGTCGGGATCCTTCAACACGAGGACGGCCTTCTTCAGGTCGTTGACGTCGGAGTGGCGCCCCTCGGGCAGCCCGTCGCTGACCACGATGAGGATGCGGTGGCTGGCGGGGTGGGCGATGAGCTGGTCGGCGGCGGCCAGCAGGCAGGGGCCGTCGTCGTTGTAGTTGGGCTTGTTGTTGCCGCCCCGCCGGGTGCCGATGACCTCCTGGACGAGCTCGGCGATGTTCTTGCGCGTCTCGGGTACCAGGCCCTCGCCGAAGTCGGCCAGGGGGATGAGCACGTCCTGGAACCCGTTGATCGCAAACGGGATTTCGAGAGAGTGCAGCGTCTCGGCCAGCAGGATGGTGCCCAGGAGGGCGGCTCGGCTCTTCTGCCCGCGCATGGAGCCGGAGAGGTCGACGAGCAGCGAGATGGCGACGCTGCGGCGGTCGGGGATGCTGCTGCGGATCCACAGCTCGTTGTAGCGGCGGGGGTCGGCCTCGAACTGCATGACCTTGCGCATGTCGACGCGGCGGCCGCTGGGGTAGCCCGAGCGCTCCCGCAGGCGCTTGCGGGGCCGCAGGATCTCGCCCAGGTGCCGGGCGAGCTGGTGGACCTGGGCGTTGATCTGGCTGAGGGCAAGGTCGTAGCTGCCGGCCGGCCGCCAGTCCATGTCGAGGGGGTCGTCGAAGTCGGGCAGGCGGTGCCAGCCGGCGCGCTCCTGCTGGACGCGGCTCGACGTCATGAGGGCCAGGGGGCGGTCGCCCCGGATGGCAGCGTCGAGCAGCTCCTGGGCGAGGGCCTGCAGCCAGGCGGGCGGCTGCTGGTAGGGGAGCTGGTCGTGGCCGCCGATGACGAGCTGGAGGGTGCCGTCCTCCAGCATCTTGCGCAGCTCCGCCAGCTTGTTGGGGTCGCCCATCAAGTAGCGCTCGAGGCGCTGGAGGTCGTCGCCGAGGAGCTGCTCGGCGCTGGGGAAGATGAGCTCCTCGGCCACCTCGAGGGCGTCGAGGGCGGTGAGCTGGACGGTCTGCTCCCACCGGGACGGGAGCCAGGCCGGGTTGAGCAGGAAGGGGGCGACCTCTTCGCGGTAGCGCTCGTAGAGCGCCGGCGTCTGGGGCGCCTCGAGGGTGGTCGGCGGCGCGATGCGAGCGTAGAGCTGCCGCGCGGGCCGGGTGACCTCGAGCGCCTCGATGACGCGGTCGTCGAGGGTGCGCGCCGGCTGGCCCAGCCAGGTGTGCTCCGTCGCGCAGGCCAGCACGAACTGCACGAAGGCCGGCAGGTCGGGCCGGATCAGATCCGGTGGCTGGGAGACCATGGCCAGCCAGGGCCGCACGCCGGGGTAGCGGGCCCGCATCCAGCGCTCGACGCGGGGGGCGTCGAGGGCCGTGAGCAGGGCATCGGCGGCCATGGTGGACGGGAAGTCCGTGGCGAAGAGGTGGTGGCGGGCCAGGAAGTAGTGGCCCACCTCGCGGCTCAGGATGCCGGCGCAGTAGTCCGGGCCGTGCTCGTCGAGGTCCTTGGCGGGGACCTTGATGACACGGCGCACCGGATCCCAGCTCCAGCGGTCCGGGTGGACCTCCAGGGCCACGCCGGCGTCCTGGCACAGGCCCGCGGCGAGGGTGGACAGGATGGCGGCGTCGGTGTCGCCCGGCCCGGTCATCTCAGTCCTTGCCTTCCTTCGCGTCGCTCAGCGTCCAGGTGTTCGGCCCGATGCCGGCGGCATCCAGCAGGCGGAGCACCACGGCCTGGTCGCGGCCCGAGGACACGCGCCCCACGTAGTAGCGCACCAGGGCGGAGCGCATGTTGCGCAGCGGATCCGGGCCCGTGACCGAGGCGGCCAGGTAGTCCATCACCGCCAGCAGCCCACGGCGGGTGAAGATGTAGCGGTCGCGCCGGCGGCCGCCCAGGCGGATGGCCTCGCCGCTGGTGCGGCCCACGGCGCCCTCGAGGGCGGCGTGGAAGCGCGCGAGCGCCGCGAGGAAGCGGTCCACGCCCTTGACCTGGTTGAGGACCGCCAGGGGGGCCTCGACGGTGGTGCCGGTGTACGGCGCCCCGAAGAGGGTGACGTCGGGCTGCACGCCGCTCACCAGGAACTGGAGCATCGCCCGGTACTCCACCTCGCCCGGCGCCGCCACGTACTTGTAGCCGCGCCAGCGGTCGCGGTAGGCGGGGGAGAGGGGCGAGCGGCCCGCATACTCGGCCGGGTTCATGGTGCCGAACATGCGGAACATGGGGTGCACCGGCACCCCGCCCGGGCCGAGCAGGCTGTTGTCGTACTCGGTCATGATGATGCTGGGGATGCGCTCCAGCACCGAGTTCAGGCGCTCCAGGATCTGGGGCTCGGCCAGGTTCAGCTCGTCGAGGACGACCCACCAGCCGCGCTTCATGGCCTCGATGACCAGGCCGTCCTGCCAGCGCCAGGGGTGGCCCTCGTCGTCGCCGGCGCGGGGCACGAAGCGGCCCACCAGCTCGCCGGTGTCGGTCTGCCCGTTCAGGTTCAGACGCACGACGGGCTGGCCCAGCAGCATGGCCAGGTACTGGATGATGCTGGTCTTCGAGACGCTGGTCTCGCCCTCCAGCAGGCAGGGCTCGCGCAGCGACACCGACTCGGCCACGTGCAGCAGCGTGTCGGCCGTGCGGCCGTCGATGCAGTAGTGGGTGAACCCGTCGGGCGTGGGCACGAGGGCGGCGTCGTCGCCATCGAGCCGGCGGGGCAGGGAGATGTGGCCCACCCGCACCGTCTTGGCGCCGATGTCGATGAAGGGCCGCGCCTCGGGGGCGGCCAGATCCGCGAACCACTCCGTCAGATCCGGCGCGTCGGGCTCCTCGACGACTTCGGCGTGGGCGACGGGCACGTACACCCAGATGTCGTCGTCGTCGTCGTCCCACTCCTTCTTGAGGCGCGGGTGGTGGCCGGTGTGCTTCTGCACCATGCCGGCCACGTACTCCACCAGGGCGACCGGGGCCCCGCCGTACTTGATGAGGGCCTCGCCGACGTCGGCCTCCTCGTCGGTGCTGAACTCCTTGAAGTTCAGCTCGCGGAATTCCCGAACAAGATCACCGAACTTCGAGTGGTCGGGGCTCTTGAACGAGAACTCCCAGTCGCCGCAGGCCGCCCGGATGCGCCGCTTGAGGCCCCCCTCGTCGAGGCCCTCCATCGGCAGCTCGATGATGACCCGGGGGTCGTCGGTGGGCAGCGTGGGGCTGAGGGGGACGACCAGATCCTTCGAGCCGCCCATGGCCTTGAGGGTGCGCTCGACGGCGCCCTTCACGAACTCGCCCACCTCGGGCATCTCGATGGCGGCGCCGAGCTGGACGCGGAAGCCCAGGGCGCTGGCCGGCAGGGCCTCGAACCGCACGCGGGTGTAGCCGTGCTGCGTCAGCTTGGCGCGCAGCTCGGCCACCGCCGTGAGGGCGTCGGTGCGGATGACGATGTCCCAGCGATCGGGGAAGCGCCCGGCGTAGGAGGGCAGCCGGCCGCTCTGGTGGGCGCCGAGGGGCAGGCGCACGAGGGCGCCGCGGCCCTCGTGGGCGATGGTCTTGAGGGGGTGGCGCTCGGCGTCCACCTGGGCGTCTTCCAGCGCGGTCTGCAGGATGCCGCGCAGCTCCGTCAGCGACTCGGCGTCGCGCACGAAGCCGCCGGGGGCGAAGCCGAACTCCAGGCGGGCGCGGTCGTCGATGGAGCGCGTCTCCACCGAGTCGAAGCCCTTCTCCACCAGCTTCGCCTTCAGGGCGAACATCTGGCCGTAGTCATCGCCCTCGATGACGATGGGCAGGCGGGCGCGCACGTCGGCGCCCTCGGGGATGGGCTCGCGGACGTAGACATACATGTCGTTGTCGCCGTCGCCCCACCGCTTCTTCTCGGTGACGTTGTGGATGCCCTCCTGGGCCAGGATCCAGCGCACCACCTGCCGCGAGAAGAGGGTCGCCCCGCCATACTCCAGCGTGTCGGCCGCCTGGGCGCCGATCTCGAGGCCGTCGTCAGCGAAGCCGAAGGCCAGGATCTTCTTCTGGAGGGCGCGGCCGTAGTCGCCGGAGTCGGCGTGGAGCTTGACGTCCCACTCCTCCAGCTCCTTCTCGTCGCCCAGGAAGAGCTCGGCGTCGGCCCCCTCGATGGCGGGCACCAGCGAGACGGAGGGCAGCAGGGGCTTGAGGCCGTCCACCAGGCCGGTGAGGGCGTCCAGGGGCGAGCCCTCCGCGTAGTGCAGCGCGCAGGTGTCGCTCTTGGCGCGCTTGAGCTCGACGCGGTGGCCGGCAGCCCGGAGGGCCTTGGCGAGGGGGGTGGTCAGGGACTTGAGGGTCGAGACGATCCGGATCTTCATGAGCGCTCGTCGGGGTCCAGTTCGGGCAGCACGGTAGGGTGTCCGGGGGCCCGTTGTCACCCCCCACTTTCCTGGCCGCGCCGGAGGCGGGCCCGAGCGCGGGGGATCCCCGTGGGGATCAGGGCAAGAGGCTGGTGCGCACGCCGACGCCGAGCGAGACCGTCCGGCTGACCGCCGTGTTGCGGCCCCAGATGACGTGCCCGTAGGCCCCGTTGAGCTCCACCACGTCCGTCAGGCGCAGGATGGCCCCGGCCGCGAGGCCGACGCGATCGCGCTCCAGCCGCAGCTCGCGCAGGGCCAGGTTGGCGAAGCCGCCGTACTCGGCCGCCGGCAGGCCCGGATCCTCCGCGGCGACGCTCACGCCGATGATGCCCCCCTCGGTCACGGCGATCTCGGCGTCCACGCCCCCGAACACGAGCAGCCGCCCGAGGAGGAGCTGGCCGATGCGGGCGTGGCCGACCACCTGGTCGGCGGCGTCCCCGAAGCGCAGGCGGTAGGCGGTGTCGAGGCGCGCGAACGTCCCCGTCCGGGCGGCGAAGCCCAGGAGCAGCCCGACGCTGGCGTCGAGCTGGCCGTCCCCCAGCGTCACGTCGTCGCGGACGTTCTCGGGGCGCACGAAGGTGCCCACGTTGGCGACGAACTCCTCCTCGCTGCGGGGCCGGTCGCCGAAGGTGCCGACGGGCGGGTCGTAGCCCGTGGGCGTCTTCAGCGCCAGCTCCAGGGCCCCCACCAGCGCCCGGCGGAAGAGCTGGTAGCGGGCCGAGATCTCCAGATCCCCCAGCCCCCGCGCGCTCTGGGACAGGTCGATGATGTTCTCCTGGTAGAAGTCGATGGCCGGCGTAGCGCCTTGATCGTCAAGGAGAATCACGGGATCGGCCGTGTACGAGACCACCTTGATGGGCACCATGATCTGCAGCTCGAAGTCGGGCAGGGTGCCGAGGCGCAGGTCGATGGCGTAGGTGGTGGAGCTCAGCCTGCCGTTGAGGGGGTAGACCTGGGGGCCGCCCGAGTCCAGGTACTCCCGGTCGGCGGTCTCGAAGTCGTAGCGGCCCACCACCACCAGCTCGCCGGGCCGCAGGAGCCAGGGCGAGGCGGTCGCGGAGGTGGCGAGGGCGAGGGGCGCGAGGGCGAGGATCAGGGGTGCGAGTCGCACGATCAGCTCCTGGATGGCTTCAAGAGAGGATACCCCGGGCGAGGCCCGGCGATCCCCTGGACGTAGCGCAGGGAATCTACGATGGTTCCGCCATGTTCGTGACCGCCCTGGTCGATCTGCCTCCGTTCTCCACCAGCGCCGCGCGCCGCCTCGGCGAGGCCGCCGGCCTGCCGCTGCGTCGTGCGGGGGATCGCCTCCAGGTGCCTGGTCATGGCCCGGCCGTGGTCGGGCGCTTCGGGGACGTGTACGCCGCGAATGAGCTCCGAGATCGGCTGGAGGTCGCGGGCTTTCACGGATTTGTCCTGGGCCCCCCCTGGCCGCCGGCGCTGCGGGCCCGCCAGCTGGTGGTGCTGGGCGACGCCCTGGTGGTGACGGGGGAGAGCGGCGAGCGCAGCGGAAGCTGGGCGCGCAGGCCCGCGCCGTCATCTGGGGCACCCTGCGTCCTGCCGCCCGGATCCCTGGTCCACGACACCCTCGGCCCCGACGGCCAGCCCTGGGCCCGCCGTACCCCCACGGAGTACCGGAGGGCTTCCTGCGCATCTTCACGGCGGACGGCCCCGTCATTGCCTCGGCGTCGGCCCTGCGCGACCTGGACGAGCGGGCCTTCGGCATGCTGGTGCGCGCCGTCCGGCGGGCGTGCGAGGCGGCGAAGTTCGACGACCGGCTGCTGGCGCGCCGCACCCAGGAGCAGATCCTCGGCCCCGATCTGCCCCCCGAGCACCACCTCGATCTGGCGGTGCTGCTGGTGGCGCGGGCGATGGAGGTCGCCCGGCCGCGATGAGCCCCACCCTGGCCCAGGCCGTGCGCGACGAGCAGCTCCACAGCGCGCGGCGCCTCAACGCCCTGCGCTTCGCCACCATCTCGCTGTTCTTCGGGGCGCAGCTCCTGCTGGGGACGGTGCTGGCGCTGCCCAGCTGGCAGACGGACGTCACCGCCTTCGCCGGGTACTGGGCGGCGGCGTGCCTGCTGTTTCTGGTGGGCCTGCGGCTGCCGGGCCGCGGGCTGGCGTGGGCCCTGCCGCTGCTGGACGCGCCCATGGCGTACGTGCTCCTGCTGCAGTCGACCCAGGCGGGGTCGGCCCAGGGCACCGCGGCCTTCGGCAACGTCGTCTTCGCGCTGCTGGTGGTGCTGGCGGCGCTGAACCTCCAGCGCGGACTGGTGGCCCTGCAGTGGCTGGTGGGCTCGTGCCTCGAGGCGGCGCTGCTGCTCCAGGTCGGCATCCCGCTGGCGTCGACGGTGGTGTCCTTCGTGGCCATCGGGCTGGTGGCGGCGGCGTGCAGCTACCTGGTCGCGCGCCTCGGCACCCTGGTGGAGTCGGTCTCCGAGGAGCGGGCCCGCCGCGAGCGGCTGGGGCGGTACTTCTCGCCCGAGGTGGCGGCGGTGCTGGCCGACGACGCCCCTCGCATGGCCCGGCGGGGGTCGCGGGTCGTCACCATCCTGGTCAGCGATGTGCGCGGCTTCACGGCCATGAGCGAGGGGCTGCCCAGCGAGGCCGTCGTGGCCTTCCTCAACGACTACCTGTCGCGGATGGTGGATGTGATCTTCGCCCACGGCGGCACCCTCGACAAGTTCATGGGGGACGGCATCCTGGCCTACTTCGGCGCGCCGCTGGACCAGCCCGACCACGCCGAGCGCGCGGTGGCCTGCGCCCGGGCCATGCAGGCGGAGGTGGCCCGCTTCAACGCCGCGCGGGCCGAGCGGGGGGAGGCCCCCATCGCGGTGGGCGTCGGCCTGCACACCGGCGTCGCCGTCGTGGGCGACATCGGCTCCAGCCGCCGCCGCGAGTACACCGTCATCGGGGACGCCGTGAACCTGGCCTCCCGCATCGAGGCGCTCACCAAGGCCATGCACCGGCCGGTGCTGCTCTCGGCCGCCACCCGGGCGTGCCTGGAGCAGGTCGACGACCTGGAGGCCCTGCCGCCCGTCGAGGTCAAGGGCAAGGCCGAGCCCGTGCAGACCTGGGCGGTCGCATGACGCAGGCCGATGAAAACACAGGGGAAAAGAGAAAAGTGATCCCGCGTTGCCGCGGCGGCGCCCTGGGGTGTCCCACCCATTGAGCCCGGCAACGACGCCGGGTCAAGCACCCCCCGGAGGATCCCATGTCTCTGCGCACCCTGCTCACCGCCAGCCTCGCCCTCATGACCCTCGCCGCCTGTGAAGCCGGCCCCGACACGGGCGCCCGGTCCAGCGCCATCCGAGGTGGCGCCCGCGCCGCCGCCCCCGACGCCGGCGGCCAGGACCAGGGCGCCGCCCCCGCCGCGGACTGCGAAGCCATCGTCGACGCCTGCATCGAGGCCGCCGAGGACGAGGCCGCCCTGGACGCCTGCTTCGAGGCCTTCGACGCCTGCTTCGGCGCCGAGGACGGGCCCGACGGCGAGGGCTTTGACGCCGACGACGACGCCGACGAGGGCGCGGACGAGGGCGGCCGCTGGGACGACGAGGATCGGTGGGACGACGAGGATCGGTGGGATGACGAGGACGGCGAGGGCGGCGAGCACGGCCCCTGCCCCGACGCCGGCCTCTGCGAGCAGGCCCTGGACCTCTGCCTGACCGCCGCGGCGGACGACGAGGAGGAGGCCATCTGCCTGGCCGCGGCCGATGCCTGCGCCGCCGGCCTGGATGGCGACTTCGAGGACGAGGGCTTCGACGAGGCGTGGGGCGCGGGCGAGGCCTGCTTCGACGGGCTGGACGCCTGCCTGGAGGCGAGCGACGATCCCGAGGCGTGCTTCGACGCGGTGGACGCCTGCCTGGACGGCCTGGGGATGGACGGCGGTGATGGTGATGGTGGTGACGACGGTGAGGACGGCAGCGACGACGGCGACGACGGCGACGACGGCGACGCGGGTCACCCGGTGCCCTGAGCGACGGACGCGCCGGTGATCCTGGGCGCGCTCCTCCGGTTCGTCCGCCCGTCGCCCGAGAGCGGGCTGGACTTCGCGACGCTGTACACCCGGCACGCCGGGCTGGTGCACCGCCGCGTCCGCCGGTTCTTCCCGGCGGAGGACTCGGAGGAGCACGTCCACGCCATCTTCCTGCGCGCGCTGGAGAAGCAGGATGGCTTCCGGGGCGAGTCCTCGCCGACCACCTGGCTCTACCAGCTCGCGACGCGCTACTGCCTCAACCACCTGCGGGATCGCGCCCGGCAGCGCGCCGCCCTGGCCCTCAACGCCGAGCTGCCCTGGCTGCTCCCCGCCGAGGCCCCCGACGCCGCGGCCCGAGTCTTCCTGGAGGAGCTCTGGGCGACGCTGGACGAGGAGACGACCCTGATGGCCACCTACTACTTCGTCGACGGCATGACCCACGCCGAGATCGCCCGGATCACCGGCGTGTCGCGGCGCACCGTGGGCAACCGGCTGGATGCCTTGCAGGTCCAGGCCCGGGCCGCCGCCGGCCAGGAGGACGCGCCGTGAGCGGCCCCCCCCTCGAGGGCGTGCTCCGCCGCGACGGCCACGCCACCGACCTCGCCCTCGAGCGCTTGCACGCGGGCGAGCTCTCGGCGACGGATTTCGGTGATCATCTCGATACTTGCGCCCTCTGCCGGGACCGGCTCCAGGCCCTGGCAGGCTTCGAGGTGCCGGCCGCCCGGGCGCCCCGCGCGCGGCTCGCGCCCTGGATCGCCGTGGGGCTGGCGGCCGCGGCCGCCGTCGTGCTGCTGGTTCGCACGGGCCCCGCGCCCGTCGTCGACGAGGACCCGGGCTTCCGGGCCAAGGGCGGCTTCGATCTGGAGGTCTTCGTGCACGACGGCGTTCGCCAGCGACCGGCGGCCGACGGCGAGGTGGTCCACCCGGGCGATCGCCTCGGGTTTCGCCTGCACGTGCCCGAGGCGCGCCAGGTGCTCATCGCCGGGGTGGACGCGGCCGGCGAGGTGTATCTGTGCCACCCGCAGCGCGGGGCGGGGGCGTCCGCCGCCTTCGGACCCACCACCGGACCGACGGACGTGGGGGAGGCCGTGCGCCTCGACGATCGGCTGGGCACCGAGCAGATCATCGGTCTGGCCTGCGAGGCGCCCATCCGGCTTCAGGACGTGACCGCCCACCAGGCGCCGCCCGGCTGCGCCCGCCGGGTCATCCACCTCGAGAAGAGGGCGCCGTGAGAGCCCTCGCGCTCCTCCTGCTCTGGGCCGGGGCGGCCTTCGGGGAGGCGCGCTTCGCCGTGGTGATCGGGGCCAACCGGGGCGAGGCCGACGAGGTGGTGCTGCGCTTCGCCGAGCGCGACGCGGCCCGCTTCGCCGATGTGCTCACGGGGTTCGCCGGTGTGCCGGAGGAGCACCTGACGCTCCTCAAGGGCCGCGACGCGGGCCGGGTGCAGGCGGCCTTCGCGCCCCTGGCCGGGCGCATCGCGGCCGCCGGGGCCGCCGGCCACGAGACGGTGCTCTTCGTCTACTACAGCGGCCACGCCGACGCCCAGGCCCTGCACCTGGGCGGCTCGCGCCTGCCCCTGGCCGGCCTGAAGGGGCTGGTGGACGCCGCCGGGGCCACGGTGGCGGTGCTGGTGGTGGACGCCTGCCGCTCGGGGGCCCTGACGCGGGTCAAGGGGGCGGCGCCCGCCGAGCCCTTCGAGATCCACGCCGAGGATCGCCTGGCCAGCGAGGGCACGGCCATCATCGCCAGCTCGGCCGCGGGCGAGGACGCCCAGGAGTCCGATCAGCTCGAGGGCGGCGTCTTCAGCCACCACCTGATCGCGGGCCTGCTCGGCGCCGCCGACGCCACCGGGGATCGGGTGGTCTCCCTCTCGGAGGCCTACCGCTACGCCTACGCCGAGACGCTGCGGACGACCAGCCGCGCGCGCTTCGTCCAGCACCCCACCTACGACTTCCGCCTGCGGGGGCGCGACGATCTGGCGGTGACGCGGCTGACTGACGACGGGGGCCGCGGCCGCGTGCGCCTGGCGGGGGCCGGGGCCTGGCTGCTGCTGCCCCAGGGGCGCGGCGAGGTGGTGGAGCTGTCGGCCGAGGCGGGGGCCGAGGTGCTGGTGGTGCCGGGCACCTACGTCGTGCGCTTCCGGGGCGAGGCGGGGCTGCTGGAGGCCACGACCACCGTCGCCGGCGGGCAGACCACCGCCCTCGCGCCGGGCGGCATGGTGGCGGTGCCCTACGGCCTGGCGGTGCGCAAGGGCATCAGCGGCGAGCGCCGCGCGGCCGTCGGGCCCCTGGTGGCGGCGGAGATCTCGGGGCCCTGCGGGACGGCCAGTCGGTGCTGGGGCGGGGCGCCGTCGGCCTGCGCGTCGATCTGCCCTACCTGAGCCTGGAGGCCCGGGCGGTCTACGGCTACGCCGAGGCCCAGAACGCCGTCGTCGGCCTCACCCAGCATCTGGTCGGGGTGGATGTCGCGGCCCTGCGTCTCTTCGACTTCGGTCCCGTGGCCGCCGGCCTGGGCGTCCGCGTCGGGGTAGACGGCGTGCAGCAGACGTTCGAGACGGCCGGCGAGGCCCCCGACCGCCGGGGCCTGGTGGGCCGGGCCGGGCCCACGGCGCGGCTGGAGCTCGCCCCGGCGGCGGGGGTGTCGGTGGCGCTCTTCGGCGGCATGGACGGGCTGATCGTGCGCCGGAGCGACGGGAGCCTGGGCCTGGACGCGGTGCCCTCCGGGGGCTGGGGGTGACGCTCTATGTACCGTAAGCCATGGATCACGCTGCCTTTTCTGGCGGCGGTGCTCGGGTGCGGCGACCCGCTGGTGGGGGGCGCCTACCGCGGCCGCCCCCTCCTGGCGCTGGAGGGTCCCATCGAGCTGCCCCAGGGGGCCGACTTCCTGGCCGCCGCCGAGTGCGAGGGCGACTGGTTCGACTGCTTCGATCGGCAGTGCGATCTGGACGAGGACGACTTCTGCCCCCCCTGCGATGACGCCTTCGAGCGCTGCATGCGCAGCAGCGCGGCCCGCTTCGACACGGGCAAGCTGCGGCTCGGGCTCTTCTGGGCGCGCCCCGACGAGGCCGGCGGCTCCCCCAGCGTGCAGCAGTTCGCCCTGGTGGTGGCCAGCTTCCCAGCGCGCTACCAGCTCAGCCTCTACGCGCCCCCGCCGGCCGCGGTCCTGCAGCCGGGCTCCGCGGGCGGTCGCTACGGCCTGGGCCTGCTGCTCGTCTACCTCGACACGGACGCCGATGACGGCTTCACCGCGGGCCGGGATCCCATCGTCGGCGGCGCCCCGGGCGGGCCCTGCTCTACACCCCCGGCGGGGTCGATGATGCGGCCCTGGGGCGCTTCGACGCCGGCTTCCACCGCCTGGCCATCGCCTCGACGTGCGACGGCCGGCCGGGGCTGGCCCAGGCCGCCACCCCCGACGACAGCCCCATGGCCCTCGTCCTGAGCACCGATCCGCTGGTGCAGAAGACCCTGCTGCTGGACCCGGACTGCGACGGCGCCTTCGACGACTTCGCCATCTGCCTGGAGCCCGAGGCCCTGGACCGCCTGTGCGCGGGGCAGGCGCCGGTGCTCTGCGACCTGTGCCTGGACGCCCTGGACGAGGGCTCTTGATCGCGGGCGTTGCGGGCCTGCAACGCCTGCGGCGCCCACACCACGGTGGCCCGGACCATCGCCCCGCTCGCCGCCGCCCGGCGCGCGGCCCGGGGCTTGCTGCGGACCCGGGGCGACCCTCGCGGAGGTGCCCATGATCGCCGTCGCTCTCTGGTTCGGCGTCCTGCTCGCCATCGGTGCCCTGGCGCTGCTCGCCGGAGGCCTGCGCCAGCTCGGCCGCGGCCTGCGCCACCCCGACCACCCCGACGCCCCGCTCTGGCTCGTGCGCGGCCTGCGCGAGGTGCTCCTCGTGATCTGCGGCGCCGTCATCGGCGTCGGCGCCTGGCTCGGCAGCGAGGCCGTCTGGATGCTGGGCCTCCTCCTGCTGGCCGAGGAGCTCTACGAGACGGGGGTGGTGGTGCTCCTCCTGGAGCGTCAGAACGAGACGGTGAGCTGAAGCACCGCCTGGGTCAGCAGGCCCAGGGCGTCCGCCGTCAGATCGCCGGCGTCCACGTGATCGTCCAGCAGCTCCTTGCCGATGCCGATGGCGGCCACGGCCCCGGTGGCGATGGCCAGGGCGGGGCCGGTCCCGAGGGCCGGCCCCCAGGTCGGCTCCGGCCCCTCCAGCACCTCGGTCAGCGTCAGCGAGAGCCCATAGCTCACCCAGAAGTGGGCGTGCAGATCGGGCCGGTCCAGCAGCAGCGGCCGGGCGGCGGCGGGGGTGGCGAGCAGGCACAACGAGAGGGCGACGCGCATCGGTCGGGGATGGTACACCATCCGGGTGCTGCCCTTGCTGCTCAGCTTGACGCTCCTCCCGCGGCTCGACGCCGGCGCGGAGGTCGCCCACGACTTCGGCCTCTCGCCGCTGCGGGGCACCATCGATCTGGGCGTCGACGTCGAGGTCGTGCGCGCGCCCACCTGGCACCTGGACGTCTTCTTCAACGTCCGCTCCTTCGTGCGCTACAACCAGCCCCCCGAGTCGCCCGTCCGCATCTCGCCCCAGCAGGTCCACTACCCGGTGGGCCTGCGCGTCCGCTGGCCACTGCCGGGGGACCAGGCGTGGGGCGTCTTCGCCTTTCATCAATCAAATCATGACATTGACACCACCGACGCCGTGCTGAACCGCGAGACGGTGGCCTACGAGGTCTACGGCGCCGAGTGGATCCGCCCGCACCTGCACGTGCACGGCGGCCTGTACTGGGACCGCGGCACGCGCCTCTCGGGCAAGGCCCAGGACCGGCCCTTCGACTACCTGCTGGGCGGCGTCACCGTCGCCGCCGACCACGACGTCTTCGCGCCCGGCTACGTCGCGGGCAAGCTCACCCTGATCGGCCACCGCGACGCCGACCACGCCCCGGCCTACCTCGACGTGGACGGCCAGCTCGACGTCGGCGCCCGCTGGCGCGGCCCCGGCGGCACCCTGCGCATCTTCCTGCGGGCGCAGCGGGTGGAGAACTACCGCTGGCTGGGCGACGAGCCCCGCCACCTCATCCTGCTCGGCACCGGCATGGGCCACGGCGGGTGAGGGGACTCCCCAGGGCGGCTTGCGGCGCAGGCGCGCCAGCACGGCCTCGGCCCGCACGGCAAGCCCGGACACCGGCGACTTGCGCTCGTCCCAGGTGGCGTCTCCATCGACTGGGCGGGACGTCGGGAACGACGATCGACCGGCCCGGGAGAGCTCTGGAGGACCGCTTGGAGCGGCCCCAAGGCACGAACGCATCGCGGAAGCGCCTGGCGTATCCGGCGCCTGCAGGGGCGACCGCGGTGCTGTGCCCTCCCACGCCGTCCGCGGGCCAGGTCTACGCACCGGCCCCGCTGTGTCGACACGTCTCAAGTATCTAAAAAAAACGAGCTTTTAGAAAGTCTGACGCATCGCTTGCGCCGGCTGGCCTCGCCTCCTACCGTCTTCAGCAGGCACCTTGACAAATCAGCGGCTCGGGGTCGTCAGTGTGCCAGTGTCCGAACCGTTCGTCCCGGCGACGATCGGGCGTCCGAGTCGGGGCGGAGTACCGGTGCTGAACAGGATGGGAATCCGAGGGAGATTCTGTGTGGGTCTCTTGGTGGATGCCGCCCATGGACTGTCCGAGACGCAGGCGCCAATTGCCAACAACTTCATCTTGGTAGACGTGCCCTTGGCCGGCCTGACGGGCCTGCCCATCGGGTGGAGGACGAATGCAGATGGATCGGTCGAGCCGGAAGGTGATTAGACTGCTTGTGTCCTTGGCCATGGTGTCCTCACTCCCCGGCTGCGATGACGCCGCGAGGACTCCTGGAGATGGTGGCGTCGCGGCACGCCCACTTGAGGTGATCACGGTGGAGATGTGTGAACGGCCGGAGGAAGACCTCTTCCCTTCGCCCGCCTGCGTTGGTGTACCGCGGCCCACTGATCTCTCGACAGTCGATCCAGAGACGCTGGCGGCCGAGCTTGTCGGCAGATGGACTCAATGCCTTGATGGCACGGGGGTTGTCTCGGATCCTCCGGTCGCTGGCATCGAGTTCGACGAGGCCGGGCGGTGGGCCTATTTGGTCGAGGATGGGGGGCAAATCGTAGCGTCGGAGCTGGAAGGGTACCACGGCCTCTTCGAAGTCCGCGAGGCTGCTACGATCCAGCTGTATGATGTTGATGGCATTTCGGGCTTGGGTGGAGGTGTCATTCGCCTGGGTTGTGGACCGCATCAACTCGCAACCCTTGGGGCGCTCTGGGCCCGAGGTCCGGGCTCGGGTCAGCGGTTCGTCTTCCCAGACGCTACGGCCGCCGCCTATCCCCTCGGGGATTGTGATGAAGTGGGCTCTCCAACGATGCTCCCGGACGACCGAGAGCAGGCGATGGCGCTGCTCGCCGGGACCTGGCGGATCTGCTTCGGCAGCCTGCCGTCCAGCCTGTTCATGCCGCCCACCGAGACCGACTTCGGCGTCGAGCTGGCGGCCAGCGGCGACTGGTGGAGGCTGACTGAGGAGGATGGCCGGATCGTTCGGGGGGGCCACGTCGGCGACGTCGGCAGCTGGGTCCTGAAGAGGGATGGCGACCATTGGAGCATGCATTTCGATGCGTTCCCCGAGATCGGCCTCCTGGATCGAACGGGCGACTTTAGCGGTCCGATCGTCCTCGGTGAAGATCCCCGACAGCTCCGCTGGACCTGGACCCTGACAGAGACCGTCGTGCTGGTCGGCCCCCGCAGGTAGTTGCGCTGCCGGCGTCGGGTGGCCGCCGCCCCGGGCTGCAATCGCAGACCTTGCGGACCGGTCAACGGGCGCGCCTGGGGCCGCCAATGCGGGAACGCCGCTGCCAGCACCGTGGCGGCCTTCGATTCGCATGGAGGCCTGCGGCAGCCGGGACGGCCTGAACGGGAACGCGGAGCGCCGCAAGACCGGCGAGCGGCCTTGAAGCGCCTTCCACACCCCGACATGCCCCCAGGCCTGTCGACCGACTCCCCCGACTTCCCGAGGTGCCCCCCCGAGCCTGTCGACAGCCGATCTGGATACCTCGAGATGCACCCCGAGCCTGTCGACAGGAGTTTCGGAATTCTCGGGCGTCCGATCGGGCCGTCAGCGTTGCGATTCGTGGCATTCGGACACCGCTTTCGGCGGTTGAGGCCCATTTTCGGCATCTCCGGGGTTCGTTCTCGGTGGTCGACGTCCGTTTCGCCCAACCTCGGGAAGCGGTCTCCGATGTCGAGCTGCTCTGGGTGTTCCGTCTGGAGCCTTCGGTAGCATGAAGGATGCGAAACGCAGCCTCCGGGGCAGCCCGGGCGTGCCGGTCGGCCCCCGGATTGACCCGCTGCTTGGGGTTCTCGATACTGCGAGCGGCTGGTTCGACGGCAATGGAGGCGGCGTGGCACGACCGATCGCCCTGGTCACCAATGATGATGGCATCCAGTCGTGGTACCTGCGGGTGCTCGTGGAGGCCCTGCAGCGCGACTTCGAGGTGCGCGTGGCGGCGCCGGCGCGGCCGCAGAGCTGGGTGGGGCGGGCGATGACCTGCCGCGGCGAGGTGGCGGTGGCGGCGAGCGACGCCTTCGGCTGCCAGGCGTGGGCGATCGATGGCACCCCGGCGGACTGCGTGCAGCTCGGCCTGGCCCACCTGCTCGACGCGCCGCCCGATGTGGTCGTCTCGGGCATCAACATCGGCCTGAACGTCACGCTGCCGCTCATCCTGGGGTCCGGCACGGTGGCGGGGGCCATCGAGGGGGCCCTGCAGGGGCACCGCGCGGTGGCGACGTCGATGCACCTGCCGAGCGAGCGGTTCGCCGAGATCCACGCCAGCCACGGCCGGGTAGACGGTGACCTGGCCGACGCCGCGCGGGCGGCCGCGCAGCACGCCGCGGCGTTCGCCCGGGCGCTGGTGGACGCGCCGGTGCAGGGGCCGGTGGTGCACAACCTCAACTACCCGCAGCGCATGTCGGCCGAGGCGGCCACGGTGCGCACGGTGCCGGCCCAGCGGCGGTTCCGGTCGCTCTTCGGCCCCACCGAGGCCGAGGGGGTCTATCGCTTCCGGTTCCAGCGCCCCGAGCCCGTGCACGCCCACCCCGAGGACGACGACACGGCGCTGTTCAGCGGCAAGGTCAGCCACACCGTGCTCGACCTCGCGGCCCTCGGCCACCCGGTGGAGGGCTGAGCGTGCAGGACCGCCCCGAGGCCTGGACCGAGGCGATGGTCCGCCAGATCGAGGCGGGGGAGCACGACTTCCAGGAGTTCAAGGGGCGCGGCTTCGTGGTCGAGGGGGGCAAGATCTCCTCGCAGTTCATCGCCCTGCTCTCCAAGCAGCTCTCCGCCTTCGCCAACGCCTCGGGCGGGCGCCTGTTCCTGGGGGTCGACGACGACGGCCGCATCGACGGCGGCGTGCCCATGGATCTGAAGGGCGGCGGCGTGCGCGCCTGGCTGGAGGACATCATCCCCGACGCCGTGGAGCCCACCCTGCGGGGCTTCAACGTGTTCGAGGTGCGGCGCAGCGGGCCCGACTCCCTCATCGACGAGGGCTGCGCGGTCTATGTGATCGACATCCCCGGCAGCCCCGAGGCGCCCCACATGGCGGGGGATCGCCGCTACTACCTGCGCATCGCCGGCAAGTCGCGGCCCATGGGCCATGTGCACATCCAGGACATCCTGCGGCGCACCCGCCACCCCGAGGTGCAGGTGGCCCGGGTGGGCCCCTACGGCAAGGCCGAGCCCGATGAGGGCGATCCCCGCGGCCTGCGCATCTTCGTGTGCTTGCAGCTCTTCATCGCCAACACCGGCATGCGCCTGGCCCGGCATGTGGGCGTCGAGATCGAGGTGCCGCGGCTGCTGGTCTCGGGCGCAGCCCGCGAGCGGACGCTGGCGGCGGGGGACATCCAGCTCACCCAGCGGCCCGGCGCCTACCTCTTCTTCCGCTACCACCCCACGCCGGTCTTCCCGGGGCAGGAGATCCACTACTGCCGCATCTGGATCGGCCTGCACGCCCGCAACCTGGACGTCCTGCACGACCGGGCCCAGATCCGGTGCCGGGTGTATGCGGATGACGCCGCGCCGACGGTGACCACCACCGAGCTGGCGAGCTTCCACCTCGTCCGCCGGGCCATGAAGACCATCGACAACCGGGTCCGCATCGGGCGGCGCAAGGGGCGGGTGGTGCGGCGGGAACCGGGGCCAGATCCCACCGAGGATCTGCCGCCCGCCGGCGAAGACTGACGGCCCGCTCAGCCGGGCAGGGCCTCGCCGTCGACATACACCCACCGGCCGTCCACCCGGCGGAAGGCCGAGTCCTCGCGGAGGCTGTGCTCGCCGTCGGCCCGCCGGAAGAGGGCCTCGAAGCGGACGCGCCCCGCGTCGTCGCCGACTCCGCCCGCCTCGGTGCCGAGAATCGTGAGGGAAATCCAGCGGTTGCCGGCGTTCCACTGGCGAACGTCCTCAGCGTCGAAGTCGCCCCGGGTAGCGGGATCGTGGGTGCGCTCGAGCCAGCCCAGGTCGCCCACGGCGAAGGCGGTGTAGCGCGAGCGCATGAGGGCCTCGGCCGTCTCGGGCCACCGGCGCCCGCGCAGGGCCGGCAGGCAGCAGCGCGCAGCGCCCTGCCCGCTGCCACATGGGCAGCGCTGGCCGGGGCGGATCACGGCCACTCAGCCCTCCGCAGGGGGAAACACGAGGTCGCCTCGCAGCACGGCCACGAGGATGAGGTCCGGGCCGGGCAGGGCGGTGAAGTGGTGCTCGACGCCGGGCTCGCCGCCGTACTCGTCGCCCGGGCCCAGCACGGTGCCATCGTCGAGCTGCAGGCCGCCCTGGAGGATGAGGTTGATCTCGGTGCCCCCGTGGCCGTGGTGCGGGAAGACGGTGCCGGGGGCCATCCGCACGAAGCCCACCTCGGCCCCGGCGAAGGCCGGGCCGGGCTCGATGTGGAAGAGCCCGATGCCGGGCCAGGGGCTGGGGGCGAAGCGATCGGGGGCGTCGACGCTGGCCAGCAACGCGGCCGCCCGCTCAAGCGTCACCCCGACGAAGGCGGCCACCCGGTCGATGAACCCCGCCAGCCGGGGGCGAGGCGCGGCGGCCGCCAGCAGGCGGTCCCGCCCGGCCGGGGCGGGGGCGACGGCCTCGGTGCCGGCGGCGACGGCCTCCCCGATCAGCTCGGCAAGTGCCTGCGCTTCGGCCCGGAGCTCGGGGGAGGCCTGCACCGCGGCCTCGACCCGGGCCTGATCGGCGGGGGCCAGCTCGTCGAGCAGCCAGGCCAGCAAGAGGGTGGCGTCGATCATCGCGGCGCTCCCAGGGCGGCGCGCAGCTTGTCGATGCCCGCGGCCAGCCGCGACTTCACGGTGCCCATGGGCACGCCGAGCCGATCGGCCGCCTCTCGGGCGCTGAGGCCCTCGAAGTAGATGAGCTGGACCACCGCGTGCTGGGCGTCGGGCAGCTGACCGACCTGCTGGCCCAGGCGGCCGCGATCGGGGGTGAGGGCGGGATCCTCCACCACCTCGGCCGGCCGCCGGGCGAGATCCTCGTCGCTCACCCCCGCGCGGCGGCTGATGCGGGCGGATCGGAGCCGATCCAGGGCCCGGCTGCGCAGGCGCAGCAGCAGCCACGAACGCACCGACGCCCGGGCGGGATCGTAGGTGTCGGCGCGCTGCCACGCTTCGATCAAGACGTCGTGCACCAGATCCTCCGCCTCGGGCCGGTCGCCGAGCAGGCGCAGCGCCACGCCGAGCAGCAGGGGCGCGTGCCGGTCGTAGAGCTGGCCGAGGGCGCTCTTGTCGCCCTGGGCCATGCCGAGTACGAGGCGAGTATCCAGATCGATCGAGTGCACGGCGAGAAAGCTAGCAGGGCTGGCAAGGAGCGGCAATCACGACGGATTCTTCCGCGCTCACGCCAGCCCGGCCGGGCAGGTCACGCCGGTGCCGCCGAGCCCGCAGTAGCCGCCCGGGTTCTTGTGCAGGTACTGCTGGTGGTCTGCCTCGGCGTAGTAGAAGGGGCCGGCCTCGACGATCTCGGTGGTGATGCGCCCGTGGCCGGCGGCCGTGAGGGCCGCCTGGAACGCGGCCCGGCTCGCCTCGGCGGCCGCGCGCTGGGCGGCGTCGGCGACGTAGATGCCCGAGCGGTACTGGGTGCCCACGTCGTTGCCCTGGCGCATGCCCTGGGTGGGGTCGTGGCTCTCCCAGAAGACCCGCAGGAGCTGCTCGTAGGTGACCTGCGCGGGATCGAAGTACACGAGGACGACCTCGTTGTGGCCCGTCTGGCCCGTGCAGACCTCGCGGTAGGTGGGGTTGGGCGTGGTGCCGGCGCTGTAGCCGACGGCGGTGGAGTACACGCCCGCGGTCTGCCAGAAGCGGCGCTCGGCGCCCCAGAAGCACCCCATGCCGAAGAGGGCGGACTCGATGCCCGGGGGCAGCGGTGGTCGGATGGGGCGGCCGTGCACGGCGTGGGCGGCGGGGACGGGGGGGGGGTGGCGCGGCCGGGCCGGCTGCGGGGGGGGGGGGGGATGTGCAGGGGCTTGCGGCTGAAGAACATGGGGCCTCCGGGGGGTGGGCGGTCGCGGCAGTGTACGCCGAGGGCGCGGCGATGTTTCTCCCGTTGTGCCGGAGCCGGCGCCTGGGGTAGACCGCCGCCATGACCCCCCTCCTGACGCTGCATGGCGTGAGCGCCGCCTTCGGCGGGCCCGCCCTCTTCACCGACGTGGATCTCGCCCTGCACGCGGGCGACCGGCTCTGCCTCATCGGCCGCAACGGCGCCGGCAAGTCCACGCTGCTCAAGATCCTGGCCGGCCAGATCCGCCCCGACGCCGGCCGGCGCCAGGTGGGTCCGGGCAGCCGCGTCGCGTTCCTCGCCCAGGCCCCCGATCCGGGCGCGTTCTCGCAGGTGCGCGCGTGGATCGAGGACGGGGTCGACCCGACCCACCCCATGCCCCCGCACCGCATCGACGCGGTGCTCGACGGGCTGGGCATCCGGCCGGACGCCGATCCGGCGAGCCTGTCGGGGGGCGAGCTGCGGCGCGCGGCCCTGGCCCGGGCGCTGGTGGCCGAGCCCGACGTGCTGCTGCTGGACGAGCCGACCAACCACCTCGACCTGCCCACCATCGGCTGGCTGGAGAAGTTCCTGGAGGGCTTCCGGGGCGCGCTGCTGATCATCAGCCATGACCGCGCCTTCCTCGGGCGGCTCGCCAAGGGGATGCTCTGGCTCGATCGCGGGCGGCTGCACCGGCGCGACGAGCCCTTCGACCGCTTCGAGACGTGGGCCGAGCAGCTCGCGCTGGACGAGGAGAGCCGCCTCAACCGCCTGGACAAGAAGCTGGCCGAGGAGCTGCACTGGCTGGCCCGGGGCGTGACGGCCCGGCGCAGCCGCAACATGGGCCGCCTGCGCCGGCTGGGGGAGCTGCGCCAGGAGCGGGCCGAGGCGCGCCGCCAGCTCGGCACCGCCCGGGCGCGGCTCGAGGCGGGGGCCACCTCGGGCAAGGTCGTCCTCAACGCGGCCGGGCTGCGCAAGGGGTACGGCGAGCGCACGCTGCTCGCGGGCCTGGACCTGACGGTGCTGCGGGGCGACCGCCTGGGCATCGTGGGCCCCAACGGCGCCGGCAAGACCACGCTGGTGCGGCTGCTGCTGGGCGAGATCCCCCCCGACGCCGGCACGGTGAAGCAGGGCACCGGCCTGGAGGTGCTCTACCTCGACCAGCGCCGCGCGGAGCTGGATCCCGAGGCCACGCTCCAGGAGGTGCTCTGCGTGCCCGGCAGCGACCAGGTGATGGTGCACGGCGAGGCCCGCCACGTGGCGAGCTACCTCCAGGATTTCCTGTTTCAGGGCAAGGACATGCGGCGCCCGGTGCGGTCCCTCTCCGGGGGCGAGCTGGCGCGGCTGCTCTTCGCGCGGGAGCTGGCGCGGCCGGCGAACCTGCTGGTGCTGGACGAGCCCACCAACGACCTGGATCTGGAGACGCTCGAGCTGCTGGAGGAGCTGCTGGCCGACTACCCGGCCACCGTGCTGCTCATCACCCACGATCGCGCCTTCCTGGACCGGGTGGTGACCAGCACCCTCATCCTCGATGGCGAGGGCGGGGCGGTGGAGTACGCCGGCGGGTACAGCGACGCGCTGCGCCAGGGGGCGGGGGAGGCCCCGACGCGGGCGCCCGAGCCGGCCCGGCCCGCGCCGGCCCGGACGCCGAAGGCGCGGACACGGCTCTCCTACAAGGAGGAGCGGGAGCGCGAGGCCCTGGAGGGCAAGGTGGAGGCGCTCCAGGCCGAGATCGCCCGGCTGGAGGCCCTGTTCGCCGACCCCGCCGCCGCAGCCGCCGACCCCGCCGCGTTCAGCCGGGCGCTGGCCCGGCACCCGGCGGCCCAGGCCGAGCTGGTGGCCGCCGAGGAGCGCTGGCTGGAGCTGGAGATCCTGGCCGAGGAGCTGGCCGGCGGCGCTTGACGCCTTTGACGCGGTGACCATGCTTTTGACGCGGCGCGTCATCGACGGATCTGCTATCGTCCGCGCCGAGCCACCTGGAGAGTGCACATGAGCGCAGACAAGGGACGTTTCCTCTACGAGATCGCCAAGGATCAGGGCCTGAAGTTCGGCGAGCTGAAGGCGAAGCTCGAGGAGCTGGGGCTCGACTGGGATGTCTCGAGCCATATGAAGCGCGCGACGGCGGAGCAGGAGGCCGAGCTGGCCCGCCGACTGGCGCCGCCGAAGGCCCCGAAGGCCGCGAAGGCCCCGAAGGCGCCGGCCGCGGAGGCCGTGGCTGCGCCCGAGCCGGCCCCGGCGCCCGAGCCGGCCCCGGCGCCCGAGCCGGCCCCGGCGCCCGAGCCGGCCCCGGCGGCCGAGCCCGCCGAGGAGGCGGGGAAGGCGAAGGGCGCGAAGGGCGGGAAGGGCGGCGCCAGCAAGAAGGCCATCCGCAAGGCCCGCAAGAAGGCCGAGGAGGCCCTCGACGCCGCCCGCGCCGCCGCCGACCGCGCGACCCGCGCCCGGGACAAGGCGGCCGCCGCCCTCAGCGCCCTCGAGGAGGCCCAGCGCGCCCGCCTCGACGCCGGCACCCAGAAGCTCGCCCGGCGGGCCACCGACGCCATGGAGGCCTGCAAGGACGCCGCCCGCCGCGCCGCCGACAAGGCCGCCGACGCCCGGAAGCTGGCCCGCAAGGCCCGCGATCGCGCTCAGGGCCTGGTGGACAAGGCCGTCGCCCTCCGCGCCGCTCGCCGCTGACGCCTCAGAGGAGCAGCCCCACCCCCAGGTACGGCGTGACCGACGCCGCGGGCTCCTGGTACATGAAGGGCTTGAGCAGCCACAGCCCCCCGTCGATGGCGGTGGGGCCGAGGTCGTAGCGCAGGCCCGTGGCCCCGCCGATCAGCGGGAACAGGTCGAAGCTGTCGTAGGTGTCCTTCAGGGCGCAGTCGCTGGTCGGCGCCGCGCCATCGGCGCAGCTCGCCCAGGCCAGATCCACCGTGAAGTCGAAGGTCCAGTCGACGCGAGCGGTCAGCGCGTAGGCCACCCGGACCTGCATCCCGACGTGCCAGGCGGCCTCCTCGTAGCCGGGATCCACCTCCCCGAGGGGGAAGCGGCCGCCGTGCAGCTCCAGGCCGGCGCGCAGGGTGCCCCGGGCGCGATCGACGAACCAGCCGGTGTAGTCCAGCTCCCACCCGCCGATGCCTTGCAGCTCGCCCCCGAGCTCGAAGCTGCGGTCGTGGGCCTGGAGGTCGACCGCGGCCTCGGTGGACGGCCACGACAGCATGCGGGTCGCCGTGCGGTGGCCGCAGCCGACCTCGAGCCAGTAGTTGCCCTGGCCCAGCTCGCCCTCCCAGGGGGCCACCCCGACGCGGCGCCGATCGATACGGACGTCGCCCAGGCAGGGCTGGCCGTCGGGGTCGTGGCCGCTGATGCGGACGGGGGCCCGCAGCGGGACGAGGCGGATGTGCACGGCCGCGGCCTGGCCGGGCTGCAGGGCGACCCAGGCCCGGGCGAGGGCGAAGTCGGCCCGCCGCAGCTCCAGCTCGCCTCGCCAGGCCTCGTCGACGGGGTGAGAGAGGGGGGTGCGCCCGAGCAGCCGCTGACCCCGCCAGACCTCCGCGCCGGCCGGCTCGCTGGTGACCTGGAGGGTCGCGACGGGGGCGGCGAGGGCGGGCGCGGGTGGCGTCGCCCCGGGCAGCGCCTCCAGCAGCCGGCTGGCCGCACGCACCAGATCCCGCTCCAGGGCCACGGCGTCGGCGCCCCCGGCGTGGGCGGCCGCGAGCTGCTTGCCGTCGCCGGTGGCGTGCAGCGTCAGGACGGCCCGCAGGCTGTCCCCGAGGCGCACGACCTCGCCCGTCACCACGTAGTCGGCCCCCACCAGGCGCCCCGTCTCCACCGCGCACTCGCCCTCGCAGTCGGCCAGGTCGACGCCGGGGGGCAGCAGCGCGGCCAGGTTCGCGCGGGTCATCAGGCTCAGATCCGGCACCGGTAGAGACTGGGCAACCCCTCGAATTCGCTCGGTAAAGTAGCGTGCCTCGGGGGCCGGGACGGCGCCCGCGTTCTGCAGCTCGAGGACGGCGAGGCGGGCCGCGGGGGCCGGGGTGGCGGTGAGCAGGAGGGCGAGGAGGGAGAGCGCGCGCATGGGGACCTCGGAGGAGAGAGACGCGAGGCCAGTGCGCATGACCCGTGCCGGCGCCCTGGCCCCGCCTGCGCCGCTGGTCCGTGACCGGCGGGCGTCGCCGGGCGTGACAACCAGCGTTCACGCCGCCACCATCGCCCCATGCTGTCCCTCACCGTCGCCCTGCTCGCCCTCGCCGCCGGCCTCGCCCTCGCAGCCCTGCGCCTGCGCTGGCCCTGGCTGCTGCTGCCCGCGGTCGGCTTCGGCCTCGCCCTGGCCCTGGACGGGGGCTTCGTGGGCCAGAAGGCCCTGGCGCGGCTCGCCATGCCCGCTGGCGCGCTCTGGCTGCTGGGCTACCTGGGCCTGGTGGCGATCCTGCACGCGGGCCATGGCCGGGCCGCGGTGGCCGCCGGCGCGCTCTGGCTGCTGTACACCCTGGCCGGCAACCTCTGGCTCGGCGGCGCCCTGCTGCGCCACCTGGAGGCCCCGTTCACCGCCTGGCCGGCCGGGCGCTTCGACGCCGCCCTGGTGCTCGGCGGCGGCACGGCCGTGCGGCCCGATGGCGACCCCCAGCTCGGCCCGGCGGGCGATCGCCTGCGCGTCGCGGCGCGCCTCTACCGGGCAGGCCAGGTGGATCACCTGGTGACGTGCGGCACCTCGGTGGCCGGCATCCAGCAAGTGGAAGAGCGTGATCTCGCGGAGGAAACGGCCGCGCTCTGGGCCGGGTGGGGCGTCCCCGGGGCGGCGATCGTCCGGGTGCCGGGGCCCCGGAACACCCGTGAGGAGATCGCGGCCCTGCGCGCCCTCGTCACCGCCCATGGGTGGCAGCGGGTCGCGGTGATCACCAGCGCCTGGCACCTGCCGCGGGCCCTCGCGCTGGCCGAAGCCGCCGGCCTTCAGGTCGTGCCCATCGGCGCCGACTTCCGGGGCGAGGCCCCGGTGCCTGGCGTCTTCGGCCTCATCCCGTCGGCCAACGGCCTGTACCGCGTGCAGACTGCCGCGTGGGAGCTGCTGGGCCGGGCGACGGGTCGCTAGGCCGACTTGCTCGAAGCGCCACCGCCTCGCCGGGATCTGGCACCTGCGGACACTCCCCGACGAGCGGTGGCGTGATCGGACATCCATTGGCAGCCTGGGTCACAAGGTCGAGCGCCCCTCGCCGCTACCCTGACGGGGTCAACTGGACGAACCACCGCCGCCGGGGCGGTGGCTGACCGCGGCCCAAGGTCGACAGGAGGATGCGTGATGGGATGGAAGACGACAGGGACCCTGGCTCTCGTGGTGGCTGGCCTGATCAGCGGATGTGACAGCGGCGATGGACCGCCCTCGGGCTCGGGACCCATCACCCTGGTGGACGGCGGTGGCGCCGGCGGCCAGGGCGGCGGGGCCGGTGGCATGGGCGGCGGGGCCGGTGGCATGGGCGGCGGGGCGGGGGGCATGGGCGGCGAGGCCGGCCAGGGCGGCGGCATGGGCGGCGCCGGCGGTGGTGCCGGCGGTGCTGGCGGTGGTGCCGGCGGTGCCGGCGGCATGGGTGGGGCCGGTGGCATGGGAGGCGCGGGCGGCCAGGGCGGGGCCGGTGGCGGCATGGACTGCGAGCCCGACTGCGCCGGGCGCGCCTGCGGCCCCGATGGCTGCGGCGGCCGCTGCGGCGACTGTGCGGCCGGTGCGGTGTGTTCCGACGGGGCGTGCGTGCGGGAAGGCTGCCCGGACGACGAGTTCCTCTGCGGCGCGGACTGCTCCGACCTGCTGACCGACGTGAACAACTGCGGCTCGTGTGGTCATGACTGCGTCGACGAGTGGCCCTCCGTTGGCCGGGACGGGAACATCCCGTTCGAGGCGACGGGGGCCGTGGCCGGGTGCGGGGCCGCCGAGTGCGAGTACCGCTGCCCCGGGCTGGCCACGCCCCTGGGCGACACGCTGATGGGCAACGTCGACCACTGTGGCGCCTGCGGCAACGCCTGCCGTGACGACCTGGTGAACGGACCCGCAGCCTGCCTTGATGGGGAGTGTTTCTGCCGGGTCGATTTCACCTATGGCAGCGCGTGCGGGGATCACTGCACCCGGTGGTTTGACAACTGCTGGCAGAGCTGCTGCCCGGAGCTGGTGGCTGACCAGGTGCTGCCGGTCGCTCCTCAGAATGGCAACCTGCCCAATACCTGGCGGGGACTCACCCGGCAGATCGACCGTCGGCAGCGTGTCCATGTCGTGGCGAAGACGGAGGCCTGCGAAGGAGGCCATGGCCTGGAGTGGAACATCTACCGGGACAACGGCCGCACGAGTACATCGCCGAGGAGGACGCAGCCACCTGCGGCGCGGGCGCCTGGGAAGGCTTCCTGGACCCGGGCTTCTACTGCTGGCCGTCGCCAACCCGCGGGCGGTCGTCGCGGCATGCCGACTTCGGCGATCCCCAGCCGGCCTCGTGGCGCTCGGCGGTGAGGCCCATGGACAGCTGACCACTATGCGCGGGTGCCGTTCCGTCTCCCGACGGCGGGCCTCTGGCGGGTGGCGATGCTGAAGCGGGGTGGGACCTGCAACCTCGGCCCTGACCGCGCGCCTGCTGGGCGCGGATGCCGAGCCCATCACCTCGATGGCGAGGCTGCGCGGCAGGTGGATGGATGGACTTCGATGCCGGTGTGTACACGATGGTGCACTTCGGCGACGGGGACCATGAGCTCTCGGTGACCCCGGCCCACCTGATCGAGGGCTCGAAGTGCACGACGGTCCGGCCAAGGTCTTTACCCAGAACTGGGACTTCGTGGAAATCCAGGTGGCAGCGGATGCCGTCCTGACGCTGGAGCTGAGCGGCACCGACGGGGGCTGCATTCAAGCGACCATGAACTTGACCGAGGACGGGTCCAACCTGGGCAGTGGCCGCGGGAACTGCTGGTTGAGCCTCACGCATGGCTTCGATGCGGGTGCGCTACCGCGTTCAGATTGCCCGGACAGGCCAGCGCCAGCTTGCCGACGGCTACCGGCCTACCGTGAGGTAGTCGCCAGCGTGCTGGCGACGCCGTCGCGCTGGCGACGTCGCCGGCGCCGTGGCGCCTTCGCCTTCGGTGCAGAGCCATCAAGCGTCCTTTCGCAACACATCGAACAGCGGAGGTGTGACATGAGGTTGCCAGGCATCTGGGTTCTGGTCTGCCTTGCTCTGGGATCCCCGTGGGCTGTGATGGCTCGGGCGGATGGTCGACGGCATGGTCCTCGGCTTTGACGCCAGCGGTGAGCGTCGGCCCGCCATCCGGCGCGGGCGGGGTCGGCGGAGGCGAGGGCGGTGGCGGCGGTGAGGGCGGTGAGGGCGGTAGAGGGCGGCGGGCGCTGCGAACCCGACTGCACCGGCCGTGCCCGCGGCCCCGACGGCTGCGGCGGACGTTGGTAAGGCGTGCGAGGGGGAGGCGGTCTGCAGCGATGGTGTCTGTCGTCAGGCGGTTGCCCCGCGGGCGAGGTGGCTTGCGAGGGCGACTGCGGGGCCGATGTCACTTCGACGTCGATCACTGCGGGACGTAGCGTCCTGTGCCGAGGTCTGGAACGAGGCGGGCCCAGGGCTGCCATCCCCTCGAGCAGGTCGGGGCCATGGCGGCGTGCGAGGCAGGACGTTGTGCGTTCGCAGACAGACTGGCGGCCCGGTCGGCCTGCCGGAGGCCGGTCGCGCGCCTGGCGACCGGATGCCGCCCACTGCGGCGCCCGTGGTCAGGCTCAGCCCATGAGACCATCAACGGGCTGGAGGATCTCAAGGTTGAGGGAGCCTGTCAGTGCGCCCCAGGACGGAGGAGCTCGACGCCAGGGCACGCGCCAACCACGCACCCGTCCTGCCGGCAGGCAACTGTGCTGATGGCAGCTGCCTCGGCCCTGGTCGCTGGAGGCCCTCGGGCGGTCCGGAGCCTCGAAGACGTGGAGCAGTACGTCCTCGAGCTGCCGACCGAGGAGCGGATCCCGAGCGCGGATCGACTTCGACCGCTGCGCCGACTTCGATCTGAGTTCGTGGGGTACCGCGATGACGGCAGGTCGAGCACATCCGGGTGGAGACGCTGACTGCTGGATCAAGAAGCGCCGACATCGTCCTGCCCGCCGGCTTCTACGGCCTGCGGACCTGGCCGCCGCTGGGCTCGAGGGTGAGGTCTATCGCCTGGACGCTCGACTGCGGGGCCCCTGGCCTCCGAGCGTCGTCGCCCCGGGTGAGGTCGGCGTGGACGGCCCTTCAGCGTGTCGCGGTCCGCTTGCCGACGGCGGGGCGCTGGCGCATCGGCCTGGAGAGCTGGGGCGAGTGTGTCGCCGGCATGCTCCCGACGCCCGACGGGCGCTCGCTGCCGCTTACGGATGGCCGCGTGGGCGCGTGCGAGAGGTCCTGGGAGGCGGACTTCGATGCGGCGAGTACACCGTGATCGGGGGATCAGCACCAAGGTGCCTGGGCGCTGGTGGCGACGCGGGTCGCCCATCCGGGGCCGACACCTGACCGGATCGATGACTCGGGCTCCATCGTCTGCCGCCTCGGGCGGCCGAAGGCGGCGGCGACGCCCACCTGATCGTCGCGGCGCGCCACGGTGCCGGTGGCGGTGCGCCACGCGACGCCACCGGATGACGCCCGCTGCGGGGGGAGCTGAGCTGAATGGCGTGGGGCTGGGCAACGGCTGCGTCCGACGCGGCGCTCCTGACCCCTGGGCCGGGGGACTCACCGCCTCGACATGGACACGACCGGCAACCAGGTGCATGAGCTGCAAGTGTATTTCCTGGAGGCACCCGAGCCGGCTGGCGCCATCACCGCGCAGGGCGGCACACGATTGCATACGCCGACAGCATCGGGACCGCGCCGATCTTCTTCGCGACGGCGCCCGGCTTCGGGTCACGACCCTGAGGCCGGATGGCGGGGCGTGCGACAACCCCCACGCGGCTCGCCTCAGCGTGTCGCTGGTGTGGATGGGCCAGCGCCTCTTCAGCCAGGGGGAGTGATGTCGCGGGGAACAACTGCGAGGTCCTGACCACCGCCGCGCCACCACGGACGCCCTCACGCTCCATCTGCAGGATGCGACCCGGCTCAACGACGACGAGGTCACCGTCCAGGTCGACATCCTGGGCCCGGTCGATGCCATCTCGCCCGCCATCGGTGAGCCCTTCGATGGCATCACCGGTCCAGGCACCTACAACCGGCCGGCCATCCAGGCCGGTGGCCAGCAGGTCATCCCCGTGCGGATGCCGGATGCGGCCTTCACCGCCTGCGGACCGCCGGACCGACGGAGGGGACTGCCCGGGCGACACGATGATGCACCTGGTGCGGGGCGGTGAGGTCGTGCTGAGCAACGACGACGATGGCATCACCCTCTGCCTCTCTTCACCTCGATCCGAGGCCGACGTCGACTACGAGCTCGTCGTGCGGGCTTCGAGGGCGCGGCCGTGCCACGCTTCCATCGTCGTGGATTGATGGCCGCGGCCGCTCAGCCCGGCAGGTAGCCCCAGATCCGCAGGTGCCGATCGCCGACGGCCGACGCGGAGGTCGAGGCCGGCGGCGGCGAGCTGAGCCTGCACCTCCTCCACCTCGAACGCAGCGTGCAGCGAGGCCAGGAAGTCCTGGCGCAGGACCTCGGGATCGCCCGCTGCGTAGCGCGATCCACGCAGGGCCTGGGCGGCCTCGGGCGTCGCGGGCCGGCGCAGGTCACCGATCCAGACGGCGGCGCTCGGCGCGCCGACCTGGCGGACGGTCGCCCAGAGGCCCTGCGGATCGTGCAGGTGGTGCAGCAGGCTAAGCCGCTGACGACCGCCGCGAAGGCTGCGCGGGGGAGGCCGCCGAGGGCAGGAACGCTTCGATGAACCGCGCCCGGCCCGGCTTGGGTGGGCGGCTTCGCGCTGGGCGATGGCCAGCATCGCGGCCGATCCATCCACCCCCACGACGTCGCGGGTCGGGCTGCGCGGCCGCCAACCGCAGGGCGATGTTGCCCGGCCCGCACCCCAGGTCGGATGAGGGGGCCGTCGGCAAGTGCTGGAACTGCTCAAAATGCGGTGGTGAAGGCGGCGTCCGAGGCGGAGAAGTCGGCGCAGGCGGCGTAGGCCTCGGCCTGTCCGGCAGCTCCATCAGCCGGGCTCGGGGTGCGCTGTATCTCGGCCTCCAGGGCAGGGAGGGCCAGCGTCGGGCAGGGGGCGCGACGTCAACGTGGATCAGGGCTGCGGGACGCAGAAGCCGATCACCCAGTCGGGCTGCGCGGAAGCAGACCTGGCCCCCGCCGCAGGCGCCCTCGACGTCGGGGTCACAGATGGGGAGGCAGGCCTGCTCCAGGACGCCGTTGTTGCCGCAGATGCAGGCGCCGGCGCAGTCGTTGTTCTCGGCGCAGGGCTCGCCCGGGCCGACGGCGCCGGTGTCGACACAGACGCCCGCGGAGGTGGTGATGGCGTAGGGCCGGCAGCCTCGACCCTCGCCGCAGGGGTCGTCGGCGGCCAGGACGTCGCAGTCGCCGGCAGCGGCAGGCGCCCAGGTACCGGGCGTCGTCGAAGCCTGGGGTGGTGGGGCCTATCGGGCGTGGTGAAGTCGAGGCAGGTGGTGCCCCCGGGGCAGCCAGGGCGCGGGGATCGCAGAGCGCGGTGCAGACGCCCTGGCCGTCGAGGGCGGCGCCGGGCTGGCGCGGGTCGTCGGGATCGCCGAAGCAGATGCCGCCGGGGGCGCACTGGACGGGGCGGTTCTCGGGGGTGCGGGCGAGGGCCTGGGCATCGCAGGGGGCGCCGAGGGCGGCGTCGCCGTCGGCCTCGAGGCAGAGGCCGGGCGTGCCCTGGGCGTTGGCGTTGCCCTCGGGGAGCGGATAGCACGTGCCGCCGCGGGCGCCCAGGTCGCAGGCGCCGAAGAGGTCGCCGTTGGCCGAGCCGGGGCCGCAGAACACGTAGTAGCAGACCCCGGCCTGGGCGTTGCAGGTCTCGCTGGGGGGGCAGGTGTCGTCCTCTTCGCAGCCGATGAAGCAGTTGCCGGGGGCGAGGGGATCCTGGCTGAAGGAGTAGCAGCTCTGGAGGTCGCCGGTGCACTCGGCGTCGGCGCGGCACTCGGCGAACTGGGCGCTTCGGCAGGTGCCGTCCTGGCACTGCTGGACCCCGAGGCGGCAGTGGTAGTCCGTCTCGCAGGTGCCGTCGGGGCGGACGCACTGGCCGGTCACGCAGACCTCGTCGCCGACGCAGGGGTAGGGGCACTCGCTGCCGTCCGGCTCGAGGGGCGGGATGGCGGGGCCGCAGGCGCGCAGATAGTCGGCGTCGCCCTGGTCGCGGCCGAAGGCGACGATGGTGTCGCAGGTGTCCGCCCCCGTGACGACGGTGCCGAAGGCCGGGTTGGCCGCGCAGATGGGGCCGCACGCGGCCGCGAGGCTGGCCTCGTCCTCGGCCGAGAAGCCCGGACACGCCTGGACCGAGCACTCGGCGAAGCGGGCACAGGCCTGGTCGCAGAGCGTGGGCCCCTGGTCCGGGGGCAGGCCCTGGTCCGCGGGCTGGGCGTCGGGGGCGGCGGCGTCGGCGGGGGTCGCGTCGGGCACGGCCTGGTCGACGGCGGGGCGGGCATCGGCGGCGGCATCGGGCGAGGGGTCCTGCCCGGCCTGGTCGTTGTCCTGCTCGCAGCCCACGAGGGCCAGGGCCGCGAGGGCCCAGGCGAGGCGTCGGTCGCTCGTGCTCATGTCTCTCCCTGGCATGACGGCGGTGGTCGCTCCCGGTATGGTACGGGGCTGTCTTCGGTGGATGTGGCGGAGGTGCCGGTGCGGATCGATCCAGCTTCCCTGAGCCCCAACGCGGTCTACTACACCCTCATCTCGACGCTGCTGCCGAGGCCCATCGCCTGGATCTCGACCCGCGGCCCCGACGGCGGGCGCAACCTGGCGCCGTTCAGCTTCTTCGCCGGCGTGGTGGGCCGACCGCCGACGTTGAGCGTGGCGATCGGGCGCCGTGGACCGTCCACGCCGAAGGACACGGCGCGCAACATTCTGGAAAGAAAAGACTTTGTGGTGAATGTCGTGCCCTTCGCGCTGGCGGAGGCCATGGTGGCCACGAGCGCCGAGGTGGCCTTCGGGGTGGACGAGGTCGCGCTGGCCGGCCTGACAACCGTGCCGGCCGACGGGGTGGCGGCGGACCGGGTCGTGGGATCGCCGGTGCAGTACGAGTGCACGCTCTTCCAGCACGTGCCCATCGCCGACGGGGACGAGGTGACCGCCGATCTGATCATCGGGCGCATCGTGGCCATCCACGTGGATGACGCCGTCCTCGACGGCCGGGGGCGGGTCGACGAGGCGCTGCTCGATGCCGTGGGCCGGATGGGCGGGGCGGGGTACTGCCGGACGCGAGATCGGTTCGAGCTGAAGCGGCCGGGCTGAGGATCGGCGTCAGCGCGGGGGGTGGAAGGCGGCGCGATCGGCGGCGCAGGCGGCCCGGGCCGGGCAGCCCGCCAGGTGGTCGTTGACCATGCCCATGGCCTGCATGAACGCATACACCGTCGTGGGCCCGACGAAGCGAAAGCCAGCGCGCTTGAGGGCCCGGGCCAGCGCCGCCGACTCAGGGGTCTGGGCGGGGATGTCCTTGAGGGTGAGCGGCGCGGCCGGCGGCGCTGGCGCGAACTGCCAGAGCCATGCGGCCAGGCTGCCGTGGGTCGCGCGGATCTGCTGGGCGGCGCGGGCGTTGGCGATGGTCGCCTCGATCTTCCCCCGGTGGCGGACGATGCCCGGATCGGCGAGGAGTCGGGCGACGTCGGCCTCGCCGTAGGCGGCCACGATGTCGCAGTCGAAGTCGGCGAAGGCGGCGCGGAAGCCGGGGCGCTTGCGCAGGATGGTCAGCCAGCTCAGGCCCGACTGGAACCCCTCCAGGCAGAGCTTCTCGAGCAGGCGGCGGTCGTCGGCCTGGGGCCGGCCCCACTCCTCGTCGTGGTAGGCCTGGTAGTCGGCGTGGCCTTCGGCCCAGCCGCAGCGGCCGGTGTCGGTAGCGTCCATCACCCTCGGAGTCCCTTCATCATGGCCATCGTCTTGCGCGGCTCAGCGGCCATCACCGCCGACACGCCGCCCATCATCGCGCCAATGACCCCGACCGTGGCGACCTCGCTGCCGGAGAAGTACAGGCCCTTGACGGGGGAGCGCGGGCGCAGGGCGCGGTTGGCGAAGCGCTCGGGCGTGGGCTCGATGCCGTAGATGGAGCCGCGCACGGGGCGGACGAAGTGGTCGGTGGTGATGGGGGTCGACAGCTCCGTGTACGCCACGAGGGGCCGAAGCTCCGGGCGGTACGCGAGGAACTGGGCCAGGAGCTGCTCCGTCAGGCGCTCCTTGAAGGCCTCATAGTCCTCGCCGCGGCGGCGCCAGCGCTCCTCTCGCCAGGGCTCGAAGGCTTCCCAGGGCGCGAAGGTCACGATCTCGCCGGTGTGGAGCTGGTCGGGGCCGGCGTCGTGGGCCGGATCCTTGAGCGACGGGAAGCTGACGTAGAGGCACGGCGCCTTCGGGATGGGCCGATCGGCGCGCACATCCCAGACCTCGTCTTCCGGGTTCCAGGTCTCGTAGAACCACTGGTTGGCGGCGCTGGCGCCGGCGGCGCGGATGTCGCCCTTGAAGCCGATGTAGAGGCACACGTGGGCGGGCGCCGGGCGAAGGCGGGCGATGCTCTGAGCCCAGGGGGCCTGGCCGATGTCGGGGGGCAGCAGGCGCTCGAGGGTGGCGGCCACGCCCACGGCGCTGAAGACGCGCTGGGCCCGGATGACCTCGCCATCGGCCAGCCGCACGCCCACGGCCGCGCCACGCTCGACCAGGATGGCCTCCACGTCGGCGCGGATGCGTGTCCAGCCGCCCGCCTCGGCGACGCGTCCGAGGAGGTGGTGCGCGATCATCTTCGCCCCGCCGACGGGGTAGAAGCCCCCCCGCATGAAGTGGCGGGTCACCAGGGCCTGGATGGCGAACGACGACCGTGAGGGCGGGGAGCCGTAGTAGCCCCACTGCGCGGCGAAGAGGGCGCGGAGCCTCGGGTCGTCGGTGAGCGAGGCGGTGACGTCCGCGGTGCGCTTCGTGAACCAGGTGTGCGCCTTGCGAGCCAGGAGGCGCTCCGCCACGACGTCGACCCCGCGCGGCAGAGCCCGCGCCTGGTAGAACGCCCGCATGCTGCCGGAAACCTCTTTGACTGCGCGTAGATAGCCATCGATGGCGTCCACCCCGGCGGGGAAGGCCTCGACGAGGTTCTCGCGGAACTGGCGCGGGTTGTCGGGGAAGTCGATGCGGAAGTCGCCGGGCCACTGGAAGGTGTCGTAGACAGGCCCGAGGGACGCCCACTCCAGGCGGCCGTGGGTCAGGTGAGTGAGGAGCCTGCCCGTCAGCGTGTGGTTGGTGACCTCACCGACGGCGTGGACCCCGACATCCCACGTCCAGCGCTTGCGCTTGAACATGTGCGTGAAGCCGCCCGCCGTGTAGTGCTGCTCCAGGACGAGGACCCGGCGGCCCATGGCGGCCAGCATCGCTGCGGACGTCATGCCCCCCATGCCGGAGCCGATGACGATGTCGTCATGGCCGCCCGCGGGTGGCGGCAGGCCAGCCTTGTTCCACGGCTCTTCGCTCAAGGGCTGATCTCCCGGTTCGGTGCGGCGCCAGTGGGCCATGATCCTGCGGTGAAGTCGAGGGGTGGGATGTTCTGCCTGGTGGTCGGGGCTCTGAGGCCGGCCAGGCTCTCGGGGACGGCCGGGCTGCTGAGGACGGCCGGGGCTCTGAGGATGGCCGGACCGTGGTCGGGGCTCTGAGGATGGCCGGACCGTGGTCGGGGCTCTGAGGATGGCCGGGCCGTGGTCGGGGCTCTGAGGTCAGCTTTGGTCCGCAGGGCGCTGAAGCCCAGGGCTCGGCCTCCGGAGAGCGGACAGGGCTCTGAGGAGCGGACAGGGCTCAGAGGAGCGGACAGGCCTCCGAGCCTTCCGGGAGCGGACAGGCCTCCGAGCCCTCCGGGCGGGGGCTTCCGACGCGAGAGTTGGCCAGGTTGGCTCTGAGGCCCGGAGGAAGGGCAAGCAGCCCCCGCGGCAGGCAGAGAGCCACGGTCGGACGCCCGCGCGGACTTTTTTCAACTTTTTCTGCGACACGCGCCGAGATTGACCGAAGAGCATGGGAGTCAGCCACGGAGGTCGGACGATGCCGCCTCACCCTGCTCCGCTGGCCTGCGCCCCCTCGGTCGGGGCAACCTTTGGAAATCATGGAAGAAAGACCGATGCTGGTCCGCGCCGGTCTCCCCGCCGCCGGCTGCGCCATCGCGTCTTGAGTCCGGACCACGTGCACCACATCAGCAGTCGCACGGTCCACGGCCGGTACGCCTTTCACCCCCATGACCCCACCTTCGTGGCGGAGGCCTGGGGCATTGTGGCGGTCGCGACCGCGAGGTACGGGGTGGGCCTGGTCGCCTTCGTCCTTACCAGCAATCACTTCACGCCCTCCTGCGAGCGGAAACAGCGGTCGCCGTGAGTGGCTTCGTGCAGTACGTCAAGGCGCGCCTGGCCGAGCTGACCCATGCGTGGCACGGCACTCGGGGCACGGTGTGGGATGGGCGCTACCGGGTGACGACGCTGCTGGACGCCCCCGCCGCCGCTCACTGGCTGCGGTACATCTTGAGCCACGGCGTCAAGGGAGGGCTGGTGGCAAGCCCGCTGGCTGGCCAGGCATCCACTGCGCTCGAGCGCTTGCCGAGGATGGCGTCGGCGAGGGGCTGGCTCTCGATCGAGTGGCCTGGCGTCAGGCGAGGCGGCGGGGCGGTGCGCTCGATCGAAGGGCGTGCCTCCGACCGGTCCAGGTGCGGTTCAGTCCGTTGCCAGGTTGGGATGAGATCACGTGGAGGGCGCACTGTCGATCGCTCATCGCGGACATCGTGGCGGAGCATGCGCACCGCTGCCTCCCGGTGGTCTTCGATCCGCGCGGCCGCGACGTCCACTTCATCCCCAGCGAGGTCGCGTGGCGACCTTGCCCGCGCTTCGACGCCCGGGGCGAGTCGGCCCGTGCGCTGGTTGAGACGGCCTGGGCGGCGACCGAAGGCGCGATCTTGCACGCCAGGCCCAGATGGCGCGGCTGGTGGCGGGCAGGAGGACGCCCTTCGCATTCACGAGGGCCTCCAGTGGCCCCGTTCGGTGCTGGTCGCCGCGGCCCGACCAGGCGAGGACTTCATCTGGTCGACGCCCGAGCGCTTCAGCGCGGGTCGCGTGCTGGGCGATCTCCCCACTGTCGTGACCACAGGAGCGTGGCAAGACCTTGTGGGCGCGTAGCCCGCGGACGGGGCACGGCAAGTCGCAGCAGCGAGCCACCAGGAGTGGCGCGGGTGAGGTGCGCCCGGGCGGAGGGCCGGTGTGCTTGGGTGGAGGGGCCGGCACGGCGGTGGCAGCTGGTGTTGTCGCATGTGCGGGGAAGCGGGACGCGATCGGGAGAGCCGGGTTCGCCGGCGAGGTGTCCAGGACGCACCGAGCCATGTCCGACAGGCCCTGCACAGAGCCCTGAATATGGCTCTGCCCTGGAGCCCCGAGTCGGGCTCAGAGCCTCGAACCGGGCGCGCACGAGCCCAGAATCTGGCTCAGAGCCCTGAACTTTCAGGGCCTCAGAGCCCTACCGGGCGGGCCCTGAATATGGCTCAGAGCCCTGAACTGTCCGGGCCTCAGAGCCTTGAACCGGGCGCGCAGGAGCCCTGAACATGGCTCAGAGCCCTGAACTGTCGGGCCTCAGAGCCTTGAACGGGGCGCGGGCGCGAGCCGGGCGAACCGGGCGCCGCGGGGGTCAGGGGTGCTGGTGGATGGTCGGGAGGTCGAGGCCGAAGCGGGCGAGGTACTTGCGGAGGCGGTCGGCGTCGTTGGGTGCCTTGCGGCGGGTGCGCGAGGCTCCGAAGAGCTCGCGGCCGGCGGCGGAGAGGGTCGGGTGGCGGCGGCAGGTCGTGACGACGTGGGCGAGCTGGACCCGGTCGAAGGGGTCGAGGTCGTCGGCGGCGGTGCCGAGGAGGGCGGCGAGGCCGTCGTCGGTGGGGTCGCGCCAGGCGCGGCGAAGCCGGGTGAGCTCGGCGTCGACGGTGGGGACGTCGATGCGGCCGGCGGGGGCGAGTGTGGCCATCCGGAGGATGGCGGCGTTGAGCTCGCGGAAGCCGGCGGGCCGGGGGCGGCGGAGCTGGTGGCGAAGGCGAGGAAGCGGTCGCGGGCTTCGCGGTTGAGCGTGACGTGGCGGCCGAGTCGCTCGCCGGCGCGGCGAAGCTCAACGTCGAGGTTGGGCTCGATGTCAGCGCGGCGGTCGGCGAGGCCGGGGAGGTGGAAGGTCCACAGGTCGATGCGCGCCAGGAGGTCTTCGCGGAAGCGGCCGGAGCGGACGGCGGCGGTGAGGTCGCGGTTGCTGCCGGCGATCAGCTGGAAGTCGCTCTCGACGGGGGCGTCGGCACCGACGGGCAGGAAGCGACGTTGCTCGATGGCGGTGAGGAGCATGGCCTGTTCTTCGAGGCCCAGCTCGCCGATCTCGTCGAGGAAGAGGAGGCCGCCGTCGGCAGCGCGTAGCAGGCCGGCGCGGGCGGCGGTGGCGCCGGTGTAGGCGCCACGGACGTGGCCGAAGAGGGTGGAGCCGGCGGCGTCGCCGCGGATGGTGGCGCAGTTGACCTCGACGAGCGGGCCACGGACCTGCCGGCGCTGGGACTTGAGGGCGTGGATGCGGCGGGCGAGGCGTGACTTGCCGGCGCCGGTCGGTCCCTGGAGCAGGATGGGCTCGCGGGAGCGCAAGGCGACGTGCTCCAGCTCGGCGATGAGGCGGTTGAAGTCGGGGTCGCGGGTGTCGATTCCGTCCTTCAAGAAGGCCAGGCCCTCAGCGTGCTCGGCCTCGAAACGGCGGGCGAGGGCGTCGTAGCGGGAGAGGTCGAGATCGATGATCTGCAGGTGGCCGGCGACGTCGGGGTCGCCGCGCCGCGGGGAGGTCTGGACGAGCGCGGCCGGCAGGTGGCGGGACTCGGCGAGCAGGAACCAGCAGATCTGGGCCACATGGGTGCCGGTGGTGATGTGGATGAGGTACCGCTCGGCGTCGGGCTCGAAGGGGTAGCCACGGGCGAAGTCGTGCAGGGTGGCGAAGACCTGTTCGAAGTCCCAGGGATCGGCGAGGTCGACGGGGTGCAGCCGGACGTGGGTCTCGGGGCTGATCTGCCCGATGTCGGCCGCTACCTGAGCGGCGGCTTCTGCTTCTCGCGGGGGGTGGAGGAGCTCGAAGCGGTCGATGATCACGTCGGTGTGCTGGCAGAGGGCGACGGACGGCCGCCATCGCTCCCACCGCGCGGCGTTGCGGCCGCGGTCCAGCGAGGTGCCGTAGAAGCCGATGACGACCGTGGTCTGCTTATCCATCTGGATAAAGTACGAGATCTCTGGCGAGTGCGCGAGGGGCTCCGTCGTCGCCAGGCCGCATGGGCTGGTGTGGCACGGGTCTGGCTCTTGGAGGCGTTCCGCAACCGTGAGGAGGTCGACATGGAGATGCGCAGCTACGAGGTGTTCCACGACGGCGGCCGGCCGGTGAAGGCCTGGGTGAAGGGCGTGGTGGTGGAGGAGGCGGCGAAGAAGCAGCTGCTGGCGGCGGCGCGCCTGCCGTTCATCCACCAGTGGATCGCCGCGATGCCGGATGTGCACGTGGGCATCGGGGCGACGGTGGGGTCGGTGATCGCGACGAAGAAGGCCATCATCCCGGCGGCGGTGGGGGTGGACATCGGGTGCGGGATGATGGCCGTCCGCACGACGCTGCGGGCCGAGGATCTGCCGGACTCGCTGGCGAAGATCCGCAGCGACATCGAGCGGCTGGTGCCGCATGGGCGGACGCACCACGGCGGGCCGGGGGATCGCGGGGCCTGGGGGCACCGCCCGCCGGACGGGACGGTGGCGGCCTGGGCGGAGCTGCGCCCGCGCTACGACGCGCTGGTGGAGAAGCACGCGAAGCTCGGCCGCGCGAACACCATCGAGCACCTGGGAACCCTCGGGACGGGGAACCACTTCATCGAGCTGTGCCTGGATGAGCAGGATCGGGTGTGGGTGATGTTGCACTCGGGGTCCCGGGGTGTCGGGGGCCGCATCGGGAGCTACTTCATCGAGCGGGCGAAGCGGGAGATGGAGCGGTGGCACATCCACCTGCCGAACCAGGATCTGGCGTTTCTGCCGGAGGGGACGAGCCTGTTCGATGACTACGTGGAGGCCGTGGGCTGGGCGCAGGACTTCGCGGCGATGAACCGGCGGATCATGATGGGGGCGGTCCTCAGAGCCCTGACCGCCCAGCCGGAGCTGCCGGCGTTCTCGGTGACCGACGAGGCGGTGAACTGCCACCACAACTACGTGTCCCGGGAGCACCACTACGGGGAGAACGTGCTGGTGACCCGGAAGGGGGCGGTGCGGGCGCGGGAGGGGGATCTGGGCATCATCCCCGGGAGCATGGGCGCGCGGTCGTACATCGTCCGCGGGAAGGGGAACCCGGAGAGCTTCTGCTCGTGCAGCCACGGGGCGGGGCGGGCGATGACCCGGACGGCGGCGAAGCGGATGTTCACGGTGGCGGATCACGCGGCGGCGACGGCGGGGATCGAGTGCCGCAAGGATGAGGACGTGATCGACGAGACGCCGATGGCCTACAAGGACATCGACGCGGTGATGGCGGCGCAGGCGGATCTGGTGGACATCGTGCACACGCTCCGGCAGGTCGTCTGTGTGAAGGGGTAGGCGAATGTCCAAGGATGTCGAGTGTTTGCAGATCGATGGTGCCCAGGGCGAGGGGGGCGGGCAGGTGCTGCGGACGAGCCTCGCCCTGGCGGGGCTGGCCGGCCGCGGGGTGGAGATCGCGCGCATTCGGGCCGGGCGGCAGAAGTCTGGCCTGCTGCGGCAGCACCTGACGGCGGTGCGGGCGGCCGCCGAGGTCACCGGCGCGACGGTGGAGGGGGCCGTGCTGCGCAGCGGGCGGCTGCGGTTCATGCCCCGGGGCGTCCACGGGGGGACGTACCACTTCGCGGTGGGGTCCGCCGGGAGCGCGACGCTGGTCTGCCAGACGGTGCTGCCCCTGCTGCTGGAGGCCGATGGGCCGAGCACGGTGGTGTTCGAGGGCGGGACCCACAACCCGGCGGCGCCGCCGTTCGACTTCCTGGACGGGGTGTACCTGCCCCTGCTGCGCCGCATGGGCGCTCGGGTGGAGGCGCGGCTGGAGCGGGCAGGGTTCTACCCGGCCGGCGGGGGGCGCTTCGTGCTGGAGGTGCAGCCAGGTCGGCCCGGGCCGGTGCCGGTCATCGTCCGGGCCGGGGCGCCGGTGTTCTCGGCCTGGGCGCTGTCGGCCGGGCTGCCGGTCACCGTGGCGAAGCGTGAGCTGGCGGTGGTGCGCGAGGGGCTGGGCATCGGGCGGGAGGCCGTCATGATCCGCCGGGTGGAGGCGCCGGGGCGGGGCAACGCGGTGCACGTCCAGGTGGTCGACGGGGAGGCGGTGGAGGTGGTGACGGCGTTCGGGGCGGTGGGCCGGCCGGCGGAGGCGGTGGCCGAGGAGGCGGTGCAGGCGGCCCGGCGCTGGGTCGACGCAGGGGCGCCGGTCGGGGAGCACCTGGCCGACATGCTGGTCTTGCTGGTCGGGCTGTACGGGGGCGCCTTCGAGGCCGCGGTGTGGTCACCCCACGCGGCGACCAACCTGGCGGTGGTGCAGGCGTTTCTGGGGGAAGAGGCGGTGCGCCTGGCGGGCGCGGCGGGGCGTTGGCGGGTGGAGGGGCGCGGCAGGGGTGCCCCTCCGGCGCCTGGGTCGCTATGCTAGGACACATGGGAACCCGACGACCTGATCTGCTGCCCTTCGAGCCCCTGGCGGGCGCCCCGCTGCAGCGCGCGCTGCGGCTCTACCAGGATGCCGAGCTGCTCCGCTTCGCGCTCGATCGCCTCGCCCTCTCCGATGTGGAGCGGGTGGCCATCCCGCTGACGGCCGACGCCGCGCCGCCGCACCTCGTCGTGGGGCGGGATGGCGCGTTCGTGACCTGCGTGGGGTCAGGGCGGGACACCGGGGCGGCGCAGCGGGTGGACTTCGCCGGCCTGGAGGCGGCGATGCGGGATGTCGAGGCCTGGCGGGCCTTGATGGCGGAGGAGCCCAGCGGGTTGCCGCGGGCGCTGGAACGCCTGTTCTCGGCCGGCCAGTGGTTCGATCGCCGCGACTTCGAGGATCTGGTGGTCTGCGCGTCCGTGCTGCCCGAGGCGCTGCCACCGCTGATGGCGGCGACCGCGCTCAGCCTGCGCCAGATCGAGAAGGATGCGAGGACGCGGATGCCCCGCAAGGACGATCTGGTCTCGTACTGGCGGGACACCTGGGCGCTGTCCCACCTGGGGCTGGCGCTCGCCGAGGCGACCATCCGGCTGGAGGCGTGCCCGGGTCCGTCGCTCAAGCCCCGGGAACTGGCGACGCTCGTGGGCACGCCGGCGGATGGGGGGCTCTTCGGGCCGATGGTCCGAGCGGCGTGGTCGCTGGGCCGGCTGGGGGAGCGGCTGCGGGGCGTGCAGGCGGAGGCGCTCGGGGCAGCAGGCATGCCGCGGGTGCTGGCGGCCCTGGGCTTCCTGATGTGGGGCCTGCGGGAGCCGGAGCGCCGCGGCGAGATCGTGGATCTGCTGGTGGCCCGGCTGCCGGTGGCGGTGCGGGGCCGGGCGAGGGGGCCGGTGGTGCGCTACCACGCGGCGCTGGTCTCCGAGCTGCTGGAG
>JAWKQS010000033.1:0-94952 GCA_041389985.1 bacterium
CGAGAGCGACGTCGTCGCCGTCCACCGCATCGCGCCACTCTTCGTAGGCGCTGCGCAGGCGCTTGGCGCGCGCGGAGTCCAGCTCTTCGAGTCCCTGCGGGAAGACCTCGCGCAGAACGGGAATCGCGAGGAACGGGCCCGAGACTTCGAGCAAGTTCAGCCACTCGTGCGTCGCGCTCACGCCCCCCTCCTATCCGAACGGCTGCCAGCGGTGGGCGACTCGGGCACCAGGAGGATCACCGCGACGGGGAACGTGTGGTCGACGAGACCGGTGTGGCGTTCCTCGATGGCCAGCCGCTCGCGCTCGCGCTCCTCGGGGATGCGTCGCAGTCGCGCCTCGAGGGCGAGGCGGTCACGCCGCAGCTGCGTGCGCTCGTCGTCGGAGAAGAGGGAGAGCTGCTTGGGCTCCTCCCTCTTCAGCTCGGCCTCGAGGTTCTTGGCCAGGTCGTCGAGGATCTGAGTCATGTCTTCGAGCTCGCGAAGCTTGCGCGTCTCGAGGGTGCCGCCCAACACCTCGAGGCGTCGCTTGGACCGGGCGGTCACCGCGCTCAGTACCGCCTCGGTGTGCTTCTCGAAGCGCGTGCGGAGGGCGTCGAGCAGAGAGTCCGGAATGGTTCCGGGGCTGGAGGAGTCGAGCCACTCGCGCAGCTTCGTGACCCGGTCTTCGCGCTTGAAGACCCCATCGCGCAGGTATCCCCCCGCCTCCGTGAGTTCTTCGTGGAGGCGGTGGTGGTTACCGCCGGTAATCACGAGCCTCGACAGGACGGTCACCGCGGGGCCCTCGAGCGCCGCATCGGGGAGCACGCGGACGGTGACGCGATGGAGCTTCTTCACGTCGTCGCGCGCCCACACCTCGGCGCGTAGGAGCCGGAGGCTCATTTGAACGAGCGGGTGGTTCAGGTGGACGAGCACCACGTCATCGCGACCTTTGGCAACGTCGTGGTCGAAGGTGATGGGACGGATGCGCTTCGTGTACGGGTGCTCGAGCCCGTCGAGACAGCGCGACCAGGAGCCCGCGAGTGCGGGCATCCGGAACACGCGAGCGTCGGGAAGGTCCGGAAGCTCACCCGGCGAGAGGTCCGGCTTGTCCGTGAGCGCGAGGGCGACCCGCACCACACGCTCGATCCGCTCGGGCGTCAGGTGCTGCTCGCTCCGGGTCGTCGTCAGCCGTTCGTGGAGCTTGGCAATGCGGTCTCGGAGGTCGCGCTCGGCCTTCACGTATCGACGTGCACGTTGGATGCGCTTCTCGGCGAGGCCCGTGTCGAGGTCTCGACGACGACCTTCGAGCAGCGCGGGCAGCTGGGGCGCGATCACGGGGTTCACGCTGCCCATGTCGGCTCGCATGGCGTCGAGCTTCCGGAGCGCGCGAAGGATGTCGTCACCGTGGCCACCGCTCGTGTCGACGGGATGCCAGATGACGACCTCGCTCTGCTTCTGGCCGTGCCGGTCGATGCGACCGTTCCGCTGCTCCATCACGTTGGGGTTGTAGGGGATCTCGATGTGGACCAGCAGATTGCAGTGGTTCTGGAGGTCGATGCCTTCCGAGGCCGCGTCGGTCGCGAGGAGGATGCGCACGGGGGATTGGCGTGGGTCCGCCTGGAACGCCGCCTTGATGGCCTCGCGGTCCTTGGGGTCCATCCCGCCGAAGAGCAACGCGAGGCGGTCGCCCCCGAAGTCGTGAGTGGCGAGGATCTCCTGCAGCCACTTCTGTGTCGCCCGGTACTCGGTGAAGAGGATGACGCGCGTCTCGGACCACCCGCCCTTGGGGCGTAGGTTCTCTTCCAGCCATTCGATCAGCGCCGAGGCTTTCGAATCGGGCTTGTGGCTCGCCTGCTCGGCCCACGAACGGAGGCGCCCAAGGAGCTTCCTCTCTTCACTGGAGAGAGGTCGGAGACGACGGCTCGCCTCCTCGACGGCCTCGACCTCCGCGGTCTCGCGCGTGTCGTCGTCGGCGTAGTCCTCCTCGGTCTTCGAGATGGCGCGACGCAGAATACGCTCGTCCAGTTTCGATGTGCGCCGCGTCTCCCCTTTGCCCTCGAGGGTCGTGACGTGTCGCGCCAGGGTCGAGGCGAACGCGGCGGGCGAGGACGCGAGACGCTTGCGCAGGAGCTGGTGGACGAAGTGCGAGGCGATGCCGTCGCGCTCGTCTCCGTTCTCGCGGCTGGCGATGTACTCGTCGAGGAGGCGACGCGCCTCGCGCTCGTCTGCGGTGTACTCGACGTTCAGCGCTTCGAGCCGCCTCACCGGGTAGAGCTTCTTGCCTTTCGCATCGACGAGATCGCTCTTGAGTCGCCGCACCATCACGCGTGCGAGCTGGTCTTTGGGCGGAAGGACGTTTCGGGAGAAGCGCTGGTCGTCCAGCAGCTCGAGGAGCGCAGTGAACGACTCGGTGTAGCCGTCGTGCGGCGTGGCGGTGAGGAAGAGCTTGTGCTGGAAGTGCGGAGCGAGAACGCGAACGAGTCGCGTACGAAGGCTCTCGACGGCGTACTTTCCCACCGTGGGCGCGACGTTGTGGGCCTCATCGACGACCAGCATGTCGAAGCGACGCGGGAACGTGGGCTGCGGAGGGAGCACGTCGCGGAGCAGGCGCATGCCTTCGCCCTGCTTCGCCCAGTCGATGGAGGCGATGAGCCTCGGGAACGAGGTCCACGGGTTGGCGTGCAGGCCGCGTTCACGTCGGAAGCGCTTCACGAAGTCGGTGTCGACGATGTGGAACTCGAGGCCGAACTTCTCGGCCATCTCGCTTCGCCACTTCTCTTGGAGCGAAGCGGGGCACAGCACGAGGATCGTTCGTGCGCGGTGGCGCAGAAGCATCTCCTGGATGACGAGCCCGGCCTCGATGGTCTTGCCGAGGCCGACATCGTCGGCGATCAGCAGGTTCGTGCGGGCCATGTCGATCGCCCGCACGAGCGGATCGAGCTGGTAATCCTCGATGCTGACACCGCTGCGGAACGGGGCTTGGAGGTAGCCGCGATCGGCGTTGGTCGCCGCACCCCAGCGCACGGCGTCGAGGAAGGCTTCGAGGTTCGAGGGGGCGTCCAGCGCCGAGAGCGTCGGCAGGCCGGCGCGCTCGATGACGTGGGCGCCGGGCTCGAGCTCCCAGAGAACCTCGATCTCCTCGCCGAGCGCGTCCTCGTCGATCGACGCGAGCTTCACGAGGTTTCGCCTCGGCTGCTCGGGCGACACCGAAGACGCATCGACGTCGAAGACGATCCACTGGCGGCGGCGCACCTCGACGAGCTGCCCTGGCTCTGGTGCCGTGGCAGAGGGGACCGCGTCCACGGCGCTCGTGGCTTGGCTCGTCATGCGGACTCCTTGGCCGAGCGGCGGGAACGAACGATCTCTTCGATTCGCGCCGCAGCCAGGTCTGGCTCTTCGTGGGCCCAGACTCGAACGACTTCCCATCCCTCGGCACGTAGGCGCGCGCTGGTGTCCAGGTCGCGCTGCTGGTTGGCCAGAATCTTGGCGCGCCAAAACTCGGCGTTGTTCTTGGGCCAGGTCGCATGGGCCGGGCAGCCGTGCCAGAAGCAGCCGTCGACGAACACGGCGACACGCGCCCCGATGAAGGCGAGGTCAGCCACACGACGAGGTTTCGAGAGCACGGGGACCTGGAGTCGATAGCGGAGACCACGAGCAAAGAGCGCCCTTCGAAGGGCCGCTTCTGCTGCCGTGTCCTTCTGCCGAACCCGCCGCATCCTGCGGCTGGTCTCAGGCGTGGACGGCGCTGCTCGGTCGGTCCCTGCGACCATGCCGCCCCCTGTGTGCTGTCGACTTGCCTCGGGGGGCTCGGCCGAGATGGTTCAAGATGCTCTCACCGATGACCCGCCCGAGCTCGACCGGCACTGCGTTCCCAATGAGTCGCCCCAGGACCTTGAACTGGACGCGTTCGCCTTTGGGCACGAACGAGTAGGTCTCCGGGAACCCCTGAAGGATGGCGCCCTCACGCAGCGACAACGCTCGGTCTTGCTCCGGATGACCGAACCTGCCGTTCCCGAAGCCGTAGAACTGAGTGGTCAGGGTCGGAGCGGGCTCGTCCCAGACCATGCGACCGTAGACCCCGGGGTAGCTCCGACCCGTTTCACGCTGGTGGCACTCTGCGACGAGGCGCGCTGGCCAGTCGCGCCAAGAACCGCCGGGCCGAGACGCCTGGATCCGCTTCAAGTTGAGCGGCGAGAGACGAGACGTGGTGTGGAGCGGGTCGGCCTCGTGGCTCGCCCCATGGCCGATCGGTGGAAGCCCATCGAGCACGTCTCGCACGGTTTTCGGAGGCGACGAATCAGGCACCCGCAGTCCGATGGGGCCGCTGCGAGCAGCGAGAAGGACGGTTCGCCGACGGCGTTGGGGCAGACCGTAGTTTGCACTGTCGACGACGCCGTACCACACCTCGTAGCCCCGCCGTTTCAGCGTGGCGACGAAGTCGTCGAACACCTCGTGCTTCGTGACGGTGGGGACGTTCTCCATCGTCACGATGTCGGGCTCGAGCTGCTTCACCAGCCGCGCGAAGTGGTTGAGGAGGCCCCAGCGCTCCGTCCCTTTGGTCTCGTAGCGCTGCGCGTAGCTGGAAAACGGCTGACACGGGGCACACCCCGCGAGCACTCGCACCGCCGCGGAACCGAACCACGACTCGACCTCCGACGCCTTCAGCTGGGCCACGTCCCGCGCGTAGAAGGCCGCGCCCGGGTTGTTCGCCTCATAGGGATGACGACAAGCCTCATCGAGGTCGATCCCCGCGACGACCGGCACCCCGGCCACGATGAGCCCATGGGTCAGCCCTCCGGCGCCGCAGAACAGATCGACGCAGGCGACGTCGGTAGGGCGAACTCTCGCAACGTCTGACGAGATGCTAGACTGAAGGCGTAGGCCGGCCATCGAAATCGTCTACCTCGCTGGAAGTTGTCACTTTCGCTGCGAAGCCCCGAGCCCTCGCCGAGGTCGTCGAGTAACGGCGACGGTGCACCGTCTTGGGGGAATCCACGTGTCTCAGTTGCCTGTGGCGGCGTGGCCCCAACGAAGGCGAATGGTAGCGGCCTGTCGGAGGCCCCGTCAATCGAAGACCCCGCACACCCCCGCACACCCGGTACTATCCAGGCTGGGCTGGCGGCTTCCGGTCCAGATCATCAGCGTGTGGGGTGTGAGCTGCGCCCTCGCGCCCATCGGTGCAGCGACCGTCGACGTCCTGGATGCACCCCGGCGATACCCCTGAGCCTGTCGACGTCCTGGATGCACCCCGGCGATACCCCTGGGCCTGTCGACGTCCTGGATGCACCCCGCCAACACCCCCGCGCCTGTCGACATCCACCGGTGGACCCCGCCGACCCCTGCGCCGGTCGACATCCACCGCAGCACCCCGCCGATACCCCCGCGCCTGTCGACATCCCACGCAGCACCCCCGCCGATACCCCTGCGCCGGTCGACATCCCCCGCTGCACCTCGCCGATACCCCTGAGGCTGTCGACATCCCCCGCTGCACCCGGCCGATACTCCCCCGGCCTGTCGACATCCGCGTTCGGACCCTCGCGATACCCCGGGGGCCTGTCGACATCCGTTCTCGGACCCTCGGGTGCGGTTGGAGGTCGTAAAAGCTTCGATTTGTAGCGAAGTTGCTGCGTTTTCGGCGGTCGGCAGCCGTTTTCGGTATCCCGGGGGTTCGATCGAGCCTGTCAACAGGGGTTTTGGGTATCTCGGGGTATCGAGATCGGCTGTCGACAGGCGGGATCGATACATTTGTCTACGGGAAGTAGTGAAAAAGCTGCAAAGCGCAGCGTCTTGGGGCGCGGGAGGTCAGCGGCCCTTGAGGCGGGGCTGGTCTTCGTCCTGGGTGAGGGCGACGGCGGCGTAGCGCAGCGCGTTGAACCGCTCGCTCAACACGCCGAACGCCCGGTCGCGGAGCTGGCGCTCGTTGCTGCTGTCGGCCGCCGTGCGCTCGAGGGCCAGGTAGCGGGTGGCCAGGGTGGCGGCGGCTTCGAGGTCGGCGCGGGGGTAGGGCAGGGTGCTGGGGTCGGGCCAGTGGGTGAGGATCATGAGGACGAGGCGGTGGACGTCGTCGGCGTCGTCGCGGGTGCCGGTGCCGCGGCGGATGTCGTCGAGCAGGGGGCGCAGGGTGGGCTGCTGGTGGAAGGCGGCCCAGGCCCAGGGGTAGAGGCGGGCGTCCCAGGTGCGCAGGGCGTCGGCGGTCTGCTGGTGCTCCTGCTGGGCGGGGGGCTGCCGGTTCTGCAGGCGCAGCCAGGCGCCGTAGAAGGTCTGGCCGTCGGCGAGCAGGCCGCTGGCGAGGGTGCGCAGGTGGGCGAGGTGGTCGTCGCGGTAGATGGCTTCGGCGGGGCCGCCGGGGGCGAGCAGGGGCTCGACGCGGTGGAGCAGGGCGCGGATGGCGGCGAGGGCGTCATTGGGGGCGGACGGCAGGCGTCACTCCGGGGACGCCCGGGGCGAGGAGGGCGACTGGCGGGCCTGCAGCAGGCCGATGGCGGTGGAGTCGTTGAGCTCCGGCTTCGGGCGTCATGAAAAGCGTCTCCCGTCAGGATGGATGTGGGGTTTCATCTTCCCGCGCGGGCTGGTGTGGATCAAGCACGCATGTGAGTGCGTCGCGGTGGGATGTGGAGCGGACGCTCAGGCCTGGCGGGCCCGGTAGACCGGGGACTGCTGCAGGAAGCCGCTGAACTTCTGCTCCATGCCGGGCAGCAGGGAGCGCTGGATGCTGGGGCGGTCGCGGAGGGTGGCTTCCCAGCGGGCGACGCGGGGGGTGGCGTCGAAGAGGCCGAGGCCGCCGTAGGCGGCGTCCAGCCAGCGCAGGCGCTGGAGGCCGGGGTAGGCGGCGGCGTCCATGAGGGTGAAGGCGTCGCCGCGCCAGAGAGGCCCTGGATCTGGCCTTCCAGCTTGGCGAGGTGCTCGCGGGTGGCGGCGAGCTGGGCGGTGAAGCGGGCTTCGTCCGGGGCGATGCAGGCCAGGTAGCTGCTGGCGAAGAAGGCGTCGACGACGGGGAACCAGGCGCGGTCGCGGGCGCGGGCGAGGGGGTCGTCGGGGTGGAGGCGGGGCGCCGCGGTCTCGTCGAATTTTTCGAGGATGGCCAGGCTCTCGAAGAGGACTGGCCGTCGTCGACCTGCAGGAGCGGGACGCGGCCATGGGGGGAGATCTCCAGGAACCACGCGGGCTTGGCGGCCAGGTCGATGTACTCGATGGTGTGCGGGAGGGCCTTCTCTTCGAGGGCGATGGTGCTGCGCTGGACGTAGGGGCAGAGGTCGAAGCTGACGAGGCGCATGGGCGGTCTCCTGGGTGGGCGCGCCCAGCATAGCAAGTCGGGACGCCGCCCAGGGGCTGGCGCCGAGGAACAGACCGTCACGGCGGGGCTGGTGGCGACGAGGTCGCGGCGGAGGCGGCCGTAGGGGCGCGGGCGGCGGGCGTCGCAGGCGGGAGGTCGGCCTCCCCAGGCGCAGGTCGGCGTCGAGGGCGGCCCAGTGGGCGCGGTGCGGGCCGGGGGGAAGAGTGGCCTCGATGGCGTCGCTGAAGCGCGGCCCGGGCGCTGGCGGGTGGAGAGGAAGCTGAGCGGTGGCCCACCCAGGCGGTCGCCCCGGTGGGGCAGGGGTCGGGGCGGTGGGCGGGGGCCATCCAGCGGGGGTCCTGGACCAGGGGGGCGACGTCGCCGACGTGGCGGTGGCCGACGGTGACCTCGAAGAGCAGGCTGCCGAGGGTGCGGGCGGCGGCGGCCCGGGGCTCGCCGTCGGCGCGCAGGGCGGGGTGGACGTCGGCGAAGGCGGCCTGCAGCCGGGCGGCGGTGGGGGCGTCGAGCCAGGCGTCCACCAGGCGGTCGGCGTGGCGCTGCAGGGCGGCGGCCCAGCCGAGGGCCTCCTCCCAGAAGGGCAGCTCGCTGAGGCGGTCGGCCAGGCCGCGGGCGGCGAGGCGCTCGGCGATGGGGCGCAGCGTCAGGGCGGCCAGCTCGCGCTGGACCAGGTCGAGCCAGCCCGGCCACGTCAGGCCGAACAGGCGGTGCAGGTAGCGGCCCTCGCCGAAGAAGGACGGCGAGGCGGCCCGGTTCATCGCGCACCAGGTTGTAGGTGAAGGGGGCGAGGGCGTGGCGCAGGGGGTGGTCGGCCCGGGGTGGCGCGGCGCAGGGCCAAGGACGAGGCCGCCGAAGAGCAGGTGGCTCGAGACCAGGTGGTCGACGCCGGTGACGAGGGTGAGCGGCGCCTCCAGGCGGGCCCGGGCGGCGGGCCAGCCGGCGATCGCCGGGGGCGTGCTCGGCGCCGGCGACGCGAATGCGGGGGCGGGCGAGGGCGGCGTCGAGCAGGAGCGTCGCGCCCAGGGCAGGTGGCAGCGGCGGACGGGCAGGCCGTCGAGGGGCCGTCAGGTCCACCGCGAAGCCGCCGGTCGCCGTCCGCTGGAGGCGGTGGGCGGCGAGGCCGCTGGTGGCGAGGCCGGACGAGGGCGGCCGGGTCGTTGGGGTCGAGGTCGGCGGCGTCGCTGAGCAGGCCGGGAAGCCGGGCCAGGTGGGCGCGGGCCGTGGGCGCGTCGGCCCAGGTGGCGTGGCCGTCGCGGATGGGCCAGCGGCGCAGGCCGCTCAGGAGGGCGAGCCGCCGGGCCGAGGGAGCCGGCGGGGTCAGGCCGTGGTAGACAGGCAGGCACAGGGCGGGACGGCCGATGTGCGCGCCCAGGTCGACGTGGCAGCGTCGGCGCCGGTGTGACAACATGCCCGAGATCTGGCGGTTTCCGGCGGTGAACTTGTGGCGGCGCTGGGCCCGAAGGCCGCCCACGAAGGCGCCTGTCTCGATCATCGCGCGGGGCTCCCGGGCAGGCGCGCTCGGCGGCGGCCGGGCCAGCCCTCCCCAGATCAGGGCGCGGTCGGCGGGGGCGTGGAGCGGTCAGCGCGGAGCAGGAAGGCGGCGACGCGGGTGCCCGGCGCGCGGACGACCACCGCCGCGCAGCGGCCTGCCGAGCCGACGGTGGACAAGACGCGCCGAGCAGGGCGCCGGGGGCCGAGGCGCCGCGGGGCGTCGAGCTGCGCCTCCAGCTTCCCGGCCAGGACGACGAGCAGGCTGTGCACGCCGTCGCCCGCGCGGAAGACGAGGTCCCGGGCTGGCCGGTGATGGCGACGGCGTTCTGCAGCAAGCCAGCGGCGGCCGGCGGGGCTCGAGCCGGCGAGCAGGGGGCGAGGGCCGGGTCGGCGGCGTCGACGGGGCCGACGCCCACGTCAACCGGGTCCCGGGCGAGGTCGGCGGCGAGCCAGTCGACGCCTTCAGACGGCCAGGGGCGCGGCGTCCCGCGCAGGATGGGCAGCAAGGGCGAGCGGCAGGCCGCCAGGTGGGCCTCGTCATGGCCGGCGAGCAGCAGCGGCTTTTTGTGGCGCGTCAGCTTGGCCCAGGCGCACGGCCGATGGGGCGGTAGCCCATGCGCATGTACAGGCCGGGAGACGAAATCGCAGAGACCGAGAGAACGGCAACCCCAGATCGCGCAGGCCCAGGCGGTAGAGCTCCCGGGTGAGCACGAGGAGGCGGCGGAGCGGCGCCAGGCGGGGTGCACGACCATGCGGGCGGCGATGGCGGTGCGGTCGGCCAGGGCCGGGGGCAGGCGGTCGAGGCGGTACTCGCGGTCGGCGGCGGGGGCGTCGCCCAGGCTCGCCACCAGGGTGCCGCGGACGCAGCCGACGATGCGCCCCGACAGGCGATCGCGCACGGCCAGCAGGCGGGAGCTGCCGGCCTGCTCGAGGGCAGGGCGGAGGTGTCGAAGGCGCCGGGGCCCGCCATCCGGCGCAGCTCGTCGCGGCGGACGGCCTCGGCGAGGGCGCAGGCGGCCTGGTCGGCGGGGCTCTGGGCCTCGAAGGCGACGAAGCGCCGGCTGGCGTCCTCGACGTAGATGCGCGCGAGGTGAGGCAGGCGCATGGGATCCTCCTGGCGTCAGGGCGCCGGCGGGGCGGGCCGCAGCCCGAACCCCGCAGCTCCGAGTCGAGAGCGCGGCGGTCCAGCCAGCCGCCGGGGCCATGGGTCAGGCTCAGAGGTCACGGGCTCCAGGCCAGCAGCAGGCGACCGACGCCGCCTTCCGAGGCCGGCGAGGGCGTCCCCGGCGACGCCGGCGACGAGCTGTGCGCGGCGGTGAGCACCGGCGATCTCGCCGGCCTGGGCGCCGACGATGATGGAGCCAGCCGGCGGCGCGGGCGGCGGCGACGAGGGCCAGGGCCCGGCGCGACGCCTCGACGCGGAGACCTTGAGGTTGAGCAGCCAGGCGTCGCCCGCGGCGGCGTGGGCGGCGACGTCGGCGGGCCGCCGATGGCCTCGTCGAGGATGACGGGCCGGCCAGGGTGCGCCCGAGCCACGCCGCCGCGGCGGCTGGCCGGGGCGAGAACCTCGACGGCCCACCAGTCGAGGGCAGGGCGGCCAGGTGGCGGGCGGCGGCCTCGGCGTCGCGAAGGCGTTGTTGGCGTCCAGGCGGACGCGCGCGTCGAGACGCGGGCGCGGATGGCGTCGAGCGGGCGCGATCCTCGGCCAGGTCGTCGCCGACTTTCACTTTGAGATCCGTGATTTGCAGGTCGGGCAGGCGGTCGAGCAGGGCGGCGCCGGGGCGCATGCCGACGACGGTGGTGTGGCACGCAGGCGGTCGGGGGCTCGGGCACCCCGAGCAGGGCCGCGACCGTCACGCGCCCGCCTCGCGGGCCTGCAGATCGAGCAGGGCGCACTCCACGCAGAGACGCGGGGGGCAGCGTGCCAGGCAGGGCGTCCAGATCGGCGACGTCGCGCAGGGGGGACAGGGCGCGCAGCCAGGCGAGGGCCGAGGCGACGTCCTCGCCCGTCTGGTAGGTGCGCGGGCAGCCCTCGCCGAGGCCGACGTGGTCGCGGCGCGCGCCACGACCCAGGCGCTCTCCGAGGCGACGCGGTGGCGCGAGGCCTGGGTGAGCCGCGCGCAGCGGGATGGCGAGGGGCTGATGGCCAGCGCGATGGGATCCACGGTCGCTCCAGCAGGACGGGTGGGAAGACGAGACAGTGCACCGGTTTTGCGTGGGTGGTCAACCCGCCCGTCAAATCGCCTCGAACAGGGCCCGCAGCAGCGTGGCCTCGCCTCGACCTGGGCGCGGGCGTGGGCGAGAGCCTCGGCGGCGATGGCCGGGGGGGACCAGGCGGCCAGGGCGGCGGCCGGGTCTTCGCGGGCGTCGGCGATCCAGCGCAGGGCAGTAGGGCTCGGCGGCGATGAGCAGGTCGGCGGCGAAGGGCGGGGGCGGCCTCGGTGGAAGGCCTGCAGCCAGTGGGCGGGGCGCTGCTCGCGGTCGGCGTGGCGCCAGGCGTGGGCCTGGAGGAGCAGGGGGCGGCCCACGTCGAGGCGGGCCCGCAGGCTCTCGAAGACGCGGCGGCGGGCGGCCTGGCGGGCGGCGGGGGGATCGGTGCGGCGGCCGGCCAGGCTGAGCTGCTCCAGGGAGGCCCAGGCGTCCACGGGCTCGCCGGGCAGCGGCGGGAAGAGGTCGATGGCCTCCGCGCCGCCGATGCAGGCGTCCTCGCCCAGGCCCGACCGCTCCAGGAAGAGGGCGCGCAGGGCGGCGCGGGCGGCCTCGGGGTCGTCCACGCCGGGCGTCCAGCGGCCGACGAGCGGGGGCGGGGTGAGGCGGCGGGAGGCGGTGATGGGGCCGCCGGCGCGCCATTCGTGAATGATCTCGAGGGTGTGCGCGGCCCAGCGGCCCCGGGTGGCGGCGCGGTCGACGCGGCCCGGGGCGACGCGGGGCAGGTGGCCGGGGGCGACGAAGGCGAGGGCCCAGGGGCGCACGCCATGGGCGTGGTGCACGGCGTCGACGAGGGCCTGGGCCTCGTCGTCCAGGCGGCTGGCGGGCAGGTCGGGGTTCTGCAGCTCGGCCACGATGACGAGCTGCTCGCCCCCTTCGCCCTCCAGCGTGAAGGCCGAGGCCCCGCCGGGGCGGGTGGAGGCGCGGGCGCGGGCGATGGTGGCCTCGACGTCGCGGGGGTGCAGGGGGCGGCCCTCGACGATGAGCAGCGCCTTGACGCGGCCGGTGACGTAGAGCTGGCCCTCGTGCAGGAAGCCCAGGTCGCCGGTGCGCACGAAGGGCAGGTCGCCCCGGGTGGCGACGCCGGCCCCGAAGCGGCGGGCCGTCTCGCGGCGGCGGTTCCAGTAGCCGGCGGCGATGCTGGGGCCGCGCACCAGCAGCTCGCCGATGGCGCCGGCGGGCAGGGCCTCGTCGGTGCCGGGGCGGACGACGACGATCTCTTGATCCACCACGGGGCGGCCGGCGGAGGTCAGGCTGCGGGCGTCCCCCTCGGCGGCGGGCTCGACGCGGTCGGCGGCGAGGGCGGTGGCGCGGAGGGTGAGGCTCACGGGGCGGTCGGACCAGGCCACGGCGGCGGTGGCCTCGCCCAGGGTGTAGCCCGGGCGGAAGGCGGCGCGGTCGAACCCATGGGGCCAGCGGCGGCGGCGAACTGGTCGAGGGTGTCGGGGCGGACGGGGCCGCCGGAGGGCCAGGCCACCCGCAGGGGATCGAGGTCGAGCAGGCCCCCGGCCGCCGAGGGCCTGGGGGTGGCGCGGCGGAAGAAGAGGTGGTCGGGGCCGCGTGTGGGTGGCGCCCACGACGAGGAGAGCGTCTCGAGCCAGCGGCGGGGCTGGGCCAGGGCCGCGCCGCGCGCAGTCAGGTGACGGGGCGGCCAGTGACGGCGGCAGGACGACGCCCGCCACCAGGCCCATCGTGGGTAGGCAGTAGCGGCACGACGAGGTGGCTCTCGGCGTCCACGGCGAGGCGTGGCGCAGGGCGATGGCGTTGTGCAGCAGGTTGCCGTGGGTGAGCGTCACGCCGCGGGGGTCGTCGCGGCCGCCGGTGGCGTAGATGAGGGCGGCGGGCTGGTCGCGGGTGGCGGCCAGGGCCGGCAGGCCGTCGGCGGGGGGCGCTCGAAGGTGAGCACTGGACGGCCCGCAGGCGGCCGTGGCCCCGCAGGACGGCCACCACGGCGTCCAGCTCGGCGGCCGGGACGAGCAGGGCGTCGGCCTCGGCGTCGATGGCAAGGTCGCGAAATCGCAGGGGATCCAGGTCGTGGGCCAGGAAGTCCGGCACCGGCACGGCCACGGCGCCGGCCTGCCAGCGAGGCCAGCAGGCCCAGGACGCGCTCGGCGTTGGTGCGGGCGGTGATGAGGACAGTCTCGCCCTGAAGGCCCAGCTCCAGCAGGCGGGCGGCGAGGCCGGCGGAGCGGCGGGCCAGCTCGCCCGCGTCAGTCGAGCATCTCGCCGTCAGGGCGGAGGCGCTTCGAGCAGGAAGCCCATGGCCCGTCCGGCGGGCGTCAGGGCCGCGCGGCGGCGGATGAGCTCGCCCAGGGAGGGGCTGCCGCGGTGAGCTCCTCGTCGGCGCCGAGGCCCGCGGAGGCCAGGGCCGAGAGGCCCGCCAGCTCGGCGTGGTAGCCGCCCGCCCGCGCGACGGCCTCGCCGCGCCAGCCGAGGGTGGCCCGCCGTGGAGCCAGCAGGTGAAGCGCGTGGGATCGAGGCCCCGCTCGCCGATGAGGGCCGGCAGGGCGTGGACGCCGTGGTCGACGGGCTCGTCGGTGAGGTCGAAGGTGCCGAAGTGCATGCCCAGGAAGTCGCGGGCGCCCAGGTCCTGCCAGGCCTGCACGGCCTCCTCGGGGTTGAGGTGCACGGGCTGCATCATCCAGCGCGGCTCGTAGCCCCCGAGGGGCAGGAGGGCCAGGTCGATGGGGCCGAGCAGGTGGCCGATGGCGCCGAAGCCCGGGAAGTACCCCGTGTCGCCGGCGTGGTAGATGGTCTTCTCGCCGCTCAGGACCCGGCCCCCCAGAGGGCGCTGGGCGTCGAGGGCGGAGCGGCGGTGGCCATGCTGGGCCGGCACGAACGTCACCTGCACGGGCCCCAGCCGCAGGCGCTGCCACCAGTCCAGCTCCAGGACGTGCCGCGTCAGCTCGCCGGCCAGGGCGCCCGGGCCGAGGGGCACGGCGAGCAGGGCCCGCGGGTTGCCTGCAAGGACCCTGCCGAGGTGCGGGTGTCCAGGTGGTCGGCCTGGCCGTGGCTGATGAGCACCGCAGATCGATGGGGGGCAGGTCGTCGACGCCGAGGGGGGCGTCCACGGCGCGGCGCAGCAGGCGGCCGATGTCGCCGCCGACGGGATCGATGAGGATCTGCAGGCCGTAGAGGGTGATCAGAAGGAGGCGTGGCCCAGCCAGACCACCCGGGCGCCCTCAGGCAGGGCCTCGTGGCGGCCGAGGGTGGGCGAGGACGGGCAGGGCCGGGGGCGTGCGGCGCCGGCCCGAAGTGGTGCTGGCCTTCCAGCGCATCAGGTCGTTGACGGCAGGGTTGGGCGTCTCGGTCCAGGGCAGAAGAAGCGGCCGTCGGCGTCGCGGTGGGGGCGAAGAGCGCCTGCCACTCGGCCGGGAGGTCGGCCGGCGGGGTGATGGTCCCAGGCTCCGCCATCGGGCTGCTAGTCCTCGGCGGGGGCCGAGGAAGAGATCGGCGGAGCAGGTTCAGGAACGGCTGCTGTGCTCGTCGTACGTCGCGTAGCGGGTCGCCCAGGTCGAGGCGCAGCTCGTTGATGACCTTGATGCTCATCTCCATCCAGGCGTCCCAGCTCGCCTGGCCTGACGTTGGCCTGGATGAAGGCCCCTACGGCGTCGCCGAAGGGATCGAACTGCATGCGCTTGCCGATGCGGCGGGTTGCGGATGCAGCGCACCTCGTCCTCGCCGGGCTCGCGGTCGTCGTGGGCGGGGCCGCCTCGGGCTCCAGGATGGTGACGAGGGGCTCCTCCACCTCGGCGCCCTGGGCGGCGGGCCTCCTTCAGCTCGCGGGCCGGCAACATGTCGCCGCGCTGCAGCGACCTGGTGGCCCGTCTGCCACGACTCGATGGCGCCGTCGACGTCGCCCAGGGCCGCCTCGGACTCCTGCAGCAGGAGCCAGGCGCGGGGTAGCTGTCGTTCATGCGCACCACGTGGCGCAGGACGTTGTGCCTCGCCGTGGCGGCCGGCGTCGGCGAGGCCTGGCGGGGCGAAGTGCGCCAGGTCGTCGTCGGGATTGGCCCGGGCCATCTTGCGAAACTGCTCGATCCGCTCGTCCTGATTCATGAATCCGTCGTCTCCTCCCGCCGTGGGAAGCTGGGCAGAAGGCGGGCAGGGTGCGCCGCACGAGGCGTGGCGACAGGAAGTCCGAGCCAGGCGCTGGTGGCGTCGTCGGCCAGGGGCACGAAGCGCAGGCCCACGAGGGCGTCGTCGGGGGCGGCGCGCACGGCGAGGGCGTGCGGCGCGACCGTCTCATCACTGCGGGCGCTGAACCGCACGGTCAGCGACGTCTCCGCGGCGACGGGGGCCTCCAGCCACCGGCCAGGGCGCCGCCCTCGCTCACGTCCAGCAGGTCGGCCGGGCGCGTCGTGCCGCCGACCTCCACCTCGACAGCCCAGCGGGCCGAGCGGCGAGTGTGCCGCCGGCGCACGGCGTCGATGGCCCGGGGGGGCGGGCGAGACTCACGCCAGCGGCGTCGGCCCCCGCCGCGCGGCGGACGAGCCCCGCGCCAGCGCGCCTCGACGCCTCGCGGCCGTTGCCGAGGAACGCCGATGCCGGGGCCCTCGGCTCCCTCGCGCTGCGGAGCGCGCCGGCGGCAGCCAGCGCGCGACGATGCCGAGCAGCGCGATGGGCCTTGGATCTTCGGGATCCTGGACGTGCAGGCGCACGAGGGCGTTGGCGACCCAGTGCTCGTCGGTGCGCACGAAGAGGCCGTGCTCGGAGACGTCGGCGGCGATGGCGGGCTGGGAGCGGCCCCCGTCCACGAGGCGAACCACGAGGCTGCAAGGGTGCCGGACGGTGCGACGGTGCTGGCTCATGGCCTCCTGCCCGGGTGCGCGGCTGGCACGACCCTTGCTGCTGGTCCGTGCTCGTGAGGAGGCGCACTCCGCGCCGCCGCCGCCGATACGGTACTCCGGGTCCGGGTCCCTGCCAAGGGCCGGGCCGACGACCGTTTGCTTCGCGCGGCATTTGGTGTAGGTAGGCGCGCTGCGCCCCAGTCGACCGGATGTGCCCATGTCGCCCACCCATTTGAAAGTCGCCGAGGTCTCCGCCAGCCGTCCCGACGGGATCCAGGTGGCGCGGGCCGTGCGCGAGGTCGAGCCCTACAAGGCGGTCTCGTCCCTCGACGAGATCCACCAGCGCCCGGCCCAGCTGCCGCACAAGCTCGACTGGAACGAGGCCACGGTGCCCCCGTCGCCGAAGGTGATCGAGGCCATCTCGGCCTTCCTCGGCAACATGCACCACCTCAACTGGTACCCGGTGCTCAACAGCACCAACCTGATCGAGCGCCTGGCCGCGTTCTACGGGGTCCCGGGGGATCGGCTGCTCATCACGAACGGCAGCGACGACGCCCTCGACACCGTCTGCAAGACCTACCTGGATCCGGGGGATCCGGTGCTGGTGGCGTCCCCCACCTACCAGCACTTCCTGGTCTTCGCCCAGGCCCGCGGCGCCGAGATCGTGCACCACTACGCGCCCGATCCGTTCACCAAGGATGTCGCGGGGTTGAAGGCGGCGCTGGAGCAGATCCAGCCCCGCGTCTTCTACCTGGTCAACCCGAACAACCCCACCGGGGTGCTCTACGACGCCGACGAGGTGGCTACTCTACTGGCCGCCGCGCCCAAGACGCTGGTGATCGTGGATGAAGCGTACTCCGAATTCGCCGGGCGGACGGCGCTCCACCTGCTGGATACGTACTCCAACCTGGTGGTGACGCGGACGTTCTCGAAGGCCTACGCCATGGCCGGCCTGCGCATCGGGTACTGCTTCGGGCACGAGCAGACCATCCAGGACCTGCGGCGGGTCTTCAACCCCAAGAGCGTCAACGTGCTGGCCCAGATCGGCGCGATGGCGGCGCTGGCCGACCAGGACTACCTCAAGGCCTATGTGGCCGAGGTGGACGCCAGCAAGCGCATCATGGCCCAGTGGTTCGAGAGCCGCGGCTTCACCTTCCGCTGGACGCCGGCCAACTACGTGATGGTCCGCTTCGACCGGGCCCCGTGGGTCGTGCGCCTGCTGCGGGAGGCGGGGGTCTATGTGCGCGATCGCTCGCAGATCAGCCACCTGCCCGGCTATGTGCGGTTCTCGGTGGGGACGGTGGAGCAGACCCTCGACGTCCTCCAGCGCCTCGAGATCGCCCTCGAGCGCCTGCGCGGAGATGTGACGCTCGCGGTCCCGCGCCGGGCCTGGATCCCGCCCGGGCCGGGCGGGCCGTCCAGCCTTTGACCTGTTCTGTTCCTTCCTCCACAATGGCGCCGTTCTTCGCGGTCGGGCCCTTGGGGGGAGACACGCGCGTGCCTGTCGGATGGATGGGACACAGGCGTTGACGCCGGGACCGGGGGCGACCCTCCGGCGCGGTGGCCGGTCGCCGCGGAGCCAGAGCGATGGGGAGCCTCGATGAACCACCTTGTTGTCCGGTGGTGCCTGTTCCTGGTAGCGGCCGGCTGGCTGGCTGCCCGCGCTGACGCGACGCCGAGCGGGGAGTGGGGCTCCGACGCGGCCCCCGACATGCTGCCCGTCGAGCGGGACATGTTCCAGACCGGCCCGCCGGAGGACATGGGGCGCCGCCCAGTGGTGGGGGCGCGAGAGCTGCGCATCGTCGGTGACATCAACCGCCTGCTCTATTTCGATCAGACCGGGGACTTCACGGTCGAGTTCGTGGGGCGGGACGTGGATGGCCGGGAGCGCGGCGTCGCCAACGCCACCCTCACCGCGACGCTGCTCGGACGAGATGGGCCAGGATCGCAGCGCGACCGGCTACGAGGGCACGGCCTTCGTGCGCGGCCAGCGCAAGGTGACCGATGGCAGCGGCCGCGCGACGTTCCAGATCCGCGCCGGCATGCGCGACATCCAGGCGAAGCTGAAGGTCGAGGCCGAGGGCGCCGACGCGGTGCAGTTCAGCCTGGCCGTCGTGCGCGAGGGCGCGGGCAGCCTGCGGGTGCGCGTGCTCTACGATGATCAGGCCGGCCGCTACGACTTCCGCACGGTCACCGAGGCGCGCGTCGACCTCTTCGATCGGCAGAACTGCGACTTCCTGCGCGACACCGTGCCCAACCTGCAGGGCGCCTACTTCTCGCTGCCTCCCATCACGCCCTTCAACGAGGTCAACAACGAGATCGGCCAGGGCGACCTGGACGACGGGCTGACGTTCAGCGTGACGGCCAGTGTGCAGAACCAGCTGGGCAACACGGTGGCCTTCGGCTGCGTGGACGGCGTCCAGATCCGGGGCGGCGAGGTGGTCGAGGTGGACGTCAACACCATCGATCTGCCGCTCCAGTTCAAGGGGAAGTTCACCGTCGTCAACAAGTTCGACCTGAGCGGCGTGCTGCGCAGCAGCATGAACAGCACGCTGAGCACCGTGGCGGACGTGCTGGACGTGCTGCGGGTGCTCGGCAGCGGCGAGGGGGACCGCGGTGACGCGATTGTCGAGCTGTTCTGCGACCTTGTGAACATCGACGCGGGCATCTGCAACGTGGTCGAGACCATCGTGGCGCCCCTCGTCGACCGCCTGATCGAGCGGTTCGTGCCGCCGGAGATCCTGCGGGTCCTGACGGTGATCAGCGACATCCTGACCATCGTGCAGCGGTTCACGACCATCGGCGAGATCGAGTTCACCGTGCCCGGGCCCGACATGGACAACCTGATCACGGGCACCGACAACCGGTGGCAGCAGTTCCGCTTCCAGTGGCGCAACGGCTGCCCCATGGGCGAGAACTGCCAGCGGCAGTTCGCCATCGGCAACCTGGACCAGGAGCGCCGCCCCATCGCCGGCGTGTTCGAGTCGTACCTGGAGAGCCGCGAGGATCCCGACACCGGTCGCTCCGACCTGTACCTGGTCATCGAGCCCCACAGCCTGAACTTCCGCTACGGCATCATCATCCTGGGCCTGGCCGAGGCGTGGATCATCCCCGCCATCGTTGGCCAGCCCGGGCCCATGACCCTCGAAGATCTGCTCGGCACGCTGCTGCCCTGCGACCAGATCAACGACTTCTTCGGCGACCCCATGTCGGGCCTGTGCGAGGACATCCTGGTCGCGGCGCTCAGCGAGATCCTCTACGACCAGATCCGCCGCCTGGACTTCGCGCCCGAGGCGTTCCAGCTGCGCGGGACGGCCATCCCCGTCGACGAGGATGGCAACCTGGAGATCGACCGGCTGCAGAGCGGCAAGTGGATCGGCAGCCTGCGCATCGGCGACCAGGAGCTGTCGTTCAACGGCTGCTTCGAGGGCTGCCGCGGCGACGAGGAGTGCCCGCCGCCCGAGTGCGACATCGTCAACGAGTGAGCAGCCCCTCCGACGATCCGCTCGCCGGGGATCCGGGCTGGATCCCCGTCACCCTCCCGCACCTGGTCATCGGTGACGCGCCGTCCCAGTTCCTGGGGCAGCCGGTGGGGGCGGGGCCCGTCTCGGTGCGCTGGTTTCGCGAGGGCGCCGGCGGCCTGGTGGGCAAGGCCTGGTTCGGGCCGAAGGCCGAGGGGCCGCCGGGGCACGCCCACGGGGGCAGCATGGCGGCGGTGCTCGACGAGGCGATGGGGGGCGCGGCCTGGCTGGCGGGCCACCCCGTGCTGGCCGGCGAGATCACCGTCCGGTTCCTGCGGGCGATGCCGCTGTGCACGGCGGCTCGGGTGCACGCCGAGGTCACCGAGGTGGAGGGCCGCAAGGTGCGGTCGGCGGGTCGCCTGGTGGGGCCCGACGGGACGGTGCATGCCACCAGCACCGGCACCTTCATCGTGATCGGGCGGGCGCGCTTCAGCACCCCATGAGCCCGCCCGAGCGCGCCATCGTCGACTTCATCCAGGACGAGCACGGGGACTGGATCGCGCGCCTGGCGTGCGGGCACCAGCGGCATGTGCGCCACCGGCCGCCCCTGGTGGAGCGGCCCTGGGTGCTGACGGCAGCGGGCCGGGCGGCGATGGTGGGGACGCCGCTGCCGTGCGTGGCGTGCGGCGAGGCGGGCTGACGCTCGTCGTCAGATGTCGTCGAGGGTGAGGGAGCCCTCGCCCTCGGGGCGGAAGACGTTCACCGGGATCTTCAGGTAGCGGCGCTCGCTCTCGGCGCGGGGCAGGCGCCCGGCGTCGATGTTCACCTGCACGCTCTGGTAGAGCAGCTTGGGGGCGGCGAGCAGCTTGTCGCGGGCCTCGCGGCGGCGGATGAAGTCGGCCTCCGAGAGGTCGCCGGGGAGCTGGACGTTGGTGGCCTTCTGCTCCCCCACGGTGGTGGCCCAGCGCAGCTCGCGGCCCTCGGGCTGGTAGTCATGGCCCACGAAGACGCGCGTGTCGTCGGGGTAGCTGTAGATGCGCTCGGTGACCGAGGTGAACATGGCCTGCGCCGAGCCGGCCGGGAAGTCGCAGCGGCCGGTGCCCTGGTCGGGCATGAAGATCAGGTCGCCGGTGAAGAGGGCGCCGCCGATCTCATACGTCACGCAGGCCGGCGTGTGGCCGGGGGTCGAGATGGTCTTCACCTCGATGGTGCCGGCCTTGAGCACCTCGCCGTCCGCCAGCAGGCGGTCGAACTGGCGGCCGTCGGTGGGGAAGTCCTCCGGCAGATCGAAGACGGTCTTGAAGACGCGCTGGACCTCGGTGATGCGGGCCCCGATGGCCAGGGTGAGCTCGGGGAAGCGCGCCTTGAGGTAGCGGGCCCCCGACAGGTGGTCGGCGTGGGCGTGGGTCTCCAGGATGGTGTGGAGCTTCAGGTCCCGCGCGCGGATCCAGTCGACCACGCGGTCGGCCGACTCGGTGAAGACCTTCGAGCCGACCGGATCGTAGTCGAGCACCGGGTCGACCACGATGGCGTCCTTCGACTCCATGTCGGCGACCACGTAGGTCAGGGTGTTGGTGCGATCATCATAGAAGTGCTGCACGCACAGGGTGCGGTCCATGGGGGATCTCCCGATCAGCTGGGGGTGGTGGAGGAGTGGCGCAGGCGGACGTTCTCCATCAGGTCGAAGAGGGCCATGCCGGCGAGCATGAACACCACGAAGACCAGGATGGGGGTCGCCAGGGTCGGCAGCGAGGTCAGCGCGGGGCCGGGGCAGAAGCCGCCGATGCCCCAGCCGATGCCGAAGAGGGCCGAGCCGCCGATGAGGCGGGCGTCGAGGTCGCGCCGCGTCGGGATGCCGAACGACGCCCCCCAGACGGGGCCCGACCGGCGCAGGATGAAGCGCAGGGCGACGAAGTTGACGGCGATGGCGCCCACCATCACGAAGATGAGGGCCGGGTCCCAGTTGCCGAAAAAGTCAAGGAATCCGATGACCTTGGCCGGCTGGGTCATGCCCGAGGCGGCGAGCCCGGCGGCGAAGAGCAGGCCGGCGGCGAAGAGCGTGAGCGACTTCATCAGATCCTCCCTCCGAGGACGCTGCGGATCACGAGGACGGTGAGGGCGCCGGTCGCGATGAACGTGACCGTCGCGACGATGGAGCGGGGGGACAGCCGGGCGATGCCGCAGACCCCGTGGCCGGAGGTGCAGCCGTTGCCGAGGCGCGTCCCGAAGCCGACCAGCAGGCCGGCCACCGCCACGGCGGCCAGGGAGCGATCGGCGGACAGGGTGAAGGCCGCGGGCTGCAGCGCGAACATGGCCAGCCCGCCGACGACGAGGCCGCCCACGAACCAGGCGCGCCACGCCGCCCGATCTCCCGTGATGAGGCCGGAGACGATGCCGGAGATGCCTGCGATGCGGCCGTGCAAGGCCATCATGAGGGCGGCGGAGGCGCCGATGAGCGCTCCGCCGATGAGCGGCCAGATCCAGAAGCCGGGTTCGATGTGCATGGGGTCCTCCAAGGCTTCGCTGACACCCAGAGTCGATGCTGGACGCGGGATTCGGGTGCCGGCGTCTTCGCCTGGACCCTTGGGCAAGGGGCGTGCCACGCCGGTCCAGGCCGCCTGGCGCCGCCGGTGCCCGGTGCATGTTTCAAGTCGGTGGCGACTGTTGCGACGTTGGTGACGTCAGGGGGCGCGGGTCGCGTCGGCGAAGGGGCGCGCGAACAGGGCGGGGAAGCGGGTGACGAGGTAGCTGCGCTCGGCGAAGAGGCGGTCGTAGCGGGCCCGGGGCGCGACGAGCACCTGGGTCGGGTCGCCCGCGTCGGTGAAGCGCAGGGTGGCGTCGTCGCAGGCCGCGACCCGCAGGCCGAGGGGTCGGTCTCGCAGGGCCGGGTGTCGCAGGCGCAGGTCCAGCTTCAGCACCTCGACGACCGGGTCGTCGAAGCCCGCGGACCAGAGCAGCAGCTTCTCGCGCAGCGCGGCGACGCCGAAGACGACCCGCAGGGCGAAGCCGCCCGCGCGACGCTGCCAGCGCTCGGGGGCCTCGCGGGCGGGGCCCCAGAAGGCGCGCTCGGCGACCGTCTCCCAGCGCTCATGGTCGGCGGCGTCTTCGGGCAGGCGGACGAGCGCGGCCTCTCCGCGGCCGGCGTCCAGGTACACGAAGGGCGCCTCCACCGGCTCACGGTCCCGCAGGCGTGGCAGGCGGCCACGAGGAACCGCCCGGCCAGGATGGCCTCGCGGGCCGCGGGGGAGCGCTCGGCGTTGACCGACGTCGGCACCGGGAGCGCCAGCGGCTGGCCACAGCCGGGGCAGGCGGCGGCGTGATTGGCGAGCTGGGTCACGGGCTCAGGCGCGGCGCCGGCGGGCGAGGCCGAGGAGGAGCAGCAGCGCCAGGAGCGGGCTGCCGCCGCGGGGGTGATGCCGCAGCCGTCGGAGGAGCCGCCCGAGGAGGCGACGCCCATGTCGGCCGCCCCCGCCGTTGCCCGCCGCGCCCACGCCGCCGGTCGCACCTTCGCCGCCTGCGCCGCCGGGGCCAGCCATGCCGCCGGCGCCGGCCATGCCGCACCACCGGCACCGCCGGCGCCGGCCATCCCGCCGGCCCCGGCCATGCCGCCCGCGCCACCCATGCCGCCGGCGCCGCCCATGCCGCCGGCACCGCCCATGCCGCCGGCACCGGCCATGCCGCCGGCGCCAGCCATGCCGCCGACGCCGCCCATCCCACCCTCGCCGCCCGCTCCACCGCCGGGGAAGTCCGCGGGATCATTGGGGTCTGTCGGCGGGCCGCCGGCCATGCCGCCCCGGCGCCAGGCGCAGGTGGGGTCGCCCAGCTCCTCGCCGTTGGAGGAGCCGTCGCCGTCGGAGTCGAGGGCGCAGACGGTCGGCCAGTCGACGATGCCGCGGATGAGCGACGCCCGGACGTCGGTGCCAAACACCGTCAGCGGGCCGTTGCCCCGCGGGCTGATGTGGCAGAGCCCGCAGTTGTAGACGGGGCCGTTGGGCACCTGGAGGACCCGCGCCGCCGTCGCCCCCGCGTCCGCCGCCGCCAGCACCACCAGCGCTCCCAGCGCTCCCCCCACCAGCCTGTTCATCGCGATCTCTCCCGCTGTTCGCCAGGGGCGAAGAACTACCAGAAAGGCGGCGGTCGAGGGGAGGGGGGCTTGACAGGCGGCCAGCGATGGGCGAAACCGCCCGCCCCCCGCGGTCATCTCTGGCGACGCCAGGGCCGGTGCGGCGGGGCCTGGGGCCGGCGCGGCGTGCAAGAGCGCGCGCGACGTGCTATCAATGAACGCAGGCGGGTCCCCCAGGGTGCCCGTCGGAATGGAGCCGAGATGGAACGCAGCGAGTCCCACAGCGAAGAGCTCCTGCGCCGGGCTGAAGAGGCCCAGGTGCGGGCCGAGACCATGGGCAACCCCATCGAGATGTCGCTGGAAGAGCGATCCGCGCGGGCGCACCTGCTCGCGAACGCGGAGTTCTTCCGGTTGCAGGCGCGCCGCAGCCGCCGCATCTGAGGGCCCCGGGCCGGCCTCCGCGATCTCGGTGGCGCTGGCGTCCTCTCCCATGAACCCTTGAAATCACACGCACTTCTGCCTTGACGGCCGCGGGCCGAGCGCCCATAGTGCGCCGCCCTTGCCCCCCGGGAGGTCTCGATGGTCCACCGTGTGGCCCTCGATCCCCGTCGCGTCCTGCTTCAGATCTCGGCGACGGATCCAGAATCACTCCTCACTCGCATGACGGAGGCGCTCTTCACGGCGCCCGGCATCTCCCCCGAGCTGACGGTGGGGGAGGTGGTCGCCTCGCTCATGGCCCGGGAGGCGGAGCGCAGCTTCGCCCTGGGCGACGGCGTCGCGCTGCCTCACGCCCGCCTCAAGGGCGTGCAGGGGCCCCGGCTCTGCCTCGCCACCCTGGCCACGCCGCTGGCCTGGGGCGAGCAGACGGTGTCGGTGGTGGCGCTGATGATCGGCCCCGCCCGGCGGCCCGGTGCCCTGCTCCAGGTCATGGGGCGCGTGGCCCGGCTGCTCGGCGGCGAGGACACGCGGCGACGGATCGAGGAGGCCCGCGAGCCCCTGGCCCTCGCCGACTGGCTCCAGGAGAGCGTGCGCGAATCGGACGCTCCCATCCTGGCCGAAGACATCATGCGGCCGTCGCTGGGGCGCATCGGCCCGGATCAGCCCCTCGCCGGGCTGGTGCAGCGCATGGCGGAGCTGAACCTGGACGCGGCGGGCATCACCGACGACGAGCGCCGCCTGGTGGGGCAGGTGTCGGCCGACGATCTGTTCACCCACGGGGTGCCGGACTTCTTCCGCCAGCTCAAGAGCGTGTCGTTCATCGCGGAGTTCGATCCGTTCGAGAAGTACTTCGACCGCGAGCACTCGCTGCGGGTGCGCGATGTGATGTCGACCGACGTGGCGACCGTGGGGCCCCAGGCCACCGCCCTGGAGGTGGTGTTCCTGCTGTCGGTGAAGCGGTATCCGAAGGTGTACGTGGTGGATCAGGAGCGGCGGCTGATGGGCGTCATCGACCGCATCCGCGTCCTGGACCGGATCTTCAATCTTTAGTGTTTTCAGCTGCTTGAGGGAGCTTGTCCATGATCGGCTCGCTGATCATCTTCGGGATCGCCTACCTGGCCATCGCGACCGAGAAGGTGGACAAGACGGCCGCTGCCCTGCTGGGCGCGTCCGCCTGCATCATCTTCCACGTCGTCCCGTACGAGGCGGCCCTGAAGGCCGTCGATCTCAATGTCATCTTCCTGCTGGTCGGCATGATGCTGGCCGTGAACGTGATGGCGGCGACCGGCCTCTTCGAGTGGCTCGCCGTGACCATCGCCCGCAAGGCGAAGGGGGATGGCGTCCGCATCCTGGTGATGTTCCTGGGGGCGACGGCGCTGCTGTCGGCGTTCCTGGACAACGTGACCACCGTCATCCTCATCGCGCCCATCACCGTGCTCATCTGCGAGATCCTCGAGATCGAGGCGATGCCAGTGCTGATCATGGAGGCCCTGGCCTCGAACATCGGCGGCGCCGGTACCCTGGTGGGTGACCCGCCCAACGTGCTCATCGCCTCGTCCACGGGCCTGACGTTCATCGAGTTCCTGGAGAACCTGGGCCCCCCCGTCCTGATCATGGTGCTGGTGGGGCTGCCCCTGGCGGCCTTCGGGATGCGCAAGCGCTTCCACGTCACCGAGAGCAACAAGGCCCGCATCATGCGGGCGCGGCCCGAGCTGGCCATCCTGGACCGCAAGGGGATGCAGCGCGCCCTCATCGTCTTCGGCGTCATCCTGGCCGGCTTCTTCGCCAGCCACGCCGTGGGCGTCGAGCCCGGCATCATCGCCCTCGCCGGCGCGCTGCTGATGGCGCTCGTGTGCAAGACCGACCTGCACAAGGCGCTGGAGAAGGTGGAGTGGAACTCGGTGTTCTTCTTCATCGGCCTGTTCATGCTCATCGGCGCGCTGGAGCACAACCAGGTCTTCGAGAAGCTGGGCCATGTCATCACGGACTGGACCCATGGCAACTTCCTGCTCACCGTGATGACCATCCTGTGGTTCTCGGCGCTGCTGTCGGCCATCGTCGACAACATCCCCCTGGTCATCGCGATGATCCCGCTCATCCAGAGCATCATCCCGGCCTTCGGGGTGGAGCTGGGCGTGGCCGACGATCCCGTCGCGCTCAAGGAGCATGTGGCGGAGCCGCTCTACTGGGCCCTCGCCCTGGGCGCGTGCCTCGGCGGCAACGGCTCGCTGGTGGGCGCCTCGGCCAACGTCGTCGTGGCCCAGATCGGCCGCCGCAACGGCTACCCCCTCAGCTTCATGGCCTTCACGCGCCTGGGCCTCCCGGTGATGCTCGCGACGCTGGTCGTCGCGACCGGCTGGCTGTACGTCCGCTATTTCCTTTAGGAATCACCCGAGAGTGCGGCTAGACTGAGCGGTCTTTGGCGGGCGGAGCCCGCCTCCCCGCACAGCAGGAGCGCGCGTGAGCGATCACCTCCTCCAGTGGTTCGAGACCCTCATCCGCTGGTTCCACATCACCGCGGGCGCCGCCTGGATCGGCACCTCGTTCTACTTCAACTGGCTCAACAACAACCTGCGGCCACCGGAGGGCGACGCCGAGCCCGAGGTGGGCAGCGAGCTTTGGGCGGTCCACGGCGGCGGCTTCTACCGCGTGCTGAAGTACAAGGTCGCCCCGGCCCGGCTGCCCGGCACGCTGCACTGGTTCAAGTGGGAGGCCTACTTCACCTGGATCAGCGGCGTGGTGCTGCTGTCGCTGGTGTACTTCCTGGGGGCGTCGGTCTACCTGCTCGATCCGGCGAAGGCGGCGCTGTCGCCGGCGGCCGGCGTCGGGGTCGGGGTCGGGGTCCTGGTCGTGGGCTGGCTGGTCTACGACCTGCTGTGCAAGTCTCCGCTGGGACGCCAGAAGGTGGCGCTGGCGGCCCTCGGGTTCGCGCTGTTCACCGGTCTGGCCTTCGGGCTGTGCCAGGTCTTCTCGAGCCGCGGCGCCTACATCCTCGTCGGGGCGCTCATCGGCACCATCATGGCCGGCAATGTGTTCTTCGGCATCATCCCCGCTCAGCGCGAGATGGTCGACGCGATGACGGCGGGGCGGGATCCCGATCCGGCGAAGGGGAAGAGCGCGGCGCTGCGGTCGCTGCACAACAACTACTTCACGCTCCCGGTGCTGTTCATCATGATCAGCAACCACTACCCCCACACCTACGGCCACGCCTGGGACTGGGCCATCCTGGCGGCCCTGGCCCTCATCAGCGCCAGCGTGCGCCACTGGTTCAACCTGCGGGGGCGCGGCGAGAAGAACGTCTGGATCCTGCCGGTGGCGACGGTGGCCATGGTGGCGCTGGCCCTCGTCAGCGCGCCGAAGTCGGCGGCGACGGCGGCGGCGAGCGAGCCGGTGACGTTCGCGCGGGTGCAGAACATCGTCCAGACCCGCTGCGCCCCCTGCCACGCGGATCACCCCACCTTCGAGGGGACGACCTCGGCGCCCAAAGACGTGCGCCTGGACACGGCGGAACGCATCCAGGCGGCGGCGGCGCAGATCAAGGCGAAGGCCGTGACGACGCAGTACATGCCCCTGGCGAACCTCACCAAGATGACCGCCGAGGAGCGCGCCGTGCTGGGCCGGTGGGTGGACGACGGGGCGAAGCTGGAGTAGCCAGGCCGGAGCGGCCAGGCCGGAGCAGCCAGGCTGGGGGCCGGCCCGGATCCCGGGCTGGATCGCAGGCCTCTGGCTACGCCTCCGGCTCGCTGGCCGCGTGGCCCGGGATGTACGTCGTGTAGACGTAGACCGGGATGGGCAGATCGCCCAGGTGGTTGTCGAGGAGCGGGCGGACCTCCTCCCACGTCAGGCCGCCGACCCCCGTCGCGAGGCGGGGCAGGGCGAGGCTCTCGAAGCCCTCCGACTCCACGATGTTGCGCAGCGCGCGCAGGCTGTGGTTGACGTGGGGCAGCGTCGCCTTCTCGGGGTGGGCCCCCTTCTTCTTGGGCGGCTCCTGGGTGAAGAGCGCCACGAGGCGCTCGCCGTCCTCGCCGCTCCACAGCCAGGCGTCCCCGGAGCGGGGGTGGCGGGTATGGCAGAAGTGCCGGAATTCCTTGTACATCGCGGGCCAGCGCTGCCGAAGGGCGAAGGCCAGGCCGTTCTGGAAGTCGTCGTCGGGCCCCACGCCATGGGCGGTCGCGGTGGCCTTGGTCAGGAGGATGTCGCCTTCCACTTCGTAGATCATCGGCTCTCTTTCTCGGTCCGTGGCCGGTGGCCCGGCCTGCACGGGGAAGGTGTGCAGCGATCGGGCCATCGACGCGGGGCCGCTCTGCCGCTGGGGCCGGTTACGGGCCGGCGGCAGGGCGAGCGGGCCCGTCACCGTTCGGTGACACCGCCAGCGGCTGCGTCGGCTCGGCGACGGTGAAGACGAGCGTCCAGCGCTCGGGGCCGGCGTAGAGCGTCAGCGTGTTGATGACGTCGGGGCCCAGCTCGGCGAGCAGGCGGTCGGTGAGGGTGGCGGCGCCCAGCCGGGCGAGGGGGATCTCGGCATACAGCCACGTCACCTCCGGGCCCGCCTCATGGCCGACGTAGCGTGTGGGCGCCCGGCCGGCGGGGGCGTCGACCACCAGCGCCGCCTGGACGTACCGGCCGAGGGCCTCGTCGGCGCGGGGGCCGAGGGCGTCTTCGCCCCGGGTCTGGAGCGCGGCGACGAGATCGTGGGTGGCGACCCGGATGGCGAGCTCGAGGCGGTCGCCGCGCCAGTGGGCCTCGGCGAGGGTCGACCGCTGGGGGTGGGCATGGGCGACGCCGAGCAGGAGGCCGAGGGCGAGCAGGCGGGTCACGGCGCGGGGGCAGGTCACGGCGCCGAGGCGGGCGCCGAGGCCGGGGCCGAGACCGGAGCGGCCGGCGGGGGCGCGGCCTTCTCCTGGGCGGCCTTCTCCTGGGCGGCCTTCTCCTGGGCGGCCTTCTCGGCCTCCGCGGCGTCCTGCATGGCGTTGGGCACGCGCTTCTCCTTGAAGAGCTGGAACCGCGTCTTCACCGGCTCTCGGGGCCAGGTGTTGTTGCTCACATCGGCATCGGCGATCTCGAAGAAGGGATCCAGCTCGACCTTCACCAGCGCCTTGCGGGTCATGAAGAGCTTCGAGACGCGCTCCGCGTCCTGCTTCCAGATCTCGGCCGGCAGGCGCACCACCTCTCGCTCGCCGTCGTCGTAGGTGAGGCGCAGGATGATGGGCATCACCAGCCCGCCGCGGTTCTCGAAGTCGAGCACGAAGAAGCGGCGCTGGGTCTCGAGGACGGCGCGCTCCTCGGGCTCCAGGTCGGCCAGGAACTTCTCGAAGTCGGCGCGATCCTTCGCGGTCACGGCGTCGGGGTCGTAGTCGTCGTAGAAGTCCTTCAGCTCGGCGAAGCGGTTGAGGCGGGGCACGAAGCCGGCCTGCTGGCGGGCGGCCTCGCGCTCCCGGGTGATCGACACATAGGTCTCGTCGCGCTCCTTTCGCGCTTTCGGCTTCTCGATCGCGGGGTTGCGGGTGTCGAGCTCGTACTCGCGCACGCCGGTGAGCGCCTGGTCGACGTGGTCGGTCGTGTAGAACCAGCCCCGCCAGAACCAGTCCAGGTCGGTGCCGGAGGCGTCCTCGAGGGTGCGGAACAGGTCGGCGGGCTCGGGGCGGCGAAAGCGCCACCGCCGCGCGTAGGTGCGAAACGCGAAGTCGAACCGGTCGCGGCCCAGGATGGTCTCGCGCAGGATGTTCAGCGCGGTGGCGGGCTTGGCGTAGGCGTTGTTGCCGAACTGCAGGATGGACTCGCTGTTGGTCATGATGGGCACCTGCTCGGTGCTCTTCATGTAGTCCACGATGTTCTTGGGGTGGCCGCGCCAGGACGGGTACTCGGCCTCCCACTCCTGCTCGGCGATGAACTGCACGAAGGTGTTGAGGCCCTCGTCCATCCAGCTCCACTGGCGCTCGTCGCTGTTGATGATCATGGGGAACCAGTTGTGGCCGACCTCGTGGATGACCACCGAGATCAGCCCGTATTTCGAGTACTTCCAGCGCTTTCCCTCACCCGGCCGGTCGTAGTAGGTGCCGTCGTCCTCGGCCCGGGGGCCGTTGAACGAGATCATCGGGTACTCCATGCCACCGATGGGGCCGTTGACGGAGATGGCCACCGGGTAGGGGTACTCGAACGTCATGCGGCCATAGACCTCCAGGGTGTGGGCGACGGCCTGGGTGCTGAAGCGACTCCAGAGGGGCTCGGCGGCGGGGGGGTAGAACGACATGGCCACCGATCGGCCGGCGGCCATGGCGTCCCACAGGAAGGTGCGGGAGCTGGCGAAGGCGAAGTCGCGCACCTGCTCCGCCTTGAAGTGCCAGGTCCGGGTGCCGGTGGCGGGGGCGGCGGCGGCCCGGGCCTCGGCCTCGGGGCGGTCGATGATGAAGCGAGGGCTGCGCGCCTTGCTGGCCTGGGCGAGGCGCTCGCGCTGGGCGGGGGTCAGGACCTCGTCGGGGTTCTTGAGCACGCCCGTCGCCGCGACGATGTGGTCGGCGGGGACGGTGATGCGCACGTCGTAGTCCCCGAGCTCCAGCGTGAACTCGCCCCGCCCCAGGAACTGCTTGTGCTGCCAGCCCTGGTAGTCGGTGTAGGCGGCCATGCGCGGAAACCACTGGGCGATGGTGAAGATGCGGTTCTTCTCGTCGAGCTGTTCGTAGCCGCCCCGGGCCCAGATGACCTCCGCCGCGACGATGGCGTGCTCCCAGCTCAGGTCCAGCTCGACCTTGCGGCCGGCCTCGAGGGGGCGGGGCAGGTCGACGCGGAGCATCGTGTGCACGACGGTCGCGGGCGCCGGCTTGCCGTCGATCTTGACGTCGCCGAGCTTCACGCCGCCCTCGAACGACTCCATGGCGAGCAGGCGCTGGAGCTCCCGGTAGCCGAACTTCTCGAAGCCGGGGGCGGTCTCGGCCAGCCACCCGAGGGCGTCGCGGCGCAGGCGGTTCTGGTCGAGCTGCAGCCAGAGGTAGTCGAGCGTGTGGGGCGACTGGTTGGTGTAGGTGATGCGCTCGCGGCCGACGATGCGGGGCTGCTCGGCGTCGACGAGCTGGACGTCGATGCGGTAGTCGGCGCGCTGCTGCCAGTAGGCGGGTCCGGGGGCGCCGGAGGCCAGGCGTGTCTCGCCGGGGGTGGGGAGATCGGGGCCGAGCTGGGCGAACTTGAGGGCTCCCGAGCCGGGCCGGCCCTGCGCGCGGGGGCGGCGAGGGCGAGGGCGAGGGCCAGGGAGCGGCGGCGGAGCGCATGGTGACCTCCAGGGTGCAGCGTGTCATAACAGAGCGCGGCGCGCTCGCGCGAGCGCAGGGAGGTGGCGCCATGCGAATCCTGCTGGGGGTGCTGCTGGCGGCGGGGACCGCGTGGGGGCAGGCGGCCCCCGGCGGGCGCTCCCGCCCTGGTCCGATCGGTATGAAGAGGCTGAACATCTCGTTCTCACAGGGGAATTCGCACAGGCCCTGGCGGCGGTGGAGGCCCTGGTCGGCGACGCGCCGGGTCCGGTCGAGCGCGCCCGGGCCGAGACGCTGGCGCGGCTGTGCCGGTCCTGGGTGGCGGGGGCTTCGCGCTGGAGCGCCAGGAGGGGCCCGCGTCGGCGCAGCGCCTCCGGACGACGGGGGAGATCGCCGGCCTGTACATCGACGGCTTCTTCTACGGAGTGGGGAGCGGCGCATACACGGCGATCCTGGGCGAGGCGGACTCGCCCACCACCATCGTGCTGCCGATGTTGCTGCTCACGGGCCTCACCGAGGGTGCCATCGCCTGGGCCGACAGCGCGGATGTCTTCGGCTACGGCCAGCCGCGGACGCTGAGCACCGGGCTGCGGATCGGCCTCATGGAGGGCGTCGCGTGGCTGGCGTGGTACCAGGCCCAGGCGCGGTCGGACGACGAGTTGAGCGCGCCAGTCGGCGTCCCTGGTCTGGGGCTTCGCGACGGCGGGGGCGCTGGCCGGGGCCTCGTCGGGGCGAAGCTGCGGACCACGCCCGGGCGCGCCGCGTTCACCGAGGCGGCGGCCCTCTGGTCGGGTGGGGTGGTGGGGCTGACGGCGGCCGCGCTGGCCGGGGACGATGAGCACGCCGATGACGCCTTCATGCTCTCGACGGCGGTCGCGCTCAACGTGGGCGCGGCGACGGCGGCCTGGCTCGCGGGCGAGTTCAACCCGTCGGCCGAGCGCGCGCTCTTCTTGAACCTGGGCGGCCTCGGGGGCGGCCTGGCGGTGGGCGGGCTGTACCTGGTGCTGGCGGATGAGGACGCCGAGCGGGCTCCTGGCCTCGGCCTCACGGCGGCGGGCATCGCCGGTGGCCTCACCACCGCCTGGCTGCTCACCCGGCACCTGCCACCCGACGCGCCCCGCGCGGCGGGACCGACCTTCGGGGCGGGCCTCACCGTGCTGGAGGGCGGCGCGGGCCTGACCGTCGCCGGGCTGCTGCCGTGATCAGCGCGGGGTGAACTCGAAGACGTCGTGGGTGTCGCCCCGCAGGACGCTGCCGGTGTGCTTGCCGAAGAGAGGCCGGTCGAGCAGGTACTCCAGGGCGCCGTGGATGGCGCCCAGCGTGAAGGTGCACTTGCGCGCAGATCCGAGCTCCTCGTTGGCGGAACAGAGCGTCTCCCGGGTCCGCACGACGATGTCATCCCCCACGGACTCGATGGAGTCCACCCTGCAGAGGCGGGTGCCCCCGGTGCCCAGGGCCGCGTCCAGGCTGGCGGCGACCTCGGCCAGGTTGCCGAGGGAGGCCGAGCCGCGCTTGAAGCCCAGGCTGGTGGCGAGATCGGTGCCGCGCTTGCGGCCTGCGCCCGTCAAGGCGATGGCGGTCGCCTTGGGACCGAGCATGTCCTCCATGCCCACGATGGCGGCCTTGAAGCAGACGATGCTGCTGAAGTCCCCCATCTCGGTTCGCTGGTAGGTCGACATGAATTTCCTCCTGCGGGACACTCCTGTGCCCCCGGCAAAACACCGCTGTGACATGTCAGTGGCTGCGTGGCCCGACACACAAGGCCGCGGGTCGACCCGCCAAGGGCGCGCCGCGGTTCGAGAAACTTCGAGGTATCGGCCTGACTGTAGAAAGCGTGTGCCGCCCCCGCAACGGGAAAGTGCGTTTTGGCAGACTGGGTCTCGCGGCCTGCACACATGCCGCGACATGTGGTGTGTCGTGGAGCGTTGGTGCTCAGGTTGAGGCGAAATCCTCCCAATTCGTGTTTCCATCGGGGTTTTCGTCGATACCGGCCGGTAGCGCCGTGCCGTGGGCGAGGGGTCGGCCCCGCCGCCGGGAGCCCGACGGCGAGGGCGTGTTTTTTTGCCGCAGCGGTGCCCTGGGGGGCAGGCCGGGCCCGCGAGCCCGGCCCGTGAGCGCCGGCGCCGGCCGAGGCGGCGGCCGTGCGTTGACACGGGCGGGGCGACGGGCTTGACTGCCGTTCATGCGCAGCCTCTCTCGCCTGTCCCTCCTGCTGCTGGCCCTCACGGGGTGCCAGGCCTCCGACTCCACGGTCGAACCCGTCCCGGCCGGACCCGGCGACGGCGAGGAGGGCGAGGCCTATGTGCCCTTCTCGCCCGAGGGGAAGGCCGACGGCTTCCAGCCGCCGACCGGCCCGCTCGTCTTCGACGGGGCCTGCGCCCCGGGCGAGACGTTCACGATCGCGGCCGTGGGCGACGTGCTGCTGCATGGCCCGCTGCAGCAGCAGGCCTACGCCGACGACCGGGGCTTTCAGAGCCTCTGGGCCGGAGTCGACGACCTGCTGGCGGTCGCCGACGTGACCTACGCGAACCTCGAGGGCCCACACGGCGGCCGGCGTCACCGCCACGGGCCGCGAGGTAGCCGATCCGGGCCGCGGTTCGATGGGGTCGTCTACACGAGCTATCCCCAGTTCAACTACCACCCCCGCCTGGTGGCCGATCTGAAGGCGAGCGGCGTGGACGTGGTGTCGACCGCCAACAACCACTCGCTGGATCGCCGGGCCCTCGGCGCCGACAAGACGCTGGAGGCGCTGGAGGCGGGCGGGCTGCCCTTCACCGGCACGCGGCGCAGCGACGGCACCGGCGCGTGGGCGACCGTCACCGAGACGCGGGGTCTTCGGCTCCTGCTGGCTTGCACCTTCGGGACGAACGGCATCCCGGATCCGAAGGATCAGGTGCTGCTGTGCTACGCCGATCGGGCCGAGGTCCTCGACGAGGTCGCTCGCCTCGCGGCCGATCCGGCCATCGACGCGGTGATCGTCACCCTCACTGGGGTCAGGAGTACCAGGCCAACCCCGAGCAGAAGCAGGTGGATCTGGCCCATGACCTCATCGAGGCGGGGGCCACCGCCGTCATCGGCAGCCACCCCCATGTGCTCCAGCCCTGGGAGCGCTACGTGGCGTCGGATGGCCGCGAGGGCTTCGTCATCTACTCCCTCGGCAACTTCGTGAGCGGGCAGAGCCACCTGCCGCGCCGCTCGACGCTGCTCCTCTACCTGGGCCTCACCCGCACGACGGAGGGGAAGGTGCTGGTCAACGGTGCGCGCTATGTGCCGCTGCACATGACCCGCGACGCCGCCGGCCGGCACCTGGACGCCATCGATCGGGTCGGCGGGCTGGCCGACAGCCGGGACCTGACCGTCGCCATGTTCAAGGGCTACAACCTGCTGCCCCCGGCCGAGGCGGCGGGGGGCGTGGTGACGAACCCGCAGTGCGATCCGGCCTGGGTGCCGCCCGCGGAGCCGCACCCGCACGATGGCTGGATCGGCGGCGCCTGCGAAGACGCCGACGCCTGCGGCGGGGGCATCTGCCTGGCGGATCAGCCGGGTGGGCTGTGCAGCGAGCCCTGCGAGCGGTACTGCCCCGACCGCTCCGGCCGGGTCTCGACCTTCTGCGTGGACCTGGGCTTCTCGAACGGCGGCGTGTGCGTGGCGCAGTGCGCGGGGACCGCAGACTGCCGACCCGGGTACACTTGCGAGGAGACCGGCCGCTTCGGCGATCCGGCCACCCGGCGGCGGGCCTGTCTGCCGGCTCGCTGAGCTGAATTTCCAGGAGTTTCAAGATGTTGCTGCTCGTGGCCGCCGCCGCGGCCCTCCTGCCGCCGGCCCTGGCCTGGCGCGTCCTGCTGAGGCGCGCCGGGGTTCGGCCCTGGCTGCTGGGGGCGCTGGTGGCGGGCGCGGGCGTTTTCGCGGGCTACCGGGCGACGCGCGCGCTGGCGGATCGCGAGATCGAGGGCCTGCGGGCGGCCTTCCGGGCGGGGCCGCCGGTGGACTGGGCCGGCCTGGACGCGCGCGGGCGGGCCGAGGCGGGCGACGCGGCCCACACGTTCATGGCCCGGGCGCGCCTGGCCGATCAGGTGCCGGTGGGCGGGGCGGTGGTCGGAGGCGGGCTCGCGCTGCTCGTGCTGGGACGCCGCCGCCCCCGCCGGGCCGCCTGACGGGTCACCACGGATCGGGCAGCACCACGTCGCCGCTGGTCTCGAAGGTGAAGCCCAGCGAGAGCTCGCGACGCTCGCCGCCGGCGAGGCGCACGGGGATGCAGACGCGGCCGTCGGCGTCGGGCCGGGGGATGCCCTCGCTGCAGAACGTCTTGGAGGGCACCACCTTGAGCTGATCGAGCTCGCTGACGGGCAGGCGGAGGTAGACCTCGGCCTCGGCCGGCTCGGCGCCGGCGTAGCGCAGCTCGACATGGGTGACGAAGTGCAGCCGGTCGCGCCCCAGCAGGCGATCCTCGGTCTCGCGGGAGCGGCGGGCGGTCAGGCGCCACCGGTCGTCGCTGCCGAACGAGAGCTCGAAGCGGTCGCCCGGGGCCACGTAGTCCAGATCGCCCACGCCCACGTAGGCGCCATCGCGCACGAGGGTCACGGGGCCGGCGAGCAGCGGGGTGGCGCTGGCGTTGTGGGTGCGGGCGAGCCAGCAGACCTGGGGGCTCACCTCGGGTCGGGCGACCAGGCCGAGCTGGGCGGGCGCGCTGAAGCGGCCCGTGGCGACGCGGTAGGGCCGCCCGTCCGAGGGGATCTGCACCGGATCGGTGACGGCGAAGGCGCGGGCCTCGCCGCCATCGTAGACGCCGGGCATCGCGCCCTCGTCGTCCTTGCGGGCGGCCTGCTCGCGGTGGGAGAGGACCACCCGCCGGCGCACCGCCTTCTGCTGGAGGCGCAGCTCGTCGGGGGCCAGCGAGGGCAGCCGGGCGCCGCTGCCGGGCCGGTCGGTGCTCAGGGTGAGGGCCACGCCATCCCAGTCTTCGCCGGTGCGCTGCCAGACGGTCGCAAAGGTCTCCCACTCGAGCTGGCCATCGGGCCCCAGGCGCGCCTCGTGGGCGGGCCGCCACAGGGCGCAGGGGGTGAGGGCCACCACCTGTAGCCGCACGCGGGCCGCCGCGTCGGCGGAGAAGCGGACGGAGAGGCTGGCGCGCAGGCGGACGCGGCGATCCTCGGCGTCGCGGACCAGCGCCGCCTGCCGCCGGTGGTCTTCGGCCGCGCGGGCCCGCTCCGACTCTGCGGCCGCGACGCCTCGCTCGGCGGCCTCCAGAGCCTCCTCGAGCCGCGTCAGGCCCTCGCGCCAGCCGTCGGCCCCGCCGGGCATCCACAGGGCCTTGGCCGCCTGGCCCGCGTAGCGCTTGAGGAGCAGCAAGGCGGCGTCGCGGCGCTGCCGTGCGCGGGCGAAGGCGCGCTCGGCGTGGGCGAGGGCGCGCTCGGCGTCGTCCAGGCTCGCCAGCAGCCCCGCACGGCGCTCGGCCGGGGCCGTCTCCGTCCGTAGGGCACGCTCGAAGCGCACATCCTCGACGTGCACGCCGGGCACTGCCTCGGCGAGCTGGGCGGTGAGGTGGGCGTCGCTGAGGAGCGGGCTGAGATCCTCGGCGAGGACCTCCGACCGGCCCGCGGGCAGGTCCAGCTCGATCTCGCGCACGACCTCGGCGCGATCCTCGAAGACGGTCACCCGCCGGATGGGGAGGGTGATCAGGCGAGGGCTACTCACGGCGGTTGCCTCCAGCGAGCTCGGCCTTGGCGGGCAGCGCGACGCGGTAGCGCCACACGATGGTGCGCTCACCGCGGGGGGGCAGCGTGAGCCGCCACCGCACGCCGCCGAGCAGGCGGTTGTCATCGGGCCCGCGATCGGTGCGATCGACGGCCGGATCGCTGTCCAGCAGCGTCACCTCGATCTCCTTCTCCTCCGGCGCGGCCACGGGCAGGCGATCGTGGATCACCACCGCGGCCGGCTCGGCGAGCGTCGAGCGCAGCTTCACGGTCACGGTGTGGACCACGTGGGTCGTGTGGGTGACCAGACCCTTGTCCTGCTGGGCCACGTCGGTGACGCGGTCGACGACGCGCACCCCCCGGTCCAGCCCGAGGTTCAGCTCGAGGGGCGAGCCGTCCCCGGCCGAGGAGAGCGGCGCGGTGACCCGGAAGGTGCCGTCGATGTAGACCTGCATCGGGCCGGCCGGGTAGGGCACGCCGCCCGGGGTTCGGATGGTACAAAATCTAAAGATATCGCGGCTTTCGCGAGGGACGGCGCGGAAGCTGACCTCGGCGGGGGCGGCGTCCGACCGGATGACGGCGCGGTGCCAGAAGCCATCGCCGGGCAGATCGTGCAGGCCACCGGCCTGGTAGACATGGTGGAAGCCGTCGTCCGTCGGCCGGGTGCCCTGGGGAGTGGGGCGCTGCGCAGGCGGGAGCGTGCAGCGCGCAGGGCGACCACGGCGCGGGCGAGCAGCTCGGGCTCGGCCACGTCGTGATCCTCGACCAGGGACCAGAGCTGGGTGAGGGATCCACCTCCTGCAGCGTGCCGCGGCCGGGCTCGTCGGGGCCCTGGAGCCGCAGCCAGCCGAACCGGAGGGCGCGGGGGCCCTCGCCGGTGGGCGGCGCCGCCCCGCCGAGGGCCAGGTCGAGCACCGGCTCGCCCCCGCCGCCGCCGGGGGCCCCGCCGAAGCTCATGCCGCCGCTGCGCTTCGCCATCGACGCCGCCGCCATCTGCGGCATGGGCATCGCGGCCATCTCGTCCATCATCATCGCCGGAGCCGGGGGCGGCATCGCGGCGCCCACCGGCATCATCATGGGCGGCGGCGGGCCTGGCGGGGGCAGGGGGCTGGCCCGCACCACCGTCCGCGTCTCTTCCTCGGCGCGGAAGGTGCCGGTGGTGTCCTCGCGCTGGACCCGCGTGTCGGCGTCGTCGTCGTCCCGGGCCCGGTGGCGGGCGCGGGCCTCGTCGTAGCCGGCGAACAGCGTGGGCAGGTCGTCCGGCAGGAACCGCACGTTGCCGCGCCGCACGCCCGCCGTCCCGATGCGCCACGAGTCGAGGGTGGGCAGGGCCGTCGAGCGCTCCAGGTCAGCGGTGCCGAGCCGCAGCTCGGCGCCCGTCCAGTCCTCGCCCGAGGCCTGCGCCACCAGGGCATCGAGCCGCAGCCGGGCCTGGCCGCCCTCCAGATCCAGGCGGTACGAGGGCACCCAGCGGGCGGCCTCGACGAAGTACTCGACCACCACGTCGACCTCGCCCGGGACGTCCGCCAGGCGAAACCGCAGGCCCCGCGTGAAGCGTGGGGGCTCGGGATCGGCGTGCACGACGGCCCGCGCGGCCTGGAGCTGGCGCTCGACCGTCCGCCGCCGGTCGCGCAGGTCGACGCGCCGGGCCTCCAGCGCGCCGAGCCGCTCGCCGGCCGTCTCGTGCATCTCGAGGAGCTGATCGGTGCTCGGGAGGACGGGGCCGGCCGGCGCCGCGGGCGCGAGGTCGGTGTAGACCTCGATGCGCGCGTCCAGGGCCCGCGCCTCGGCGTCCAGGCCCTCCAGCGCCTGCGACAGGCGCTCGATCTCGGCGGCCGTCTCGGCCCGGCCGACGGGTCCCTGGCGCTCGACCGCGCAGGTCTCGCGCAGGTCGACCACCCGCCCGGCCCCCGGCCGCACGCGCACCGAGTCGGCGCTGAGGAGCAGCGGCAGGCCCGTCACGAGGACGGGGCCGGCGCTGGCGCGGCCCCCCCGCTCGACCAGGGCGCCGTTGCGGTACACGGTGACCCGCTGGATGCGGGCGTCCATCGTCTGCACGGTCTCGCTCATGGCGGGCATGATACACCAGGGCGGGCCCGACAAGCCCCCCGTGAACCGCCGGGTTGCGCCCGCCCCACCGCCCCGACCACACTGCCGCCGCGCGGCGTCGGAAGCCCGGGGCCGGCTCGGAACATCCTGTCTGCCACGAAACGACGGGAGCCCGCTCGTGGATCGCCTGGTTTTTCCCCTCCGCCCGCGCAACGCCCGGGCCGACGGCCTGCGCATGGCGGGCATGGGCCTGGCCATGATGCTCATCGGGGGCGTCGCCCTGGGCGCTGGCGGCGACGGGAGCGTCAACCCGCTGCGCCTCGTCGGCGTCCTCGTCGGCTTCTCGGGGCTCTTCCAGCTCCTGCCCGGCCTGCTGCTGGTGATCCGGGGCCGTGAGCCGGGGGATGTGGAGCTGGTGGGGGAGACCCTCAAGGCCTTCCGCGGCCCCTTCGCCCGCCGCCGCATGACGCTGCCCCTGGCCGACGTGCGCAGCGTCCTCCTGCAGACCGGCCGCGGCGGAGCCCGGCTCTTCGTGGGCGGCACCGACGCCACGCTCCTGCTCGACAGCGCCGAGTTCGCCGCCCCCGACGGCCTCGCGCGCCTGGCCCTCGCCCTGCGCGAGCGCATCCACGCCCTGCCCGAGGGTGCCGCGCGCGTCGCCCACCTCGATCAGCAGGTCGAGGTGGCGCGGGCCCTCGATCGCCAGCGGCCCTGGGCCACCTACACCTTCCTCGCCTCCGTCCTCCTCGCCTTCGGGTTGCAGCTGCGCGAGGGGGCCCTGACGGATCCCATCGCGATGATCCGGCTGGGGGCCGGCGTGCCGGCGCTCATCCAGGAAGGTGAGTGGTTTCGCCTGGTTTCGGCCAACTTCCTCCACGGTGTCGACGTCCACATCTTCGCGAACGCCCTCGCCATCTGGCTGCTGGGCAGCCTGCTGGAGAAGCTGGTGGGGCCCTGGCGGCTCGTGATCGTCTACCTGCTCTCGGCGTTGGGCGGGGCCGTCGCCTCGACGCTCTGGAGCGGCGCTCCCATGATGGTGGGCGCGTCGACGGCCATCTTCGGGCTGTTCGGTGCCCTCGTCGTCACCGACCGGATCTACCGGTGGCAGGTGCCCCCCGTGATGCGCCAGTCCATCCGCTGGCTGGTGGTGGTGGTGGCCATCAACGTGGTGCTCTCGCTGTCGGTGCCGCAGATCGACAAGGCCGCGCACCTGGGCGGCTTCGTGGTCGGCATGGCGGCGGCGTGGCTGGTCCTGCCCCGCGACCGCCGCCTGCGCCCGCTGGATCCGGGGGGCACCCGCATGTGGCTGGGGGCGCTGGCCCTGTCGGCGCTCTTCGCCGGCGGCCTGGTGCGCGCGGCGCAGAACGCCCGCGACTTCAACCCCCGCACGGGGCTGCTCGTCCTGGCCCACCACCCCGACCTGCCGCCGGAGCTGCTCAACAACACCGCCTGGATGGTGGTCATCGAGCCCTCCACGCCGCCCGATGCGCTGGAGGTGGCCCTGGAGATGGCCGAGCGCGCCGTGGCGGCGGTCCCCGACACGCCGAGCTTCCTGGACACCCGCGCGGGCGCTCGCTTCCGGCTGGGACAGGTCGAGGGGGCGCTGGCCGACGAGCGGCTGGCCTTCGCGCTGGAGCCAGGGCCGGTCTACGCCGCCCACCTGCTGCGCATGCTCCGCGACGCCGGCGCCCTGGCGGACGTGACCGCGACGCTCGAAGAGGTCGGCCGCGTCGTGCTGGCCGGGGTGCCCGGCGGCGCCTTCACCATCCTGGGACGCTACGAGGCGGCCGGCGAGGCGGGGCTCTTCGTGGCCCGCGTCAACCGCCCGGGCGCCGAGCCGGCCCGCCTCGCGCCGGCCACGCTGGATCGGGTGCTGCCGGCCGGCGCGACCATCCGGGTGCTGCGCGTGGACCCCAGCCTGGAGGCCGAGGGCAAGAGCCTCCGCGCCGACGAGTACCAGGCCTGGGCCGACCGCGGCCAGGGCGAGCTGCCGTAAATACTGAAAACGTCCAGCCTGAATGGACGCAGACGCTTGTCCGGTCCGCCGCACCGCGCTACTCTGGGGCGGCCTGGTTCAGGAGATGGAGGTTCCCCATGCGGAAGTTCGTGGCGGTCGCGGTGGCGGCGCTGGTGGTGGGCGTGGGCGCGGCGTGGGCCGGCGCGGGTGGTCAGCCCCCCGGCGGTGGTGGCGAGGGCGGCGGCAGCGGTGCCGAGCCCGAGCTGATCTTCATGATCCTCTTCAGCCTCATCCCAGGCGTGTGGTTCGCCCGCAAGGCGATGGCCCAGCAGGCGCCCGCCCGCAAGTAGGCCCGCGCGCGGCCGGTCCCTGCCCGGGACCGGCCCGCCTCAGTCGCCGCCCCGGCCCTCGATGCCGTACTTCTTCATGAGCTTGCGGAAGTACTTGCGGTCGATCTCGGCCTCCCGCGCGGCGTGGCTGATGTTGTTCTCGTACTTGTCGAGCAACGTGATGATGTAGTCCCGCTCGAAGACCGAGACCCACTTCTCCTTCGCGTCCTTGAAGGTCCCCAGGTCGTCCACGCTGCGGGCACTCTCCCCCATGACCTGGGGGCGCAGCTGGCTGAGACGCTGCATGTGCGAGCTGCCGACGAGGTGGGAGGGCAGGTCGGCGACCTCGATGGTGGCCGTGTCGGCGAAGCTGCAGGCGCGCTCGACGACGTTGAGCAGCTCGCGCACGTTGCCCGCCCAGTCGTAGGTCATCAGGGCCTCCAGCGCGTCGCGGCTGATGGCCGTCAGGCGCAGGTGGCCCTCGGCGTCCCGGTTGAACCGGCCGTCCTGCAGGAAGTGGCGGACCAGCAGGGGGATGTCCTCGCGGCGCTCCCGCAGGGAGGGCAGGAAGACGCGGACCACGCTGAGCCGGTAGTAGAGGTCCTCCCGGAACCGCCCCGCGCGGACCTCCTCCTCCAGCCGGCGGTTCGTGGCCGCCAGGACGCGCACATCCACCCGGGTCGACTTCGTGCCGCCGACCCGCCGCACCTCGCGCGTCTCGAGCACCCGCAGCAGCTTGGGCTGGAGCTCGAGCGTCAGCTCGCCCAGCTCGTCGAGGAAGATCGTGCCGCCGTTCGCCATCTCGAACAGGCCCGGCCGGGCCCCGACGGCGCCCGTGAACGACCCCTTCTCATGGCCGAAGAGCTCGGATTCAATCAGGTTTTCGGGCACGGCCGAGCAGTCGAACACCACGAAGGGGCCCGAGGCGCGCAGGGACTTCTCGTGGATGGTCCGCGCGACGACCTCCTTGCCGGTGCCCGTCTCGCCCTCGATGACCACCGTGGTGTCGGTGGGCGCGATCTTCTCCAGGATGCCAAAGACCTCACGCATCTTGACGTTGGTGCCGATGATGCGACCGAAGCAGTCATCGGGGGACGGCTGGATGCGGACCTGGCGCGCGCCGCTCTGGAAGCGGATGCGGGTGTTGCCCAGCATGAGCGTCACGCCGGGCTTGAGGTAGGCTTCCTTGATGCGGACCCCGTTGATGAAGGTCCCGTTGGTGCTGTCGAGGTCCTTGAGGACGTAGCTGTTGCCCTCCTGGTAGATGCGACAGTGGTACCGGCTGACGGTGTCGTCATCGAGGACCAGATCGTTGTCCTCCATGGCTCCCAGGGTCACGACGGCCTGGTCGAAGACGTGCTCGACCCAGCCGCCATCGGCGCCCTCGACGGCCAGGCGGCACTGCCGCAGGTGGAGGGTCGTACCCCCGTCGTCGCGGTAGGCGATCTGGGTAGGTGGGACGTAGTCGGGGAACTTCTTCGCCATGGCGGAGAGTGTGCGTGGCCGGGCCGGGGCCGTCAACGGCAGGCGCCCGCGGGCGCCATCATTGCCTGGTGTGCTACGCGCAGGCAGAATCGCCGTCCCGCCGGATCGAGGACTGGTCATGAACAACGACGCCGCGACGCTCCACCCCGCTGACGCCCACGACCTCATCCGGGTCCAGGGGGCGCGGGTGAACAACCTGAAAGACGTCACGATCGCGCTGCCGAAGCGGCGGCTGACGGTGTTCACCGGCGTGTCGGGCTCGGGCAAGAGCTCCCTGGTCTTCGGCACCATCGCCGCGGAGTCGCAGCGGCTGATCAACGAGACCTACAGCGCGTTCGTCCAGGGCTTCATGCCGACGCTGGCGCGGCCGGAGGTCGACGTCCTCGACGGGCTGACGACCGCCATCCTGGTGGATCAGGAGCGCATGGGCGGCGACGCCCGCTCCACGGTGGGGACGGCGACCGACGCCAACGCCATGCTGCGCATCCTCTTCAGCCGGCTGGGCCAGCCGTCGGCGGGTCCCCCCAACGCCTACTCGTTCAACGTGCCGTCGGTGCGCGCGACCGGGGCCCTGACGGTGGAGCGGGGCGACGCCACCCGCGCCGTCCGCAAGACGTTCGAGCGCGCCGGCGGGATGTGCCCGCGCTGCGAGGGGCGCGGCGAGGTCACCGACTTCGATCGCGCTCGGCTCTACGACGCCAGCAAGTCGCTCAACGAGGGCGCCCTGACCATCCCCGGCTTCAACATGCAGGGCTGGTACGGCCGTATCTTCCGCGGCTGCGGCTTCTTCGATCCCGACAAGCCCATCGGGCAGTTCTCGAAGCGGGAGCTGCATGATCTGCTCTACAAGGAGCCCACGAAGATCCAGGTAGAGAAGGTCAACCTGACCTACGAGGGGATCATCCCGCGCATCCAGAAGTCTTTTCTTTCCAAGGACATCGACTCTCTCCAGCCGCACATCCGCGCCTTCGTGGAGGAGGCGGTGACGTTCGCCACCTGCCCCGACTGCGAGGGGACGCGGCTGGCGGAGGGAGCACGGGCCTCGCGCATCAAGGGCATCAACATCGCCGACGCATGCGCCATGCAGATCAGCGACCTGGCGGTCTGGCTGCGGGGCGTGGAGGGGGCCTCCGTCGCGCCGCTCATCGAGGCGCTGGGCCATGTGCTCGACTCGTTCGTCGAGATCGGGCTGGGGTACCTGTCGCTGGACCGACCCTCGGGGACGCTCTCGGGAGGCGAGGCACAGCGGGTCAAGATGATCCGGCACCTGGGCTCTTCGCTGACCGATGTGACGTACGTCTTCGACGAGCCGACGGTGGGCCTGCACCCCCATGACATCCGGCGGATGAACGAGCTGCTGCTGCGGCTGCGCGACAAGGGGAACACCGTCCTGGTCGTGGAGCACAAGCCCGAGCTGATCGACATCGCCGATCATGTGGTGGATCTGGGGCCGGGCGCGGGTCCCGCCGGGGGTCAGGTGGTCTTCGAGGGGACGGTGGCCGGGCTGCGGGCGAGCGCCACGCTCACCGGTCGCCACCTGGACGACCGCGTCGCCCTCAAGGCGAAGGTGCGCACGTCGCGTAAGGGCCTCGCGGTGCGGGGCGCCACGACCCACAACCTCCAGGGCGTCGATGTGGACGTGCCGCTGGGGGTGCTGGTCGTGGTGACGGGGGTGGCGGGCTCGGGGAAGAGCTCGCTGATCCAGGGCTCGGTGGCCCCGCTGGACGGGGTGGTGGTGGTCGACCAGAGCGCCATCCGCGGCTCGAGGCGCAGCAACCCCGCGACCTACACCGGCCTGCTCGATCCCATCCGCAAGGCGTTCGCCAAGGCCAACGACGTCAAGGCGTCGCTCTTCAGCGCCAACTCGGAGGGGGCCTGCCCGGCCTGCAACGGCGCCGGGGTGATCTACACGGATCTGGTGATGATGGCCGGGGTGGCCACGCCCTGCGAGGACTGCGAGGGCAAGCGCTACCAGCCAGAGGTGCTGGCCTACCGGCTCGGCGGCAAGGACATCACCGAGGTGCTGGCGATGCCCGTGGCGGAGGCGCTGGCGTTCTTCAAGACCGGCGAGGCGAAGACGCCCGCCGCCGAGAAGATCCTGGCCCGCCTGGCCGACGTGGGCCTGGGGTACATCAGCCTGGGGCAGCCGCTGCCGACGCTGTCGGGGGGCGAGCAGCAGCGCCTCAAGCTGGCGAGCCACCTGGCCGAGAAGGGCGGGATCTATGTGCTCGACGAGCCCACCTCCGGCCTCCACCTGGCCGATGTGGAGCAGCTCCTGGGCCTGCTGGATCGGCTGGTGGACGGGGGCAAGTCGGTCATCGTGATCGAGCACCACCAGGCCGTGATGGCCCACGCCGACTGGATCATCGATCTGGGTCCGGGCGCGGGCCACGACGGCGGGCGCGTCGTCTTCGAGGGGACGCCCGCTGACCTGGTCGCCCGCCGCTCCACCCTCACCGGTCAGCACCTGGCGGCCTACGTGGGCGCGGTCTCAAGTATCTGAAACCACTGGTGTTTCAGCGCGGGCGCACCACGCTGACCTCGCTCAGCCCCGCGGCGCGGGGCTCGACGCGCACCTGGAGGCCGAGGCGCTCGGCCAGCCCGGGCACATGGCTGATCACGCCCACCTGGCGGCCGGTCTCCTGGAGGGTGTCGAGGGTGTCGATCACGACGTCCAGGGTGTCCACGTCCAGGCTGCCGAAGCCCTCGTCGATGAAGAGCGACTCGATGCGCAGGTCGCGGGCCGACAGCCGCGAGAGGCCGAGAGCGAGGGCGAGGGAGGCCAGAAACGTCTCGCCGCCCGAGAGGCTCTGCACCGGCCGGATCTCGTCGCCCATCTCGCGATCGATGACCTGGATGGCCAGGTTCTCGTTGGGGACCCGCATGAGCTGGTAGCGCGGGGCGAGCTCTTCGAGCCGCCGGTTGGCCTGGTAGAGCACGGCCTCCAGCGTGAGGCTCTGGGCGAAGTCGCTGAATTTGTTGCCGTTTGCCGAGCCGATGAGGCGGTCCAGCTCGCCCCAGCGGGCCTGCTCCTGCTCGGCCTCGGCCAGCTCGACGTCCAGGGCGGCGCGGGCGGCGTGGGCGTGGTCGTCCTCCTGGAGCGCGACGAGGGCGCGGGTCCGCAGCTCGGTGAGGCGGTGCTGGGCCTGGACGAGGCGGGCGTCCTCGTCGGCGAGGGCGGCGCGCGTCGGGCCAGGGCGGTGGGCCTCATGGGCCTCGGCGTCGGCCAGGCGCTCGGCGACGATGGCGTCGGCGCGGCCGACCGCGGCGTCCAGCCGGGCCAGGGCCTCGGCCTCGGCCTCGAGCCAGTCGACCGGGTGCTGGAGCAGGCCGCGGGCCTCGGCGAGGGGCGGCCGGCCAGGGCGGCCTCGAGGGCCTCGGACGCCGCGAGCCGGGCTTCCTCGGCCTCCTGGGCCTCGCGCTGGGTGGCGGCGGCCTCGGCCCGGGCGCCTTCGGCGGCACCCGCGAGGCGCTCCCGCTCGCGGCGGCTGGCCTCCGACGCGGCCTCGGCGCGGGTGACGGCCTCGGCGAGCCGGCCCTCGACAGCGTCGACGCGCTGGCCGCCGAGGATCCGGCGGCGGTCGTCTTCCAGCCGCGCGACGCGGGCCTCGGCATCGCTCAGGGTCTGCCGGCAGCGGGCGGCCTCGGCGTCGGCCGCGAGCGCCCGCTCGCGCTGGCGCGCCTCGTCGGGGACGAGCGCCGCCAGCGCGGCCTCGGCGGCCTCCCGGCGGCTGGCCTCGGCGTGGTAGTCGGCCACGGCCTGGGCCCGGGCGGCGATGAAGGTGGCGGCGTCGGCCCGCGCACCCGGGCCCAGTGAGCGTCCCCCAGCGGCCCGGCCAGATCGGCCTCGAGGGCGGCTCGCTCCGCCGCGCGCTCGGCCTGGCCGGCCTGCAGCGCCTCGAGCCGGGCGGTCAGCTCGGCGACCGCGGCCTCCGCCTCGGCCCGCCGGCCTGTCGCACTCTCCCGGGCGGCCCGGGCCTGCTCGCGGCGCTCGGCGGCGGCCGCGGCGGCCGCGGCGAGCTGGCGCGATCGAGCGACGCCGGCGTCGGCCTCGGCCCGGCGACGCTCCAGATCCGCCTCGGCGGCGGCCAGCGCAGCGGGCACCGCGGCCTCGTCGATGCGGTCGGGCAGCTCCAGGCCGCTCATGCCGGCCTGGAGGCGCCAGTCGTCGGCGTGCTGGCGGACCTGGGCGTCGAGCGCGTCGGCTTCGCCGGCGGCGCGCGTCTCGTCGCGTCGGGCGCTGGCGGCCTCGGCGTGCTTGTGGACGGCGGCCGACTCGGCTTCGCGCAGGTCGCGCTCCAGCTTGCGCACCCGGGCCTCCTGGGCCAGGACGAGCGCGTCGGAGGTGTGGACGCCGGGGTGGTCGGGGCTGCCACAGAGCGGGCAGGGCTCGCCGGGCGTCAGGCGGGCGCGGTGATCGGCGAGCTGCAGCATGGATCGCGACAGCTCGTAGCTGCGGCGGGCCTCGCCGAGCTGGGCCCGGAGCAGCTTCGCGTCCCCCTCCAGCGTCTCGGCGGCGGCCTCGGTGAGGGCCGCGCGCCCATGGGCGGCGTGGGCCTCGGCGCGGCGCGCCTCCCGGGCGGCCTGGGCCTTCTGCCACTGACCGTGCAGGGCGGCCAGCTTCTCGCGGCTGGCGGCCAGCTCGTAGACGCGATCGCGGTGGGTGTGGGCGGCGGCCTCGGGGGCTGCCTCGCAGGCCGCCCGCGCCGCCGCCTGATCGGCCTCGGCCGCCTCGACCGCGGCCTGGGCGGCCTCGACGGCCTGGCGCGCTTGGAGGGCCTCGGCCTCGGCGGCCCGGCGGGCCTGCGTCGCCCGGGCGATGGCGTCGCCGTCGGCCGCGTCCCGGGCGCAGGCCGTCGCCCAGCGGGTGAGGTCGCGATGCCAGCGATCCCATTGATCTGCCAGAGGTTTTCGGTCGGCGTGGGCGGCCAGCCAGGCGTCGGCGCTGGCCCCCGCCCCGGCGCGAAACGCCCCGGTGGCGGCGACCCGCCGCAGGTCGGCGGCGGCGGCCTGGGCGGCCGAGATGGCGGCGCTGGTGGCCGGGCGCTGCTCCCCCACGACCTGCCGGGCGTGGTCGAGGGCGTCGTCCAGACGGCGGGCCTCCAGGAGCTGGGGCCGGACGTCCTCAAGGGCCTGGCGAGCCTCGATCTGCCGCCGCTCGGCCTCGTCGGCCTGCCGGCGCGCGTCGGCCAGGGCCAGATCGGCGGCCGCGCGCCGCTCGGCCGCGTCGACGGCCCGCCGGGCGGCGAGGCCCGCGCGCCGGGTCGCCTCGTCGAAGCTCCCGATGACGCCGCGCAGGGGCCACACCGCGCGGACGTCCGCCAGGTGGCGGCGGCGATCCTCGGCGGCGTCGCGGCCCTCGGCCGCGGCCTCGCGGCGCTGCCGGGCCTCGGCTACCTGGGCGGTGAGGGCGTCGAGCCGGGCGTACCACCGCGCGTCGGCGGCGACCTGGGCGCGCCGGGCCCCGAAGGCCTCGAGCCAGTCCTCGGAGGCGTCCCGGCTGGCCACGACGCGGGCCCGGGCGGCGGCGCTCAGGACCGTGCGCTCCCCCAGGCGGTCGTGCAGGCGCGCCAGGGCCTCCTGGGCGTCGCGGGCCCGGGCGTGGGCGGCGCACGAGAGCTGGCGGTAGATGCCGGTGCCCGTCATGCGCTCCATCAGGGCGCCGCGATCGGCGCTCTGGGCCCGCAGGAAGGCGTCGAACTCGCCCTGGGCCAGCAGCACCGAGCGGCGGAACTGGTCGAAGTCGAGGCCCACCTTGTCTTCGATGAGGCCGAGGGTCTCGCGCTTGCCGGCCCCCGTCAGCTCGCGGCCGTCGAGGTCGCGCAGGGACATGGACTGGGCCTGGAGGCGGCCGTCGGGCTTGCCGCGGGCGCGGTGGCAGCTCCAGCGGGCGCGGTACTGGCCGCCATCGCGCCCGGCGAAGTCCACCTCGGCGTAGCCGGCCCCGGCGCCGCGGCGCAGGATGGTGCGCACGTCGGTGTCGCCCAGGTGGTTCTGCTCGTCGCCGGCCCGGCCGATCTGCACCCGCGAGCGGCCGTCGAGGCGCGGCGTGCGGTCGTAGAGCGCCAGGCACAGGGCGTCGAGCAGCGTGCTCTTGCCCGCCCCCGTGGGGCCCGTGATGGCGAAGACCCCGCCCACGGCGTCCAGGGCCTCCAGGTCCACCTCGAACTCGCGCAGGCTGGCGAGGTTCTCGCCGCGGATGGCCAGGATGCGCACGTCAGTCCCCCCCCGCCCCGAGGCCATCCACCAGCTCATGGAAGGAGGCGCGCAGCGCGTCGGGCAGGGGACCCGACTCGCGGGCCGCCCAGAGCCGCTCGAAGACCGCCTCGGGGGTCAGGCTCTGCAGGTCGGCCCGGGGCAGCGAGTCGGCCAGGCTGCTCTCTTCGCGCAGCCGCACCACCTTCAGGCTCACCAGCCGCGGGGATCGGCCCTCCAGGGCGGCCTCGATGCGGCCGCGCAGGTCGGGCACCGCCGACTCCACGGCTACCGAGACCTCGAGGAACGGGCGCCGCCAGTGCGGCAGCGACGGATCGAGCAGCGGCAGGGCGCCCAGGCGCTTGAGGACTGCCTCGAGGGGCAGGGGCCCCCCCTCGGGCAGCCGCAGGATGTCCACCGGGCGCGGGGCCAGCAGGGGCGTGACCTCCGCCAGCGCGTCCCCCTCCAGATCGACCTGGAGCACCTGGTGGGCGTAGCGCGCCTCCGTCATCGAGAGGGGCAGGGGCGAGCCGCAGTAGCGCACGCCGGGCCGCCCCACCTGCTGGGCCAGGTGCAGGTGCCCCAGGGCGACGTAGGCCACGTCGGCCGGGAAGAGGCTGGCCGGGAGGGCATGCTGGTTGCCGCCCAGGATCTTGCGCTCGCTGCCCTCCGACAGCGCCGTGTCGGCCAGGTAGCAGTGCCCCATGGCCAGGAGCGCCTGGTCGGGCCCCCGGCGCGCGCGGAGGTGGTCGAGGACCTGCTGGTAGATGGCCTCGACCCCCGCGACGAGGGGATCGCCGGCCTCGACGCGGGGCAGATCGGAGGGGCGCAGGAACGGGATGGCCGCCACCCAGGCCGCCACGCGGCCGTCGGGCCCGTGGAGGGGCACCCCCAGGCGGTCGAGGTCGAGGCTGCGATCGGGCCGCCGCGGCAGCCCGCCCACCATGCGCACCCCGGCGTGGTCGAAGAGCGGGCGGGGGGCGTCGAGCCGCGCCGCGGAGTCGTGGTTGCCGCCGATCACCACCACGTCCAGCGCGGGCCGGCGGCGGCGGGCCTCGGCGATGAACCGGAAGAAGCGTCGCTGGGCGCTGCTGGTGGGGTTGGCCGAGTCGAAGACGTCGCCCGCGATGAGCAGCGCGTCGACGCCCTCGAGCTGGTCGAGGAGCCAGGCCAGGAAGGCCTCGTGCTCGTCAGACCGCGACTGCTCGCGCAGCGTGTGGCCCAGGTGCCAGTCGGAGGTGTGGATCAAGCGCATCGGCAGCAGCCTGCCGGGTTTCGAATGACTTGACAAGCGTTCAGGTGATCGGCCGGTCGAAAGCGTCAGTCGACCAGGAAGAACTGCACATCCCGGATGGGCGTACGGGCGAAGAAGTGCAGGCCGACGAGGGAGCCGACGGTGAGGAGCAGGAAGAGCCCGAGCGTGATGAGGACCCGGTCGACGGGGGGGCGTCGGCGGAACGACGTGACCGAAAACCCGACTGAGAACAACAGGTTGGTCGCGAGGACGACGGCCGCCAGATCGCGGTCGAGGGTGAGGCCCAGGCCCCAGAGCGGTCCCATGGCGTCAGGCCTCCCGGGGGGCGAGCAGGTAGTGCAGGTTGAAGTAGTTGATGGCCACATGGGCCACCGTGGGGGCGAGGATGCCGCCACGCAGCTCGTAGAGCCCGCCGAAGACCAGGCCCATGACCGTGGCGGCGAGGGGCCAGAGGAGCAGGTCGCGCCGGCGCGGGACGTGGTGGACGACGCCGAAGACGAGCGCGGTGGCCCAGAGCCCCAGGTAGGGCTGCACGAAGCCGCGGAAGAGCAGCTCCTCGGCCAGGCTGCCGAGGACGGCGATGCCGAGGGCGTGGCGCGGCTCCAGGGGCGAGAGCAGGTCGCGCAGGTAGTGGTTCAGGTTGCGGGCAGCGCGGACGCGATCGAGCAGTCGGCTCAGCAGCACGACGGCGAGGCCCACGGCGAGGCCGAGGCCCAGGTCGAGGGCGGGGAAGAAGGCGCCGGTGCGGGGCTGGACGAGCTGGCCCACGGTGCCACCGAAGGCGAGGGCCATGAGGACCGTGCCGAGCGCGAGGGCGGCGTACAGGAGCAGGAGGGTGCGGGCCACGGCGGCGGATGGTACGCGGGCAGGCCCCGGGAACCAGCCCCGTCTGGTAGGCTCTCGGCCATGGCGTGGACGATTTGCCGAGGGATCGGGGCGGCGTTGCTGGTGGTCGGGTGCGTCGCCGACCCGGAGCCAGGGTGCCGATCGACGCGGCCGCCGACGGGGCGAGCGATGCCGCCGTCGATGCCGCGGCGGGGGAGGCGGGCGCGCCCTGCGTGGACGATCGGTTCGGGGCCGGGAGCCCGGAGCTGCCGGCCGCCAGCTTCGGGTTCGGGGCCGTGGACGCGCTGGTGATCTGCCCGGACGAGGCGGACTACTTCGCCTCGACGCGCCCGTCGGCTTCGCCGTCGGCGTCGGGGTGGAGGCGACGCGGCCGGTGCGGCTGACCGGGCCCGGCGTGGAGGCCGTCGGGCGTACTCCTTTGATTCAATTGAGGATTCCGGCGGAGGGTGGTCGTGGGGGTGGCGGCGCTGGAGCCGGGTCCCCCCGTCACGTACACGCTGCGCGCAGGCGCGGCGCCGACGACGTGCGGCGACGCGGGGGAGCCCGACAGCGCCGCCTCGCCCCGGTCGCTCGTGGGGGTGGCCGAGGGGGACGCGTGCGCCGGGGACGAGGACTGGCTGCGCGTGGAGGGACCCGCGGGCGCGCCCCTGGCCCTGCGCCTGGAGGTGCTGGGCGGCGAGGGGGTGGAGGTGGCGGCCGGCGGCGAGGCGCCGGAGGCGGTGCGCGCCGAGGCCCGCCTGGATCGGCTGATCGGGCCCACGGGGGTGACGGCCATCCACCTGGCCCCGCTCGGCGCCGGCGCTTCGTGGCGGCTGACGGCGGTGGTCGGTGAGGCGGGTACCACCGGGGTGGCGGCGGGCCGGGTGACGGCGGTGGATCGGCCGCTGGCAGGCGAGGCGCTGGCCGCCGGTGGCGGTGCCGGCCGCGGGGGCCGTGGTCGAGGTGCGGCAGCAGGGCGGCTGGCGGGGCGGGGCCTGGTGGACGGGCGGGCCGCTTCCAGGTGGCCTATGCCGGCCCGCGGGGCCTTCGAGGTGCGCCTGCTGGCGGCCGTCGAGGGCCGGCCGGCCGGGTGGAGGTCGGCCCGGCGGGGGCGGGGCCGTGGGCGGGCGAGCCGGTGGCCGCCGGCGAGGCGCTGACGCTGGCGCCGACCCCGGACGCCCCGCTGGCGGCGGCGCTGCACACGGCCCTGGTCATGGCCGCCGGCCTGGAGGCGGCCTCGCGGTGGTGGTCGGATCGGCCCGGGCGCCGGCCGGTGCGGGTGGACTGGACCCCGGCGTGGTCCCCGGCTGTGGCACCTGCTTTCGGCCCGAGCGGGGGCGCGTCGAGCTCTCCGGGAGCGCCGCGGACGCGGATGCCTGGGATGACGCGGTGATCCTGCACGAGCTGGGGCACGCGATCGCGGCCGTCCACGCGCGCGATGACAGCCCCGGTGGGCGGCATGACGGGCGGCGGACGTGGCCGCCGCTGGCCTGGTCGGAGGGCTTCGCCGCCTTCTTCGCCGCCTGGGCGCTCGGCGATCCCGTGCTGGTGGACACGCGGGACGGGGGGGCGCGGGTCGTCGATCTGGCTGCGGAGCCGGGCCCGGAGGACGTGGGCACGGCAGACGGGACGCTGGTGGGGGACGTCTCGGAGGGGCTGGTGGCCGGCGTCCTGTGGGGGCTCGCCAGCGGTCCGGCGCCCGAAGAGGTGCTGCTGCCGCTGCTGCTCGGGGGGCTGGCCGACGAGGCGCCCGACGTCGGCGTCCCGGGGCTGGATCTGGCCGACGTCCTCGACCGGCTGGCCTGCGATGTCGATCCGGCCGCGCTGGAGGCGGTCGCCGCCGGCCATGGCTTCCCCTGGCGGGGTCCCGGCTGCGGGCGCTGAGGGCCTCAGCTCCCGACCAGGGGCTCCATGCCCAGGTCCACATGGGGCGTCGAGGAGTTGTTCAGCCACGCCTTCAGGCGCTCGACGTCGTCTCGATCTCCCAGCAAGATCAACGTCATGCCCGCGCGCAGGGTGAAGTCGGGGGATGGGTTGAAGACGTGGCTCTCCCGCCCGGCGGTGATCACCGACAGGACCAGGACGTTCGAGACCTTGCGGATGCCGGAGGCCGCCAGCGTGCGGCCGTCGACGCGGGTGCCGGGCCGCAGCAGGCACTCCTCGACGCTGAGCTGGTGGCCGGCGTCGCGGACGAGCAGGTCGAGGAAGCCGACCACCGTGGGGCGCAGCAGCTCATGGGCCATGCGGCGGCCGCCGATGGTGTTCGGGCTGACGATGGCGTCGGCGCCGGCGCGCAGGAGCTTGGGGCGGGCCTGCTCATGGACGGCGCGGCTCACGATGCGCAGGCGCGGGTTGAGCTGCCGCGCCGTCACGGTGATGAAGAGGTTGTCGCGGTCGCTCTGCAGCGACGTCACGATGCCCGCCGCCCGCTCGATGCCGCACTCCAGCAGCAGGGAGTCCTCGGTGGCGTCGCCCGACATGCCGATGAAGCGGGTGCCGAGCTGACGAAACAAGGTGTCGAGGTGCTCGGGCGACTGCTCGATGACCACGACCTCGAGCCCCGCCTGCACCAGCTCTTCCACCACGTGCTTGCCCGTCTCGCCGGCCCCGCAGACGATGTAGTGGCCCTCCAGCTTGTCCAGACTGCGACCCATGCGGCGCCTCCAGATGGCCTCCTGCAGATCGCCTTCGATGATGAAGGCCGTCAGCGCGGAGAGGAAATAGAAGCTCACCCCCATGCCGGTGATGAGCAGGCCCATGGTGAAGCCCCGCCCGCCGGCCACCTCGGACACCGGCAGCACCTCGGCGTAGCCCACGCTGGTGATGGTGATGACCACCATGTAGGCGCAGTCGGCCAGCGTCCAGACGACGCCGGCCTGGCGGCCCAGGAGCCAGTAGCCGAAGACCCCGGCGAGCAGGACGGTGATGACGGCGAAGCCAGCGAAGACGAGGCGGCGCCGGACCACCTCCTGGTCGCTGCCCGCCGGGTAGTGGATGCGCCCGGCGCTCAGCCGTCCGTCGCGAGCCACTCAAGGTACCGTTGAATCCGGCTGTCGGTCCAGGGGTGCACGTTGACGAAGCGGAGCCGCAGGCGCCCCTGTCGATCGACGACATAGGTCTCGGGCAGCTTCTCGGTGCCATACACCGCCGCCCAGCGCTGCTCGGCGTCCAGGCCGACCCGCAGGGCCGTCTGGCGGCCCTCGAAGAAGCGATCGATGTCTTCGAAGCTCTGATCCGATGAGACCGCCAGCACCTCGAAGGGCGAGTGTTTCATCTCGGCGGCCAGCTTCTCCAGGTCGGGCACCTCGGCCCGGCAGGGCGGGCACCAGGTGGCCCAGAAGTTCACGAAGACGACTTTTCCTCGTAGATCCGAGAGCTTGAGCGTGCCGCCGTCCTTCGTCTTCACCTCGATGTCGGGGGCGGGGCCGTCGAGGAGCTGCACCGAGAACTCGGGATCATGGACCAGGCCGTCCTCGGGGCGGGGCCGGGCGTGGTGCAGGTGCCAGGCGAGCAGCCCGAACACCGTGGCCGCGCAGCTCACGGCCAGGGCCCACTGGATGAGCGATGAGGAGGGGCGAGCGGCCATGGACTTCCACCGGGTCGATTAGTGGCGGGAGTACCAGATCGGGGCGCCGGGGAGCAACGGTCGTGTCCCTCAGGCCCGCTCGGCGGCGAGGCGGGCGGCGGCCTCGCCGGGGAGCGGGAACCAGCGCAGCGACTGGAAGTCGGGGTTGACGCAGGGGTCCTCGGCGCCGGCCAGCTCGGCGCCGGCGTCCAGGATGCGGCGCGCCTCGTCCAGGTAGTCGCTCAGCGCGGCCTCCGGCTCGCTGGCGTGCCGGCTGCGGAACGACAGGCGGCCGGTCGCATAGGAAATATTGAACAAACTCGAGGGCTTGAAGCCGCGGCCGGCGCGGTGGCGCCAGAGGCCGGAGTCGGGGCAGAAGGTGTAGTCGGGCAGCAGGCGCCAGCCATCCCGGGCCACCAGCTCGACCGCCTCCAGCACGTAGTCGAAGGTGGCCTCGTTGATGAAGTAGTTGAAGCCGACGCGCACCCAGCCCGGCTTGACCCCCTCGCAGCCCCGCAGGATCTCGCGCTCGAAGGCGCGCGACCGGACCTGATCGATGCCCAGGAGGCGGTGGCCGTACGGGCCCGCGCACGAGCAGCCGCCCCGCGCCTGGATGCCGAAGAGATCGTTGAGGAGGGCGACCACGAAGCCGTGGTGCAGGTAGCCATCCTCATAGCGGACCAGCAGCGACACGATGGAGAGCCGCCAGGCGTCCGGGTTGCCCAGGATGCGGATGCTGGGGGAGGCGCGCCAGCGCTCGATGGCGCGGCGGATGAGCGCGTGCTCGCGCTGCCGGATGTTCTGGGCGCCGACGGCCTCCTTGAGCTGGAAGACGAGGCCGGCGCGGATGGCCTCGATGATGGCGGGGGTGCCGCCCTCCTCGCGGTGGACCGGATCGCTGAGGTAGCGGTGCTCCTGGGCGCTGACGTAGGCGACGGTGCCGCCCCCCGGGACCGACGGCACCCGGTTCTTCAGCAGGGCCCGCTTCACCACCAGGATGCCCGGCGTGCCCGGCCCCCCCACGAACTTGTGCGGCGAGATGAAGAGGGCGTCCTTGTAGATCTGGTGCCCGTCCGGCCGGTCGTCGGCCATGTTCATCTCGATCTGGACGTAGGGGCCCGCGGCGGCGAAGTCCCAGAACGACAGGGCCCCGTGGCGGTGCAGCAGGGAGGCCACCGCGCGGGTGTCGGTGCCGATGCCCGTCACGTTGGAGGCCGCGGAGAAGCTGCCGATCTTGAGGGGGCGGTCGGCGTAGCGGACCAGGGCCTCCTCCAGCAGCTTGAGGTCCACATGGCCGTCGGCGTCCTCGTCGATGACCACCACATCGGCGATCGTCTCGCGCCAGGGCAGCTCGTTGCTGTGGTGCTCGTAGGGGCCGATGAAGACCACCGGGCGCTCGGCGGCGGGGATGTGATCGCGCAGGCCGTAGCGGTCGGCCAGGTCGGCCGGCAGCCGGATGTTGAGGACGTCCACCAGCTTGTTGACGGCGGCCGTCGCGCCCGATCCGCAGAAGATCACGGCGTCGTCGGCGGTGGCGCCGACGGCCCGGGCGATGAGGGCGCGGGCCTCTTCGCGAAAGCGCGTCGTCTGCAGGCCCGTGCCCGAGCTCTCCGTGTGGGTGTTGGCGTAGAACGGCAGCACCTCGTCGCGGATGAAGTCCTCGATGAACCGCAGGGATCGGCCCGACGCGGTGTAGTCGCAGTACACCACGCGCCGCGGCCCGTAGGGCCGTCGATGGCCACGTCGGCGCCGATCAGGTTGTCGGCCACCGTCTCGATGAGTCGCTCGTCTGCCCGCATGGGCGCCACCTCCACGCCCCGCAGGGCACCGGGAGCGCCGCGTCGCCGCCATGGGGCCGAGGGCAGACGGCGCCGCGCTCGTCGTGCTATCCGTCGGGGATGAGCGAGGACCTGCACCCCTTCAAGCGGACGCAACCCCCTGGCCGAAGGCGGCGACGAGGCCTCGGCCGCCGCGCCCTCGCCGGGGCCGGCGTGGGCGCGGCTGGAGCTGTTCGCCGATCTGGCCGGGGCCGAGGTGACGGCGGTGGCGGGGACGCTCACCCCGTGCGCCTTCCGGGATGGCGAGGTGCTGCTGCGGGAGGGGGATCCCGGGGACCACCTGTACCTGCTCGAGAGCGGCGAGGTGCAGGTGCAGGTGGCGGGGCCGCCGGCGTTCGAGCGCCGGGTGCTGGCCCCGGCGACCCTCGGCGAGATGGCCCTGATCACGGACGCCCCCCGGACGGCGACGGTGCGGGCGGTGGGGTCGGTGCGGGGCCTGCGGCTCGATCGCGGGCGGCTGGAGGCCCTGCTGGTCCAGCACCCGCCCATCGCCCGCGTGCTCACACGGCTGGTGGGCGACCGGCTGCGCGAGATCGACGGCATCCGCCGCGTGGGCAAGTACGTCATCACGGGGGTCCTGGGCCGCGGCGGCGTGGCCGAGGTGTTCTCGGCCCGCCACCCCGAGCTGGGCCTGCCCGTCGCCCTCAAGATGCTCAGCCACGCGGTGGTCCACCACCCGCAGTTCGCGGCGGCGTTCGACGAAGAAGCCCGTGTAATCGCGGGGTTGCAGCATCCGAACGTGGTCCGGGTCTACGACACCGAGCGCGCCTACGGCACCCGCTTCATCGTGATGGAGCAGCTCGAGGGCCACCTGCTGGAGGAGGTGCGGCGTCCGCGGCCGCCGTGGGAGGTGCTGCGGCGGGTGCTGGCCGAGATCACCCGCGCCCTGGCCCATGTGCACGCCCACGGCCTGGTGCACCGCGACGTGAAGCCCGAGCACATCTTCCTCACGGCCGCGGGGCCGGCGCGGCTGCTGGACTTCGGCATCGCGATCAGCGCCCAGCGGTCGGCGTGCGCCGGCGCCCAGCGCCTGGGGACGCCGTTCTACATGGCCCCCGAGCAGATCCGGGGGCTGCCCCTCGACGGGCGGACCGACCTGTACGCGCTGGGCATCACGGCCTACGAGGTGGCGACGGGCCGGCTGCCGTTCCTGGGGCGCGACCTCCCGGAGCTGCTGCGCCACCAGCTCCACACCCCCACGCCGCCGCTGCGGGATCGGGCCCCCGACGCCCCCGGCTGGCTGGTGCGCTTCGTCGAGCGGGCCACGGCCAAGGACCCGGCGGATCGGTTCGCCGACGCCGAGGCCGCGCTGGCCTGCCTGCGGGATGGGGAGGGAGCGGGGCGCGTCGTGCGGTACGCCGTCGAGGACGCGCCCGCCGTCGAGGCCGCCCTGGCCCGCCTCCAGGCCGAGCTGGCGGCCGCGGGCGTCGAGATCGAGGTGGGGGAGTGAGGCGGCGGCCTACCAGCGGTTCTCGCCGGGGGCGTGGTGCTGGAAGCCCTGCTCGCGGGTGTCGGCGTCCATCGCGTGGTAGTCGATGGTGAGCTCCTCGCCCGCGCGCACCGCCCGCCGCATGAACGTCCGCCCGTCGGCGTACTCGCCGCAGGTGGGATCGTCAGCGTGGTTCATGAAGCGGATGTTGTCCCCGCAGAAGACCAGCAGGCCGCTCTCCTCCCGGTAGAGGTAGTGCCGCAGGCGGGCCTGGTAGGGCTCGGGGAAGGCCGCGACCTCGGCTTCGGAGAGGCGGCAGTCGACGCCGGGGTGGAAGTCCCAGATGACCTGCCCCAAGGCCAGATCCACCCCGGCAAACAGGCCCATGCCTGCGATGGGGCTCTCGGCCACATAGGTGGCGACCAGCAGCATGCGTGCTCTCCGTGCAGAGGACCCCGGCGGTGGGGTCGCCGGCAACCTCGCGCCCGGCCGCCCGGGACGCAAGGGGAAAGCGCCGGTCAGCCGCGGCCGCGGTGATCGTCGTCGGCGTCGTCGTCGGCGTCGTCGTCGGCGTCGTCGTCGGCGTCGTCGTCGGCGTCGTCGGCGTCGTCGTCGGCGTCGTCGTCGGCGCCGCGATCGTCACCGGGCTCGGCCTCGTCGGCGCCGCCGCGATCGTCGCCGGGCTCGGCCTCGTCGGCGCCGCGATCGTCACCGGGCTCGGCCTCGTCGGCGCCGCGATCGTCGCCGGCCTCGTCCTCGTCGGCGCCGCCGTGATCATCGCCGACATCGTGCCCGGCGCCGTCGACGCCGTGATCATCGCCGACGTCGTGCCCGGCGCCGTCGGCGCCGTGGTCATCCCCCAGGTCGTGGTCCGGGCCGTCGTCATCGCCACCGCCATCGCCGTCATCGTTGCCGTCGTCGCGGCGCAGGGCCGCGCCCGCCACCGGGAAGGCCCGGTCGCCGACGAGGACGGCGCCGTCGACGAGCGAGGCGTCGTTCGCCTCCAGCCGGGTCTTGCCCGCGTCTTCCAGGCGGATGTCGGTCGCCGCGAAGCGGTCGGCTGCGAAGGCGCCGCGCGCGTCGATCCACACGGCCTGCCCGCTGGCCAGGCCGGCGTCCACCGCCGCCAGGAAGGCCTCCCGCGAGACCCGGGACGAGGCGCGGGTGCGCCAGCGGGTCGTCGCCGCCAGGTCCACCTTGCCCAGGAAGGCCACCTCGATCACCTGGCCGTCGCGGCCGATGACGCGGCCGGCGAGCTGCTCGGCGTGGCCGGGCCCTTCATCCTCCAGCTCGATCTCCCGGACGCTGCCGTCGGCCCGCAGGGTGATCTCGACCCGCCGCGGGGCCTCGGCGAGCCGCGCCTCCAGCTCGGCCGCCGTCAGGCCGTACGGCGCCACCGCCGACTCGCTGCCACAGCCCACCAGCCCGAACACCACCACCAGCATCCCGTACATGCGCTTCATCTCGCTCTCCTTCGCGCCCTTCGGCGCCGCTCCGCCGTATTCTCAAACGGCGCTGTCTGATCGAAAGCTACTGGCAAGGGTGAGGTAGTTCAACGGCACGGGATGATGTTCCGTATTCTCGATGAATACGATCGAGCCGGACCAGGGGGACCGGTTGTCCTGGCCCGGGGCGGGCTGCCACCATGGCGGCATGACTGGACTCGTGAAGACGTGCGGCGGAGTGCTGCTGACGGTGCTGCTGGCGGCCGGCGGCGCGCAGGCGCTGCCCGCGGGGCCGGCCGTCGTGTGCGGGACGTGGGCGGCGGCCTGCGACGACGGGCCGCCGGACTGCACGCTCTGCCATACGCTGCCGCCGGCCCGCAACGCGTTCGGCCTCGACGTCGAGGCCGCGCTGCTGCCCGGCGCGCCGCGTCCCCTGACGCCCGCCGCGTTCGCCGAGGGCCTCCCGGCGGCCCTGGCGGCCGTGGCCGACCAGGACAGCGACGGCGACGGGGCTGCCAACCGGCTGGAGGTCGAGGCCGGCACGCGCCCGGCCGACGCCGCCAGCCGCCCGGGCGGGGCGGCCCCCACCGGCTGCACATCGGCCAACCCGGACTGGGACGTCTGCGGCTACGACGCCCCGTACGCCTTCAAGAAGCTGCACCTGGACGTCTGCGGCCAGTCGCCCACCTTCGAGGCGCTGGAGGCGTTCCGGGCGCTGGACGCCGATGCCCGCCGGGTGGCGCTCGGGGCGGCGCTCGACGCCTGCCTGGCCACCGAGTTCTGGCAGGGCCGCGACGGGGTGCTCTGGCAGCTCGCCCACCCCAAGATCCGGCCGCTCCAGGCGGTGAAGTCGGGCCCCGGCGCCGGCCCCGTCCCCCTGGCCAACTACGACGACGACTACGGCCTCTTCGCCTGGACCCAGACCGGGGATCGCGACGCGCGGGAGGTCATCACCGCGGACTACTACATCGATGTGCGGGAGAACCCGACGCGCTACCGGCCCGTGCAGGCGCGGGGGGGCCAGAACGCGGGCTCCAACCACCGGGCCGGCATGCTCACCACGCGCTGGTTCGCGGTCATCAACACGATGTTCACGCCCGTCAACCGCACGGCGGCGGCCCAGGCCTATCGCGCCTACCTGGGCCTCGACATCGCCCGCAGCGAGGGCCTCATCGAGCCCGAGGAGCCCCTGGTCGACTACGACGACAAGGGCGTCGAGGCCGAGGCCTGCGCCGTCTGCCACCGCACCCTGGATCCGCTGACCTACCCGTTCACCCGCTACCACGGCATCACCGGCGTCTCGACGGGCGCCTACGATCGCGGCCGGATGTCCCGGTTCGGGCCCGAGGAGGGGTCGCGCATTCGCGAGGTGCCTGAGGCGGGCTACATCTTCGGCCAGCCGGTGGCGGATCTGGTGGCGTGGGCGCGGGTGGCGGCGGACAGCGAGGCCTTCGCCCGGGCGACGGTGGGGGACTACTGGCGGCTGCTGGTGGGGCATGATCCCACGGACGCCGAGGCGGACGCCTTCGACGGCCTGGTCGAGCGCTTCCGCACCGAGCATGGCTACCAGGTGTCGGCGATGCTCCACGATCTCATCGGGCTGGAGGTGTACGGTGCACCGTAAGCTCATGATCATGCTGGCTTTTCTTGGGCTGGTCGCCTGCGATGACGGGGGCGGGGGCGCGGCGCGCGGACGCGACGCCGCCGGCCCCCGACGCGGCGGCGGTGGGTGACGCGGCGGCCGGCGGCGCTGGGGGCGGCGCGGACGCCGCGGGGGGCGCTGGGGGGCCGTCGATGGCGGATCGGCGGATGCCGGCCGCCCGCGCCCCGCTTCGCGGCCCGCTTCGCGAACCTGCGGTTCAAGGCGGCCGACCGCCTGCGAGGCGATCTGGCCCGCACCCTGGACCTGCCCCCCGACAGCCTCTGCGCCGAGCTGGGGCAGTACGACTGCATCGAGGCCCTCCTCAAGGTGGCCCTCGGGGGCGTCGAGGCCTACCGCGCCAACATCTACCGGCCCTTCCCCGAGCCGTCCGTGGCGGCGCCGCTCATCGTCGAGCGTGTGGCCCTGGCCGCCTGCACCCGCCGCATCGCCGCCGACCGGGCCGAGCCGGCGACCGCCCTCTTCTGGGGGGCCGTGCCCCTCGCGGGCGCCCGGCTGGCGGACGTGGACGGCGAGCCCGTCACGGCGGCCCTGACGGCGCTCTACACCCGGGCGCTGCTGCGGCGGCCCACCGAAGATGAGCTCTCGGCCCACCGGCAGCTCTATCGCGACCTCGAGGCGGCGGGCCTCGAGGGCAGCCCGGCCCTGCAGTGGGCCCAGGCCGCCTGCGTCGCCGTCCTCACCTCCACCGAGTTCCTGTTCTACTGAGGGGGACCTGATGTCGATCCGACCGCATCGCCGCCAGGTGCTCCAGGGGCTCGCCGCTGCCGGCCTCGCCGCGCTCCTGCCGGGCCGCGCCCGCGCCCAGGTTGCCGGGGAGCGCTTCCTCATCGTGGTGACGGGGACGGGGGGCGCGTCCATCGTGGACGCGATGCTGGCCGTTCGGGAGTCCGAGTCGGCCAACGCCGCGACGCTCAACACTTTTCCCGACGCGATGGTCGAGTCCATCGGGCCGTTCCGGGCGGTGGATCAGCGCCTGCGGGGCCTGGGACCGCTGCCGTACTCGGGGGAGGCCAACCAGACCGACTTCGTGCGGCGCCACGCCAACGACATGCTGGTGGTCACCCACAGCGGCACCAGCGTGAACCACCTGGTGGCCCAGAAGCGCGCGCTGACGGGCAACGACGCGTGGGCCGGGCGCACGCTCCAGGAGGTGGTGGCCGCCACGTACGGCGGTCGCGTGCCCCTGCCCAACGTGAACATGGGCATCGGCGGCTATGTGGAGCCGGGCATCGATCCGGCCCTGCCCGACCGGGCCCGCGCCGAGCCCGTCGCCAACGCGCAGATCTGGGCCCTGGGCCTCGACGGCCAGCGCGGCATCGAGCAGGCCCCGCCGCGGGACGTGCTCCAGCGCATGCGGGCCCTGCGCGACGGGCTGGATGAGCGCTCGGCCTTCACGCGCACCTTCGGCGAGAGCCGCGCGCTGCAGCGCTGGATCCAGCGGCGCAGCGAGGCCCCGGGCCTGGAGCAGGCCGCGCTCATCGAGAAGCTGCTCTTCCTGCCCGACACCCCCGCGTCGCCGCTGGGCCGCCTCGGGCTGGCCACGGGGCCCGACGCCGAGCGCGTGCGCGCCGCCTTCCCGCTCTACCTCAGCGATCCCCTGGAGGCCCAGGCGGCCCTGGCCTACCTGCTCATCGTCCACCGGGTCAGCGTCGCGGTGACGCTGGGCCCGGGCCTGTCCCCCGGCGTGGGCGGGCAGCAGACGGTGGACAGCCCGCCGCTGGCCTTCGACTTCTCCCACAGCGCCCACCGCGGCACGCAGGCGCTCATGTGGAGCCGCCTGCTCAGCGTGTCGGATCGCCTCATCGGGCTGCTGCAGCAGACCGAGTACGCGGACGGCCAGAGCTTCTGGGATCGCAGCCTGCTCTACGTGGCCAGCGACTTCGGCCGCAGCCGCCGCCGGCCGGCGGGCGCCAGCGAGTTCGCCTCCGGCCACCACCTCAACAACGGGTCGCTCATCGTGTCGCCCCTGGTCAACGGCGGGCGGGTGCTGGGGGGCGTCGATCCCGATACGGTGCTGACCTACGGCTTCGATCCCCGCACCGGGAGCCGGATCGGGGGCGCACCATGGCCGAGGCGGAGCTCTTCGCCGGCATCGTGCAGGCCCTGGGCGTCGACACCAGCGGCACGGGCCTGCCCGACATGCGGGCCATGCGCCGCGCCTGAAGTCGCTGTCGAATCAGGGAGTTGGCGGCTCGGGGGCCGGCCGGGCCACCTGGAGCGGCACCCCGGCGGGGCAGATGGCGGGCGTGGTGGGCGCCGCGCCCAGGACGGCGGCGGCGTCGGCGCTCATGGCGATGGCCCGGCTGTAGGCCGCGACGCGATCGGCGGGCTGGTTGCCCACGGCCTCGCACAGGCCGCACTGGATGCACCCGCCGAGCTGCTGCAGGCCGAGCTCGCGCTGGAGCGTGAGCGGGGCCATGCCCTCGGGGGCGTAGTTCTCCAGGAAGCGGGCCACCCCGCCTTCGTCGCGCCGTCCCAGGCCGACGGCGCGCCGGATCTGCCGCTTCCAGAAGGCCACGGCCAGGTAGAAGAAGCTCTTGGCCCGCGTCATGGACCAGGGCCCGCTGAGGACGCTCATGGGGCCTCCTTCCCCTGCACCGCGGCCGCGGCAGCCTCCGCCGCGATGAAGCCGCTGAGGATGGCGAGGCCGCTGCCGCAGCGGTCGGCCACGGCGTCGACCCCGGCCACCAGATCGCCCACCGCGAACAGGCGCCGATCCACGGGCCGGCCGTCGTGGCGCGTGGGGCGGAAGGCGGCGTCCACGGCCACCCCGGCGCGGAACAGGTCGGCGTCGTACGGCCGATCGGGGCGGACCGAGCGCTGCCAGTCGCAAGCCAGCTCGGGGGTGATGCGCAGCCCGAGAAGGGGCTCGGTGACGCTGCCCGCGCTGGTGAGCCCTCCCGGGATGGGGCCGCCCGTCGCCAGGATGAGGGCGTCGAAGGGGTGGCGGTCGTGGCCGACGAGGAGGCTGCGGCTCTTCAGATCGAGGGCCGTGACGCGGCCCTCCACCAGCGTGAGGCCGGGCGCGAGGCGCGCGCGCCAGTCGGCCAGGGCCCGCCAGAGGCGCAGGCCGGGGGTGCTGGGCACGGTGCCGAGGGCCTCCGCCACCGGCACGCCGACGGCCGCCTGCAACCGAGCCCGGCGGGCCTCCACCGCCGTCAGGCCGAGGACCGGCGGCAGGAGCAGGCCCGGGGCGGGCTGCCGGGCGAGGGCGGCGCGGAGGGCTTCGGCCAGGGCGTCGAGGCCGGTGGCGTCGTCCTCCAGGCGCTGCGCGGCCGCCGCATAGGAGCGCCCGAATGCCCCCGGCCAGGTGGGCCAGTCGATGGCCAGGGTCTTGAAACCCTTGCACATTTCGGCGAAGGGGTGGCCCAGGCCCAGCAGATCGACGGCGGCGCTGCCCGGCGGCAGGCTGGCCCCGGCGGCGTGGCTGGCCGGCGCCACATCCACCTCGCGGACCACCCCGTCGGTGTCGAGCAGGTCGAAGGGGCCGTCCGTCAGGGCCAGCTCGGGCAGGCCCCCCTCCAGGAACGCCAGCACCTCGTCCATGCGGGCGGCGGGGACGCCGGCCAGGGTCTCCAGGCCCAGCAGCCAGCCCCCGCCGTGCATGGGCGTCACGCCGGGTCGATCGTGGATGAGGCGGACGGGGACGCCCAGGTGCACGAGGCGGGCGGCCGCCACGGTGCCCGCGAGGCCCGCGCCGATGACGGTGACCGCGCTCATCGGTCCCCCTTGCGCAGGGCCCAGCGCGTCAGCTCAAGCTGCGGGAGCCCCTGGTACTTCAGCACGGGGGCCTGCTCGCGGAACCGGGCCGCGACGAACCGCTCCAGGTGCTCCTCGGCCAGCTTCTCGCCGCCGCCCTGCCACGCCGCCAGCAGCCAGGAGGCCCGGCGGGCGCAGCGCGCCCCCTGGCAGGGCCCGGCCCCGCAGTGGGTGCGGCGGCGCAGATCCTCCAGGGTGCTGACCCACTCATGCTCGATGCAGTGCTTCGCCTCGGCCTCGGTCACCGGCTCGCAGACGCAGAGGATGCGGCGCTCCAGCGGGTTCTGGCGGATGCGCTCGACGATGCGGCGGGCCACCGAGCCGTGGCGGTGGATCATCCGGGCCGCCGCGTACTGATCGATGCCCGCCTCGGCGGCCAGCGTGGCGGGATCCGGCGTCTCCTCGCCGCCGGGCAGGAAGGTGCGGTGCGTCTGGCACTTCGCCTCCAGGCCCAGCTTGCGGACGATGGCGTCGGTGGCCTCCTCGGCCATGAACCGGTAGGCGGCCAGCTTGCCGCCCCCCATGCTCATGAGCCCGGGGACGCCCTCGGCCTCGTGGTCGAACACCTGGTGGGCCCGCGACAGATCGCTCTCGCTGGGGCCGTAGCGCGCCAGGGTCGGCCGCACCCCCGCGAAGGCGCGCACCAGGCGGTAGTCGCGGATGCGGGGGAAGACCGTCTCGACGGCCTGGATGAGGTAGGCCACCTCGTCGTGGTGGGCCTGCACCTCGGCCGGGTCGCCGTAGTAGTCGTCGTCGGTGGTGCCGATCCAGGTCTCCTGGCCGTAGGGCTCCAGGAAGACCTCCCGCCCGTCCACGGCGCTGGCGATGATCGCGTAGTTGACGAAGCGGCGGTCGTAGACGAGGTGGATGCCCTTGCCAGGCCGCAGCGGCACCTTCGCGCCGGCCTGCTTCGCGAGCGTGCCCGCCCAGGGGCCCGTGGCGTTGAAGACGACGCGGCCGCGGACCTCCCGCGTGAAACCCGTTTTGAGATCGCGGACTTCCACACCGATGACCCGGCCGTGGGCGTCCTTCAGGAAGCGCTCGACCTTGTGGCGGAGCTGGATCTCGGCCCCGTGGGCCTGGGCGTCGAGGAGCGTCAGGATGCAGAGGCGGAAGACGTTGACGGCCCACTCATCGGTGGTGACCGCGCCCACGATGTCGGGGGCGAGGCCGGGCTCGAGCTGGAACGCCTCGTCCCGCGTCAGCTTGGCGGAGCGCTTGCCCCGCTTGAGCGGCTGGAACTGGTCGTAGGTCTGGAACAGGACGAAGGCCAGCTCCAGCAGCGTCTTCGCCTTGCGCGTCCAGGCCGTGACGGGGAAGAGGAACGGGATGCGGAAGAGCAGGTGCGGGGCCATCGCCTGAATGAACCCCGAGTCTTCGCAGGAGTGCCGGGTGACGTCGCGATCCTTCTCCAGGTAGCGGATGCCGCCGTGGATCATGCCCGACGAGGCGCCGCTGGTGCCCGCGCCGGGATCCTTCTGCTCGAAGACGACGACCTTGAGGCCGCGCTGGGCGGCGTCGCGGGCGATGCCGGCGCCGTTGACGCCGCCGCCGATGACGATGAGGTCGTACTCAGACACCGGGCACCTCCGCGGGGAGCGGGCGCTCGGGCGAGCGCCGGCAGAAGGACGACGCCGACGCGCGCGGCGTTGCGGGCGAAGTGGCGTCGTCCACCCGGGTCACTCCCCCTTGAGGGCGACGTGGACCTCGTTGAGCTGAGCCTTCGAGACCGGGGAGGGGGCGTCGGTCATGAGGCAGCTGGCGCTCGTGGTCTTGGGGAAGGCGATGACGTCGCGGATGTTGTCGCCGCCGATGAGCAGCATGACCAGGCGGTCCATGCCCAGGGCGATGCCGCCGTGGGGCGGGGTGCCGAAGGCCAGGGCGTCGAGCAGGAACCCGAACTTCTGGCGGCTCTCCTCGGGCGTCAACCCCAGGAGATCAAACATCTTCTGCTGCACCTTGGCGTCGTGGATCCGGATGCTGCCGCCGCCCAGCTCGTAGCCGTTGAGCACCACGTCGTAGGCGCGGGCCTTCACCTTGCCGGGGTCGGTGTCCATCAGGGGCACGTCCTCGGGGCGCGGCGAGGTGAAGGGGTGGTGCATGGCGAACCAGCGCTCCTCCTTCTCGTCCCACTCGAAGGAGGGGAAGTCCGTCACCCAGCAGAAGGCCAGGGCGTCGGCGTCGATGAGGCCCTGCTCCCGGGCGAGGGTCTGGCGCACGGCGCCGAGGGCCGCGGCCACCACGGACGGCTTGTCGGCCACGAAGAAGGCCTGGTCGCCCTCGCCCATGCCCAGGCGCGCGGCCAGGGCGGCCTGATCCTCGGGCGAGAAGAACTTGGCGATGGGCGAGGCCCACGCGCCGCCGCCGTCGGTGGTGCAGTACGCGAGGCCCTTGGCGCCGTAGGTCTTGACCACCTGGGTCAGCTTGTCGATGCGGCCGCGGCTGAGGCCGCCGCCCGGCAGGACCACGGCCTTGACCTGGCCCCCCGCCGCCACGGTGTCGGCGAAGACCCCGAAGGCGCTGCCCGCCACCATGTCCGAGACGTCCTGCAGCTCAAGGCCGTAGCGCAGGTCGGGCTTGTCGCTGCCGAAGCGATCCATGGCCTCGGCGTAGGACATGCGCCGGAACGGGGTGGGGAGGGTGACGCCGCGGATGGCCTCGAAGACGCCCTTCAGCAGCCCCTCGATGATGGCGAACACATCCTCGGGCACAATGAACGACATCTCGAGGTCGATCTGGGTGAACTCGGGCTGCCGATCCGCCCGCAGATCCTCATCGCGGAAGCAGCGGCAGATCTGGAAGTAGCGATCGTAGCCGGCCACCATGAAGAGCTGCTTGAAGAGCTGCGGGCTCTGGGGGAGGGCATAGAACTGCCCCGGGTGGACCCGGCTGGGCACGAGGTAGTCGCGGGCCCCCTCGGGCGTGGCCTTCGTCAGGATGGGCGTCTCGAACTCGATGAAGCCGTTGTCCGTCAGGTAGTTACGGACGATCTGGTTCACCTTCGAGCGCGTCATCAGCGCGGTCTGCAGGGGCGCGCGGCGCAGGTCCAGGAAGCGGTACTTGAGCCGCAGGTCCTCGTTGGTGTCGATGTCATCGCGGATGTGGAAGGGCGGCACCGCGGCGGGGTTGAAGAGCACCGCCTGCTCGGCCACCACCTCCACCTCGCCCGTGGGCAGGTTGGGGTTCTTCGACTCGCGGGCCACCACCTTGCCCCGGATGCCGAAGACGAACTCCCGCGAGAGCTTGCTGCCGACGTCGGCCGCCTGGGCGCTCACCGTCGGATCGAAGGTGATCTGGGCCAGGCCGCTGCGATCGCGCAGGTCGACGAAGAAGACGCCGCCGTGGTCGCGGCGGGCGTGCGTCCAGCCGAACAGGACGACCTCCTGGCCGATGTGCTCGGCGCGCAGGTCGCCCGCGTAGTGGGTGCGCTTGAGGTCCGACAGGAACTGCATGCGGGGCTCTCCCGGCTAGAAAGTGGCGGTGCATCCTATGCCCGGGCGGGGGGCCGGTCAACGCGTGACGCGCTGCGTCGCGCGGCGTGGCTTGCGGGGCGCGGCGGGAGGTGGTCTCGTCGGAGGGCCCCGAGCCGGACCGGAGTCCCATGGCCAGAATCCTGCCGCTCTTGCTGGTGGCCAGCGCCGCCTCCGCGACCCCCGGGCCGGGATCGGTGGTGGTGGTCGCGCGGGCCGACGATCCCGAGAGCGTGGCGCTCGCCGAGCGCTATGCGGCGGCGCGGTCGGTCCCGGCCAACCGTGTCTGCGCGCTGCCGCTGCCGGCGGCGGAGGCGCTGTCCCAGGCCGAGTACGAGGGCGCGCTGCTGGGCCCGCTGCGGGCGTGCCTCGGGCCCCGGGCCGCCGAGATCGAGGCGGCCGTGCTGGTGCGAGGGGTGCCGCGCCTGGTGCGGGTGGCGGGCGAGGAGGTCTCCACGGCGGCGGCGCTCGCCCTGTGGGAGTCGACGCTGGGGGCCGAGCCGCTGCTGGGGCAGGCGCCGGGGGTGGGGGTGCCCTGCGGCGGCGGGGCGGAGTGTCTGGGGCCTCGCTGGGAAAATCCCTTCAGAGTCGGGCCCTTCCGGGCGGGCTGGACGGCCCGGACCGGTGGGGTGCGGTGGCGGCCACTGCTGGTGACGGCGCTGGACGGGCGCGACGCGGCCGAGGCGGAGAGCCTGCTGACGAGCGCGCTGACGGCCGAGCGGGAGGGCCCCGAGCCCGCGCCGTTCCTGCTCATGGATGGGGCCGATCCCGCGCGCGGGGTGCTGGATCCGACGCTGGATGGGGTGGCCGACGCCCTGGAGGCCCGGGGCATCGCCGTGGAGCGGCTGCCCTTCGACGGCGAGCTGAGCGGCCGTCGGTTCGGATCCTTCGTGACGGGCTCGGCTGCGCTGGGGCAGGCCATCGAGGGCAACACGCTGGCGCCCGGGGCGGCCGTCGACAACCTGACGAGCTTCGGCGCGGTGCCCCTGAACTTCAGCCACGAGGGCGAGGCCCAGGTGTCGGTGGGGCGCTTCATCGCGGCGGGGGCCGCGGGGGTGCACGGCACCGTGGCCGAGCCCCTGAACGGCTGCTTCCCCGACCGCCGCTTCCTGGTGGATCTGGTGGACGGGGCGACGCTCGCGGAGGCCTACCACCGCGCCCTGCCCAACGCCTACTGGCGCAACCTGGTGCTGGGCGACCCGCTGGCGGCGCCCTGGGCCAGCCGGCCGGTGGTGCGGGTGGTGGTCAGCCCGGCCGGCGAGGCCCGCGTCGAGGTGGATGATGAGCGGGGCGTCCAGGGCATCGAGCTGTACGTAGACGGCGAGCGGGTGGCCCAGGGGCGCTCGCGAGCCTCGCTGGTGGCGTGCCTGGCGGGTGCCGGCGGCCGGGTGCTGGCGGTGGCCGAGACGCGGGGTGAGCACCCGGCGCGGGGGTGGGCCGTGGTGGACGCGGCCTGGGACGGGGCGGCCTGCGGAGAGGCGGACGCGGGCGTCGTGGCGGACGCCGGGCCGGGCGACGCGGCGCCCCCGGCGGGCGGCCCGGATGGTGGCCCCGAAGCCGGCCCCGACGCCGGCCCCGACGCCGGCCCCGACGCCGGCCCGGGCCTGCCGCCCGACGCCGCCGTGGAGGCCCAGGGTGACGCCCGACCGGCGGGGCCGCCGGCCGACGCCGGGGCGGCCGCCGACGCCCCCCCCGCCGGAGGCGGCGGCTGCCATGCCGCGGCGGGCCGATTTCCCTTGCCGATCGCCCCCTTCGCTCTGATCGGGGTGGCCATCGCGCGGCGTCGGTGGTATCGAAGCCGCACACTCGCTGGGGGGCGCTCGCGTTGAAGACCTGGACCACACTGAGCTTTCTGGGCCTCGTCGGCCTCTTCTCGGCTGGCTGCGGCGCGGACGCGGACGGCGAGGCGGACGTCGATGAGCGGCGGGATGGCCAGGAGGATCGCTTCGTCGCCGAGGGCAAGGCGGACTCCAACGGCATCGAGGACCAGTCCTGGAAGGCCCAGTGCGTGCTCAACGTGGCCAATCGCGCGACGCTGGCGCAGCTCGACGACGACATGAGCCTCTGGAGCGTGGCGGCGAAGAACATCATCGCCGGCCGGCCCTACGAGACGCTGGCGGCGGTGGACGACGTGGCCTGGGTGGGCTGGTACGCCTTCAACCAGATGAGCAGCTATGCCCGCGACCACGGGTTCTGCCCCGCCCTCGGCGAGGAGTACGTCCCCGCCGGCGAGGCGGAGGACACGGCGGCCGTGGCCGAGGCGGGCATGGCCCACATCCAGGGCAAGTACGACGAGGGGCAGCGGCCGGCGCTGCGCGACGCCCACCCCAAGGCCCATGGCTGCGTGAAGGCGTTCTTCGAGGTGGAGAACGAGGCGCTGCCCGCCAGCATGCGCGTCGGCGTCTTCGCCGAGGACGGCCACGAGTTCCCGGCCTGGATCCGCTTCAGCAACGGCAGCTTCACCGTCTCCCCCGACCCCGAGGGGGACATCCGCGGCATGGCCATCAAGCTCATGGACGTGCCGGGCGAGAAGATCCTGGAGCGGGCGCGCGACGCGAAGACCCAGGACTTCCTGCTCATCAACACGCCCACGCTCATGGTCCGAAATGCCCATGATTACGTGGAGTTCTCGCAGAAGGCCTTCGATGGCAACCCGGTCAGCTTCTTCCTGAAGCTGGATCCGGACGAGTGGCACTTCCGCGAGCTGGTCATCACGCTCAAGACGCTGGCCAAGAAGATCGCCAGCCCGCTCCTGAGCCGCTACTGGTCCACGACGCCCTACCGCCTGGGCGACGCCCATGTGGTGAAGTACAGCGCCCGGCCCTGCGCCGGCGAGTCCGATGACCGGCCCGCCGACGCGGGCGATGACTACCTGGCCGAGGTGCTCGCCGCCTCGCTGGCCGAGGACGACGCCTGCTTCGAGTTCCTGGTGCAGGCCCAGCAGGATCCCGAGGCCCAGCCCATCGAGGATCCCACCATCGAGTGGGACGCCAGCCGTACGCCGTTCCTGAAGGCAGGGATCATCCGCATCCCGGCCCAGACCTTCCAGGGCCCGGATCGCGCGGCGTTCTGCGAGCACCTGAGCTTCAACCCCTGGCACTCGCTGCCGGCCCACGCCCCGGTGGGTGGCATCAACCGCGTCCGCCGGGTGGTCTACGACGCCATCTCGGATCTGCGCCACGGCCTCAACGGGGTCGAGCGCGCCGAGCCCGTCGACCACAGCATCCCGACCCAGGACTGAGCCGGACGGGTCAGAGCCGAGCGCGACGAGTCGCCGCTGAGCCGGACGGATCGGGACGGATCGGGACTGATCGGGGCTGATCGGGGCTGATCGCCAGAACACTGCCCATGGCGCCACCGATGGTCTAGGGTGGTGCCATGATCGCGGCAGGCATGATCATCCAGGGCTATCGCGTCGACGCGCCGCTCGGTCGCGGCTCGGCCGGCGCGGTGTGGCGCGGCACCCGGGCCGACGGCGCGCCGGTGGCGCTCAAGGTCTTCACGCCCGACGTCCACGGGGGCGCCGTCGAGCGCGCCCGCTTCATCGACGAGGGGCGGCACCTCTCCGAGCTGGCCCACCCCAACGTCCTGCGGGTCGAGACGCTCATCTATGATCCCCTCATCCTGGTGCTCGAACTGGCGGAGGGCGGCACCCTGGCGGAGGCCCTGCGCCATGGGCTGCCAGAGCTGGCCTGGGTCGGGCGCGTCATGGCGGGGGTGATCGGCGCGGTGGCGTTTGCGCACGGGCGGGGCGTCATCCACCGGGATCTGAAGCCCGAGAACATCCTGCTGACGGCCGACGGCACGCCCAAGCTCAGCGACTTCGGCATCGCCCGGGAGCTGGCCCGGCCCGGCCGCACCCGCCAGGGCATGGCCGTCGGCAGCCCGCTCTACATGGCCCCCGAGCAGATCCTGCGTCCCGCCGAGGTGGATGGGCGCGCGGACGTCTACGCCCTGGGCGTCATCCTCTACGAGCTGCTCACGGGCGCACCGCCCTTCACGGGCGAGGAGTTCGACGTCCTCCAGGCCCATGTGCACCGCCTCCCTCCCGACCCTCGTCTGCGGGTGTCGACCCTGCCCGCCGCCCTGGTCGACGTCGCCCTCTGGGCCCTCCGCAAGGACCCCGCAGAGCGTCCCCCCACGGCCGAGGCCCTCGGCCACGCCATCACCGCGGCCCTCGCCGAGGGAGAAACCCAGCCGTTTCGGGTACCTGGCCCCATCACCCCACCGCCCGGGGCGGGCCGCCGGGGAGGCTCGACGAAGCGTCTGGAGGCCCGCCACACCCGCCACCTCGAGCCCGCGCCGACGCGCAAGTGGTCCTCCGGCGAGCTCGACATCCCGCCGGGTCTGCGCACGCTGGACGAGACCCCTGGTCCCGGTGAGCCGCCGACCGCCCAGCGCGCCCCCGCCGTCCCGGCGCGAGACGACGAAGCCACCCGCCTGCACCGCTCGGGAGACTTCGCGGCCGTGCGGGGCTCCGGCGACTTCGCGGCCGTGCACCGGTCCGGCGACTTCGCAGGCCTCGCTGCCCGCCCCAGCCTGTCCGGCCATGACCGCTTGATGCAGCGGCTCGCCGAGCCTGAGCCGCGGGTGGCTCCGACGCCCCGCCGGGAGGTCCCGGCCGGCTCGGGGGGCGGCCTCGCGCTCGCCCTCCTCGGCCTCGGGCTGGCCGCTCTTGTGATCGTGCTGGTCATCGGCTACTGGCGCTGACTGCCGGGCTGCGTGCCTGCCGCCTTGCCCGATCGGCCGGCCGGCGGGTTCCACCTCCGAGGACGGTGCCCGTGCCGGGTACCGGTGGACCGAACCACGGAGGTGCTGAGCGATGAAGCGCATGATGCTGTGTGTGGTGGCCTGTCTGGGGCTGGTGGCGTGTGGCGAGGGCGAGGACGACGAGGGCTGGGGCGGCGACGGGAGCGGCGTCGCCGGGTCGCTGCCCGGGGGCGGCCCGGGTCAGGCGCTGTTCGCGAGCCGGTGCGCGACCTGCCACGGGCAGAACGGGGGCAACCTGCGGGGGCGAACGCGGATCGCCGGGATCGTCCGGCGGGGCACCGATGGCATGCCGCCGTTCCCCGATCTGAGCGACGCGGACATCGCGGCCATCGAGGACTACCTCAACGGCCGGGGCGGGGCGGCCACGGGCGCGGTGGCCGGTGGCGCCGCCGCGGGCGGGGGCGTCGAGGAGGTCGACGACTGAGCACGTCCCCGGCGCCGGCGCGGTAACGGTGGTTACCGCGCCGTCGCCCCACGGCCCGGTGCGGGGAGGGGCCTGATTCCGTAACCTGCTGGTTTCTGGACGAAAAGCGGACGCGGTTCGGCGTGGTGCGCGTCTTGCTGCCGGGCGCTGGCCATGAAGCGCATGCTGGTCACGCTCGCGGTGCTGGCGGTGCCCCTCGCCCTGGTGGGGGTGCGCTACGGCCCGGTGGGCTGGGACTGGTTCATCGCAGATCAGAGCTGTGTCGGCTGCCACCGGCAGAGCAACGACCAGCTCGTGGCCCAGTGGATGGGCAGCGCCCACTTCAGCGCCGGCGTGCGCTGCGAGAGCTGCCATGGGGACCGGCACGATGCCATCTTCGCCGCGGGCGGGGATGTGTCGTCGAAGGTGTGCGCCGAGTGCCACGAGGCCGAGTACACCGAGTTCAGCCGCAGCGGGCACCCCGAGGCGGAGGTGGCCGCCACCACCAACGCCCGGTTCATCGCCGCGCCGGAGGCCATGCAGCGCAGCGGGTGCATGACCTGCCACGCCATCGGGCGGACGTTCCCGGACGGCGGGCAGGGGAGCTGCAACTACTGCCACACGGGGCACCGCTTCTCGGCTGAGGAGGCCCGGGAGCCGGCCGCCTGCGAGGTCTGCCACATCGGCCCGGATCACCCGCAGATGGAGGCGTGGCGGGCCTCGAAGCATGGCCTCGTCTACCAGGCCATGCAGGACGCCGAGAGCGCCCCCACCTGTGTGTCATGCCATATGGGGGCGCCGCCGGCCATGACACCACCCGCAACCTGACGCTGGGACACATCGCCTCGGGGGCGGTGCTGGAGGGCACGCCGCCGCCCATCCCGATGCGGGTGGTGCCGCGGGCGCTCTTCGACGCCGCGCGCGGGCGCATGGTGGACATCTGTCGGCGCTGCCACTCGGCGGGCTTCGCGCGGCAGGCGCTGCGCGACGCCGATGAGATCAAGGTGGTGGCCGACGGCCTGGTGGCCGAGGCGGCCCAGATCATTCGCGATCTCGATCGCGACGGGCTGCTGCGCCCGATGCCGGCGGATCGCCCGCCGCACCCCCAGGCCGGCCACACCCTCGTGCTGGGCGGCGGGCAGCTCTACTCGGACACCTCGACCATCGAGCAGCGCTTCTTCGAGATGTCCAAGTTCCACCACGCGACGACGTTCAAGGGCGCCTACCATGGCTCGCCCGATCACACGCACTGGCTGGGCTACGCCGCCCTGCAGGCCGATCTGACGGCCATCCGGGACGAGGCGCGGCGGCTGCGGGCGATGCCCGCGTCGGAGGGGCCATGAGGTGGCTGCTGCTGGTGGCCGCGGTGGCCGCGGGGGCGGGCCTCTGGGCGGCGCGCGACGAGGAGCGCGTGCTCTTTCCCACGCCGCGGTACGTGGGCGAGGGGGCGTGCCAGCGGTGCCACCCGGCGGCGTATGCGGCCTGGGAGAAGTCGGTGCACGCGAAGAACATGGCGATCCCGACCCCCGAGACCGTCATCGGTGACTTCGGCGACGTGGAGTACCGCTTCCAGGGCACCCGGTCGCGCATGTTCCGCCGCGACGGGGCCTGGCTCATGGCCTACACCGACGTGAAGGGCCGGACGGAGACGCTGCGGGTCGATCGCACCCTTGGCATCAAGCGCCACCAGGCCTACCTGCACGCCCGGCCCGACGGGCGGTTGCAGGTGCTGCCCACCTACTGGAACCAGGAAGAGCGCGCGTGGCGCGACGCGGTGGAGGGGCCCGTGCCGGGGGACGCGCCCCTGCCCACGACCCATGTGGCCTACTGGAACAACTATGGCCGCACCTTCAACCTGGCCTGCCTCGACTGCCACGCCAGCCAGCCCCGCAAAGGCTATGATCCCGCCACCAACCAGTACGCGAGCACCTTCGAGCCGGCCATTGGCTGCGAGGCCTGCCATGGTCCGGCGTCGGAGCATGTGGCCCGCTGGGATCGCCTGGAGCGCGACGCCCCCGAGACGCTGGCGAAGACCGGGCTGGCCGATCTGGATGAGAGCATCGAGCGCTGCGCGGCCTGCCACGCGGCCAAGCGCATCTACGCCGAGGGCTTCGACCCCGGCGACTCGTTCTACGACTGGTTCATCCCCGATGTGTGGCAGGTGCGGGAGCGCTACTACGTGGACGGGCGATCATCGACCCTGAACTATCGCTACGTCGACTACATGCAGAACGGCTGCTTCCGGCGCACGACGCGGACGATGGACTGCGGGTTCTGCCACCCGCCCCACGGCCTGGAGAGCACGGCCGATCGGACCGTCCAGGCCGGCAACGCCCTCTGCACCCAGTGCCACCTGGAGCACAAGACCGCCCTGGTCGCGCACACCCACCACCGCCCCGAGTCGGAGGGCAGCCGGTGTGTCGCGTGCCATATGCCACCGATGGATCTCGATCTGCGGATGACGGTGCGGGATCACACCATCAACAGCCCGCTGCCCGAGCTTACGCGGCAGTACGGGGTGCCCAACGCCTGCGCCCACTGCCACGCCGACCAGCCCGTGGCCTGGGCCGAGGCCGCGGTGGAGCGCTGGTTCGGCGGCCAGGCCCACTTCGAGGGCTATCGCGCGCGCCTGCGCGACCGCGCCCAGGTGCTGTCCCAGGTCTTCGGGGGGGGCGAGGTGCCGGTGGATCGCCTCGTCGCCTGGCTCGACGACCCCGAGCGGTCCATCATCGAGCGGGCCAGCGCGGGGAACTTCCTGGGCAGCGCCCGGGGCAACGGCCGGGCCCTCGCGGCGCTGCTGCGCCACCGCCACGACGCCCACCCGCTGGTGCGGTTCTACGTCGTCGATGGCCTGAGCGGCCACCTGCCCGCCTCGGCGACCGCGCTGCGGGAGGCCCTGGCCGACCCCCGGCGGGTCATCCGGGTGCGGGCCTACGAGGCGCTGCACCTCTTCGATCCGAGCCTGGAGACGGACGCCGCCTTCGCCGCGGTGCGCCACGAGGCCGAGGTGCGCCAGCAGATCATCCTCGCTGATGACCCCCGCCACGTCTCCGACCAGGCCCTCTGGGCCTTCACCCAGCACCGGCTGGACGACGCCGAGCGGCTGCTGCGCCGGGCGGTGGCCATCGCCGATCCCGTCCCCGCCCAGCGCACGAACCTCGTCCGGTTTCTCCTTGAAAATCAACGGTATGACGAGGCAGAGCGGGAGCTCCTGGTGCTCGAGGCCAACGATCCCGCCGGCGAGCCGACCCGCTTCGCGCGGGCGCTCTTCCTGATGCACCGGGGCCGGTTTGCGGAGGCGCTGCCCGTGATCGAAGCCCTGCTGGCCGGCGGCGCCGAGGACGCCCCCGTGCTGCGCCAGATGCGGGACGTGGCCCGCCAGCGGCTCGGCCTGTGATGCGCTGGCGGCTCACGCACAACCTGCTCGCGGCCGCGACGCTGGTGGCGATCGGCTCGGGCTGCTCGCTGGCGCTGGCCTGGCCGCGCGCTACCCACCGCACGCTGGCCGGTGCCCACGCCTGGCTGGCCCTGGCCGCCGGCCCGCTGGTGCTGGCGCTGCTCTGGAGCGGTCGCCGGCGGTGGCTGCGGCGGGCGCCGGCCGCCCTGCCGACCGCGCGGGCCCTCAACCGCGGCTTGACGCGGGTCACGCTGGTGCTGCTGGTGGTCGCCCTGGCCACCGGGCTCTGGGTCTGGCAGGAGCGCCATCCCCGGGCCCTGATCCGGCTGCGCTTCCTGCACCAGCTCGCCAGCGAGGCGCTCCTGCCGGCGTTCGCCCTGCATGTGCTGCTGGGGCTGCGCGCCATCGCGCGGCGGCGAGCCTGACCGGGAGCCCGTCAGACCGCGACGGTGGTGAGGTCGTCGGCGAAGGCGTGGCGGCCGCTGCACGCGGCGCTGAAGTCTTCGCGGGTGACGCCGGGGGCCAGCTCGCGGACCAGGAAGCCCTGGGGCGTGACGTCGATGACCGCGAGCTCGGTGACGATGCGGTGGACGCAGGCGAGGCCGGTGAGGGGCAGGGTGCAGCGGTCGACGAGCTTGGGGCTGCCGTCCTTGCTGCTCTGGATCATCGTGACGATGACCTTGCGGGCGCCGTTGACGAGGTCCATCGCGCCGCCCATGCCCTTGACCATCTTGCCGGGGACCATCCAGTTGGCCAGGTCACCGTTCTCGGCGACCTCCATGGCGCCGAGGATGGCGACGTCGATGTGGCCGCCCCGGATCATGGCGAAGCTCTCGCTGCTGTCGAAGAACGAGGAGCCCGGGACGGTGGTGACCGTCTGCTTGCCGGCGTTGATGAGGTCGGGGTCTTCGTCGCCCTCGAAGGGGAAGGGGCCGATGCCGAGCAGGCCGTTCTCGCTCTGGAGGATGACCTCGACCTCCGGCGGGACGAAGTTGGCGACCAGGGTGGGCATGCCGATGCCCAGGTTCACGTAGTCGCCGTCCTTGAGCTCCCGCGCGACCCGGGCGCAGATCTGGTTGCGGGTGAGGGCCATGTCAGCTTGCCTCCCGCGGGCGCGTGGTCCGCTGCTCGATCCACTTGTCGTAGTGGGCGCCCTGGATGATGCGCTGGACGTAGATGCCGGGCAGGTGGATGGCGTCGGGGTCCAGCTCGCCCGCGGGGACGATCTCCTCCACCTCGGCGATGGTCAGGCGCGCGGCCTTGGCGACGAGGGGGTTGAAGTTGCGCGAGGTCTTGCGGAAGACGAGGTTGCCGTGGGTGTCGCCCTTCCAGGCCTTCACCAGGGCGACGTCGCCGTGCAGGGCGTGCTCCAGCAGGCAGGGGCGGCCCCCGAACTCCCGCGTCTCGCGGCCCTCGGCGCGCAGGGTGCCGGCGCCGGTGGGGGTGTAGAAGGCCGGGATGCCGGCCCCGGCGGCCCGCAGGCGCTCGGCGAGGGTGCCCTGGGGGCAGAGCTCGACGTTGAGCTCCCCCGAGAGGAACTGTCGCTCAAACTCTTTGTTTTCGCCTACATAGCTGCCGATCATCGTCTTGACCTGGCGCGCCTCGAGCAGCAGCCCCAGGCCCTTCCCGTCGACGCCGGCGTTGTTGCTGACGAGGGTGAGCCCCTTCAGCCCCCGGGCGTGGACGGCCCGGATGAGGTTCTCGGGGTTGCCGGAGAGGCCGAAGCCGCCCACGAGGAGCGTGATGCCGTCCTGGAGGTCGGCGGTGGCGGACTCGGCGGAGGGGTGGACCTTGTTCATGGGGCGGGTCCTTGGGCCGGTGGACGTCAGACGGTCAGTCGGACTCGGCGCGCTCGCGGAGCTGACGGACCACGTCGATGAGCACGATGCGGCGCTCGGCGGCGGCCGTCTTGACGAGCTCGCGACCTCGCCAGTGCAGCTCGATCATGTCGTCACGGGAGATGCGGGTCAGCTCGAGGGCGCCGGTGACCTCCAGGAACCGCCCGAAGTCGGTGGGCCGGAGGGCGAGCCGGTCGCGGACCTGGTCCTTGAGGAGGGGACCGGTGTCGAGGCTGTCGAGCAGCTTGTTGATGGTGCGCGACGTGAAGAGCTGGCTGATGGGCGTGGCCTCGCGAGGGGCCTCGACGACCGGCGCAGGCGCCGCGACGGGCTCGGGCGCCGCCGCGGGGGCTGCCTTGGCGCCCTTGCGGGTGCGCGGCGTCTCGGGGCCGGGCTTCGCGGGCGCCTTGCGGACGCGGGCGGGCCGCTCCTTGGCCTTCTTCTCGCGCTCCTCGGCCCGCTGCACCACGTCGGCCAGGGTCACCCCGGGCGTCGGATCGACGCGGCTGTCGCCGCGCTCCTCGGCCTCGATGAGCTGTCGGAGGCGCTCGTCGAACACCCCGTGGAGCCGCAGGCTGCCGTCGGCGAGCTGCAGGACCCCGCGTCGGGCGAGATCCTTGATCAGCTTCTCGAAGGTGAGCGCCAGGAACTTCGCCGCGCCGCCGCCGAGGCGGGCGCTGATGCGGGCCTGCACGTCGGCCGGCGGGGCCGGGTGGATGGCCACCTCGTGCACCACCAGGCGGTCGAAGGTCTGGCTCAGGCCGAGGCGGCGCCAGTGCTGCTCGTTGAGCTGCTGGAGGACCTCGTCGGTGAGGACCAGGTCGGCCTCGCCGGCCTCGGTCACGGAATCGTTGGAGAGCGTGTCGGTCACCCAGGGCTCCTCGCCAGGTCGCGGACGCGCGGCATCCTGCCACGAACGGGGCCGCGGCTCAACCGCGGCGTCCAGGGGGATCGTCGAGGGCCGGTCAAAGCTCTCGCACCAGCCGGAATCCGAGGTCCATGGCGGTGCGGTCGGGGTGCAGGACCTCGCGGTTCCAGAGCGGGCGGCCCTGGATCCCGCCGGTCAGGAACGAGCCGCCCCGGACGATGACCCGGGCGCCCGCGCCGGCCTCGACGCTGGACGTCCACTCCCGCACCCCGCCGACGAGATCGATGACCCCGTAGGCCGAGCGATCGGCCTCGGCGTAGCCGACCGGCGGCGGGAGGTGGCCGCGCCAGACCTCGGGGCCGGCCGCGTAGCCGGCGTCCCACTCATGGCCCCAGGAGAACGACCGCCCTTCGGTGCCCCGGGCGGCCTTCTCCCACTCCTCCTCGAAGGGCAGGCGCAGGGCCAGGCCCTCGCGCTGGCTGCGCCAGCGGGCGTAGGCCCGGGCGTCGTCGAGGCGGATGCCCACCACGGGCAGGTCCGCGCGCCAGCCCTCGCCGTCGGGCAGGCGGAACTGGCCCTCGGGCCCCAGGCGCCAGGCCGGCGCGACGCCGTCGAAGCCGCGGGGGACCCGCCGGCGCGCCTCCTCGGGCTCGCGCTGGACGACGGCGTCGAGGAAGGCGAGGTACTCGGCCACGGTCACGGGCGCGCGGGTGATGAGGAAGTCGGGCAGGGCGTGCTCGGCCGGGCCCACCAGATCGCTGCGCGGGCTGCCGTAGCGGAACGTGCCCGCGGGGATGTGCACGAACCCGGCAGGGACGCTGCCCGTGGGCAGCATGCGCAGGCGCATCCGAGTACTGCGGCCGGCCTGCACCAGCAGCGGAGACACCAGCGGGTGGTGGCCGGGGGCCTCCAGGGTGATGCGGTAGACCCCCGCCGACAGCCGATCGAGGGCGAGGGGAGCCACCCCGCGGTCCTGGACCGGGCCGGCGACGAGGCGGCGGTCCGACTCCACCAGCCGCACCACCTCGACCCGGGCGCCCGGGGGCGAGATGTCGAGGTGCACGCTGCCCTGGCCGCTCACGAGGGCGGCGTACCGGCCGTCGTCGTGCTCGGCGACCATGCGGCGGTAGTAGGCCGCGCGGCCGTGGTCCTGGCGGGCGGTGGCCGTCTCGTGCCGGGCGATGAAGAGGTCGGTGAGGAGCTGCCGGGCGACGGCGTGCTGGGGGCTGAGGGCGATGGTCCGTGTGAGAGCGGCGACGGCGGTGCCGAAGGCGTCGGCGTAGTCGATGTGCAGGGCCCGCAAGCGATCTTCGGCCGCCCAGAGCGCCCGCTTGCGCTCGGGGGGATCGGTGCTGCCGAGGCGGCCCTCCTCCGTCTCGACGGCGTCCTGGGCCAGCGCGATGTCTTCCAGAAGACTCTGCAGGCGGGCGACCGCGACCTGGCCGGCGCTGAGGTGGGCCGAGACGTCCACCGGCCCCGGCCGCTCCTTGGGGGCCTCGAGGTACGCGGTGATGCGGTCGGCCAGGGCCTTGGCGTTGGGGAAGCGGTCGGCCTGGTCCCGGGCGAGGCAGCGCATGCAGATGGCCTCGAGCTCGGGGTCGATGTCGAGCTCGGGGGCGCGCTCGCGCAGCGGCACCACCGCCTCGCGCAGCACCCGCTGGACGATCTCGCGGTTGGTCTTGCCCGAGAAGGGCGGCCGCAGCGTGACCAGGTGGTACAGGATGGCGCCCAGCCCGTAGACGTCCGTCCGCTCGTCCACCTGGTCGATCATGCCCATGGCCTGCTCGGGGGCCATGTAGGCCGGCGTGCCGATGATCTGGCCGTGGACCGTACGCCAGCGCTCGCTGGTGGAGCGGGTGGACCGGGTGCCCTCCCGGATGATCTTGCACAGCCCCCAGTCCAGCAGCACGACCTCGCCGAAGTCGCCGACCATGACGTTGGAGGGCTTGAGATCGCGGTGGACGACGCCGCGGGTGTGGGCGAAGGCCACCGCCATGCAGAGCTGGTGGAAGATGTTGAGGAGGCGCATCCGGCCGAAGGGCTGCGTCTCCCCCTGGCGCAGGTCGCCGATGATGGTCTTGAGGCTCTGCCCCTCGACACGCTTCATCACGAAGGCGACCTGGCCGCGCAGGCGCCCCAGCTCGTAGACCGGCATCACGCTGGGGTGCGCGAGCTGGCCGGTGACCTGGGCCTCCTCCAGAAACCGCACCCGATCCAGATCCCGCGCGGCCGTCTTGCGCAGCACCTTGATGGCCACCGGGCGGCCCAGGTGCAGGTCCCAGGCGGCCAGGATGCGCCCCATGGCGCCGCGGGCGATCTCGCCCTGCAGCTCGAAGCGCGGGGTGATGTCCATGAGGCGGGCGATGAGATCGTCGACGCTGGGCTCGGCCGGGGCCTCCTCGGCGCGGTGGCGACCCCCGGAGCCGCTGGCGTGGCGCTCGCCGGAGCGCGGCTCGTCCATGCGCTGGGCCTCGGCCACCATCTGGCTGATCTGCACGATCTGTTCGGCGTCGACGCCGGCCTCCAGCAGGGCCTGCTCCAGGGTGGCGCCCCCGGTCTGCAGGGCCGCCTCCGCGATCGCGAGCTGCCGCTCGGGCAGCCGCGCCTGGGCGCGGAGGTGGTCGATCAAGGCAGGACTGTGAGCCATGGAGATCGACGATAGCCCAGGCCCCCGGTGGTGGGAAGCCCGGGCCCGCTACCAGCGGGTCGTCTCGGCGGCGCGGGGGCTCTGGGGGAAGCGCTGGCGGAAGGCGGCGGCGGCGGTCCGGGCCTCGGCCAGCCGGCCGGCGCGGCGCAGGGCGTCGGCGTGGCGGAAGCTCGCCTCCTCGGCGTGCGGGCCGCCCGCCGCCACGACGCGGGCCCAGAAGGCCGGGGCGGCGTCGGGGGTCTGGGCGTCGAAGGCATGACCCAGGCGCAGCAGGGCGTTGGCCCGGGCCAGGTCGGCCGGCGCGGCGAGCAGCAGGGCGCCGCGAATCTGGAGAGCCTGGGCGACCTCGCCCCGCGCCTCGGCCCGGGCGGCCCCGTCGGCGGTGGTGGGCTCGACGTGCAGCGTGGGACCCGGCCCCAGGTCCAGGGGGTCGCGGCCGGCGGGGGTGACGCGGACCTGGCCCTCGGCGACCGTCACGGCCGTGGCGCCGCCGGGCTCGACGGCCACCGTGAAGGTCGTCCCCCGCACCTCCACCACCGCCGCGGGCGTCTCGACGAGGTAGCGCTGCCCCGGCGCGAGCCGCGGGACACGGCTGGTGATCTGCCCCTCGGTGACGCGCACCCGCGTCAGATCCGCCGTCGCGGCCGTCAGCTCGACCGCCGCCGACGTCTCGATCCAGGCGCCGGAGGGCAGGGGGCGGGGGGCGTGGCGGGCGGTGAACGGTGGGAGCGCCTGGTCGGGCGCCCGGGTCACCACCACCGCAGCCACGGCCGCGGCCGCCCCGAGGGCGCCCAGCAGCAGGAAGCCGGGCCAGCGGGGCGCCGGCCGCAGCCGGTCGGCGACCCCCGCCCAGAGCACAGCCTCGCGCTCGGGAGACAGGCGCGGCACCTCGGCGGCCAGCGGCGCCAGCAGGCGACGGACGGCCGCATCGTCGTGGGGATCAGTGCCCATCAGGCCTCTCCCTCCTCGTCGGGCCGCAGGCCCCGGCGCTGGGCGAGCCGCAGCAGATCCTGGCGCGCGCGGGAGAGGCGCGTAAGGACCGTCGAGCGCGGGCACCCGAGAATGTCAGCGATTTCGCGGGTATCGAGACCTTCGAGCTCGTGCAGGACCAGCACGGCGCGCTTGCGTGGCTCGAGGCGATCCAGGCAGCCCTGCAGCAGGGCCAGGGCCTGGCGGTCGCCGACCACGGCCTCGGGGGTGGCGGCGGGGTTGGAGGTGCGCTCGATGCCGTCGGGGCCGACCTCGCGGCGCCGCGTCCGCCACCGGCGGCGCTTCAGCGCCCGGTTGACGGTGATGCGGTACAGCCAGGTGCGCAGGCGGGAGCCCCCCCGGAAGCGGTCGATGTAGCGGAAGGCCGCCACGAACACCTCCTGGGTGACCTCCTCGGCCTCGGCGTCGCCATCGACGAAGCGCCGCGCCACGCGGTAGACGTCGGCGGCGTGGGCGCGGTGCAGCGCGCGCCAGGCGCGCTCGTCGCCGGCCACGAGGCGGCTGATGAGCTCGGTCTCGGCGTCGGCCGGGGCCGCGCTCGCGAGGGGCAGGGTGCCCGCGTACATCGATGCTCCACCGGGAGGGTTCGCATCCTTCGACCCCGGGGGCGGGGCGGCTGTCTCACCGCCGTCACTCGAAGACGGATCGCTCACCAGACCGCCCAGCCGAGCAGGACCTGGCCCCGCAGCTCGAGGGGGCCCTGCCGCAGCAGCACGTCGTCGCCGAGGCGCGCCTCCGACCGCCACGCCGCGGCCAGCAGATCGGCGCCCACGGTGAGGGAGAGGGGGCCGCCGAGGGGCAGGTCGGCGGCGGCGCCGGCGCAGAGGCCGACGCGAGGCGTGCCAGTGTCGAGGCCGGCCCCGGCGCCCGAGAGCGCCGCCACGAACAGCCCCGCCGAGCCGCCGACGTCGAGGGCGCCGAGCTGCCACAGGTGGCGGACGCCGCGCGCGGCGGCGCGCAGGGCGGTCACGCCGACGGGGCGACCGTCCCGGCGGAAGTCGTAGAACGGGTGAGCCGCCAGATCGAGGGCGACCCGCCAGCCCGGCGCCACCACCACCACGGCGCCCACCGCGAAGCCCACGCTCTGATCCTCGAGGCCGGCCACGCTCTCGACGCCGAGCCGGAACCGGCCCGTGCCCGGGTCTTCCGGCGGCGGCGCCTCGTCCTCGACCACGCCGCGGTGGGCAAGCTCGGGGGGCGGCTCCGCGCCGGGAGGCGGCGGCACCCGGGTGGTGTGGGACGGGGGCGGCGGCGGGCGCAGCGTCTGCAGATCGGCCAGGCGCTCGGGGGGCAGGCGGGGCTCGGGCGGCGGAGGCTGCAGCGGCGCGTCGGGGACCCAGGGCTGGCCAGCGTCGGCGGGCGCCTCCAGCAGGAACGCGAGGCGCAGCGCGATGGCGTCGGCCAGCGCCGGATCAGCGGGCCGCCAGGGCAGATCCGTCGTGATTTCAAGATGTTCCGCGGCGCGAACGCGGTGCAGACGCAGGGTGGCGTCGTCGGGCAGGGTGGCGAAGACGAACCCGAGGGCGGCCCCGGGATCGTCGCCCGGGTGCTCGCTCGAGGGGCGGAGGGCCGGGCCGCCCGCGGCGGCGAGGGCCGGCCAGACGTGGGTCGCCAGCGGCCCCGGGGGCGGGGGCGGCAACAGGTACGCGGAGGGGGCGCCCGCGAGCGCCACCAGGATGAGCCAGCCGGTCGGCATCACCCGCCAGCCTGCCCCAGCCGGGCGGTGGGGTAAAGGAAGCCGGCTCGCTTGCGCAGGCGGTCGGGCCGGCATAGCGTGGCCCCGTGTTGAGGGCCCTCCCCCTGCTCATCCTGGCCGCGCCGCTCGCCTGCGGCAGCCCCCCGATCGCGCCCCGCGCCACCCGGCTCGACGTCCTGCACCAGGTCTACCTCCGCGGCCTGCCCGGTTCGGTGGTGGGGCTCAGCTTCGACGGCCTGGGGCCCTGCCTCCCCGACCTGCTGGCGCGCCTCAAGGCGCCGGCGGACGAGCTGCCTGCGCTGCGGGCCACCTTCTTCATCGAGGCGGGGGAGCTGGACGAGCCCGACGCCCCGCTCCAGCGCTTGCTGGCGGAGGGACACGAGGTCGCGCTGCGGGTGGCGGCGCCTCCGGCGGCGTGGATCGCCGCCCCCGAGGCGCTGCGGCAGGGCCTCACCGAGGCGGCGCGCGCGCTGGCCGACGGGCTGGCCGAGCGGAAGCTGGTGGCCGCGGTGCCCCGCTTCTGGCGGGCGGGGGGCGCGCCCGATCCCCTGGCCCTGGGCCGGGCCGCGGACGCGGAGCGGCCCCTCGTGCTCTGGAGTGTCTACGGCGAAGGCCGGACGCCGGCCGACCTCGCCTCGGCGGTGATCCCCCGGCTGGCGGGGGGCGAGATCGTGGCCCTGCCCACCAGCCAGGCCGGCTGCCCGGCGGTGGAGCTCGTGCCGCTGCTGGCCAGGGCGCTCCAGGAGCGCCACCTGACGGCGGCGCCGGTGTCGGCCGTGCTGGGCGAGCGCCTGGAGCGGCACCACCCGCCCCAGCTCGTGCGCTACCTTGGGCCCGGCCTGCCCGGGGCGTGCGCCACGCCGCTCGGGGTGCCAGGGGGCGCCGACGCCGGCGAGAAGCCCCGGTGGGGCCTCGTCATCGCCGAGCTGCCCGACGCCGTGCAGGTGCTCCCGCTGGGGGGCGATGGCCAGGCGACGGCCGACGTGCTGGCGGGCCCCGCCCTCGCCCTCTGGGCGAAGCGGCCGACGTGGCTGGGCATGCCCGGCTGCGCGCGCCGGGTCGCCCTCGATCGGCTGCTGCCGCCGGTGACGGCCACGGGGCCGGGCGGTCGGGTGCAGTGGTGGGTGGTGGACGAGCTGGGCACCAGCCAGCGCGACGCGCGCAGCGCGGGTCCCCCGGGGAGCCCGACGGGCCTGCCGGCGACGGCCGATCTGGTGCGCATCGAGGCCCGCCAGCGGCTCGGCTGGGTGCTGCGCGGGCTGGTGGCCAGCGCGCTGGAGCGGCTGGGCCTGGAGACGCCGCTGCTGGTGGAGGCGCGCTCCTCGGCGGCGGTCGTCCTGGCGCGGCCGCTGGCCCCGGGGGCGGGGCCGGCCGAGGTGGAGGCCGCCATCGGCGGCTTCGTGCAGGTGGTCGAGCTCTCCCTGGCCGAGTATCTGTACCTGGCCGCGCGCAGCCCCGTGGACCTGCCGGCGCTGCTGCGGCTGGCCCGGGCCGCGGATGGCTTCCTGCGCCCGGGGCCCTTCCTGGTCCTGCGGCGCGACGGCCTGCCCGACGGCCGGACGCTGGGCCCGGACGGCGCCGGCTTCGCCGAGCCCCCGGCGGCGCTGGTCGCGCGGGTGCTGGCGACGGGAGCGACGCTGGCCCCGGGCGACGTGGTGGCGGCCGCCGGGGCGCCCCTGCTCGGCGCGCCGGAGGCCGACGCCCCCCCGGATCGCCTTTCTCGGCGTGCCCGCTTGCGTCACGGGCTGGCCCGCTCGATCCTGTCCGGAGCGGGCAGGTCGGGGTACCTGCGTGCGGGAGCGATGGTGCGCGTGGATGGGGATCTGCTGGGCCGGCAGCTCGTGCGGGTGGTGTCGCCGGCCGGCGTGGCGGTGCCGTCGGGGGACGCCATCCCCATCCGGCCGGTGTCCCCGTGGGGTGCGCCATGAGCGATGTGTTCGCGCGCCGGCAGTTCGAGCGGGGCCGCCAGTTCGAGCTGCAGGACAAGCTCGAAGAGGCCGTGCGGGCGTATGAGGCGGCCTGCTCGATGAAGCCCGGCTTCCCCGACGCCTACTTCGCCCTCGGCCGCATCGAGGCCAACCGCAACCACTTCGAGGCCGCCCTGGGCCTGTTCGACCAGGCGCTGGCCATCTCGACGGATCCCCAGATCCGCGAGTGGCGGGCCTATGTCTGCGGCCGCCTGCGCCGCTACGACGAGGCCCTGGCCGACTATCGGGCGGTGGTCGAGGCGGGGGAGCACCAGGCCCGCGTCAACCTGGGCCGCATGCTGCTGGCGCTGCGGCGGTACGACGAGGCCGAGGAGGCCCTGAAGGGGGCCGAGGATCCGAGCTCCCAGGTCCTGCTCGCCGCCCTGCCGCGGTACCGCGAGTTCACGGCGGGGGAGCGCGTCGACGACCTGCGGGCGGTGCGCTACCTCTTCGCCACCAACATCGTGCTGGGCACCTTCGGGGATGGCGGCCTCACGCCCAACCCGCGACGGTACCTGCTCTTGACGCCGGTGCACATCGCGCTGACGGTGCGGCGCCTCCTGGCGCTGGTGGAGCGGCGGGGCTGGCGCTTCGACGGCGTGGCCGGCTCGGGTCCCCACCACGGCCCCGTGGCCCGGCTCTGCGCCCACGCCCTCGGCACCGAGCTGCTCACCGCGGCTCCCGGCCCCGGGTGCCGCGTCCTGCTCTGCAGCGCGATCCTCAAGTCGGTGGCCGAGGCGCGGGCCGTGGAGGCGAGCTGGCGGGAGCGGGGCGTGCGCCTGCTGCACTTCGCCCTGGGCCTGGTGCCCGAGGGCGATCCCGACACCGCCGAGCCCGAGATCCTGGGGTGGGTGGGCCGCTCGGCGGTGCCCTGGCACCGCGTCGAGCCCATGAGCCGGCTCGAGCCCGACGCCAGCGTCACCGATGGCCAGTGGCCCGGCTTCCGGGTGGGGCCGCCCATCGTCGATCCCAACCAGGAGCGCGTATCCGCCGGCCTCATCGAGGCGTTTGAGGAGGGTCGCCGAGATGTGGCGCTGCGCGAAGTGATGGAATATTATCTCGTCCGTCACCCGCAGGTGCGGGCGTTCACCGGGGACTTCGGCGGGGGGGGACGCAGTTGAAGGCGGTGGTCATGCTCTGGGCAGCCCTGGGGCTGCTGGCCTGCGGCAACGAGACGGCGGAGGGTCCCGGCCAGGCACCGCCGACCGCACCCCCGACGGCGCCTCCGACGGCACCCCCGACGGCACCTCCGGATGCCGCCCTCCCGGACGCCCAGGCGACCGATGCCCAGGCGGCGGATGGCGGAGGGGAGGGGCCGACGCGGGCGCGACCGACGCGGCCGCCCCGCCCGCGGAGGGCGGCTTTCGCATCATCGCCGGCGCCGCCATCGTCGAGGCCGACACCGCCGCAGCCGCGGCCCGGCCCCGGCCACCGCGCAAGGCCGCCCGCCCGACGCGCCCGGCCCAGCCCGCCACCGCCGCCGCGGCCGCCGTGCCCACGGTGGCGCGCCGCCTCTCGCCCATGCAGGTCATCCGCGATCACAACGGCGACGTGCATGCCTGCTACGCCCGCGTCGCGCTGAAGGACCCCACGGTCCAGGGCCGGCTGACGCTGCAGTGGACCATTGGGAAGGATGGCATGCCCATCGGCGTGGCCATCACCCAGGACACCCTGAAGGACAAGTCCGTGGGCGCCTGCCTCAAGGAGCGGGCCCGCCACTGGCAGTTCGCCCCGCCCGGGGGCGGCGTCCAGGTCATCAGCTACCCCTTCGATTTGTCGGTGCAGTAGCCCGAACCACTTGTTCTTCAAGGGAATCCCCGACGACCTGCGTGGGGTTGGGGCGCGCGTCGGGGTTCAATCGGCCGCCGATGTGGCGTACAAGGCCCCCATCACCCGCGGCGCGAGGAGCGGCCGGTGCGGCACTGGACCCGTTTTGCAGCCCCATCGGCCCTGGCGGCCCTGGTCATCGTCCTCTTCGAGGTCACCCGCACGCTGGTGGCCGGGGACACGGCCCTCGGCGGTGGCGCGCCGGCCTTCGCGCTGGCGGTCCTCGGGCTGCTGGGCCTGCCGCTCTGGATCGCGGGCGCCGCCATCCTGGGCATCGGCGACGCGGCCCGGGCCGGCTGGCGGTGGGGACGCGAGGGGGGCCCGCCCCCGGCGCCCGACCGGGTGGCCGCCTGGGTGGTCTTCGGCCTGATCGTCGCGGCCGTCCTCGTCTTCGGGGTCCAGGGGGCGACGGTCAAGTTCGTCAAGGCGTTCCGCAAGCCCGTCTACCAGGGCCTGGGCGCCGGCCTCGCCGCCGTCGGGGTGGTGGGGCTGGCGACGCTGGTGGCCGGCCCCGCCGTGGCCCTGCTCGCCCGGGCCTTCCGCGCGCTCTCGCGGCGACTCCCCCCGGCCCTCGACCCGACCCGCGCCCGGGGCGCCGCCGCCTGGATCGGGACGCTGCTCGTGCTGGGGGTCGTGCTGGCCCCGGTGCTCCGCAAGGAGCTGGCGACCGTGGATCTGCGCCCGGTGCGCCTGGTGCTGGCGTGGGGCGTGGCCCTGGTGGCGGCGCGGTGGTGGATCGCCGCCCGCCCGCGCGGGCGCGTCGCGGCCGTCGCCACCCTGGCCGGCGTGCTGGCCGCGGGGGGCGCCGTCCTCTGGGCCCGGGGGTCGCTGGGCGACAGCCAGAGCCGCCTGCTGGCCCTCGATCGCGACACGCTGGTGGCGGGCCGCATCAGCAGCCTGCTGGCGCGCTTCGGCGATGGCGACGGCGACGGGGTGCCGGGCAGCTTCGCCGGGGGCGACTGCGACGACGCCAACCCCGCGGTCCGGCCGGGCGTCTACGACCCGCCCGATGATGGGCTGGACCAGAACTGCACGGGGGCCGATCTCCGCCGCGCCGACGATCCGCTGCGCCTGCCTCGCCGCACACCCCCCGCGGGGCCCGTGGTGCCCTGGAACGTGGTGGTGGTCACCATCGACGCCCTGCGCGCCGACATGGCCCTCCAGGAGATGCCCCGCCTCAAGGCCCTGGCCGACGAGGCGGTGGACTACACTCCAGGCCTACGCCCACGGCGCCTCCACCTACTGTCCATCCCCGCCCTGATGACCAGCACCGTGCCCTCGCGCCCGGAGATGGGCCGCGACCAGACGCCGGTGGCGGCCATGACGCTGCTGGCCGAGGTCCCAGCGACATGGCTGGCACGCCGCCCTCTTCGCCAACGTGACCATCTTCTTCATTCGGGGCCTGCGCCAGGGGACGCATGTGGGCGACTACGCCACCAGCGACTTCACGGTGCACGGCGCGAAGCCCGGCTCGGCCCACCTGACCGACGGCATGCTGCGCCATCGACGCCTTCCTCGGGGGAGCCTTCGTCCCGAAGACGGACCGCTTCTTCCTGTGGGGGCACTACTACGACCCCCACGTCCCTACTTTGAGGTCGAGGGCTTCCCGGCCGACGGGGGCTCCGACGAAAACGCTACCGCGCCATCCTGCGCTACACCGACACCCACGTCGGCCGCCTGATCGACGGCCTCAAGGAGCGGGGCCTCTGGGACAAGACCCTGCTGGTGGTCACCGCCGATCATGGCGACGAGTTCCTCGACCACGGCCACCGCTTCCACGGGCACTCCCTCTACGAGGATGGTCCACGTGCCCCTGATCCTCCACGTCCCCGGCGTCCCCGCGCGGCGGCTGGATGTGCCCATCGGCCACATGGAGGTGGGCCCGACGGTCCTGGACCTGCTGGGGCTGCTGGTACCCTGCGGTGGATCGGCCGCTCGCGGCCGACGAGATCCGCACCGGCACGCCCGCGCCCATGGCGCCGGTCTTCTTCGAGGCGCTGCCCGACTCCAACTACCGCGCCCACCAGGTGGGGGTGCGGGTCGGCGACCTGAAGCTCATCCAGCGCATCCGGGAGAACGTCTTCGAACTCTATGGATCTTGAAAGCGGGACCGGGCGAGCGCGAGAACCTCTTCGACCAGCACCCGCGGGCGGCGGAGCTGCGGACGCTGCTGGGCCGCTACCTCGATCACCACCCGCGGCCCTCGCCCGCGCCAAGACCGGCGCGCAGAGCCGCCCGGCTCACCCGGCGATCAGGGCAGGTAGCCCGACCGCTCGCTCCAGTCGCCGTCCGGGTACCAGAAGAAGAGCAGGGCGCCACGCCAGTGCAGCCGACGACGGTGGGGGCGAGCCGATCGTCGATGGCGGGCAGCTCGCCGAGTTGAGCACCACCCGTGCTCGGGCCACGTAGGTGTCGCGGCTGCCCGCCGATGGGTGGACGACGATGTCTCGCCGCCGCACGTTGTCGTTGTAGCCGGGCTCCAGCCCGTCGAGCCGGAACGAGTGGCCGTAGTCGCCTTCGTAGGCCTCGGCCGCTCGCATCAGGCCCAGGCTGGACTGGTGGCTCTCGGGCACGTTGGAGAAGCGCACAGCGGTGCCCGGATCCGCGGGATCGGCGCTGCCGTCGCCGTGGGCCACGTGCAGGCGCCAGAGCGCCTCGCCGGTCGCGAGGTCGTAGATCCACTCCCGCGGCTCCGAGGAGTGCAGCGAGAAGTCGGTGATGGCGTAGGTGAGCTGGTCGGTCTGGCCCTCCGTCCAGGCCTGGCCGAAGGCGTGGAGGGCGGCGTCCGCCAGGGCCGGGGCGATGCCCTCGGCCTCCAGGGCTGTCGGGGTCGTCAGCGTGAACCGCAGGAAGCCCGGCAGCGGCGTGCCGTCCGTGACCCAGGTGTCCGCCACGACCCAGTACCGCCCGCGGTCACGGGCCAGCCGGCCTCGCCAGTGGCCGCGATCGAGGCAGGCCCCCCGCGTCCAGATCGGTGAGCAGGTGCACGTCGACGTCCACCTCGTCGGCCAGGCCGCTCAGCTCGACGGCCAGGAACCCGTCGGTGGGCACGTCGACGCGGTAGATCTGCTCCGGCCCCGACTCGTCGGTCTCGGGCGCGCAGCCATAGGCGTCGAACCGCGACGGGCCGCCGCGCGCGTGTCGCCGCGGGCGACGCGGGGCAGCGAGGTCACGCACTGCATCCCGGCCGGGCAGGGGTCGGGCGTCTCATCCGGCGGCGTCTCGTCGGGCGGCGTCTCGTCGGGGGTCTCATCCGGCGGCGTCTCGTCGGGAGGCGTCTCGTCGGGCGGCGTCTCATCCGGCGGGGTCTCGTCGGGGGGCGGGGCCTCGTCGGGCGGGGCCTCGTCGGGCGGGGTCTCGTCGGGCGGCGTCTCGTCGGGCGGCGTCTCGTCGGGCGGCGTCTCGTCGGGCGGCGTCACCGGCCCCTGCTGCCTCGGTCCCGCCGTCCGCGGCGCCGCGGCCTCCGGATCCGCGCACCCAAAGGCCAGGAGCGCGGCCAGCAAGGTGCTGAAAATACTGAGGTTCTTCCGCAGGTTCACCCCATCCCTCCCACGATGCGACGGGTCAGCAGGCGGACGCGGTGCGGCAGGTGGCTCACCCCGTCCAGCAGAGCATACAGCAACGGCACCGCGAAGAGCGTCAGCCCCGTCCCCGCGATCAGGCCCCCGATCACGACCCGCCCCAGGGGCTTGTACTCCAGGCCCAGGATGCTCGCGTTGCCCAGCGCCATGGGGATGAGGCCCCCGATGGTGGTCAGGGCCGTCATCAGGATGGGCCGCACGCGCTGCCGCGCCACCTCCACCAGGGCGTCGTCGCGGCGCATCCCGGCCTGCCGGCGGTGCTGGACCTGATCGATGAGGACGATGCCATTGTTGACCACCACCCCGACCAGGATGATGCAGCCGATGATGGCCATGATGTCGAGGGGGGTGTCCGTCAGCCAGAGCGTCCAGAACACGCCCGCGAAGGCGAGGGGGATGGACAGGATGATCGAGAACGGCAGGATGAAGCTCTCGAACAGCACGCCCATGAGGAAGAACACCAGGACGATGGCCACGCCGACGGCGAAGAGGCCCGACTCCTCGTTGCGATCGCGGTCCTGGAAGCGCTCGCCCAGGGACAGATCGTAGCCCGCCGGCAGGCGCGCCCGCGCCGCGTAGCCCTGCAGCCGGCCGAACAGCTCGGCCTCGTCGCCGGTGACGTTGAGCGTCACGCGCGACTGGCGGTCGCGCCGGGTGATCTGCCCGTACCCCGGGGCCTGGACGCGGGTCGTGACCAGGGAGAGGGCGGGGCCGCCCCGCTCGCCGGCCACCGGATCGCCCCGGCCCGGCGGCCGCGCCACGGCGAGCTGCCCGAGCTGATCGGCGTCCGTGCGGCGCTCGGGGGCCAGCTCCACATGCACCTCCAGCTCCCGGTCCCCGGCCTGGAAGTCGGGCAGTCGCCGGCCCCGCAGGCTGTAGTCGATGGTGCCGCCGATGGTGAGCGGATCGAGCCCCGCCCGCTCGGCGGCGTCGCGGGCCACCATGAAGCGCAGCTCGGTGCCGCTGCTGGCCTCCTCCAGGCGGGCCTGCTCGACGCCGGGCAGACGCTCGAGATCCGCCGCGAGCTGCCGGGCCAGATCGGTGGCCACCTCGGTGTCGGGGCCGGTGACCGCGAGCTGGATGCCGGCCTCGTCGCCCCCCTCTCCGCCCCGCCAGCCCAGGCGGGCCTCGTAGCCGGGGCGCTTCGGCAAGAGCTCGCGGATCTCCGCGATGGTCGCCTCCTTGTCGCGCGTGCGGTCGTCCACGCCGGTGAAGAACACCCGGATCATGAGGTGCTGCCGCGACCAGCCGCGGTGGGTGAGGATGGCCCGGATGTCCAGGTCGGCCTTGCGGGCCAGGAGCAGCGCCTCGAACCCGCGGGCGGTGGCGTCCAGCTCCTCCAGGGTGGCGTTGGCGGGGCCGTAGAGGTGGACGCGCACGGCATCCAGCCCTCCCTCGACGCGGTCGACGCGGCGGACCCGGCCGAAGGGCAGGGCGGTGGAGGCGATGACCGCGACGACCACCAGGCTGGCGAGGGTGCGGTGGCGCAGCGCCCACGCCAGGGCGCCCGCGTAGGCGTCCTGCAGCCGGCGCAGCACCGGCCCCAGGCGCCGCTCGCCCCCCAGGGCCAGCCGCCGGGCGCCGGCCGGGATGTAGAGCAGCGCCACGCCGAGGCTGGCCAGCAGGGCGTAGCAGACCGGGAAGCCGATCTTGCCCATGTAGAAGCCCATGGCGGGGTTGTCGCCCAGCAGGATCATGGGCAGGAAGACGACGAGGGTGGTGAGGGTGGCCAGGGTGATGGCCAGGGAGACCTCCCGGGCACCGTGGATGGCCGCCGCGGTGGGCTCCTCGCCGAGGCGCCGCCGCCGGTCGATGTTCTCGAGCACGACGATGGCGTTGTCGACCACCATCCCCACCGAGAGCATCAGCCCCATCATGCTCAGGACGTTGAGGGAGTCCCCGGAGAAGTAGAGGACGACCACCGTCGCCAGCAGGCACAGGGGGATGCAGAGCGTCAGCAGCAGCGTCATCCCGAGGGCCCGCAGGAACAAGAAGAGCACCGCGACGGCCAGGGCGCCGCCCACCAGCGCCGACTCGCGGAGCTGCTCGATGGACTGCCGGATGTAGAGGCCCTGATCGAAGAAGGTCTGGGTCTGGTAGCCGGCCAGGGCGGGCCGGGCGAGGGCCGACTCCAGCGTGGCCGCTACCCGCGCGGTGGCCTCGGCGGTGTTGGCGGACGCCTCCTTGAACACCATCAGCGTGGCCGCGGGCGCCCCGTCGATGCGGTGGATCTCGGGCTCGGGATCCGTCCCGAACCGGACCGCGGCGACGTCGCCGAGGGTGACCCCCTCCGCCACCGGAACTGCCCGGATCTCATCGAGATCTTCGAAGCGGGAGAGGGCGCGGACCAGGACGCGGCGGCCCCCCTCGTGCACGGCGCCGAGGGCCATCGTGAAGCCGTCGTCCTGGAGGCTGCGGACGATGGTGGCGTTGTCGACCCCGGCGCTGCGGGCCGCCCCGTCGTCCACCTCGATGCGGACCTGGGTCGGCCGCAGGCCCTCCACCTCCACCGCGCTGTTGCCGGGCAGGCGCTCGAGCGGCCGGGCCAGGTGCTCCAGCAGATCCTGGTGGGGATCCCGCGCGCCGGGCGGGTAGACGATGCCCAGGATCATCACGGGATCGTCGTTGGGATCGTGGCGCCAGATGCTGGCCAGCCGGGTGCTCTCGGGCAGCTTGGGGCGGACCCGGTCGAGGCGGTCCTGGAGCTGGGCGTACATGCCCTCGGGATCGGCGTCCTTGCGCATTCCGACGCGGAAGACGACGCGGTCGCTGCGGACGATGGTCCGCAGGGCGTCGAGATCAGGCATGGTCGCCAGGGCCTCCTCCACCGGCTCGGCGACGGCGCGCTCGTTGTCGGCGGGGGCCGCGGGCAGCGTCGGGATGGCCACCCACATGACCGGGGCGTCGAAGCCGCTCGGCAGGAGCTGGACGGGGATGAGGCGCCACGCGATGCCCCCCACCGTCAGGAGGGCCAGCAGGCTCATCAGCACCGTCACCGGCCGCGCCACGGCCAGGCCGGGCAGGCCGCCGCGCCCCGGCGGGGGGGTGA
>JAWKQS010000034.1:0-93993 GCA_041389985.1 bacterium
GTGTGGCCCTCTCCCTCGCCGGCTGCCCCGATGACGGCGACGACGCCACCCCCGATGCCGGCCGGGGCGCAGCCGACGCCACCGCCGACGCGGCGACCGACCTCTGCGCCGCCTTCGACTGCAGCGGCCATGGCCGGTGCGTCGTCGACGTCGAAGAGATCCTCTCGTGTGACTGCGATGACGGCTTCGAGGCCCAGGGCCTCGACTGCATCTCGGCCGCGGACCCCGACGCCCCGCCGGCCGACTTCGCCTGCCCCGCCCCTGGCGGCAGCGGCGACGTCGTCACCACCCTGGAGGCGGGCCGGTGGGCCTTCGTGCAGAGCGACCGCAGCTGCACCATCTCCGGCACCCGCGACATCCTCGCCTTCCGCGCCGACGGCATCTTCACCCAGCACAGCCAGTTCGGCGACGTCGCCCCGGGCCGCGGCGGCACCCTGCTCTACGGCTGCTGGTCGGTGGTGGAGACCCTCGCCGACCGGGTGCGCCTGACCTACGACTACGCCGTCGAGACCAACCGCAACTGCGGCCCCATCGCCGGCTACGCCGACCCGCCCGCCTGCACCGGCGCCGTGACCTTCAGCGCCGCCGACGACGCCCTGCTGCTCATCGACAACGAAGAACAGAACCAGGAGCGCATCCTGCTCTTCCGCGTCCCGGCCGACGCCACCTGCACCTACTGCGGCGACGACGCCCGCTGCTGCGCCCGGGCGAGCTGGGTCGCCGACGCCAGCGGCCCCCTCTGCGACTGAGGCGACCCCACGCGGCGCATGTTCGTTGAGGGCGCCACACTTGCCGGATATGCTGTTTCGGTCGATCCGGAGGGACCATGGGTACCGAAGTCATCGAGGGTATCGGACTTGTCATCGAGGCGCTGAACGCACTGGCCGGCGGAAAGGGCGTACCCTCGGTCGAAGGCAGCTTCACCGACTCGGTCGTGGACAAGACGACCTATGTCGGAAACTCGGTGGCGCTTCGATGGACGGGCACATTCAACACAGGCACGCTCATCGATCAGAAGAACCATGTGTCGACCATCTGGGCCGAGCTGTACGACGTCGAGGCCGACCAGTCCATCGCGACGTCGGCGAAGAAGGACTTCAAGTACATCGACTACGCCGAGGCCAGGTACGGGCAGGGAGTCTATGCGCGGATCGGCGGCTACATCTGGGACAGCGTCATCTGGTGGACTCCCCTCGGTACAAACATCGCTGACACGGGGATGGCCGTAAGCGTCAGCTTCGACCTCAGCTTCGTCGCCGCTGACATTACTCCCCAGGCAGGACGGAACTACGAACTCCGAATCTACTATCTCGGCTACGAACCCTCGTTTCTTCACATCGGTGAGCTGGTGGATGACTTCAACGGCCGCGATGATCGGGAGCCCGTGAAGTACCCGTTCACGCTGCATGTCAGGCCCCCCTATGAGCTACGCTTCGAGGCAAAGACAGGACTGGAGCTGACGCACGGCCACAGAACTCGCCGGACGGTGCTTCTCACAACGTACAGCGAGCGCGCAGGCTCCATCGCATCGATGGACTTCAACGGCAGAACCGAGACCTTCACGCCACCCCTGTCGATCCCCGCCCTCATCAAGGGCGAGACCGAGAGATGCTACGCAATCACGGTCGATGTCGGGCACTACGGCGCCGGCCACGAAGTCGTCGTCTCCACCGAGGCTTCCGCCCGCATCGGCGTCGGGGCGGCTTCCCTGATCGGTTGGAGCAACGAGGCACCGATCGAGGCTTCACCGATCGGGCTGACGGACGAGTGCCCGGGCACCGACCCTTCGTCGATCGATCCAGTGCCGGAGCCGGCCCTCAGGGTCACGGTCCCCAGCGAACTTCGCAAGTCTCCGCGGGAGCCCCGTCGCATCGGCATGATCCTCGATCGTGCCGGAACGCCGCTGTCTGGTGCTCGAATCCATCTTTCGCAAGGCACGACCGTGCGTACGCAGGTGGTTGAGACCAGCTCGGACGGCATCTGCTCGTTGGACCTTTCGACCCTCTCCGATGGTCCTGTGACCCTGCATGTTGAGCATCGCCGGGTGGGTTCGGCGATGGAGCGGTTGACGTCGGCGCAGCTGGCGGACAGTCACCGCCCCTCCCGGGCTGGCGGTGGGTCCCAGGCTCACGCATCGACTCGCGTTGAGCGTGCGGGGAACGCACGGGTTCCCTTTGAATGCATCGGCCTGGTGGCGGCCTGACGGCAGTGAGCCGCGGTTGCTGGGAAGCGTCTCCACCAACGGCGAGCTGGTGCTCACGGAGCCAGTCGACTTCGTTCGAGTTGCGAGCTTCAGCGAGGTCGTCGCCCCAGCGCGGGTCACAGTGGGGCGACCGACCGAGCTACGGTCGAAGGTCGACGTCGTTGATGGTCAGTTCTCCAGTCCGGTTGTGCTTGGCTCACGCCGTCCGCCCCAGGTCCGTGTGAAGGGAAGCCTGGCGGGCTCCATCGTCGACGCCTCGCAGCGGGTGGTGGCGCTCTGCCCCCCCACATGGATGACAGGGGCGGCGAACGTGCCCAGGCGACCCTCGTGCCCCTCGGAGCGGACGGCGCCTTCGAGGCGACCCTTCGCCCTGGGCGCTGGGACCTCATCGTGCGGGGCGCACACGATCGCGTTCTCGTCTGGGTCCTCGACTTGGGGTTGTCTGGTCCGGAAATCCCGATCTGGGCGAGCTCGTGCCCGCTGGACGCGCGAGTAACCGGACCTCCGCAGCCCGCCCTTCGCCGCGCTCGTCGTCCGCACCCGGAACGAAGCGGCCCGAAGCCCTCGCCCGCGACTCCCCACCGCTCGATCGCGCCGCCCCACGCGGCCCGCACCCCGGTGCACCGCTCCCGAAACATCCCCGCGCGCCGATCCCCAGCCCTCCCCGCGGAACAATCAGGCTTCCCCACCGACGATCATCACCTCCCTGGGGCCAATCACACCCTCGTCCGCGACCCTCGGGACCTCCCCACCGATGGGGAGTCCACGATCGACGATGGGGATCACGATCACCCCTGCACCCACCTCGCCCGGCGATGACGAGGCATCCCGCACCGGCGGAGATCTCGCCAGGCGCCGGGGAGATCACCGCAGCTCGCGGGCAGCCTGCCCGGAGCCGGCGGGGGTGCAGGTGGAGCCCGTGGGGAAGGCGCTGGGCTGCTGTCGGTGGAGCCACCGGGGGTGGCGTGGACCGATCCCAGCCAGGCTCGGGGACCGGAGGCGGTGCGACGGCGTGCGACGGCATTGCGCGCAGGGCCGCAAGCCGCCTACAACCGAAAACGAGCACTCTTCTCGAGGGAAGAGTGCGGGACCACTGGGACACCTGGATGAAGCGCAGACGTGACTGAAGGATAGCTCATGATGCCGTCGCCGATAGACCGGACAGCGCCGAGGTCTGCGGCCGATGCCGACGAAGAACTGCCCGACGCCGAGGAAGAAGTTCAGGCCGTTCCTCCCTGACTCCCGACGACGAGAGCACCAAGCACATCGCCCGATTCAAGAGGGTGCTGCACAGCGACGACTCGGAGGTCACTGCGTGAAGAAGGTCCCGCCGACCGTTGCCATCCCTCAGCCCCAGGCGCCGCCGATCGGCCTGACTCCGGAGGTCGTGACCTCGGGCCCTCCAGTACATCCAGAGGATCGGGTCAGGCTCTTCAGCGCCGACGAGTGGGAGCGGTTCGTCCAGGGAGTGGGTCGATTCGCTGCGGGACGGTACGAGTTGGTCGAGCGGTGCGGTGGTGCTGGCGACATGGGCCGCAGCGTACTTGGGATGGTGAAGGGCGGCTTGGGTGCTGGGACGTATCAGTGCAGCACTACGAGAAGCCGCTCACACCCGGCGACGTGTGGATCGAGCTAGGCAAGCTCGCCTACTACACGCTGAAGAACGAGTACTCGTACCCGCGAGCCTACTACTTCGTCGCGCCGCAAGGCGTCGGGCCGAAGCTCTCGAACCTGTTGAAGAAGCCTCACGCCGTACGCGAAGGACTCCTCGCCAACTGGGACAAGGAGTGCCGGACCAAGATCACGAAGACCGAGGTCGTCGAGTGCGACACTGCGATGAAGGCACACATCGCGAGCCTCGACTTCTCCATCTTCAAGACCTTGCCGCTCCTCCGCATCATCGAGGGGCATGCCAAGACGCGCTGGCACGCGGCGCGGTTCGGAGGCGGCCTTCCGTCGCGCCCTGACCCCCTCGCCCCTCCCACCGTTCCAACCGACAAAGAAGCGGTCTTCGTCGAGGAGCTTCGACTCGCCTACGCGCAACATCTCAAGCAGGACGTCAAGGATCTCGACGCGGGGCTCGCAGCCCGGGACGACCTCCGCGAACACTTCCATGACGCGCGCGTAGAGTTCTACAGCGCGGAGGGGTTGAGAACCTTCTCGCGCGATACGCTACCTCAGGGCGAGTTCGAAAGGCTGCAGGACGAGGTCCACTCCGGCATCAAGGACGACGTGCGTGGTGCCCATGCTGACGGCTATCAGCGTGTCCTCGCAGTGGTGAAGACGGCCCGCGCGCTGCAACTTACGAGCAACCCGCTCACCACGCGCATCCACACCCGTGACCGTGGAGGCATCTGCCACCAACTCGCGAACGACGGAAAGGTCCGGTGGGTCAAGTGACGACCGACGCCACCCACTTCATCTCGCCGTTCAACGGGCCCGTCGAGATCGGCCTGCGCGCACTCTGCGTGCTGACCACGGCGTTCCCCGACGCATACGCGTTGCAGCGGCTTGTCGTGTTCGACTACTTCCTCGTCCACTCCGATGACATCGAGGGCGGCCCCGCGGGGCTGCATCCGAGAACCCCGCATCGTGGCGGTGAGATCCTCGTCCGACGCGGCGTGATTCAAGACGGGCTCACGCTCTACGAGAGCCGTGGACTCATCGAGCGCGTCTACAAGGACGGCGGCATTTTCTTCACCGCAACCGACAAGTCGGCCGACTTCCTCGACACGCTCAGCACCGAGTACCTCGCCGACCTGCGTGACCGCGCGGACTGGGTGGTCGACAGCTTCGGCACAATCGACGACGCAGAGCTCGACGCGATGGTCCGCGATCACATCGGCACGTGGGGCGCCGAGTTCACGATGGAGTCCATTCTCTGGACCGAGGAGGCGTCATGAGGTTCGGCTTCGCCCTTCGGCGTCTCGCGCTCATCGGACCGGGGAAGGCTACTGCTGAGGTCACGTTCACGCGCGGCCTGAACGTCATCGCGGGCCCCTCGGACTCCGGCAAGAGCTTCGTTGCGCAGTGCCTGGACTACGCGCTCGGCGGCGGCACCCCCCCGAAGGACATCCCCGAAGCGGAGGGCTACAGCTCCGTCATTCTCGAGATCGAGGCCAACAGCGACCAGCGCGTCTACTTGCTGGAGCGAAGCCTCCGAGGTGGCAAGGTGCTCTGCAAGACCGACGGGGAGCCCGACCGCATGCTCGCGGCGAAGCACCAAGCGGGCAAGGAGGACACCGTCTCGCAGTTCCTTCTCGACCTGTCCGGACTGGGTAAGAAGAAGGTCTGCATCAACAAGGAGCAGGGCAAGACGCGCTCGCTCAGCTTCCGCGACATCGCCCGTCTGGTCATCATCGACGAGGAGACGGTCCTCAAGGAGGACTCGCCGGTTCTCAGTGGGCAGGTCACGTCGAAGACCGTCGAGAGCGGGGTGTTTCGGCTCCTGCTCACGGGCACCGACGACTCCTCGATCATCGAGAAGGAAGATCCGAAGGTCGCGAAGGGCCGTCAGGCTGGCAAGGTCGAGCTCCTCGAAGGCTTGCTGAAGGCGACGCGGGAGCGCCTCGCCGAGCTCGGTGAAGTGAGCACGCTTGCCGAGGAACGCGACCGCCTGACCCGAATCGAGGCTTCGATTCAAGCGGCGCTCGTCGAGCGCAACGCCGCGCAGGCGAGTGTGGTGCCGCTCCAGACGAAGCGCAGCACGGCGTGGACGGCGCTGAAGGCGGTCGAGTCGAAGCTTGCGGTTCTGTCGGAGCTGCAGACGCGGTTCGACTTGTTGGAGCAGCAGTACGAGTCCGACCTGCGACGGCTGGAGGCGATCGCCGAGGCCGGGGTTCGGCTCGACCAACTCAAAGAGGAGCGGTGCCCGATGTGCGGCGCGCTCGCCGAGCACCACCACCACGACCATCCGAAGGCGAGCCCGGCGCCGGCGGACGTCTCACAGGCGTGCAAAGCCGAGGCGGCCAAGACATCGAAGTTGCTCCAGGACCTTCAGACCACGCGAGCCGCCAACTTCTCCGAGATCGAAAGGCTCCAAGCTACCCGCGACAGCCGCAAGGCCGAGTTCGATGCGATCTCGACAGAGCTGAAGGGACTGATGGAACAGCACGTCGCCGTCGCCGCCAAGAAGGTCGATGAGCTTCGCACGCACGCGGAGTCTTGCCGCAAGGCGATCGAGCACCTCGAGCGAGTCCAGGAACTCGAAGAGCTGCTCGAGGAGGCGAACAAGCCGAAGAAGAGGCCAAAGTCCGACGTCGTGGGCGCAGCGGTGAGCACTGCGCAGGCTGACCCGTTCAGCCGCGAGGTCGAAGCGCTCCTGAAAGCGTGGCAGTTCCCCGACCTCGATCGCGTTTCGTTCAGTGAGAACGATCAAGACGTGGTGATCTCGGGTCGTGCGCGCAAGAGCCACGGCAAGGGCGTACGGGCGATAGCGCGGGCGGCGTTCAACCTCGCGCTCCTCCGCCTTTGCATCGAGGATGAGCGCCCGTTCCCAAACTTCGTCCTGATCGACTCACCGCTGCTCGTCTACGAGGAGCCCGATGCTGGGGAGTCGACGTTCCCGCTGGACATCAAGAAGCACTTTTGGGACAGCGTGAAGACCTCCTTCATCGACGCGCAGGTCATCATCATCGAGAACAGCCGCCAACTGCCCGGCGACGGTACGCTCGATGGCGTCAACGTCGAGCTGTTCACCGGCAACGACCAAGGGAGGCGCGGCTTCATTCCGCCGTTGGAGGGCGCTCCGTGACTCTCGCGAATGGCATCTGGAGCCGACGACCGAGGAAGCACTTGCGGAGATGCTGTCAGACGCTTGGCGGCTGAACCCAGGCTGCGACGGTGGCACCGAGACATCCAGGACGCGGAGACGGGCGGGCGGTACACGGTGAAGCTGTACCGGCGTGAGGTGGTCTCCGCTGTTCCCGGCCGATGACCGTCACGTTTCCGCTGAACCAGTACCGATGCGAGCTTCGAGCCCATCGTGCTGGAGGGCCTGGGTGAGGGTGAGCTGGTGATCGTGGCGGCGCTGGTCGAGGTGCTGGGTCCAGCGCGCCCTGTCACCTGACGCCGACCGAGGCGGGCCCGGCTCGCCACGGGGGCGGTGTTCGTGGAAAGAAATCAACAATTCCGGTAGGATGGCAGACTGTTGCTTGATCCGGCCCCAGGCCGTGACCATGCTGGTCCCCCGGAGGTGCCCATGCGCTGGATGTTCCCCCTGGCCTTCCTGGCTCTGTGTTCCGCCTGTCTCGAGCCCCCCGCCCTGCGGCCCCGGGATCCCACGCCGGGGGTGCCGTACATCACGGTGACGACGTTCAACGTCGATCTGCACCGCTACGATGATGAGCCCACGGTGGCGGCCATCGGCGATACGGGGGCGGACGTCCTGGCGCTGCAAGAGGTCAGCGAGGGCTGGCAGGCGGTCATCCAGGCGCGCTACATGGAGCGCTACCCCTACATGGCCTTCGCCGGCGAGGCGTCGGGCGGGCTGGCCATCCTGTCGCGGCATCCGTTCGAGGATCGCGGGGTGATCGAGGGCGTCGATGGGTGGCACCCGGCGTGGCACATCGTCGTGCACGGACCGGTGGGTCCCCTCCAGCTCCTGCTGGTGCACCTGCGGCCCCCCTACAGCGCCCGCACGGGCATCGACGGGGTGCTGACGGTCGAGGAGGACCACTTGCAGGAGGTGCAGGCCTTCTCGGAGCCCTGCGCCGAGGGGGTGCCGACCATCATCCTGGGCGACTTCAACGAGTCCCTGGATGGCGCCGGCCTGGGCTTCCTGGCCGATCAGGGCTTCCGCAACGTGCTGCCGCTCTTCCGCCCCGGCCAGGAGACGTGGCGCTACCAGGCCGCCCTCTACGGGCAGACCGTGGACACCCTCGATCACATCCTCTATGAGCCGAGCACGCTGGTGCCGCTCAACGCCTGGGTGCGCTACGACGGCAACTCCGACCACCTGCCGGTCACCGCCGTCTTCGAGCTGCCGGGCGCCGTCGGTCGCTGAGGCGCGGGGATCTACAGCCGAAACGCCATGCCCATGCCGAGGTGCAGGCGGCGCTGGTAGCCGTCGAACTCCCCGTCCCGCCGAGGGTAGTTCATCTGGGCCTCGCCGCGGATGCGCAGCTCGTCGAAGAGCTCGACGTCCAGCCCGAGGGGCAGCCGCACGGTGGCGTCTTTGCCCCAGGTGCCGAGCTGTGGCGCCGAGTACGCCCACAGCCCGTCCACCACGCGCACCGCCAGCGGCAGATCGATCGCCGCCCAGCCCGACCCGAGCTCGGCGCCGATGCCGGCCGCGAAGCCGTCGACCTCCAGGGCCCGCCACCGCACCGCGAGGCCGGCCACCGCCACCCCCTGGGCGGCGAAGGCCCCCACCAGCGAGATGTCGAGCCAGGTGAGGGGCTGGCTGGTGACCCAGGCCTGGCCCCCATGCACGGTGTCGTCCTGCCCCACCGGCCGCGGTCCGACCTGGGTGTACCCCACCCCCACCTCGGCGGCGTGGTCGGGCAGCATCGGCGTCATCGGGCGCAGGTTGGCGGCCGGCGCGCAGGCGCTGGCGAGGTGGGCGAGGGCCAGGAGCAGGCCGGGCAGGCGAACGCGGTGCACGGTGGGCAGCGTAGTGCCCCGGCCGCCGGACGGGCAAGCGTCCGGTGAGGGTGGCCCGGCGCGCGAATCCGGGGTATGCATCACCTCGCGCGCCGGTCCGCCCGGCGCCGTCGGAGCGATGGGGAGCCAGCATGATCCGGCCGTTGCTTTGCGCGGGGCTCCTGGCCCTGGGCGCGTCCACCGCGTGGGCCCAGGTCCAGGTGGGCAACACCATCGAGGGCAGCTTCATGGGGCCCGATGGCGAGCCGCGGGATCTGGAGCCGACCTACCGGCTGCACTTCTCCCTCGGCAAGCCGCACCACCTGCGCAACCTCGCGTTTCAGGTCGGGATCTTGACCATCGGTACCAGCTGGTACTGGCTGGAGGCCGACGCCAACGCCCGGGACTGGGACTACCCGAACTTCATCGATCGCCTGTCCATCGACGCGTTTCGCTTCGACAACAACCACTTCACCATCAACCACCTCAGCCACCCCATCTCGGGCGGCGCCTACTACCTGTCGGCGCGCGCGAGCAACCTGGGGGTGGCGGGGGCGTCGCTCACGGCGTTCCTCTCCTCGGCGGTCTGGGAGTTCGGGCTGGAGTTTCGCGAGAAGGTCAGCCTGAACGACCAGATGTTCACGCCGGGCGCCGGCATCGCCATCGGCGAGGCCTACTACCGCCTGGCGCACTACCTCAACAGCGCGCCGGGCGGAGGCACCTTCCTGCACAAGTCGCTGGCCTGGCTCATCGGCTTCCCGGTGGCGCTCCAGCGCTGGGCCGACGGGATCGATCCGGTGGACGACGATCTGGTCGACTCGCTGGGCTTCAGCGGCGCCTACACCCACCGGTTCCGGCTGGCGTGGCGCGGCGCCATCGAGGACGACCCGTTCGGGGCGGAGGAGCTCGCCCAGGGGTTCCAGCTCGAGGGCGATCTGATCGCCATCCCGGGCTTCCAGAAGCCCGGCAAGTTCTCTTTGCTCTTTGAAGACGGCAACTTCACCCACTTCGACGTGGCCCTCGCCTTCGAGAAGGACACGGGCGAGGGGGCCCACGTCGACCTCTGGATGGACTCGGCCCTGTGGGGCCAGTACCAGCAGGACTACACCGGCCCGCCCGACGCGATCTCGGGCCTGGCCTCGCGGCTGTCGCTGAGCTTCTCGTTCGAGCATGTGCAGCGCTGGGTGCCGCGGCCCCGGGATCGGCGCGCCGTCCTGCACCTGCCGGGGGCCAACGCCGCGGTCTGGGGGGCCTACAAGGGCCTCATCGCGCACCTGGAGCTGGCGCTGCACCCCGACTTCACGGCCATGGACTCGCTGGCCTTCCCGCTGTGGAAGGGCATCCACCCCGACCTGACCGCTCGCAGCGTCACCGAGTCGCGCGGGTACTACTTCGGCTGGGGGGGCAGCTCCTGGCTGGCGGCCAGCCTGCGCTACGGGGGCCTCGAGCTCGATGGGCGCATCCGCTTCACCTACGTGACCTCCATCGAGGATCTCGACCGCGCCCAGGAGAAGATCGACGAGGACGTCGAGATGCAGGACAGCCTGCTGGAGTACCGGGCGGCCCTCGGCTACGCCATCCCGGACTGGCTGGCCTCGGCGCGGCTCGAGCTGCAGCACATGGCCCGGCGGGGGCAGGCGGGGCGCGCGCGCGGCTTTCGCAAGTGGAACCGCTATGCCGCCAGCGTAGGCATGCAGTTCTGACTTTCCGCGGCAGACGCGGTAGAGTGGCCGGGTGAGACGCACGCGCTGGCTGGGCCCCTACCGCCTCCTCTACCGCATCGCCTCCGGCGGCATGGCCGAGATCTACCGGGCCGTCATCACCACCCCCGACGGCACGCCCCACGACGTGGCCATCAAGCGGCTGCTCCCGCGGTACAACGAGGACGAAGAGTTCATCACGATGCTGGCGGACGAGGCGCGCATCACCGCGGAGCTCTCGCACCCCAACATCGCCCAGGTCTACGAGTTCGGCGTCGTCGACGGGCAGCATGTGCTGGCCATGGAGTTCCTGGAGGCCGTCGATCTGCGGTCGCTGCCGCGGCGCTGCCGCGAGCGGGAGCAGCCCATCTCCCCCACCCTCGCCGTCTACATCGTCGAGCAGGCCCTGCGCGGGCTGCACTACGCCCACACCCGGGTCGGCCCCGACGGGCAGCCGATGAACGTGGTGCACCGCGACTTCAGCCCGTCGAACCTGCTGGTCAGCTTCGACGGGCAGGTGAAGCTCATCGACTTCGGCATCGCCAAGGCCCGCCTCAACCGCGCCCACACCCGCGGCGGCATCATCAAGGGCAAGGTGAAGTACATGAGCCCCGAGCAGACGCTCGGCCGGCGCCTCGACGCCCGGTCCGACGTCTTCGCCGCCGGGGTGGTGCTCTACTACGCCGTCACGGGCGCGCTCCCGTTCTTCGCGCCCAGCGACGCCGAGCTGATGGTGGCCATCCGCGAGCAGGATCCCGATCCCCCCAGCCGCCAGCACCCGCTGCTCGATCCGGCCTTCGACGCTCTGCTGCTGCGGGCCCTGCGCAAGGAGCCCGAGGCGCGCTACCCGAGCGCCGCCGACTTCGCCGATGCCCTGCGCGCCTGGCTGGCCGGCCGCGACCCCGACTGCGGGGCGGAGCGCCTCGGCCGCCTGGTGGCGCGCATCTTCGCGCGGGAGCGCATGGAGGCGGAGCTGCAGGCGGGCGACTGCGCCTTCGACGACGACCCCGAGCCCACGCCCTCCCAGGCCGCGCGCCACTACACGCGCCTGGTGGATCCGGGCCACTTCACCGGCAGCCGCGTGGATCCGCGCGCGGACGTGGAGGCCTGGCTGGCGACGCGGCGGCACGAGGACGACGCCGACGACTCCGACGACTTCTGGACGGCCGACGCCGCCACCCAGGAGCTGCCTCGCCGCGAGGACGCCACCAACCCCCAGGCCGGCGCCAGCCGGACCCAGGGCGGGTCCCGCGAAGACGAGACCACCACCCGCCGGGCCCGCTAACCCACTGATATCTTTAAGTTTGCTGGCTAGAACATCTACCGCGGCGTGGACGGCTCGTAGGTCAGCGCCTCGTTCTTCACGCAGCACCAGCGCTTCAGCAGCGGGTTGGCCACCTTCGGCCCGGGATCGTGCAGCTCGACGAAGGTGGTCGGGCAGCTACAGCGCTCGCCGTCCCGGTGGCGCTGGACCTCGGGGGCGATGAAGTTGCCGGTGTTGATGTAGAACCGGCGGTGGTTCCAGTCCATCCGGCGGCGCCGGGCGCGGTGGCAGTGGCCCATGGCCACGACGGGCACGTCGAGCAGGCGGCTGATGGCCTCGGCCTTCTCGTCGAGCTTGCGCTGGATGTCGGTGGGGAAGCGCGACCGCACGAAGCGCGACCAGGCGTAGCCGGCGCCCAGCACCAGCCCGAAGATCCCCAGCTCGATCACGGCCCCCCACTCCACGCAGAGGAGCAGGATGAGGGTCAAGAGCGCGGCCACGACGCTGGTCATCTCGCCCATCCCCAGGATGGCGTAGATGCCGAGGGGGCTCGCCATGACCGACGAGGCCCCCAGGGACTCGAGGACGCCGAGCTGCTCGGGGGTCACGTCGGCGCGCTCGCACAGCTCGCGGGCCCGCTCCTGGTGGGCCGCCTCGGCCTGCTCGCTCTGGAAGCGGCCGTGCTGGAGGTGGTAGCTGACCGCGCGGGCCACGAGCGTCATGTAGCGGTGCCCCACGCCGGCCACGGCCTTGAGCAGGCTGCCCTGAGCCTTGTAGTAGCGGACGTAGTCGGGGACGCGCCAGTGCTCCTTGTCGTGGGTCTTGAAGCCGCGCTCCAGGTTGGCGAAGTAGCGGATGGCCAGGCCGCTCATGGGCACCGACAGCTCGTCCTCCGCCTGCGGGCGCAGGGGGCAGAGCTGGGGCGGCGTGGTGCAGAACTCGTCGAAGCGGTGGCCATGCTCCACATAGAGCAGCCCGGGCTGGGAGTAGACCCAGGCGTTGAAGTGGATTCGGCTGGCGAAGGCCTCGGGGTCGTCGCCGGCGCCGTCCTCGCCCCCGAAGAACAGGTCCACCAGCCCCTGCACGAGGGCGTCGCGCACCCGGGGCCAGAAGAGCTCCTCGTCGTGGTTGCCCTGCACCACCTCGACCCGGTGGCCCGCGCCGATGAAGCCCGCGAGGAAGACGAAGACGGATCGGTGCCGCTCCATCAGGCGGGCGAGCTTCCACGCCGACTCCTCCTCCCGGGTGCCCAGCCCGTAGCGGCGGGCCTCCTCGTCGGCGCCGTCGGGCACGATGGTGACCTGGAGGAAGTCGAAGAGATCGCCGCCCAGGACGAGCCGCCAGGGTCGCCCACCCGGGCGGTGGTGGGTGTAGTGGTCGAGGAAGGCGCAGATGTGGGCGTCGTACTCGGCGCCGCGCTTCAGGTACTCGATGCGCGAGTGCTCCTTGCAGGCCTCACCCAGGTGCAAGTCGCTGATCAGCAAGAGATTTTCTCCCACGACGGGGACGCTGGCGTCGTCGGAGGGCGGCATGGCCGGCCCGCCGCGGGGCCCCATGCCCAGGAGGCGTCGGAGGCGTCGAATCAACGGTCAGCCCAGATCGGTCCGCTCCCGGCAGGGCAGGTCGCACCGCTTGCGCTGGCCGCAGCCGTAGGCGCAGCCCGCGGACCGGGCGAACACCGTGAGCGTGTGGTGGGCGCCGGCCCCGAAGGGCACGGCCGCCGCGGCCGCGGCGCGCAGCTGCTCCATGTCGGCGGCGTAGGGGGAGGCCAGGAAGCCGAGCCGGTAGAGCACGTCGCGCACCCGGCGGTCGGGCAGCGTGGCGAAGGCCTCCGCGCCCTGCCGCCGGATGACCCCGAGGCCCGCCAGCGTCCAGATCATCCAGAACAGCTCCAGGCCGAAGAGCCCCCGCCCGAACGCGGCGTCCAGCGCCACGAAGACGGCGTCGGCGTCGTCGGCCCGCTCCAGCGTCGCCGCCAGATCAGGGGCCTCGGCCACCCGGCGCGCTACCACGGAGGCCGTGATGAGGGCGTCCGCGTCCACCTGGACGGGGCCGTCGGGGCGGGTGCCGGCGTGCAGGGCGTCCAGCGCCCCCGAGTCGCGCAGGGCCTGGAACCGCGCGACCGCGCGGTGGGCGTCGGGGCCGAAGGCGAGGGCCGCCGCCACGGCCAGCCGGAAGATGCCCTGCTCGGGATCCTCCTGGAAGGTCTCGGCGTCGAGGCCGAAGTCGGCGGCCGCCGGCCGGGGATCGTCCACGGCCTCTTCGCTCCACCAGCCGAGGATGCGCTCCACGGTGACGGCCCGCTCGGCCTCGCCGAAGGTCTCGCGCTGGCGAAACGCCGCCACCGGGACGGGGCGGCCGCGCCCGAGGGCGAGACCCCGACGGGCAGCACCACGGTCGGGGGTGGAGCCATTGGGGCCGGGGCCGGCGTGGGCGCCCGCGGCGGCGCCACCTCGACCGGCGCGGCCGCGGGCGGCTCGTCGGCGGCGGCCGCGCCGACCAGCTCGGGCTCGTCCTGATCTTCCTCCAGGAACTCCTCGACGTCGAAGCCGAGGATGCGCGGCCCGAAGCGCGCCCGGGCCTCGTCGGTGAGCGCCAGGGCGATGCCGACCAGGCGGAAGAGCCCCACCGCCTGGCCCAGGCGCAGCCAGCCACGCACCTCGGGGCCCGACAGCCGGGTGCCGGCATAGGCGAACGAATCCAGATACTTGAGCAGCTCGCTCACCGAGTGCACCCGCTCCTCCAGGCGCTGGTACACGGTGGTGAAGAGCAGCGGATTGACCTCCCAGAGGCGGTCCGCGATGGCCTTGTGCGCCGCCGCCTCGCCGCCCGCGAGGGCGAGGACGAGGGGCGAGGGCCGCACCACGTCATCCTGGGTGAGGCGGAAGAAGCGCAGGAGCTGGGGCAGCCGCTCGCGGCTCCACAGCTCGGCGCCCTTGAGCCGCTTGCGCAGCTCGCGAAAGGCCTCGCCCTCCGCCGGGATGGCCTTGAGGACGTCCATCAGCACCGTGAGCGCCTTGGAGGGCTCGCCGGGCGGCAGCGGGGGAAATTCGGTGAACTGCGGCATGGGGCCGAAATGTATGCCGGGCCACCGCGCGAAGCAACCGGCTCAGCCCTCGCCCGGGGCCGATGCCTGGTGCTGCGCGCTGCGTGCCGCGCTCATCGTGACGGACGCCTCGGGGCGCGGTACTCTCTGGCCGTTGACTGTCTGGAGGACTCTCGATGCGGCGATGGATGTGGTTGACGGCCCTGCTGGCGGCCTGCGGGCCCCGCGCCCAGCAGGTGACCGAAGAAGAGGCGCCCGCTGAAGCCAAGGGCGACGATCCCAACCTGGTGATCCTGAAGTACGAGCAGAAGACCCAGGAGCTGGTCGACACGACGAACAAGCTGACCGAGACCCGCGGCAAGCTCGACGAGCAGCAGCGCCGGCTCGCCATCATCTGCAACGACTACCCCGATCACGCGGTCTGCCAGCCGCAGACCCAGGCCGCCTACGCCCGCGCCCTGTTCTGCGAAGACAAGGAGTTCACGACCCACGTCGATGAGGTGGTCGCCGCCTGCAACCAGGGCACCTGCAAGCAGCTCGACGAGGCAGCCATGATCACCCGCCAGCAGTACATGCTGCTGACCCAGCGGCTGCCCCACTCGCTCATCACCTTCGGGGCCTCGTCCACGCGCCTCGACGGGGCCGACAAGCGCCAGCTCCAGCAGTTCGTCGAGTTCATGGGGGCCGAGAAGGGCTACGTGATCATCGTCGGCCGGGCCAGCAAGGACGGCAGCTGGAAGCGCAACGTCCAGCTCGCCATCGACCGCGCCGAGAACACGCGCCAGGAGCTCGTCAAGAGCATGGGCCTCGATCCCGCCCGGGTCGGCTACATCACCTACGGGCACGACAAGATGTACCTGACGGCCCTCGACGCCGAGCGGCTCAGCGAGAAGAAGCTCAGCCCCAAGCAGGCCAACCGCAGCGCGCTCGTGTTCGCGTACCCCTGCTTCCAGGGCAAGGCGACGCCCGTCGTCCCCGAGCTGACCCTCGATCCCATCCCGGTCCAGGGCGGTGGCGGTGCGCGCTGAGCCGCTCCTCGGAGCACTCCTCCTGCTGTGCGCCTGCGGCGGCCCAGGCCGCGCCCAGCCCGAGAAGCCCGATCCGGCGGTGGTCAAGGCCCGCACGGCCGCCGCGAAGCAGCGCATCGAGGTGCTGGAGCGGCAGCTCGAAGAGGCCCGCGCCCGCCTCGCCGGGACCGGCCCCGCCGGCCCCGCCGCGCCCCGTCCGCCGGGCCTGCGCCCCGGGGACGGCCTGCGGCTGGAGCTGGGCGACGCCCTCTACGTCGAGAGCCCGGGGGGGACGCCGCGTTCGCGCTCCCTCGCCGACCATGTGGCCTCGGGTCGTGGCGCCGTCTTCGCCCTCTGGGCCACGTGGTGCAAGCCCTGCATCGCCGACGAAGAGCTCGTCCTCCTGCGGGATCTCAAGGCCCGCCTTCCCGATGATTTTCCTTTGATTTCGATGGCCTGCGACGGCATCGAGGATGTGCGCACCCACGCGAAGGCCGGCCGGTTCATCTACCCGATCTGGCAGATCGATGACGGGCACCTGGCCGTCCTGCCCCAGGCGTTCATCAAGCGGTACGGGCTGGGCCTGCCCCTCTTCCTGATCACGGCGCCGGACGGCACGCTGCGCGCGTGGCGCGGCCGCGCTCTCGATGCCCAGGCGGTGGACGAGATCCTCGCCGTCGCTCGCCCGGGGGGCGCCTCAGCGTGGCCGCTGCAGGATGGGGATCATGCGCCAGGCGCCCGGATCGTTGGAGAAGGCGGTGTCGGCGTCGAAGGCGCCGAACCACGCCACTGAGACGAGCCCCGCCAGCCGCGCCGCCGCCTCCACCTCCGTGGCCGTCCAGCGCCGGTAGGCGATGGAATCCACCAGCGTGCGGATGCCCTTCGCCTCGGTGATGCGCATCAGCACGGTGGCGGCGCCCGTCTGCGAGGTCGGATCGAAGGGGTCGCCCTCGGCCCCCCACGCCACCCGCACCTCGGTGTTTCCCCGCCGCTGGACCCAGCGGGTCACGGTGCGGGGGCGCGCGGTCATGAAGTCGCCGGGGTGCGCCATCTCGAGGACGTAGACGCCGCCGGGCACCAGGGCCTCGCGGACGCAGCGCAGGTGGGCGACCAGGGCGTCGAGGTCGAGCAGATGCCCCACCGAGTCGAGCATGGCGATGATCAGCTCGACGGGGCCTCCAGCGAAGGCCTGCATGTCGCCCACGCGGACGTCCACGTCCTGGCCGGCGGCCGCCGCCGCCCCGCGCGTACGCACACATGGCGGCCGAGCGGTCCAGCGTCCGCGCCTCGATGCCCAGGCGGGCCAGCTCGATGGCGTGCCGGCCAGGACCGGCGGCCAGCTCCAGGGCGTGCAGGGGGCGGGGCCTCGGGGACGCGGCTGATCCAGTCGAGGATGACCTCGACCTCCCGGGGACGTCGCGATAGCCAAAGGCGATGTCGTACACCGCCGGCATCTCATAGACCGACTGGGTCTCCAACCCGGCCTCCCCGCGGACATGCGCGTCTGGAGCGTAGGGGTGACGGTGGCAAGAATCAACGGGGAGAGGGAGCGGAGGGGCGAGGCCGCAGGACGCCGCCTCACCGGGTGCGCGGGTGCTTACTCGGCAGCGCCCTCGCCCTCGGGGGCGGCCTGCTCGGGGGCCTGCTCGACGTCGCCGCCGAAGCCGCCGGCCATGCCGGTGAGCTTCTCCTGGGCGATGTTCAGGCGCTCCATGGCCAGGCTGAGCTGCTCGGTGACGGTGGGCAGCACGAGGGCCTTGGGGCCGATGAACTTGGTGGGGGCCGAGGTGACCAGGCCAGCGCCGCTGGAGATCAGGGCGGGGGCGTCCTTCGAGGCGGACTCGAAGAGGCTCTTGGCCAGGCTCATGGGCTCCTGCTCGTTCTTGAAGCCCTGGACCTGCTCGCCGGCGGCGGCCTTCTTGCTGATCTCCATCAGCTTCTCGGACACGAGGACCGAGCCGTAGACCTTGTTGGCCGACTCGACGAACGTGTCGATCTCGGCGTCGGAGACCTTGGTGTACTTGACCGGCTCGGTGAAGGGGTTCACGGCGGCGTGGGTCTCGGCGCTGCAGGCCGGGCAGATGCTCCCGACGGTCAGCTCGACCTCCTCGGTCTTGGGGGCGCCGGCCAGCTGGCCCAGCTTGCCCATGCTGCCGCAGGCGGCGAGGAGGAGGGTGATGGCGGCGAGGCCGAGGGTCTGAAGCTTCATGGGTCTCTCCTTGCACTGGGGCCTTGTGCCCCACAGCAGAACGAGTCTGCGTCCTTCGACTGAATCAGTCTGAGGCGCCCTCCTACCGGTCCTGTCGCCAAATGGCAAGGGATTGTCGCCTCAATCCGCACGGACTGGCCGCAGAAGTCGCTGATCGCCCGCTGTCATGGGGTGCAGGGCGTCCGCTCCACGATGACGAAGACCACACGGCGGTTCTGGGCGCGGCCCTCCGGGTTCTCGTTGGAGGCGATGGGGGCGTCCTCCCCCAGGCCCGCCACCTGCAGCTTCGCCGCGGGGACGCCCCGGGACGTCAGGTAGCTGGCCACCGCCTGGGCCCGCCGGCGCGAGAGGTCGCGGTTGTAGTCGGCCGCGCCCGTGGCGTCGGTGTGGCCCTCGACCCGGACGCGGCGCACGAAGGTGGCCGTCTGCAGGACGCTGGCGACGTCGTCGAGCAGGCCGTGGGACCGCGCCTGGATCGTCGCCGCGTCGAAGTCGAAGTAGACCTTCTCGCCGATCTCGACCTTCTCGCAGCCGACCTTGACCCGGCCGCCCTCGTCGGGGCAGCCGTCGTCGTCATCGATGGCGTTGAACACCTCCGGCTCGTCGGGGCAGCGGTCCACGGCGTCGAAGATGCCGTCGCCGTCGCGATCCTCGTCCTCCGGGCAGCCATCCTCGTCGTCGACGCCGTCGGCGTCCTCCGGGGACAGGGGGCAGGCGTCGTCCACGTCCGGGATGCCGTCGAAGTCGTTGTCGTCCTCGGGGCAGCCGTCCTCGTCCATGAAGCCGTCGCGATCCTCGGGCACCAGCGGGCAGTCGTCCGCGCTGCCGATGATGCCATCGCGATCTGGATCGCCGTCGCTGGCCTCCTGCCAGGAAAACCCAGCAAAGACGCGAAGATCCGGCGTCCCGGCCGCCGCCGCGATGCCCGTCCCGGCGCCGAACATGACGGCCAGCTCCTCCTGGGGGCGCAGCTTGACGGCGGCGCGCAGCTCCACCGGCTCCTCGTCGCTGCTGTCGTCGATGGTCAGGCCGCCCGCCAGCTCCGGCACGAACGACGCCGCCCCCCCGAGGGGCAGGTCGGCCGCGAAGCCAAACGTGAGCAGGTCATCGACGACCACGTTGCCGAAGGCCCGCGTGGCGCTGCGAAACCGGTAGCCCAGGTTGGCGTTCAAGGTGCCCTGGGGCAGCCCGAAGTCGGCCGCCAGCCGCGGCTCGATGCGCAGCGGCTCGCTGGCGAAGGCGTCCTCCTGGCCGATGGGCAGGTAGGCGTTGAGCGCGACCGCCACCGAGAGGCCCCGGTGGCTGGCGGGGTCGTCCTCGTGCAGCACCGCCCGGATCATCAGCCGCAGATCCCCGAGGGCCACCGCCCCCTTCGGCCCACCGCCGAGGCCGTAGTCGGCCAGATCATCCTCCAGGTTCTGCACCACGATGGGCAGCGACGCCCCCACCTCGAAGCGATCCATCAGGCCCACCGCCGCCTGCAAGCGCGTCGTCGTGCGGCTGTCGACGATGCGCGCCACCCGGTCGCCCGCCGTGGTCTGCAGCGTGAGGGGGTCATCCGCCACGTCCAGCAGCAGGCCGCCGGCCCACTGCAAGTGCGGCATCGGCCGCGCCGAGAGGTTGCTGATGTAGTGCAGCCGCGGGTTGGGCGCCGGGCCGAAGGTGTCCAGGTCGAAGGGCGCCGCCCGCGCCGACACCGGCAACCCCGCCAGCGCCAGCAGCCAGAGCCGCCGACGCCGCCGCAGCACGCCGCCCACGACCAGGAGCGCCAGCCAGGCGCCCCCCGGGCCGCTGCCGCCGGGCTGGGCGCGGCAGCCCAGCCGCGCCCCGCCCGAGGCCTCGAAGAGGCGCTGGTCGTCGGTCGGATCGAGCGGATCGGTGCCGTCCGCCACCTCGGCACCATCCCACACGCCGCCCGCGTCGGTGTCGGGCAGGAAGGGATCCGTCCCGGCCGCGCGCTCGTCCCCGTCGTTCAGGCCGTCGTCGTCGGTGTCGGGGTCGAAGGGGTCCGTCCCGATCTCGCGCTCGCGCACATCGGTCAGGCCATCGCCATCGGAGTCGTCATCGCGCGGATCGAGCGGATCGGTCGGCGGATCTGCCGCCAGCTCCACGCCATCGAGGGCGCCGCCGCCGTCGGTGTCGGGCAGCAGCGGATCCGTCTCCCCCCGATCCAGCCGACCGTTGGCGTTGATGTCCTCGCCGCGCACGCAGACGTCCACGACGTCCCGCGGGCCGTCGCACGCCCCGTCGTCGTCGGTGTCGGGATCCCGGGATCCGAGCCGTTCTCCCCAGCACCTCGGCCCCGTCCAGGATGCCGTCGCCGTCGCTGTCCGGCCGCGCCGGGTCGGTCCCGGCGATGGCCTCGTCGGCGTCGAAGAGGCCGTCCTCGTCTTGATCCACCCGGCGATCGTCCTCGGCGTCCAGGGGATCGGTGCCATCGCGGCGCTCGCCGCCATCCCCACCCCGCCGCCGTCGGTGTCCCGGCGGGTCGGATCGGTCTCGCCCGGCCCGACCATCCCGTCGGCGTTGAGATCCTCGCCGCGCCCGCAGACCCCTCCACCGCCGCGGGCCCGTCGCACAGGCCGTCGCGATCGGTGTCCGCCGCCAGGGATCGGTGCCGGTGCGCACCTCCAGCCCGTCGCGCAGGCCGTCGCCGTCGGTGTCGGGGTTGTCGGGATCCGTGCCCCGCAGCTCCTCGTCGGCGTCCGTCAGGCCGTCGCCATCGTGGTCGTTGCCCCGGATGTCATCCGTGGGATCGGTGGGATCGGTGCCGTCGCGCAGCACCTCGACGCCGTCGGGCGTCCCGCCGCCATCGGTGTCCCGGTTGGCCGGGTCGCTCTCCCGGGGATCGACGCGGCCGTTGGCGTTGGCGTCCTCCCCGATGGCGCAGACCCCCTCGACCGCGGCGGGCCCGTCGCACAGGCCGTCGCCGTCGGTGTCGGCCCGCGTGGGATCGGTCCGGGCGCTGCGCGCCTCGACCCCGTCGTCGATGCCGTCCATGTCGGTGTCGGGCAGGTTGGGGTTCGTCCCCAGCTCGGCCTCCTCGGCGTCGGTGAGGCCATCCCGGTCGGCGTCCAGCGGCGGCCGGTCGGGATCGAGGTAGTCGGGGATGCCGTCGCCATCGGCGTCGCGCACGCCCTCCTCCTCGGTGGACAGGCCGTCCTCGTCATCGTCGGGATCGCGCCAGTCCGGCGGCGCCTGGCCGTCATGATCGGGCAGGCTCACGCGGCTGCCGCGCGCGTTGAGCTCCGCCGGGGCCTCCCCGCGCACCACCGTGTCGTACCGGTCGTCGAGGCCGTCCCCGTCCGAATCCATGAAGCGATCCGCACGGATACGGCCCGCGCGGTCGGGCACCAGGCCCTCGTCGTTGCGGCCGTCGGCGTTGGCGTCGTCCCCCTCCACCAGGTCGGGGACGCGGTCGCCGTCGCTGTCGTTGTTGATGTAGTCGGGCACGACCCCTGGGTGGCGGCGGGCGCCAGGCCCGGCCCGAAGGCGTCATCCATGCCGTCCTGGTCGGCGTCCACCCCGCTGGGCATGACGGCCGCGCCTGGCGCCTGGGCCTCCACCGCGTCGGGGATGCCGTCGTTGTCGCTGTCGATGTCCAGCGAGTCGGGCACGCCGTCACCGTCGGTGTCGCCCTCCTCCGTGGCGTCGGCCAGCCCGTCCCCGTCGTCGTCGCGATCCACCGCGTCCACGACGCCGTCGTCGTCCTCGTCGCCGCACCCCGGCGCGTCGGCCCCCTGGACCACCCGCAGCTCCGCCCGCGGCGCCAGGTTGGCCGGCACCACGCAGCGGTCCACCACCGTCCCCCCGGGGAACGTCACCCGCACACGGTAGAAGGCGTCGCGGCCGAGCGGCAGGCCCAGGTGCACCACCGGCTCGCCCTGGGCGCCGACGCCGCGGCCGCCCTCCACCACGACCCGCGGCCCCACCGGGCGGTTCTGGTCGTCGAAGAGCCGCACCGACGCGCCCAGGGCCGGCCGCGGCGCAGCCAGGTTGCCCGTGGGCACCAGGGGCCGCACCCGCAGCGCCTGCCGGGGCGCCGCCGGATCGCTGCGCCAGAGCTGCAGCGCGCCGACGCGGCTGACCGCCAGATCCAGGTCCCCATCGCGGTCCACATCGGCGAAGGCCGCCCCGTGGCTGGGGGCCCCGCTGCCGTCGATGCCGTCGTTGTCGCGCACGAACTGGAGCTGCCCCGCGGCGCTGTCGTTGCGGAAGAGGTAGTCGGCCCCCTGCCCGGAAGTCCCCAGAAACACATCGAGATCGCCGTCGTTGTCCACATCGGCGCAGGCGACGTCCCGCACATCCCGCGAGAGCACCACCCCCGCCGACAGGGCCGGCTCCCCCGTGCGCACGAACCGCGCCTGGCCCACATCCCACACGTAGATGTCGGCCGAGCGGTCCCGCGACCCCCCGTCGAGGATGTCCAGGAAGCCGTCCCCGTTGAGGTCGCAGAAGGCGACGCCGGCCTCCTGGCCCACCGGCGCCGGGATCTCGAAGCCGGCCTGCACCTGGAACGCGCAGGTGCCGTCCCCGCGGTTGCGGTAGAGATCGGCCCCGCCGTCCCGCCGGGCCACCAGGTCGATGTGGCCATCCCCGTCGTAGTCGCCCACCGCCAGGAAGTCGCCCGCGAAGACGCCCGGCCGGGGCAGGCCCGTCTGCGCCGGATCCACCAGCCGCAGGCTGCCGCGGTCGTTCTCGAAGAGCGCCATGCCGAAGTCGTGATCGTCGACGACCAGCTCCAGGGCGCCATCGCCGTCGCAGTCGAACAGGGCGGCGCCCTCGGCGTTGAGGCCGGGGTGCAGGGGCGGCAGATCCTGGGGCGCGAAGGCCTGGGTGGGCCGCCCGTCGGCGTCGCCGAACCGGCCCATCCCCCGCCCGCGGAACACGCTGATGTCCTGCTGGCTGATCCGCACCAGGTCCAGGTGGCCATCGCCATCCAGATCCCCCACGAGGACGGAGCGGACGGGGCCCACCACCTGACGAAGCCCCGCCGCACGCGCCTCCGTCTCGTCGGTGAAGTGCACCCCGGCGGGCCGGCAGTCGTTGTGCAGCAGCCGCGCGCCGCCCTCGGATCGCGGGACCAGCAGGTCGACGCAGCCGTCCCCGTCCACATCGGCCCAGGTCACGCCGCCGGTCCGGCCGGCGGCCTCGTCCACCCCCGCCTCGGCCGCCACCTCGACGAAGCGGGCCTGGGCCGGCGCCGCAATCACCAGCAAGATCAACAGGTTCACGCGCCGCATCGGCACCCCCCAGGCGGTCCTTGTCCCGCCTACCGTACCGGCCGGATAACGATTGGCAAGTTTTGGTACGGGAACCGGCGTCAGGGCTGGCCGTCGGACCGCGCCGCGCCATGGCCGGCCCCCGCTGCGCTGGCCGCGACCCAGGCGATAGCGCCCCAGGCCCAGGGTCGGCGGCAGCGTGATGGGCGCGCTGAAGCGCCCGTCCGCCCCGTCGCCACCGCCGGCCCCACGGGTCGCGGGCTGCCCGTGCCCTCCGGCACGAGGTAGATCTGGACCTTCACGCCGGCCAGCGGCGCCCCCGCGGAGAGCACCCCCACCACCGGCGAGGGCAGCGCCTCGCCGCGCCAGACCTCCTGCAGCCCGTCGGGCAGGTCCAGCCGCAGCTCGGCCGACACGGCCGGCGGCTCCGCCACGGGGGTGTGCCGCCGTCCCCGGCGGGAGGCAGGCCGGGATCCACCGACTCCGGCCCCAGGGAGACCTCGCCCGGCAGCCCGGCAACGGCACCTCCGCCGCCGGCCCGGCGCTCCCCCGGGCTCGCCGGCCCGGCCTCGTCGCCCCGGCCCCGCCGGCATCCCCTTCGGCGCCACGCCCCCGCCCAGCGCGGGCGGCGCCCCCGTACCCTCGGCCCCGCCCCCGGCCCGCCCGCCAGCTCGCCGCTGTACTGCTCTCGCCACACATCGGGCTTGCTGAACGGATCGGGGGGCGGCCGGTGCAGGTGGCGGTTCTCGGCCCCCTTCAGATCGAGGGACGGCGCCTGCCCGCCCAGGTCCACGCGGCGCCAGTGGCCATCGGGCGCCAGCACCTCCGCGAAGGCGTGGGCCTCGTTCTGCACCGCCCGGGCGGGGATGCCCGCGGCGCGCGCGGTGATCACGAACGCGAACGTCCGGTGCCGGCACACGCCGCGCTTCCCCAGCGCCAGATCACGGTAGATGGAGCCCTGCTCCGGGGGGGCTTGCCGGCCTCGAAGGCGCGAAACCACGCCACCAGGCGATCGAGGCCCTGATCGAAGGGCTGGTCGGCCGCGACGCCCAGCTCGGCCAGCACCTCGCGCCCCTCCTCGGCGATGGCGGGGGGCAGCTCGGTGAACGGCTGCCCGGCCTGGGCGCCCAGGGGCACGTTGCCCGGCAGCGGCGCCGAGAAGTACGCGGGGTCGGCGTCCACCAGGAAGACCACCCGCACCTCGCCGGCGCGGGCCGCCTCGACATAGTAGTTGTCCGCGGAATCCTTGGAGAATCGCACCTCGACCGGGGGTCGTCTCCACCGCCAGGATGCGCATGTCGGGGGCCACGGACGGGATGGGCGCGGGTCCCCTGCCTGTCGTGACCCGCACATCTCCCCAGAACATCTCGCGCCCCGGCTGGGCCGTCCGGGGACCCCGGGGGGCGTCGCGCAGCGGCCCGGGCCGCGTCGTCAGGCGGTAGTCGGGCTCCACCTGATCGAACACGACGTTGCGGCGCAGGGGCGCCACCGAGGGGTTGAACAGCGCGTGGTAGGTGAGCGGGCTGTCCTGCGTGGTCTGGCGATCCGGCCGCGCCTCGCGGGGCCGGGGGATGTCCCCCTGCGCCTCCGTCCCCGCGGGCGGCCCGAACGCCGGCGCGTCTGGATCCGGCTCGCCGGGGGCCGGCAGGCGCTCGCCATCGCGGCGCATGGCGGCCGGCAGGGGATCGCCCCCCTCCACGGCCGCGGCGCCCGGGGCCGCCACCGGCAGCCGCAGCACCTCGGGCGGGACGTACTCGTGGCGCAGGCGCTGGCCGTGGGCCGTCGAGGCGACGACGAGAGGGGAGCAGAGCGCGCATGGGCAGGCAGCTTACCCGCCGGACGCCCTCGTGTCTCGCGCGGCCGCGGCCGGGCTTCTGGTAGAGTGCCGCTACGATGTGGACCTCCCGGCCCTGGGACAGCCGTCGCCGCCGGGTTCGCGGCCGCCCTCACCCGGCGGCCTGCACCGCGCGGGACGCCACGCCGCGCGCTCCCGACGGCGCCGCCCTGTTCCGGCAGGCCTGCGCCCGCTGCCACGGCCCCGACGGCCGGGGACGGCCCCGAGGCGGCCATCCTCGGCGGCGCCCCGGCCCTGCGCGGCCTGACCGACGCCGCCGCCGTCCGCGCCATCGTCACCGCCGGCCGCGGCAAGATGCCGGCCCACGCGCAGCGGCTCTCCGCCGCGCAGATCGACCGCGTCGTCGAGCATGTCGTCGCGCTTCCCCGCTAGGGCCGGCACTGGCCCTCGCGCTCCTGGCCTGCGGCGACCCCGCGGCCGGGCCGACGCCGGACGCGGGACTTCCCCGGCCGACCCCGCCCCGGCGTCGAGCTGGCGGCGGGCCCTGGACGCTGCATCGCTGCGCCGATCCCGCCCGGTTCTCGCTGCGCCGGGGCGGGCGTCCCGTCCTGGGCCCGCCACCGTCGGCCTCGAGGTGGCGGGCGTCGCCACCCTCGGCGCCGACTGGCCCGAGGTGGTCTGGGCCGCCCGGCCGCCCGGCCTCGACGTCATCTTCCTGGGGCACCCCACCCTCCGGCCCTGGTCGCCCACATCGAGCTGGATCCGGTGCCGCGCCTTCCCTGCGCGCGGAGGCGGGCGACGCGGCCGCGCCCGTCCGGGTGGACGCGCTGGTGCCGCTGGTGGCCAGCCCCGATCCATCGTCCCCGTCCTGGTGCCCGAGCCCGGCCCGTTTCTAGGCGCTTGTTGGCGAAGAATCGTTGCTGATTCAAGCACTTGAGCCGGGTTCAGGCCGGGCGCGGGTGGTCGTCGACGGCGCCGGGATCGCGGTCCGGACGCAGGGCGGCGCGGCGACGCCGGGGCGGGCGACACCCTGGCTGCCCCCACCATCGAGGTGGACGCCGGGCCCGATGTCACGCCCTGCTCGGGCCGCCGCGCGCGGCTCGGCCCCGCGTCGACGCCCCGGTCGCCTTCGGCTGGCGCACGGGCGGGGCCTCACGGCGCGCTCGCCGGGGACCCGCCATCGAGCGCGAGGTGGCGGCGCTGCGGGCGCTCGCCGGCGATCTGCCGCCGCCCCTCGTCGTGCTCGATGGCCTCTGGTTCGCGGCGCCGGGCGCCTGGGACGATGGCGCGGGCCTCCCGGCGGCCTGGCCGGCCTCGCCCTCGGGGACGCCCGGCTGGCGGTCCGGTGGCCCGCCCTGTGGATCTCGGCCGAGGCCACCGCCTGCCCGGACGCCTGCCCCGCGGCGCCGACCCGCCTCGACGCCGGCCGGCCGGCCACCCAGGATCTCGTGGGTCGCGCCGCGGTGGCCCTCGGCGAGGCGGGGGTGGACGCCGTCTTCCTGCGCGACGAGGACCCGGAGGACGAGGCCGGCCCGCCAGGGCCTGGCGCGGGCCCTGGCGCCGTTTCCGGGGGCCATCTTCGGCAGCACCGACGCCGCCCTGGGCGTCCTGCCCGGCTGGAGCCTGACCTTCCCGCCCGACGACCCCGGCGGGGCGTGCTGGGCGGCGGCCTTCGAGGGTTCCCTGCCCGCCCGCTGCGTCGAGGCCCTGGAGGCCCCCGCGCCCCGGGCGGCCACGCCCCCGCCCTCGCCGACCTGGCGCGCAGGCTGGCAGCCACCCGCCACCTCGCGGGCCGGGTCGTCACCTCGATCCTGGCCCGGTCTACCTGGAGCGCCCGGCGGGCGAGGCGCGGCAGGGGGCGCTGCTGGCGGCCATCGCCGGCGGCCCAGTGCTGCTGGGCGACGCCCCGAGCCGCCTGACGGCCGACCAGCTCGCCCCCTGCGCGCGGTGCTGGGCGCCCCCGGCCTGCGCTACCTGCAGCCCGTCCCCGACGGCGACGCCGCCCCGGCGGTCTGGGCGGGCCGGCGGGCCGTCGCGCTGTTCGCCTTCGGCGCCGCGCCCCGGACGCTCACCCTGCCCGACCGCCCCGATCTGGCTGGAGCGCCCGCGATCTTCGGCGGCCCACCCTTCTCCCTGGCACGCCCATCACGGTCGCGCCGGGGACGCCGCCGCCTGGGCGCTTCCCGGCGAAGGCCCGATCATGCAATGATTTCAGGCGAGTTGCAGAGTCGGGCGCCCACGAGGTGGACGCGCCGGGTCCCGTCGGCCAGGATGGCAGCATGATACGATCGCCCTCGACGCCATGGGCGGCGACCTCGGCCTCGAGGCCACGGTGGCCGCCGCCGCGCGCCTGTCGCTGGACCGGCGCGTCGGGGTGCTGCTGGTGGGCGACGCCCCCGCCATCGCTCAGTCCCTGCGGCGCCAGCGCTACGACGCCTCGTATGTGTCGGTCCACCACGCCGCCGACGTGGTCGGCATGGCCGAGAAGCCCCGCGAGGCCCTGGACGCCCGGCCCGAGGCGTCCATCCTGGTCGCCGCCCGGCTGGTGGCCGAGGGCCACGCCGACGTTCTGGTCAGCGCCGGCAACACCGGCGCGTCGGTGCTCGCGTGCGCCCGCCACTTCAAGAAGATCCCCGGGTGCCCCGCACCGCCCTCGCCGCCGTGGTGCCCACCGAGCAGCGGCGCGGCGAGCTCGACGATCCGTTCAGCCTGCTGCTGGACGTGGGGGCCACCCTCAGCGCCGACGCCGACGCGCTGGTCGCCTTCGCTCACATGGGCGCGGCGTACTCGGCCCGCATCTCCCGCAACCCGCGCCCCCGGGTGGCCCTGCTGTCCAACGGCTCGGAGCCGTACAAGGGAACGGCCGCCATCGTCAGAGCCCGGCTCGTGGGGGATCCGCACCTGGACTTCATCGGCAACGTCGAGGGCGTCGACCTGCCCCGCGGCACGGCCGATGTCATCGTCACCGACGGCTTCACCGGCAACATCGTCCTCAAGATGATCGAGGGCATCAGCGAGACGGTGATGGACCTGGCGCGGTTCGCCTACCGCAGCAAGCTGGCCTGGCGCGCCGGGCTGTTCATGCTGGGCGGCGGCATCAAGCAGCTCAAGCAGATCACCGACTGGCAGCAGTACGGGGGCGCCCCCATCCTCGGGTTCGATCGCCCCTTCATCAAGGCCCACGGCCGCTCCGGCCCCCGCGCCCTGGCCAACGCCGTCAAGGTCGCGGCCAAGACCGTCAAGAGCGACCTGTGCGCCGAGATCGCCCGCACCCTGGCCGAGGCCCGCCCGTGAGCACGCCCCCCCCGCACGTCTACCGCTGGGATCTGGACAAGACCTACCTCCAGACCGACTTCGACAGCCTGGGCGGCCTGCTGCGCACCGCCATGCAGCGGGCGGCCGACAAGACCAACGTCCCCGGCAGCGCCGAGCTGCTGCGCTCCCTGCGCGCCGACGCCTCCGGCCGGGTGCTCATCTACTTCGTCAGCGGCAGCCCCCGGCAGATGCGCGCGGTGCTGGCCGAGAAGCTGCGCCTCGATGGCATCCACTTCGACGGCTTCATCCTCAAGGACAACCTCAACAACCTGCTGCGGGGGCGCTTTCGGGCCATCAAGGAACAGGTGGGCTACAAGCTGCCCGCGCTGCTGGAGGCCCGCGCCAGCGCCCCGGTGGACGCCGAGGAGACGCTGTTTGGCGACGACGCCGAGCGCGACGCCTTCGTCTACTCCCTCTACGCGGATCTGCTCGCGGGGCGCGTGCCCCCGGCGGTGCTCGACCAGGTGCTCGACGCCGCCAACGTCTACCCCGACGGCCGCGCGGCCATCCACGACGCCCTGGCCCGGGTGACGCCGGCCGACGCCGTGCGGCGCATCATCATCCACCTCGATCGCCGCTCGCCGCCCGTCCACTTCGAGTCGTACGGCCCCCGCGTCGCCGCCGTGTACAACTACTTCCAGGCCGCCCTGGTGCTCTTCCAGGACGGCCGCCTGCGGGCGCGGGCCGTCGGCCGCATCGCCACCGCCCTCGTTGATCGCCACGACTACACGCTGCCGAACCTGCTGCGCAGCTTCCAGGACACCCTGCGCCGCGGCCTGCTCGACTACGACGCGGCCCGGGATCTGGGCGCCCAGGTGGCCGAGTCAGGGGTCTCGCCCAGCGTCCTGAGCCTCTTCGCCCGCGAGGCCGAAGAGATGAACATGCCCGCGCCGCCGCGGCGGCCCGGCTTCGTGCCCGACTATCCGGCGCTGCTCCACCGGGAGGTGCAGCGCCACCACATCGAGAAGGCACGCCGCAAGGGCATCCGCCGCTGGCTCTAGGCAGGATGCTGGACGAAATGTCTTTGAAGTCCGGGGATGGCGCGGTTCTAGAACCGCCCGGATGACCGAGACGCCGGTGCCGGTGGGGGCGATGGCCGCCCCGGCATCATCCTGGGTGGCGTACTTGTAGAAGAAGTAGCCGCTGGCGACGGCGCCCGCGCCGGCCAGGCTCCAGCCCACGACGTTCATGATGCCGCCGGTGCTGTACTGGCTCTCCAGCTCGTCGTAGCGCGCCGGCGAGATGCCCGGGCGGACGCCGTTGATGGCCTCGTCGCCGCTGGCCTTGCCCGCCGCCGCCATGCCGACGCCGCCCAGGGCCACGACGCCCGAGCCGATGGCGAGCCAGAGGTTGGTGCGGTCGGGGCTGGCCCCCAGCGCCCAGCTCGAGGGTGACGCGCACGGCCTGCGGCTGCGCGCCCACCTCCAGCGTCTGCTGGAGCGGCGCCGCCGCCTCGGGGTGGCGGAACTCGACGTTGTAGTGCCCCAGGACCAGATCAATGGTCGCCGGTGTGCGCCCCATGAGGGCGTTGTCGAGCCAGATCTCGGCCCCGAGGGCTTGCTGTCGAAGGTGACGCGGGTCTTGGCCGGGCCGGCACTGGGCAGGGCGTTGCCGAGCACGAACGCCCGCGCCGCCTCCTCCATCGCCTTGACCGCCGTGGGGCCCGCCGGCGCCTGGAACTTCTCGGCGCGGATGAGCTGCCCCGAGGCGACATCCAGCCGGTTGAGCTCCAGGGCATAGCCCCGCGCGTCCACCGCCAGGCGGGCCCAGATCAGCTGCTCGGCCTCCAGGATGGCGCCCACCTGGGCCATGCAGCCGGGATCCTCCTCGAAGCACGAGAAGGACAGCCGCGCCTCCGGCACGTTGAGCTTGATGTCGCCCTTGTCGGTCTGGCCCGACTCGCCCACCGCGGCCCGCAGCGCCTGGAGGACGCGCGCGCCGTCGGCCTCGTGCTCGGGTGCCTCGACGGCATCACAGCCACCGTGGCCGCCTGGGCCAGCAGTGGGACGGACAGCAGCAGGAGGATGAGAACACGCATCGGTGGGAGACTAGCACGCCGTTTGGGAGTGGGAAACTCTCAAGCTCCCATCATGTCCAGGTGCCGCGCATTGCACGATCGCGGGGCCGCGCCTACCATCCGGCGGCATGCGACGTCCCCGCTCCCGCTGTGGTGCCTGCTGGCGCCGGCCGCCGCCGGAGCGGTCGACGTGGGCCCTGCGCCGCCCCCGGGGGACGTCATCCTGCGGGCCGAGACCACCCTCGACGCGACGCGCTGGCAGGGCGCCCGGGCCACCCCCGAGGACCGCATGGACGTCCGCCAGCGGCTGGGCGTGCGCGCCCGCCTGGGGGATCCGCGGCTGACGCTGGACGTGGACCTGGAGCTGGGCTCCGACTTCGGGCCCGAGCCCGACGCCTGGTCCGCCACCCCCGATCCCCGCCGCGCCGTCGTCGATGTGTACGCGGCCCGCCTGGACGCCCGCGACCTGTTCGGCCGCCTGGACGCCACCCTCGGCCGCCACCTCCTCTACGACGTACTGGGCGCCGACGCCCTCGACGGCCTGACGCTGGGGCTGCGGGCCGCCCCGTTCCTGGTGGTCGGCGCCTCGGCCGGCCTCGCGGCCCGGCGGGGCTGGTCGGGCTTCGGCCCGGACGTCTTCGAGCCCGACGGCACCGCGCTGCGCGACGAGCCTGCCACCGTCCTGCGGGCCCGGCTCGGCACCCGCGGGCTCTCCTGGCTGCACGCCCAGGCGGGCTGGACGCGCCACTTCGACACCTACGTCCAGCGCGAAGAGGCCAGCGCCGCCGCCCGCATCGGTCCCGAAATCCTGAATGTGGACGCGAGCTTGCGCTACGCCATCGCCCTGCATGAGCTGGCCGATGCCCAGGTCGGGCTCGCCTCGGGCGGCGACGCCCTCGGTCGCCGGCCGCTGGCGCCGCCACCGACCGGTCTTCAGCCTCGACAGCCTCTGGAACGCCTTCCGCCGGGAGCCCTGGGACGCCGCCGAGGCGGAGGCGGGGCCCGGATGGGCGCGTGGCACCTCGCGGCCGACGGCGCCCTGCGCTGGTACGCGGCCGGGCCAGCCAAGGCCCAGACCCCGCCCTCGCCGTCCCGACGTCGCCCGATCCCGAGCCCGCGGCCCGATCCGCCGAGGTGGGCGCCTCCGCCGCGTGGCAGCTCGACCCCGCCCGACCGGGCGCGCGGATCGGCGTGGAGGGCCGCGCCGCCGAGGGCCACGGGGGCCCGCCGCCACGCCGACGTGTTCGCGCGCCTGCCGCTCCTCTACCAGCCCGGGCGGGCCCCCGCCTGGATCCGGGCCCGGCTGGGCGCGGTGGCCCTCGCCGAGCTGACCGATCCGGCGGCCTGGGCCCTGCTGGCGGCCGAGTGGTCGCCGGAGGAGACCATGACCCTGGAGGCCCTGGGCGAGCTCTACGCCGGCGGCCCCGACGCGACCCGCTTTCGCATGCTGCTGCGCCTGCGCCTGGAGGAGTGGTGGTAGCGCTCCTGGTCGCCTGGCTGCTGCCGGCCGTCGTCTACCCGCCCCCGGCGCCCGGCTCCATCGCCCGCCACGCCGAGCGGCCCGACCAGCCCTGCGAGGGCTGCCACGCCCTCGCCCTCACCTCCGATCGGGCCACGGACCGCCTGACCCCCGGGCTGCCGCCCCTGATCGGCCGCCCCGACCTGCGCTTCGATCACGGCCGCCACCGCGCCCGCGGGGCCGACTGCACGCCTTGCCATGCCGCCGGGGGCGTGTGGCCCACCAAGGCGACCTGCGCCACCTGCCACGCCGTCGAGGCCCCCGAGCGCTGCGCCGACTGCCACCCCACCGCCCCGGATGGCCGCCTGCGCACCGCCGTGGTCAGCGGCGCCCTGCGCCCCGCGCGGGGGATGCTCGACCACCGTGGCGACTTCGCCCGCGAGCACGCGGCCGCCGCGCGGCTCGAGCCGGCGAGCTGCGAGGCCTGCCACGGCCCGAGCGACTGCCAGGCCTGCCACGCCGGCCGCATCCGGCCCGTGGACCTGCACCCCGCCGACTTCATCGCCACCCATGGGCCGGCCGCGCGGCGCGACGATCCCGTCTGCAGCACCTGCCACCGCGCCGCGACCTTCTGCGTCGGCTGCCACGCCCAGAGCGGCCTGGCCCAGAGCGCCGGCCCCCGCAGCTTCGGCCGCGACGCCCGCGACCGGCAGGCCTTCCACCCCCCGGGCTTCGGCGGCCAGCTCGGCGACGTGCCCGGCCCGGCCCACCACCGCTACGCGGCCCGCCGCAGCCTGACCGAGTGCGTGAGCTGCCACCTGGAGCGCGACTGCGTGCGGTGCCATGGCGACCAGGCCACCACCCGCCTGCGCGCCACGCCGCACGCCCCCGGCTTCGCCGACGACTGCCGCGCCCTCCTCGACGCCAACCCCCGCGGCTGCGCGAAGTGCCACGCCTCGACGGCGGAGCTCAGGGGGAAATGTCGATGAAGATCATGGTCTTGTGCGCGTTGCTCCTGGGCTGTGGCGCCGAGGTCGACGCCCCGTCGCCCACCAACGCGCCCATGCCGGCCACCTGCCCGACCCTCGAGGTCCTCGCCCCCGAGCTGCTGGGGCTCATCCGCGGCGGCCGCCTGCCGGGCATCCGGGCGCTGGTGGCCGAGCAGCTCACCGAGGCCCAGGTCACCACCCTCGTAGACGTGCTCCTGCGGGTCCTGCGGGGCCTCCCGGCGGCGGAGCGCGACGCGCTGCTGGCCCTGGGCCACGACCCCCGCCTCCAGCGCCTCCTGCCGGCGGTGGCCGATCTGCTGGCCTTCGTGGCCGGGGATGGCGGCGCGAGCTACCGCGCCGAGGTGGTGGGCGATCTCCAGCGGCTCGTGCGCACCTGCGACGGCGAGCGCCTCTTCGAGGCCATCGATCGACTCCTCTCGGCCGAGGCCCTGCCCGCCCTGCTCAACGCCCTGTCCGGGGCCCTCGAGCTGGACGTCGTGCAGCGCCTGCTGGACTCCGACGAGCCGCTCGCGCTGCGGCGGCCCGGCTTCACCACCCTCGTGTGCAACCTGCTGGCCTCCCTGGTCGCGCCCGACTTCGAGGTGCAGGCCGACATCATCCGGCCCCTGACCGGCATCACGCTGCTGCCCTTCGACGAGCCGCCCCTGTCGTCGCTGCTGGCCGCCCTCGCCGACCTGCTGGCGCCGGAGGCTGGCGTGCTGGCCCCCCTGGCGGACACGGTGTGCTGCGACGTCTACGGCGTCACGCAGTGCGCCGCGCTGCCCGCCACCGCCCAGCCGCTGCCCCGCGATCCGGTCTTCACCTGGCTGCTCTACGATCTCTTCACCACCGGCGCCTTCGACCTCCCCGCGCTGCTGAGCCAGGTCAGCGAGCTGGCCACCGACCCCGCCTTCATCGAGGCGCTGGCCCCGGTGGCCGGCCTGCTGCGCGAGATCGGCGCCGACCCCGACCTGCGCACCGGCCTCGTGGCCCTGGCGACGGCGGCCCTGCGCGACGACGTGGCCCGCCAGGTCCTGCCCGAGCTGGTGGTGCTGCTGCAGAGCGCTGCGCTGCCCGAGCTCCTGAGCGTCGCCGACGCCCTGCTCAACGGGTGCACGCCATGAGGCCGGCCTGCGCGCTGCTGGCCGCCGCCCTGGTGGCCGGCCCGGCCCACGGCAGCGTCTTCGACGTCTACGGCTTCACCCCCCGGGCGCGGGCCCTGGGCAACGCCCTCACCGCCGACGCCGACGACTACACCGGCACCTTCTACAACCCCGCGATGCTGACTCGCCGCAAGCGCGTCAACGTCGGCGCGGGTCTGGTGGCCACTTTCCCGCGCTTGCAGATTGATCGGCGCTACCAGGCTGATTTCCAAAGGGAAATCGAGAACGAACTGCCCGACGACTTCACCGGCATCAGCTTCGGCGCCCTGTTCCCGCTGGGCGGGCGCTTCGGCAACCGCGTGGCCATCGGCTTCGGGCTGTACCTGCCGCTGCTGCGCCTGCTGCGGGCGGACTCGGTGGATCCCCAGGTGCCGCAGTTCTATCGGTACGAGGCGCTGCCCGACAAGTTCGTGGTCCTCGCGAGCGTGGCCTTCGAGCCCGTGGACGGCTTCTCCGTGGGGGCCGGCGTGCAGGTCCTGGCCAGCCTCGACGGCCAGCTCGACTTCGGCGTCGAGGTGGGCAACCGGCGGGTCAGCCGCCGCGAGATCCTGGTCGAGATCTTCCCCACGGCCGCCCCGGTCTTCGGCCTGGCCTGGACGCCAGCCGCGGGCCTGCGCCTCGGGGCCAGCTTCCGCGGCGCCATCCAGCTCGACTACGCCCTGCCCGGCCACATCGACATCGACACCCTGCTCCAGCTCGATCTGGCCCTCTCGGGCACGGTCCTCTACACCCCCGACATCTACAACCTGGGGGTCGCTTGGGACGTGCCGGGCGCGGGGGTGACCCTGACGGCGGACGCCAGCTTTGCCCGCTGGTCGAGGGCGCCCGATCCGTCGCCCCATGTGGCGCTGGATGTCGGGGGCGAGATCGTCGACGGCCTCGGCGCGGGCGAGCGCCTGGACATCGGCAGCGGCGCCCCCGTCGATCTGGCCTTCCGCGACGTGCTGGAGCTGAAGGCGGGGGCCGAGTACCTGCCCCACCCCCGCTTCGCCCTGCGGGCGGGCTACACCTGGCGGCCGTCCCCCGCCCCGGTGCCCACGACCGCCTTCAACTACATCGACAACGACGCCCACCTGCTGGCCGCGGGCTTCGGGGTCACGTTCGCGGATCCGCTGGAGGTCCGCCGGAACCCCGTCACCCTCGACTTCGTGTACCAGGCCACCTTGATGAGCGAGGTGGCCGTCCACAAGGCGGCCGGCGCCGACGACCGCGTGGGCGACTACACGGCCGGCGGCGTGGTGCACAGCATCGGCCTGGCCTTCCGGCACGATCTCTAGAGGTCAGAGCGCGGCGCTGGCCTCTGCCATCACCACGGGGCGCCGATCCGCCGTGCGCAGGTAGAAGCGCAGGGCCGAGATCTCCGGGGTGTCGGCCGCCATGACCTCCGCCGCGAACCGGGCCCCCAGGACCTGGTAGACGAGCTGGGCCTCGACCGCGACCGCCGTCGCTGGCAGGCGGTAGCGCGCGGTGGCGGTGCCGGCGGCGAAGTCGGGCCCCACCGCCACGCCCACCGGGGCCGTCGCCCGCGCGTCGGCGTGATCGGGGTCCCAGCCGGCCGGCAGGATGCGGGTGTCGTGGCAGAACCGGGCCCCCCGCAGGAGCGTCCACGTCGGCGTGTCGCTCGGATCGCACATCAGGGACTCGAACACGACGACCTGGCCGGGCGCCTCCACCCGCAGCGTCGGCCCCCGCACCGGGCCACCCCGCTGCTCTTCGGGCTGCACCGCGCCATCGCTCCCGAGCAGCCGGCCCTGGTCGTCCGCCGCCCCCGACTCGAAGACCACCGCGCCCGCGGCGTCCCGGGCCGTCACGTGCAACCACGCGCGACGACTGGGGAATCCGCTCGGCAGCTTGTGCCCGGTGTCGCTCGCCACCACCACCGCCACCTCCACGCCGTCCGCCGTCGGCTGGCCGGGGCCGATCATGATCGTGGCCGCCCGACCGAGCTGGGCCCGGGCCTCGGCGATCACGGCGTCAAACGCGGCGGCGGGCGCGCGAGGCCGGAGGGTGTCGGGGTGATCCCGGAGCAGCGCCGGGACCAGCGTGTTGGCCCCCACCAGCAGGTGCCGCCCGAACGGCGTCCGATCGCTGATGGGGCCGAAGTCGCCCCCGCCGGGCATACGGGCGATGGCCGTGCGGATGGGCTGCCCCGCCGCGTCGGTGGTCGGCAGGTGGCAGCCCTGGCAGGTCCTGCCCGCCGCCGGGTAGCCCGAGGCGCGCCACTCCAGGAACGTCCCCTGCTCGAGCAGCGTGTCGCCGGTGGGCTCGCCTGCGGCCGTCAGGGCATGGGTCTCGAGGGTGTGGCAGGCGCCACAGAGCGCGGACTCGGTGATGTGATCGGCGCGGGTCGGCGTGTAGCCGGTGTGCATCTGCATGGGCCGGGTGAACGGGTTGGCGTGGGGCCCGAAGATCTGGGCGTCCTGGCCGATGACATAGCCGCCCGTGAAGCTGGCCGGCGTGCCCAGGCCCTCGGGGGTGATCTGGTGGCAGACGGTGCAGGTCACGCCGTCCCGGGCCAGCTCGCCCCGGGCGCTGGCCTCGCCCAGGATGCGCAGCGCGACGCCGCCGCCCGCCTCGACATGGGCCGCCGGCGTGTGGCACCGCGCGCACTTGGCCTCGATCGCTGCCCCGGCGGCCGGGGTGGCCGCCACCTCCGCCGACACCACGGCCCGCCAGAGAGGATCCCGGGCGGCGTTGGCCATCATGGTCGCCTGCCAGAGGTCGAAGGGGGCGATGGGGTTGCCCTGGCCGTCGCGCATGGCCGTGGCACCGGCGGCGTTGCTGTGGCAGGTAGCGCAGGCGCCGCTGGTCATGGTGAGGGCCCCCTCGGCCTCGCCGACGGGGGGTGGGGCCGGGAGGGGGCGGGCCTCGCCATCGGGGCCCAGATCGGCCGGGCCCGCGTCCGTCGGGCCCGCATCAGCGGTGTCGGCGTCGGCGGTGTCGGCGTCGCCGGGGATCGCCGAATCGGTAACGGCTGTCGCGTCAATGTGTTGCATGTCTGCAACATATCCGGCGTCGTGGTGGTGGTCCGCCTGGCGGGCCGCGTCATCACAACCCACCGTCATCAAAGCAGAAAGAGGCAGCAGCCAGCGGTACATCGGGGACCTCCGCGCGTCGTGAGCTCGACGATCGGCGCGGATCTTCAAGGCCCGTGCCTCAGCGCCGGCGGAGCTTCCCACGCAGCCGGGTGGCGACCTTGCGCACCTCGGGCACCCCGAAGAGCCCCGCCGCGACCAGGGTCACCGCCCCCGCCAGACCCCCTTCCAGGGCGCCGTGGACGAGGGGCGGGAGCGGCGGCAGCAGCCACTCGAGGCCGAAGCCCGCGCCGATGCCCAGGGCCGTCGCCGCGGCCAGCCGCAGCCAGCCATCGACGAGCGGGCGCGCCAGGCCCGGGCCGAGGAGGCGCGCCAGCAGCGCCGTCAGGCCGAGGGCGTAGATCGAGAGCGCGATGGACGACGCGCCCGCCAGGCCCGCGGCCCCCAGCCGGTGGAAGAGGAAGGCGTAGACCGGCAGCGAGGCGATGGCGACCACCGTGCCCGCCACCGTCGGCGGCCAGGTGCGGCCCGCGGCGTAGAACCCCCGCGCCAGCAGGAGCTGCCCCGACCAGGCCCAGAGGCCCAGGCACATCAGGCCCGTGTAGTGCCCGATCTCGGCCAGCTCGGCCGGGGTGAAGCGGCCCGTGCCCCAGATGACCCGCGCCACGTCCTCGGCCGCGACCGTCAGGGCGGCCTGGGCCGCGAACGCCAGCACCCAGAGCGTGCGCAGGGCGCTCACCAGCAGCGCGCGGACCTCGTCGGGCCGACCGGCGGCCCACAGCCGCGTCAGCGTCGGGAAGGCCGCCATCCCGGCGGCCATGCCGAACACCCCCATGGGCACCTTCATCAAGGTGCGGGCGTACTGGAGGCGCGAGATGGCGCCATGGGCCGTCGAGGCGTGGTGCTTCACGATCCAGTCGTCGGCCACCACGATGGACACCCCCAGCATCACGGGGATGGAGCGCCGGAACCACACGGCCACGTCGGGGTGGCGAAGGCCCAGGCCGAGCCGCATCCCCCCGCGCACGGCGCCGACGAGGGGCAGGGCGAAGGGGCCGAGCACCGAGCCGGCCAGGACGCCCCAGGCGAAGCCGGCGCCGCCGTGGGTGTCGGCCAGCAGCAGCCCGCCGGCCACGACGCAGAGCACATAGACGACTGGCGCCAGGGCCGGCATCGCGTGGCGGTCGCGGGCCTGGAGGGTGGCCGACAGCAACCCCCCGAGAATATGGAAGATCTGCCCCGGCAGGACGATGCGGGTGAGCGTCGCCAGGCGGTCCTGGCCCGCGGCGTCGAAGCCCGGCGCCACCCACGTCACCAGGGCCGGGGTGGCGATCCAGAGCGCCGCCGTGAGCACCACCGCGGCCCCGCCGACCACCCAGAACAGGGCCGAGAACGACCGCCACGCCTCGCGCTCATCGCCCTCGACGAGGTGCCGCTGGAAGAGCGGGATGAAGACGATGGACAGGAGGCCCGAGGCCAGCAGGTAGTTGAGGAAGTCGGGGATGACGAAGGCGGCCCAGAAGACATCGGCCTCGGCGCCCCCGCCGATGGTGCGGCCGATGACGGCCTCGCGCACCAGCCCGAGCAGGCGCGACAGCAGGATGGTCCCGGCGTACAGCAGCGACGCCAGCCCGACGGCGCGGCTCAAGCGTCGTCCCGACCGACGCCGAAGGCGCCCATCAGCGGCCCCACGCCCGCGGCCAGCAGCACCGCGCCCAGGACGTTGAACCAGATCGGCTGCCAGAGCACCTCGTCGGGGGACGTCACGTCGAAGCCCGGGATGCCGGGGGCCAGCCCGGCCGCCGCCAGCAGCGGGATGATGGACTGGGGCAGGATGGCCGCCGCCGAGGGCAGCAGCGCCCAGGTGTGCCGAAAGAGCCAGGTGGGCAGGATGAGCAGCAGGCCGAACTGCACCGCGAGGCCGCCCCCGCCGAAGGCCGCCCCCAGGGCGATGGTGCCGGCCACCACCCAGCTCGCCGGCAGGCGCACGGCCAGCGCCCGCTGCACCACCCCGTGCAGCACCGCCACCAGGCAGACCGGCTGGAGCAGCCCCAGCAGGGCCGCCGTCCACGGATCCACCGTCGGCCCCTCGGGCACGATGGGGCTGTAGGCGCGCACGCTCAGGAGGATGTTGCCCACCTCGCTCACCAGGATGGTCGCTCCCGTGCCGGCCAGCAGGGCGGCCGCCGTCCACCACGCCAGGGGCGGAGCCACCAGCGCGGGCGGCGTCTCGGGGCCCACTCGCCGGTCGACGCGCAGGATCAGGGGCGTCGCGAAGAGCAGCCCGGGGATCAGCAGCCAGAGCGGCGGCATGCGCGACTGGGTGGCGGCGCCGACCAGGGCCGCGGGCAGCATGGCGATGGCCGCCCACAGCGGCAGGGCGATGGCCGCCCAGAGCAGCGGGGGCCAGCGGCGGCGGGGCTCGTCGTCAGGAGGGCCGTTCATGGGGGCGGACACTACCCCGGCCGGCCCCCGTTGTCTCCTATCCGTCCGCTCGGGCCGGCCGCAGGTGCGCAGAGCAGGTGTGCGCGGGGCGCATCCGATCTAGACTCGGACCCATGTCGACCATGCGCTCCGTCGTGACCAACCTCCGTGCCGCCCGCACGGCCATCAAGGATGTCGGGCGGCTGCGCCAGATCGCCGCCGTCCTCATCCGCCATGGCTTCGGGCAGGTCGTCGAGGCCTGGAACCTCCAGGACAAGGTCATCGTGGGGGCCCTGCTGGAGAAGCGGGATCCCGACGCCCCCCGCAAGGGCCTCAACACCCGCATCGTGGAGGCCACCCAGGAGCTGGGCCCCACCTTCGTGAAGCTGGGTCAGATCCTCTCGACCCGCTCCGATCTCATCCCGCAGGCGCTCTGCGACGAGCTGCAGACGCTCCAGGACAGCGTCGTGCCCATCTCGCTGGCCGAGGCCCGGGAGGTGGTCGAGGCGGCCCTCAAGCGCCCGCTGGAGGAGGTCTTCTCCGAGTTCAGCGAGGTCCCGCTGGCCTCCGCGAGCATCGCCCAGGTGCACACCGCGCGGCTCGTGAGCACCGGCGAGGAGGTGGTGGTCAAGGTCCAGCGGCCGGGCATCCGCCAGACCATCGAGTCCGACCTGCACATCCTCCACTGGGTGGCCCGCCAGATCGAGACCAGCATCCCCGAGGCCCAGGCCTTCGATCCGGTCGCCATCGCCGAAGAGTTCGAGCGCGCCATCTCCAAGGAGCTCGACTTCACCTTCGAAGCCAACAACCTGGAGCGCTTCGACCGCAACTTCGCGGCCTGGCCCTCGATCCACATCCCCCGGGTGCACCGGGAGTGCTCCAGCAAGACCATCCTGGTGATGGAGCGGCTGCGGGGGAAGAAGATCACCGAAGCCGCCCCCCTCGGCTTCGACATGGAGGCCATCGCGCGCGAGTGCGTGAGCATGATCTTCAAGATGGTCTTCGAGGATGGCTTCTTCCACGGCGACCTGCACCCCGGCAACCTCTTCGTCCTGGAAGACGGGCGCATCGGCCTCATCGACTTCGGCCTCGTCGGCCGCATGACCCAGGTCATGAAGGACGCGATGGCCGATCTGCTGCTGCACCTGGCCACGCGCAACCACGCGGGGGTGGCCCGGGCGCTCTTCGAGATCGCCATCCGCACCGGCAAGGTGGACTACGACCGCTGGGAGGCCGAGGTCAGCGAGCTGATGGACGTCCACCTCGCCGACGCCTCCCTGGCCGAGGTGGACTTCGGCGAGATCCTGCGGGCCCTGGTCGAGGGCGCCATCCGCCACAACGTCCGCATCCCCGCCGACTACACGATGTTCTTCAAGGCCATCATGACGGTGGAGGGCATCGGCAAGATCGTCGCCCCGGATCTGGACCTGCTGTCGGAGTGCCGCCCCCACGTCGAGCGCCTCATCGCCGCGCGGTACAGCCCCGAGCGAGTCCTGCGCGCGTCGGTGGACACCCTCCAGGCGTTCGCCCGCTTCGCCCGCCAGTTCCCCGTCTCGGCCCATGAGTTCCTGCGCTCCATCGAGGACGGCCGCATCAACGTCGGCCTCGACTTCGCGCAGCTCGAGAAGCTGGAGAAGGCGCGCGATCGCCGGCTCAACCGCGCGGTGCTGGCCGGCCTGACGGGAGCGTTCCTCTTCTGCGGTGTCTTCCTGCGCCACGACGCGCGCTGGACGGTGTTCGGCGTGCCCGGCCTCTCGCTCGTCTGCTTCATCGTGGGTGGCTACCTGTCGTTCCGCCTGTTCTGGCGCATCCGCAAGGAAGAGTGGTAGGGCGACCCACGCCAACTTCATGAAACTCCAGCGCTTTTCTGATGTGCTGCGGGGAGTCGCCCCGCCAGGGCACACTGGGACGACGCGCCATCAGACCGGGGGAGATGGGATGAGGATCGCTAGGGACTGCTGCTGGCGCTGGGGCTGCTGCTGGGGCCGATCGGCTGTGATGACGGCGGCGGCGCCCGCACCGCTGGCGACGCGGCCGCCACCGACGCGACCGGGGCGGACGCCCGGCGGGCCGACGCCGGCGCGCGCGATGCGGCCCCGGCCGACGCCCGGGTGGGCGCGATGGCGGGCCCGCGCCGGCCGACGGGTCCGTCGACGCCGGCCCGCACGACGCCGGCCGCGACGCCAGCCTCCACGACGCTGGACCCCACGGACGCTGGCCCCACGGACGCTGGCCCCGCCGACGCTGGCCCCGCCGACGCTGGCCCCGCCGACGCTGGCCCCGCCGACGCCACCGACGCCGCCTGCCTCCCCGCCTGCCCGCCCGGAGCCTGCGGCGACGACGGCTGCGGATCCCCCTGCCCCTGCGGGCCCGACGCCCCCTCTGCCTCGAAGACGGCCGCTGCGCGCCCCTGCCGCCCGTCATCCTCAGCGAGATCGTCACCGCCAACGACGGCAGCCTGCTGGACGGCCACGGCAACCCGAGCGACTGGATCGAGCTGCAGAACCGCGGCCGCGAGCCCGTGGACCTGACGGGCTGGTTCCTCACCGACGACCTGGGCGACCGACGCAAGTGGATGTTTCCACAGACGATTCCTGGCGCCCGGCCAGGTGCTGGTGGTCTTCGCCTCGGGGGACGACCCGCCCGCCGGCGAGCTGCACGCCGGGGTTTCGGCTGAGCGCTGGCGGCGAGCCTGTGGCCCTGGTCTGGCGGGATGGGGAGACCCTCGTCTCGGTCTACGATCCGGTGCCGGCCCTCGCCGAGGCGCCTCCTTCGGCGTCGGGCAGACCGTCACCACGCTGCCCCTCGTGGCCCCCGGCGCCGAGGCCACCTGGCGCGTGCCCGAGGCCCCGCTCGAAGGCTGGCAGGCGGTCGGCTTCGACGATGGCGCCTGGGCCCTGGGCCCGACCGGCCTCGGCTATGACCTCGCCGGCGGTCCGCCGCCCCCGACGCCCAGATCGAGCTGGCGGCCGGCCGGCCGACGCGGCAGTCCTCCGTCCTGGGCGGCTTCACCGCCGATCTGGCGGTGAACGGCAACCTGGGCGACTTCACCCACACCTTCCGCGACGATCAGGCGGCCACGTGGGCCGTCGACCTGGAGCAGGCCTTCTGGATCGACCGGGTCGTGCTCCACAACCGCCAGAGCTGCTGCCAGAGCCGCCTGCGCGACGTCACCGTGCGCGTGCTCGACGACGCGGGCGCCGAGGTCTGGGCGTCGCCGCTGCTCAACCCCGAGAACGTGCTGGGCGGACCGGCTCGCATCGAGGTCGCCGTGGGCGGGGTGCGCGGCCGCACGGTGCAGGTGGAGCGCACGCCCGACCTCGACTTCTCCGGCGGCCAGGGCAACGACGACGAGCCCACCGTCCTGTCGCTGGGCGAGGTCGAGGTCTTCGGGGGGCCGACCGCATCGGCGCCCGTCTGGCGACCGACGTCGGCGCGGCGATGGCCGGCCGCCAGACCAGCCTCTTCGCGCGCCAGCCCTTCGTCGTCGACGACCCCGACGCCCTCAGCGCCCTCACCCTGACCGTGCAGACGGACGCCGGCTTCGTGGCCTGGATCAACGGCGTCCAGGTGGCGAGCGTCCGCGCCCCCGAAGCGCCGGGCTTCGACGCGGCCGCCACGGCCGAGGCCGACGCCGCCGTCGAGACCGTCACCGTCAACGTCACCGCCGCCCTCGGCGCGCTGCGCCCGGGCCGGAACGTCCTGGCGATCCAGGCCCTCAACACCGCCGCCGACGACGCCGACCTGCTGGTCCTGCCCAGCCTCACGGCCCTGCGCATCGAGGACGGCGATCGCCTCTTCTTCGACACCCCCACCCCCGGCGCCTGGAACGACCAGCCGGGCTACCTGGGCTTCGTGGCGCCCGTGACGGTGGACGTCCCCTCGGGCCTGCGCGACGCCCCCGCCCGCGTGACCCTCGCCACCGCCACCCCCGACGCCGAGATCCGCTACACCCTCGACGGCCGCACGCCGACGCCGGAAGTGGGCGAAATCTATCGGGAACCTCTGCAGGTGGACCGCACGACCTCGCTGCGGGCCATGGCCTGGCGCCCGGGGTACCGCGACGGCCCCCGCACCGCCGCCACCTGGATCTTCCCCGCCGACGTGGCGCGGCAGGACGCGCAGGCCACCCTCGACGCCGGCTTCCCGGCGCGCTGGGGCGCCACCGCCCCCGACTACGGCATGGATCCGCGGGTCATCGGCCCCGGGGCCCCCGACGCCGACCGCCTGGGGCCGGCGCTGGCCGCCCTGCCCACCCTCGCCCTCACCACCGAGCTGGACGGGCTCTTCGGCCCCGACGGCATCTACACCCGCTCCGACCAGCACGGCGTCGCCTGGGAGCGGGCCATCTCCGCCGACTTCTTCACGCCGGACGGGGCGGAGGCCTTCCAGGTGGAGTGCGGCCTGCGCATCCAGGGCGGCGCCTTTCGCAGCCATGGCCTGACGCTCAAGCACTCCCTGCGGCTGCTCTTCAAGTCCGACTACGGCCCCGGCAAGCTGCGCCACCCGCTCTTCGGCCCCGACGGCCCCGATCGCTTCGACACCATCACCCTGCGGGCCAACTCCAACGACGGCTGGCAGTGGTCCGGCGCCGGCGACCGGCCCCTCTACATCCGCGACGCCTTCGCCCGCGCCACCCGCCGGGCCATGGGCGGCGAGGCCTCCCGGGGCCGCTTCGTGCACCTGTACCTCAACGGCATCTACTGGGGGGTCTACGAGGCGGTCGAGCGCCCCGACGCCGCCTACAGCGCCACCCACTTCGGCGGCGAGCGCGACGACTGGGATGCCATCAACAGCGGCACCGCCGTCGACGGCGACCTGGTCGCCTGGAACGCCCTGCTCGCCGCCCTCAACGCCGGCGTGGCCGACCTGCCCGCCTACCAGGCCGTCACCGGGCAGGCCGACGCCCCGCAGCTCATCGATCCCGTCGACTACGCCGACTACATGCTGACGAACCTGTACGTCGGCAACACCGACTGGCCCCAGAAGAACTACTACCTCAGCCGCGATCGGGCCCGGGGCGTGGGCTTCCGCTTCTCGATGTGGGACGCCGAGTGGTCGATGGGCATCCGCTCCGAGCTGGACACCAACCGCGTCGGCGTGAACATCGGCGTGGCGCAGCCATGGCCCGCCCTGCGGCAGAACGCGGAGTTTCGCCTGCTCGTGGCCGACCGCGCCCACCGGCACCTCTTCGGCGGCGGGGCCTTGTACGTGGACCCCGCGAGCCCGGCCTGGGACGCCGCGCGCCCCGAGGGCAACCGCCCCGCGGCGCGGTTCATGGCCCTGGCCGACGAGGTGGAGCTGGCCCTCGTCGCCGAGTCGGCCCGCTGGGGTGACCAGCACGCCGCCACGCCGTACACCGTCGACGGCCACTGGCGCCGCGAGCGCGACCGCCTGCTGGCCACCTACCTGCCGTTCCGGTCCGGCGTCTTTCTCGACCAGCTCCGCGCTGCCGGCCTCTACCCCGCCCTCCGCGGCCCCCTCTTCGCCGCGCGGGAGGGCGCCGTGCCCGTCCCGTACGATCTGCCCGTCGACGCCGAGGGCGAGCGGCTCTACTACACGCTGGACGGCACCGATCCGCGCCTGCCCGGCGGCGAGGTCTCGCCGACGGCCCTGGAGGCCGTGCCCGGCGATCCCCTGCGCATCGCGCCCGCCCCCCTCGTCCGCGTGAAGGCCCGCGCCTTCGCCGGCGGGGTGTGGAGCGCCCTCGAAGAGGGCACCTTCGAGGCCGCCCCCTGAGGCCCCGCGCCGTCCATAAAGCGTTTGAAAAACGGCGACTTGCCGGCGACCGCCAGACACGCTGGCGTCCCGCCAGCACGGGCGACGGGGGCGGCATGGAGCGGGGCGAGCAGGCGCGGCAGGCGCTGGTGGCGTGGCTGATCTCGGAGGACGGCCCGGGCGACGGGCCGACGCCCTGGACGCTGGCCCAGATCGCCGCCTTCGAGGCATCCGCCGGGGCGGCGTGCAGCCCGACGCTCGCGGCGGTCCTCCAGGCCGACGCGGGCTGGCTCTGCCCCCCGCCCGCCTCGCCGGCCGACCCGCTGCCCACCGTGCAGGCGCTGCTGGAGGCCGAGCCGGGCCTCGCTGGGCGCCGTGGGCGAGCTGATCGCGGATCGGCTGCCGGGCCGCGCCTCCGGCTGGGCCGCAGCGACGACGCCGTGCTCTTCGCCCACTTCGGCGAGCCTGACGCCCAGGGCGAGTACCCCGTCATGCACGTCGACGCCGCGGGCCACCGGCGGTGGCCGTCCACGACCTGCTGGACCTCTACCGCTGCGCCAGGCCGGCCTGCCATGCCGAAGGACCACCGCGACGCCGTGGCCGAGGCCAGCAAGCCTCTTCGGGCGGACCACGGCCGCGCCCGTCCCGGTGCGGGGCCGCCAGGCCCCGGTGCCCGGCGCGCCCCCCGGCGCCGTCCGCCATCCCCGCTCGTCCTGCCTCCTTCCCACCCAGGTGGCCTGGACCCCCGCGCGCATCCGCCGGTGCTCGCCGAGCGAGCCGGCTCGGCCAGCGTCGTCCGGCTGCAAGGCCTCATCGACCGGGCCTCGCCACCGGCGCCGGCGGCCTGGACGAGGCCTGATCGAGGCGTGTCGACGCGGGACGGCCGAGGGCGTGCGACGGCTGCTCGCTGCGGGCGCGAACCCGAACACCCGCGACCGCGGCGCCTGCGCGCTGGCCCTCGCCGCCGAGCACCCCGACGACGACGGTGGCCCAGGCGCTCCTCGCCGCCGGCGCCGATCCGACGGGCCGTGGGTGCTGGGGCGCACCGCCCTCACCCACGCGGTGGCCCGCGGCCGCGTCGCCCTGGTGGCCGCGCTGCTGGCGCGAGGCGCCGACCCCGACCGCCGCGACGCCCACGTACCCACGCCCCTCGCCTTCGCCGTCAGCCGCCTGCCGGGCGGGCCGCTGCCCCCGCCGAGGTGATCGATGTGCTCGTCGCCGGGGCGCGAAGGTCGACGGGCACCCCCGATCCTCCCCGCCGCCGCGGCCAGGTGGCCGACGCCGCCCACGTCGAGCGCCTGATCGCCCTGGCGCCCCTCGACGCCCCCGCCGTGCACCTCGGGCGGACGGCGCTGGTCGCGGCCTGGGCGCGAGGCGACGACGACGTGGCGCGCCTGCTGGTGCGGGCGGGCGCCGACCGGAGCGCGGTGGACGCCCACGGCCTCACGGTCGCCCGGGTCTACGGCCCCGCGGGTGAGGATGTGCGCCCGCTGGAGGTGCACGGCGGGGGCGAGCCGGGCCGTCTGCACCTCGTCCTCGACGTCGCCGTCACGGCCGCCGCCCCCGGACGCCACCCCGGGCGTGGAATCTCGAACACTTCCAGCGACTTGCGGCCGCGGGCGCGCTCGGCGCGGGCCGCATCGGCGCGGTGAAGCCGCTGGCCACGGCGCCGTTCGGGCAGGCGGGTCCGCTGCAGCTCACCGGCTGGCTGGAGGTGGAAGCCCTCGGCACCGAGGCCCTCGCGTGGCTGCTTTCCGCCATCTGGCACGCCCCCGAGCCGGGATCGCCCGTCCGCACCCTCGGCCTGCGCGCGACGCTCCGGGCACGCCCGACGCGGCCCTGGCCGACGCCGCCCGCAGGCACCCGGGCACCCTCCTCGCCGCGCCGGCCGGCGTGGAGCGGCCAACTGGCGCGCCCGGCATCCGGGTGGTGTTCGAGCAGGCGCCGGACGCCGCCCTCGCCGAAGCCGTCGACGCTCGCCTGCGCCTGTGGGACGCGACGTCGCCGACCTGGCGGCCCGGGCCCGGCGGTGGGATCTGGCTGCTGGCGGATGCCCCGGCCCGGATCGTGGCCGGCGGCGTCGAGCTGGCCCCTACGGCCGGTCGCGGGTCGGCGCGGCCCCTGGCCCTGGGAGGCCGACGCGCCCCTCGCCCTCCTGGCCGCGCTGCTCGCCCCCCTGGGGCCCGCTCGCATCGAGGCCCGCTTGCCCGCCTGAGGGGCCCACCCGGGTGAACGGCGCCCAGGGCTGCCCCGGCCCCCGCGGCGCGCCACGTAGGTACCCAGGGCCCGCCGCAATCCGCGCAGTCGTCCAGCCGCAGGGTGAGGCCGACCACCTGCCCGCGCTCGACCACAAACCCCTGGATCTGCCCGAAATAATGAGGCTTTTCGATGCGGGCCTCCTCCACCCAGCGCTGCCCGTCGGCGGACGACCACGACGATCGTGGGCCCGGACGACTCCACCTGCCAGTCGAGGGCGCCGATCACCCCGCCGGCGAGTCGGCGACGGCGACCCACTGCCAGCCCTGGGTGCCCTCGGCCTCCAGCTTCAGGCTGGTCCGCGACCCGTCGGCACGCTCCACCGTCGGGAACAGGCGAAGGAGATCCAGCCGCGTGTTGAAGAACCGCAGGCCGCGGCCTCGGCGACGAGCGTCCCGCCGGGGACGGGGGCCTCGCACGGGGACGGGGGTGGCGAGCAGGGCGATGAGCAGGGCGAGCATGGGCCGACTCTACGCCGGCCCCCGCGAGGCCAGCGCCGCCATTGACGCCGGGCCCCCGGGTGGATACCCCGGGCCATGCAGCAGTGGAACTCCTCCGACAGCGGCCGGGTGCCGGAGTCCAGCAACGTCATGGCGCTGATGCGGCGGGGCCACGAGCTGGTCATCCGCGTCGACGATCGCGAGCTGATGGGCAACCGCGCCCATGGCTCCGAGGACGCCCTGCCCGGACCTCGCCTGCGACCACCTGCTGCCGGCGTGCCCCAACGCCCGCGTCCTCATCGGGGGGCTGGGCATGGGCTTCACCCTGGCCGCCGCCCTGCGGCGCCTCGGGCCCGAGGCCGTCGTCGAGGTGGCCGAGATGGTCCCCGTCGTCATCAAGTGGAACCAGGGCATCGTGGGCGAGGTGGCCGGCCGGCCCCTCGACGATCCGCGCGCCCGCGTCTACCAGGGCGACGTCGCCGACCTCATCCAGATGCCCCCCACGCCCTGGGACGCCATCCTGCTCGACGTCGACAACGGCCCCGTGGCCCTCACCCGCGAGGGCAACAGCTGGCTCTACAGCTGGCAGGGTCTCCAGGCGGCCTTCGACGCCCTGCGGCCGCGGGGTGCTGGCGGTCTGGTCCGCCGCCGATGATCCCGCGTTCACCCGGCGCATGGATCGCGCGGGCTTCGAGACCCAGGTCGTCCATGCGCTCACGGGGCAAGAAGGGCGGGCGCCGGCACACCATCTGGGTGCCTCCGCCGCGACAGCCGGCGCCACGGTCAGGGCTGAGCCGTCGGGGGCTGAGCCGTCAGGGCTGGGCCGGCCGCACCGCATAGCCCTCCAGCACCTCCATCGCCACCTTGTACCGACCGAACGGCGGCATGATGTAGGCCCCTGACCCGGTGGCGGACGCTCTCCAGCGCCTCGCGGGCGATGCGGATGCCCTCCTCCTGCCCCCTGCCCCGCCGCGTCGGCCTCCTCCATGCGGGCCAGGATGTAGGGCGGGATCTGCATGCCCGGCACATTCTGGTGCAAGAACAAGGCGTTGCGGTGGCTGGCGAGGAGGCAGAGGCCCACCATCACCGGCAGCCTGATGTGGGCCGTGTCGTCCAGGAAGCGCTCGAAGACCCGCGGATCGTAGACGGGCTGCGTCATCACCACCTGAGCGCCGGCGGCCTTCTTCATCTCGAGGCGGTGGATCTCGCGGTCGTGATCCACGGCCGCGGGCTCGGCGCCGGTGGCGCTCACGAACGCCGTCGGCGCGTCGGTGGGCTTCGCCCGCCGGATCGATGCCCCGGTTGAAGCCGGTGATGACGTTCAGCAGGCCGATGCTGTCGACGTCGTAGACCCCGGTGGCGTGGGGATACGGCCCCATCTTGGGCGGGTCGCCGGTGATGACCACCAGGTTGCGCAGGCCGAGCACATGGGCCCCCAGCAGGTGGCTCTGCAGGCCCAGGAAGTTGCGGTCGCGGCAGCAGACATGCAGCAGGGGCGACAGGCCGGTGGCCCGCTGGACCTCCACGGCCATGGCCAGGTTGCTCATGTTCAGGCTGGCCCGCGGACCGTCGGCGATGTTCACGGTGGTGACGCCGAAGTCGCGCAGGGCGCGGGCCGCCTCGATCTTCTTGGCGAGGTCGAGGCCGGCGGGCGGGTTGACCTCGACGCTGGTGACGAACTGCCCGGCGGCGAGGGCGGCCGCGAAGTCGCTGCGCTCGGCCAGGGGATCCCGGGCTGGCCGACGGCCACTCCCCGGCTCGATGCGCGGCCCGGGGGGCGCCTCGACGCCGCCCGCCAGCATGCGGGTGGCGTTGGCCATGCGGCGGATGTGCTCGGGTCCGGTGCCGCAGCACCTCCCAACACCTTCACGCCTGCCTTGAGCAACCTGCGTGCAAACACGCCGAAATACTCGGGATTTGCGACGTAGATCACGCGCCCGTCCACCACCTGGGGCAGGCCGGCGTTGGCCTGGGCCATGACCGGCTTGCCCAGCCCCACCATAGGCGTCGTGACGCGGTAGAGCAGGTCCGGGCCGCCGCCGCAGTTGGAGCCGATGACGTCGGCCCCGGCGGCGATCAGGCGGCGACCGACCTGCTCGGGGCTGTGCCGCTGGATGCTCAGGCCGTCGGGCTGGAAGGTGAACAGGGCCACGACGGGCACGCTCGCGCGGGTGCGGGCCAGCTCGATGGCGGTCTCGAGCTCCTGGAGCACGGGGAACGTCTCCAGGACCAGCGCGTCGACCCCGGCCGCCACCAGCGCGTCGATCTGCTCGGCCAGGGCGTCGCGAGCGGCCCGGCCCGCCGGCCCCGCCAGGTCTTCGAGGCGGGTGCCCGTGGGGCCCACGCTGCCCACCACGTAGGCCCGGCCGCCGGCGGCCTCCCGGGCCAGCTTCACCGCCGCGGCGTTGATGACCTGCACCTGATCGGCCAGGCCGTGGTGGCCCAGCTTGACCCGGTTGGCGGCGAAGGTGTTGGTGGTGAGGGCCCGGGCCCCCGCTTGCAGGTACTCCTCGTGGATGCGACGGACGAGGCCCGGCTGCTCGAGACAGACCGCCTCGAAGCACTGGGTCAGGAAGACGCCGCGCTCATACAGGAGCGAGCCGATGGCGCCATCGAAGAGGAGGCCGCCGGCCTCCGCGATTTCGAGGAAGGGCTTCACGGGTCGCGCAGCATACAGAAACCCTCGCCCGGACCGGAGCCTCTTCGGCGAAAACCCGCCACGCGCCTGTTTTTTCTCAGGGTTTCGCCCGGTCGAAGCGGGGAAAGAGCGGGCCCGTGAGGGGCGCGCCGGCGGCGGGCCGCAGCCGCCACGTGAACGGACTCGGGGCCCGGGCGGGATCCCAGCGGGCGGCCGGCGTGACCCAGGTCGTGGACAGGGCCCGGCGCTCGTGGGCGCTGCGGTTGGGGCCCGACATATGCCAGACCCGGACGTCGTGGGCGATGGCATCCCCGGCCCGAACGGGGACGAGGACGGTGGGGCGCCCTTCGACGTCCATGGGGGGCAGTCCCGGATCGGCGCGGCCGTCCCCCGCGAAGTCGGCCGGCTGGCGGTCGCCCAGCCGGTGGCTGCCCGGCACGTACGCGAGGCACCCCGCCTGCTCGTCCGCGTCGTCGAAGCACACCCACAGGGTCAGCGCCGTGGGCGCGGCGAGGGGCAGGTAGCTGTGATCCTGGTGCCACCAGATGGGCGTCGCGCCACCGGGCGGCTTCCAGACGAGGCCGTCCTGGAAGAAGACGACGGCCGGCTCCCCCAGCACCTCGGCCGCCGCGCGGGCCAGCAGCCACCCGGACCAGCGCCCCGATGGCGGGACTGGTCTGCCAGATATTATGACCCAACCGACCGTAATCATTGAGGACTGCGCCCGTCGACGCGAGGCGATCCAGATCGGCCCGGGCGGCCTCGACCTGGGCGGCGTCCAGCAGGCCGGGCAGGTGGACGAACCCCGCTTCGGCCAGGGCCGGGTTCACGAGCCGCCGTCCCTCGCGCCCGCGTCGACCGCCGGCGCGACCTCCGCGTCGTCCGCGGCGAAGGCCGCCGGGCAGGATCCTCCTGGATGAGCGGCGTGCAGCTCGGCGGCGTCGGTCAGCGCCAGGGTCGACGAAGGTGGCCGCGCCGGCGGCGTCGAGCACGACCTGGCGGGGGCGACGCCGCCCGCCAGCAGCACCCGCCCCTCGGGCAGCTCGGCCGCGATGTGGCCGAAGCGCCGCCGGCCCATGGGCGGGGCGGCGGTGATGGTGCCGGCGGGCACGGCGTCGTCGTAGAAGAGCACGTCGTCCCCGCCACGAACGAGGTGGGCTTGCCGAAGCTGCCCCATCCACCGCTCAGCAAGACCCGCTCGCCGGTGGCGGCGGCCCGGTGCAGCGCGCGGCGTACGCCCGGCTGGGCGGACTCGGGGACGGCGACCGGCGCGACGGCCGCGCTCGCGGCGGCCACGTCCACCGTCAGCACGAAGGCGTTGGGGCTGCACTGCCCGCCCGGATCGGGGTTGCAGCAGATCCCGGCCCCGGACGACGAGGCCCCCACGATGAGCACCTGCGGGCGGCCCTCCGCGTCGGCCGCGAGGGCGTCGCCGTGTGTAGGCCGAGGCGTACCAGTCCCGGCAGCCGTCATCGCAGGACGGCGCGCCGGGATCTGCAGGGTGTGGCCGCGAAGACCGGATCCAGCGTCACCAGGTAGCCCGGCGTCTGGCCGCAGCCCGCGACGTCGGCCCCCACACCAGGGAAGGCGTCGGCGCCGAGGGGGTGACGGTGGGGCCGAGGAGCGGCGCCGGCAGGGTGTGGCGCGCCACCGCGCCGGCCGCGAAGACCTCGGCGGCGGCGCTGGCGGCGGGCCCTCGCCCAGCCCCCGCCCGCAGGACGCGGCCGTCGCGGGCCCGGCCCACGCCCGCCAGCACCCGGGGCACGAGGCCCTGGCCGTCCGCCGTGACCACGGGCGTCACGGCGCCCGTGGTGGCGTCGAAGAAGGCCGCCCCGGCTCGCCCACCAGCTCTTCGGCCGGCACCAGCGGCCCCTGGGCGAACGACTCCTGGGGCAGCGCGGGGGCGTCCGCAGCGCCAGATCGGCGGTGCCACCCACCAGCAGCACGCCCAGGTGGGTGCCCACCTGCCAGGGCAGCGCGTCGAGGCCCACGCGGCCGGTGTCGAGGGCGCGCCGCGTCAGGGGCACCGCCCGCTCGAGGCCGGGCCAGAACAGGCTCTCGCGGCGGTCGAACAGGTCCACTCCAGCCCGTCGTCGCCGGCCTGGAGGCGCTCGTCGAGCACCTCCCCCGCCCCCCCGATCACCAGCAGCTGCTCCTGGCCCGGCAGGCCCAGGGCCGTCCCGAAGGCCATCTTCCGGGGGAGGGCCGCGAAGGCGTCGTAGGCGGGGCCGAAGCCCGTGCCCGCGCAGGTCAGGCTGCCCGCGCGCCGGAAGTGGGCCACCACCGTGCGCTTGCGGCTGTCGGGGATCTCTTCGATGGCGGGGCGCGCCTCGTACCGGCCCGCAGGTCCCTCGCAGCCCACGAGGCGCAGATCGGCCACCCCCACCGGCACCCGCTCCAGCAGGGCGCCGTTGCCGCCGTCCCGGGGGATCTCGTCCAGCGTCTGCCACTCCCCCGCCACGTCGCGCAGCTGCACCACGACGCGATCCACCTCGGGGGGCAGGCCCCGGGTGGGGGCCTCACCGCACCCGCCGGCCGTCTGGGCGGCGGTGGTGAAGGCCACCTCCAATGCCGGAGGTTCTGCATCGCAAGCCAGCAGAAACACGGCGGAAATGCCGGCAAGGCCGGGTTTGTTCATTGACGCCCCCTGGGGGTTCTGCTACGACCGCGACGCGCACGGTGGACGAGGATACACGAGATGACTGACGCGGTGATTGTCGGGGCGGCGCGGACGCCCATCGGGAGCTTCGGGGGGGCGCTGGCTTCGGTGGCGGCCCCCCGGCTGGGGGCGGTGGCCATCAAGGCGGCCCTCGAGCGCGCCGGCGTGGCGGCGGATGCCGTCGACGAGGTCATCATGGGCTGCGTGCTGCCCGCCGGGCTGGGCCAGGCCCCGGCCCGCCAGGCCGCCCTGTTCGCCGGCCTCGATCGCGGCACCCCGTGCATGACGATCAACAAGGTCTGCGGCTCCGGCCTCAAGGCGGTCATGCTGGCGGCCCAGGCCATCCGGGCCGGGGACGCGCAGGTGGTGGTGGCCGGCGGCATGGAGAACATGTCCCAGGCGCCGTACCTGCTGCCCGACGCCCGCGACGGCATGCGCATGGGCCACAAGCAGGTCATCGACTCCATGGTCAAGGATGGCCTGTGGGACGTCTACAACGACTTCCACATGGGCAGCGCCGCCGAGATCTGCGCGCGGGACTGCGACGTCAGCCGCGAGGCCCAGGACGCCTTCGCCACCGGCAGCTACCAGCGGGCCATGGCCGCCCAGCAGGCCGGCGCCTTCGACGCCGAGATCGTCGCGGTGCCGGTGCCCCAGCGCAAGGGCGACCCGCTGATGGTGACCACCGACGAGGAGCCGGGCCGCGGCCGCCCCGACAAGTTCGCCGGGCTGCGCCCCGCCTTCGAGAAGACGGGCACGGTCACGGCCGCCAACGCCAGCAGCCTCAACGACGGCGCGGCCGCGGTGGTGGTGACGAGCCGGGCCTACGCCGAGGAGCACGGCCTGCCCATCCTGGCCACCATCAAGCAGACCAGCCAGCACGCCCAGGCCCCGGAGTGGTTCACCACCGCCCCCGCCTACGCCATCCAGAAGGTGCTCAAGAAGGCCGGCCTGACCCCCGCGGACATCGACCTGTACGAGGTCAACGAGGCGTTCTCGGTGGTGTCCCTGGCCGTCAACAGCATCGCCGAGCTGCCCGCGGACCGGGTCAACGTCAACGGCGGCGCGGTGGCCCTCGGCCACCCCATCGGCGCCAGCGGCTGCCGCATCCTGGTCACGCTGCTGCACGCCATGCAGGCCCGCGACGCGAAGCGCGGCCTGGCCAGCCTGTGCATCGGCGGCGGCGAGGCCGTGGCCCTGATCGTGGAGCGCTGAGCATGACCATCGAGCGCATCGGGGTGGTGGGCGCCGGCCAGATGGGCGCCGGCATCGCGCAGGTCGCGGCGACGGTGGGCCTCACGGTCCGCCTGGCCGACGTGGATCGGGCCACGGCGGGCGGGGCGTGGCGGGCATCGTCAAGCGCCTGGGCCGCGAGGTGGAGAAGGGCCGCCTGACGGCGGAGGGCGCGACGCCATCGCCGGCCGCCTGCTCCCCGCCGACGGCCTGGCCGACTTCGCCGACGTGGATCTCGCCATCGAGGCCGCCAGCGAGAGCGAGGGCCTCAAGAAGCGTATCTTCGCGGAACTGGACGGGATCTGCCGCCCTGGTGCGCTCCTCGCCACCAACACGTCGAGCATCCCCATCACCCGCATCGCCGCCGCGACAAGCCGCCCGGAGCTCGTCATCGGCATGCACTTCATGAACCCCGTGCCGGTCATGAAGCTGGTCGAGATCATCCGCGGCATCGCCACCAGCGACGCCACCTACGCGGCCGTGAAGGGCCTCGCCGAGCGGATGGGCAAGACGACGGTGCTGGCCCGCGACATGCCCGGCTTCATCGTCAACCGCGTGCTGATGCCCATGATCAACGAGGCCGTCGTGGCGCTCTACGAGGGCATCGGCTCGGTGGAAGACATCGACGTGGGCATGAAGCTGGGCACCAACCAGCCCATGGGGCCGCTGACCCTGGCCGACTTCATCGGCCTGGACACCTGCCTGGCCATCATGGAGGTCCTGCACACCGGCACCGGGGACTCGAAGTACCGGCCCTGCCCGCTGCTGCGGCAGTACGTCGACGCGGGCTGGCTGGGCCGCAAGTCGGGTCGGGGCTTCTACGACTACAGCGCGAAGGGCTGAGCGATGGATCTGGTCAAGGTCAGCTGCACCGGCGGCATCGCGTGGATGGAGATCCACCGGCCCAAGGCCCTCAACGCCCTCAGCATGGCCGTGCTGACGGAGCTCGAAGCCGAGATCGCCGCCCTCGCGGCGGACGCGACCGATCTGCGGGCGGTCATCCTCACGGGGGCCGGCGAGAAGGCCTTCGTGGCCGGCGCCGACATCGGCGAGATGGCCACCATGAGCCCGGCGGAGGCCGCGGCGTTCTCGGCCCTGGGCCACCGGGTGCTCAGCGCCCTGGAGGCCCTGCCGGTGCCGGTGATCGCCGCCGTCAACGGCTTCGCCCTCGGCGGGGGCTGCGAGCTGGCCCTGGCCTGCGACCTGGTCTACGCCGCCGAGAACGCCCGGTTCGGCCAGCCCGAGGTGAAGCTGGGGCTCATCCCCGGCTTCGGCGGCACCCAGCGCCTGGCCCGCCGCATCGGGCCGATGCGCGCGCTGGAGCTGGTGGTGACGGGGCGCATGGTGGGGGCCGCCGAGGCCCGGAGCCTGGGCCTCTGCCTGGACGTCTTCCCGCCCGCCGAGCTGCGCGAGCGCGTGCAGACCATCGCCGAGGGCATCGCCGCCATGGGGCCGGTGGCCGTCCGCGCCGCCAAGGCCACCCAGGCCCGGGGGCTCGAGGGCCCGCTGGCCACCGGCAACGCCCTCGAGCGCGACGCCTTCGCCCTCCTGTTCGCCACGGCCGACGCCCGCGAGGGCATGGCGGCCTTCACCGAGAAGCGCGACGCGCGGTTCTCGGGGCGCTGATGGACGCCGCGCTCACGGCCGCCCAGGCCACGACCCAGGCGACGGCCCGCCGGCTCGCCCGCGAGCTGCTGGCCCCCACGCGAGCGCCTTCGACGCCGACGAGACGTTCCCGGCCGAGCACCTGCGGGCGCTGGCCCGGGCCGGGCTCTTCGGCGTGAACATCCACCCCGACCACGGGGGGCTGGGGGCCGGCGCGGTGGCCTACGCGCTGGCGGTGCGTGAGCTGGCGGCGGCCTGCGCCGCGACGACCGTGGCGATGATGGTCACCAACATGGTGGCCGAGGCCATCGAGGCCTTCGGCGACGACGACCAGCGCGCCCGCTTCCTGCCGCGATCACCAGCGGGAGTGGGCCGCGGCCGGGTTCAGCCTGAGCGAGCCTGGCGCCGGCAGCGACGCCTCGTCCTGACCACCCGGGCGGTGCGCGATGGCGCCGACTACGTGCTCGATGGCACCAAGGCCTGGGTCACCAGCGGCGGCCACGCTGGGGTCTCCTGGTCATGGCGCGGACGGATGCCACCGAAAAGTCGAGGGAATCAGTGCCTTCCTGGTCGAGGCCGATGCGCCTGGCCTGACGGCCACGAAGCCCGAAGACAAGATGGGGCTGCGCGCCTCGGCCACTACCCAGCTCGTGCTGGAGGGCTGCCGGGTGCCGGCGACCCACCGCCTCGGCCCCGAGGGCATCGGCTTTCGCATCTCGCGATGGCCAGCCTGGACGAGGGCCGCGTCGGCGTCAGCGCCCAGGCCTGCGGCATCGCCACCGCGGCCCGCGACGCGGCCGCTGCCTACGCCCGCGCCCACCCCGCCGACGCCGAAGCCGCCGTGCGCGCCGGGGAGGCCGACGCCTGGGTGCGCGCCGGCTTCGGCCTGTGCCTGCGGGCCGCGAGCCTGAAGGACGCCGGCCGCCCGTTCACCCGCCCCGCCGCGATGGCCAAGCTCTACTGCACCGAGATGGCCGGCCGCGTCTGCCAGCACGCCCTGCGCAGCCTGGGCCTCGCCGGCCAGGACGCCACGGCCCGGGTGGAGCAGCTCGCCCGCGACGCCCGCATCACGCGCATCTACGAGGGCACCAGCGAGGTGCAGCGCATCGTCATCGCCCGGGAGCTCCTGCGGGGCCTCTCCGCCTGAAAGGCTCAGAGTTTCGCCATGTTCCGAGGCCTTGCCCCCCCGCGTGCGCGTCTATGAGGTCGGCCCCCGGGACGGCCTGCAGAACAGGCCGCCGTCGTCCCCACCGAGGGCAAGCTGCGGCTGATCGCGGCCCTCACGGCGGCCGGCCTGCCGCGCATCGAGATCACCAGCTTCGTCAACCCGCGCTGGATCCGCCCCTGGCGGACGCGGAGTTCGTGGCCCAGGCCCTGCGGGCCGAGCCCCCGAGTGCGGGGCCGCTACACCGCGCTCGTCCCCAACGAGCGCGGGCTGGACTGGGCGCTGGCGGCGGGCCTGGCCGAGGTGGCGGTCTTCATGTCGGCCTCCGAGACCCACAACAAGCGCAACATCAACAAGACCCGGTCCGGGACGTGGCCGGCCTTCGAGCCCGTGTTCGAGCGCTGCGCCGCCGCCGGGTGGCGGTGCGGGCCTACGTCAGCACGGCGTGGGGCTGCCCGTACGAGGGGGCCGTGGCCCCGGAGGTGGTCCGCGACGTCAGCGCCCGCCTCCTCGCCATGGGGGCCTACGAGGTCAGCCTGGGCGACACCATCGGCGTCGGCACCCCGTTGCAGACGCGGCGCCTGCTGGACGTGCTGCTGGCCGCCCTCCCCGCCGACCGCCTGGCCATGCATGCACGACACCCGCGGCACCGCGCTGGCCAACTGCCTGGTCGGCCTGGACATAGGCATCACCACCTTCGACGCCAGCGTCGGCGGGCTGGGCGGCTGTCCGTACGCCCCGGGCGCCAGCGGCAACCTGGCCACCGAGGACCTGGTGTACCTGCTCCAGGGCATGGGCATCGAGACGAGCGTGAACCTGGAGAAGCTCGTCGATGCCGGCGTCACGCCCCGCGATCTGCTGGATCGCGACCTGCCCGGCCGGGCCCTTGCGGCGCTCTCCGCCTCTCGCAAGCACTGAGGATCACAATGGATTCCGAGAAGATCATCGTCGAGGACCGAGGCCCGGTCTGGCATGTCCGCATCAACGCCCCCGAGCGCCGCAACGCCCTGGGCATGGCCGTCGTCACCGGCCTGCTGGCCGTGGCGGAGCGCGTGGCCGAGGCCCGCACCGTCCGCGCGGTCATCCTCAGCGGCAGGCCCCCACGCCTTCTGCGCCGGGGCCGACCTGAAGGGCGGCAGGGCATGCCCGAGCCCGAGGTGCGCGCCTTCGTGGGCCTGCTCAACCGCACGTTCGACGCCATCGCCGCCTCGCCGAAGGTGTGGATCGCCGCCATCCACGGCGTGTCCCTGGGCGGGGGCTGGAGCTGGCCCTGTGCTGCGACCTGCGCGTCGCCCGCACGGGCACCATCCTGGGGCTGCCCGAGGCCCGGCTGGGCATCCTGCCGGGGCCGGCGGCACGCAGCGCCTGCCGCGCCTGATCGGCATCGCTCGCGCGAAGGAGCTCATCCAGACCGGTAGCCGGGTGGACGCCGATCGGGCCCTGGAGCTGGGGCTGGTCAACCGGGTCGCCGACGACCACCTGGCGGCGGCCAGCGCGCTGGCGGCCGAGGTCACGCGGTGCGCCCCCATCAGCCAGACCCAGGCGAAGGCCGCCATCGACCAGGGCTTCGACCTGCCCATCGAGGCGGGCCTGCGCTGGGAGCGCGCCTGCTACGCGGTGACCATCCCCACCAGCGACCGGGTGGAGGCGCTCCAGGCCTTCGCCGAGAAGCGCGATCCCGTCTTCAAGGGGGAGTAGCGGCGCTCAGGCGACGCGGACGACCTCGGCCACCGACGTCCGGCCCGCCCGCACCAGCTCGAAGCCGGCGGCCCGCAGCCCGAAGAGGCCCCGGGCCTCCATGGTCTGCCGCAGCTCGGCGCGGGTGGTGGCGGGTGACTTGACCCGATCGGCCAGATCGTCGTCCACCTCGACCAGCTCGAAGATGCCCAGCCGGCCCAGGTAGCCCGTGCCGCCGCACTTCGTGCAGCCGACCGCCTGGAAGGTGTAGTGCAGGTCCGCGTGGCGGGGGCCGAGGATGGCCCGGGTGCCCGCGTCGATCTCGACGCGCTGCCGGCAGGCGGTGCAGAGCGTCCGCACGAGCCGCTGGCCCAGCACGGCCTCGAGGGCCGACGCCACCACGTATCGCTCCAGCCCCAGATCGAAGAGGCGCACGAACGTCTCGATGGCGCTGGCGGTGTGCAGGGACGAGAGCACCAGGTGGCCGGTCAGCGCGGCCTTGAAGGCGATCTCGGCCGTCTCGGCGTCGCGCATCTCGCCCACCAGGATGACGTCCGGATCCTGGCGGAGGATGGCCCGCAGGCCCGTGGCGAAGGTGAACCCGATGCGCGGGTTGGCCTGCCCCTGGATGACATCCGGGAAGCGATACTCGATGGGATCTTCCAGCGTCTGCACATTGCGACTGCGGGCGTCCATCTGCCGCAACATGGCGTAAAGACTGGTGGTTTTTCCGCTGCCGGTGGGGCCGGTGACGAGCACCATGCCATGGGGGCGCGCCGAGAGCGCCCGCAGGCGGCTCGCGAGGGCCGGGCCCATGCCCATGCGCTCGAAGGTGAGGCGCGCGTCGTCCTGCACCAGCAGGCGCAGCACCACCTTCTCGCCGTACTCGGTGGGGAAGGTGCTCAGCCGGACGTCCACCGCCCGCGCCGGGTAGTCGAGGCGGAAGGCGCCATCCTGCGGCAGCCGCTTCTCGGCGATGTCGAGGCGAGCCATCACCTTGAGGCGGCTGACCACCGCCCCGCGCAGATCCGCGGGCACGGTGGGGCGCTCCACCAGCATCCCGTCGATGCGAAACCGCACCCGGACGAGGTCGTCGCGGGGCTCGACGTGCACGTCGCTGGCCCCCTCGGCCACCGCGCGCTCCAGCATGCGATCCACCAGCGCGACGGCGCCCGCCTCGCTCACGACGCCTCCTCTTCGGGCTCGAGCTGCTCCAGCGCACGGATGGCACCCGTCACGCTCACCACGTTGAGCAGCGCCACGGTCACGAAGGCGACCACCACCCCGGCGATGATCATCGCCGCCAGCCCACCGGCCTCCCAGCCACATGACCGCCCGCACGATGAGCAGGCAGACGAAGGCGACGAGCAGGTTGGCGCTGGCCCGGTGGCACCGGCTGACCAGGGCCGGGGCCTGGGCGTCCTCGGCCGATCCGCGGATGCCGCCCACCAGGGCCAGCATGCCGATGAGGCCCAGCAGCTCGGCGATGGCCTCGGCGACGGGCACCTGCTCCACCGAGAGCGGCGAGTCGTAGAAGCCCATCACGGCCGCATACATCTCCGCGGCCGCCCCGAGGCCGAACGCGAGACCCGCGCTCTGGACCCGGAAAGCCCTGGGCCCCCGACGCCATGAGGAACCCCGCCACGGGCCCCACCACCCAGAGCAGGCGGTGGACCCATGGGCCGGCCGCGTGGTCGTAGTGGGTCGCGAACACGAGGAACGGGACGCCCACGCACGCCATCACCACCCGCACCCGCAGGCCGGCCAGGAACCGCCCCAGGGCCGCGTCCTCGCTCGCGTCGAGCACCCTCGCCATGCACGCCCTCCTGCACGCCTCGCCCCGAAGGTCGGACAACCGGCGCCCGGGCGCAAGCCCGCAGCCTTCACGGCGGCGGCGGGCCGCAGCGCGTCGGCGCCTCGCACAGGCGGTCGAGCCCGTCATCGTGCACACGAGCTGCCCTCCCGAGGCGACCATCGTGGCCTGACAGCGGCGCGCGTACGGGGGGGCGTCGGCGCACCAGACGCACGGCGCGGCGCCCCCGGCCCCCCCGGCACCGTCACCTGGACCGGCCCCGCAGCCCCACAGCCCGAGCACCATCGCGCCGACCCACACCCCGCGCACCGCGCCTCCACGTGATTCCCACCGCCGAGCCATTACCGTCGCCCGGCGACTCGCCCAGTGTGCCTGCGGCCGGGTCGCCTGGATACCGCTGGAATCAGGCGGCAAACCGGGGACGGGCCTGCGTCCCTCCCCGGCCGGCCGCTCGGAGGAGCTCATGCGCGTCACGCCCCTGCTCGCCCTCTCCCTCGTCGCCTGCGTGGATCCGCCCCCACGCGAGCGCCCGTCGACGCCGAGAAGGCCGCCGGGATCGTCCAGGAGGGCCGGGTGCTCGACGCCCTGACCCGCGCCCCCATCGCCGGCGCCGAGGTCGAGGTCCCCGGCACCCTGCGACGGGTGCACGCCGACGCCGAGGGCCGGTTCTCGGTGGCGCTGCCGGCGGGCTTCCGCGCCGTCTCGGCCCAGGCGCCCGGGTACCTCGAGGGCAGCTCCTCGGCGCCGACGTGATCCTCTGGCCGGCCCAGGTCGACGAAGACGCCGTCGACGCGGTGCTCGACGCCCGCGAGCTCAACCGTATGGCCCGCGACCAGGACGATCCCGACGACGCCGATCTCACGCCGGGCGCCCGCGAGCTGCTCATCGCCCGCCGCCGGGCCCCCACCTCTCCGACGCCGAGCTGCTGCCCCACCGCCCCGTCCTGAAGGGCGCGCTGGAGCTGCCGGCCACCGTCCGGGTGTACCGCCGCGGCGCCGAGAACGACTCGTGCCGGGGCCGCGTGGATGTCATCCCCCTGGAGGAGTACGTCCGCGGCGTGGTGCCCCACGAGTGGATCCCGTCCTGGCACCTGGAGAGCCTGAAGGCGGGCGCGGTGGCGGCGCGGACCTACGCCGCCAACTGGGTGCTCAACGGCGGCAAGTACGACTGCGCCGACGTCGACGACACCGCCCGCAGCCAGGTCTACGCCGACGATCGCAACGCCCGGGCCGACGACGCCGTGCGGGCCACCGCCTGCGAGGTGGTCACGCGGGACGGCGCCATGATCAACGCCGAGTACAGCGCCGAGAACAGCGATCCCACCGAGTTCGGCGTCTCGGAGCCCCTGTGCAGCGGCCGGGCCCGCAACGGCCACGGGCGCGGCATGTGCCAGTGGGGGACGCAGCGCTGGGCCGACCAGCGCGGCCAGACCTACCGGTGGATGGTCGAGCACTACTACCCGGGCGCGACCGTGGGCAACGGCTGCGCCGATCCGCGGCCCGATCTGCAGCTGCGCCAGCGCCTGAGCCGGGTGGACGCCGAGCCGTGCATCGATCCCGCAAGTACCTATGATTGCGCCGATTTCGTCCGGCAGGGCTGGAGCGTGGACATCTTCGACGTCTACGCCGGCCGGCGGTTCGAGCTGGCCATCGAGCTGACGAACAGCGGCGGCGCGGCGACCCCCGCGGGGACCACCCTCAAGATGGCGCTGCCGGCGTCGTTCTCGGCGGTGGCCGCCCAGGTGGACGGCCGCGACGCCGGGGCCGCCCTGGGGGGCCCGAGCGCGACCATCGAGGTCAGCGTGCCGGCCATCCAGCCCGGCGCCACCGCACGCGTCGCGTTCACGCTGCGCGGCGAGGGCAGCAGCCTCGCGGCCGGCGCGCCCGTGCCCGTCCGCACCTGGATCGCCCGCATGGGCGCCTTCTACGAGAAGCCGGACTGGGGCGGCGCGGCGCGCAACAACGACGGGCAGACGTTCAACGGCGGCGACCTGAAGGTGCTGGCCGAGTTCGATGTGTTCTCCCCGGATGTGTGGACGTTCGACGCCTCGGATCCGACGCTGGTCGAAGGCTTCGAGGGGGTCGATCGGGCGGCGCTGCGGGCGCCGGGAGGCGTCCTGCAGGTCCCGGCCGGCGGGGCGGTCAGCCCGTTCACGCACATCGACGCCGACCGCCTGACCCGGGTGCAGGCCGTGGGGCTGGCGGGCCGCCTGTACTGGCGCCACGCCGGCGAGGGCTTCGACGCCCAGCGGTCGGTGCGGGTCGACGGCGAGGCCGATCTGGCGGGCCTGCCCGGCTGGAGCGGCGAGATCCAGCAGGTCCGGTTCGAGCCCGACGCCGCGGGCGGCCTGGATCGCCTGGCGTTCGCGGTGGCGGCGGGCCCTGGCCCGGCCCCCGATCCCGACGCCGGGCCCCCGCCCCCGCCCCCGGACGCGGCCGTCCCCACCGATCCGCCGCCTCCTCCGCCGGCTCGCCGCGACGCCGGGGAGGAGCCCCACGATCCGCTGCCCGATCTGGACGACGCGGGCACCGGCGCGACGCCCGTGCCTCCGCTCCCGCCCGGCGCCCGCGGGGTGCGCGGCGAGACGACGAGCGGCTGCCAGGCCAGCCCCGTCCAGCGCGGCGGCGCCTTCTTCGGCCTGCTGGTGCTGGCCCTGCCGCTGGTCCGTCGGCGCCGCCGGGGCTGATGGTCGAGACGCTCACCCTCTCGGCCAACGGCCTGCGCTTCGCCGCCCGGGCCGTGGGCGAGGGGCCCCTGCTGCTGCTGCTGCACGGGTTCCCCGACGACGCCGACTCCATGCTGCCGCTGGCCCGGGCGCTGGGCGGCTACCGCGTGGTGGCGCCCTTCCTGCGCGGGTATGCGCCCACCGAGGTGCCCCGGCAGCCGGTGACGACGCTGCGCACCCTCGCGGCCGATGTCGTGGGCTGGCTGGACGCACTGGGCGCGGACGACGCGGTGCTGGTGGGCCATGACTGGGGCGCGGCCATCGGCTACGCGACCGCCACCCTCCACCCGCACCGCATCCGGCGGCTGGTGGCCCTCTCCGTCCCTCCGCCGTCGGTGCTGCTGCCCGCGCTGCGCCACCACCCGCGCCAGATCCTGCGCAGCGGGTACATGCTGGGCTTCCAGGTCCCCGGCGCCGAGGCGGCCGTGCGGGCACGCGACTTCGCCCTGATCGACGCCCTCTGGCGGCGGTGGAGCCCCGGCTTCGAGCCGCCCGCCGGGCGAGTGGCGGCCGTCAAGCGCACGCTGGGGGCGCCGGGCAGCCTGGCCACCGCCCTGGGCTACTACCGCGGCCTGCTGCGCTCCCGAGATCTGTGGACGCTGGCGACGCGGCCCCTGCCCTGCCCGACGCTGGTGCTCGGAGGCGCCCGGGATGGTTGCATGGGGGCGGAGGTCTTCACGGCGGTCGAGCCGCCGGCGGGCGCCCCGTACCAGGTCGAAATCCTGAGCGATGTCGGGCACTTCCTCCCTCTGGAGGCCACCGGGGCCGTCGCGGAGCGCGTCCTCGCGTTCGCCCCGCCGGGCTGACCGCGGCGGGTGCGCCCGCGCCGCCGTCGTGGTAGATCGGCGCGTCCAGGAGGTGCCGTGCAGCCCGACTCGCCCCACCATGGCCTCGACGCCATCCTCCGGCCCCGGTCCGTCGCCGTCATCGGCGCCGGGCGCCGAGATGGCAGCATCGGCCGCGAGATCCTCAAGAACCTGGTCCGCTTCGGCTTCGAGGGCCCGGTGCACCCGGTGCACCCGGACGCCGGGCATGTGCTCTCGATGCGGGCGTGGCCCAGCATCGAGGCCGTCCCCGATCCGGTGGACCTGGCGGTCATCGCGGTGCCGGCCGCCCAGGTGGCCGACGTGGTGCGGGCCTGCGCCGCGCGGGGCGTGCGGGGCCTGGTGGTCATCACGGCCGGGTTTCGGGAGGTCGGACCCGCCGGGCGCGCCCTCGAGGCCGAGGTGCTGGCCATCGTCCGCAGCCACGGCATGCGCATGGTCGGGCCCAACTGCATGGGCGTCATCAACGCCGATCCGGCGGTGAACCTGGACGCGAGCTTCGGCACCACCCTGCCCCTGCCGGGAGGCGCGGCCTTCGCCAGCCAGTCGGGGGCCCTCGGGGAGGTGGTCCTGGCCACGGCGCGGGCGGTGGGCCTGGGCATCAGCCAGTTCGTGTCGCTGGGCAACAAGGCCGACGTCTCGGGCAACGACCTGCTGGCGTTCTGGGCCGAGGATCCGCTGACGCGGGTCATCCTGCTCTACCTGGAGAGCTTCGGAAACCCTCGTCATTTCGCGCAGTTGGCGCGCGGCATCACCCGCGGTCGGGGCAAGCCCGTGCTGGCGGTGAAGTCGGGCCGCACCACCCAGGGGGCCGCCGCCGCCAGCTCCCACACCGGCTCCCTCGCCGGCGGCGATCGGGCCGCGAGCGCCCTCTTCAAGAGCTGCGGGGTCATCCGCTGCAACACCGTCGCCGAGCTCTTCGCCCTGGCGCGGGGCTTCTGCCAGCAGCCGCTGCCGCCCGGCGATCGCGTCGCGGTGCTCACGAACGCGGGCGGGCCGGGCATCATGGCCACCGACGCGGCCGTCCACTTCGGCCTGACCATGGCGCCGCTGGCCCCCGAGACGCGGGCGGACCTGGCGGCGGTGCTCCCGGCCGAGGCCTCCGTGCAGAACCCCGTCGACATGATCGCGCAGGCGACGCCGGCCCAGTACGCGGCCTGCGCGAAGCGCCTGCTGGCGGATCCGGCCGTGGACGCGCTGCTCGTGATCTTCGTGAGCCCCGTCGTGACCGATCCACCCGCGGTCGCGCGGGCGATCGTCGAGGGGGTCGCGCCCACGGCGGGCGAGAAGCCGGTGCTGGCGTGCTTCATGGGCCGCTCCCAGGGGGACGAGGGCATCGCGCTGCTGGCGGCGGCAGGCATCCCGAGCTACCCCTTCCCCGAGAGCGCCGCCCAGACCCTCGCGGCGATGGCGAAGTTCCAGGCCTGGCGGGCCCGGCCGGCGGGCGAGGTGCAGCGCTTCGCGGTGGATCGGGCCCGGGCCGGGGCGATCATCGCCGCCGGCCTCGAGAGCCCCCACCCCTGGCTCTCCGCCGCCGACGCCCTGGCGCTGCTCGCCGCCTACGGTGTGCCGACGGTGGCGAGCCGGACGGTGCGATCCCCCGAGGAGGCCATCGCCTTCGCCGACGAGGTGGGCTACCCGGTGGTCCTGAAGGTCGATGACCCCGGCATCCTGCACAAGTCGGACGTCGGCGGCGTGCAGGTCAACCTGCGCTCCCCGGGCGAGATCAAGGGCGCGTTCTGGGATCTGCGCGAGCGCCTGCCGGCCGGCACCGGCGACCGCTACCTGGTGCAGCGGATGCTGACCGGCGGCCAGGAGGTCATCGTGGGCGCGGTGGCGGATCCCACGGTGGGCCACCTGGTCATGTTCGGCCTGGGGGGCGTCTTCGTGGAGCTCATGGAGGACGTGGCCTTCGGCGTCCACCCCCTGACCGACGCCGACGCCGCCCGGATGGTGCGGGAGGTGCGCGGCTGGCCGCTGCTGGCGGGCCATCGCGGGAGCGAGCCGGCCGATGTGGCCCTGATCGAGGGGGTCCTGCTGCGCGTCAGCCAGCTCATCGAAGACTTCCCGGCCATCGTCGAGATGGACCTCAACCCGTTCATCGCCACCCCGGCCGGCCGCGGCGGCGCCGCCGTGGACGCCCGGGTGCGGCTGGCCCGCCCGGAAGGAAGCTGAGATGGCCCACCTGGCCCTGGGGATCTGCAGCTGCGGCTGCCGGAAGCCGACCCACGAGACGCGGCTGGTGGCCGTGACGGGCGGGCCCGGGGCCGGCAAGACGGCGGTGCTGGAGATGGCGCTGCGCACCCTCTGCCCGCATGTGGCGGTGCTGCCCGAGGCGGCGAGCATGATCTTCGGCGGCGGCTTCCCGCGGGAGGGCTCGCCGACGGCCCGCGCGGCGGCCCAGCGGGCCATCTTCCACGTGCAGCGGGAGCTGGAGACGCTGGTGCTGGCCGAGGCGCGGGTGGGGCTGGCGCTCTGCGACCGCGGCACCCTGGACGGCGTGGCCTACTGGCCGGGCGACGCGGCCAGCTACTGGGCCGCGCTCGGCGCCGACCGGGCTACCGAGCTGGCGCGCTACCACGCCGTCATTCACCTGCAAACCCCTTCAGATTCGCAGGGTTACAACCACCAGAACGTGGTCCGCACCGAGTCTCCCGAGGAGGCGCGCGCGCTGGACGATCGCATCCAGGCCGCCTGGGAAGGCCACCCGCGGCGCATGGTCGTCACCAGCCGGGATGACTTCATGGAGAAGGCCATCGAGGCCCTGCGCCTGATCGGCGAGCAGGTGCCGGCGTGCTGCCGTCGGCCGCGGGCCTGAGGCGGCGGCGACCTGGATCAGGCCGACAGCTTCGGCGAGGCGGTCATGGGCTGGAAGCGGATGAGGGGCCGGGGCGGCGGGCCCTCGGCGTCCACCACGGTCGCCTGCCAGTCCCCCCCGGGGCCGTCGACGGCGTCGCCGGTCTTGATCACGGCGCCCTGGTCCAGCAGGTACCACATCAGATCCCGCAGGAAGCCATCCACGGCGTCGTAGGCGTAGGCCCCCTCGGGGAAGACCGCCTCCACGTCGGGCAGGCCGAGCTGCTGCATGCCCACCGAGTCCATGCGGACGATGCCCTCTTCGATGCGCGACAGGCGCAGGTTCGTCCAGATGTCGAGGGGGGGCTCGCCGCTCTGGGCGTGGTCGTCCAGGCCGGAGTGCACGAACTCCTTGGGCCGCAGCGTCTCGCCGTTGGGGTTGAAGTAGCAGATGGTGTGCTCCTCGTCGGCCAGCAACGCGGCGGCGATGAGCGTCAGGAAGGCCAGCTCCTCCAGGGGCTCGCGGTCGGCCGGGGGCTCCGTGGGGTTGCCGCCCTCGTCCACCCACAGCGCGCGGAGGCGCACATAGGAGGTGTGGGCGCGCACGGCGGCCCCGGCGATCTTCCACGCCCAGGCCTGCTTGCCCGCTCGCTCGATGGCACCGGGGAACACACCGGGCCCGAAGCCGCCCGCCTCCCAGACCGCCTTGGCGATGGGATCGTCGTCATCGTCGAGGTTGTCCTTCCAGTCGCGATCGATGACATCGACGATGACCCGCGCGCCAGGCCGCGGGCCGGCGAGGATGAGCCCCTCGCCGCCGAAAGCCCAGTGATCTTCCTCGGGCTTCGGCGTGTGCGTCAGCACCTCGAAGGCCGCCAGGGTGGTCTCGATGTCTTCGAGGGGGAAGGGCTTGGAGGTCAGGACGAAGGCGCTCTGGGTGAACATCGTGTGCTCCGCACGGTGGCGACGACCCTTGGTAGCACGGCGCGCGCGCCGGAACCACCCACGCGTGGAGGGTCGCCGGCCTAGCCCCGGGGCGTCCCCTTGGCGGCCTGGGTCTCCACGGCCTCCACCACCGCCCGGGCCAGCGCGGCCACCCCCCGCCCACCGGGCGGCGAGGCGGCGATCACCACGCCCGCGTCCTGGCGCGCGGCGTCCTTGAAGGGCTGGCTGTCGGCGTGGCTCATCTCGGTGCTCACCCAGAAGGCCACGACGTCGTGCCCCCGGACGAGCTGCCGCGCCCGGGTGCCATCGATGCGGTCCTCGCCCACGAGGTGGATCCTCAGATCCGGCTCCTCGCGGCCGAGCCGCTCGACCTCGGCCCGGCTGTCCGCGGAGCCGCCGACGATGAGCAGGCGCCGCCGGCCGGCGCGGGTGAGCTCGAGGGCCATCCGCCGGAACCAGCGGCGGTTGTCGCTGCCCTTGCAGACGTGGCAAGCGGCGCCCCCCGATGGGACCACCAGGTAGCCGCGGCCCTCGGCCACCTCGCGGCAGGTGACGACGCCGCAGACGGGGCGCACGGCGTCCAGGATGGAGGCGTCGGTGACCGTGAGGCCGGCCAGCACCGCGGCCGGGTTCTTCTCGGCCAGCGTCTGCAGGGCCTCGGCAGCCTGGCGGTCCTTGAGACCCCGGCGGGACAAGGCCTCCGCCAGGGTGACCGGCGCCTCGGCTTCGGTGACGGTGGCGGTGGCTGCCTGGGCGGCGACGCGCGCCTCCTCCCGGGCTGCGCGGAGAGCCTGGGAGGCGGCCTCCAGCTCGGCCCGCAGCTCGGCGTTCTGGGTCTCGAGGGCGCCGATCCGCTGGAGCATCTCCCGACTGCGACGGCTGCTGTCGTCGAGGACGACCGTCATCCGATCGGGCACGGGCGGATCGGGCGGCGGCGGCGCGGGCGCTGCCTCGGGCGCGCGGCGCACCCCCATGATGGGGCGGGTCGGACGCTCCACCAGCAGCTCGCGCTGGTCCCCCGGGCCGCCGTGGGCCTCCAGGAACTGCCGCTCGATGTTGGGGGGGATGCGCTGGCCGGCGCGGCCGCCGAACCCACGCTGGCGCAACCATTGGCGAATTCTGTCCACCGGCACGCCGGTGCGCTCATGGAGATCGAACTCGGTGACCACCCGGCCTCCTGCCGCCTCAGTCGCCCCCAGTCTTGGGGAGGTGCGCAGCGAAGTCCAGCCCCGCGGACGCCCCCCAGAGACGCACGGCGTGCACCCCGCGTCGCGCCCCTGGACAATCGAGTGCAGACCGCCACAATGACGGGATGGAGGTGCACTGCGCCCACTGCGGCGGCACGGATGATCGCGAGGGGCTCGAGGCCCTGCCGGGGGGGTTCGGCTTCACCTGTCCCACCTGCGGGGAGGCGTGCATCCTGGCCCCGACGGCCAGCCGCGCCACGCCGCGCGAGGCGGGCCCGGCCCCCGAGACGGGCCTCACCTGCCCCAAGTGCGGGCACCGCCAGGACGCCGAGGCGTGCCACCGCTGCGGCCTTCGTTCGCGCTGGCCGCGGCCGGCCGCGTCACCCTGGCCGATCCCCTCGCCGGCCGCCCCGAGGCCGACGGCCTGCGCGCCCGCTGGGCCGCCCTGCGCGACCACCTGGACGATGAGCCGGGCCACCGCGCCTTCATCGAGCTGTGTGCGGCGGCCAACGCGCTCGAGTTCGCGGGGCAGTGCTACCGCACCCTCACTCCGCCGGGCGCCGACGAGGACGAGCGCGTGGCCGACTACCGCCAGCGGGTCATCAAGGCGGCCATGGCGCGGATGGGGCTGCTCGAGCAGCGGGTCGTCCGCCAGCAGAGCAACCTGCGCAGCCTGGTGGTCCTCACGCTGGCGGCCCTCATCGTGCTGGGCTTCGCGGTCGGCTACTACCTGCTGACGCGCCACCAGGCGCGGTTTCAGTTCAATGGCTGACCGGACGCCGCGGGAGGGGGCCGATGCAGCTCGACCACGCTGACCGCGAGCTCGGCCTCAAGATCGTGTACTACGGCCCGGCGCTGAGCGGAAAGACCACGAATCTCCAGGCCTTGCGCGATGCGCTGCCCCGCGGCGCGGTCGGCCGGTTGGTCACGCTCGAGACCCGCGACCGCCGCACCCTCTTCCTCGATCTGCTGCCGGTCGTCTTCAAGACGGCCACCGAGTACCGGGTCCGCATCCGCCTGATCACCGTCCCCGGCCAGGTCATGCACGAGGCGACGCGGCGGGTGCTGCTGCAGGACGTCGACGGCGTGGTCTTCGTGGCCGACAGCCAGATCCGCGAGACGGCCACCAACAACGCCTCGTTCCGGGAGCTGCGCGAGGTGCTGATGGACGAGGTGCCGCTGGTCCTGCAGTTCAACAAGCGCGACCTGCCCGCCGTGCGCTCCGACGATGAGCTGCGGCGCCTGGAGCGCACCCGCCGCCTGCCGGTGGTGGGCGCCGTGGCCCTCGACGGCCGCGGCGTCCGCGAGACCCTCGCCCGCGTCCTGGCCCTCATCTGGCGCCGCCAGGCCGCCGCCCACGGGCTCGAGGCGCTCCTGGGGGTCGACGAGGCCGGCTTCGTCGAACGGGTCATCGGCGCGGCGGTGGGCGAGTGAACCCCCTCGACACCCCCGTCCGCCTGACCGAGCTGCTGGAGCCGGCGCTCCTCGAAGAGCTCTGCACCACCTTCGTGGCCCTGCACCGGGTCGGGCTGCGCATCTTCGGGCGCACCGAGGGGCAGCTCGTCGAGGTGAGCCGCGACGACGGCCTCACCGAGCGCGTCTTCGCGGTGCCCGAGGCGCGGCGCCGGTTCGTCGCGTTCGTCGACGAGCTCAAGGCCCTCCGGCTCGATGGCGACAAGACGATCGTGCGAGAGGATCCCGTGACGGGCGGCCGCTACCTGCTGCTGGCCGTCACCTGGGAGCACGAGGTGCTGGGGAAGGCGGTCTGCGGGCCCTACGTCCTCCCCGACGCCGACCACCTGCGCGTCGAGGGGCCCATCTCCCCCGACGACAGCCTGCTGGACGTCGCCCTGCACCAGCTCCCCCGCTTCAGCGACAGCGAGATCCACGTCCGCCTGCGGTTCCTGCTCCAGGCCGTCGATCTCATCTGCCACGCCGGCTACAAGGCGCTCCTCACCAGCTCGCTGCACCTCGCGTCCATCACCGAGGCCCACGAGGACCTCCAGCGCGCCAACGCCGACCTCGCCCGGGCCAACGCCCACCTCAGGACCCAGAATGCCCGCCTCCAGGAGCTCGACCTGCTCAAGAGCAACTTCCTGGCGACGGTGAGCCACGAGCTGCGCACGCCGCTGACGTCCATCATGGGCTACGCCGAGATGCTCGCCGAGGGGCTGGCCGGTCCCATCAACGCCGAGCAGGAGGAGTACGCCCGGACCATCCTGGAGCGGTCCCAGAACCTGCTCGATCTCATCGAGGGCGTGCTGGCCTTCTCCCGGGCCGAGCACGCCCGGCCGCCCGACGCCGAGCGCTCGCTGGTGCGGGTGGCCACCGCCGTCGCCGAGGCGGTGTCGGCGGTGCGCCCCCAGGCGCAGAAGGGCCAGCTCCAGCTCGAGGTGGACGTGCAGGCCGACACCCCGCCGCTCGCCACCGACGCCGCGGGGCTGCGGCAGGCCCTCACCAACCTGCTCGGCAACGCGGTGAAGTTCACACGGCCCGGCGGCGTGGTCCGAGTGTCTGCGGTGCCCTCGAGCCGCGGCGGCGCGCGGGTCGTGCGCTTCTCGGTCATGGACACGGGCATCGGCATCCCGCCCGAGGCCCTCGATCGCATCTTCGAGCCGTTCTTCCAGGTGGATGGCTCCTCCACCCGGGCCTACGGCGGCACGGGCCTCGGGCTGTCGATCGTCAAGCGCTTCGTCGAGGCCCAGGGGGGCCACATCGGGGTCGAGACGGCCATCGGCGTGGGCACGACCTTCACCTTCGACCTGCCGGTCGTGGCCGCCGGAGGGCACTCATAGCGCCCCCCGCCCCGACGCCGCCCTCCGAGGCGGCGCTCATCGCCGCCATCGCCGGGGCCTGGGCCGAGTGGGGCCAACGTCCTGATTTGACGGACGATTGTGCCGCCCCTCCCGGTCTTGTGGCGTTGCTGTCGACCGACGCGCTGGTGGAGGGCGTCCACTTCGACGGCCAGCTCGACACCCCGAGCAGATCGGCGCCCAGGCGGCCGTGGCCAACCTGAGCGATGCGGCCGCCAGCGGAGGCGCCGATCTCATGGCTGCTCTGGTCGCTCTGCCTGCCCCCCGCCTGGGCCACCGAGGCCCGGGTCCGCGGCCTGGCTGACGGGTTCGCGCGGGTGGCGTCGGCAAGAGGCCTGCTCGGCGGGCAATCCTCACCTGGACCACCGGCCCCTCGTGATCAGCGTCACGGTCGGTGGGGCCTGCCGGCGACCGCCCCTGGCTGCGGGGCGCCCGCGCCGGCGATGATCTCGCCCAGCGGCCCTGCCGGCGACGCCGGCGTCGGGTGGCAGGTCCCGGGCGGCCGGCCCTTCGGCACGCCGGCTGGCGGCCCCACCTGGCCGAGGCCCGCCAGCTCGCCGCCTGGGGGCCATGATGGGCCGCCCTCGACGTCTCCGACGGGGTCCTCTTCCGACGCCGCCTCGGCTGGCCGGGGCGAGCGGCCTCGGCGCCCGCCCGCCCGCGCCGCCGCGCCCCTCGGCCTCCCGGCTACCGCGCCCTCGTCGGCGCCGATCCCACCCGGGCCCTCAGCAAGGCGAGGACTACGTGCCGCTCTTCGCCGCCGACCCGACCGCGCCCCGCCCCCGCCCTTCGCCGGGTAGCGCATCGGCCGCCTGGTCGCCACGCCCGGCCTGGCTCGACGACCAGCCCGTCGCCCCCGGGCACGACCACTTCAAGGCGCCCGCATGCCGACGCCGATTCGTCGGCCGCTGACGCCTGATGCTGTTCTCGGCTTCCGAGACCGCCCTTCAGCATCGGCAAGGTGGGTCGCACCCGGCTGGCCCACAGTGGCCGGCCCACGGACTGCCCTTATCAGCCGCCTGTTCGAGGCCCCCGCGACCTCCTCATCGCCGCGCGTGCTCTTCGGCAACGAGCTGACGAACCTCGCCCTCGGTGGTGGGGCCTCCATGGTCGCAGAGCTCACGGCCGGCGAGCCTCGCGACGGGGCCTGCCGTCCGAGGGCGCTGGTCGTCCCGCTGCTGCTCGTCTTCGGCGAGATCACCCCCAAGACCATCGCCGCCCGGCGGGCCGAGGGGGTCGCGCGCCTGGTCGCCCGGCCCATCACCTTCGTGAAGTGGCTGACGACGCCGTTTCGGCGCGCGCTGCGGTGGCTGACCGACGCCCTCGTCCAGCGGCTGGGCGGCGCGGGCGAGGGCGGCGGCCGCATCATCGCGGAGGCCGAGTTCCGCGCCATGATCGACGTCGGCCACCGCGACGGCGTGGTGGAGCAGCAGGAGCGCACGCTCATCCACAACGTGCTCGACTTCGGCGATCTGAAGGTCGCCGACGTCATGCAGCCCTACGAGAAGATGCTCACCCTCTCGGATCGCGTGGCCGTCACCGAGGCCATCGCGGCCGCCATCCAGCACCACCACAGCCGCATCCCGGTCTGGACGGGCAACCCCCGCAAGATCACCGGGGTCGTCTTCGCCAAGGACCTGCTGGCCATCCGCTGGGGTGTGCACCCCGCGACGCCCGTCCGCCGCCTGAAGCGGGGCGTCCTCTACACCCCGCCGACGCGGCCCGCGGCGGAGCTGCTGGAGGAGTTCCGGCGCAAGCGCATGCACCTGGCCATCGTGGTGGACGAGTTCGGCCGCGCCCAGGGCCTCGTCACCATGGAGGATCTGCTCGAAGAGCTGGTGGGGCCCATCTCCGACAGCGAGGAGGAGGCGGCGGAAGACGCGGAGGAGGCGGCCGCCGAAGCCGCCGCCGCCGAGGCCGCTGCCGCCGAAGCTGCTGCCGCCGAAGCAGCTGCCGCCGAAGCTGAAGCAACCGCCGCCGAAGCTGCAGAGACCGCCGCCGAAGCTGCAGAGACCGCCGCCGCGGACACCGCGGGACCCACCGACGCTGCGTCGGCCGACGCGGGGCCCAGGTCCGGGGGCCGCGATGCTTGACGTCCTCGGCCACCTGCTGCCCTGGCTCGTCGTGGGCCTGTGCATCGTCAGCGAGGCCTTCTTCGCGGCGGCCGAGCTGTCCATCGTGTCGGCCGACCCCATCCACCTGGCCGACGCCGCCGCCGGCGGCCGGGCCGCCGCCCGGCGCGTCCTGTGGTTTCGCAGCCACCCCGACCGCCTCTTCGGCACCACGCTCCTGGGCACCAACATCAGCATGGTCACGGGCTCCACGGTGGCCTCCCTCACCCTCACCGCCCTCAGCCCCGAGCGGGGTGAGTGGCTGGCGATGCTGATCATGTCGCCCCTCGTCCTGATCGCGGGCGAGGTGGTGCCCAAGGGCGTGGCCCAGGCCCGCGCCAACCAGCTCGCCGAGCTCCTGGCGGGCCCGCTCCTCGTCGTCCACCGCCTGCTCACGCCCCTCGTCGTCCTCGTGCGGGGGTACACCACCTTCCTCTACCGCATCCTCGGCATCTCGCGGCTGGGCGGTCACCCTCCGGGGTCCCGGGAGGAGCTGGTGCTGGTGATGGACTCCGAGGTGACCCGCGGCGGCGACATCGATCCCGACGAAAGAGAAATGATTTCGCGGATCTTCGCCTTCAGCGACATGGAGGCCCGCGACACGATGGTGCCCCTGGTGGAGATGGTGGCCGTCCCCCACACCGCCACGGTGCGGGAGGCCGCCGAGGTCGTGGCCCGGGAGGGCTTCTCGCGTTTGCCGGTGTATCGCGAGCGCATCGACGACGTGGTGGGCATCCTGCACCACCTGGAGCTGCTCGCCGCCGAGTCGGCCGACCAGACGATCGCGGGGCTGATGCGGCCGCCGTTCTTCGTGCCGGAGCGCCAGGAGGTGGACGACATTCTCATCCTGCTCCAGCGCGAGGCGGCGTCGGCCGCCATCGTGGTCGACGAGTTCGGCGGGGCCGTCGGCCTGATCACCCTGGAGGACATCCTGGAGGAGATCGTGGGTGACATCGTCGACGAGTACGATGACGCCGGCCACCTGTGGCGCCGCGCGCCCGAGGGCGGCTGGCTGATCTCGGCGCGCGCCCCGGTGGATCAGGTCAACCAGGCGTTCGGGCTCGAGCTCGCCGAGTCCCCCGACTACGAGACGCTGGCGGGCTTCATGCTCTCCACGCTGCGGGCCATCCCGCCGGTGGGCAAGGTGCTGCCTCTGCCGGGGGGCGCCCGCCTGACCGTCCGCCGGGCCAGCGCCCGGGCCATCCAGGAGGTCCACCTGACGGGCGTGCGCGGGCCGCGGGGGCAGCGATGACGCCGCTCGCCCAGCAGATCCCGGTGCGCCTCGCCGCCGTGGCCGTCTGCCTCATCCTGGTGTGGGGCGTGGGCCTGCCCGCGCTGCTGAGCCTGGACGTCGTGGCCGCCAGCGCGGCGCGCCAGTTCGGCGCCCTCGGCGCGGGGCTCGCCGGCTTCGCCACCTTCATGATGGCGCGCTTCCGCCTGCGCTCGGGGGTCCGCGCCTCGTTCGGGCAGCGCACGGCGGTGGATCTCGCCCTCACCACCCAGGTCTGCGCCTGCCTCGTGTGGTTCCTGGGCACCCGCGATCCCCGCCTGCCCGGCCTGGAGGCCTTCTCGCTGCTCTGCCTCCAGGTGGCGACGGGCCTGGCGGCGTCCCTCGTCCTCTTCGCGTCCGTCCAGGGGCCGCTGCGCGCCCTGGCGCCGACGGATCGAGACGTGCTGCCCGGCATCCGCACGGTCTTCGTCCTCAGCGCGGTGGCCCTCGGGGTCTTCGCGGCGGTGACGCTGGGGGTGGGCTCCGCCGGCCGCGCCGCGGGGCTGCGCGAGCAGGCCGAGGCCCGCCGCCTCGTGCCCCTCACCCAGCTCGTGGCCACGGGCCTGGCCCAGGCGCGGACGGACCACGAGCGCGCCCGGCTGGTGGACCTGCTCAACGCCGACATCCAGATCCGCGCCGAGCTGCGGGCGCCCGATCACCCCCCGGCCCTGGTGGCCGAGGCGGGGCCAGCCTGGGCCCCGACGGCCGCCGGCGACGGCCTCCACCTCGTGGCGGTCGGCGGCATCCGCTACCACGTGGTGCGACACACGGTGGGCGATCACGTGCTCTGGGTGACGTCGCCCGCGGGCGTGCGGCCGCCGGTGCTGGCGTCGGTCGACCTGCCCAACATGCTCATCCTGGGCCTCCTGCTCCTGGGTGTACCCCTGGCCGCCCTCGGCGTCGGCCACGGGGTCCACACCGCCCTCGACGGCATCACCCGGACGCTCCTCTCCATGAGCCCCGGCGCCCCCGCCGGCCGCGCCCCGCTGGGGGTGCCCATCCGCGACGACGACGAGGTGGGCGAGCTGGCCCAGGCCCTCAACCGCCTCTGCCGCCAGTACGACCGGCAGAGCTCACGCCTCGCCGACGACCTGGAGGCCGCCGAGGAGGACGAGAACACCCGCAACCGCTTCCTGGCGGTGGCGAGCCACGCCTTGAAGGTGCCGCTGCAGCGCATCGACGATCACTGCCGCGTCCTGGGCCGGGCCGGCCCGCTCAACGCCGCCCAGCAAGAGGACGTCGAGGCCATCGTCGGGGCGACCGACCAGCTCAAGAGCCACGTCGAGGAGATCCTGTCCCTCTCCCGGCTGGAGGCGGGACGCGAGAACCCCCTCAACATCAGCACGATCTCCATCGGCGAGCAGGCCCGGGCCGTGGTGGCGGCCAGCCGCATGAACGCGGCGCCGGCCGTGACGCTGAGCGTCTCGGTGGATCCCTTGACCCCGGCGGTGGAGGCCGACGGCCCCCGCATCCGCCAGGTGCTCGAGAACCTGGTGGGCAACGCCCTGAAGTTCACCACCGAGGGCTTCGTGGAGGTGGCGGTCGGCCCCACCTGGGGCGGGGGCGTGCACGTGCAGGTCTCCGACAGCGGCCCGGGCATCCCCAAGGACGAGCTCAGCCAGATCTTCGAGGAATTTCATCGGGTTGACGCCCATCGCCAGGTCGCCGGGACGGGCCTCGGCCTCGCCATCTCCCGCCGCCTGATCGAGCGCCACGGGGGCACCCTCTGGGCCGAGTCGGTGCCGGGCGAGGGCAGCATCTTCCATGTGCGCCTGCCCCGGCGCATCCCGGAGCGCTCAGCCCGCGAGACGCGGCCGCCGGAGGGCGCATGACCAGGCTCGCCCGCGGCACGGCCGTCGTCGGCACCGCGCTGCTTCCCCTGCCCGCCCTGTGGCTCACGCCCATGCTCGCGGCCTTCGATCCGACGCCGACGGCCTGGCGCGCCAGCCTCCTGGCCGGGGGCGGCCTGCTGAGCGCCGCGGTCGGCATCTGGAGCCTGCGGGCCCTGCCGGCCGGGCGCACGGACGCGGTGGGCCGCCGCGCCGCCCTCGACTTTCCCCTCAAGCTCACGCGCATCCTGTTCGGCGCCTCGGTGGTCGCGGGCCTGGCCACCCTGCCCCTGCTCGGCCCCGTCATGCGGGCCTCCGACGCGCTCCTCCCCGCGCTGGTCCTGTACCTGATGCTGCTCCTGCCCACCGCGGGCCTCTACTTCCTCACCAGCGTGCTGCTGCGGCCGCTGAGCACCACCCCGGCGGGCGAGGTGCCGGCCGCCGGACTCCGGCAGGGCATCACGCTGCGCCTGTCGCTGGCCGTCCAGCTCCCCGTGCTGCTCTGCGCCCTGGGCATGATCGTGGTGGAGCAGACCAGCGGCGTCGCCTACGAGCACCGCATCGAGGCCTACGCCCGCGAGCGCTACGGCCGCACGCTGGAGCGTCTGCTGGGCGCCCTCTCCGGCGAAGCGCGCCAGCAGGCCGTGCTGGCGGCCATCGAGCCGCCCGACGGCATCCTCGTCTTCGAGGGCGCCCGGGAACGGCGCACCTGGGCGGTCTCCACGGCGACGCCCCTGGGCGGCCGGCCCATGAGCCTGCTGGTCCCGCTGCTCGTCCTCGCGCTGGTCGTGGTGGCCCTCACCCTGCTGCATGGCCGCTGGCTGGCCCGCGAGGTGACGGCCGAGCTGCAGTCGGTCCACCGCGCCTTCGAGGCCCTCCAGGCCGACGCCCCTCGCGCGGCCACGGCGGCCCTGACCGGCACCCTCTGCCTCCACGAGACCGCCGAGCTGGCCCAGGCCGTCGAGCGTGCCCTCGCCGGCTTCGAGTCCCGCCAGCGCGCCCTTCAGGCCGCCGCGTCGGAGCGCCGCACCTCCGAGCGGGCGAAGGCGCGCTTCCTCGGCCACCTCAGCCACGAGCTCAAGAGCCCGCTCAACAGCATCCTGGGCTTCTCCGAGCTGCTCCTGGCCGGCATCGACGGGCCGCTGCGGCCCCGCCAGCGCGACCAGCTCGCCGCGGTCTGGCGACAGGGCGAGAGCCTGGAGCGCTTCATCCTGGCCCTGCTGGACGCCACCCGCCTCGGCGAGGCCGGCCGCGACGCCAGCCTGCTCGAGCCGGCCGACATCAGCGCCCAGGAGCTGGCCACCGCCTTCCGCGACCACTGCCGCCCCGATCCCCTCGACGCCTTGCACCTCGACGTCACCGTCGAGGGCGAGGGTCGCTGCCGCGTCGACCCCATCTACACGGCGCGCGCCCTGCGGCTGACGGCCGGCCTCCTCATCGATCGCATGGAGTCGGGCCGCATCAGCGTCACCCTGGCCCCCCTCGCCGCCGGCGGCCTCCGGGTGACGGTGGCCGTGGTCAGCGCCCAGGCCGATCCCCATGACCTGGCCAGCCTGGTGGAGGCGCTGGCGGCCGAGGCCGGCCCGACGGCCGACCCCCGAGCGGGGGCCGTGCCGGCGACGCGCTTGCTGTGGAAGGCGCTGGAGGCCGCCCAGGGCGGCCAGTTCAGCGTGGTAGCAGGTGATCCGGCCGTCTGGCCGTCGTTTCGCCTGGAGCTGCCGGGCTGACCGCCCCGCCCCGAGAGATCCGCCCGCGCGCTCACCGCCGGCCGGACCGTGAAAACCCCCCGCCGGGGGGCCCCGGGGTTATCAGGCAGCGACGAACCAGCCGTCCTCCTTCATGTGCTCCCAGTCCGTCATCAGACCCCCGAGCTCGGCCTCCAGGCTCTTGATCAGCTTGACGTTTCGCCAGTCGAGCCGCGTGAGCCGGGCCGTGGAGTACGCCGGATCGGGCGTGTACCAGTCGAAGCTCCCGAAGTAGTCCCCCAGGAGCTGGCTCTTGAAGGTGTAGCCATGCCGGGCATAGATCATGTTGCGCAGCAGCCGCAGATCGCGCCGCGACATGTTCGCGAGCTGGGCGTTGGTGAGCTGGGTGTCGAGCAGGCTCGGATCCTCCAGCGGAGATCGATCGGCCGCCGGCGCCTTCACCTCGTCCTGCCACTTGCCCAGCCGCACCGACAGCAGCCGAAGCTCGATGCGATCCTCCTCGGTCGCCCCCGCCGCCAGCCGGGCCTTCACGGCCGCGGCCCGCGCCTCGAGCTCCGGCCGCTTCAGCGAGGACTCGTAAGCCGCGATGGTCTTGGCGTTCTCCCAGTCCACCGGCGTGATCTTCGCCGGATCCCAGGTCTTCGCGGGGGTGTACCAGGGCTGGGCCCGGAACCAGGCGTTCAGCCAGTCCTTGCGAAACGGGTTGCCCGCCCGCGCGAAGATGGTGTTGCGGAGGATGGACAGCTCGCGGAGGCTGCGGCCCTTCAGCTCCGCCTCCGTCAAGGCGCGGTCGAAGTACCAGGTGGCGGCCGCGGCCGGCGCCGCGGTGCCCCCGGACGACGGTGCCGGATCCCCTTGAGCCAGGGCCGGGGTGGCGAGCGGCCCGACCAGCAGGGCGGACAGCAAGATGGAGCGCATGACGTGATCTCCCGTGGTGGATCCGCCGCCAGCCTACCCGGCGGGGCGCGGGAGCGTCAGGCCTTCTCGCGCGCCATGGCCCGGGCCAGCGCCGGGCGCGCCCAGAGCCGCTCGGCATACGCCTGCAGGTTCTCCGGCTCCAGCGGCAGCCGCTGCTGGCGCGCCCAGGCGAGGGTGTGACCGGCGAGCAGGTCGGCCATGGTGAAGGCGTCACCGACCAGGAACTCGCGGTCCGAGAGGCCCTGGGCGAGCACCTGGGCGGCGCGGCCAAACTCCCGGGCGCACACCGGCAACACCTCGGAAATCCTCAGCTTTTCGGGAAGAACGAAGGTGTGCTTCGCCGCCTGCCAGAGCGGCTGCTCCAGCTCGGTCAGCACGAAGAGCAGCCACTGATCGTAGTGGGCCCGCGCCCGGCTGCCCGCGGCCGGGACGAGGCCCAGCGCGGGCGCCTGCTCGGCGATCCAGGTCACGATCGCGCCGGACTCGGTGAGCACGAAGTCCTCGTCCACCAGGACGGGCACCTTCCCCCCCGCGTTGAGGGCCAGGAAGTCCGGCCGCCGCAGCTCCCCCTGCTGGGCGTCCAGCCGGCGAAACTCGTAGGGCAGCCCGGCCTCCTCCGCCGCCCAGAGGGCGCGGGTGGACCGGGATCGGGGCATGCCGTACAGGGCGATCATCGCGTGCTCCTTCGGGCCGGGCGCCGCGGCGGACGCCGCCGACTGCGCTTCGCGGCTTTGGGGTGGGCCTTGCCCAGCGACCGGCTGCGCGCCGCCGCGAGGCTCTCCCCCTCCTTCACCACTTTCTTCTTTTCTTTCAGAGGGTTGCCGTCACCCTTCGCGACCGTGGCGTCGGCGTCCTCGGGGCAGCCCGGTCCATCGGCGAGGATGGCGGCCGCGTCGGCATCGGGCGCGGGGGCGTCGCCGAAGCGCTGCCAGGTCCGCTGGTAGTGCCGGCCGTCGGGGCCCGCGTCGGCCAGCAGCGTCTTGAGCGTCTCGCCCGCCAGACCCGAGCCCATGCCGGGGTGCCACTCCAGGTGGAAGACCTCTTCGTCCCGCCACCGGCCGCCCCAGACCAGCCCCTCGGCCTCGGCCAGGCGGCCGATGATCTCCCAGCGGGCGCGATCCCGGCCCACCCGGGCCAGGGCCGTCCGCATGGTGGCCTGGTCTTGCAGGTTCACGTCGAGGGCGAGCCCGAAGGCGTGCCAGCTCGCGTGGCCCTTGCGGGCGCGGGCGACGTCCAGCTTGCGGTAGCCCGAGATGATCTTGAGGGGCTGGCCGGCCTCGCGGGCGGCCGTGAAGAGGCGCTCCAGCCGGCGCTGGAAGTCGGGGTGCAGCTTCTGAAGCTGGGGAGAGCCGGCGGCGGGGCCGGCCTGGACGGCGGGGCTCGCGAGCAGCCCGAGGGCGATGAGCAGGGGCGCCATGGGACCTCCGGGGAAGCGCGACGGCGCCAGCGACGGCCAGCCCTCGCCGCTCTTCATCCGGGGCCCGGCGCGCACCTACGCGTCGTCGTCGTCGCCGCCGAGGCGGTCGGTCAGCGAGGGCCCCCCGCCGGGCTCGGCGCCCGCGGGGCGGGCCTGCGGCCCGGAGGCCCCCCGGACGGCCTGGCCAGCGAGGCCACCCGGCTCGCCGGCATCGGGCGTGCCTTCCGCTTCCGTACCGAGAGGCCCCTCCCCGGCCTCGCCGGGCCGCGCGCCGCCCAGCACCCCGGCACCGCCCGGCAGGCCACCCGGCCGCCCGGCCGGGCGAGCCCCGGGGCGACGCTCCCGCGCCTGGCCAGCGGCGCCCGCTACGCCGTCAGCGTCGTCGTCGTCGGCCTCGTCGGCGGCGTCGGCCTCGTCGGCGGCGTCGGCCTCGTCGGCGGCGTTGGCCTCGTCGGCCTCGTCGGTGGCGTCGGCCTTGTCGGCGGCGTCCGTGGCGCCCGGAGCCGGGCGGCCCGCACGTGCGCCCGCCCGCGCGGCGGCGGCGCCCGGCGCGTCGGCGTCATCGTCAGCGTCAGCGTCATCGTCAGCGTCGGCGTCAGCGTCAGCGTCAGCGTCGGCGTCAGCGTCGGCTGCCCGATCCGCGGCCGCTCCTCCCGCGGCGGCGGCGGCACCGGCGGCCGCCGGCGCCCGATCCCGTTCGGCCGGGGCGTCGGCCGCGTCCGCGCCTTCGCCTGCCGCGGCCCTGTCGGCAGCAGCCTTGTCGGCGGCCGGCTCTTCGCCAGCCGCAGCTTCTTCGCCAGCCGCAGCTTCTTCGCCAGCGGCGGCCTTGTCGCCAGCCGCAGCCTTGTCGGCGGCCGGCTCTTCGCCAGCCGCAGCTTCTTCGCCAGCGGCGGCCTTGTCGCCAGCCGCAGCCGTGGCAGCAGCCGGCCCTTCGCCGGCCGCAGCCTCTTCGCCGGCCGCAGCTTCGTCGCCAGCCGCAGCCTCTTCGCCAGCCGCAGCCTCTTCGCCAGCCGCTGCCTCTTCGCCAGCCGCAGCCTCTTCGCCAGCCGCAGCCTCTTCGCCGGCCGCTGCCTCTTCGCCAGCCGCAGCCTCTTCGTCAGCCGCAGCCTCTTCGCCACCCGCAGCCTCTTCGCCAGCCGCAGCCTCTTCGCCAGCCGCAGCCTCCTCGCCGGCCGCAGCCTCGTCACCCGCCGCAGCTTCTTCGCCAGCCGCAGCCTCGTCACCCGCCGCAGCTTCTTCGCCAGCCGCTGCTTCTTCGCCAGCCGCAGCCTCGTCACCCGCCGCAGCTTCTTCGCCAGCCGCAGCCTCGTCACCCGCCGCAGCTTCTTCGCCAGCCGCTGCTTCTTCGCCAGCCGCAGCTTCTTCGCCAGCCGCCGCTTCTTCGCCAGCCGCAGCCTCGTCACCCGCTGCAGCCTCGTCACCCGCCGCAGCCTCGTCGCCCGCTGCAGCCTCGTCGCCCGCCGCAGCCTCGTCACCCGCCGCGGCTTCGGCCTTCGGCTCCTCCGCCGGGGCCGCGCCCGCCTCGGCCTGGGCCGCCTTCAGGTCGGCCTTGGCCTCCGCGCCGGCCTCCTCGACGGCGGTCACCGCCTTCTGCTGGGCCTCCTGCAGCGCGGCGCCGGCCTCGGCCATCAGGGCGCCCATGTCGCCGGCCTTCGCCATCTCGCCCGCGTCGGCCGCCACCGCGTCCTTGGCTTCCTTGGCCTTGTCCGCCGCCTGCTTCGTCACCGCGGAGAGCTCGGCGCTGGTCTTGACCACCACCTCGCCGAACTTCGCCCCCGCGTCCCCGGCCTGGGCCAGGTTGGCCCGCAGATCCGCGCCCAGCTCGCTGGCCGCGGCCTTGAGCTGGCCGCGTGGGTTCACGTCGGCGCCGACCTTCTGGGTCAGGAACTCGGCCCCCGCGTCGATGGCCGCCTGGGCCCCCGTCCGCGTCGCGCCGGCGCCCTCCGTCACCCGCGCCTCGAGCCCCGACATCTGCTCCTCGGCCGCGCTGAGGATCTCGCCCGCTACGTTCCCGGCGAACTGCTCGCGGGCGTCGGCGATCAGGCCGCGGGCCTTGCCCAGGTGACCGTCGAGCTTCTCGTCCACCTGGGAGACGATTTCATCAAGCTTTTCGCGGAGTTTCGGCAGGTGATCCTGCTGGATGATCTCCCAGGCCCGCTGCACCACCGGCTTGCCCTCGAGGGCATCCTGGATGAGGGCGAGGGCGTCGGCGAAGACCGGCGGCGCCTCGGCCAGCCGGTCGCCGTAGCACGCCATCAGGCCCCCGAGGAGCTGCTGGGCGAACTCCTCGAGCCGGGGCACCACCACCTCGCGCAGCCGCCCCAGCAGCACCCGCGGGTCGGCCACCTTCTTGAGCTTCTGCTCGAAGTCCTCGACGTGACCGCCCAGGAGCGCCAGGGCCTCCTCGGCCGCTTGCAGGCCCTCGTCCAGCTCGATCTGGTGGCTGTCCAGGCAGCCGTCGCGCATGGCCTCGAAGTGGGTCGTCATCGACGCCGCCACCTCGCCCCGCAGCGCCTCGAGCTGCGCCGTCACCGCGTCCCCGGTCAGGCCCGCATCGGCGGCGAGGGCCTTGCCTTCATCCACCAGCCGGCTCTTGAGCCCCTGCAGCTCCCCACGGCCCTGCTCGATCAGGTCGGCGAAGAGCTTCGCCAGGCAGTCGGTGTTGTCCTCCAGGGCCGCGAGGTGCTGGTCCACCACCCCGGCGATCTCGTCGAGCGCCTCGGCGTGCACCGTCCGCAGGCGGGCCCTCGCCTCCTCCAGCGCCGTGCGCGCCTGCCGCTCCTTCGCCTCCAGCGCGGTGCGGACCTCGGGGGAGGGCGCGCGGGCCAGGTCGAACTCGATGCCGTCGATCTCGAGCTGCGCGCCCTGCTCGGCGGCCTGGGCCTCGCTGATGAGGCCGCGCACCTTGATCTCGGCCGCCTCCGAGGCCTCCTGGGCCACCAGGTACGCGTCGCGCTTCTGGAGCAGGTGCGTCCGACCGGCCTGGAGCTTCTCCTGGTACCAGCCCTTCACCCGCGCCACGAAGGTGTCGAGCTGCTCCTTGAGCTTCGCGAGGGCCTGGTTCTTGAGCTCCTCCAGGATGGCCTGGGCCAGGGTGCCGGCCGTGGCGATGGCCTCCTCGAAGATGCGCTCGGCCTCGGCCAGGAACTGGCTGACGGCCTCCCGCGTCTCCTCCACCGTCACCTGGACGGCGTCGCGGGACTCCGCGTAGAGCAGCTTGAAGCGCCCCTCCGTCCGCCCCGCGGTGTCCTCCACCAGCGAGACCACCCCGTCGATCAGGCCCCGCACATCGGCCTCGACGGCGATGGCCAGGTTCTCGAAGCGGGTCTTCATCCCGCCCACGAGGCTCTCGGCGCTGCCCTTCGCTTCCTGGCCGAAGGCCTCGGCCTGCTCCTTCAAGAACGAGATGGTGGTGGTGACGCGCTCCTCGCACGTCTCGATGTACGCCTTGGCCCGATCGTTGATCAGGCTGTCCACCTGCTTGCCGATGTCCTGGAAATCACTGGCAAACTGCTTGCCCTTGTTCACCAGATCCATGGCGATGGACGGGCCCAGCGTCACGACGATCTTCACGACCTTGAGGGTGCTGGCCTTGGCCACGCCCACCAGCACGGTGCCCTGCTGCTGGAACTTGGGGACGTACTGCTGCACCTGGCTCTGGAAGGCGTTGGCCACCTCGACGGCGGCCTCCTGCATCTTGGCCTCGATCTTGGCGACGGCCTGCTCGCCCTTGAGCTGGATGCCAGGGATGACGCCCTCGTTGTCCTTGTACTCCCGCTCGACGTAGGCCTTGCGGGCCTCGGCGGCCGCTTCCTTGCCCACCACCTGGATCTCGCGGGCCTGCTTCTCGGCCTCGCGCAGCATCTTCTCCTTGGTGTTGGCCACCTGCTGCGCCAGGTCGGCGGCCATGTCGTCGCAGGCCAGGTCGACGCCCTCGCGCACCTTGGTCAGGCCCAGCTCGACCGCCTCGCGGCTGGTGCGGACCATGTCGTCGACGGCGTCGCGGATCTTCTCCAGCGTGCCGTTGGCGAAGCTGCGCACCCCCTCGATGAGCGTGTCCATGGCCCGCAGCAGCAGGTCGCGCGCCTCGTGGATGAGCGCGAAGCCGCCGTCGATGATGGCCTGGACCCCGTCCGCCACCGCCTGCGCCGAGTCCTCCAGCCGCATCTTCAGATCGCGCACGAGGTTCTCGGCGGTCTTGCGCGCGTCGGTCACCGACTCGTCGAAGGCGGTCTCGATGCGATCGAGGATGGTGTCGATGGTCTCGCGGACCTTCTTCGGCAGGGCCTCGAGCATGTCGAAGAGATCGGTGAACGTCGCCTCGACCGCCGCGATGGCGTCGTCCTTGATCGTCGTGACCGTCTCGCTGGCCTTCGAGAGCGACTGCCGCAGCAGCCGATCGGCGGCCTCCTTCAGGTCGGTGAGGTGCCGCTCCAGCTCGGGCGCCACCTCCTCGTAGCCGGGCTTGCCTTCGTAGACGGCCTTGAACTTCTCGGTGAGGACGTCGATGCCCTGGGCCATGGCCGGCGCGACCACGTCGGCCAGGCCGTCCATCTTCTCCAGGGCGGCCGAAATCTGGGTGTCGGCGGCCTCCAGGATGCGGCTCTTCACCTGATCGAGCGTCCCGCGCAGGGCGCCGAGGCGCTCCGAGGCGCCGTTGGCCAGCGTGTCCACCCCGGAGCGGACCTGCTCGATGAAGGGATCCTTGAGCTCGCGGACCTTGGCCTCCACCTGGGCCGGGATGCCCTCCAGCATCCCGAAGGACTGCTCGATGGCCTGGTCCGCCTTCTCCTTGAGCTTGGGGACGAGCTCCTTGAGGGGCTTCTCGACGACGGCGATGGCCTTGTCGATGCCCTCGGCGACCTTGTTGCGGCCGGTGTCCACATGGCCGAGGAACTCGTCGAGCTTCTCCTGGACCGTCGTCAGCGCGTCCTGCGCCTTGCCTTCCAGCTCGTTGATGGCCTGGTTGGCCTGGACTTCGGCCTGATCGAGCGCCTCGCGGGCCTGGCGGCCCATCTGGGCGGGGATGCTCTCTTTCGGGGCGGGCGGGCCTCCGGCGGCGGGCTCCATGGCGGCTCCTGCAAGGCGTCGATTACGTTATGTTTCCGGCCACACGCGGCCACCGGATGAACCACCGGCGTACCGCCGCGCTGAGCGTGGCCGACCTCCCCAGGGTGGCGAAAGCCCGCGCCGGTGGCAAGGCATCCCTGCAGGGCGACGACGAGGCCCGGCGCAGGCCCCCCCGCGGCGTCCTGGCGGCGCCCGCGCCGCCTCGCCAGCCGCCCTCCGCGGCCCGTGAAGCCCTGGCCTCAGGCCTCCAGGCAGGCTCGCGTCTCCGCCCACGCCGCGGCCTGGAGCGCCGGGTCGAGCCGGCCATGGGCCCGCCAGGCCCGCGCCTCGCCGCCCACCGGTCGGGTCGCGCCGGCCCGGGGCAGGCGTCCCCGGGCGGCCTGCACGGCGGCGCGGACGGGCTGGCCCCCCTGGGCCTCGGCCCAGCCCAGCACCGCCGCCCCGAGGCGGGCGTGGGCGGCCTCGTCGGCCGCGATGGCCACCAGCGCGGCGCGGGCCGGGCCATCCTCCGCCAGCGCCGCCGCGCACGCCGCCTCGGCCGCCGCGGCCCCCTCCCCCAGGCAGCCCTCGATCAGGCTGTCCACCGCCAGCTCCGCGAGGCTGGGCGGGGGCCCGGCCGGCACCTCCACCGGCTCGGCCACCAGCACCTGCCCCAGGTACCGCCCGGCCTGGGCGAAGCAGGCCTGCGCGTGGCGCCGCTCGTCGCCGGCGGCCCGGCGGGCGTCGGCCACCAGGGCCGCCGGCGCCCCCAGGGCGTCGAGCCAGGCAGCGAGGCGCTCGAACGTGGCCACCGAGGCGTGCTCCATGCGGGCGTCGGCCAGCCAGGCCTCGCCGAGGGCGCGGCGGGTGCGGGCGTCCACCCCCGGCAGGGGCGCGCGGGGCACCCGCAGGCCCCGCCCCCGCACCGCGACGGGCCGCCCCCGCGCGTCGCGCAGCGGCCGGCCGTGCCCGAAGCTGATGGGCACTTCTCCAAGCAAATACGGGAACTTGAGGCCCACCGCGAAGCCGTACTCGTTGCCGTGGGGGCCGTCGTCCAGTGCGAAGACGAACCGCCCCGAGAGGTACACGGTCCCCATGAAGGTCGCGTAGGGCGCGAGCTGCACGCCCTGGGTGTCGCCCTCGTCGCCCCGGCGTCGCGACCAGGCCAGCTCCAGGCCCGCCATGGGCCCGACGATCTGGCCGCCCAGCGCCAGGCGCGCGGAGTCGTCGGCGTACCAGTCGTGCTGGATGAGCGCCGCGAGCCCGCCCCCCGGATCCGACTGCCCGAACGTCACCTCGAGGCCCTCGCCCCGGGTCGGCGCGTCGCCCCACACCTCGCTGTGCACGTAGCCCGCCCCCAGGTACAGGGGCCACTCCGCCCGCGCCGGGCCGGCCAGCAGCACCGGTCCCCCCAGCCACCACATCGCCCTGGTGCGCCCCATCCGCTGCCTCCTCGCGTCGGTCGGGGTCGATCTTGCCCCCAAGGCGCGGACAACGCGAGAGGCGCGAACGGGCTTGCTGTTCGATACACTCTGCATATATGCTTGCCGCATTGAACACGGAGGTGCCCATGTCCCTTACCGGCGTCGCCCAGGAGACCCTGCAGATCCTCCACGCGGGGCGCTACACCGCCCCCAGTGGTCGGCTCGTCGAGCTGGGCGACGCCCAGCGCGCGGCGGTGGCCGGCACACGGCTGTACGACCCGGCGGCCTGCGCGGCGCTGCTCGCCCGCGGCCCGGGCACCGGGGGGCGGCCCGTCATCGAGGTCACCGACGAGACGACCCAGGTGGCGTCGGCACGCCTCGCCGCGGCGGGCCCCGTGGCGGCGCTCAACTTCGCCTCGGCCCGCAACCCGGGGGGTGGCTTCCTCGGCGGGGCCAGGGCGCAGGAGGAGGACGTCTGCCGCTGCTCGGGGCTGTACCCCACCCTGCTGGAGGCCCCGACCTACTACGCCGTCAACCGGGCCCAGAGCTCGCTGCTCTACACCGACCACCTCATCTGGTCGCCCGCCGTGCCGTTCTTCCGCACGCGCTCGCGGGAGCTGCTCGAGGCGGTCTTCCTGGCCTCGGTGATCACCGCCCCCGCGCCCAACGCCGGCGAAGCCCGGCGGCGCGACCCCGACGCCGGGCCCGCCATCGATGCCACCTTCCGGCGGCGCGCGGGCATGGTGCTGGCCGTGGCCCAGGACCAGGGCGCCCGCCGCCTCGTCCTGGGGGCCTGGGGGTGCGGCGTCTTCCGCAACGATCCCGCCATGGCCGCCGACGCCTTCGGCACCTGGCTGGAGAGCCCGCGGTTCGCCGGGGCCTTCGATGCGGTGACCTTCGCCGTGTACGACCCCAGCCGCGACCGGGGCACCCTCGCCGCCTTCGCTCACCGGCTCGCCCCGGCCTGAAGGCCGCGCCCCAGCCAGCCCTGCAGCCGCTCGCCCAGGTCGAGGCCGTCGTCGTCGGGCGAGCCGCCGTGCACCGCAGCGATCACCTGCCCCCCGGGGCCGATCAGCAGCGCGGACGGGTCTGACCAGCGGGGCCGGAAGACCAGGTACGCTGGCAGCAGGTGCTCATGGTGCCGCAGCGGTCGCCACCAGTAGACCCGCCGCAGGCCCGTCCACAGGCCCGTGCCGAGGGCCTGGGCGAGGCGCCTGCCCACATCGTTCGCCCCGCGGACCGGCACGGGCAGGTGCTCGAAGAACGGCTCCTGGTCGGGCTGCCGCACGTGGATCACCTGCACGTCATCCAGGCCGCGCCAGGTGGAGGCGGTCCCCAGGGGCGTCGGGGCGGGCGCCTCGTCCAGGATCAGGAGCGTCAGCGGGGCCCCCGGCCGCGCGGGCGTCCAGGCGGCGCCGTCGTCCAGGGTGAGCTCGATGTCGGGTAGGGTGCGCCCGACCCACCGGCGCGCCCAGGCGTCGGCCAGGGCCTGGCGCAGAGACCGCGACAGGACGAGCAGCAGCAGAGCGACAAGCCCAAGGACCCGGGGGGCGTCGTGCAGCAGGAAGTGCACGGGCGACCCGGGCGCGCCCGCCCGGAACGGGTCGCCGTAGTGCAGGTTGCCGGCGATGAAGACCACGGCCACCAGCAGCCCGATGGCGTTGACCTCGCGGTCGCGCCCTCGCCGGACCAGCACGGCCATCCCCGCGATGCAGGCGAGCTGGACCCCCAGCGCGACGTCGCCGAGCGGGTTCAGGGGCTCGACGAGGACCCGGCTGGCCACGGTCAGGGCGGCGCTCACCACCAGCAAGAGATTGATACTCATGACATTTTCCCTTTCTCAGGCAGCATGGAGGGCGGCCGCACGCGGCGCGCAGAGGTCGAACGAGACGGTGATCTGGACCTGGCGATCGAAGGCGGCGCCCTCCTCGTCCCCCACCCGGGCGGCGGCGACGAGCTGCCGGCCCACCTGGGCCGGGAGGCCGGCGGAGGCGAGGCGGGTCTCGAGGGCGCCCTGGACGGCGAGGGTGCGGTCCACCGCCAGCGCCTCGTTGCGGCGGCGGGCCTCCTCGCCATCCACGGCGCGGCGCCAGTCGGCGCTGGCGGCGCCGACGACGGTGAGCTGCGGGGCAGCGCCCGGGGCCTGGTCGACGATCCGGGCGACGCGGGCGATGAGGGCCTCGAGGGTGGCGTGGCCCACCGCGTCCACCTCGGCGCAGCCGACGCGGAAGAAGACCAGCTCGTGGATGCTCGCGAGCACCGGCGCGGGCGCCGCTGCGGGCTGGGCGACGAGGGGCGCGACGGGCTGGACGGAGGCGGGCCCGACGCCCCGGATCTGGCCGACGCCGACCCCTACCGAGGCCTGACCGTAGGAGGCGGCGCCGAACTTCACGCCCGCTCCTCCCACGTCGAGGTTCAGCGTGTGGCCGCCCGCATCGATCGTGAGGTTGCCCTGCTCGACGCCGTAGCCTCTCACGTAGGCCGCGCTGCGCTGGTAGCTGTAGTGGGCGCTCGTGAAGGCGGCGGGCGAGAAGTAGTGGTGGGTGGTCGCCTCCGAGGTGCCGAAGACCCCGTCCACACCGACGGAGATGTTCCCGTTGACGAAGTCCGGCCCCACGCCTGCCGAGGCCCCCACCTCGAGCGACTGGATGAGCCGCGTCCACCCCGGCAGCGTGGGGTGGGTGTAGGTCACACGCAGGAAGGCCACGGACGCGTCCGCGGGCCCGACGCCGCCCTCGGCGCCCGCGATGAGCTGGAAGGTGTAGTGGTGGGGCATCGGCGGCCCCTCGAGGCCGAGCCAGCGGGCCAGGGGCACCAGGGCCACCGCCCCCTGGGCCGGGTCGGCCAGGCACCGGATCTCGTCCACGAAGCGCCGGATGTGCCCGCGCTGGAGGCGCTCGGCCAGGACCCCCTCGGCCCCCGGGCAGCCCGAGACCGAGGCCCCGGCGACCCGGCTGAAGGTCTCCAGGAAGCGCGCCGTGCGCACCGTCAGCGCCGACAGGTCGAAGCGGGGGTCGTCGCTCCCGCGCAGGTCGGCCCACGGCGCCAGCAGGCACTCGACGTCCTCGACGTAGCAGTCGATGACGCGCACGGCCCCGAGGGACAGGCCGGTGCAGGGATCCACCTGGGCGGCGAGCTCCTCGGGCGAGAGGCCGGCCAGGGGCGGCGGTGGTGCCCCCGGCTGGAAGCCGGGCTGGAGCTCTTCGGACTGGGCGATGGCGGCCTGGAGGGCCAGCCCGCCCTCGGCGGCCTGGGGCTGGTGGGCGGCGGGTGCGACGGCGGCGGGGCTCTGCTGGAAGTCGGCCATGGGGTACGCTCCGGCTCGTGACCCACACCTCATCGGTCAGTCGCGGCGCGTGTCGCAGGCCAGGCGCGTTTTTCTTGTATATTTTATGAGCTCCTCGTCGGCAAACTCATGAAATCAAAGCGAAATCGCGGGAGAACTTTTTTGCCCGGCCGGCGGACCTTGCGCTCGCCCGGCGGGCACCGCACCCTGGCGGCATGGAAGCCCTCTGCGCCGCCTGCGGCCAGCCGACCACCGACGACGCCGAGCGCTGTGCCTCCTGCGATGGCATGACGCGCCTGCGGGGCCGCTACCTGCTGCGCGCCATCGTTGGGCAGGGCGCAGTGGGCGTGACGTACCGGGCCACCGACCTCCAGGCGCCCGCGGGCCAGAGCAGCCTGGTCGCCATCAAGGAGATGCCGCTTCGGCACACCGACGCCGATCTGGCGAAGCGGGTCGCCCGCGAGGCGAGCGTGCTGGCCCAGCTGCACCACGACCGCATCCCCGGCTACATCGAAGACTTCACGGTGGGGACGGGCAGCAGCAGGTGTTCTACCTGGTCCAGGAGTTCGTCGCGGGCCCCACGCTGGCCGCCGAGCTGACCCGCCGCCGGTACACCGAGGACGAGGTGCTGGCCATCCTCGACGAGCTGGCCGAGGTGCTCGCCTATCTGCACCGGCTGATGCCGCCCGTGGTCCACCGCGATCTCAAGCTGAAGAACGTCATCCGGCGCAGCAGCGACCAGAAGCTGGTGCTCATCGACTTCGGCGCCGTCCGCGACGTGGTGGCCGATCCGCGGGTCGGCGGCAGCACGGTGGCCGGCACCTACGGGTACATGGCGCCCGAACAGTTCCGCGGGGAGGCCAGCCCCCAGAGCGACCTGTACGCCCTCGGCGTGCTGGGCGTCGTGCTGCTCTCCGCCGCGAGCCTCGTGGACCTGGCGCGCCCGGGACCACAGCCTGGACTGGCAGGCCCACGTCACCGTGTCGAATCCCACGCGGCACCTGCTCGATCGCCTGCTCCAGGCCGATCCGCCGGCGGCCGGCGTCCGCCGAGGCCGTCCGCCAGGCCATCGATCGCATCCGCCGGGCACCCTGTCGTCGCGGCGGCGGGCTCACCCCTCCCGGCCCCCCGCCCTGCCCGCCCTGCCGCCCGTTCCGCCCGCCTTCCGGGGGACGCAGCGGCGGTCGTACGGCCTTGCGCTGCTGCTGGCGGTCATCGGATCCCCCGTCGGGCTGCACTGGTGGTACCTGGGCCGCCCGTTCCTGGGGGTGATCTCGGCCATCTTCTGCCTCACGGGCATCCCCTGGCGGCCTCGCTGCTGCACGCGCTCATCCTCTGGCGGGCGGGGCCGGGCGCGTTCAACGAGCGCTACAACGCCGCCCTCCTGGCCCTGGAGGCCGACCGCGCCGCGCGGCTGACGCAGCAGCTCGAGGCGCTGCATGCCCTGCACCTGAAGGGCGCCCTGACCCCGGAGGAGTTCGAGCGAGAGAAGGCGCTGCTGCTCGACCACCAGCCCGACGCCCTCGCGACGCTGCTCCAGGGCTTCCAGCGCGGCGGGTTCGACCACGCAGAAGTGTGCTCGGGGCGCTCCGCCAGCTCCAGCGCCTGCCGAAGCAGATCGAGCGCCAGGTGCAGGACGAGCTGGAGGGCCGGCATCGCCGCCGGCGGAACCGGTAGCGTCAGGGCAGCGGGCTCAGCCGCAGCTCCTCCGAAGAACGTCCCCACGACCCGACCCGCCGCGATGGCGGGTCCGCTGCGAAACCGATCCGCGCCGCCGTGAACGGGGCCGCCGGGGCCGGCCGCGCGGTCACCACGCTGTCATCCAGCAGCAGCTTCAGGGTGCCCCCTCGTGCCGGATGCGCACGGGCATGACCTGATCGTGGGGCACGCCGCATGCCCTCGGCGCCCACGTCGGGGAACGCCAGCACCCACTCGTCGGTGGGGTGCGGGCAGATCTGCACCGGCACCACCTCGGGGCCGACCAGCTCCACCACCACGCACCGCGCGCGCTCGTTGCGGGTGTCGCCCCCCATGAAGAGCAGCAGCTCGAAGCGCGCGGGCAGCGCCCAGGGCAGGTCGAAGGCCCAGGTGCCGGCGCGTGGGGCGTTGAGGATCTTGCCGCGCAGGGCCGAGATCACCTGCAACCCACCGAATCCACTGGGAAAGTCAAGATCGGGGGTCTGCTCCCAGTGCAGGCGCTCGCCGCCTTCGTCGGGGGCCAGGCGTGCGGCGGCGTCCTGCAGCCGCAGCCCCGCGAAGAGCCGCGTCGCCGCCGCCTCCAGCGGGGCTTCGAGGGCCGAGGGCCCCGCCGCGGCCGCGCGCTCGGTGGCCACCAGCGCCCCCTTCGCGGTCTCATGGGCCTTCAGCAGCACCCGCAGCTCGCCCCCCAGCCGCAGGATCTCGCCCGAGATCACGAAGTCGGCGCCGACGTTGCGGCCCGTCTCGACCTCGCAGGCCCCCTCGCAGGCGGCCAGATCGGTGCCCGGCGGGAGCTGGGCGGCCAGGTTCTCCCGCGTCAGCACCAGGGCCCGCTCGGCCAGGGCCTTCAGGCCCGCGCCGCGCACCACGTCGGCGAAGAACCGCGCCTCCGCGGCCTCGAGCTTCGCGGGGTTGTGCAGCTCCAGCACGGCCACCCGCGGCCGGGCCGCCGCCGGCGCCGCGACCAGCGCCACCGCCAGCGCCGCCGCCCACCTCATGGCCGCACCCCCACCACCGTCGGGATGTTGGTGGCCCCGCCGCCCAGGGGCGCCTCGTCCACCAGCGCGCCCGCCCCGCCGTCGACCCGGAAGACCTGCACCCGGCCCGCGCCATCCCCCGGGACGGAGGGGACCACCAGCAGCCCCCGCCCCTCGCCGCGCTCGACGAAGGCCATGTCGCTGGCCACCCCCACTCGCAGCTCGCTGGCCACGCTGTAGCGCCCCGCCGGCGCCGTCAGCAGCGTCACGCGGCCCCCCTCGGGCCGCAGCACCGCCAGCGTCCGCCCATCGGGCGAGAAGCGGACCAGCGCCGGATCGGGCAGATCGAGGAGGCGCTGCTGCTCCTCCAGCCCGCCCGCCTCG
>JAWKQS010000035.1:0-89409 GCA_041389985.1 bacterium
GGACGGCGCCGCCTGCCATGGCTGCCTGTACGTCGCCGAGTCCAGCTGCGAGCTCTTCAACCGCTACCTCGATCGGGCGCTGGTCGTGCCCACCCTCGGGCAGCCCGCCGAGCTGGCCTACTTCCGGCGATGATGGACCTGAGCGCCGTCGGCACCGGCCACCTGCGAGCGCTGCGCGAGAAGCTCAAGGTGGGACGCCTGGCGGATCCGCTGACGCGGTGGGACGCGGCCGAGGTGCCTGCCCTGGTGGGGCTGGGCTGCGCCGAGGCCGCGCGGCTGCTGGACGCCGTGCTGGCCGAGCGTGCCCGGGCGATCCCTGCGCCGCAGCTGGTGTGGACGGGCCCGGCGCCTCTGCACGCGGCGATGCTGGACACGGCGGTGACGCTCAAGCAGCTCTTCCACCGGGCGCGACGCCGGGTGCTGGTGGCCGGCTACAGCTTCGACCACGGCCGCGAGATCTTCGCGCCGCTGCACGCCGCGATGGTGCAACATGGCGTGACGACTGACTTTTTTCTGCACGTTCCGGTAGCCGACCACGAGCGCGCCGCGCTGCGGGCTCCCGACACCCGCGCGGCCCTGGTGCGCCGCAAGCTCGGCGACTTCCTCGCCGAGAACTGGCCGGGGGCCCCCTACCCGACCCTGCACTACGATCCGCGCCCGCTCGAGGGGCCCATCTGGGCCAGCCTGCACGCCAAGTGCGTGGTGGTGGACGAGGCCGAGGCGCTGGTCACGTCGGCCAACTTCACGCACCGGGGGCACGACCGCAACGTCGAGGTCGGCGCGTTGATTCGCGACCCGCGCTACGCCGGCGCGCTGGCGGCCCAGTGGCGCAACGCCCAGGCGCAGGGCATGTTCGTCCGCTTCGACGACACCCTCAAGGCAGCGGCACCCGCCACGCGTTGAAGATGGGCGTCACGTCCTCGCCGGCGGCCTCGCTGAAGGCGTCGCGCAGGAAGCCCCAGGTGTTGGCGTGCTCGGGGTTGCCGCCGACCGGGATGCGGTCGTTGGGCGTCTCGTCGATGATGGCATAGAAGGCCTGCCAGAACGGCCAGCCGTAGGCAGCGGTGAAGTCCATCAAGAAGCAGAGCTGCAGGAAGGGATCGTCTTTGAAGGTCGGGTAGTCGCCGCCGGCCATCCAGGCGTCGCGGCCGTCGCAGTAGGTGTCGATGTTGGGCTGGAAGGCTTCGCGGCCCAGGGTCTGCAACACGTTGATCGAGAAGATGTTCGGGAAGACCTCGATGTTGTTGTACTGGAACACCCAGGTGCCGTTGGCGAACGAGAACATGTGGCCGAGCTCGTGGGCGAAGCCCCAGATGTCGGTGCGCTCCTCGGCGGCGCGGAAGATGCGCTGGTTGTCGCCGCCATGCAGCAGGTCGGGGACGCACCGGATGGGGTTGCCGGCGAGCATGTAGGCGAACTCGGCGATGGTCTCGTCTTCGACGAAGCGGACGCGCTGGCCCTGGAAGGGGCCGCGGCCGCGGAGGTCGGCTTCGATCTCGTAGATGGTGTCGAGCGTGCGGATGGCCTGGCGGACGGTGGCGGCGTCGCGCCGGACGTCAGCGACGGTGGCGGCGACGATGACGTGGTCGCCCACCAGCTCGACGTGGCCGCTCTCGACGGCGTCCAGGGCGGGGATGTCCAGGTCCTGGACGCGCACGAGCGGGGCGGTGAGGCCGTCGCTGCCGACGGTGACGTCGAGGGCGCCGCTCAGATCGAGGCGCTCGCCATAGCCCTCGCCCAGATCGGTGGACTCGATCATGCCGACGTAGACGGCACCGTCCCGCGGGGCGACGAACTCGCCGACGGCGCCGATGCAGGTGATGGCGTCCTCGAAGCGCAGGCCCGAGCGGGCCACCAGGCTGCCCTTCGGGCACCCGCGCTCCTCGCCCAGGGCGGCGGCGCCTTCGGGGCCGAGGGGGCGGTCGCCCACCTGCCAGCGGCCCTCGGCGGTGATGAGGGCGGTCTCGCCGGCTCGCAGGTACAGGCCCGTCGCGACCCAGTTGGTCGCGGCGGGGACGCGGAAGGTGCGCTCGCCGTACGGGCCGCCGAGGGGGACGTCGACGATGACGTCGAGGGGCCATCGGGCACCGGCGGGGGACCCGCGTCGGGGGAGGCATCCGCGGTGGGGCCGGCGTCGGGCTCGGCGTCGGGCGCGGCGTCGGGCTCGAGCGCCGCGTCCGGTCGCGGGCCCGCGTCTGGCCCGGGCATGGCGTCGGCGGGCGAGGCGTCCGAGCGCCCAGGTCAAAGGTGAGGAGCCCGTCGGTGTCGTCGGCCCCGTCGTCGCAAGCCACCAGGGCCAGCGCCAGCAAAGAGGAGAGGGTGCGCATGCCACGGGCGCGCACCCCGGCACTCTCGGGGAAACCACAGGCCACAGGTGCAGGCGGCGCGCCTGCCCTGAGAATCAGAAAAGCCCATGGAGAACAACGACTTGAAGGAGACCGCCGCAGAGGTCGGGCGTCAGGGCGAAAGCCCGTCCAGGCCCCGATCAGGCCATCCGTGGCGCCCGACCTCTGCGGCAGGCGCTCAACCCATGTTCATCTGCGGCTCGAAGAGCCCGATGAACGCGCCGGTGGGATCCTGGATGAGCACGATGTTGCCGACGGAGGGCGCCTCGATGAGCGGCACGATGACCTTGCGCCCAGCGACTCCCCACCTTCGCTTCCCGCGCGGCCGCCGCCTCGGGCACCACGATGTACATCGGCCAGTGGGGGGGCGCCCTCGTGCTCGGCTGGATGTCGGCCACGGCGCCGCCGGCGGCCTCGAAGACCGCCATGTCGGGCCCGCCGGGGCCCGCGCCGGCCTTCCAGCCCAGCGCCGCGGTGTAGAACGCCTTGGACGCCTCGGCATCGGGCGTCACCAGCGTCTCCCAGCAGAACTCCCCCAGACCCGGCATGCCGGGGGGGCCGCCGTCGCCCTCGGCGCCCTTCCACACCGTCAGCGCCGCGCCCTGCGGATCCGTCACGACCGCCAGCCGACCCACCGAGATGTCCATCGGCCCGGCCATCACGCCGCCGCCATGAGCCTTGACCGACTCCGCGGCCGCGTCCATCGGGCACCGACGAGTGGCGCTCATCCAGTGGGGCGGGATGCCCGCCATCGGCGGCGTCATGATCCCGCCGATGCCCTTCCCGCCGGCCTCGATGACCGTGTAGGTCGAGCCGCCCGGCATCTCCATGCCTTGAACTTCCAGCGCACAGCGCCCGTAGAACGCCTTCGCCTCGTCCACCGCCGGCGTCAGCAGCTCACGCCACACGAAGTGCCCGAAGTTGTAGTGCTTCTCGCTCAAGACTCCCCTCCTCCGACCCGGCGTCGCCCTCCGTGAGCGGCGCGATATGATCCCTATCATATTCTGGCCCCGATACCAGCCCCTGCTACGATCCACGCCATGCCTACCTCGACCACAAGACCCGGACGCGGACGCGCATCATCGACGCCGCCGGCCGCCTGTTCATGACGCGGCTACAGGCCACCAGCGTCCAGCGGCTCGCGGCCACCCGCCGGCCTCACCCATGGCGGCTTCTACGCCCACTTCGCCGACAAGACCGACCTGCTCGCCGCCGTCCTGCACCACGCCTTCGCTGAGCCCGCGACAACCTGCTGCACCGCGGCCTCGGCCCTGCGCGGCCCCGCCTGGATCGCCCGCGCCGGCCGCCGCTACGCAGCCAGGACCACCGCGACGCCCCCCTCGAAGGCTGCGCCATCCCCACCCTCGCCGCCGAAGTCGCCCGCGAAGACCCCGCCGCCCGCGCCGCCTTCGCCGCCGCCCTCGACGACACCCTCCAGGCCATCACCGACCGCCTCGACGGCGACCGCCCCGCCGCCATCCGCCTGCTCGCCAGACGGTCAGGCGCCCTCGCCATGGCCCGCGCCGTCGACGACGCCCTCGCCGACGAGATCCTCGCGGCCTGCCGGCCGGAGGCGCTACCGGTGGAGTGACTCAGGCGACGTCGAACGTTCGGCGGAGTCGAATGCCCACGATGCCGGCACTTGCCCGGCTGAGCCTTCATCTTCAGGGCGACATAGGCCTCCCTGGCCGTGGAGCCATGGCGATGAGCAGGTGCGATCGGAGCCTGCCGCCTTGGTAAACTCGCGCACTGCAAGGCACGCAAGTCAGCCAGGTCGAACTTACCGGTCATGAGCAGGTCATCGCCGGCGAGGAAGACCTTCCGGCGCTCGGGGTCATGCTTCGCCATCGCCCACACCGCCTGCATGCCCTTCTCAACGGCACGGCTGTGTCGCGAGAAGGCGGTCTCAACTGCATCTGACAGAAACATCCGTTCAAGGACCCTGCCGGTGTCATCACCGTCGATGCCGACAAAGTACTGCTGACGGTCCCCTGAGAGCTGGTTTGCCTCGAGCTCCCTGCGCTTCGTCCTTCGACGGGACTGGCACGACCTCCTCAAGCAGGTAAATCAAAGCCGGTCCGAACACCGCCAGGCCGAGCCTCGCCCTGAAGCGGTCGACCACGGTAGCGTGGGCAGCATCGTTTCGGATGAGCCGAAGATTAGCCGAGCGAGCATCCAGCAAGTCGACCGATGCCGGATCAGCACCCGAAGCACCATACTTTGCGACAATGGTGCCGATGCGGTCAACAAGTCGCCGCCGGGCCCCTCCGACTTCCAGAGCCCCTGGTCGATCAGCCGAATGAAGTCTTCGAAAGCAACCGAGAGGCTCGAATCGCGGGAAGTAAAATGGGCCCTCCCTTCGGTGGCTTCACCCAGGAACCGCATCGTGGGAATGCACCACCGCCTCAAGGATGGAGTCCAGCTTCTCCGGCAGGCCAGCATCAAACCCGACACACTGCTCCTCAGGAATTGCCGTGTGCTGGCTGCAAGGTCTCTGTGGCGAAGTGCCTCGGTCAACTCCGACCGGCCGAGGCGGTCGAAGTGCTGAAGTGGAGGAATCTGAACGTACGATCCTTGAAGAGCATCAGGTTCGAGCGGTTGATCGCGCGTAAATCCCGGAGCTTGGCTAAGCGATTGAAAGTCGAGGACAAATTGACGTTGAAACCCAGGACGTACGCGAAGCTGGCCGCGATGACTCGATGTGCGGTCGTACCATTCGAGAGATCGATGAGCCGGGAGCGCCCCGAGGTCGACGACGTGAGGAGCCTCAGCCGCCCGGTAGAAGCCACCGAGGTCGATCTCCCCAGCCGCGCCCTCTGAGACCAGTCGATGTGAGAAGCAGTCGTGCGGAACATGTCGATAGAGGACGCCCCGAGCTTCCTTGCCCTCGGGACCAAGGAGCTTCTCCATCGACTCAGGGAGTGAACGACGTAGACGTCGGCCAGGCTGCACACGATCAACTTCAGCCCTTGGCGGCAAGCACAGAGTTCGTAAACGTAACGAGATTTACGTTACCAAGCACAAGGGCGTACACGGCAGGTCCTGGGCAATCTTCGACCCGTCTGTCCTAGTGGTTGCCGGGAAGAATCTCAACGAACATCGCCATTGGCTGCGTCAGCTACCGGCGCCGGCCGGGGACGCCGCGACCGTCATGCTGTCGCTGGCCCACCGGCGGGCTGCCCGCGGCGCTGCGGGAGGTCGGCGAGGCGGGCGCGGGGATGTGTGGCTCGCCCGCCTGCGCAGCCAGCCGGGGCCGCCGCCCCTGATCCGGGGTCATTCGCGGCAGGCGATCTCGAGGTCGCCGTCGCGCTCGACGTGCAGCCAGGGCCGGGCGGGGAGCGGCAGGTCGACGGTGGCGATCTGGAGGGGTCGAGCGAGGGCTTCCAGGCGGGCGAGCAGGGCGTCGAGGCGAGGGCCGCTGAAGGGGCAGTAGAGGAAGTAGAGGTCGGCGGCGGGGAGGTGGAGGCGGCGACGTCGCCTTCGATGACGGTGAGCGGGGCCAGGGGAAGGCGGCGGCGAGGGCGCGGGCGGCGTCGGCGAGGTGGGGCTGGATCTCGACGGCGAGGCGCGGGCGCCGTGAGCAGGTGCAGGGTAAGGGCGGCGCGGCCAACGCCAGCCGCCGAGGTCGACGAGGGTCTGGGCAGGGCCGAGGGCGGTGGCGCGGGCGGCGCGGAGGAGGGCGTCGACGCCGCAGAACAGGTACGGGACGCAGCCGCGCGGGGAGGTGGGGGCCGTCGGGGCAGGCCTTCGAGGCCGAGAGGACGGCGTCGAAGGCGGGCGTCACGGTCAGCGGGGCACGGCTTCAGGGTGGCGCGGAAGGTGGCGGGGGGACGAGGCCGCGCTGGAGGGCGGCCCTCGCCTGCCGGGCGCTGGCGTCGAAGGTGGGCGTCCATGGGGGTGAGTTCCTCATTTCTGCTGTGGTTTCAGGGACTCACGGCGTGCTTGGATCCTGCCCGGCCGAGCGCCGACCCGCAAGGTCCCCGGGGGACGCAACGCCGTTGCCGGCCCGCGCGGTCCGTGGCTACGCTGCGGGCCGATGGTGTTTGGAGGGGGGTGTCATGGGACGTCTGTGGGGGAGTGTCCTGGCTCTGGGCCTGCTGGCGGGGGCTGCGACGACGGCGCTTCTGAAGCGGGGTCAGGCAGGACAGGCCTGCGGCGACGTGGCCGCCCAGTGCCCGGTGGGGTCGAGCCCGCTGGTCGGGGTCGAGGCGGAGGCGGCGTGCGGCGGATCGGTCGGTGGCATCGTGAGCGATGGCCAGGGGCGAGAGCCACGGCGCGGTGTATGGCGCCGGGAGCTGCCGGGTGCTCTACCAGTTCGCCGTCGCGTGCCGGTGCGGGGTGGAGCGGGTCAGCCGGGACGGGGTGGTGTGCGCGTCGTGTGACGGGGCGGCCTCGTGCGGGAATGGCATCTGCGAGGGGGGCGAAGATCCGCAGGTGTGTCCGCTGGACTGCAGGGTGGTCTGCAGGCCGATGAGCGCCGGTGTGACCCGACCGACTGCTGGAGGTGTGCAGCCTGCAGGGGCGGTGGGATCAGCTGCCTTGCCCCGAGGGTGAGATCTGCCAGGCCGAGGGCGGCCAGGTCGGCTGCGTGGTCGATCCGGGCATCATCGGCGGCGGCGACGCGGGCGTCGGGGGAGATGGCGGGCCGGTGGAGGTGGACGGCCGGATCGTCGCGGGCGACGGGACTGGCCCCGGCGTCCAGCCGGCGACGCGCGGGCGGTCGCCGGTGAGCCGCGTCGAGGAGCCTCTGGACATCGATCCCGGGCCGCTGAGCCAGGCGGTGGCGGCCCTGGGGGGCGTGCTGTCGTGGCGCCTCGTGCCCGATCAGGACGCGCTGCAGGTGCTGGCCGCGACCGGGGTGGCGACGGTCGACTTCACCGGCGCTGCCGACGGTGGAGTTCACAGCCGTCCGGATCGCTTCTGCGCGGACTACGCCGCGTGCTTCCAGCTCGCCAGCCCGGAGGACTGCGGGGCGCTCATCGCCCAGCAGCTCGAGACCTGGGGCAGGCAGATGCTCCAGTGCATCGCGGATCGGCTGGCCGCCGGCGAGGCCGGGGCCTGCGCCGAGCTGGCGGGCGCGGGCCAGCAGTGCGTGGCCTACGGCCTGACCTACGCGGACGACGCCGCCCTGAAGCTGCCGGTGCGCCGCGTGGGCGGCCGGATGGTGGGGCTGGTGGCCGGGTCGTTCACGCAGGGCGCGATGGTGGACGTGGATGAGGGGCTGAGCGCGTCGTTCGAGGCCCTCGGGGAGCTGCGGCTGCGGGAGGGCGCCCACAACCTCGACCTGAGCGGGGATGGCCGCCTCGCGGCCTACATCGGCTACTTCAACCAGGACGAGGTGATCGTGCGCTGGGACCTGGCGTCGGGCGTGCGGGATGCGCAGCTGCCGGTGTCGGTCGGCAGCACGGGGGCCATCGCGCTGTCCTCGGACGGCCAGGCCATCGCGCTGATGCGCAACGGCACCGGCGACCTGGCCCAGGATGGGGCCATCGCGCTGTGGAACCTCTCGGAAGAAAAGAGGATTTTCAGCATCCTGCCCCCAGAGGGCGGGAGCTTCGACCAGCTCGTGCGCCTCTCCCCGGACGGACGCACGCTGGCGGTGGCGACCCGACGCCCCAACGCCGTGGAGCTCTGGGATCTGGACGCGCGGGTCATCCGCCAGACGCTGGAGCTGGGGGCCGACTACCAGGCCAACGGCATCGAGTTCAGCCCTGATGGCGCGCTGGTGGCCGTGACCTACCTCAACTTCGACCGGCCGGTGACGCTGTGGGAGGTGGAGGGCGGCCAGCGCGTGTTCACCCGCGCCGAGGGCCAGTCGGCCACGTTCTCGCCCGATGGGCGCATCCTCATCCTGCCGCTGGAGCTGCAGCGGGGCGCCGGCATCATCCGAGACCGGTAGGGCTCCGCCACCCGCCGCCGGCCCGGACCGGCCCGCCCTCGAGCGCCGATTTCGCGCCGAAAAAAGGATCGCCGCGCGAGCGCGAACCTCCTGAGCGACCCGCGACGCAACGGGTTGCATCGCCACTCAGGAGGAGTCATGGCATCGAGGAGCCTGGTACAGAGGTGCGTGCTGCTGGCGGCATGCGGTGGCTGGCCGGCACACGCCGCCGAGGTCGACCTGGACGAGTCCGTCTTCACCCGGGTCGCCCAGGTCATCGCCAACCAGATCGATGAGGTGCGGTTCAGCGACCTGCGATTCCAGGCCGATCCCGGCCGCCTGATGCTGCACGGTGACCTGGCGATCGAGTATCGGCCGCGCCCGATTCCGGTGATCTGGGATGCCTGCCGGCCGCCCCTGCAGATCCAGCCGGTGGTCTACGAGCTGCCCCCGCTCTTCGACCTGGTGGCGTTCAACGACGCCGCGTACGGGCCGGCGGAGGACGCCCTGCTGGGGATCATGGCGGACGCGCGGCCGGGCCCGAGCCTCGAGGAGGTGGTGCCGCTGCTCGCCGGCGGGCCGATGGACCCGCGGCCCCTCGAGATCCGCATCGCCGAGTACGTCGACGACGAGCACCCGCCTGGGCCCAGGGCGGGTGGATGATCCTGCCGGTCACGCCGCAGCTCCTCCAGGGCCTCCGGTGGACGGCCTACTTCAGCCTGTACGACGTGGCCCTCGCCTCGGGGTGGTCCGCCGGCGACCTGGTCGCGGCGATGGACCGTGACCTCGACCGGCTGATCGTCGACGACAAGCTCTACTGCCGGCCAGGTCCGCTGCTGGCGCTGGGCCAGTCCGGACCGTGACGGACAGCTTCTCCCGGCAGGCCTACGTGAGCGTCCTCGGCGACGCGCTGCGCCTGCGCCTCGCTCCAGCGCGGTGCCGGTCTACGACGATCTGCACCCGTCCCATCGCATCCGTTCGGTCAGTGTGGCGTCCTCGTTCTCGGTCGACGATCTCGTCGATCTGCGCCGGAGCCTGACCATCAACGGCGTCGGCTACACCGTGCACATGGACGACCCCGTGGTGACCTACCTCGGCGGGCACGTGCGCATCACCACCCACCGCGGCTCGAGCGCGACTGAGCCCACTGCACCCTCGAGAACACCCATGAAGCGCTTCATCCCCCTGCTCGGGCTGGCAGGGTGCTCGCCGCCGGGCCGGCCACCGCGAACGACGCCGTGTTCCGCCTCGGCCTCGACGAGCTCAACGCCATGGCCGACGTCGTGGCGCTGCCGCCGGTGCGGTTCAGCAAGAAGCTTGACCTGCTCCTGGGCACCTGCACGGTCTCGGGCACCGGCACCGTGACCGACGCCAGCGCCTTCACCTCCGGCGCCAGCCTGCGCTTCCGCGCCAGCGGCCGCGTCACCCTGCGCGGCTGGTGCATCCCGACACCACCCAGGACTTCACGGCGGAGGGCCCCCTCGGCCTGGTGACGGTCGGCGATCTGCTCCGCCTCGACTTCGGCGCCGCGCGAGCCAGCATCGACATCCTGGGCTTCACGCTGTCGAGCAACGTCGCCGTCCCGGACGTTGACCTGCCCCTGCGCCCGGTGGGCTTCGAGTCTCGCGACGGCCACGCCGTGAGCATGGGCCTCATCGGGCAGCACAACCAGGCCTCCCAGGGCCTGATCACCGTCACCGGCAACGTCTGGGTGCGCTGAGGCGCGCCGGCACGAGGAGAACGACATGAAGTCTCTCTGGATCCTGCTCACCCTGGCGTCCGCCACCGGCTGCACGCACGTCGGCGGCGCGGGCGCGGAGCCGGCCGCCCGGGTGACGGCCAGCGTCGTGGCGGCAGCGCCCGGTCCACCGCCCGCGAGTGCCACTTCCTGACCGTCGGGCGGGACACGTGCTCGGCCGACCCGCTGGGCCGCACCCAGACGCGCCTGGCCGACACCGAGGCGGAGTTTCGGCAGTGCATCGACGAGAACGTGGTGGGCATCAACGGCCTGCGGAACCTGGCCGTGGACCGGGTGCTCCGCTTCACGGTGCTCTACCGCCATCGCGTCAACGGCGTCTTCGAGGATGACACCGTGGAGTTCGTCGCCCCCGACGGCGACTTCAACCGCAACGGCATCCTCGACAGCCTCGAGTGCCTCGACGCCCGCGTGCCCGGAGGGCTGGCCAACGTCGTGGTCCTCGACAGCGCTTCGCGTCCAGTGCGCGGCGGCGTCTGCCAGTAGGGGGCCCCCAGAACGCAGAAAGCCCGGCCGAACGAACGACCGGGCTTCCGCGGAACCTGCTGATTTCACAGCGGTTCAGGGTGGTTGCGGGGACAGGATTCGAACCTGCGACCTTCGGGTTATGAGCCCGACGAGCTACCTGGCTGCTCCACCCCGCGGCAGAGGCACCCACCCTCTACAACGCAAAAGCCCGACCACATCTGCGGCCGGGCTTTGTGCACCCCTGATCTCTCCAGGGATTTTCTTTCTGGTTGCGGGGACAGGATTCGAACCTGCGACCTTCGGGTTATGAGCCCGACGAGCTACCTGGCTGCTCCACCCCGCGTCAGGGTGAGCGGACTTAGGGGTCGCCCCCGCGAAGTCAAAACAATTCTTTGGGCATGCGCGGCGGGGGCGTTTTTTTCTGCGGGTCAGCGCCGAGGGCCGCTGCGGCCGCCGGGACCGGCCTCCCGGGCCGCCGGGGGCGCGGCCGCCGGGGCCTCGGCCGCCGGGGCGGGTGTCGGGCCGGCCGTCGACGCTGCCATCGCGCTGGGAGCGGTCGCCGCGGGCCGGGCGGTCGCCGCCGCGGGTCGGGCGGTCGCCGCCGCGGCCGGGCGGTCGCCGCCGCGGGCCGCGGTCGCCGCCGGGTCGGGCGGTCGTCCCGGGCGAAGCGTCCCCCCTCGCGAGGCGGGCCTTCGCGGCTCGGGCCGCGGTCGTCTTGTGCGGGGCGGGCGCGCCGCTCCCCTCCCCGATCGTCGTCGACGCGCTGGCCGGCCCGGCGGCGAGCGGCGGTGCGGGCGATGCCCTTGAGCTTGTGCAGCTCGTCGCGGCGCAGGTTGCGCCAGTCGCCCGGGCGAAGGCCGGCGAGGTCGAGGTTGGCGAACGTCATGCGGCGCAGGCGCACGACGGGGTGGCCGATGCTCTCCAGCATGCGCTTGACGAGGTGGTTGCGGCCCTCGGTCACCGTCAGCTCGATCCAGGTGTTGTCGGTGCTCTGCTGGGGGCCGCGGTGGGCGATGCGGTGGACGAAGGTGGCCCTGGCGGGGCCATCCTCCAGGATGACGCCCTGGCGCAGCTTGTCGAGGGACGCCTCGGCGATCTGGCCGCGCGCCTTGACGCGGTAGGTCTTGGGGACCTCGCCGGCCGGGTGCGTGAGGGCCGTGGTCATGTCGCCGTCGTTGGTGAGCAGCAGCAGGCCCTCGGCATCCAGATCCAGGCGCCCGACGGGGTAGATGCGCGCCTCGACGCCCTTGATGAGGTCGATGACGTTGCGGCGATCGTACTCGTCGCTGGCCGTCGTCACGACCCCCTCGGGCTTGTAGAGGATGATGTAGGTCCAGGCGCGGGGGAGCCGGATGCGCTTGCCGTCCAGCTCGATCAGGTCGCGCTCGGCGTCGGCGCTCTGGCCCAGGCTGGCCACCTCGCCGTTGACGCGGACGCGGCCCTCGCGGAGGAGGTCTTCAGCGGCCCGGCGGGAGGCAACGCCCGCGCGGGCGAGGATTTTCTGCAAGCGATCCATGGACATGGGAGGTCAGAGCTCCAGAACCTGGTCGATGGCGATCTCGCGATCCGACGGGCGTACCCACCGCCAGGCGGTGGGGCTCTCGGTGCGGGGGCGGCCGTGGTCGTCGGTGCGGGTGACGCGCAGGAGGATGCGTCGCTCGGGGGGGGTGTCGATGAAGCCGTCGTAGGTGACGACGTAGCGCTTCTGGTCGTGGCTCATCTCGCCCTCCAGGGCGAGCATCCGATCATAGTAGCGGTGCAGCGCGACGAGGGCGCGGTACAGCCCCGGACCGGGGGGGTGGACGGGCAGGCCCAGGCCGCGGGCGTCCGCCAGGCTGAGGGGCAGGTCGGGCTCCTCGATGGCGGTGAAGCGGGCGGCGATGGGACCCGCGTGGTCCGCGGGGGTGCCGCCGCCGCGCAGGCAGCGCCGGGCGAGGGCGGCCACGTCGTGCCGGTGGCGGATGGCGGCCCCGAGGAGCGTCGCGTCGTAGGCGCCCCACCAGCGGGCCAGCGCGGCGGGGCGGGCATCGGCCGGCGCCGCGGCGAGCAGCTCCAGCAGGGCGCGGGCGGTGCCGTCGGGGGCGGTGGCGGGCAGCAGGGGCGCGAGGGTGCCGGCGGGCCCCAGCCAGATGCGCTCGGCGGCGAAGGCCAGGAGCGTGGCCGCGGGGCTGGCCTCGAGGGGCAGCAGCGCCTCGAAGCGGCCGCGATCGGCGAGCAGGCCCACCACGCGCCCCACGTCGGCCGTGGCAGGACCCAGCGGGCCGAGGAACAGGTCGAACGCGTCGGAGCCCAGGGTGCTGAGCACCTCGTACAGCGCGGGGATGAAGGCGGCGTCGAGCTGGGCGCGGGGGCCCAGGGCGAGGGCGAGCGTGGGGCGGCCGCGGGTGGTGGCCACCGCCTCGATGCTGTCGCGGTTGCCGAGCACCGGGACGCTGCCGTCCAGGATGGTGCTCAGGCTGGGGGCCTGATCGGCCATGCGCGTCCTCCCCGTTCGCGGCGCAGGGTGGCCAGAACGGCGGCGCACGTCAACGGGCATTGCCGGGATCGCCCGGCCATGCCAGACTCGCGCGGTGCGCGGTGGGCCCGAGGGGTCCCCGTCTTCGACGCCGCAGAGGGACTCGATGGCTGATTCGTTCCACGACGCGCTGGAATCGCTGGTCAAGGGATGCCCGGGGGTACAGGCCGCCGGCTTCATGGACTTCGAGGGCAACGAGATCGCCATCGTGCCCAAGGGCGCCCAGGAGCGCATGCGGACCTCGGCGGCCTTCGGCGGCATCGCGCTGCGGCGCCTCGGCACCGCCGAGCAGGCGGCCGGCCGCGGCGGGGTGCGCCGCGTCAGCCTGGGCGGGCCCGACGGCCAGCTCATGATCCTGGCGGTCGGCGACACCTACCAGCTCATCGTGACCCTGGGTGAGGACGCCGGCCTGGGCGTGGTGGCGAAGGCCGAGGAGACGGTGCGCCTCCTCGAGGCTGCCATCTGATCACGGCGCTCGCCCTGGTGGCCGGGCTCGGTCAGGCCGGCCCCATGCCCCGAGATCCCTTGTATACCGGGGCCTTCCGCGGGCTCCTCGTGGGCGTGGGCGGCGTGGTGGAGACCACGGGCTTCGCGTTCGCGCTGGGCGGCCGGGCCTCCTCGGTGCTGCACCTGGCCGACGTCGAGGCGCGCTACCAGCTCAGCGAGGTGCAGGCGGGCCGCGCCCACCAGGCCTACGTCACGGCGCACCTGCACCCGCTCTTCCTGTTCCTGCTGGCCAACAACCGCCTGGGCTGGGCCCTCGGCTCGCTCTCGCTGCGCCTCGGCGGCGGGCCCGCGTGGCGCGCCGATGAAGGAACTGGCCTGGTGTGGGAATGGGGCGGCGGCTTCGACGTCCCCCTCACCGCGCCCGACGCCGGCCAGAGCCTCTGGCTCGGCGCGGCGCTGACCCGGACGTCGGATCTGGCGTATCGAGTACTCGACGAGGAGGTGGCGACCCACCTCCTCCTTCGCCTGGAATACCGCCTCAACGATCTTTGAGGCCGCGCCTCAAGGCACCTTGAGGCAGAGAGGATGGAGAGATGAAGACGCTGCTCGCCCTGCTGCTGCTGCTGCCCGCCGTGACCCAGGCCCAGGACGTCGCCGCCTGGGACGCCCTGCTCAAGGCCAACGTGAAGGACGGCAAGGTCAACTACGAGGGCTTCAAGGACAACGCCGACTTCAAGGCCTTCGTGGCCGCCGTCGGCACCACGGATCCGGCCACCCTGCCCAGCGACGACGCCCGCCTCGCCTTCTGGATCAACGCCTACAACGCCCTGACCATCAGCGGCGTGCTGGCCGCCTGGCCCGGCATCACGAGCGTGAGCACCGTCAAGCCCGACTTCGCCTTCTTCAAGGACAAGGACTACACGGTCGGCGGCAAGAAGCTGGCCCTCAACGACATCGAGAACGAGATCATCCGCCCGACTTTCAAGGATCCCCGCGTCCACGCGGCGCTCAACTGCGCCAGCATCTCGTGCCCGCCGCTGCAGCCCTTCGCGTTCACGGCCGAGAAGGTGCGCGACCAGCTCCAGACCGCCATGGCGGCCTTCGTGCTGGATCGCAGCCGCAACCAGATCGACGCGGCGGCCAAGACCGTGAAGCTGTCGAGCATCTTCGACTGGTACAAGGCCGACTTCGAGGCCGCGGGCGGGGTGAAGGCCTACCTCAAGGGCTTCTTGAAGGACGACGCCGAGAAGGCGGCCCTGGACGCCGCGAACCTGGAGTTCGGCACCTACGACTGGAACCTCAACAAGCTCTGAGGTCCGCTGCCCCTACCGCCCCCACCGCAGGTGCAGGGCCGCCCGCCCGATGACCGATCCGGGGATGGGCGGCAGATTCAACAATGAAAGCGCCAGGTTGCCCGCCTCGCAGTTGCGAATGGGGGGCGGCTCGTCTTCGGCGGCGCGGGCGATGCCGGGCTCGGCGCGCTGGCCGGCGTTGAGGGCGTAGAGGTCGGCGCCCGCGGCGACGCCCGGGCCCGCCACCAGGAACGGGATGGTGTAGTGCTCCCGGAGGGCGGGATCGGAGTGGCCGTAGCCGCTGCCGCCATGGTCGGTGGTGACGACGAGCGCCGTGTCGGGGTCGAGAGCGGCGCGCAGCCGGCCGAGGCGCGCGTCCTGGCGCTCGACGGCCGCCGCGTAGGGGGTGCCGGCGGCGGGGTTGAAGCCGGTGGAGTGCCCGGCCGAGTCGCACTCATGCCAGTGGATGAAGATGACCTCGGTGCGGCCACCGGCCAGCAGCTCGAGGGCGTGGCCCAGGGTGGCGTCGTCGTCGTAGGCCTCGATGAGGGCGACGTCGAGCTTGGCGGGGCCGTCGTCGGGGGGCTCGAGGTCCGGGGCGCCATGGGCGGCGTCGTAGGAGTTGCCGTACAGGCTGAACTTGGGCTTCGCGGCCACCATGGCGGTGTGCAGGCCGCGGTCGTGGGCCACATCGAAGAGGCTCGCCACGTAGCTGCCGTGGATCTCGTGGAGGGTAGCGTCCGTGACGCCGTTGCCGGTGAAGCCGTGGCCGTCGGGGCCATCGGTCGGGCGGCTGGTGATCATGCAGGTGTGGTTGGGCAGCGTGACGGTGCGGCCGGGATCGGTGCGGGCGTTGAGGGTGGAGGCGCCTTCGCGGCGCAGGGCGTCGAAGGTGGGGACGCGCAGGGTGCTGAGGGCGTCGGCCCGCAGGCCGTCGACGCTGACGATGACGACGCGGCGGGCGACCGGCCAGCGGGTGATGCGGGGGCCGGTCGGGCCCGGGGGCGCGTCGGCGGTGGCCGGCGGCCGGGTCGCGTCCACGTCGGCGTCGGGGCCGGCCTCGGCCGCCGCGGGCCGCTGCCCATCGCCCTCCGCAGCCGGCGGGGGCTCGACGTTGTCGGGGCGCCACTCCGGGCCCAGGTCGGGGTTCCAGGCCATGGGGCCGTCGAGGGTGCCGAGCACGGCCGCGTCCACCACCCGGGCCACCGACGGGGCATCGTCCACCGGCGTGCAGGCCAGCGCAGGCACCACCATCAGCCACGAACACCGCATGGGCGACTTCCTCCGAGCGGCATTGTAGCCGAACCCCTTGACGCCATGCCTGCTCTTGGCGAGCGTGGCGGCCGATGGCCCCCCGACCTGGAGGAGACTCGATGTCCGCCGTTGGCCCCCTGACCGACCTGACCGAAGACGAGCTGATGTTCCGCGACGCCGTGTACGGCTGGGCCCGCGACGTGGTGGCGCCGAAGGTCGCCTCCATGGACGAGCACGGCCACCTCGACACGCGCCTGCTGCCCGCGATGTTCGAGCTGGGCCTGATGGGCATCGAGGTCCCCGAGGAGCTGGGGGGCGCGGGCAGCAGCTTCTTCTCGGCCATCCTGGCCGTCGAGGCGCTGGCGCGGGTCGATCCCAGCGTGGCGGTCGTGGTCGACGTGCAGAACACGCTGGTGAACAACGCCCTCCTGCGCTGGGGCACCGAGGCGCAAAAGTCGAAGTATCTCGGCATGTTGACCACGAAGAGCGTGGGCGCCTACGCGCTGTCGGAGCCGTCCTCGGGCTCGGACGCCTTCGCCCTGCGGACGCGGGCCGAGCTGCGCGGCGATCACTACGTGCTCAACGGCACCAAGCTGTGGATCACCAACGGCAACGAGGCCGACGTCTTCGTCGTGATGGCCAACGTGGACCCCGAGAAGGGCTACCGCGGCATCACCAGCTTCATCGTCGAGCGGGGCTTCGAGGGCTTCAGCGTCGGCAAGAAGGAAGACAAGCTGGGCATCCGCGCCTCGAGCACCGTCGAGCTGGTCATGCAGAACTGCGTCGTGCCGGTCGAGAACGTGCTGGGGCAGGTGGGGGTGGGCTACAAGATCGCCATCGAGACCCTGAACGAGGGGCGCATCGGCATCGGGGCCCAGATGATCGGCCTGGCCCAGGGCGCCTTCGACTACGCCATGGGCTACATGCTGGAGCGCAAGCAGTTCGGCAAGCCCATCGCGGAGTTCCAGGGCCTGGAGTTCCAGTATGCCCAGGTGGCCACCGAGATCGAGGCGGCGCGCCTGATGGTCTACAACGCCGCCCGCCTCAAGGACGCCGGCCGCCCCTTCGTGAAGGAGGCCGCCATGGCCAAGCTCTTCAGCAGCCAGGTGGCCGAGCGGGCCGCGTCCATGGCGGTGGAGTTCCTGGGCGGCGTCGGCTTCACCAAGGAGTACCCCGTGGAAAAGTTCTTCCGCGACGCCAAGATCGGCAAGATCTACGAGGGCACGTCGAACATGCAGCTCAGCACCATCGGCAAGATCCTGCGCCAGGCCCATGGCGCGCGGGGCTGAGGTGCGACGCCTCGGCCTGTGCCTGCTGCTGGCGGGGTGCGGCGGCGCGAAGGCGCCCCCGCCGAGCCTCGCCGATGACCCCGCCGACGCCCTGCCTGCCTACGGGGAGCCCGCGCTGCAGCTCTACCTGGTGCTGACCCGGGACGGGAAGGCCATGCAGGGCAAGGCCGCCGTGGACGCCATGTGGGCGGCGGTGAACGGCGAGGGCGCCCGCTATGCTCCCATCCGGCAGCGGGTGAAGTGGGTCCCCGGGGACTACCAGGTGGACGTCGCCCTCGACTTCGCCGACCTGCCCCACCCCGCCTTCTCGGCCCAGAAGCTCGCGCCGATGCTGGCCGATCTGCCGGCCGACGCTCGGGAGGCGGCCGAGCAGGCCACCCTCGCGGTCGTCGTGCGCAGCGGGGCCCAGACGCTGCCCCGGGGCGACCAGATCCGGCTGGCGGGGCTGGCGGCGCTGTATGCGGCCGACAGCAGCGACGGGATCATCCTCGATCTGCTGGCGCGGCGGGCCTGGACCCGGGACGCCTGGCAGCAGGAGCTGGCGGCCGAGCGCCTGGGGCCCGATCAGGTGCGGCTGACGTCGCGGGCCGATGGCGCGGCGCGCTGGCTGCTGACGCGGGGCAACCCCAGAAGTTCGGCGCGCCCGACCTGCAGATGCGGGGCGTGGCGCCGGCGGCTGTGTGCGAGGCCCGCGGCCGGTTCGTAACGATCGGGGTTGCTGCTGGAGCGCGGGGGCAAGCCCCAGGGCGACGCCTCGCCGGGAGCGTCCTCGGCGTCTGCGACACCAGACCTGTTGAGCGCGGGCTGCACGTCGGATCAACCTGAAGCTCGCGCGCGACCCGGGCCACACATCCACTACGGCCGCCGAGCCCGGCGGGCGGCATGGGAGGCGCGATGTTCGAGACGGCCGAGCTGGGTCAGACTGTCGACGACGAGACGTGGGAGGCCCACGTCGACGAGGTGCGAGAGGGCCTGCTCCAGGTCCAGCAGCAGCTCCGGGCGGCGCCCTTCCCCGTCATCGTGGTCTTCGCGGGCATCGAAGGCCGGCGTCGGCGACACGCTCAACCGGCTGAACACCTGGATGGATCCGCGGGGCATCCGCACTCTGGGCTATGCCGTGCGCGACGTCGAGAGCCGGGATCTGCCCCCGTTCTGGCGGTACTGGTCGGTGCTGCCGGCCCGGGGTCGGCTCAGGATACGACGGCGCCTGGTACCACCAGCCCCTGTGCAGCGCCATCGACCAGCGGATCTCCGAGGCCACGTTCGACCGGGAGCTGGCCGGGATCAACGCCTTCGAGAGGATGCTGACGGACGACGGGGCCCTGGTCCTGAAGTTCTGGCTGCACCTCGGCACGCGAAGCTTAACCCAGGGCGGCGGCTGCGCGCTGGCCGATGACCCCGACCGGAGCTGGCGCGTCAGCCCTCCGACTGGCTGGAGCTGGAGCGGCACGGCCAGGTGATCGCCCAGGCCGAGCACATGATCGCGCGCACGAGCATGCCGGACGCGCCCTGGCACATCGTCGAGGGCACGGACGCGCGGTTCCGGGATCTGCGGGTGGCCATGCTGCTGCTGGCGGCCATCTGGCGGCGGCTCGACAAGGCTGCCAGCGCGGCCCCGGTGGAGTCCCACTGGAGCCCCGCGCCGGTCCTGCCCCGCAGCATCCTCTCGACGGTGGATCTGTCGCGCTCGCTGAAGAAGTCGGAGGCCCGGGACCTGCTCCCCCGGGCCCAGGGGCGGCTGGCCCGCCTCCAGCGCGAGGCCCAGGCGCGCGGCATCCCGACGGTGGTGGTCTTCGAGGGATGGGACGCCGCGGGCAAGGGCGGGTGCATCCGGCAGGTGACCCAGGCCCTGGACTCGCGCCAGGTGGCGGCCTGGCCGGTCGCCGCCCCCACCGAGGACGAAGGCCAACCACTACCTCTGGCGCTTCTGGCGTCGGCTGCCCCGCCCGGGTGCGCGACGATCTTCGATCGAAGCTGGTACGGCCGGGTGCTGGTGGAGCGCGTCGAGGGCTTCGCGACGCCGGAGGCCTGGTCGCGCGCGTACCGCCGGGATCAACGTCTTCGACGCGCCCTGGTGCGGCATGGCACGGTGCTGGCCAAGTTCTGGCTGCACGTCAGCTCCGAGGAGCAGGAGAAGCGCTTCCGGCAGCGGGCCGAGGTGCCCACAAGCGCTGGAAGCTCACCGACGAGGACTGGCGCAACCGCGAAAGTGGCCCGACTACGAGGCGGCCGTCCATGACATGGTGGAGCGCACCAGCACCCGCGTGGCCCGTGGTCCCTGGTGGCGGCGGGCAAAGGGTACGCGGATCGGAGGTGCTGCGCATCCTGGCGGACCACGTCGGGCGGCCCCTGGAGGGCGAGCTGGACGTGGATCGGAGAGGCGAGGACAGCGTGGGCTGAGGGCCGCCCGCCTGGGTCCGTTGCATCAATTCTCGTTTGATCACAGATGCTTGCAGCTACTCAGGGCAGTTGAACCAGCCCTGGCGAAGTCGTCAGCGCCATCGCAGTCGTGGTCGAAGCCCTCGCTCGTCAGGCGGCCGCCCTCGTCCCAGGTGCTCACCCGACACACCCCCATCGGCGCCGTCGCATACCTGCTCGCTGAGGAGGCGCTGCCTCGAACCGGTCCGCGGCGGGCGGCGGGGGGCGACCGCGCCTGCGCGGTCTCAACCGACCTCTGTCGACCTCAGTCGATGGGGTGCTGGGCGCCCTGGATGGTCTGGTGGATGACGCGGGTGTCGTTGCCGAGCTGCTGGGCGATGTCTTCCATCACCACCAACTCCTCGTCCTGCGCTTCCTGCATCGGCCGCAGCGATGATGGTGAGGTGCTGGATGAGCTGGGCGCGGCTGGCCAGGGGGGCCTCGCGACAGGCGTTGATGCGGCCGGGGAGGTCCTGGAGCACCTTCGCTACGTCGCTGGGGGCGTCGGCGTGATCACCGCCCATGAGCATGGCGAGGGCGTCCATCTCGACCTTCCTTCTCCACCCCGCCGTGGGCGGCCACGACGGCCACGCCAGCGGTGTAGAGCAGGCGCCGCAGGTCGTCGTTCGTCGACGTGCGCTCCTGCAGGTAGGTGGGCTCCATGAGCGCCATGTCGCGATCGACGACGCGGTCGACGTCTTCGAGGCTCAGGGCCCCGGCAGGCGGCCGAGCGCGGCGAGGTACGGCACCGACCGGCTGAACGCCCAGACCGCCCGCACCGCACCAGGGTTGTAGGGTGGGTGCTGGAAATGTCGAGGGTGTCGTCATCGTCGCGCGGGACGTCGCGGGCCTCGGGGGCCGACGCCAGCGACTCGACCTGCCGCGCAGGCGTGGCCGAATCGGGCCTCACCCGGTCGGATGCCATACCCGACGCCAGCTTGAAAGAAGCCGCTGGCCGCCGCCTCGGGATCGGCGGCGCACGCCAGCCGGTGCGATCGGCCGAGATCTCGGCGGCCCGGCACCAGGCGTAGAGCTTCAGGGCCGTCGTCCGGCTCACGTGCATGCCGCCCATGTCCCCGCAGCGAAGCGGTGATGGGCATGGGCAGCGCGTAGTGATCGAGGGCAGCGTGGCCGAGCTCATGGCCTACGAACCGCAGCTCGGCCGGGGTGAAGCACTCCAGCAGGCGGCTGGTGAGGGTGATCACCGTGGGCCCGTGGGTGTCTCGAAAGCAGCTCGCGTTGAAGCCCGCGTCGGGGGTGATGTAGACCTCGATGGGGTGCGTGTAGCCGATGAGGCGAGCACATTCCCCAATGAGATCCGCGATCTCCGGCGACATGGAGCGCGAGAGGCGCAGGGCGCGGCTGAGGAGGCGTCGGCGGTAGCCGTAGCCGCGACCCTGCTGGAGGCTGCGGATCTTCTCCAGGGCCTTCTTGACCCCGAAGTCATCCGCCAGCTCGGCACGCAGCTCGCGGTCTCGCCTCGCCTGGAGGGCGCGGGCGTCGACCTGCATGATGCGACTCAGTCCTTGGTGTACTTGATGGAGAGGACCTCGATGACCTTCTGGGCGAAGTCATCGGTGATCTCCATCACGCGCTGCATGGCATCGAGCATGCGATCCTCGGACTCGTCCACGTCGCCGCTCGACATGGCGATGTCGGCCGCCAGCAGGTAGCACTTGTTCTTGAGGTTGCGGGTGGAGAGGTCGGCGAGGGCCTTCACCGACTCCTGCAGGTTGGGGTAGCGGCGCAGGATCTTCACGGCCGCCTGGTAGACGTCGCGAAGTTCTTGTCTGGCGGGCCTTCCGGGACCTGGGCGAAGTAGGCCTCGACCGTCTCGATCTCCTCGTGGTCGAAGCTGCCATCAGCACCGCATGAGCATCATCCCGTGGACGAGCAGGGCGTCGTCCTCGGGGGTCTTAAGGGAGCATGACCTGCTTGGTGAAGCGCGAGAGAAGGCCCTTGGTTTCCTCCGATTGAGCGAGTGGGGCGCGAAGGAGCGTGCCCGCCACGCGGCCCCGGTCAAGGAGAAAGCCAGCCGTCGGTGCGGGTGGGACGTGGCAGCCCCGAGGCGGCTAGCCGCGGGTGGAGCGATCGCTGCCGCGCAGGTAGAAGGCGACCAGCATCAGGATCGAGACGAGGAGCGTGACCCCGGTGACGACGCTGCCGCTGAGGCTCAGATCGGGGCCGGTGATGTTGAAGCTCACCAGCAGGGCCAGGAAGATGCCCATGAGCGACTCCCCCGCCACGACGCCCGACGCGAAGAGGATGCCGGGCCGCAGGGTCTTCTCGGCACCTTCCTCGTCCATGCCCCGCGTGAGCATCCAGGCGATGAGCCCACCGGCCAGGATGGGCGTCGCCAGCTCGAAGGGCAGGTAGATGCCCACCGCGAGGGGCATGAGGTGGGCGCGGAACTTCGAGCCCGACTTCACGAGGGCGTAGTCGACGGCCAGGACGACGACGCCGAGGCCGGCGCCCCAGGCCACCATGTTCCAGGGCAGGCCGCCCGAGTCCCCGAAGAAGCCGCGGGCCAGGCTGGCGAAGAGCTGGGCCTGGGGAGCGGCGAGCTCCTTGCCGCCGATGCCGCCCGGCGTGGTGTCGTGCAGGAGCTGGAGGACCGGGGCCATGACCAGGGCGGCCGCGGCGACGCCGGCGATCTGCATGATCTGCTGGCGGCGCGGCGAGGCGCCGACCAGGGAGCCCGTCTTGAGGTCGTTGCACACATCGCCCGAGGTGCAGGCGGCGCAGCAGACCACGGCCGCGACGCCGAGGGTGGCGACCATGCCCTCCGTGCCCGTGTAGCCGAAGAGCAGGAGCAGCAGGCCGGTGAAGAGCACCGCCGTGATGGTCATGCCCGACACGGGGCTGTTGGAGTTGCCGACGAGACCGACGATGTAGCTCGCCACGGCCGTGAAGAAGAACGACATCACCAGCATGATGGCCGCCGTCACCAGGGTGATGACCACATGGCCGGTGAGGCTGTAGTAGACGCCGCAGATGATGAGGGTGGCGACCACCGACCAGAGCACGATGGCCTTGCCGCTGATGTCTTCCTGCCCGTCACTGGTGGCCTGCCCGCTCCCGCGCTTGCGCAGCTCGCCCACGGCCTTCACGAGGCCGCCGCGCACGCGCCAGATGGCCGCGACGCCGCCCATGACCATGGCGCCGACGCCGACGTACCGGATCTGGGTGCTCCACAGCTCGAAGGCGCCGTCCTCCGGGTGGGCGAGCTGCTCGGCGGTGGCTTCGAGCAGGGGGATGCCCACGAGCCAGCCGAGCGCGCCGCCCACGAAGATGAGGATGGCGATCTCGAGCCGCACGATGAAGCCCACGGCCACCAGGGCGGGCGACACATCGCCACCGAAGTACAGGATGCGACCGCCGAGGGCGGTGGCGTAGGAGAGCGTCCCCTTCATGATGCCGACGTACTTGATGAGCGCGGCGACGCCGAGGCCCATGAGGCCGCCCCAGAGCACCGACTTCGCCTGGCGCCCGGCGTCCTCGCCGTCGTCGGCGCCCGCATGCAGCACGGCCGCACAGGCCACGCCCTCGGGGAATTTCAGCTCCTCGTCGTCCACCACGAAGATCTTGCGCATCGGGATCATGAAGAGGATGCCGAGGAGGCCGCCCGCGAACGCCACCGCGGTCGTCGTCAGCAGGTCGAACTCCTTCCACACCCCGATGAGGACGATGGCCGGCATGGTGAAGATGATGCCCGCCGCGAGGGACTCGCCCGCCGACGCGGCCGTCTGGACCTGGTTGGCCTCGAGGATGGTGCCGGTGCGGAAGATGCCCCGGAGGATGAGCATGGCGACGACCGCCGCCGGGATGGACGCGGAGACCGTCAGGCCGGCCTTGAGGCCCAGGTAGACGTTGGCGGCGCCCATCACCACGGAGAGCACCAGCCCCAGGATGATGACCCGGAGGGTGAGCTCGCGCGCGCTCTGGGCGGGCTGAGCCTCGGCAGGCTGTGACATTGGAAGGCTCCAGGACGAGGTTTGTCCGGGAGGATACATGCCCTGGCCCCCCGGGGGGAGGGCCACGTTGCGCCAGAAAACGCTGGAAAGTCAGCGGCGGAGCACGCGAGGGAGGAGGAAGAGCGAGACGACCAGGAGGCAAGGCACGAGGCCGCTGCTCATGAACGATCTCCGCGCCGACCCCCGCCACCGCCGCCGCGGCGATCGCCGCCCCGGCCACCGCCATCGCGACCCCGTCCGCCGCCGTCGCGACCCCGCGGCGGACCCCGCCGATCATCGCGCCGATCGTCCCGGCCCCGGCCGCCCCCGTCGCGGCCGCGGCCGCCCCGGTCATCGCGGCGGCCCCGATCACCCCGGTCACCCCGATCGCCGCGGTCGCTGCCGGGCAGGCTGCGATCCCGCGGGGCGCGCGGATCCTCGAACTCGATGGGCAGCGTGGCGCCGGCCGCGAGGGCGTCCACCAGGGCCTCCTGCAGGTCGGCGTCGTCGGCGATGATGGTGGCGGCGCGGCCCAGCCAGGCGGCGTCGCCTCCGCTGCTGCCGACGCGGCTCGCGCCCTGGCGGCCCGCGGCGTCGTCCGCCTGGCGATCCCAGCTCACCTTCCCGCGCCCGACGCGGGTCATGACCGCCGTCAGGCCCGGCACCGCGGCGACCCGGTCACCGAGGGTGTCGCCGAGGTCCCGGCAGTACGGGTGGGTGGCGACGATGGCCCCCTCCAGCCCGTCCAGGCGCTCGATGGCCCCCTCCAGCGTCCAGTGGTCGCCCCGGGGCGTCCAGCCCGCCTCGAGGGCCGGGTCGTCCAGATCGCGGGGGATGAAGACGAGCCCCCCCTGCTCCAGGGGCATCGCGATGCCCAGGTAGGGCACCAGATCGAGCGCCTCGAAGGCGTCGGCGAAGGCGTCCCAGCGATCCAGATCGCTCTCGGTGATGACCGCCCCGTCCAGGCCCGCGGCGGCGACGGCGGCGGCGAGCTCTGCCGGGGTCTTGCCCCCCGGGGCAACATGCAAGTCGACCAGCATGGTGACCTCATCATGATCGAAACGGCGCCTTGTAGTCCGATTCGGTGTCGCTTGTCACGGCCCGCGGGCGCCGACCCGCCCCGGGGACCCGCGGGCGCACGACTGCGTTTACGTCCAGGTCTCGCGAGGTTATGGTCGGCCCCACCATGATCGAGCTCAAGCGCATCGGGCTGTTCACCCGCGACACCAACCAGGACTACCGCCTGGAGAGCATGCGCAAGCTGTTCCGACGCGCGGGCATCGAGCTGGTGGCCGACGCCACCGAGGCCCAGCCCGACCTGGATCTGGTCATCGCCCTCGGCGGCGACGGCACGGTCCTGCGGGCCCTGGCGGCCCACCCCGGCACCCCCGTGCTGGCGGTCAACTTCGGCAACGTGGGCTTCTTGACCCAGTGCGACCGCGAGCGCCTCGACAACGTGCTCGTGCGCCTGCTTGCCGACGACTACCAGATCGAGGAGCGCCTCACCCTCGAGGTCCGGCTGCGCAACCAGCGCTGGCGCTGCATCAACGAGGTCGTGGTCAAGGGCGCCGTCCACATGATCGAGGTGGGCATCCACATCAACGGCCGGCATGTGCACACCCCCCGGGGCGACGGGGTCATCATCGGCACCCCCACCGGATCGACGGCCTACCTGCTCAGCACCGGCGCGCCCATCGTCACGCCGGACGTCGACTGCATCGTCGTGCAGCCCCTCAACGAGTACAGCTTCACCAGCCGCTCGGTCATCGTGGCCGGCTCGGCCCAGATCAGCCTGCGGCTCGAGAAAGGCCACGTGGAAGACATCGGCCTGACCATCGATGGGGGGGATCGCATCCTGCTCAACCCCGGCGATGTCATCGAGATGCAGCGCTCGCCCAAGCCGGCGCGGCTCATCTACTTCGAGGCGGACTACTTCTTCCGCAACCTGCGGGAGCGGCTGCGCTGGTAGGCCCCATGACCCCACCCCGCCGACCGCTCCCGGCGAGGCCGTGAAGGCCGCCCGCCATGCCCGTGCCAGCCGCCGCTACGGGCGCCTGCGCGCCCGCGTCGAGGGCGCCATCACCCGCATCGCCATCGCCCGCTTCGTCGCGTTCGCGGTGGCCGCGATCACGGGCTTCGCCGCGGTCTACGATCGCGCGCCCGTCTATGGCGCCGTGGCGGCCGTGGACACCCTGGCCTTCATCGTGGCCGTCTGGCTGCACCGCCGGCCCTACGCCATGGCCCCGCGCATCCGGTCGCTGCAACAGATCCACACCGAGGCGGCCGCCCGGCTGGAGCGCCGCTACGACGCCCTGGTGGACGACGGTGCCCGCTTCCTGCGCGCCGACGAGCCCCTGCGCGGCGAGCTGCAGCTCTTCGGCCCCGGCTCCGTGTTCCAGATCGCCAACCGCGCCGCCCTCCCCGCCGGCCGCGACCGGCTCGCCGAGCTCATCGCCCACCCCGTCGTGGCCCCGGCCGACCTGCCCGATCGGCAGGCCGCCGCAGCCGAGCTGGCCCCCCTCACCGGCTGGCGGCATCGCCTGGAGTCGGAGGGGCGCCTCGTGGCGGTGGACGACGAGACGCTGGCGCGCTTCCTGGCCTGGGCCGAGGATCCGGGCGACCTGCGATCCTGGCTTCGGCCCTTCCGCCTGGGGGTGCTGGTGCTGGTGCCGGCGGCCTGGCTGCAGATGATCGCCACCTTCACCTTCGACCGCGTCACCCTCTGGTGGCAGACGTTCGCGCTGGTCGGCGTGCTCTTCGCCATCACCACAAAGCGCTTGCAGTCCACATACTTGCACCTGCTCGGCGAGCAGCACCGGCCCTTCGTGGCCCTGCGGCGCATGTTCACGCTCTTCGAGCGGCGGCGCTTCAGCCAGAGGCTGCTGCGGGCGATGCAGGGCCGGCTGGGTCAGGGCAGCGAGCGCCCATCCGCCCGGATGGCTCGCCTGGAGAGCACGGTCGAGAGCCTGGCCATCCGCCAGGGCGAGCTGATGTTCGGCCTGGTGAACCTGGCCCTCGGCTGGGAGATCCTGCACGCCTGGCGGCTGGAGGCCTGGCGGCAGGACAACGGCAAGCGGCTGCGGGCCGATCTGGCGCTCCTGGCGGATCTGGAGGCCCTGGCGAGCTTCGGGGCCCTGGCCCATGACCACCCCGACTGGTGCTGGCCCACCGTCCACGCCGACGACGCCGGCGTGCCCGTCGCCGCCGAGGCCCTGGGCCACCCCCTCTTCGATCCCGCCACGCGCGTCGCCAACGACTTCACCCTCGCCCACGCCGGCCAGCTCGTCCTGATTACCGGCAGCAACATGAGCGGCAAGAGCTCGTTCCTGCGCACGGTGGGCATCAACGCCGTGCTCGCCCAGGCCGGCGCCCCGGCCTGCGCCCGCGCCCTCACGCTGCGCGCCTGCGCCCCCGCCAGCAGCATCCAGGTCACCGACGACCCCCGCGAGGGCCTCAGCCGCTTCTATGCGGAGGTCAAGCGCATCGCCGGCATCCTGCGGCAGGTCAGCGCCGCCGAGGCCGACGCCGCCACCCTGCCCCGCCTCTACCTCGTCGACGAGATCCTCAGCGGCACCAACTCGCGGGAGCGCCACCTGGCGTCGCGCACCATCGTGGCCCGGCTCCTGGAGGCGAAGCGCTCTTTCGGCCTGGTCACCACCCACGACCTGGAGCTGGCCCGCCTGGCCGAGCGCTCCGAGCAGCCCGTGCCGATGTACCACTTCAGCGATCGCTTCGACGGCGAGGCGCTGCACTTCGACCACCGCCTGCGGCCGGGGGTGGCCACCACCACCAACGCGCTGCACGTCCTGCGGCTCGAGGGCATCACCGTCGAGGAGAGCTGACGGCCACCCGATCCAGCAACGCCGCCATGTCGGCCCCGAGGCGGTCCGCCGACCAGGGCGCCAGGGCGGCGGCGTCCGGGGCATGGGGCAGCGTGCCCGCCTCCACCGCCTTCAGCGCCGCGATCAGGCCGGCCTGATCGCCCTCGTGCACATACGTCCCCACGCCCCAGGCCGCCAGCGCCCGCTCGATGTCGGCCCCCGGCGGGCCGTAGCCCAGGATGGGCCGCCCCGCCGCCAGGTAGTCGAAGATCTTGGCCGTCATGGCGGTGAGGTGCTGGGGCGCGATGACGATGAAGAGCGCGCTGGCCCCTTGCAGGTGGCCGGCGATGGTGGCGTTGTCCACCGGTGCGTGCACCTCGACGCGGCCCGCCAGGCGGGGTTGGAGGGCGGCCAGCTCGCCCAGCGTCTCGCGGTCCAGATCGCTGAAGATGCGGTACTGCAGCCCCGTGTCGCCGGGGCCGAACCCCTCGGCGAGGGCATGGAGGACGGCCGCCATGTCCCGGCCCACATAGCTGCCGCCGGCGTAGAGGAGCGTCGGCCGCGCGGGCACCACCGGAGGGACGCAGCGCACGTCCTCTTCCGCATAACCATTCGGAATAACAGCAGTCTCCGGGGGAACATCGAAGTGATCCCGGTGCCAGTCCCGGATGGCTTCGTTCACATAGGCGATGCCCGACGCGCGGGCCACGATGGCGCGCTCCAGGGCCACGTACAGGGGCCGCGGGGCGTGGACCGGCGCCGTCGGGTAGAGCGGGTGCTCGGTCCACGGATCGCGGTAGTCCAGCACCAGGGGGCGATCGAGCGCCCGCGCCACCGCCAGCGCGGGGACGAAGAGCCCGAAGGGCCCGCCGGTGGCCCAGACCACGTCGGGGGCGGGAGCCGGCGGGCCGCCCGGACGGCCGGCAGGGCCCACTCGGCGAAGTGATCGGGGAACGGCAGGCCCCGGCTGGCCCGCCACGTCAGGCCCGCCAGCCGCTCCAGGCCCACGGCCTCCAGGCCCCGTCGAGCGGCCCGCCGCAGGCGCCACGACGGCAGCAGCCCCGGCACGTGCTCCACCTGCACCGGCGGCACCACGAAGGTCGCGTCGCGGGTGCTGTCGTCGGCCCAGGGGTGCGTCTCCAGGGCCGGCGTCATGATGACGGGCTCCCAGCCATGCCCCGGCAGGCGCCGCGCCAGCCGCAGCACGCGCCGGGTGCTGGCGCGCCCGATGGGCGGCCACGCCGCCGTCAGCATCAGGACTCGCCGGTCCGCCATGGAAGATCTCCCTTGATTCCGGGCGCTTGGGGAACCTACCGATCCGGCCCGCCACGGTCAACGGCCGGGCCACCTGAACACCAGGTCGCGGCGTCGCCAGGTGCTCAGCGGGCGACCCGCCGCGTCGGCGAGCCAGAGCTGGTTCATATGCCCCACCACCAGCGTCTCGCCGGTGTAGGTGGCGTGCAGCTCGGCGTAGTACGGTCGGATCTCCTCGGCCAGCGCGGGGGTGAGCGTGGCCTGGCGGCCCGAGTCGAGGAAGAGCCGATCCCCGAAGATGCGGGCGTCGGCGGCGGCATCCAGCAGCTTCCAGGCCGCGTCGCGGGCCGGCATCTGGCCGCGGTACGAGCCGGGCATGGGGCCGAAGATGGTGCCCAGCGTGTGGACGGCGGCGTTGCGGGGCACGCGGAAGAGGGCCTCGGGGCCGGTGTCGAGGGCGCCGGTGCGCCGGACGGGCACCCGGTACTTGAGGTGCAGGTTGTCGGACTCCACCGCCACCGGCCCCGGGTAGCGCAGGTCGGCGCGGCCCCCGATCCACTGGCTCACGCCGACCAGGAAGCCGACCGCGGGCACCAGGACGAACGGCGACAGCACCCCGGCGATCATGGCGTGCCGGCGGCCGCCCGCCCCGGCCATGGCCAGCAGCGGCGCCACCACGGCCAGCCCCAGCGGCCAGACCCACAGCCAGGTCAGCCAGCCCGCCGCCGTCGCACCCACGAGCCAGGGGGAGATCGCCTTCACATGCCCTCCTGTGTCCATCCTCTCCCATTCGCCCCGAGCGGACCAGGGTCGTCGCACTTCGCGCCCCCGGTGGGACCCGCTATGCTCCCCCCGTTGTTCCCGGGGGGAGGTGCTCGATGCGAGGGTGGTGGCTGTGCGCGGCGCTGGCCGTGGCGGGGTGTGACGACGGGCCGGCGGACACCCGCGCGGCCGATCTGGGCGCCGACGCCGGCGGCCTCGCCGACGCGGCGCCGGCCGACGCGCGGCCGCAGGACGCCGCCCCCCCGGACGCCGGCCCCCTCGACGCCGACCTCGACGCGGCGCTGGTGGACGCCCAGATCGAGGACGCCTTCGTCGGCGACGCCGCGTGGCTCCCCCTCGATCCGGCCCGGCTGCCTCCGCCCCCCGCCCCGCTGCGGGCCGGCGTCGCCACCCGCCGCATGGACGTCCCCCTCGGCATCGGCACCAGCGGCTTCGGCCCGGGCCAGGCCAGCCCCTACGCGACCCCCTACCAGGTCTCCTACCCGGGCACCCGGCACATCCACCTGCACCCCGACTTCCGGGCCGTGGTGCTGGAGGCCGGGGCGGGCAACCGCCTCTACTTCGTGCGCACCGACACCATCGGCATCTCGGCCCGCATCCGGCGGGATCTCATCGAGCGGCTGGAGGCCCGCTACGGCGGCGACATCGACCGCCAGCTCGTCATCGCCGCCACCCACACCCACTCCGGGCCCGGCCGTCTGATCGACAAGCCGCTCTGGCGGATCATCCAGGATGTGTACTGGCCGGCCTTCTACGAGCGTGTCCTCGACGGCCTCGAGCAGACCATCGTGGCCGCCGTCGACGATCTGGAGCCCGCCCGGCTGGGCGTGACGGTGGCCTCGACCACGGCGCTGCACCACGACCGCCGCTGCGCGAATCCCGCCGAGGACGACCCGGATCTGCCCATCCTGCGGCTCGATCGCGCCGATGGGCGCCTGAAGGGGCTGGTCCTCTTCCACACCATCCACGGCACCGTCCTGGGCATGGACGACTACACCCTCTCCCAGGACGCCACGGGCGGTATCGAGGCCAAGGTCGCAGAATTGTTCGATGATCCGGTGTTCGTGATGTTCCTCAATGGCGCCGCGGCCGACATGAGCCCGGGGTCGCCTGCCTTCCCGGCCGAGCCCGAGGCGGCCGCCTGGCCGGATCCGTACACCCGCGTCGAGCAGATCGGGCGCGCCGCGGCAGAGGTGGTCGCCGGCGTCGTGGCCGACATCGAGACCCACACCGACGTGGTGCTCCACAGCCGGACGGCCCGCGTGCCCTCGGCCGCGACGTGCTCAGCTACCCCGACGGCCTCTTCCCCTTCCCCTACGGCGCGGTCTACTGCGGCGTGGCCCAGCAGGAGCGCTGCGTCGACGAGGCGCCGTACTCCACCGAGCTGCTGCGCGGCTGCCTGCCTTCCCCGACGCGGAGAACGCGGCCCCCACCCAGGCCCCCTCACCGTTGGCCAGATCGACGGCCTGGGCTTCATCACCACCCCGGGCGAGTTCTCCATCAGCCTGGGCCGGGTGGCCCGGGAGGCCGCCGAGGCCGCGCTCGGGCTCCCCGTCGTGACCATCGGCTACGCCCAGGAATACACCGGCTGCTCTCTCACGGAAGATGACTGGTGGCATGCCGGGTATGAGACCTCCGGCGCCCTCTGGGGACCTCGGCAGGGCGACTGGCTGGCGGCGGCCATCGCGAGCCTCGCCCGCTCCTATGCCAACCCCCGCCTGCCCCTCGCCTTCGCGGACCAGCCCCCGCTCGCCGCGCGCGTGCCCCCGGCCCCCGACCCGTTCTCGCTCCAGCCTGCCATCGAGGCGCCCACCGTCCTCGCCGAGGTCGCCGCCGAGCTCGGCCCCGCCGACGTGGCCACCTTCGAGTTCTCCGGTGGCGATCCTGGCTCGGCAACCCCGTGGTGACGCTGGAGCGTGCCGAAGGCGATGGGTTCGTGCCGGTCACCCTGGGCGGACGCCCGGTGACCTCCGATGGCTATGTCATCACCCTCTCGCTGGAGCCCGATCCCCCTACAGCCAGGAGGCCGAGGCCCGCCGCCTGCGCTACGTCGCGACCCTGCCGGCCGTGCGCCCCTTCGGGGGCGGGCCGCCGCTGCGGGGCGGGACGTTTCGGCTGGTGGCCCGGGGCCGCTCGGTCGTCATCGGCCAGGCCGAGCCGGTGGACTACACCCTCGAGGGGGCCGCGTTCCGCGTCCGGCCCTGAGCGGCACCCCCGGTGGATCCACCCAGGGACCCACCGGTGCCCCGACTGGACAACCCGGGACCGGGCCTCTACCCTGGCTGAAGTTGTCCAGTACGAGGCGGCGGCGTCATGCACGACGATCCAGCAGGGAGCGGCCGGGGTGACTGCGCCCGCGGCGGCCTGCCGCGCGGCTGGCGTCCCCCGCTGCTGGCGGGGGAGAGCTTCGAGCAGGCCCGGCTGACCCTGGTGGGCCACTTCGCCCTGTGGGCCTTCGGCCAGGGCGGCACCGGCTGGTACGTCGTCCAGGTCAAGACCACCTTCCAGAGCTGGGTCGTGCTGGTGGACGGCGCGAGCACCCGGGAGCACCACCCGGGCCGGCGCGCCTGCGCCGCCCTCGCCGGCGCCCAGACGCGGGGCATGGCGTGGCTGTGGGGGGTGCTCTCGCTCGCGGGCGACCGCCTCACCGAGCTGCTCGACGACGGCGCCCACAGCCAGGTGGCGGAGGCGACCCAGCCGGCCCCGGTCCACCCCGGCCGGATGCTCACGCCCATCTCCTGAGGGCGCCTCCTGCCGCGCCCCTCCGCACGCCCCGCTCCGAAAAAACTCACAAATTCGAGCCCTTGGGTCATGCCCCGCCCAGCGGCCCCGCGCGCCGTGGCGTAGCGGTTGTCAGGCCTGCGGCGGACGCATAAGCTGGCGAGTGTTCCCGGCCTCCGGAACCGCCGGGTAGCTGGCGGCTTGACCCGTCCCGGGTCGAGGTGGAGCGCTCCACGGTGACGATCGAAACCGGCCTGGTGCTTGCGGATCGGTTCCGCATCGAGAAGCCCATCGGCTCGGGCGGCGTGGGGCTGGTCTACCGCGCGTTCGACCTCCAGCAGAACATCCCCGTCGCCGTGAAGTGCCTGCGGGCCGAGTGGGCCGAGCACCTGCGCATCCGTCGTCGCTTCATGCGCGAGGCGCGCGCCATCAGCCGCCTCAACCACCCCAACATCGTGCGGGTCTTCGACTACGGCGAGGACCCCTCGGGGGCCCCGTACATCGCGATGGAGTACCTGGATGGCACGCCGCTCTCCGAGATGCGAGAGCAGACGATGCCGGTGCCGGTGCTGCTGGAGCTGTTCGACCAGGTGCTGGGGGCCCTCGCCTACATCCACGCGCGCCGGGTCATCCACCGCGACGTCAAGCCCGAGAACGTGATCATCCAGTCCGATGGCCACCAGGCCACGGCCAAGCTGCTGGACTTCGGCTTCGCCCGCGTCGAGGAGGATCAGGACGCCCGCCTGAGCCAGACCCGCATGGAGACGTTCGGGACGCCGACGTACATGGCCCCCGAGCAGGCCACCGGCAAGGGCGTCATCGGCCCGCCCACCGACATCTACGCCCTCGGGGTGATGCTCTACGAGTTCCTCGCCGGCCAGCCGCCCTTCACGGGCACCCATGGCATGGCCATCGCCCTCAAGCACCTCATGGAGCCGGTGCCGCCCCTGCGCGCGCGGCCCGGCCTGCACCTCCCCCCGGGCCTGGAGGCGGTGGTCGGGCGGATGCTCAAGAAGGCGCCCGCCGATCGGTACGCGACGGCCCCCGACGTGCGCCGGGCGCTCCAGCCGTTCCGGGTGGGGCCCGGCGAGGTGGAGGACGAAGACGCCACCCTCCAGACGCCCCTGGCCGACGCCGCCGCCGCCATCGCCCGCATCGCCGGCGAGATGGCCCAGACCGTCAAGGCCGAGCAGTCGGGCCTGTTTCGCCCCCTGGCCTCGGTGGGCCCCATCGCGGTGGAGGCCCCCATCGGGCGGGGCGGCGACGCGGCGCCGCTCGTGGGGCGCGAGGCCGACCTCGTCGAGATGTGGAGCCGGGTGCGCCGGGTCTGCGAGACGTCGGAGGGCAAGGCCATCCTGCTGGGCGCCGAGCCCGGCATGGGCCGCCGCGACGTGGTGGGTGGGTCGAAGAGCAGGTGGCCGAGGGCGGCTGGATGCGGGTCGTCCGCGCCGAGGCCGGGCCCGCCGCCCGCCTGGGCCGCAGCGGCCTGTCGACGCTGCTCGAGGGGCTCTTCGAGGGGCTGCCCCCGACCCGTGACGAGGCCCAGACCCACATCGGGGACCTGCTGCTGCGGTGGTCGGGCTCGACGTACGAGGCCGCCACCAGCGAGGCCATCGCGGGGGCCCTCGCCGGGTACCTGCGCCCCGAGGGCCAGGGCAGCGAGCGCGAGGCCATCGTCATCCGGCGGGCCTGCGAGGCCGTCCGCCTGGCCAGCCGCGACCGCCCCGTGCTGCTCACCGTCCTGGCCGCTGATCAGGCCGATCTCCAGACCCAGACCTTCCTCTGGCACCTGGCCCGATCGGTGGCCGACAGCCGCTTCCGCCTGCTGATGATCCTCACGTGGTCGGAGTCGGCCGGGGCCCCGGTGAGCGAGGCGCGGCGGCTGCTGGCGGCCTTCGAGCGCATCGGCTCCAGCACCGTCGAGACCTATCGGCTGCTGCCCCTGTCGGCCAGCTCGACGGTGGCGCTCCTGCGGACGATGGCCGAGGTGGACGACGAGGCCGCCGGCGCCCTGACCCGCTGCGCGCGTGGCAACCCCCTCCTCGCCCGGGAGCTGCTGCTGTACGAGCAGCAGGAGGGCAACCTGGTGGAGCGGGGCCGGCGCTTCAGCCTGTCCCCCTACGCCGATCCGGCCCGCTGGCCCGTGAGCCTGGCCGAGGTCTTCGCCCTGCGCGCGCAGCTCACCGTGGGCGGGCTGCCCGATCAGGCCTTCGTGCGTGCCTGCCTCGACCGCGCAGCCGTCCTGGGAGAAGCCTTTGATTACGGGCTCTTGTGTGATTTTCTCGCGCGCCTCCTGGGCGACGCCCCCCGGGTGGAGCGCGCCGTCGAGGCGCTGATCAAGGCGTGGATTCTGGCCGAGGAGCGCGACCTCGGCAGCGACCGCCTGCGCTTCACGCACCCGGCCCTGCGCGCGGCGCTGCTCAGCACCGGCGGCTCGTCGGCGCGCGACGGCGCCGTCCACCGGGAGGCCGCGACGGCGCTGGAGGCCTGGTACGGCGCCGACGCCCGGGCCTACGCGGTGCCCATCGCCGAGCACTTCCTCGCCGCCCGGGAGCTCGGGCGCGCCGGCCACCACTTCGCGGAGGCGGGCCGCCTGGCGGTGGTGGAGGGCCGCACGGCCGACGCCCGCGCGCTGTTCGAGCGCGCCGAGACGCTGCTGGGCAAGGTGCAGGGACGCGGGGCGGCCCACCAGCGCGCCGAGATCTGGCTGGACGCCAGCGAGCTGGAGCTGGCCCAGGGCGAGGACGCCCGTGCGCTCCCCCTGGCCGAGCGGGCCGCCCGGTGGGCCGAGGAGGCCGGGGACGCGGGCGTCGCCGCGCGGGCCTGGCTGCTGGTGGGCGATGTGGCGCGGCGCCGGGGGGACGTGGCTGGCTCCGTGCGCGCCTACGGCGTGGCGGCCGACCGCTTCCGCCGCCTGGGCGACGCCCATGGCCTCGGCCGCTGCCTGCTGGGCCAGGCCTTCGCCGAGAGCGCGCTGAAGCACTTCGACTCGGCGGGTGAGTACTTCCTGGGTGCCCGCCAGCAGCTCGAAGCGGCGGGCGATCCCCACGGCGCCGCCCGCGCCAACCGCGGGTGCGCCGAGGTCGCCCTGCGGGTCGGCGACTACCTGGCCGCGGGCCGGCACCTGGAGCTGGCGCGGGAGGGCTTCGCGGCGGCCGCCGACCAGCGCGGCGTCGTGGCCTGCGACTGGCTCCTGGGCGAGACGTGCCGCCTGCTGCAGATGAGCGACCGCGCCCTCGGCCACTACGGCGACGCGCGCCGCGGCTACGTCAGCCTCGGCAACCCCGCCGGCATCGCCCGCTGCGATCTGCACATGGCCCGCCTCTTCGCCGAGGCCGGCCAGTGGACGGAGGCCAACGCCCGCTTCGGCCTGGCCGTGCGCACCCACGAGGAGCTCGACGATCCGCCCGCCGCCCGCGCCGCCCAGGTGGAGTGGATCCGCGCCGCCCTCGCGCAGAAGGCCTGGCGCCACGCCCTCGATCCCATCCGGGTGAGGCTGGCGGGTGCCATCGAGGGCCGCGATCGCCGCAGCGAGACGGTCGCTCGCGCCCAGCTCGCCTGGGCCGCCGGCGAGCTGGGAGACGCCGCCACCTGCCGCAACGAGCTGCGGGCCGCCGTGGCCCTGGACCGGGCCACCAGCGTCCTCGATCCCGACCTGGCGGCCGCCTTCACGGGCCTCGGCACCATCTTTCGGCGCTATGGCCACGACCACCGCGCCGAGCCGCTGGAGGAGCGCGCCCGCCGCATCGCGCGGACGTCGCGGCGTCGCGGCCTTGACGGCGGGGCTCGTCCCCGGCGGGCTGCTGGGCGGGCGCTACCGCCTCCAGGCCGAGATCGGCCGGGGCGGCCAGGGCGCCGTCTGGCGGGCCACCGACGCGGTCACGGGCCGCGGGTCGCCGTCAAGCGGCTGCGCGAGTACGGCGCCGAGCCCGGCTGCAGCGCCGCCTGCGCCGAGAGGCCCGCGCCGTCGGTCGGCTGGAACATCCGAACATCGTTCAACTTTTCGAGCTCGGCGACGACGAGGCGGGGCCCTTCTTCGTCATGGGTGGGTGCCAGGTCAGCCCCTCTTCAAGATCCTCGACCTCGACACCCCCGCATCATCGACCTGACGGAGCGGATCCTCGGCGCCCTGGCCTACTTCCACGCGCCCGCGGCGTCGTGCACCGGGATCTGAAGCCCGAGAACGTCCTGGTGCACCGCGGCGCCGACGGCGTCTACCGGGTCAAGCTGCTCGACTTCGGCTTCGCGTGGGTCGACGACGACCTCGACGACGAGATCATGCTACGGCGAAGGACGTCTTCAGCGCCCAGTACATAGCCCCGAGCGAACCATGGAGGACGACGTGGGGCCCGCAGCCGACCTCTACGCCGTCGGCATCATCGCCTGGGAGAAGCCCTGTGCGGGGCTCCCCTTCTCCAGCACGGCCTCGGTGCTGATGCAGCAGGTCAACGCGCCCCTGCCCCCGCTGGCGCCGCGACCCGGCCTCATCGTGCCCCCCGACCACAGCGACCTGGCTGACCTTGCCCTGGCCCGGGGATCCTGGAGCGCTTCCTCGGCGGGCCAGATGCGCCGCGCCTGCTGGCCCTCGATGGCCACCCCGAGCCTGCCATCGAGCACGCCGATCCCATGGATCCCACCGACGCCAGCCTGGCGGGCGACGGCGATCATCGCTCGAGATCTCGGCGTCGATCAGAGCCTGGGACGCTCGGCACTGGCGACGCCCCGCCTCGTCGGGCGCGACGCGCGCTCCAGCGCTGGCTCTGGACCCGCGTGTGGTGGACACCTGCGCCGACGACGCCGGCCTGCGGGTGGTGGTGCTGGAGGGCGAGCCGGGGCACAGGGCGCTCTGACTTCTGGCTGGCTGGCCCGGACGCTCACTCGAAGCGGCTGGATGACGGTCGCCGCCGGGCGCCACCAGCAGGGCGTCCAGAGCGGCCTTCGCCAGGCCCTGCGCCAGGCGCAAGCTGCGATCGCCGCCCGCGCCGCGCGGCGGCGCCTGGGGCGGCCTCGCCGCCCTCAGCATCCCTGATCTGGACGCCGCCCTCGTCCTGCGGTGCCTCTACCCCGAGACGGGCTCGCTGCCCCCGGCCCGGGCCCGGCGCGTCGTGGAAGGCCTCGTCCGCGGCCTCGCGCGCCGGCGGCCCCTGCTCCTCTGCCTCGACGACGTGCACCGGGCGTGGGGCGAGGATCTCGACCTGGTGGAGCACCTGATCGTGGCGCTCACCCAGCGGCCGGCCCCCGTGCTCATCCTGCTGAGCCGGCCCAGCCTCCCGCTGGTCGAGCAGCCCACCGCCGGCGAGGCGCGGGTGGCCGCGCTGCTCAAGCGCCGCCAGGAGCAGATCGAGGGCCGCCGCCTCGCGCGGCTGGGCCAGGTAGACGTGGAAGCCCTTGTTCAGCAAGCGCTTCTGGTGGATCCGGCGGTCGCCCGGCGGGTGGCCGAGGCCGCCCGCGGCAACCCGCTCCTGGCCCTGACGGGCCTGACCTGGCTGCGGGAGCAGCGCGCCATCACCTTCGACGAGGCCGTCGGGCTGCACCGATTCGCGGGCATCCCCCCCGCCCTGCCGACGCGCCCGCTGGTGCTGATGGCCGAGCGCATCGACATGGCCCTGGGCCGGCTGCCCGACGGCCCCGCCCTGCGCACGCTGGCCGAGCACCTGGCCCTGCTGGGCGACGCCTTCACGTTCCGCCTCGCCCACGCCCTCGCGCCCCACCTCGGCATGCCGGAGGCGCGCCTGGTCGGCGCCCTCGACACCTTCGTCCGGCTCGGCATCCTCGAAGATCGCGACGACGACGTCTTCGCCTTCCGCAACGCCCTCACCCGCGACGCGCTGCTCCAGGCCGTGGCCGCCGGCCGCGATCCCGGGGCCGCCCACGGCGCCGTGGCCCGCGCCAAGACGGCCTGGCTGGGCGACGCCGCCGGCCTCGCCGCCGCCGAGATCGCCCGCCACCACCTCGCGGCCGAGCAGGTGGAGGAGGCCGTCCACTGCCAGCTCATCGCCGCCGATCACGCGCGCCGCAGCCTCCAGCCCAAGGTCGCCATGGCCCTGTACGCCGAGGCCGAGCGCTGGCTGGCGGCCGAGCCCGGCGCCGCCCCGGGGGCGGTGCGCGCCGACGTCCTGCTGGGCCTCGCCGAGGTGGCCCTGGGCCTGGGCCAGGTACCCCGGGCCCTGCGCATCGCCGAGCGCGTCAGCGAGTGGGCCCAGGCCCGCGCCGACGACCAGCGCGCCCTGCTCGCGGCCATCCTGCACGGCGAGGCCCTGGCGGCCTCGGGCCAGCTTGGCGAGGCCGAGCGCCTGCTGGAGGCCACGGCCGCCACGGCCGAAGAGCGCCGCCGCCCGGCCGAGGTCACCCGCATCGCCCTGGCGCGCGGGCGCATCGCCGCCCGCCGCGGCGACTTCACCCGGGCCCGCCGCGCCTTCCAGCTCGCCACCTCTTCGGCCGCCACCGCCGGCGACCGGCGCGGCGAGGCCGCGGGCCAGCAGGCTCTGGGCGAGCTGGGCCTGAAGCTGGGCGAGCGCGACCAGGCCTGGGAAGCCCTCACCGTGGCGGCCGAGCTCGCCCAGGAGATCGAAGACGAGCCCCTGCGGGCCGCCATCCACCTGCGCCTGGGCGAGCTGGAGCGCAAGGCCGGGCACGCCGAGGCGGCCCGGCCCCACTACGAAGCTGCGTCGGAGGCCTTCGACACCGCCGGCAACCCGAGCGGCGTCGGCCGCAGCCAGCGCGGCCTCGGCGACGCCCTCTGGGCCCTGGGGCGGCCCGAGGCGCGGGCCGCCTACGCCCGGGCCATCGACAGTTTCTCTTTGCAAGACGATGACTTCCAGCTCGCCGTCTGCTTCACCCAGCTCGGCCGGGTGGCCCTGGAGGCCGGCGACAACGCCGAGGCCGAGGCCGCCTTCGACCGCGCCTCCCAGCACCTCGAGCCCGTCGGAGACGCCCCGCGCCAGGGCCTCCTGCACGCCTTCCGGGCCCAGGCCGCCAGCCGCCGCAAGCGCGCCGCCGCCCGCGACCTGCACCTGCACGCCGCCTGGCAGATCGATCTGCGCCACCCGCTGCTCTTCGCCGAGTGGGCCACCATCCTGCGCGAGCTCGCGCCGCTCATCGAGGGGGCCGAGCCTGCGCTGGCCCAGGACCTGCTGCGCCGCGCGGCCGAGGTCGAGGCCGCGCTGGGCGCCGACGGCTGAGCCGTCAGGCCAGGGCCAGCACCAGCCCGATGTCGGTGGCGTGCCGGAGGGCGGCCTCGACGTCCGCCGGCTGCTGCCCGGAGGCGACCACGGCCTCGTCGACGCTCAGGCCGTCGTGGACGACCTTCAGGGCGAACAGCAGGGCCGGCGTCGCGGCCTGGAAGTACGGGTTGCCCGACACCGGCCGCCGAAAGACCAGGACCAGCTCGGGATCCGTCGGGGCCGTGGGCACCGCGGGGCCTTCCCCCCGGTTGAAGGCCGCCAGGAACGCCGCCACCGGGTACGGCCACTCCAGGATCTGCAGCGTGGGATTCAGCGCCAGCGGGGCGCCCTCCACATAGGCCGGGTGGCGGGGCGGCAGGCGGGTCTCGTCGCGGTTGACCGTGTAGAGCGCCCACTCCAGCTCCGCCACCGCCACATGGAAGGGCGTAACCCCCTGGGCGCCGACGCGCTCCGCGAGGTAGCCCGGGAAGGCCCCGGCCGCGTGGCCGAGCGCCCAGTGGGACGGGGGGCAGGCCTCCAGGTAGCCCTCCAGCAGCGCCGTCCACGCGGGCGTCTCCTGGTCGGCGCCCAGCAGCGCCGTCGTCGCGCCGAGCCGGCTGCAGAGCGCCACCACCACATGGTGGCGGATCATCCGGCGGTAGATGGCGAGGCGCTTCGGATCGACCCCGAGGGCCGCCGCGACCACCGCGACCGGGGCGCGATCCTTGACGGCGTCATGCATCTGCTGCTGGAGCTCGGCCAGGCGTGGCGGCGCCCCCGGCGGGATCGCGCCGCTCATGCCCGCTCCCCCAGGGCCAGCCGAGCGGCCGCCCGGACCCGATCGTTCTCGGCCAGCAGCTCGGCCTGGCTCGGGATGGCGTTGTCCCACTCGAGCAGCGTCGAGACCGGCCCCGTCTTGCGCAGCGTGTAGGTGTAGAGCGCCAGGACGGGATCGATGCAGGCCGCGCCGTGGGTGTCGATGATGACATCCCCCAGGTCGTCGTGGCCGGCCATGTGGATCTGGAGGACGCGGTCGAGGGGGGGCGCGTCGATGAAGGCGTAGGGGTCGTAGCCGTGGTTGCGGGCGTTGACGTAGACGTTGTTCACGTCCAGCAGCAGCCCGCAGTCGGCGCGCTCGCACAGGGCCGAGAGGAACTCGGCCTCCTCCATCTCCGCGCCGCCGTACTGGACGTAGTAGCTGGGATTCTCCAGCAGAAACGGCACGTTGGCGATGGCCTGCACCTGCTTGACCCGCGCCGACACGTGGGCGAGGGCCTCCTCGGTGAAGGGCACCGGGAGCAGGTCATGAAACTCCGTGCCACCGACCGAGCTGAAGCAGAGGTGGTCGGAGAACCATGGCGTCCGCGTCGTCTTCACGAGCGCGGCCAGGCCCTCCAGGTAGTCGGCGTCCAGGGGGCTGACGCTCCCGATGGACAGCGCCGTGCCGTGCAGGACCACCGGCCACGTGTCCACCGCCTGCTCCAGGATGCGCCGGGCGCGACCCCCCTCGCCCATGAAGTTCTCGGTGAGGATCTCCACGAAGCCGACGCGATCGGCCTCGGAGAAGAGCGTGTCCCAGTGAGGGCGTCGCAGCCCCACGCCATGACCCAGGTACGGCCTCGCGCTCATGCTCTCCCCCTGGCCCGACCGTGGGCGACCGGATCAGCCGCCGCAGCTCTTCTCGCCGCCGCAGCTCTTCTCGCCGCCGCAGCTCTTCTCGCCGCCGCCCTCGCCCTCGCCACCCGCCGCCTCGGCGGCCTTCTTGATCTCCTCGGCCTTGCCCTCGGCGGGGTCGTCGGCCTCGTCGGCCATCTGGGCCGCGGCGCCCTCGCCCTCGGCCTTCATCGACTCGGCCGCGTCGCCCGCCGCCTGGGACTGAGCCGCCTCGCTCATCTTGCCGCCCCCGCAGCCAACGAGGCTCAGGCTCCCCAGGCACAGACCCAGCGCCACCACCCCCACGACCCGCTTGCTCCCGATCGTCATGCGTCACTCCTCCCCGCGTCCCCCGCGGGCTGCCAGCAGCGCCCGCTCTCGGCGGGCGTCGGGAGCGTGGCGGGATCGGCGGACGGAATCAAGCCCCGGTGCAGGCCCCGTCGGTCGGGTTGACGCCTGCCGGCCCCCGGTCTAGCGTCGCAGGACCGCAGCCCCGGGGGTGGTCCGCATGTCCGACAAGGTCGTCATCACCTGCGCGCTGACCGGCGTGCTCACCAACCCGGCGCAGCACCCGGTGCCGGTCACGCCCGAGCAGATGGCCGCCGAGGCGCGCCGCGCCTACGACGCCGGCGCCTCGGTCATGCACTGCCACTTCCGTGACCAGCGGCCCGGCATGGGCTACCTGCCGAGCTGGGATCCCGAGGTGGCGGCGGCGATCTGCGAGGCCATCCGCGATGCCTGCCCGGGCGTGATCATCAACATGTCCACCGGGGTGGTGGGTCCCGACATCCGGGGGCCCCTGGCCTGCCTGGAGCGCGTGCGGCCCGAGATGGCGGCCCTCAACGCGGGCTCGCTGAACTACCTCAAGACCCGCAGCGGCGGGAAGTGGGCCTGGCCGCCGATGGTCTTCGACAACTCGGTCGAGAAGATCACCGGATTTCTCAATGAAATGAAGCGGTTCGGCGTGATGCCCGAGTGCGAGTGCTTCGACACCGGCATCGTGCGCAGCGTCGCCATGTTCGAGCAGGTCGGCCTGCTGAGTCGCCCGGTGCATGTGTCGCTGGTGATGGGCGTGGCCTCGGGGATGCCCGCCCGCGCCGACTGGCTGCCGCTGCTGGTGGACGAGCTCAACCCGGGGGTCGAGTGGCAGACCATCGCCATCGGCCGCCAGGAGGTCTGGGACGTCCACGCCCGCACCGCCGAGCTGGGCGGCCAGCTCCGCACCGGGGTCGAGGACACCTTCTACCTGCCTTCGGGGGAGCGCACCGAGGGCAACGGCCCCCCTCATCGAGGCGCTGGCGGCCATCGCCGTGACCGCGGCCGCGAGCCCGCCTCGCCGGCGGAGGCCCGCGTGCTGCTGGGGCTGGCCACGTGCTGACGCGCTCGCCTGGTCCCCGATCCCGAGCCGCGTCGACGTCCGCTCGGCGCGGTTCCAGGCCAACCGCGCCGCCAACCTGGAGAGCGTCGCGACGCTCGAGGGCCACCTGGCCCGCGCCCGGGCGGGCGGCGGCGAGAAGTACGTCGAGCGGCACCAGGCCCGGGGCCGGCTGCTGCCCCGCGAGCGCGTCGAGCTGCTCGTGGACCGGGAGGGCTACTTCCTGGAGGTCGGCGCCCTGGCCGGTCTGGACACCGGCGGCGGCGTCAAGCCGGGGGCCAGCATCGTGGCGGGGGTCGGGGTCGTCTCCGGCGTCGAGTGCCTGATCAGCGCCACCGACAGCACCATCAAGGGCGGGGCCATGAACGCCTGGTCGGTGCAGAAGACGCGCCGGCTGGCCGAGCTGGCCGACGCCAACGGGCTGCCCACCATCAACCTGGTGGAGTCGGCCGGGGCCGATCTGCCCCAGCAGGCGCAGATCTTCGTGCCCGGCGGGCGGGCGTTCCGGGATCTGACCCGGGCGTCGCGCGCGCGCCAGCCCACCGTCTGCCTGGTCTTCGGCAGCTCCACCGCCGGCGGGGCCTACATCCCCGGCATGAGCGACTACGTGGTGATGGTCGAGGGGCAGGCGCGGGTCTACCTGGCGGGCCCTCCCCTCGTGAAGATGGCCACCAACGAGGACGCCGACGAAGAGAGCCTGGGCGGGGCCGCGATGCACAGCCGCGTGAGCGGCGTGAGCGACTACCTGGCGCGGGACGAGCGCGACGCCATCCGCATCGGCCGCGAGATCATGGCCTCGCTGCGGTGGCAGAAGCAGGGCGGCGAGGCGCCCTGGGAGCCCGACGCGCCGCTCTACGACGCCGAGGAGCTGCTGGGCATCGCTTCCCCGGACGTGCGCGTCCCCTTCGACGCCCGCGAGGTCATCGCCCGCATCGTCGATGGGTCGCGCTTCAGCGAGTTCAAGCCGCTGTACGGCACCACGCTGGTCACCGGCTGGGCCTCGGTGCATGGCTACCCCGTGGGCATCCTGGCCAACCAGGGCGTGCTCTTCGGCGAAGCCGCCGAGAAGGGCGCTCAGTTCATCCAGCTCTGCAACCAGAAGTCCGTGCCGCTGCTTTTCCTGCAGAACATCACGGGGTTCATCGTGGGCACGGCCTACGAGCAGGCCGGCATCATCAAGCAGGGCGCGCGCCTCATCAACGCGGTCAGCAACAGCACCGTCCCCGCGATCACCATCATGATGGGCGCCAGCTACGGGGCCGGGAACTACGCCATGTCCGGGCGCGCCTACGACCCCCGCTTCGTCTTCTCCTGGCCCTCGCACCGCATCGCGGTCATGGGCGGCGAGCAGCTCGCGGGCGTGCTGGACATCGTGAAGCGGGGCGCCGCGGCACGTACCGGGCAGCCGGTGGACGAGGCCGAGCTGATGATGATGAAGACCATGCTGACCCGGCAGATCGACAAGGAGAGCACCGCCTGGTACGCCACCGCGAGGCTCTGGGACGACGGGGTGATCGACCCCCGCGACACCCGCGACGTGGTGGGGATCTGCCTGTCGACGGCCCACACGCTGCCCGTCGAGGGCACCATGGCCTACGGGGTCTTCCGGCATTGAGCGCGTCCACCCGCTTCGAGAAGGTCCTCGTCGCCAACCGGGGCGAGATCGCCGTGCGCATCCTGCGGACGTGCCGGGAGCTGGGCCTGGCGACCGTGGCGGTCTACAGCGACGCCGACGCCGGGATGCCCCATGTGGCGCTGGCCGACGAGGCCGTCCGCATCGGGCCCGCGCCGGCCGCCGAGTCGTACCTGAGCATCCCGGCCCTGCTCGACGCCGCCCGCCGCACGGGGGCCCAGGCCATCCACCCCGGCTACGGATTCCTGTCTGAAAACGCGGACTTCGGTGAGGCGGTGGAGGCCGCTGGCCTGGCCTTCATCGGCCCCCGCCCCGAGACGGCCCGGGCCATGGGCGACAAGGCCGCCGCCCGCCAGCTCATGGCCGCGCGGGGGGTCCCGGTGGTGCCGGGCCATGACGGGCCCGAGCAGGACGACGCCCGCTTCGCCGCCGAGGCCGCCCGCATCGGCTTCCCGGTGCTGGTGAAGGCCGCGGCCGGCGGGGGCGGCAAGGGCATGTCCATCGTGGAGGACGCCGCCGCCCTGCCCGAGGCCCTGGCCCGCGCCCGGCGCCTGGCCCGCTCCGCCTTCGGCGACGACCGCCTGCTGCTGGAGCGCTACCTGCGCGGCCCGCGCCATGTGGAGGTGCAGATCCTCGGCGACGGCCGGGGCGCGGTGGTGCACTGCTTCGAGCGCGAGTGCAGCGTCCAGCGCCGCTTCCAGAAGATCATCGAGGAGACCCCCTCCCCGGCCCTCGACGCCGCTACCCGGGCCGCGCTCTGCGCCGCGGGCGTGGCGGCCGGCGAGGCCCTGGCCTACCGCGGGGCCGGCACGGTCGAGTTCATCCTGGATGCGGAGGGGCGCTTCTACTTCCTGGAGGTCAACACCCGCCTCCAGGTCGAGCACCCGGTCACCGAGGTGATCACGGGGCTGGATCTCGTGGCGTGGCAGATCCGGGTCGCGCGCGGCGAGGCGCTGCTGCCCCAGGCCGCCATCGAGGCGCGGGGCCATGCCATCGAGTGTCGGCTGTATGCCGAGGATCCGGCCAGGACTTCCTGCCTTCGACGGGTCGCCTGGCCCTGTTCGAGTGCCCCCACGACGCTGGCGTCCGGGTGGACGCGGGCGTCGCCGAGGGCGCGGAGGTCGGCGTCTTCTACGACCCGCTCCTCGCGAAGATCATCACGGGCGGCCCCGATCGGGCCACCGCCATCGACCGCATGCGCGGCGCCCTGCGCCGCCTGCGGGTCGGGGCGTGACGACCAACCAGGCGTTGTTGCTGGACATTTTCCGGCACCCGGCCTTCGCGGCGGGCGACACGACGACCGGCTTCCTGGGCCAGCACTTCGCCGACTGGGCGCCCCCGCCGACGTCGAGGCCGTGCACCGCCGGCCGCCATCGCCGCCGTGCACGGCTCGCCGGCGCAAGGCGGCGTCGGGTCGGCTGCCCGCCCTGCGCAGCGGCTGGCGCAACAACCCGCTTCGTGGCCAGCTCGAGCACCTGACCGTGGGCGAAGCCACGCTGCGCATCGAGACCGCCGACCTGGGCGCCGAGGCCCGCGTCACCCTCGCCGACGCCACCCTGCGGGTGCGGGGCGTAGGGGCGGAGGCCACGGGCGCGGCCGAGGTGGACGGGGTGCGCCAGCCCTTCCGCATCGTCGCGGACGGCGCCACCCTGCACGTCGCCGACGCTCAGGGCGTGAGCACCTTTGGCATCGTCGATCTCTTCCCCGCTCCCACCGACGACGGCCCCGTTGGCGGGTGTGTCGCCCCCATGCCGGGCCGGGTGGTGGAGGTGCATGTCCAGGCAGGCCAGCCGGTAGCCCGCGGCCAGCTCCTCGTCATCCTGGAAGCCATGAAGATGGAGCAGACGCTCCAGGCCCCCCACGACGGCCGGGTCGAGGCGGTGCACTGCGCCGCGGGCGACCTCGTGGACGCCGGGGCGGTGCTGATCACCCTCGTCCCTCTGGACGCGGAGCCCACAGGCGACGACCCGTCCTGAATTGGCAGGCGTTTTCTGTGCAAGCTCGCCAAACTGGGACATGATTGGTGGCGAGTCGACACGAGAGGGAGCCGGATGCACGGTGATTGGCTCATTGCGGGTCCGTCGCGAGGGCGGCGCAGGCGCCGGTGGCGCGCCTGCTCGGCCTCGCGCTCGTCGTGGCGGGCCTCGCCGCCTGCCAGGACGAGCCCCCCCGCGCGGGGCCCCGCCGCCGACCCCGCCGCCGCCCTCGGCACCGGCGACGCAGCCGCCCGCGCCGGCGCAGCCGGATGCGGAGGTGCTGCGGCCCCCGCCCCGCCCCGGCCACCGAGCCGGCGCCGGTGGTGGTCGTGCCCATCGTCGTGCCCGAGAGCGGTCGCATCCTGCGCGTCGGCCCCGACGCCGACTTCGAGCAGCTCGACCAGGCCATCGCCGAGGCAGCCGCCGGCGACGAAATCCGAATCCGTCCGGGACGTTACACCGCATCCATCGCCATGACGAAGCCCCTCACCCTGCGGGGCGAGGGCAAGGCCGACGAGATCATCATCGAGGCCGCCGAGGCCCCCGTCGTCCTCTTCGAGGCGGCTGCCGGTCGCATCGCCGACGTGACGTTGCGGCAGACGGGCGGCACCGCCTACGCCGTCCACCTCAAGACCGGCCGCCTGCACCTGGAGCGCTGCGACATCCAGGCCGCGAAGCTCTCGGGCATCGGCATCGAGGGCGACGCCGATCCCATCATCGAAGGCAGCCGCGTGCACGACACCGGCGAGGGTGGCATCTTCATCTACGGCCGGGAGGCCCGGGGCGCCATCGTCGACAGTGTGGTGGAGGTGACCGGGCGGGCCGGCATCGAGATCAAGGAGGGCGCGGATCCCGTCCTCCTGCGCAACCGCATCGCCAAGGCCGCCGACATCGGCGTCTACATCCACAGCGGCGGTCGCGGCACCCTGGAAGACAACGAGATCGCGGACAGCGAGCTGGCCAACATCGAGGTCCGCGACGGCTCCCAGCCCGTCATCCGGAAGAACCGCATCCACGGCGGCGAGGTGGGCCTGAAGGTCCACGGCAAGGGCCGCGGCACCGTCGACGAGAACGACATCTTCCAGAACCGGCTGTCCGGCATCGAGATCAGCAACGCCGCCGACCCCAAGATCCGGCGCAACCGCATCTACGACAACCGGGAGGTGGGCGTCCTGGTCCACGCCAAGGGCTGGGGCACCCTGGAAGACAACGAGATCCACGGCAACCGGCTGGCCGGCATCAAGGTGCAGCGCGAGAGCCAGCCCCTGGTGCGCCAGAACCGCGTCCATGACAACGAGGAGGTGGGCATCCTGGTGGTCGAGCGTGGCCTGGGGCAGTACGAGCGCAACGACGTCTACCGCAACGGCGGTCCCAACGTGGCCGTCCGCACGGGGGCCAACCCCACCTTCAAGGACAACAAGTTCCGCGACGGCCAGGGGGTCGGCGTCCAGGTCTCGCTCCAGGGCCGCGGGGTCTTCCAGCGCAACGACATCTACGCCAACCGCTGGGCGGGGGTGGAGACGCTGTCGGAGGGCCAGCCCACCTTCACCGAGAACACCATCCACGACGGCAACCAGAGCGGCATCTGGGTCCACGACGACGGCGGCGGCACCTTCGAGGGCAACACCATCGAGGGCAACGCCTTCGCGGCGGTCGAGGTCAAGACCGGGGGCAACCCCACCCTGCGCAAGAACACCATCCGCGATGGCGAGCAGGGCGGCGTGTACATCCACACCGACGGCCGCGGCACCGTGGTCGAGAACGTGATCGAGGGCAACAGCGCCACGGGGGTCGAGGTCCGCGGCGCCGAGGCCGACGTGCGCCGCAACACCATCCGGCGCAACGGCGGCTACGGCATCTGGGTGCGCAAGGCCGGCCGCGGCACCTTCGAAGAGAACGAGCTGGCCGACAACCAGCAGGGCGACTGGCTCATCGAGCCCGACAGCGCCCTGGGCGTGAAAGGCGGCCCCGCCACCCCCTGATCAGCGCCCGGCTACTGGACCGACACGCAGATGCCATCCCCCCGACACACCGCCTGGCCGATGGCCGTCAGGCACGTCTGGCTGCTGTCCTGCGGGCACGCCTCGGTGCAGGTGCGTGGCAGGTACTCGAAGAGCGGCGTGCTGGGGTCGTAGGGCTCGACGCAGGGGTGGCCTCGATGTAGCCGCGGGGAGCGCCACCGGGCAGGGATCGCAGCGCCCCAGGACCACCGCCAGGGTGCAGCCGTTGGGCAGGCAGGCCGGGATCATGGCGTCGGGCGGCGCCGCGTCGACCAGCGCCGCGTCCACCGGTGGCGGAGGCTGGGCGTCGACCACCGCGTCCATGCGGGCGTCAGCGGTGCCGTCGGGCCCCGCGTCCCGCGGAGGCGGCCGCGAGAACTGCAGATCCGCGGCGCGGACTCGACCCGCCGCGTCCTGGCGGGTCGTGCCATAGGGGCTGAAGGGCCCCGAGTCTTCTTCCTGCGAGCAGGCGCCCAGGAGCACCGCAGCGATCAGCACCAGGCGCATGGCCCCTCCCCCATCTGGGTCGTGGTGCCACCCTACCCCCAAACCGGGCCGGCGCCGGTCCGAAAAAGAACGCCCGGCCGAAGCCGGGCGTCCCTCACGCGGGCCAGGTGCGGATCACCGGCCCTCTTCGAACTCCGCGTCGATCACGTCGTCGTCGTCGCCCTTGTCAGCACCAGGGGCCGCGCCACCGCCCGGCGCCCCCTCGGCGCCCGCCTGGCCGTAGAGGATCTCGCTGAGCTTGTGGCTCGCCTGGGTGACCTTCTCCATGGCCGCCTCGATGCGCTCCACGTCCTCGCCCTCGAGGGCCTGCTTGAGGTCGCCGATGGCCGCCTCCAGGCTCGCCTTCTCGCCCGCGGGCAGCTTGTCGCCGTGCTCCCTGATCAGGCGCTCGGTCTGATAGGCCAGCGAATCCGCGGCGTTACGGGCATCGATGAGCTTCTTGCGGGCCGCGTCCTCGCTGGCGTGCTTCTCCGCCTCGCTCACCATCCGGTCGATGTCCGCGTCGGAGAGGCCCGAGGACGCCGTGATGGTGATCTTCTGCTCCTTGCCCGTGGCCTTGTCGACGGCGGTCACGTTCACGATGCCGTTGGCGTCGATGTCGAGGGCCACCTCGATCTGGGGGGTGCCGCGGGGGGCCGGCGGGATGCCCTCCAGGTTGAACTTGCCCAGCGTCCGGTTGTCCCGGGCCATGGGGCGCTCGCCCTGCAGCACATGCACCGTCACCGCGCTCTGGTTGTCGGCCGCCGTCGAGAAGATCTCGGCCTTCTTCGTCGGGATGGTCGTGTTGCGCGGGATGAGGGTCGTCATCACGCCGCCCAGCGTCTCGATGCCCAGGGAGAGGGGCGTCACGTCGAGCAGCAGGATGTCCTTCACCTCGCCGGAGAGCACGCCGGCCTGCACGGCCGCGCCCAGCGCCACCACCTCGTCGGGGATTGACGCCCTGGTGGGGCGCCTTGCCGAAGAAGCGCTCGACGGCCGCCTGGACCATGGGGATGCGCGTCGAGCCACCCACCAGGATGACCTCGTCGATGTCGCCGGCGCGCTTGCCCGCGTCCTGGAGGGCCTGCTTGAGCGGGCCCATGGTGCGCTCCACCAGCGGCTGGACGAGCTGCTCGAACTTGGCCCGGCTCGGGTCAGGTTCAGGTGCTTGGGGCCGTCGCGTCCGCCGTGAGGAACGGCAGGTTGATCTCGGTCTGGGACACGCTCGACAGCTCGATCTTGGCCCGCTCCGCGGCCTCCTTGAGGCGCTGGAGGACCATGCGATCCTTGGAGATGTCGACGCCGGTGTCCTTCTTGAACTCGGCCATCAGGTACTGGATGACCACCTCGTCGAAGTCATCACCGCCCAGGTGGGTGTCGCCGTTGGTGGAGACGACCTCCACCACGTTCTCGCCCACCTCCAGGATGGAGATGTCGAAGGTGCCGCCGCCGAGGTCGTAGACCGCGACGAGCTCCTCGCCCTTCTTGTCGAGGCCGTAGGCCAGCGCGGCCGCCGTGGGCTCGTTGACGATGCGCTTGACCTCGAGGCCCGCGATCTTGCCCGCGTCCTTGGTGGCCTGGCGCTGGGCGTCGTTGAAGTAGGCCGGGACGGTGATGACCGCCTCGGTCACCTCCTCGCCCAGGTAGCGCTCGGCGGCCCGCTTCAGCTTCTGCGGGATCTTGGCGCTGATCTCGGGCGGGGTGAAGCGGCCCTGGCCGATCTTGACGTCCACGCCCCCGGTCTTGCCGGCGACGATCTGGTAGGGGACGCGGCCGATCTCGCCCTCCACCTCGTCGAACCGGTGGCCCATGAAGCGCTTGATCGAGGAGCCGGTCTTGTCGGGGTTGGTGATGGCCTGCCGGCGAGCCACACGGCCCGCCAGCACCTCATCGTTTCTTGTCCCAGGCGACGACGGAGGGTGGTGCGGGCGCGCCTTCCTCGTTGGTGATCACCTTGGAGGAAACAACCGCCCTCCATGACCGCCACGACCCGAGTTGGTGGTGCCCAGGTCGATACCGATGATCTTGCCCATCGTGAGCCTCTTGCTTTCGTTTCGGGTGGAAGCTTGACCGCGCGGCGTCAGCGCCAGCGGCGAACGGGCCACACGCTAAGCACTGGCCCTGGGGTGTCAACCGGCCGGGTGGTCAAATTCCGTCAGAATCTGGCCGTCGCCGGGCAGCGGGTGGGTCGTGCGGGCGTGCAGGTACCAGAGCGCGGCCACCAGGAGGGCCAGGAGCACCACGCCCAGCCCCACCTTGTAGGCGACGCCGTCGCTGCGGCCGCCCGAGGGCGCCCCGCGCAGGCGCTCGAGGGGGTGGTCGGCGGGAGCGGACGGCGCGTCCAGGATCCGAGACGTCCACGTCGATCTCGTCGCAGCGGCCTGCGTGGGAGCGGGGGCCGCGGGCGCTGCGGGGGCGGCGGCGGGCGCTGCGGGGGCCGGGGCGGCTCCTCCCGGAAGCTCGCGGGCAGGACGACGCGCGGCAGGGTGCCGGTGGTGGTGACCCCCAGATCGAGCAGCTCCTCGGGGAGAAGGCACCCGCATGAAGCCCTCGAGCCGGCGCGGGCTGAGGTTGAACCCTCCACTCGGATGAGGTCCTCCAGATCGGCCAGGAGGGGCCCGGCGTCGGGGTAGCGGCTGGCCGGATCCGCGCCAGCGCGCGGCAGGCGATCTCGGCCAGGGCCGTGGGGACGCCGGGCACGGGGATCCCCAGCGGCGTCTCCTCGCGGACGGCGTGGAGCGTCGCGAACTGATCGTCCGCTTGAAGGGGTGGCGCCCCGTCACCAGCTCGTGCAGCAGGGCCCCGAGGAGAGAAGATGTCGGAGCGCGCGTCCACGGGCTTGCCGCGGGCCTGCTCGGGCTCATCGAGTGGAAGGTGCCGACGAACCCGCCCTGGTCGCCCCGCCGGGTGGTGGTCGCCCGCGCGATGCCGAAATCGACCAGCTTCACGGTGCCGTTGACCGAGACCAGGACGTTGCTGGGGTTGACGTCGCGGTGGACGATGTTGAGCGGGTGCCCCTCGAAGTCGCGGGCCTGGTGCGCGTAGGCCAGGCCATCGGCCACGGCCCGCACCACCTGCACCGCCAGCTCGAGGGGGAGCTGGGGCGCCAGCAGATGCGCCACCATGTCGCCCACCGCGTCGGCGGAAAAGTCAGGCGCCACCAGGACATGCGGCCCCTGCCCCCGCCCGTCGGGCTCCCCCAGCAGGATGGTGCGCAGCAGCTCGGGGTGGGCGGACTGGAGCCGGTGCAGGAAGGGATCGCGGATGGGGCCGAGCAGACCGCCATCGACGATGGCCAGGTCGACGGGCCCCGAGCCCAGCCCCTCGGCCTCGGCCAGGGAGCCCGCCGAGCGGACGTCGACCTGGGCGCCCAGGGCCTCGACCACCGCGGCGCGGGCCACCGGATCGGGCATGACCACGAGCGCCGTGCGGCGTCGCTTGCGGGCCGCCGCCAGCAGGCGCCCCAGGTCGACCCCGGGCAGGTACTCCATGGCGATGTACGCCCGCTCGGCCTCGAGCCCGACCTCGTGGATCTCGACGATGTGGCCGTGGTGCAGGTGGGCGGCGAGGCGCGCCTCGTCGAGCAGGAGCTGCACGAAGTCGGGGTCGGCGGCGTGGTGGCCGAGGATGCGCTTGATGGCGAGGTGGCGCGCGAAGCCATCGACGCCGTGGCGCCGCGCGAGGAAGATCTCGGCGGTGCCGCCGACGGCGATGCGCCGCAGCAAGGTGTAGGCGCCAAAGACCTCGGGCTTCATGGCGCCGTCAGGGGACGGCGTCGGCGCCGCCGTCCGTCGACTCCGGCACCGCCACGTCGGGCAGGCCGGCGTCCTCTGCCGTGGCGTCGTCGGTGGCGGGCCGGGCCGTGACACACTGCTTCTGCACGCAGACTTCCTGGGTGAAGCAGTCCGCCTGGCGGCTGCACGCGCGATCCGGCAGATCGGGCGAGCAGGCGGCGCAGCCGAGCAGGGCGAGGGCGAGGGCGCGCTTCAAAACCGGCCTCCGACGACGACCCCGCCCGGAGACGGGGCCACCGCGAGGGGGCCATCGCTGCCCAGGAGGATGAGGGCCGCGCCCCCCGCCAGGAGGACGCCGCCGGTGCCGTAGAGCACGTTCGCCAGGAAGGCGGAGTGCTCGGCCTGCCGGGCCAGATCATGCTGATCGGCCCGGGTGTTGGCGGGATCGGCGCGGTCGAGGTCGCGCGCCTGGCCGGCCAGGTCATCGGCGTCCAGGCCGAAGAAGACCGCGAGTCCCAGCGCGAGGGCCCCCGCGCCGGCGACGCCGTAGCCCGCCTTGGCGAGGGGGAAGCCCGGGATGTGGCGGGTGATGATCTCGGGCTCGGCGGGGATGGGAGCCGCCTTGGGGCCCGCCCCCTGGGCCGCCTTGCCGAGCTTGACCTCGGCGAGCTGGCCGGCGGCCACCTGCACGCGGCGCTCGTCTGATCCGATGGTGACGGTGTGTTCACCGGCCGGGAGCGTCCACGGGCCCGGCAGCGGGAGCGCCCCGACGGCCTGGCCATCCACGGTGACGGGGGTGCCGGGGGCACCGCCCTCGATGACCAGCGACCCCATCTCGGGGGGGCCGGCCAGGGCGATCAGCAGCAGGGGCGCGATGAAGCTCACATCCGGCTTGTACCAAAGGGAAACGCACGCGGCAACGGCGCGACGCTCCCGTCAGCGCGGCGCCTGGAAGACGAGGGGGAACTGGACCTGGGTCGGCGCGTCGCCGGGGGGGAACCGGATGGCCCGGGCGGCCGCCTCGATGCACGTCCGGAGGGGGTCCGCCCCCTGCCCCGTCACCGTGGCGGCCTGCACGTCGCCGGCGGTGCCGATGGTCAGCGCGAGCCGCAGCCGGGCGTTCAGATCCGGCTGGGTCAGCAGCGCGCGCTCGTAGCAGGCCCGCAGCCGCGGGACCTGCTGGCGAAACGCGGCCTGGATGTTGGTCATGGGGATCTTGAGGAAGGGCCGCCCGCGCGGGACGTTCCCGGCCGCGCTCTCGGGGGCCGCGCTCTCGGGGGCCGCGCTCTCGGGGGCCGCGCTCTCGGGGGCCGCGCTCTCGGGGGCGGCCTTCAAGGTGGCGAAGACGGCGCGCTGCGCGGCGAGGCCCCGGGCGGCCGCGGCCGTCTGGGGGTCGGCCAGCGCGCAGGCGAGGGCGGGCTCGATCTCGGTCCGCGGCGCGGCCGCCTCCTCGCGAGAAATCGCTTTGAATTCAAGGGCAAGGCCGCGGTTGGCGCGCTCCAGGCAGGCCACCCCCGGGCTGGCGGGCGCCCCGGCGGCCGGCGGGTCGCCGGCGCTCGGCAGGGTGAACGGAGGGGCATCCCCGGCGGCGGCGCGCACCCGCAGCCCCACCACCGCCCCATCCACCCGCGCCGTCCCTTGCAGGCGCAGACCGGCCGGCACCGGCACGCCGGCGAGCAGGGCGGCGGCGGCCACGTCGACCTCCAGGGTGCGGTCGGCGGGGGCCTCCCGATCGGGATCGAAGGCGGCGCGGGGGTCCAGATCGACGCCCCAGAGCAGGGTCGCGCGCTCCCCGCGCTCCACCCGCTGCACCCCCGGGAGGCGCAGGGCCGCGGCGTCGAAGTCGGCCCCCACGTCCGCGGCGACGGCGAAGCCCGGCCGGCGACCGTCCATCACCACCGCCCACTGGGCCGCCCGGGGCAGGCTGCCGCGGGGCACCGGCATGGGCGCGCGATCGAGCACCGCCTTGAGGGTGGTGAAGGGCATGCGCAGGGGCAGGAAGAGGCTGCACCCCAGCCCGCAGCTCATCACCGCCTCGGCCATGGCGTGGCTGTCGCCCAGAGGCAGGTCGGGGGCGTCGGCGAGGGCCGCCGGCAGGTCGAAGGCCAGCCCCGCCCACGCGGCCACCCCCGGCCGGGGCTCGACCAGGCGCCCTGCGGTGGCGCGGCCCCGGGCGACCCGGGCGGCACCGGCGGGGGTCAGGGTGGCGAAGCCCCAGGCCGTGAGGGCGCCGCCCTCGACCCCCAGCAGCAGGCCCACGTCCTCCACGTCGGGGCTCTCCGCCGTCATCACGCCCGCGCCCCCCAGCACCTCGGCGATGCCGGCCGCCATCAGCTGGGTCTTGAGGTCGGGAGGGACCACCGCCAGGGCCTCGTGGACCTGGCCGAGCCCCCGGCGGCTCATCACGTCGGGCAGCAGGGCGGGCCGGAAGACGGCCCCCACCGCCGCGCGGCCGTCGGCGAGGGCCCGCAGCGTCGCCGTGACCACCGGCGGCGTCAGCGCCGCCGGCGGGGCGGGCCGGCCGAACGTGAGCGCCACCCGGACGGCGTCTGCCTCGGCCTGCACCTGCACGTGGCCCCCGAGGCGCTCCAGGCCCAGGCCCGCGGCGACGCGCTGGAGGCCGCCCGCGAGCACCGCCGGCGCGGAGGACGGGATGACGGCCTCGTGGCGGAAGCCAGGCGGCGGCTGGAGCGGCAGGTACGCGCCGACGGCTCCCGGGGTGACGACCCGGGAGCCGCTGAAGGCGCCCACGATGATGGGGGCGTCCAGCCGCCAGGCGTCGGCCTCGGCGGGCTGGAGGCCCAGGGCGAGCGCGGCGTCACGGGGCGTCTTGAGGGGCGCGAGGGCTGGCGCCGCGGCGGGCACCGCGGCCTCCACCTGTGCGCGCAGCGCCTCCCAGTGCCGTGGATCCACGAGCCCCACGATCAGGTGGCTCCCGCCCAGCGCGGTGAGGCGGCCGAGGGTGGCGGCGTCGACGGGCGGCGCCGCCGAGGGGGCGCGGCTGCAGGCCAGGAGCGCGGCCAGGGCGAGGGCCAGGGAGAGGCGGAGTGCGGGCATGGGGACCTCCTCGGTGGGCACCCTGCCACGGGGGCGCGGCCGCGGCGAGACAATCCGCGACCGCGGGCATCACCCGCCGAAATCCCGAGGAAGATCAGGTACCTTCGTCGATGTCCACGGGCAGGTCGCCCTCGGCGCCGCCCCGCCCGTCCTGGGGGAAGGTCACCTCGGCCTGGCGCTCCAGGGTGTCCAGGGCGTGCAGCGTGATGCCCACGTCGCTCAGGGCGACGAGGGTGTCGCCGATCACGATCGAGCGCTGGATGACGGGCCGCCAGTCCCCCGCCAGGTCGGCGTGATCCACATGGCCGCGGGCCTCGAAGCCCGTGGCGACGTCCACCCGGAAGAGGTCCAGGCCGGCGTGCTGCACCTCGTCGTCCCAGCGGTCCACGGGCAGCATCAGCAGGCTCTCGGGCGCCCAGTACGTGAAGGCGTGGTGGTCGAAGAGCGCCTGGCTCCAGCCCTGGCCCAGGTCAAGGGCGTGGTCGAGGGCGGGGGCGGTCATGTCCGACACATCGAAGAGGCTGAGCTGCATGCCGGTGATGCGCCCCTCCTCCGTGGCCGCCTGGCCGAGGCCGATGAGGTGGTCGTCGTCGAGCGGGTGCAGGTAGGTCGAGAAGCCCGGCACCTTCAGCTCGCCGAGCTGGCGCGGGGCGGTCGGATCGGACAGGTCGAAGCAGAAGAGCGGATCGACCTGGCGGAAGGTGACCATGAAGCCGCGGCTGCCCAGGAACCGCATGGCCTGGATGCGCTCGGTCTCGGCCAGGTCGGTGACGGCCCCGGTGACCTCGAGGCCGGTCTCGCGGCTGCGGCCGAGGACCCAGAGGTGGTTGGTGGTGCCGGTGGGGCGGTCTTCGGTTGTGCCGACGCGCAGGTGTCCCTCGTACTCGTCGAGGGCGAAGCTGTTGAGCGGCACGCCGAAGACGCGGCCCGAGCCCGCGTAGTGCGCGGGGCCGGCGGCGTCGGCGATGGCGAAGCGGTGGATCTGGGTCGCCTGGCGCTCGGGCTCGGCGACCAGCGGCGCCTCCTGTGTGGCGGTGCCGCCCACCACGGCGTCCCCGGCGCCGTCCACGCCGCCGGTGCCCGCCACATCGGGCGCGCCCACGGCCACGTCGCCGACGAGCCAGCCGGCGTGGTTCACGGTGGCCACGAAGAGGCTCTCGCCGCTGGCATAGACCACGCCGGGCGCCATGACCACGGCCGGATCGGCCGGCAGGGCGTCGGGCACGTCGAGGTCGATGCTGATGACCGACGTCACGCCATGGCCCGCGCGCTCGCCGGGGCGCTGGAAGGCGCCGCAGCCGGCCACGGGGCCCGCCTGGACGTCCCCGCCCACCTGGTCGATGCGGTAGGGCACCCAGTCCTCCAGCGTCGTGGCGCGGATGGCGTCGCGCCAGGCCTGCTCCCAGTCGGGCACCTGGGGATCGACGCGGGTGGCCATGCCGGGCGTGGTCGCCGCGGGCGGATCGACGGCCTCGCCGGGCTCGGCCACGCCCCCGCCCACGCCCACGCCGCCATCGACGCCCCAGCTCACATAGGCCGCGCCGTCGAAGTGGGTGACGACCCGCACGGTGCCACCGACGGCGCGGGCGGCCACCAGGCCACCCTCCACCTCGGTGCGGCGCAGCAGCGCCGGGGCGGCCGGGTTGGCCACGTCGTAGACCGCGATGGCCGTCCGCCCCGTGTCACCGAACCGCGCCGGCAGGCCGGCGGGCAGGGCATCGGGTCGCTGCCAGGCGCCGCTCAGCACCACCAGCCGGTCGCCGTCCAGCAGCAGGCCCTGGGCGTAGCCATCGAGGGGGATCTGCCCCACATCGCTCAGATCGGCGGCCTCGTAGATGCGGATCTCGGACGGGCGCGTCACGTAGAGGTAGCGGCCGTCGGTCTTCACCTGGTCGGGCTCGTCGACGCCGGCGACCTGCACGTTGGTGTCGCTGAAGGTCGGCGCGCCGCCCGTCCCCTCCCCCTGCGGCGCCCCCACGGCGTCGTCCTCGGCCCGGACGGGGCCGCCGCCGAAGGCAGGCTCGGCCCAGCCCCAGAAGCCGACCTGGGTGAGGGCCTCTTCCTGGAAGTAGTCGAGGAGGGCGTCGCAGCTCTGGAAGGCCTGCAAGCCGATCGACTGTGTCTCGACGGCCGGGGCGTCCTCATCGCAGGCGGCGAGGCCGAGGGCGGCCACCAGCAGCGCCGACTTTCCAAGGGGATTCGTCAGGATTCCGAGGGACTTTCGCGGGTAGGTCTTCATTTTGGCCTCCTCTCGTTGCACACGGAGGAGAGCCAGCATTCGGCGTGCCAGCTACCGGCGACGCCAGCGGCCGTGGACGTAGTAGCCCAGGGTCAACACCAGACAGATCCACGAGAACGCGTCGCCGATGAGCTGGTAGACCGTCGCCGACTGGAGGAGCGGCACCGACCGGACCAGCGTCTCAGGCTCCGACGGGCTGGTCTGGGCCACGATGCGGCCCACCGGATCCACGAACGCCGAGACCCCCGTGAGGGTGCCGCGCACGAAGGCCACACGGTGCTCGATGGCCCGGGGCACCGTCAGCGCGAAGTGCAGATAGCGCTCGGCGGTCTTGCCGAACCAGTCATCGTTGGTGAGGTTCACCAGCAGGTGCGGGTGCTGGCCGCCGATTTTGCGGGTGAACTCGGGCAGGATGCCCTCGTAGCAGATGAGCATGCCGAACTTGATGGGCCCCTTGCCCCAGAGGTCGGCCTCGATGAGGTTGAGCTTCGTGCCCGGCTCCAGGCTGCCCGCGGCCTTGATCACGTCGTAGATCCACGGGATGTACTTCGCGAAGGGCACATACTCCCCGAACGCCAGCAGGAAGACCTTGTCGTAGGCGCCGACGACGTTGCCGTCGGCGTCCAGCAGCCAGGCGGTGTTGCGGGGCAGGTAGTTCTTGTCGCCCTTCCAGCGCGGCTCGGTGTCGGGCTCGACCGAGGTGCTGCCGAACATGAGCGGCGTGTGGAAGCCCCGGATGGGCGTCAGGCGATCCTCGATGGGGGTGTTGTTGGCCCGATCCGAGGCGGCGTCACGCACCAGCGGGAGCTCCGAGGGCAGGAAGCGGGTCGCCGACCGCAGGAGCTGGCGAGCCCGGAAGGCGCTCTCCGACCAGACGATCAGCTCGGCCCCCTCAGCCTCCGCCTGCGCCGACAGCTGCTGATTGATGAGCAGGTGGTTGTCGCGCTTCTCCCGCGTCTCGGTCAGGAAGATGCCGACGTCGCCCTCCACCAGGCCGATCTTGAGCTTCTCGGCGGCCTCGGCCCGCGCGTCGAACTGGCTCATCCGCACGCCGCCATAGATGAGCGATCCGGCCACCATGACCGCCGTCGCGATGGTCACGCGGTGGGGGCGGGGCCGGTCGTCGCGCAGGGCCCGCAGCCACAGGTACAGGGTGGCGTTGACGCGATAGACCAGAAACGTGACCGCGGTGATGCCGAACAGGTCGACGACCTGCATGACCGGCGGGAAGAGATACTGCGAATTTCCCATGTAAGCCGGGAAGATACGCGGGAAGGCGAACTCGATGGCCACCATCACCAGCGGGGCGCTCCACTCGATGCCCAGGCGGGTGGTGTTGGTGATGCGGTTGAGCAGCCAGGCCCACAGGCCCCACATCACGGCGAGCCAGGCGCTGTGCAGCAGCAGGCCCAGCAGGGCGACCCAGTCGGGCAGGCCGCCGAAGATCTTCAGGAGCGAGGCGATCCAGTAGTAGCCGCCCGTGTTGATGACCATGCCCGTGAAGAACCCCCAGCCGAAGGCGGCGCGGGGGGCCTTGTCGCGCAGGACCCAGAGGAGCGGGACGTGGGAGAACCAGATGAGGGGGAAGAAGGTGACGTCGGGGGCGAGGGCCGTGGGGAAGCTGAGGAACGTCAGCGTCCCGGCCAGCGTGCACAGGGCGTAGTCGAGCACGCGCCGCCGACCCCGGGACGGCGCGCCGCGGGCCTCTTCGTCAGCCACGGGCCGGCTCCGCCTGGGGGCCGAAGTCGAGGGTGAGGGCCGCCGGCACCAGGGAGAACGCCGCCGGGAGCCGACCGGGCTGCTCGCCGTCCATGTCGATGAGGACCTCGGCGTCCGCGTCCACCGCCTCGGCCACCACCTCGCGGGCCTGGAAGACCTCGATGCCGCGCCGGCCGATGTGCTCGCCCCGGTAGACGGCCCCCATGCCGCGGGCCAGCTCCACCGTGCCCAGGTCGCCGATCAGCACCACGTCGAAGAGCCCGTCGCTCATGTCGGCGTCGGGGGCGACCTTCATGCCTCCCCCGAAGTAGCGGGCGTTGGCGACCACCACGTTGTTCACCGTGCGCAGCAGCGGCTCGCCGCCATCCAGCGCCAGGCGGATGGGCTGGTTCTTGTAGCGCAGCGCCGCCCGGGCGGTGCCCCAGAGGAAGCTGATCTTGCCGCCGAGGGCCTTGCTGCTCTGGTTGACGAGCCGGTCGACCAGGCCCGAGATGCCGAAGCTGGCGATGTTGAGGAAGTAGCTCTGCTCGGTGCCGCCGTCCGGGCGGGTGTACCGCAGCAGGCCCACGTCCACCCGGCGCGGGTCATGGCCCACGCAGTCGATGGCCGCCAGCGTCTCCTCGGGCAGGCCGAGCGTGCGGCGCAGATCACCGCCGGTGCCGGTGGGGACGACGGAGAGCGTCGCGCCCGCGCCCTGCACCCCCTCGGCGAAAAAGCCTTGTAGAACCTCGTTGTGCGTGCCATCGCCGCCGACCGAGACGACGCGCTCGGCGCCGCGACGGAGGGCCGCGGCGACCAGCTCGCCCGCCTGACGGGGCCGCTCGGTGAAGGCCACCTCGAACTCGCCGATGCGGCCCCGGAGCCGGGCGGCGAGCTCGGGCCACCGCCGCCCGGTGCGGCCGTTCTGGCTCTGGGGGTTCACGACGACGAAGCTGGACTCGCTCATGGCTTTCCTTCGGGGAGCGCGGCGGCCACCACCTCGGCCCAGTGCCAGACGGGGCGTGGGGCGAGGGCGGCGCGGAGGTGGGCGGCGCAGGGGCCGTCGGCGATGACCACGGGGAGGGCCGGCCGATCGGCGGCGGCCTCGCGGGCGACGGCGGCGGCCCCGGCCGGGTGGACGGCGGCGTAGGCCGCGCCGGCGCCGCAGCAGCCGGCCTCGCGGCGGGTCATGGTGGCCTCGTCCACGCGGCCATCGATGGCGCGGGCGAGGACCTCGCGGGGGGCGTCGTACTGGCCCAGCCCCCGGCCGAGGCGGCAGGCGTCCAGGTAGAGCACATCGCCGGTGGGGCGCGGGGCCAGGGGCGGCAGGCGCCCGGCGACGGCCTCGACCAGGTGCTCGATGGCCGGGCCGCCGTGCCACGCCGCCCGCAGCGCCACCGCGTCGCCGGCGTCGAGGCAGATGAGGCGCTGGGCGCCCGCGACCCCCGCCCGCAGCGTCGTCAGGGCCGCATCGGCCGCCGCGGCGTCGCCCACCTCGCGGAAGCGCACACCGCTGGTGCGGCCCCCGCCAGCCGGGCGCCCGACGGGGCCCACGCCGGCGGCCGCCAGCAAGGCCAGGGACGCCCGGATGGTGGCGTCCTCGGCGTACCCGGCCAGCAGGCGGACGGCCCCCCCGGCGGGCAGCGCCTCCCAGGCCGCCGACGGCGGAGGCGCCTCGCGGGCCCACGCCCCCTGCGCCGCGGGAGCGACGCCAGCCGCGCGGGCCTCCCCGCGGGCCGCGAACAGGACCGTCGCGACGTCGTTCTCGTGCTTGCAGGCCGTCTGGCAGCGGCCGCAGCCGGTGCAGTGAGCCACCACCTCGGCCGCCGCCGCGTCGAGCGGGGCGCGCCCCGTCATCACGTCGTCGACCCGCGTCATCATGGCCCAGGGCGTGCTCGTCTCGCGGCACTCGGCCTCGGCCACGGGGCAGGCCCAGCGGCAGAGCTTGGGGCAGTAGGTGCACCGATCCACCGCGGCGCGGTGGGCGTCGAGGGCGCTCATGGGGCCTCCTCCAGGGCGCGATGCACCGCCTCGGCGAGGCCGGCCCAGCCGGCGTCGAGGGGCTGGTCAGGCTTGCCGCGCCGCCCGTGGACCGTGGCCCCCTCGGGGCGGATGTCGTAGATGCGAGCGCCCCGGAGGCCCTCGGCGAAGGCGGCCATGGCGGCGCGGGGGCCGGCGCGCAGCGCCACCAGGTCGTGGGGGGCCGTCTCCGCCGCCAGCGCCTCCGCGAGGGCCGCCGTGGAGCCGCCCGGGCGACCGCCCACCGCGGCCTCGTAGCGGGAGACGGCGTCGTCCACCAGCCACGCGGCCAGCACCACCTCGCCCCGCTCCCGGGCCACCTGCCAGAAGGCCGGCCGCACGCCGGCCCGCAGGGCCGCCACCGCCCCGGCCAGGGCGTCCGCAAACGAGCCGAAGGCGCGGGCCCGCAGGGCGCCCCTCGGCGGCCGCGGCCACGCCTGGGAGGTGCACGTCGGTCACGAGCCCGGCCCGGTGCCGCGCGCCCACCACCAGCCGCTGCAGGTCGGGTCCGGTGGCGCGCCGCGGGGTGACGCTGGCCTGGGTCAGGCGGCCATCGGGCAGGGCGGCGCGCAGGGCCAGCAGGCCCTCGGTGAGCTGGCCGTAGCGGGGCGAGGGCCGCAGACGGTCATCCTCGGCGAGGCTCTCGACCACCATGCGCTCGCGCAGCCAGGCGGGCAGCGGGCCCAGGGTGAGAGCCCGGGGGGCGAGGGCGGCCTCGATCTCGCCCCACGTCGCCCCCGCCTCCGCCCAGACCACCGCCGACGCCGCGTCGATGCTGCGCACCGCGCAGAGATCGCTGTAGTCGATGGGCTCGCAACCATCCGGAACTGCTTGGGAATCGGCTCGCACGGGCCAGGCCTGGCGGCCCCGCGCCGCGAGGGCGAGGACGGCGCGAGCGACGGCGTCGGGGGTCATCTGCGCACCTCCCAGGCATCGGCTGCGGCGGAAGCTAGCACAGGGGCGTCCCCCCCGCACCGGAACACCGGCCCCCTCACCGCGGCACGAAGAGCTTGCCGGGGTTGAAGACGCCCGCCGGATCGAGGGCCTGCTTCAGGGCGTCGAACCAGGCCCGGCCTGCGCCGTGCTCGGCGTCCATGTGGCTGCGGCGCGACAGGCCCGAGCCGTGGTGGTGGGCGATGGTGGCGCCGTGGGCGACCACGGTGTCGAGGCCGGCCTGCCAGGCCGCGTCGTACCGGGCGAGCTGCTCGGCGCGGGTCGACGCCGCCCCCGCGAACGTGAAGTAGATGGAGCCGCCGCCGGGGTAGGCGTGGCTGAAGTGCGCCATGACCAGCACCTTGTCCCCCACGGCGCGCCGGACGGCCTCGTAGAGCGGGCCCAGGCCCTCCCAGGTGCCCGCCACCTCGAAGGTGTCGACGAAGGCGCCGGCCGCGTAGAGCTTGCTCTGCTTGTAGCTGACGTCGTAGCGGTGGGCGAGCCAGGCCCGGCCGGGCCCCTCCCCCCGAGCCTGGCCGCCGGCGGCCCGGGCCAGCGCGGCGATGGCGGCGTCCTCGGCCTCGGCCTCCCCCTCCACCCCTTCGGTGAGGGTCACCAGCAGGCTGCGCTGGGGCAGCAGGTCGATGGCGCCGTTGAGCCAGCGTGGGTGGGCCAGGGCCGTGGTCAGGGCCCGCTGCTTGAAGCCGCCCGCGCCCTCGTTGAGCAGCGCCTTGAGCTTCGCGAGCGGGCCGCCGTGCTTCGCGTCGGGGTTGCTGCCCACCATCACGGTGTCGACCGGATCGTACAGCCGCAGCACCGCGGGCCGCAGCCCCGCCTGCATGGCCCCCCGCATCACCTTCAGGCCCGCCTCGACGTCGGGCATCAGCCAGCCCCGAAAGCACCGGCGGGCGGGCTGGGCGTGCACCCGCAGCGTCGCGGCGGTGATGAGGCCCAGCGTCCCCTCGCTGCCTACGAAGGCCTGGTTCCAGTCGAGGCGCTGGCCGACGGCCCCGTAGGCGGGCGTACGCCGAAGGACGCCGTCGCCGGCGACCACCTCCAGATCCACCACCATGTCCTCGATCTTGCCGTACCGGCTTGAGCACTGGCCTGCGGATCGGCCCGCCAGCCAGCCCCCCACCGTCGAGCAGAGGATGCTGGACGGGAAGTGCCCCAGGGTCAGCCCGAGGCGCTCGAGCTGGCGCTCCAGGCGCTCGCCCATGTAGCCGGCCTCCACCTCGATGGTGCCGGCCTCGCGGTCCACCTGCCGCAGCCGCTTCAGGCGCTTGAGATCGATGACCACGCCGCGGGGCATGGGCCGCGCCCCCCCGCACACCCCGCTGCCGGCGCCGAACGGCACGATGGGCCGGCCCGCCTCGACGCAGATCCGGACCAGCGCCGCGGCCTCCTCGGCCGTGCCCGGCCAGACCACCGCCGCCGGCAGCGTCGGATCGTGCCCGGCCAGCCGCTCGAGCTGGCTGCGCGGCCACAGGTCGCGGCTGTAGGCGGTCTGATCCGCCGGCGTGGTGCTGAAGAACCCCGGCCCCACGACCGCGGCGAGGGCGGCCAGATCCTCGGGCAGCGACATGCTCATCGCGGACTCCCCAGGGCGCGCAGGCCCCGCTCGATCATCGACACGGCCACCGGGAAGAGGGCCTCCACGTCCAGATCCACGCCGAAGGCCGAGGCCGCTTGCAGGCCATCCGACAGCGCCTTCACCGCCGTGGCCGCCGCCACCGGATCGGGCAGCGTCCAGCCCTCGGCATGAGACCACCGCCGCAGCAGCTCTGCCAGCCCCAGGATCAGCTCGTGGTGCAGGCCGCAGATGCGGGTGCGCAGCACCTCGTCCAGGACCGCGATCTCGCCCGTCAGCAGCACGAAGCGCTCGGCGGGGCCCCCCGGCTCGCTCAGGAAGACCTGGGCGAACGTCAGGGCGAGGCTGGCCATGGACGGCGGCGCCTCGTGGGCCAGGGCCCGCGCCACCAGCGCCCGGGCCCGCCCGAACTCCCGGTCGACGAGGGCCAGGGCGACCGCCTGCTTGCCCTCGAAGTGGAAGTAGATCGCGCCCTTGGACAGCCCCGCCGCCTCGGCGATGGCCGACATGCGCGCGCCCTGGTAGCCATGCCGCAGCATGCAGGTCCGCGCGGCGTCCAGGATCTGCGCGCGGCGCTCCTCGGTGGGCAGGTGTCGGGTCATGTCCGCCGAGCATCGCCAAGGGCTCCCGCAGGTGTCAACGGCGGCGCCGCGTCGCAGGAGGTGCCCTCACCCGGCCGGACCGACTATCGTGCTGCCATGCGCCGCCTCATCGCTCCCCTCCTCGCCGTGCTGCTGCCGCTCCCGGCCGCCGCCGCCGATCCCGACGCCTTCGATCCGCTGCTGGATCTGCCCCCCGAGGCCGACGGCCGCGACGAGACGTATGACGCCCCCGATCCCCGCTCGCCCGGCTTCTCGGTGGGGGGCTTCGGCGGGTGGTACGTGGGCGCGGTGAAGAGCTACCTCACCAAGACCCGCAGCACCCTGAACTCGGGCTCGCGCCCCTTCGTGGGCTTCGGCTTCGGCGGGCGGACGCGCAGCCTCATCGAGCTGGGCATCGACGTCGGGCTGGGCCTCGGCCAGACCTGGCTGCCGAAATACAGCATCAACATCGCGGCCTTCGACCTCATCCTGCAGCCCCGCATCATCGCCCATGTGTACGAGTCGCCCGCCCTCGGCCTCTACGCCGGGCTGGCCGGCGAGGCCATCTTGTTCGACGTCGAGCCCGCCGGCCTCAACCAGGCCGGTATCGGCCCCGCCGCCGTCCTGGGCCTGCTGCACCGGCTGGGGCCCCACGCCTTCATCTTCGGCGAGGTCACCGCGACGGCCTTCTACGACGTGCTGGCCTACCGCTACGTGGATCCCGATCCCGACGACCTGGCGCTGGATCCCACCCTCGAGCCGCGGCGGGAGGATGGGGAGTGGTATGGCACGGCGCGCTTCACCCTCGGCTACCGGCTCACCGGCATCTGAGGGCCCTGCCGGCGCGGCGTCCGGGCAGGTGCGTCCTCCCACGTCACGGTTGACCGCCTGCATCCAGCCGTGCACCTTGATCCCATGTCCTCCCTGGCACCGACCCCGCGTGGCATCCGCATCCTGCTCGCCGAGGACGACGACGATCATGTGCTCCTGACGCGCCGGGCGCTGCGCGCCCTCACCCGCCCCGTCGAGCTGCACGTGGTCCGCGACGGAGCCGATGTCTTCGCCGCCCTCGAGGCCGATCCCTTCCCCGATGTCTTGCTGCTCGACCAGCACATGCCCCGCATGACCGGTCTCGCCGTGATCGCCTTGCTCCGGGCCGACGCCCGCTACGCGCGCCTGCCCATCATCCTGCTGAGCGCCAGCATGGTGGGCGACGAGGCGGCCCGGGCCGAGGCGTGCGGCGCGACGGCGTTCGTGCCCAAGAGCTCGAGCCTCCGCCGGTTCACCGCGCTCCTCTCGCGGACGATCGAGGCCGTCGCGGCGCCCTGACCCCGCCCGCTGCGGGGGTCACGGCGTCCAGGTGCCGTCGGCCGGCGCCATCGAGTGGCAGAGGTGGCAGGTCTCCGGATCGACCTTCACGGGGGTGCGCCGGGCGGGATCCCAGGCCTCGTACCGCCACACGCCCTCCACCCGGCGCCGCACGTCGATGCGGGTGATGACGTCCACGACCTCGGGGGTGGTGGACCTTGGCCCAGACGTCTCCTCGGGCGAGCGGTAGACGGTGCGCGTCTCGCCCTGCTCGGGGTCGTTCACCGTCGCGAGGGCCCGACCCCAGCGCGCGATGTCGGGGAAGCCGGGGGGCGGCGGCGGCTCCACGGGGCCGGGGGCCGGCGCGCTGGGCGGGGGCGGGGCCGCCGAGCAGGCGACGCCGAGCGTGGCGAGCAGGGCGAAGGCGACGCGCAGCATGGATCCTCCGGGGCGGGTCGGGCCCGCGCGGGTCGGGCCCGTGCAGTAAGCGCCGGCGGCCGCCCGGGATCAAGCGCCCGCGCGGCCGGAGGCTTTGTCACCAGCGCCGATGGGCGCATACTGCGGGCACACGGTCGGAGGCTCCATGAAGATCAGCCGCATCATCAAGATCGCTCTGGTGGCGGTCATCCTGTTCGTCGGGGTGAAGTTCTCCCTGGCCTACATCAACTACCTGCAGATCAGCCGCATCCTCGACGCCGAGGCGCTGGACGCCCGCCGGACCAAGACCAGCGGGGACGAGATCATCCGGCGCATCGAGGAGCGCGCCCGCCGGTCCAGCGCCGAGCTGCCGCCGCCGGAGGCCATCGACTTCACGGTGGAGGGCGTCAACGAGCCCAACGAGGATCTGGTGATCACCGCCACCTACGACGAGATCGTGAACCTCTACGTGTACGTCGTACGCTGGCCCCGCACCATCGTGGCGCGGGCCGAGACGCCGAAGAAGTAGCGCACAGCGTGAGCTCGGGGCACCCAAAGCGCTGTTCTTGCAGCGCTTTGGGTGGAGCCGCTAGAGACCGGCCTGGGCCCGGACGATGCCGAGCGCCTGATCCATGGCGGCGTCGAGCCGGGTCGGATCCTTGCCGCCGCCCTGGGCGAAGTCGGGCCGGCCGCCGCCCCGCCCGTCCACCAGCGCCGTGAGGGCCTTGACCAGGTTGCCGGCGTGGAAGCGCTTGTCGTCCTTCAGGCGGGGGCCGACGGCGGCGATGATGGCCACCTGCCCCTCCAGCTCGGCGCCCACGATGACCACCGCGTCCGGGCGCAGGTCCCGCAGGCGATCCACCAGCGCCGCCAGCGTCTCGCGGGCGTCCACCTCGACGCGGGCGGCCACCACCGGCACGCCGCCCACGTCCGCCGCGTCGGCCAGCAGGCTGTCGGCGTCGGCCACGCCGCCGGATCGGCGCGCCTTGTCGAGGGCGCGGCGCAGCGCCCGCAGCTCTTCGTGCAGGGCGGCCACGCGCTCGGGCACCCGGGCCACCTCGGCCTTGAGCAACCCCGCCGCCTCGCGCAGGAGCGCCCGGTCGGCCTGCATCGCCGCGTCCGCGGCGTGGCCCACGACGGCCTCGACGCGCCGCACCCCCGCCGCCAGGCCCGTCTCCACCAGGATGCGGAACTGGCCGATGTCGCCGGTGCGCTGGACGTGGTTGCCGCCGCACAGCTCGAAGGAGTCGCCCCCCGCCCGCACCGTGCGGACGAAGTCGCCGTACTTCTCGCCGAAGAGGGCCACGACGCCCTGGGCGCGGGCCTCATCGATGGGCACGTCGGTGGTGACGGTCACGGCCTCGTTGCGGCGGATGCGGGCGTTGACCCAGTCCTCCACCGCGCCGATCTCCTCGGCGGTCATCGGCCGGCCGTGGCTGAAGTCGAAGCGCGTGCGGTCGGGATCGACCACCGAGCCCTTCTGCTCCACATGGGGACCCAGCACGGCCTTGAGGGCCGCGTGCATGAGGTGGGTCGCCGAGTGGTGGATGGTCTTGCGCTGGCGGCGCGCGACGTCCACGGCCACATGGACGAGGGCGTCGGCGTCCAGGTCGACGGCGCCCGTCAGCTTGCCATAATGATGAATGATTCCATTGAGTTTCTGGACATCATCCACCTCGATGGTGAAGCCGGAGCCGGTGATGACCCCGTGGTCGGCCACCTCGCCGCCGCTCTCGGCGTAGAGGGGGGTGCGCCGCAGGATGAGCTCGACGCGGCCGCCCTCGTGGGCCCGCCAGCGCATGACCGTCGTGTCCAGATCGGTGAGGCCGTAGGCCGCGAAGCCCTCGCCGCCGCCCTCGGCCAGCACCTGCCACTCGGCCCCGTCGTCGTAGAACTTCTGGTGAGAGCGGGCGCGCTCGCGCTGGGCCTCCATCTGCTCGGCGAAGCCCGCCTCGTCGACGGTGTAGCCGTGCTCCTCCGCCTCGATGCGGGTGAGGTCGGCGGGGAAGCCGTAGGTGTCGTAGAGGACGAAGGCCTCGGCGCCGGTGATGGCCCGATCGCCGCCGGCCTTGGCCTGCATGATGGCGTGCAGGCGCCCCATGCCGCGGTCGATGGTACGGAAGAAGCGAGCCTCCTCGTCCTTGAGGGCCTCCTGGGTGTTGGCCAGGATGTGGGGCGGGAGGTCGTAGACCCCCTCGAACACCTCGGCCACCGCGGGGGCCAGCCGCCACAGGAAGGGTCCGTCGAAGCCCAGGCGGCGACCGTGGCGCACGGCGCGCCGCAGGATGCGGCGCAGCACATAGCCCCGACCGTCGTTGCTGAACTGGCCCCCCTCGCTGACCACGAAGGTCAGGGTGCGCAGGTGGTCGGCGATCACCTGGAGGTCCACGCGCTGGCGGGGGTCGCTCCAGTCCGCGCCCGCCTCGGCGAGGGTACGGCGGATGATGGGCTGGAACAGATCGGTCTCGTAGGCGCTCACCTTCCCCTGGAGGATCATGGTGATGCGCTCCATGCCCATGCCCGTGTCCACGGACTGCATGGGCAGCGGCGTCACCGAGCCGTCCTCGGCGCGGTTGGACTCCATGAAGACGTTGTTCCAGAACTCCATGTAGCGGTCGCCCTCGCCGCCCATGACGTCCTGCGGACCGGTGCCCGCCTCGGGGCCCAGGTCGTAGAACAGCTCGGTGCAGGGACCGCAGGGCCCGGTGGGCCCCATGGACCAGAAGTTCTCCTCGTCGCCGTTCTCCACGTCGCCGAAGCGGTAGAGGTGGCTCGGGTCGACGCCGATGTCGTCGATCCAGAGGGCGGCGGCCTCGTCGTCGGTCTTGTAGACCGAGACATAGATGCGGGACGGATCCAGGCCGAAGACACGCGTCGACAGATCCCAGGCCATGCGGATGGTGTCGCGCTTGTAGTAGTCGCCGAAGGACCAGTTGCCGAGCATCTCGAACCAGGTCAGGTGGCGACCATCCTTGCCGACCGCATCGAGATCATTGTGCTTTCCGCCCGCGCGGACGCACTTCTGGACGGAGCAGGCCCGGGTGTAGTCCCGCTTCTCCTCGCCCAGCAGCACCGACTTGAACTGGTTCATGCCCGCGTTGGTGAAGAGCAGGGTGGGATCATCGCGCGGGATGATGGGCGAGCTGCCCACCTCGCGGTGGGGGAGCGTGGCGTGCTTCGCGAAGTAGTCGAGGTAGGTGCGCCGGATGCGCTTCTGTTCCCAGGACATGGTGCAGGGCCTCGTGGGTCAGGAGATGTGCAGGCGGGCGAAGTGTCGCTTGCCCTTCTGGATGAGGTAGGAGCCGGGCGCGGTGATCCGCAGGTCCTTGTCGTTGACGCGCTCCCCGTCGAGCTGCAGGCCCCCTCCGCGGATGGTCCGAATGGCCTCCGACGTGCTCGCGACGAGGCCGACCCGCTTGAGGACCTCGCAGATCCACAGGGGCAGCTCGCCCGCCGGCAAGGCGTGCTCGGGCACGTCATCGGGCACCGCGCGCTCGCGGTGCACCTGGATGAAGCGCTCCTCGGCGGCCAGGGCGTCGTCCGCGGAGTGGTACTGCGTGACGATCTCGCGGGCCAGCCGCATCTTGGCCGCCATGGGCCCGAGGGTGCCCGCCTCGACCGCCGCCAGGATGTCCTCGACCTCGCGCACCGACAGCCGCGTCGCGAGGTGGAAGTAGGCGGGCATCAGGGCATCGGGGATGGACAGCACCTTGCCGTACTGGTCCTCCGCCGGGGCCGCCAGGCCGATGGCGTTGCCCAGCGACTGGCTCATCTTCTCCACGCCATCGGTGCCCGGCAGCAGCGGCATGGTCATGATGGCCTGGGGGCTCTGGTCGAAGAGACCCTGGATCTCGCGGCCCATGAGCTCGTTGAAGAGCTGGTCCGTGCCGTTGATGGTGATGTCGGCCTGGAGGGCCCAGGAGTCATACCCCTGCAGGATGGGGTAGAGGAACTCGTGGACGTACACCGCCGCGCCGTCCTGGAGGCGGCGCTGGAACATGTCGCGCTCCCACAGCCGCGCGGCCGAGAGGCGGGTGCCCAGGCGCAGGAAGTCGGCCAGGGTCAAGGGTCCCAGCCACTCGCTGTTGCGCCGGATCACCAGCGTCTCGACGTCGAGGACGCGGTCCACCTGGCGCAGCATGGACTCGATGTTGGCCTCGATCTCGGCCGGCGTGAGCTGGGGCCGGGTCTTGTCCTTGCCCGTGGGATCGCCGATCTGGCTGGTGTAGTCGCCGATGAGCAGCACGACGGTGTGCCCGGCGTCCTGGAACCGCCGCATCGCCTGGTAGCAGACGGCGTAGCCGAGGTGCAGATCCCGGGCGGTGGGATCGACCCCGTGCTTCACGATCAGGCGCTTCCCGGCGCGGATCTTCTCGACGAGCTGCTCGCGCCCCACCACGTCGGTGGCGCCGGCGAAGAGCTCGTCGAGGTCCACCTCCCGGTTGACGGGACGCTGGGCGATCTCTGGTGCGCTCACAAGTCCTCCAGGGCCAGGCGCGATGTTCTAGTCTGGCCCCCCCCGGGCTGTCAAAGCCGTTGGCAGGCCAGGTGGTGCGGGGGACGGCGGACCGGCAGGCGGGCGGGCGTCAGACGCGGGCGGCGGCGCGAAAGCCGGAGGCGACCCCGCGCCAGCGCTCGCGGGCCCCGCGCAGCTCCATGGGCTCGACGAGGTAGTGGGCCTCGGCCTCCAGGTGGTGCGCGGCCCAGCGATCGCGGGTGACCTCGTAGACGTCGGCCGCGGGGCCGATGGGGTGGCAGAGGCCGTGGCTGCGGGTGAAGCCGAAGCGCGCCGCGATGCGCTTGATGGCGACGGTGTCCTGGGGCACCCAGAACCAGACGTCCCGCGCCTCGAGGTGGTGGAAGGCGTAGTAGAGGGCGCCCGAGACCGCGCGCCCCCCCACCCCGCTCGGGCAGTCCAGCGCCAGGCTCAGCTCCCAGGTGCCGGGATCGTCCTCGTCGCGGATGAGCTCGACCGCCCCGATGAGCCGCTCGTCCAGCGTCGCCGTGAAGCTGCGTCGGCGGGGCGACCAGTCGATGGGGTGGCGCTCGTCGACACCGGGCAGGAAGGCCCGCCGCCGCATGCCGGGCTGGTTCAAGAGGCCGATCAGGCGCTCGCGATCCTGGGACTCGACGGGCCGCAGGACGAGGAAGCCCGAGAAGCTGGTCTCATCGTCGCAGGTGGCGGGGGGATGCTCGCCGGGGGACTCGTTCATCGCTTCTGTTCCGCCCGACAGCCGCCGGGAGAGTCGCGTTGGGAGGGAGAATCGCGAAAGGGAACGGAATGAATCAAGAAGATCAGCGCGGAGGCGGCGCGGCCGCGGTGCCCCAGGCCTCGCAGGGCCAGCCCCGCCGCCGCGCGAGGCGGGCCAGCCGGGGATCGGGGTGGACGGCGACGGGCCGCCCGACGGCCGCCAGCATGGGGGCGTCGCTGAAGGAGTCGGTGTAGAAGGCGCAGTCGGCGAGGCGGATGCCGCGGGCCCGGGCCCAGGCCTCGGCGACCTGCACCTTCCCGGCGCCATAGCAGAGCGGCTCGCGCGGGGCGCCCGTGAAGCGACCGTCGGCGGCTACCTCGAAGCGGTTGCACAGGCTGTCATCGAACCCGAGGTCGCGCTGGAACAGCCCCGCCAGGTAGCTGGACGAGGTGGTCAGGAGCACGCACGGCTCGCCGGCGGCGCGGTGGCGAGCGAGGACGCCGGCCAGGCCGGGGCGGACCCGGCGAGCCACCTCGCGGTGGTAGAACGCCTCGGTCCGCGCCGCGAGCTCGGCCTCGGGCGTCCCGGCCAGGGTCGCGACGGCGTCGCGGATGACCGGCTCGATGCGGGCGAAGCCCAGGTGGTAGCGCGCGAGGTGGAACGCCGCCCGCGCGGCCTGCCGACGCCCCAGGTAGCCCAGGCGCACCTCGGAGCGGATCCAGAGGCGGCCCGAGTTCACGTCCAGGACCGTCCGGTCCAGATCGAAGAACGCTGTCACGGCAAGAACTTGTAGCCCGCGCCCCGGACGGAGTGCAGGTGCACGGGGGCCGCTGGATCGGGCTCGAGCAGCCGCCGCAGGCGCACGATGAAGTTGTCCACGACGCGGGTGTTGGGGTGGTTGGACAGGTGCCAGACGTTCTCCAGCAGCTCGGCGCGGCTGACCACCCGGCCCGCGTTGGCGGCGAAGTAGCGCAGCAGATCGAACTCGAGCTGGGTCAGGTGGGCCTCCTCTCCGTCCACCGTGAGGGTGTAGGCGTCGAAGTCGACCTGGGCCCGCCCCACGGTCATGACCTGGCGCTCCGGCCCGCCCCGCCGGGTGGCCCAGCCCTGCCGGCGCAGCAGCGACCCGACCCGGGCCCGCAGCTCATCGAGGTCGAAGGGCTTGCCCAGGTAGTCGTCCGCCCCGGCCTCCAGGCCGGCCACCCGGTCCTCGGGCTGGTCCTTCGCGGTGATCATCAGCACGGGCGTGAAGTTGCCCGACTGGCGCAGCCGCCGGCAGAAGGCCACCCCGTCGAGGTCCGGCAGCATGACGTCGAGCAGGATGATGTCGAAGCCGCGGGGATCCACGAGCTGGTAGGCGGCCTCCCGGGCCGTGCCGGCGACGGAGACGTCGAAGCCGTCCAGCTCCAGGTTCAGCTTGAGGCCGGCGGCGAGGTGGGGCTCGTCCTCCACCAGGAGGATTCGGTGATCGGTCATGGCTCCCGTCCGCGGGCCGCGGGGTCCTGGCTCGGCCCGGGGCCGAGGTGAAGCGCACGGTGGTGCCCAGGCCGGGACCGGGCGAAGTGATCGAGCCGCCCGGCGCAGGGCGCGGGCCAGCACATGGGCGACGTAGAGGCCGAGGCCCGTCCCCGTCGGCGCCGCACGGCCTCGCTCTCGACCCGGTAGAAGCGGCCGAAGACGCGGCGCAGGTCGGCGCGCTCGAGGCCGATGCCGTGGTCGGTGACGGCGATGGTCGTCCGCCCGCGGCCGTCACGCTGGGCCTCCACCCGCACCTCGATGGGCGGATCGGAGTACTTCACGGCGTTGTCGATGAGGTTGGTGAGCACCGTCTCGACGGCGGTGGGGTCGGTCCAGCCGCAGACCGCGGGCACCGCCACCTCGATGGCCCTCCGGCGGGATGTGGTGGCGACGCACCACCGTCGCGGCGATCGTGGCCACCGTGTCGGCCAGGTCGATGGTCTCGACCCGCCGGCTCTGGCCATGCACCACCCGGTTGGCCTGGAGGACGTCACCGATGAAGCCGCTGAGGCGCTCCACCTCGGTGCGGACCATCTCCACCACCTCCTGCGTCTTCTCGGGCGGCAGATCCGGGCGCCGCAGGGCATCCAGCCCCAGCTTGACGGAGGCCAGCGGGCTCTTGAGCTCGTGGGTCACGGAGTCGATGAACCCGAACTGGCGCTGGGCCGCCACCATCTCCCGCAGCAGGAAGAGGCTGAGCAGCACGAGGACCAGCAGGATGATGGACAGCGAGATGATCCCCAGCACCAGCAGCCAGGCGCCGGTGACGAACGGGCTGCGGGCCACCACGATGGTCCAGCCCACCAGGATCGCCACGGTCAGGGGCACGGCGATGGTGCCCAGGACGATGGGGACGGAAGTGCGGGGGACGCGGCGGGCCATGGACCGGCATGATGGGCGTCGGGGCCGGGGGTTGTCCAGGGGCCCGCCCGGCCTGACCCCGACGGCCCGCCAGTCGGACAGCCAGGTACCGGATCTGCTTACGGATTCTCCGCTTCGACGGGCTCCGACGAGGGCGAGAGCCGGGTCGGCAGCACCAGCCGCAGGCGGCCATCCGCGCCGCTGTGTCCCGTGGCCACCCGCACCGGCGGATCCGTGGTCGCCCACGCCTCGACCAGGGCCTCGGCGATGGGGGCGTCGTCCTCGTCGACGAGCCGACCCAGCAGGACCGCCGCCGCCGGGACCACCATGGGATCGAGGGTGCGCGGCTGCTCGCCCGAGAAGCTCACCACGGCCTCCACCGCCGGCAGGCCCCGCCCGGGGGTGAGGAGCAGGCGGTGGGTCCCCGGATCGAGCGCCAGCAGGAAGGTGCCATCCTCCCGGCTCTCGGCCCGGAAGACGCGCGCCGGCGGATCCTCGTCCGGGCGGACGAGGCGGGATCCCCGAACGTCGCCCGGCTCAGGCGGGCCTCCACGAAGGCCCCTGCGACCGGCTCGCCGTCCGCATCCACCAGGCGCCCGGCCACCGCCGTGCGCGGCCGGGGAGAGACCGTCACCAGGGCCGCCCCGGGCGCCAGGTCGCGCTGGACGCGCGTCACCCGCGCGGCCGTCTCGACCGAGGGCGTCACGTCGATGAGGTAGCGGCCCGGGTAGACGGGCAGGCGCAGCTCGCCGGCCGCGTCGGTGGCGCCCCGCAGCACGAGCGTCCCGTTGCCCACGGGGGCCTCCAGCCGCACGCGGGCCCCGGCCAGGGGCACCCCCTCGTCGGCCACCCGCACCGTCGCCTCGAACAGCCGGCCCGTGTCCCCGACCTCCAGCGTGACCGCCTCGCCGAGGCCGGTGGCGGGCACCGTCACATCCGCCGTCACCGTGGGCAGCGGGCGCAGCGGGTCCGTGCCGCGAGCCACGAGGCGCACCAGGCGAGGCTCGCCGGTGGGCCAGAAGCGGATCTCGAAGGCCCCCAGCGCGTCCGTCCGGCCCTCGCTGGACAACGGCTCGCCCGTGGTGGGATCGAGGGCCGTCACCTGCACGCCGGCCAGGGGGATGGGGTTGCTGCCGCCGACTCGCACCAGCCCGGGCAGGCGGCTCACGGCGGCCTTGCGGGGGATCTCCACCACGACGCGGGGCTCGGCCTGGTTCCAGCGCAGGCGGGCCTCCCACGGCGGCAGGTCGGGCAGCGAGAGCCGCAGGGCGTAGGTCGTCAGGGCGCGCATCCCCGCCGCCGTCGGCCACCAGGGGGCGATGTCGAGGCTGAAGATGGCCGGGTTCACGGCGCTGAAGGCCCCCTCCACCGCCAGCGGCTCGTCATCCAGCCCCCCGACCGGCCGGGCGACGACCCGCGTCGCGGGCACGCTGCGCCCATCGGGGTCGAGCACCTGCCCGTCGAGCCCCACCCGAAACGGCAGGCGGATGGGCGTGCCCAGGTCGGTCACGGGGCGGGGCACCTCCACCGCCGCCAGCTCGATGGCCGCGAGGGCCAGATCGGCCGGCGGCCGCACGCGCAGCGTCAGGGGCCAGTCGGGCACCTCGGCCCCCACGCACGCCCCCTCCAGGCACGTCAGGCTGCTCGGACAGGGCAGGCTGGCCTGGCAGCGATCGGCGGCGACCCGGTCGGCGCGCCCGCTCTCGCTGCCGCAGCTGCTCCCGCCGGCCACGGCCGCCAGCCCGATGAGGGCCGCCAGCCGGATCACCGACACCGCCGATCATCGAACCGCAGGAACCACGTCACCCGCTGGGAGCCCGCGTCCCGCGGCAGGATCTGGTTGCGGCGCTCCGCCTGCTGGGCGTCCTCGGTGCTCGACAGGAACGGCCGATCGGCCACCACCAGATCGACGCGGTGCAGCACCTCGCCCCCGGTCCGACTCAGCTCGCAGGGCGCGAAGGTGAAGCTGATGGGCCCATCGCGCAGATCCGGCGGGGCCTCGCCGCGGTCGGCGATGAACCCGGTCAGCGGGTTGTAGTCGATGAACCAGCGCCAGAAGATGCGGTCGTCGCCGTTGGGGTCATCACAGCCGCTGACCTGGAAGACCACCTCTTCGCCGTCGGTGAGGGGGTCGTAGTCCCGGATGGCGTCGGCGGGGGGCAGGAAGTCCTCCGCTGCGCAGGCGGGCGCGTGGTTCTGCTCGGCCTCCTGCTCCTCGATCGGGAACGGGATGAGGCAACCCGCCAGGAGCAGGGGCAGCAGCGGCGCGACTCGGCAAGGCAGGATCAGGCGTCCCTCGCTTTGTCCAGGTCCGCCATCTATAGCGGAAACGCGGCCGTTGGCGACAGGTCCCCGGGGCCACCCCGGGCTAGCCCTGGCCCAGGTACCGCCGTCGGAGGGCCTCGGCGACGGGCTCGGGCACCAGCCCGGTGACGTCCCCCCCGTTGAAGGCCACCTCGCGCACGAGGCTCGACGAGATGTAGTAGTGCTCCTCGCTCGTCATCATGAAGATGTAGTCCACCTTGTCGGTGAGCCGCCGGTTCATGCTGGCGAGCTGGAACTCGAACTCGAAGTCGCTCACGGCCCGCAGGCCGCGCAGGACCGTGCAGATGCCCCGGGCACGGCAGTAGTCCACCAGCAGTCCCTGGAACGTCACCACCTCGACCTCGGGCGCGTCCGCGAAGCACTGGCCGATCAGCCCCACGCGCTCCTCGTCGGAGAACGTCGGCGTCTTCCGGCTGTTGACGGCCACGGCCACGACCACGCGGTCGAAGACGGTCAGCGCCCGGCGCACGATGTCGACGTGGCCCATGGTGATGGGATCGAAGGAGCCGGGATAGAGGGCGACGCGCACGTGTCCTCCTCAGGTTGCGGGCGCCGCGGCGCCCAGGATGGTGATGGCGGTGCCACCGTAGATCCGCTGGAACGAAATGCCTAGCGAATCCGGCGGGTTGAGGGCCTCGTCCGCGGGATGTTCCACCACCACCACCCCACCGGGCGCCACCCGGCCCGCCGCCAGCCCGGCCAGCACGGGCGCGATAAGCCCCTGGCGGTAGGGCGGATCGAGGAAGACCAGGTCCCACTGCGCGGTGGCCCCCGCCAGGAAGGCGACCGCCTCGGCCTTGACCACCCGCGCCTCGCCCAGGCGGCGGACGTTGGCCGCGAGGACGCGGGCGACGCACGGGTTGGCCTCCACCGCCGTGAGCTCGCCGGCCCCGCGGCTCATCGCCTCCAGCCCCAGCGTGCCGGCCCCGGCGAAGAGATCGAGGACCCGGGCGCCGTTGAAGTCGACGTGCAGCCGATGGGCGAGGACGTTGAACAGCGCCTCGCGCACCCGGTCGGCCGGGCGCACGGTCTGACCCTCGGGCACCTGGAGCAACAGGCCGCGGGCCCGGCCGGCGATGATGCGCACCATGTCAGGGTGCCTCCACATCCAGGCGGCGATGGTGCTCGCCGCTGGGTCAGTTCGCTTCAGCGCGCGGCAGCCGGAAGCTCATGGTGGTCCCCCGCCCCACCTCGGAGTCCACGTGGATGGCGGACTGGTGGTGCTGGAGGATGCGCTGGCAGATGGCCAGGCCCAGCCCGGTGCCCTTGCGCTTGGTGGTGAAGAACGGGACGAAGAGGTGGTCGCGGGCCTCGGGCGGGATGCCCGGGCCGGTGTCCACCACCTGGACCTCGATCCGGCCGTCCCCGTCCTCCCGGACGAGGGCGGCGCGCAGGATGAGCTTCCCCTTCGCCTCCATCGCGTCCACGGCGTTGCGGGCCAGGTTCAAGACGACCTGGAGCAGGTGGTCGGCGTCCCCCTCCACCGCCGGCAGGCCGTCCGCCACCTCCAGTACGACGGCCACCCCGGGCGCCTCGGCCTTCAGCAGCGTCGAGACCCGCTCGAGCACCGGGTGCAGATCCACCGCCTCCAGGGTGCCCCGATAGGGCCGGGCGTAGTCGAGGAACTGGCTGAGCACCGAGTCGAGCCGGTCGCACTCCTCGATGATCACCTCCACGAACTCGCGCTGCTCCTCATCCATGTCGTCCGGCTCGAGGAGCTGGCCCGCGGCCTTGATGGCGCCCAGCGGGTTGCGGATCTCGTGGGCCATCCCCGCCGCCATCTCGCCCATCACCTGCAACCGGTCGCGCTCCTTCAGGCGCGTCACCAGCTCGGAGTTCTCGACCACGGTGGTGATCTGGGCGGTGATGCCGGCGATCAGCGCGATTTCATTGGAAGAAAACGCCTCGCGCGTCCGCACGTCCTGCACCGTAAGGAAGGCGACGAGGCGGTCGCGGGCCAGCACCGCGAAGGCCAGCCCGGCCTGGAGGCTGATGAGCGTCGCGCGGATGGCCTGGAGCCGCTCCGCCTCGGTGGTGGCGGCTGGATCGTCCTCGAGATCCCGCAGCTTCTGCTCTACCTGCTCCAGGCTGACCACCCGCTCCCGCAGCAGGGCGTCCAGCAGGGCGCGGCCCTTCACGACGTGCAGGCGCGTCACCTCCGAGGGCCCCACCGTCCGGGGCGCGTAGTAGGCCTTGCCCCCCTCCTCCAGCAGGAAGACGCTGGCGTGCGTCACGCGCCTCGACGCCTGGAGGCGGTCCAGCACGCGGTCGGCCAGATCGCCGAGGCTGATCACATGGGCCAGCTCCCGCCGCAGCTGCGTGAGCTGGATCTCCAGCTCGAAGGTGTCGCGGAAGAGCAGCCGCCCGATCCACAGGTCCACCAGGCGCTTGAGGGGCTCGAACGTGAAGAAGAGCACCACCGACGCCAGGAGGATGTTGAAGAGGAACAGGCCCGGCTGATCCGCCGCCCAGAGCAGCAAGCCCACGTAGACCGCCGAGGTGGCGAGGGACTGGACGATGAGCGCCAGGCCGCGGCCCAGCAGCTCCTTGAGGTCGAGCAGGCGCGACCGCTGCACCACCTGCATCCAGAAGTACATGTAGACGGTGGTGAAGAGGTGGCCGAAGGCGGGAACCGGCGTGCCCGAGACCGCCAGCAGATCGAGGGTGGACAGGCCCACCGACACCGCGCCGCCCAGCACCAGGTACGAGAGCCGCCGGACCTCCACGCGGGTCTCGGCGCGGCGGTAGCGCTCGTACAGGCGCCAGATGCCATGGCCGTAGGACAGCATCGCCAGGCCGGCCACGCAGACCCCGAGGAAGGTGCTCTCGCCCAGCCGGGTCAGCACCAGGACCACCGCCGCCGCGGAGCCCCCGTCCACCACCGTCCGCACCGGCAGCCGGCTGCGGCTGGCCGTCGGGGTGCTCGCCAGGTACCGATCGAAGAAGCGCCGGCTCGCCTGGGCCACGCCCACGCCGGCCAGCATCAGCATCCGGGTCCAGAACCCGCCGCCCGCGACTTCGTGCAGGAAGATCGTGAAGTTGTAGAAGAAGAGCGCGGCGAGCAGGCCCACGAAGGACCAGCGGTGCTCCACCCGCCGCTCCTGCAGGCCCACGTTGAGGGCCAGGGCCAGGAGCAGGATGGCGGCGATGAGCGCGCTCTGGGTCTGAATCCCCACCCGGGCTCCCCGTGCCGCAGTTCAGCGCATCCTACGCGTTCAGGGCGCGCGCCGGCAGACCCCGCCCCCGCAGACGTCGACGATCTCGCCGGTGTCGAAGAAGCGGATCATCTGCCGGTTGTGGTCGGCATCGTTGCGCGGCTTGCCGTGGGGATCGCCCGCGGGATCCTCCCCGTCTGGCGGGGTGTTGCCGGGCGGCGGCCAGGCGTTGCCGAAGTTCCAGCCCACGATCCCCGAGCCCGCGTGGGGATAGGCCACCGGCTGCACCAGGTCCACCGTGCGCTCGTCGTCGTAGTGCTCGAGCAGCGCCACCCCCAGGCCGCTGCGCGCGACGATCTCGACCGTGAGCGGGGCCACCTGGAAGTCGCCCTTCGCGGGAGCCAGCAGCACGCTGCGTGGCGGATCATCCTCGAAGGGCTCCGCGCTGATGTGGCGATAGTGGCTGACGGGATCGGTCTGGCTCCAGAGCTGCTGGGTGACCTGCAAGGCGATCCACTGATCGGCAACCGGCAGGTAGGCGCCCTCCAGAAAAGCGAAGAGAACCAGGAAGTTGCGCGACCTGCCCAGCAGGGTGAAGTAGTGCTGCCCGGGCACGCCCAGGTGGCCCCGCGTGATGTCGGGGGCCAGCGACATGAACGTCGCACCGAAGATGCCCCCCTGGCTGATGCCCGAGTAGTAGACCCGCGTGGGATCCACCACGATGCCCCGCTCCTGGACGGCGGGCACGGCCTGCAGGCGCTGCTTCATGGCCCGCGTGAGGAGCATGTACTCGAGCATGCCCTGGTGCAGGCGATCGGCGATCCAGGGGAAGAGGTTCATGTCCAGCAGGATGCTGGGCACGGCCCCCTCCTCCTCCTCCGACATGCCCACCATGTCGCAGGCGAAGAAGATGAGCCTGCCCTCGTTGGCCACCTGCCCCTTGTCCCCAGCGCGCACCTGCGATCCGCGCCCGAGCTGGCCGTGGCCGTACATCACCAGCCCGTGGGGCGTACCGTCCAGCGCCGAGTGGGGGATGCGGACCCAGAAGTCCGCGTCGCGCCAGCCGTTCTGGGCCGGGAGGCCATCGGGGCCCAGGAAGAAGTGGTACCCGGTCTTGCCGAATTGCCCCTCCCCCCACGGCTCCATGAAGTGGGGCACGCGCATGGTCCCGCGCAGCTCCAGCGCGATGTAGGGATCCACCGGGCGGCCGGAGCCGTCGTCGGCGGCCGCGAACTCCTCGACGTCGGTGATGGTCAGCTCGGGCCCATCGGGGCCGGTGGCCTCGAAGCCCGCCCGCCGCATGTGCAGCATGGGGCCGTGCAGGGCGTCGCTGCTGGCGGTGTGGAAGTCCCAGGCGATGTACAGGCTCTCCCGGGGGAAGCCCTCGGCCTCCAGATCGGCGAAGACCCGGTCGAAGCGGGCCTGGCGGCGCGCCAGCCCGCCAGCGGCGGTGCCATCGCGCAGCGCGATGAACGCCTCGGACGGCGGCACCGCCTCCCCGGCCTCGTCCACGAGCCCCCGCAGCGCCACCACATAGCGCGTGTTCTCCTTGAGGATCTCGGCCGGGCGGACGAACAGCAGGCGCTTCTGGGGATCGCGCTCCTTGGGATCCACCTCGGCGAAGCACGGCACCCGGCGAAGCCCGGCGCCCGTGTCCTCGAACCAGAGCAGCGGCGAGTCCGCCGTGATGGACTCGGCGATGAAGCGCTCATCGGGCAGGTCGGTGGCATCCAGGCCGGGAACCACCAGCATCAGGGGCACCCCCGGCTCGTAGCCGTCCATCCGCTCGAAGACCTCCGGGCGGATGCGGACGCCCTGGACGTTGGCCGGCAGGCTCTCTGCCCCGAAGCGCAGGGTGTAGCCCGTCGCACGCCCCTCGTCCTCGGCCAGGTACAGGCTGCTGGGCCAGGGGAAGGTGCAGACGGCCGGATCCAGGGGATCGCAGGGCTCCGTCGGCCCCTCGGCGGCCGCGTCCGGGCCGCTCTCCACGACCGCGTCGGCGCCGGCGTCGGCCCGCGCTGCCGCGTCCCTCCCGCCTGGCCCGACCCGGCCTCTTCGTCGTCACAGGCGGCCAGCAGGCCCAGCATCCCGAGGGCCAGCAGGCCCGCGCGCGTCCCCATGCGTCCTCTCCCCGGCTTGCGTGCGCGCCACCATGCCCAGGTGGACGCCCCGGGGTCAACGTCCGGGCCGCCGCCGGCCGCAGCGCGTCCCCACGCCTCCGCCGGGGCCGCCCTCGCAACCCGCTGAACTGCCTGAGTTTCTACCGACGGCTCTCCGACGAGCCGCAGGCGGCGCAGGCGGCCGACCTGGGCCGCCATCTGTCGCACTCCCGGGCGAACAGGCCCGCCTGCGAGACGCTGCGTCTGGGGGCCGGGCGGAGGGTCTGGCCAGGAGCGCTCCGGCGTCTCGGGAGCAGCGCGGCCACGCCCGCGCCCGAATTCAAGACAGACCGTCTGTCATGCGCCCAGCATCACGGGCAGGAAGCCATGCCCCCGATCCACTGGCGGATGAGGGCCACGCCATCGGCGTCGACGACGTGGCTGGCCAGAGGGGCATGGCGTGCTCGTCCCGGCGGGACATGCGGTTGAGCAGGACGCTGCGCAGCGGGGCGCCCGGCAGACGATGCGGGGGTTGTTCAGGCCCAGATCCCCTGCGTCGGGGCCGCGCAGAGGCCCGTGTCGGCCAGGGCGGTCTCGAAGCGCAGGTCGAGCTGCGCGTTGGCCGGCCCGCCGGGCTGGTGGCACATGGCGCAGTTGGCGTCCAGCAGAGCGCGGGAACGCTCCACCACCGGCGCGGCCGCGTCGCGCAGCGGCGGCCAGGGCTGCACGCCCGCCGGCACCGCCTCGAGGTAGCCCGCCTGGGCCAGCGCCCCGAGCTGGCCCGCGCGGCCAGTCGGGTAGTCGACCTCCCGGTCGAGCTGCCCCGCCCGCCAGCCGAGCGCGAAGCCCGCCGCCGGGGTGTGGCAGCGATCGCACTCGGCGCTGCCCGGGTAGTGCCAGGTCTGGGCACCCGCCGGCCCGCGCACCTGCTCGTCGAGGGGGCCCTCCAGCAGCTCCGCGTCGGACTCGTCATCCCGCCAGCGCCATGTAAACCCGCGCCATCCCTGGGCTTGTCGCGCCAGCAGGCGCGTCTCCAGGCGGCGCGGCGCGGCGCCGCCCCCGCCGTCGAGGAAGAACGTCTTCAGGAAGACGGTGCCCACCGGGTACTCGGCCGGCCCCTCGGCCGGCAGGTCCACCTGGGCGCCCGCGGGCAGCGCGATGTGGCGCACCTTGACGGCGTTGTCGCTCCAGAACGGCACGTTGAGGTCGTAGGGCACCACGGACGGCGCCACCTGGAAGCGCGCGGTGTCGGTGAAGCAGCCCGTCTGGGAGAGCAGGCGCGGGGTGGGCTCGCCGCCCGGGTCGGCCCGGCGGACCAGGCGCTGGATGCTGTTGCGGCCGAAGGACGTCACGTAGACCCGGCCGGCGGCGTCGGTCCCGAAGGACGAGGGGCTGTCGGCCGTGGTGAGCTGCGTCACCTGCGGGGCCTGGCCGGCCCGCTCCTGGAGGGCCCAGAGGCGCCCCGACACGAAGTCGCCGAACAGGTAGCGCCCCCAGAGCTCGGGCAGACGCGGCCCGCGGTACACCACACCGCCGGTGATGGAGGCCCCCTCGGCGTGGGAGTACTCCCAGATGGGCTCCACACAGTCTGGGCACGGGCACTCGCGCGCGTTGTAGCAGTGGGCGCCTTCGCGCACGTTCCAGCCGTGGTTGCCGGGGCCCGTGATGCGGTCCACCTCCTCCCAGGCGTTCTGCCCCACGTCGCCGGCCCAGAGCACCCCGGTGCTGGGATCGAAGCTCATGCGCCACACATTGCGCATGCCCCAGGTGTAGATCTCCGGCCGCCCGCCGCGGCCGTCGGCGAAGGGGTTGTCGGCGGGCGTGCGGTAGGCGCGCACGTTCACGCCGTCCACCACCGCCGCGGGGGGGTCATCCACGTCCAGGCGCAGGATGCTGCCCAGCAGGGTGCCAGTGTTCTGGCCGTTGCCCTGGGGATCGCCCCCCGAGCCGCCATCCCCGACGGACACGTACAGGTAGCCATCGGGGCCGAAGTGCAGGTCGCCGCCGTTGTGGTTCGAGAACGGCTGGGCGAACCGCAGGACGATGCGCTCCGACGCGGGATCGGCCTGGCGGGGCCCCCGCCGCCGGAACTCGCTGAGCACCGAGCAGCGCTGCTGGCCCGCGCAGGCCGCCCCCGCCGCCGAGTAGTACACGAAGAAGCGCCCGTTCTGGGCGTAGCCGGGGTGGAAGGCCAGCCCCAGCAGCCCCTCTTCGTTGCCGGCCCGGCTGACGGGGATGCTCAGGAACTCCGCCGTCTGGTTGGCCTGCACGTCCTGGCGGTCGTCGAAGGCGGTGATGACGCCGCCCTGCTCGACCACGTAGAGGGTGCCAGCGTCGCCGGGGGCCACGCCGATCCACAGCGGCCGGTCAAAGGTGAGCGCCGAAAAGGCCCGCTCCATCGCATAGTTGCCAAGGGGCTGCGCCTCAGGGAGGCGGCACGTCTGCACCGCCGGGCGGGGCCCGAGGGGATCGTCCACCGGCCCCGCAGCGTCGACCACGACGGCTGCGTCTCGCGGCCCGGCGTCAGGCTCGGCTTCGCGTCAGCCCGGCCGCGTCGGCTCGGGCCGCGTCGGGTCGGGCCGCGTCCGGCCGGGCCGCGTCAGGCCGGGCCGCGTCCGCCACCGTGGCGTCCGTCACCGCGGCGTCAGGCCGCGCCGCGTCGGGCCGCGCCGCGTCCGCCACCGTGGCGTCAGGCCGGGCCGCGTCAGGCCGGGCCGCGTCAGGCCGGGCGGCATCGGGCCGGGCGGCATCGGGCCGGGCCGCGTCGGGCCGGGCCGCGTCCGGGCGAGCGGCGTCCGCGCCGGTCGCGTCCGGCTCGGTGGGCTCCAGGTCGGGGTTGCCCTCGTCGCAGGCGACGAGGCAGAGGGCGATGAAGGCGGGCAGGTAGCGCATCCCGGGAGGATCGGCCGGGCGGGGCGGTCGGGTCAACCGCGCGCGCGCATCAAGGGACGCTGGTGGTGTTCGTGTTCAGATCCGGCTTCGCGATGCCCCGCACCACCGGCCCGCCCTGGGCCATCACCAGGTCGGCGAGGACCTCGAGCCCCTCGCGGGCCTGGGGCGTCAGCTTGCCGTCGTCCTTCTTGGGCTCGTCCTCGTCCTCGCCCTTGCGCTCCTTGTCGTCGAGGATCTCGGCCACCTTGAGCACGCCCTCGCGCTCCCGGGCCTTCTTCAGGTCGTCGAACACCTTCTTGAACTCCTCGGAGGCCTCGACCCGCGTGCGGCTGCGCGCGGCCAGGTCGGCCACGATCTCGGCCGTGACCGCCTTCCAGCCCTCGGGGCCGGGGATGTTGACGGTGTCGTCCTTGAAGGGCCGCGTCTTCTGGGGCGGCAGGGAGTAGTCCTGGTTCTTCTCGCCGAACTGCTCGCTGTTGTACGGCGAGGTGACCACGATGTCCGCCGCCACGCCCTTCTGCTGGGTGGAGTCGCCCCCGGGCCGGAAGAACAGCGCCGTCGTCACCTTCAGGGCCCCGAAGCCCTCGGGCAGGTTGACGACGTTCTGCACGGTGCCCTTCCCGAAGGTCTGATCGTCGCCCACGATGAGGCCGCGGGCGTAGTCCTTGACGGCCCCGGCGAGGATCTCCGAGGCCGAGGCCGACAGGCGCGAGGTGAGCACCACCAGGGGACCGTTGTACTGGATGTTCTGGTCGACGTCCTTGAGCTGCTTGGGCTCGTGGTCGGACCCCTCGATGCTCACGACCGTCCCACGGCGCAGGAAAAAGCCCGTGATATCAACGGCATGCTGCAAAAGACCGCCGCTGTTCTCGGACAGATCCAGCACCAGGCCGTCCACGTTCTGGCCCTTGACCTCCTCCAGCAGCGCCGCCACGTCGTCCGCGCACTGGCGCCCGCCAGGGCTGCTGGAGCCGTAGAACGAGGGCAGATCGATGATGGCCATCTTGAGCTTGCGGCCCTCGCGCTCCACCTCCTCGTAGCGGACCTTGGCCGCCTGCTCCTTCAGGTCGATGGTGTCGCGGACGATGGTGATGTTGAGCGTCTCGGTCTTCTCGCCCTGCCGCAGCACGGTGAGCTTCACCTCGGTGCCCTTCGGGCCACGGATGAACCGCACGACGTCCGAGAGGGCCATGTCCACCACGTCCACGGGCTCGCCGTCCTGCTGGGCCACCGCGATGATGCGATCCTTCGTGCGCAGCTGGCCCTGCCGGTCGGCAGCGCCCCCCTTCACGATCTCGTACACCATGGTGTAGCCGTCGCGGGACCGCAGCACGGCGCCGATGCCCTCCAGCGAGAGCTGCATGCCGATGCGGAAGTCTTCCAGCGCCTCGGCCGAGAAGTAGGTGGTGTGGGGATCGAAGGCGTTGGCGTAGGCGTCCAGCAGGCTCGACAGCAGGTCGGACTCGTCGATCTCCTTCACGCGCTTCGTGATGAGGGCGTAGCGCTTCTCCAGCTTGGTGCGGGCCTCGTCCAGGCTGGATCCCGAGGCCACGTAGCTGGCCATCTGGAAGTGGGCCAGCTTGCGCCGCAGCGCGGCCTGCTCGGTCGTGGTGGTCGGGCGCGGGCGCTTGTCGGCGTCCATCACCAGCTCGATGGTCCGGTCGATCGCGAAGTCCTTCGCCTCGACGATGGCCTTCATCGCGTCTTCCTGCGCGGCGTGGCGGGCCACCTGCATGGCCAGGTGGCCCTGCAGCGAGCCGCACTTGCCCTCGATGGCGTTGGCGAAGAACTGCTTGACCTCGGCTTTGAGGGCGTCGGCCTCGGCCTGGGTCAGCAGCGTCTTGGCCGAGTCGTAGCGCTTCAGGTAAAGCTCGGCCGTCCGCTCCATCAGCTCGGCGTCGCGCGCCTTCCTGGCGGCGGCGTCGTTGGCGGCGAGCTGGCTGACGTGGAGGGTCTGATAGCGCACCATCAGGTCGGGCAGCGTGGAGCAGTTCAGCAGGCTGCGGGCCTGGGCGGCGCCGGAGAAGGCCAGCGCGCCCGCCAGGGCGAGCAGCGGGGCCAGCAGGCGCCGAGCGGGGATCAGGTTCATGGTTCGGTTCCTGGTGCCGAGGGGGCGAACCCCGATCATATACTGGATCCGGCAGCGCCGTCCCGATTTCGCGTGGGGCGCCCGTGGGGCGCCCAGGGGGTGCACCCCAGGGCACAACAAGCCGACGGGGCACCGGGCGCATTCCCGACCCGCAGAGAAGGAGAGTCTCGATGGTGCCGCTCTTCATCATCGGCCTGTCCCTGGCCGCGTCTTCGGGGTCGGCCGAGCGCCTGCTGCCACCGCCCCTCTGCGAGCCGTCGGCGCTCCTCGCCGTCGGCGGCGCGCTGCTGGCCGGCGACAACGAGCGCGAGGCGCTCTACGCCCTCGACGCCGAGGGCCAGGTCCTGCGCGCGCTGCCGCTGCCCGACGCCCCCCACGACGTCGAGGCCCTGGCCGCCTGGGGAGATCACCTGGTGGTCGTGGGGTCGCACAGCCGCGGAAGTGCCCGAAAAGGCTGCGAGATCAAGGCGCGACGCCTGGCAATCCTGGTCGCTCGGCTGGGCAAGGCGGGCCTCGAGGGGGGCCGGCTGATCTCGGTGGATGGCGTCCTCGACGGGGGCCTCGACAAGCGGGTGCGGCAGGGGCTGGCCCAGCTCCGCGCCGACAGCCTGGCCTCACCGGGGGCGTGCCTGCGCGGGTGGTTCGACGGCGCCCCGGCGGGCGCGGCCGAGGTGTGCCAGGCCATGGTCGCGGCCGAGGGATCTGCGGCGTTCGACGCCGCCGCCTGCGCCCGCACGCTGAACATCGAGGGCGCCGTGGTCCTGGCCGGCCGCCTGTGGCTGGGCCTGCGGGCCCCGGTGGTGGGCGGCCACGCCGTGTTGCTGCGGGTGGCGGGGACGCGCCCCGACGCCCTGGATGCCCTGCGGTTCGACGCCGTGGCGCGCCTGGATCTGGGCGGCATGGGGGTGCGGGAGCTGACCGTCGTGGGCGACGGCCTGGCAGGGATCGCCGGCCCGGAGGCCGACGGGCCGGGGTTTCGGCTGTTCCGGCTGCCCGCCTCTGCCGTGGTGCCCGGGGCCAGCGCCGCCCCCACGGCCTGGGCGGCGGCCCCCGACGACACCGAGGGCCTCGCCCCCGGCCCGGGTGGTCTGCGCTATGTGGTCGATGGCGCTCAAGATCCCGACGACTCCAGCCGATGTCGCGCGCCGGGCCGGCTGGGCGTCCTGCCGTTGCCGGAGGTACCATGAGCTACAAGTATGCCGTCGAGCAGGTGTCGGCGGGCCACTACGTGCTGCCGCGCTCCGGGGACATGCGCACCGAGGTGCATGGGTGGCTGTCCCCCGCCCTGTTCGCGCAGACCGACGAGGCGCTCTGGAGCCAGGCGGCCCGAGCCGCGGCCTCGGAGGGGGCCATCGGCTTGCACCTCATGCCCGACACCCACCTGGGCTACGGCATCCCGGTGGGCGGCGTCCTCGTGACGCGGGACACCATCCTGCAAGCCGGCTCGGGCTACGACATCTCGTGCGGGGTGGTCTACATGCGGGTGCCCGGCCTGCATGCCGCCAACGTGGCGGACGTGGCGCGCCGCCGGGCCTGGATCGACGCGGTGGAGGCGCGCGTGGCGACCGGGCTGGGCACCCACCGGCCGCACCAGGCCCAGCGCCTCAAGCCGGCCCTGCTCGACGAGGTGCTCCGGTACGGCGCCAAGGCGCTGGGGGTCAGCGCCGATCTCTGCGAGCGCCAGTTCATCCCCGTCACCGAGGGCTTCGACGCCCGGCGCATCCCCCGCGCTCACCAGAAGGCCCTGCCCCAGCTCGGCTCGGTGGGCGGCGGCAACCACTTCATCGAGCTGCAGGTGGATCGCGACGACGGCCAGGTCTTCGTGATGGTCCACTGCGGCTCACGGGGCTACGGCTGGCAGACGGCCAACCAGTTCTTCTTCGAGGGCGCGACCTTGCGCGGCCTGCCCCGCAACCGGCGCGAAGACTCGTGGCTGTACGCCGACGAGCCCCTGGGGCGGCGCTACTGGGACCACCACAACTCCGCGGCCAACTACGCCGTCGCGAACCGGCACCTCATCGTGCACGGCGTCCGCGAGGCGACCCAGGAGGTCTTCGGCCGGGACGTGAAGGTCTACTACGAGATCTCCCACAACCTGGTGCAGGAGGAGACGCTGGTGCTGCCCGACGGCACCACCCAGCGGGGCTTCGTCCACCGCAAGGGCGCGACGCGGGCGTTCCCGGCCGGGCACCCCGACCTGGCCGGCACGGCGTGGGCGGAGACGGGCCACCCCTGCCTCATCCCGGGCTCGATGCTCGACGGGGCCGCCATCCTGTTTCCGCAGGCGGGGGCGCACCGCACGGCCTGCTCGGTCAACCACGGCAGCGGCCGGACGATGGGCCGCGGGGAGGCGAAGCGGGAGCTGGCGGCGGTGCACGACGACATCGACGCCGAGATGCGCGACACCGTACGAACCCTGGGCGGCGTGAAGATCCGGGGCGTCGTCGGCAACACCGCCCGCACGCCCCTCGACGAGTGCCACCACGTCTACAAGGACCTGGACGACGTCATCGAGGTGCTGGAGCTGGAGGGCATCGCGCGCCTCGACCGGCGCCTCTACCCCGTGGCCAACCTCAAGGGGACGGACTGAGGCGCGGCCTCAGTGGCCGTGGGGCGCGACCGGCTGGGGGACGCCGGGCTGCGCCCCGCAGGCGGCGTAGCAGGCCGTGGCGGGCTGGCTGACCAGGGCGCAGCGATCGTCGCCGAAGTCCCACTCCTGGGCGCAGCTCTCGCAGCAGGCCTGGGCCTTGACCATCGCGGGATCGAGGGCGTAGGCGCGCTCCTTGGCGAAGCGCGCGGGGCTCTTGCCCGACGACGACTGCGCCACGAACCGCACGGCGCCCTCACCGGCCTTGGAGAGCCCGGGCCCGAAAAGAGCCAGGCCGAAGAAGCCGAAGCACCCCACCAGCACCAACCACGCCTTCGAGCTGTTCTGCACCGTCAAGCCTCCACGCGCGCGCCCCGAACATCGGCGCGCCGGGCGGCAACCTAGCCGCTCGGGCCCGGAATCTCCAGCAATAACGCCCGGCGTCGGTCCCCCGTGGTTTCGAGGTGGCCCGCCCGGTGCCCCACCCCACACCGCCCGACCACCACCCGCCGGTCGCGCCATCCGCCCACATGTAGCCCCGTGTAATCCATACACTTTTCACCCCTTTCGTCTTGCCCCGTCTGGCCCCGCCGTGCAAAAAAAAGCAGGGCAGGTCAAAAAAGTCTGCGACACG
>JAWKQS010000036.1:0-89099 GCA_041389985.1 bacterium
GGGTGGGGAGGTCGGTCGCGGCGAGGCGACCGGCGAGCGCCTGGTCGACGACGCGCTCATAGAGGCCCGGCTTGAGTTCATTGCCCATGCCGGGATGCTCATCGAAGCCAGCTCGCCACGCAAGCGCGTTGGCTTCCCGCTACGCGGCGGCCTCCGCGGCGCCCATCGCGGCGGCGTAGCCGGCCTGGGCGGCGTGGCGGATGGCGGCGGCGAGGGCAGCCGCCAGGGCGGCCGAGGCGGGGGCCGGCGCCGCTTCGCCCTGGACGAGGGCGCCGAGGATGGCCCGGGCCTCTGCCTGGAGGTCAGCCGGGAGCGCGGCGACGGGCGCCAGGGCCGCCGAGGCCGGCAGCGGCGCCGGGCGGAGGATGGCGACCACCGACGACGTGCCGAGCATCGGCCAGTCCTCGTCGGCGGCGCGCAGGCGCAGGTCGAGCGGGCAGCCCTCGCGGCGCCACGTCTCGACCGTCCAGCTCGGGGTGTCGGCGAGGGCGCAGAGGACGGCGTGGGCGTAGCGCTGTCGCGCCTCCCGGGTCGGGAGGTCGGCGGCGGGCGGCAGCCCGAGCAGCGCCCACGGCGGGCGCGCGGGGGAGGACGACGGAGCGGGCATGAAGGCCTCCGGCTGCTGTGCGGCGAGGAGGCGTGCTATCGTCCGCTCGCGCACGCCGGGTCGCTTCCACGACCCGGCATGAAGCCGTGCGCGCCCGCCTCGGTTGCCGCCGAGGCGGGCGCCTGAGCTTCGATGGACGCCCTCGCCGTATTCCTGAAGGGAATGAATGTCAGATCCGGCCGCGGTGCAACCCACGACGACATGGCTCGCGCTCCTGGGGGCGGTGCTGGGCGAGCTACGCCACCGCGCGGGGCGCTCCCAGGCCGAGGTCGCGGCGGCATGCGGGCTCCAGCAGGCCGCGTGGTCCAAGCTGGAGCGCGGGGCGACGGCGCCCTCCGTCGAGCTGGCGGTCGTGGCCGCTGAGGCGCTGGGGACGACGCCGTCGGCGGTCTTCGCCCGCGCCGAGGCCGTGGTCGCGGCGGCGGAGGCGCGCGGCATCCGGGTCGAGCGCCGCCGGGCGGACGCCTCGGCCATGGGGCTGCTGGGTCCCGAGGCGCTGACGGCACTGGTCGCGGCGGCGGATGCCGGCCAGAGTCCCTAGCTGTCGGACGCCGCGGCGACCCACAGGATCAGCTCGGTCGGGCTGGGGTACTGCATCGGGAGCGCATCGAGCTCGAAGGGGTGGTCGCCGGGGTCCGGTCCGTCGAGCTGGTCGCGGTCCTCAAAGTAGCGAAACGCGAGCTTCATGTAGCGGCGAAGGATCAGCAGCGGGGGGAAGCGTCCCTTCTCCGCCAGCCAACGGAGCGGATCCTTCGCGCCCTTGCTGCCGTTGCAGGGTCGGCACGCCCAGACGGCGTTGTCAGCCGTCTCTGGGCCGCCTCGGCTCTTCGGGATGAGATGATCAAGCTGGAGTCCGGTCCGGGAGCCGCACCATGCGCAGGCTTGCGGCCGGTCCAGCCTGGCCCGCTCGTCATCGAGCAGACTGCCGAGGCGCATCGTACCCGACTCAAGTCCCTTCCTGAGTCGACCACGGATCATGAAGTGCACCGGGCCGAAGCGTTGATCTCCCCGGTCGACCGCCGCATGGGCCATCGCGAGGTTGGCGTACGCTTTGGCCAAAGTCTGCCGCACCGTCGGAATCATCAGGGCTCCCCTGCCTGCCTCGGCCCGCCCCCCGGTCCTGGACCTGGCTGGGCTACCTCGGCGGAATACTTGAGCTTCTCCCGCTACCCTGCCGACTGCTGCGGCTCGGGCCTGCGTAGCGCGGCCGCCATGGCGGCCTCGTAGGCCGTGCGCGCGGCACGGAGGATGACCTGGCCGAGCAGGGTCTGCAGCTCGGCCCGGGGCGTCGCCGGCAACTCCCCCCGCAGCAGCGTCGAGAGGGCCGCCGCCGCGTCGGCGCGAAGCGCCTCCGGCAACGCCTCCAGGGCCTGGGGCAGCAAGCCCGCCAGCGCGTCGGCCGGGGCAGGTCGCAGGATCGAGACCGCCGACGCCGTGCCCAGCATCGGCCAGTCCTCGTGGAAGGCCTGGATGCGCAGTGGCAGGGGCACCGGGCGCGGTCATGGGTCTCGAGCTGCCAGCTCGGCGTCCCGGTGAGCGCCGCGATCACCGCCTCCCCATAGCGCCGGCGGGCGGCCGCGTCGGGCAGGTCGGCCGCCGGCGGCACGCCCTGCAAGGCGGCCTGGGGGACGGCTGGGAGCGCGATGTCAAAGCCGTTCAAGCCCTCGGTCCTCATGTCAGTCGGCCTCCTCATCATACGCGACCGGCGCGACGGGCGCAGCAGCCGCGGGTCGGGTTGGCTGGTCGCCCTCGACCGCGAGGACGAACCGACGGGCTGGCGGGAAGCCCGCGCTGAACTGCGCCTCCAGGACGCGAGGCCCGACGCCGACCTCGGCCTCCAGGTGGCGTAACAGCGCCTCGGCCCAGGGCGGGATCAGGCCGCAGAACAGGTAGTTGACCCGTCGATGGGCAGGATCCTCGGCCGCCCAGGTGAGGTAGGCGAGCGCCTGAGACGCGAACGCGGTCTGCATCCAGGTCGCCCAGATCTGCCCACCCGGGAAGCGCAGCCACGGGGACGGGCACTTGACCTCGAACAAGGTCTGGCTGCCATCCGTGCCCGTCGCGATGGCATCGGGCACGCGGTAGCCGCCGGGCCCCACCGACCACCACCAGCGCGACGCGTGGCGATGAGGCCGTTCGTCGACGATGGCGCCGGCGCTCCAGCCGTCAGGCACGGCGAAGTAGCGCGCGGCGACCCGACGACGCGCGACGGCGAGGCGCGGGTGGGCCACGAGGTGCCCGCCCACCGCGGCGACCTGCGCAGGCAGGTTCCCTGGCGAGAGGACGTGCTGTTCGTAGGTCAGGCCCTGGTCCCTCGCGGTGGCGCGAGCCTGGGTGACCTCGGCTTCGCGCTGACGAGGCAGTCGGGAGGAGAGGAGCAACGCGGCGGCGAGGGCCAGGCAGGCCCCGCCCACCCACCCGAGGGGGCGCGCGTGCGAGGGAGGGTGCATCACGACCTCCGTGCGCTGTGCCGGCCCGGAGGCCGTGGTACTGTGCCCGGGCAGTCGGTGGGTCGCGTCAACGACCCGGCATCAAGCCGGCTGCCTGCCCGTCCTGGTTGCCGCCAGGACGGGCGCCTTCTGGATACGGCGCCTGATTAAATAAATCAATATCCAACGTGACGACGCCCGCCCCCATCCAGTTCACCACGCTCGTCGGCGCCGCGCTGGAGGCCATCCGCCGGGACCTCGGGCTCACCCAGCGGCAGGCGGCGGCGCGCCTGGGCTGGAGTCAGGCGACGCTGTCGCTGATGGAGAACGGGCGCACCGGGGTGCGGGTCGAGCAGCTCGCCCGCTGGGCAGCCGCGCTCGGCGTCGCGCCGAGCGCCGTGCTGGCCCAGGCCGAAGCGCTCGGCGCCCTGGCCGAAGCGGAGGGGCGGACGGTGCTCTTCGACGCGGCCACCTCAGCGGGAGATGAGGTCGACCGCGCGGCCCTGCGTGCCCTCGTCGCCGCCGCCCGTCAGGGGTAGCGCCCTCCGAAAATCACCTTCCCGATCCATCACCTGCGCCCCCACCTAGAGCGTCACCACCCGATCCTCGCCCTCCGTGAGCCACGCCGCGAAGGCGGTCGGCACCATCAGGTGCAGGTGAAACCGCGGCGCGCGGACGTGGGTGGCGGCGCAGGCCCAGAGCAGGTCGCGGGGGATGACCTGGTTCCAGCGGGGATCTTCGAGGCGGCGGGCGATCTCGGCGTGCAGGGGGCCGGGCGGGGTGAGCGCGCGCAGGACGTCGATGGCGAAGCGGCGGTTCTCGGCCAGGTCGAGGGCCGAGGGGCGGAAGGCGTCGGCGGTGTGGGGGCGCAGGGTGAGGTGCAGGCAGGCGCCGGTGGCGGGGGCCGGGTGGTCGCCGGGGTGGGCGCGGTGGAGCAGGGCGTCGCGCCACCAGGCGTCCCACGGGTCCTTCATGCGCGGGTAGGAGACGCCCCGGGCGGCGGTGGCGGCGGGCAGGGCGGCGGCGCGGGCGGTCATGGCGTCGGCCACGGCCGCGGGGGTGAGCTTCGACGTGCCCGTCATGCCCAGGCTGAAGGCGAAGTCGCGCAGCTTCGCCTTCTCCCAGGGGGCGCCGCCGAGGTCGGTGGCGGGGCGCTGCAGCGCGGTGACGTGGACGTCGTAGGTCGGCATGGCGCCTCCAGGTCGGGCCGATTGTCCCGCGCGGGGGGCGGAGGCGCAACCCCGGCGGGCGGGCGCCTCTCGGGCCTGCACCTCATCCCGTTCGTGTCGTTGAAGCCGGACGCGACGCTCGTCACGTTCTAGAGCATCGATCAAGAAGTCTCCCGTCGCCTGGCTGGCCCATGTCGCCGCTGGCTTCGTTGCTCGTCGGCAGCGTGCCCCACCACGCTTTCTCCTCGCGCCTCGCCACCGGCGACCTGGTCTTCACCCGGCTCGGTCCGACTTCTTGTTCACTGCTCTAGCAATCACCTCTGATTTCATCGACTTGGGCCAGCTGCGGCTAGTTCAGCAGGGCGAGCGGCGGCGAGTCGGCCTGGCCGATCGCCCGGATGCGATCGACGAGGTGGCGCCGCTGAGGCGCGTCCATGACGTCCACCAGCCGGTGGGCCCGGTCCTCGAGCGCGGCGTGCACGGCCACCCGATCGGCACGAGCCCCACCGGCCAGCACGAAGATCACGATCTCGGCCGCACGCTCCGATGTGAGGGCGTCGATCTGGCTACGCCACGCCAGCGTCCGGGTGGCGACGTGCCGGATGTCAGCCGCGTCCTGGAGGCCGGGGACGATGGGCTCCAGCAGCAGCAGACGCTCCCGACTGGCCGTCCACTGGGTGATGGGCTCGAGATCGTGGGCGACCGCCTGGAGGCGCCCGCCCCAGTCCTTCTCGGCCCTGAACCCACGCTTCTTCACATAGCGCTGCACGCCGTAGGTCGAGAAGAACTGCTGCGCATGCTGCTTCACGCCCGGCGCTCGGGACGCGCCCTTCTCACCGGGCGAACGACGAGGCAGGACGTGCTTGCGAAGCCAGGCACCGGCATCCTCGACGCCCGTCGGCAGGTCGCGAGGCTCGCTCAGCGCGAAGTACGGCCCGAAGCCGCTGGGCACCGTGTCGAAGCGGTCGAAGGTACCCAGGCTCGCCCAGACCTCGCGCGCGAGGCGAGCTTCGAGGGGGCTCACGGCGAGCCCCTCCGGCGGCTGGTCCGCGGCGGCGCTGGTGAGCTGACCGTCGGCCTCCTGCACGACCGCCCCGATCGGCCACGCGATCCCGCTGAACGGGTCCGGCTTGAACAAGATGAGGCGGAATCGGGGGCTCACGGCAGCTCTCGCAATCGGTCGACATAGTCGCCAGCGATGGTCACCAGGCCGACCACGCCCTGTGCGTTTGTCGCACATTTGGCGGGGCCACGGAAGTTCGTGCTGGACCTCAGCCGTCAGTGGACCGCCATGCCCAGCCGCCACTGGCAGTTGGGGTGGTCGCTGCTCTTGGGACAGGGATGCAGGGTGCCCCGGGCGCCAACACTGCTGCCGCCCTGGATGTGGGCGTAGAGGGCGCCGCCCTTGCTGCGCAGGTAGAACGCCCCCTGGCGGCTCGGGGAGGGCTCGAAGAGCCACTGGCAGTTGGGGTGGTCGGCGTTCTTGGGGCAGGCATGCAGCGTCAGGTTGGCGCCTCGGGTCGCACCGCCATGGGCGTGCAAATACAGCGCTCCCCCCAGCGAGCGCAGGTAGTAGGCGCCAGGGGTAGTGGGGGAAGCCTCGAGGATCCACTGGCAGTTGGGGTGGTTGGCGCGGAACGGGCAGGGGTGCAGCGTCCCGGGGGCTCCCGGGCGGCTGCCGCCATCGGCATGCAGGGCCAGGGGGGCGTCGGTGATTTGCAGGGTGAACGGCGTGGCTTCCTGGACCAGGCGTTCGGGGAGCGAGATGCGGGGCTCCCTGGCGACCTCGCAGCGCCAGCCAGTGCGTACGCTGGCGCCCGCCCTGGTCAGGCCGAACTCGGGCCGCAGGCGGTCTCGGGAGACGCCGCGGACGACGGTGCCGGCGGTGGCGGTGCCGTTGGCGATGTCGCAGTAGCGGTCGCAGGTGCAGGTGTAGGTCTGGGCCGAGGCGGGGCGGGCGCCGGCGAGCAGGGCGGCGGCGCCGGCGAAGGTGAGCAGGGCGGCGAAGAGGAAGCGGTGCATGATCGACTCCTGGATGGGGTGGTCTCGGGCCCTCGCTCCAGGCCTCTCTGCCTGCCTGCATCAGGCCGTCGTGGTTGATGTTTTTGACGATCGAGGCGGGGACACACGGGAGGTCCTGGCGGGGGGCGTCGCGCCCTCAGCGCCCGGCGACCTCGATCTGCCACTGGCAGTTGGGGTGGTCGTTGCCGCGGGGGCAGGCGTGCAGGGTGTTGCGCGCGCCGGCGCTGCTGCCGCCGTGGCTGTGGGCGTACAGGTCGCCGCCCTTGCTGCGCAGGTAGAAGGTGCCGAGGCGGGTCGGGGAGGGCTCGAAGAACCACTGGCAGTTGGGGTGGTCGGCGTTCTTGGGGCAGGCGTGCAGCGTCAGGTTGGCGCCGTTGTTCGTGCCGCCATGGGCGTGCAGGTACAGGGGGCCGCCGACGGAGCGCACGTAGTAGGCGCCGCTGGTGGTGGGCGAGGGCTCGAGGACCCACTGGCAGTTGGGGTGGAAGCTCTCCTTGGGGCAGGCGTGCAGCGTCTCCTGGGCGCCGACGCTGGTGCCGCCATGGGCGTGCAGGTAGAGGGGCGCGTCGCTGGCGCGCAGGTAGATGGGGCTGGCGTTGCGGGCGAGGTAGGCCGGGGTCGGCTTGGCGCGGGGCGTCGGCAGCGGCTGGAAGTCGCGGTTGGTGGGCGCGGCGATGGGGCGGATGGGGCCGTTGGCCTCGCAGCGCCAGCCCGTGCGGTTGCTGGTGCCGGCGCCGTCGAGGCCGAACTCGCGCTGCAGGCGGCTGGCGGCGACGGCCTTCACGATGGTGCCGGGGTTGGCGCCACGGGCGCCGTTGCCGCAGTAGCCGTCGCAGGTGCAGGTGTAGGTGGTCTCGGCCGAGGCGGCGCTGGCGCCGGCGAGGAGGGCGGTGGCGCCGGCGAGGGTGAGCAGGGCGGCGAAGGTCAGACGGTCCATGATCGACTCCTGGTTGGGGTGTACCGGGGCTACGTCATGGCCGCGCCCGGGCCCTCACCACGCCTTCACTTTTTTCACGGACTTCGTCGAGCGGCCTCGATGTGCTGGAGGGTGGCCGCGCGCTCCTGCAGGCCGAGGACGGCGAAGACGCCACCGATGACGCCGAGGGCGCTGCCGGTGCCGACCAGGAGCTGGTTGCCGGTCTCGGCGGTGACGGAGGCGTCGCGGCGCGCGGCGCCGATGCCGGCGAGGGTGCAGCCGGCCAGGAACGCGATGGTGCCGCCGATGATGGCGCCGCTGCCGGAGGGGTGGCGTCGACCACGGCGTCGATGGGGATGCTCTCGCGGCTGCCGTCGCCGTGGACCAGCTCGAGGGTGCGGCCGCTGCGGCCCACGACGTGGCCCTCGGCGATGCGGTGATCGCGAAGCTGGAGGCGGGTCTGGCAGGCGGGGAGGAGGGCGAGGCCCAGGGCGATGAGGGTGGTGCGCATGGCCGGGCCCTGGAGCAATGCGCGGGCCAGCCGCGAGGCCGCAGCGGGCGGGGCGGGTGTGGGCGCGGCGTGGCGGACGGGCACGCCAGCGTGCCGCGGCGTCACGCCCAGTCGAGGGCGGCGTGCAGGGGGTAGTGGTCGGAGGGCCAGCCCCCGCCGGGGCGGCTGCGATCGATGCGGGCCGCGACGCAGCGCAGGTCGGGGGTGTGCAGCAGGTGGTCGATGCGGGGGCCGAAGCGGCGGCCCGTCCAGGCGTGGAAGGTGGTCAGCCACGGGTGGACGCGGGGGTGGTGGCGGGCGAAGGCGTCGGCCAGGCCAGCCGCGGCGAGCGCGCGGACGGCGGCGGAGCGGGGGCCGGCGTTGAAGTCGCCCATGACCAGGGCGGGCTCTCCGGGGGGCAGGAAGTCACGAAGCTGCTGTGCGCTGGCCAGCCTCGCCTCGGCGGCCTCGTGATCCCAGTGGGCGTTGAGGACGAGCAGGGGGCGGTCGGCCGCCGCGTCGTGGACGCGGGCCCAGGTGCAGATGCGCGGCAGGCGGGCCGGCGGCCAGGTGGTGCCAGGCACACCGGGCGTGGCGCTGAGCCAGAAGGTGCCGAAATCACGAAGAAAAAAGCGCCGCACATCGATGAAGAGGGCGCAGTGCTCCCCCGCCGCGACGCCGTCGCCGCGGCCGACGCCGACGCGGCGGTGGTGGGGCAGCGCGGCCTCCAGATCGGCGAGCTGGGGCGCCAGGGCCTCCTGGACGCCGAGCACTTGGGGGGCGGCGGCGTGGATGACGGTGACGGCCCGGTCGCGGCGCGGCGCGGCGGCATCGAACCAGCCATCCTGGCCGCGGTCGTAGCGCAGGTTGAAGGTGGTGGCGGTGAAGGGGGGCATGCGCGGGTCAGAGCCCCGGCGGGGTGAACCGGGCGGGAATGGCGTAGCCCTGGACGGCGCGGCAGAGGGCCGGCCACGCCTCGGCGTGCAGGCCATGGACCTGGATGAGCGCGTGGAAGAAGTCGAACGGGCTCGCGACGCGGCCGGGGCCCAGCTCCACCAGCGCCGTGTAGCTGGCCTTCTTGTCGAGGGTCACGAAGCAGCCGTCCGGGAGGGTGGTCGCCGCGAGGGCGATGAGCTCGGCCTCGCCCCGGTTGAGGCTGCCGTGGGGGGTGAGGCGATCGACCACGTCCCAGGCGGCCGAGGGCACCATGATCGGGTGGATGGTGCACAGCTCGGTGCGGCGGAGCAGCCCATCGGACTCGGGCGAGGGGGGGGCGCCCGGCGCTGGCTTGCCGCGGGCTTCGAACGCGACCCACTCGGTCACGTGGATCGGCGCCACGGCCGCTGTCGGGTGGTCCCAGGCCGCCGGAGACCGGTGCAGGTGGCGAGCGAGGATCGCCAGCACGCCGGTGTCGACGATCCAGGGGGTCAACCGAGCTCCAGGATCTCGGCGAGGCGTCCGGCCGAGATCTCATGGGCAGCCGCCGCGTCGAGGGCGAGGCGCGCGATCAAGCCATCCACCAGGGGCGTCACCTCCTGGTCGTCGCTCGCGAGGGCGAGCGCGGCGGGGGCTGGCTCGAACGCAGCGCCGCTCGCGGGGGTCGCCGCGAGTCGATCGATGGCGGCGTCGTCCAGGCCGCGCAGGTTGTGGAGGTAGTGCGCGGCGCAGCCGGGGGGGAGGCCCCAGCGGGTCGTGAGGTCCTGGAAGATGGCGTCCGGGGAGGCCTGGGGGTCAAGCCCCCGGGCGGGCGCCAGGAAGGCCGGGGCGAAGGCGTTGGCGCGGGCCTCGACCGGGTCGCGCAGGCCCGCGGGGCTGATGAGGACGTGCCAGGGACGCTCCACGGAGCCGTCATGCAGCAGGTGGCAGAGCTCGTGCGCCAGGACCACGCGGCGCTTCAAGGGCTCGCGGACCCGGACCGTGCGCTCGTTCAGGAGGATGACCGGCAACCCGTCGGCGGCGACCACCGAGACGCCCAGCACATCCGGCGCCGTGAGCGTCACCCGCGCGACGTGCACCCCCAGGCCCTCGATGAGGGCCTGGAGCGCGACGATGGGCGCGTGGCCGAAGGCCTCGCGGGTCTCGCCGCCAAGGACGTAGCCGGCCTCCCCCGCATGACCTTGCGGCGGGCCCACCGGCCGAACATGCCGCAGGTAGCCCGGCTCCCCGCGCCGGAGGAGACGCCAGAGCTGCAAGCCGATCCGGCCCGCCTGCTGCGCCCGGTTGAGCAGCCGCCGGTCGGCTTCGGGGAGGTCCTGGGCATCCAGGTCGGCGTCGCCACGAAGAAACCGGGCCCCCACGCCCCGCGTTCGAGCGGCCTTCAGCAGGTCGCCCGGCTCCAGCCCGAACGTGTCGGCCAGGTGGTACAGCTCGACGGAGGACGCAGGGCCGTCAGCGAGGAGGGCCCGCAGACGATCGACCGAGAGCCCGGCGCGGGACGCGAGCGCGTCGTCGCTGAGCCCGAAGCTCGCCTGCATCGCTCTCAAGCTGGCTGCCAGCGCCATGGGGCCCAGGCTCCATCCTCCGTGGGGATCGGCGGGACTGTACCACCCGGTCCTCCCGTCGACCAACCACTGCGGCCCCGTCAGAGCCGGGCCAGGATCGCCAGCAGATCGAGGCGGGCCTGGCGGCGGCGGGCTTCGCGGGCGTCCAGGGCGTCGAGGGCGGCGTCGAGGGGGGCGCCGGAGGCGAGGCTGGCGCTGCGGGGGTGGTGGTCGATGAGGCCGGCGGCCTCGACCAGGTCGTCGAGGAGGCCGGCGAGGTCGTCGCCGCCGAGGGGCTGGCGCAGGGCGTCGAGGGCGCCGGCGAGGAGGTGGCGGCGCTCGTCGGCGACGGCGCTGGTGGAGCGGGCGGCGTCGTCGGCGATCCAGGCGTCGGCGAGGGGGATCCAGGCGTCGCCGGCGTCGGCCAGGGCGTGGGCCAGGGCGTCGGGCGGTCCGGGGGGGAGCGCGCGGAGGAGGTGCGCGATGGCCCCCCGCAGCGCGGCCGGGCGCCGCGGGGCCTCCAGATGGCGGGCGCGGGCGGCGAGCAGGGCCGCGAAGGAGCGCCCGCCGGGGCCGCGGGGCGGGTCGTCGGCGCGGCGGCTGGCGCGCTCGATGGCGAAGGTCACCAGCTCGGCGGGGCGCAGGCGGTCGGCGGCCAGGGCCATGCGCACGAGCCGGGTGACGTGCTCGGCGCCCGGACGCAGGCCGCGGTGGACGTGGTAGGCGGCCAGGCCCTCCACGGCGTCGAGGCGGATGGCGACGCGGCCGGCGGCGGCGGTGTCCCAGAAGGCGAAGGCATAGACCAGGGCCCGCAGGGTGGCGACGTCGTCGCCGGCGGCCTCGAGCTCGGCGGCGGCGGCGCGCAGGGGCAGGGTGTCGGCGCGCTGGGCGGCGAGGGTGGCGAGGGCGTCGTCGTCCCCGAGCGACCAGCGGGTGGAGTCGAAGCCTTCGCGGCCGGGGCGCGGGGTGAAGCGCTCGGGCTCGGGGAGGTGGGCGGCGATGGCCGCGGCGTCGTCGGCCGAGAGGTCCCCGGCCTCCACGAGGGGCCGCAGCGCGGCGGGCAGGCGGGGGTCGTGCATGGGCCGGCTCCACAGTACGAGGCGGCAAAAGTAGTTGATTTCACTGATGGTTCCAAGCACCGGCCGCCACGAACGCTTGACACGGCGTGGGCAGAGGTCGACCCTCCCCGCCGTGACGCCGCCCCGCCCCCTCGAAGTCCGCCGCCTGGGTCGGGTGCCCTACCGCGAAGCGTGGGCGCTCCAGCAGGCGCTGGTGGCCGAGCGCCTGGCCGGGACCATCCCCGACACGCTGCTGCTGCTGGAGCACGACCCCGTCATCACGCTGGGCCGGGCCGGCAGCCGCGCCTCGCTGCTGCACGACGAGGCGGCGCTGGCCCGCGAGGGGGTGGAGCTGGTGCACTCCGATCGGGGCGGTGACGCGACGTGGCACGGGCCGGGGCAGGTGGTGGGGTACGCCATCCTGGATCTGCGGCCCGACTGGAAGGATGTGCGGCGGTTCGTGCACGCCCTGGAGCAGACGATGGTGGACGCCTGCGCCGACTTCGGCGTCGCGGTGGGGCGGGTGCCGGGGGCGCCGGGGGTGTACGTCGACGCGCACCGCAAGATCGGGGCGATCGGCGCGCGGTTCACGCGGTGGATCAGCCACCATGGCTTCGCGCTGAACGTGAACCCGAACCTCGCGGGCTTCCGGCTCATCATCCCGTGCGGCCTGCGGGACAAGGGCGTGACCAGCCTGGAGGCCGAGCTGGGGCGGCCGGTGGCCGTGGACGCGGTGATGGATCGGCTGGCGGTGCACCTGGCGGCGCAGTTCGGTCGGGAGGTGGCGTGATGGCGGATCTGGTGCAGATCGTCGATCCGAAGGGGGCGGCCCCCCGGGTGCGGGCGCGGGAGCCGGGGCCGCGGCCCCCGTGGCTGCGGGTGCGCTACCACCGCAACGAGACGTTCCAGGAGCTGGAGCGGCTCAAGCGCGGGCTGGACCTGGTGACGGTGTGCGAGGAGGCGCGCTGTCCCAACATCGACGAGTGCTGGAGCGCCGGCACCGCGACGTTCATGCTCATGGGGGACATCTGCACGCGGCGCTGCGGCTTCTGCGCGGTGGACAAGGGCACGCCGCGGCCGCTGGACGCCGGGGAGCCGGCACGCACGGGGGAGGCGGTGGCCCGGATGGGCGTGCGGCACGCCGTCATCACGAGCGTGAACCGCGACGAGCTGCCCGACGGGGGCGCGGCCCACTTCGCGGCCACGGTGCGAGCCATCAAGGCGGCGTCGCCGACGACCACGGTCGAGCTGCTGGTGCCGGATTTCCTGGGTGATCTCGCGGCCTTGGAGGTGGTGCTCGCGTCGGGTCCCGACATCGTGGCCCATAACACCGAGACCGTCCCGCGGCTGTACCGGCGGGTGCGGCCCCAGGCCATCTACGACCGCAGCCTGGCCGTCATCCGCCACATCGCGGCGTGGCCGGGGGTGCTGGCCAAGACGGGCCTGATGCTGGGCCTGGGGGAGACGGAGGCCGAGGTGGAGGATGTGATGTACGCGCTGCGTGAAGCCGGCTGCCACATCCTGTCCCTGGGCCAGTATCTGTCTCCTACCCCGAAGCACCTGGCCGTCGACCGCTGGGTGCACCCCGATGAGTTCGGGCGGCTGGAGCAGGTGGGGCTGGCCATGGGTTTCTCCCATGTCGAGGCCGGTCCCATGGTGCGCTCCAGCTACATGGCCCACCGGGCCGTGGAGAGGTGAAGCGATCCAGCCACCTGGGGTAGAGTCGCGCCGACACCAGAGAGGGGTGGGCGATGACTCGGCATGGGTGGTGGGTGTTGCTGGCGCTCGCGCTGACCGGCTGTCCGGAGGACGGCGGCGGCGGCGGCGGCGCGGGCGGCGGCGAGGTCGACGGCGCGGTGGATCGCGGCATCGGCGGTGAGGGCGGCGCGGGCGGCGTCGGGGGCATGGGCGGCATGGGCGGTGACGGGGGCGCCGGCGGCGTGGGCGGCGGCGTGCGCGACGCCGGCCCGGACGCGGCCCCCCGGGACATGGGGCCGCCCCCGGACATGTTCGCCGGCACCACGGTCGAGACGTGCCAGCAGGCGTGTGATCGCTACGGGAGCTGCGAGCGGCTCGGCGAGATCTTCGGCGACGAGGACGCCTGCCTGGCGCGGTGCGAGCGGCTGACCCGCGATGGCGCGACGCCCCAGGCCTGGTGGAGCTGCCTGGAGGTGGAGGAGTGCCGCCTGCTGCACCTGTGCCGGGTGCCGGATCCGGCGCCCATCGCCTGTCCCGAGATCTGCGCGACGGCGGCGGGGTGCGGCATCGAAATCCCCGACTGCGAGGGGGCCTGCGCCGAGGGCGGCGCGGCGTTCCAGGCCTGCGGCGAGCTGAACGTGGAGGGCTGCGCCAACGCGGCCTTCCTGGAGTGCCTGGGCCGCGACGTCTACCCGGCCTGCGCGCGGACCTGCGCCCAGGGCGTGCGCTGCAACATCCTGCGGCCCGACGGCTGCCTGCTCGACTGCGTGGGCGCCGTGGCCGACGAGGATCCCCTCTTCCGGCTGCGGGCCAACCAGCGCAACGCCTGCGTGATGCGGGCGGGCGAGGACTGCCAGCAGGTCAACACCTGCATCCACCCGCCGGGGCCGGACGATGTGCAGGTGGTGACGCCCCAGGTCTTCTGCCAGCGCTACAGCGGCTGCGGCTTCGATGACTTCTTCCCCTGCGACGAGCTGGTGCGCGAGTTCGGCCAGGATCCCAACCTGCTGGCGTGCGCCTTCAACCAGCTCGCGGCCGGATGTCCGCGAGATCCTTTCATTATTTTCGAGATGTGCTTCGACGGCGGGGGCGGTGGGGCCAACCTGGAGCACTGCAACCGGCTCTGCGAGGCCGAGGGCATCTGCGGCCTGCTGCCGGCGGATCCGCTGGCCCGCGCCCAGTGCGTGCAAGCCTGCACGGGCGGGCAGGGGGTCGATCCCGACGAGCTGGAGCGGGCGGCCGCCGCCCTGCCGTGCGTGGTGGAGGAGCGGTGCCCGGATCTGGTGGAGTGCCTGTCGCAGACGGGGCCGGCGGTGGAGTGCCGCACGCACTGCGCGCGGCTGGAGGAGTGCGGGCTGGGCTTCGAGGGCTGCGGGGCGGACTGCGATCGGCAGTGGCCCCGGGATCGCCACGCGGCCTACCGCGACTGCGTGCGGGAGGCGGCGGCCTGCGGCGACGTGCAGGCCTGCACCATCGCCCCGGGCGCGCCCTGCGAGACCTACTGCGCCCGGGCGGTGGCCTGCGGGCAGGAGCAGGCGGCGGGCTGCGAGGCGCGCTGCGACGACGCCCACTTCCTGGCCCCCGCCGACCGGCTGCTCTTCACGGCGTGCGTCATCAGCGCCCCGGTCTGCCGCGCCGATGTGCGGGATGACTGGTCGGTGGAGACCTGCGGCTTCCGCCCCGCCGATGGCCTGGCCTGCCTGGGCTTCTGCCGGGCGACGGGCGAGTGCGGCGGCGGTGACGAGGCGCTCGGTGACTGCCTCGCGCGCTGCGGGCAGGGCCTGGTGGGCGACGACGGGCTGCGCTTCCGGGCGGCCCGCGACTGCCTGGGCCGCCAGCCCGCCGACGCGGCCTGTCCGGCCCTGGACGCCTGCGTGCCCGACAACCTGGCGGTGGACTGCCCCGACTTCTGCGGCCGCGCGGCGGCCTGCGGCGTGGAGCTGCAGGACTGCGAGGCGGCCTGCGGCCAGGATCCCCTGGCGCGGCTGCGGGTGCTCCAGCGGGCCGAGTGCCTGGACGCGGCGGCGGGCGACTGCGCGGCGGTGGAGCTCTGCCTGGATCCGCCGGTGCTGCCGCCGGATCAGGACGCGGGGCGGGTGCCCGACGAGGCGGAGGTCTGCCTGGCCTGGAACCGCTGCGGTCTCGACCAGTTCTTCGGTCCCTGCGAGCAGATTCTGCGCGACTTCGGCGGTGATCCGGCCCTGGTGCGGTGCGTGTACGACCTGATCGGGAACGCCTGCCCGGCGGATCCGGAGCGCATCTTCGAGTGCTTCAACGGGGGCAACCCGACCCCGAGCCCGGTGGCCGGCCAGTGCGCCTCCCTCTGCGAGGCCCGGGCGTTCTGCGGGGACGCCGCGGCGATGGACCAGGCCCAGTGCCGGCGGGCCTGCGAGGCGCAGGTCAACGTCAACGACCCCGACTCGGTGGGCCGCCTGACGCCGCGGCTGGCGTGCGCGGAGGCGTGGTCGTGCCCGGATCTGGCGTTCTGCCTGGATCACAGCACCCCCGAGGCCATCTGCACCGATCACTGCGCGCGGCTGGCCGAGTGCGGCGTGCCCGGCAACCCGCTGGTGTGCGCGGCGGCCTGCCAGCGCGACTTCTCGCGGCTGCGCCAGTTCGCCTACCGCAGCTGCGTCGATCGCGCCGACGCCTGCGCCGATGTGGTCGCCTGCGAGCTGGCCCCGCGCATCCCCTGCGCCGAGGCCTGCGCGGCGGAGGCGGCCTGCGGCATCGACCGGGCCGACTGCGCGGCGCGCTGCGATGACGCGCACTTCGCCGATCCCCTGGCGACCACCCTCGAGGTGGCCTGCCTGCTGGGCTCGGATGACTGCCTGGAGCTGCAGAGCTGCTTCGACGATCCGGGCCCCGGGGCGCGGGCCTGCCTGGGCTACTGCCGGGCGGTGACGGAGTGCGATCCGGGCAACGACGACGACCTGCTGGGCTGCCTCAACGGCTGCGTGGGCGGCTTCCAGGACGCCAACGGCCTGCGGTTCGCCGCGGCCCGCGCGTGCCTGCAGGGGGTGCAGCCCGACGCCCAGTGCCGGGTGCTGACGGCGTGCCTCCCGGCCGACGTGGCCGTGGACTGCCCGGCCTACTGCCGCGAGCTGGATGCCTGCGGCGTGCCGGCGCCGGGCTGCGCGCAGGCCTGCGCCGGCGGGGACGTCTCGGTGGATCAGGGCGGCTGCGTGGCCGACGCGCGGCGCGCGGGCGGGGGCTGCGCGGCGGTGGCCGCGTGCGTGGGCTACGAGCCGCCGCCGGCCAGCGCGGCCTGCGTGCGCGGGTGCGAGATCCAGGCGGCCTGCGCGCCGCGGCTGGACACCTACCTGTGCCGCAACGGCTGCACGCCGGAGCCTGCGGCCCAGGCCGTGCGGGTGGCCTGCGGCGAGATCGCTCGCTGTGGCGCGCCTTTGGACGCGTGCTTCAACCTGCCGGCCGATCTGGATCCCGGCTGTGTCGCGGCCTGCCAGGGCGTGGACGTCTGCGCCGGCCTGACGGCGGCGAGCTGCGCGGCCGAGTGCACCGGGCAGGTCCGCAGCGGGCTGCCGCCGGACGGGTGGGCGGCCACCATCGGCGCCTGCCTGGCCGACGCCATCGACGGCCCGCGCTGCGACGTGGCGGCGGCGGAGGCGTGCTTCGCGGTCGGCGTGCGGCTCGGCCTCAACGCCGGCTACGGCCACCACGGCTCGTGCGACACCTGGAACGACTGCGGCAACGGCCAGACCTGCGCCGACGCCGCCTGCCGCTTCTTCGGCCACGGGGCGGCGCTCTCGTGGGAGGAGGGGCTGTGCCAGGATCTCAACGACGCCATCCCGGGCGGGATGGACTGCAACCTGTTCGCGAACCTGCCCAACAACCTCGATGACCAGTGGCCGGGCTTCTGCAACATCCCGGTGGCCTACGACATCGTCTGCCTGCCCTGATTCCCGAGGCGCGGCGGCTACTTCGCGAAGGCGAAGCCCCGCGCCTCCAGCGCCGCCACCAGCCCCGCCGGATCGGTGGTCTGGTGGATGGGCAGCGTCAGCGTCCCCTTCGACTTGCTGTCGACCACGAAGGGCTTGAGCAGCAGGCCCGCCGCCCCCATGCCCAGGGGCCGGATGCCCTCGACGTCATCCCAGGGCAGCGTCTTGACGCCGAAGCCCTTGAGCACCAGGCCCTCCTCGCTGACGCCGATGCCCTTGCCCTTGAAGAGCAGCATGCCGATGGGGCCGAGCAGGATGGCCCCGATCCCCGACTTCATGTCGAACCACTGACCCTCGAACCCGGCCGGCGCACCCATGAAACACCTCTGTCTGGCTGTGAAAGTGCTGGCTACCACCGGTGGGCGTCCGCCGACAAGCTACCAGGCGTGCACCACGGGGATGAGCCAGCCGACGCCGGCCCCGACGAGCGCGCCGGTGGCGACGTCGGTCGGGAAGTGGTTCTCGGCGGCGATCTGCAAGCCGCCGGCCGTCAGGGCGAGGGCGCCGAGGAGGGCGGCCGGGAGCCAGCAGCGGCCGCGGTCGGGCGTGCGCAGCCGGCAGGCCGTCGTCGCCGCGAAGGCGCCCGCCATGGGCACCGCGGTGTGGCCCGACCAGAACGAGGCGTAGTTCACCCCGTCGCCGTTCTGCTCGGGGTAGGGCGCCGGGCCGAACATGTACGGGTAGGGCCGGCCGACGGCGATCTTGGCGCCCTCGGTGAGCAGGCCCGCCACCACCATGCTCTGGGCCACCAGCAGGGCGTCCTCCAGGCCATCGCGGGGGCGGTCGGCCAGCAGGGGCGGGCTGACGGCGGCGAGGGCCATGGAGGTGATCACGAGGGCGTCGGCCAGGCTCTCGGCCTGGGGGAAGTCGGGGCCGACCGCCACCCGATCCAGGGGGTTGACCTGGTCGCGCGTGCACGGGCAGGGCGTGTCCACCAGGCCGGGCTGCAGGGCGTGCAGCCCCCCCCAGCCGGCCGCCGCCCCCAGGGTGAGGGCGCCGTCCAGCCAGGGATCCACGGCGGGCGGCGAGAGCAGGATGACGAGGCAGGCGAGAACCACGATTCCCCTTGAGGAATCAGTAGTTGCGCGCGTTCGTGGTGGCGTGGGTCAGGCCGTTGACCAGGTCGCGGAAGTTGCCCGCGTCGAAGTCGAAGTCGGGGGCCTCGCCCAGCGCCATGCAGGTGATCCGCATGAGCAGGCGGTCGTCCTCGGGGGTGGCCCCGGGGTTCACGTAGCCGAACGTCCGGGCCCGCGGGAAGTCGGCGGGCAGGACGGGCAGCGCCACCTCGCCGGGGTCGCCGTCGGTGTAGACCGTCCACACGGGCTCGTCGCGGCCGTCGATGAGGTTGTTGGAGCAGGCGCCCGGATCGTAGGACTCGCGGATCTGGCGGTAGACCTCGAAGCGGCAGGTGTCGACGGCCGGGCTGTTGGGGTTGGCGATCTCGTCCCAGCTGAAGGTGCGATCCACCCGGGTCAGGGTGGTCGGGTTCAGGAAGGAGTTCGCCGCGAACCGGCCGCCCTGGGCGCCGACGGCGTGGCGATCGACGATGCCGCTGACCGCGCCGCGCAGGGGCTCGGCGACGGCCATGCCCTGGAGGCGGGCCACGGCGGCGCCGACGTAGCCGATGCCGTTGAAGGGACCCTGGGGCGCCACGGTGGTGAGGGGCAGGGCCACCGGGCGGGGGCGAGCCATGTCCACCGCCGCGGCAGTGGCCGACTTCAGGCCCATGGGGAAGAGGCGGCCGGTGCCGTTGCCCCCCTCCCAGTCACCCGCGACGACGCAGAAGATGTCGGCGCCCGCGGGCACGTTGCTCACGTCGCAGCCCGAGTTGGGGGCCAGCCCCGACGACAGCGGGATGCTCATGCCGGCCCGGTCGGCGGCGAAGTCCTGGTTGCGCAGCACGCCGATCTCGCGGAGCGTCAGCAGGCTGATGGTGTCGGCCAGGCTGCCGCCGTTGAGGAGCAGGTTCGCCAGCTCCTGGGTCGGCATCTTGCCCGACACGCCCACCAGCTCGTCGCGGCCGGCCGGGAAGTCGGTGAACAGGAAGGAGTGGCGCTCGATGGTCACCGGGGTGCCGAACACCACCTCCTGCTGCTGGGGCACCATCAGGTTGCCGGGGGTGGGCACCTCGTTGACGAGGCCGCCCACAAAGCCCTGGGTGATGGGATCCCAGCAGTCGTAGCGGCCCAGCAGGCTGCCGATGCCGAAGACGGCGAGGCCCTGGATGTTGAAGCTGCCCAGGACGATGCCGGCGTCGGTCTGGCCGTCGGCGGCCAGGCTGTCGAAGGCCGACAGATCGCCCGAGAGGTTCACGGTGGCGGGGGCCGGCGGGTCGATGGGCCGCAGGGGCACCACGGCCTGGCTGGCGTCGAGGCCGAAGAGGCTCACGTACTCGTAGCCCTCGGCGCCCACCGTCAGGATCTGCTCGCCGCGCAGGACGTCGCCGAAGTCGAGCAGGCGGGCCACGCCGTCGGCGCCGGTGGCGAGGCGGTTGGGGGAGGCCCCGGCCACGCCGCGGATGTACTGGCCGGCGTCGCGCTGGAAGGTGTCCTCCCCCGCCGGGCCCACCATGACGCGGGCGTCCTGGAGGGGCAGGCCGGTGTTGGCGTCGATGACCCGCACCTCGAGGTTGCCGTCGGCATCGCCGCAGCCGCCCGTGGCGATGTCGTCGCCGGGCTCGAGGCCGGGGGCGATGGTCAGCACGGGGCTGGTGTTGAGGGCGAGGGGCGCGGCGCCGTTGCAGGCGGCGGTGATCGTGAAGCGCACCTGGCCGGCCTCGTTGCCGACGTTGATGCGGCGCCACCAGCGGTTGCCGATGCGGCCCACCGGGGTCATGTCCACGTTGCCCTGGGCCTGGATGTCGACCGTGATGCCGGGGATGGCGTTGCCCTGATTGTCCAGGACATCCGCATAGATGGCGGCGCGAGCCTGGCTGCCGGCGGCGAGGCAGGACGACGAGAGCACCACCACGGAGTCGAGGTCGAGGTCGGGACAGCCGACCACGTTGCAGCCCTCGTCCACGTTGCCATCGCAGTCGTCGTCGACGTCGTTGCCGCAGGCCTCGGGGCCGGGGACGACCTCGCCCGCGCAGCCGCCGAACATGCCGGCGATGCAGGTGCGCGCGCCCTCCCGGCAGACACCCACGCCGGCGGTGCCACGGGGGCCGCTGTAGCAGACCTCCTGCATGCCGTCGGTCACGCGGTCGCAGTCGTTGTCGATGCCGTCGCAGATCTCGGCGGCGCCGGGGTTGATGGCGCGATCGTCGTCGTTGCAGTCGCCGTCGGCCACGGTGAAGCCATCGCCGTCGCGATCGCAGCCATCGTCGATCTGGCCATCGCAGTCGTCATCGCGGCCGTTGCCACAGATCTCGGCGGCGGCCGGCAGCACCTCGCCCTCGCAGGCGCCGAAGGCCCCCGCGCGGCAGATGCGGACGCCCTGCTGGCAGATGCCCACGCCGTTGGTGCCGTCGGGGCCGGCGTAGCAGGCCTCGCTCTGGCCGTCGACGCGATCGTCGCAGTCGTTGTCGAGGCCGTCGCAGAGCTCCTCGGCGCCGGGGTGGATGGCCGGATCGCCGTCGTCGCAGTCGCCCTCGGCCTCGGTGAAGCCGTCGCCGTCGCAGTCGCGGCAGGGACCCATGTCGGGCGGGAGGACGGCCATGTCTTCAGGCGGCACCGCCATGTCCACGGGGGGCTCCCCCATGTCGGCCGGCGGCACCGCCATGTCGGCCGGCGGCACCGCCATGTCGGCCGGCGGCACCGCCATGTCGGCGGGAGGCTGGCCCATGTCGACGGGCGGGCGGCCCATGTCCACCGGCGGCATCCCCCGATCCACGCGGGGACCCTGGTCGCCGCCGATCTGCCCGCCGTCAAACGTCATGCCCGTGTCGGGCACCGCCGCGTCGCCGATGCCGGCGTCACCGCGGATGCCCGGGTTCGGCGAGTCTTCGCAGCCGACGGCAGCCAGCGCGATGGCCACCAGCCAGGCGGCCCCCCCAGTCCTGATCATCATCGTCCCCCATCCAGGTCCGGTCGTGAAAATGAACTCCCTCCCGACGGACCACTCTACCGCCCGACCGGGGTTCAAGACGAGGGCCGCCCTCGCCGGGCGTGCGAGGCACGGGGCGTGGGGCTTCCCCAACGAAAACCTGGTGGAAGATCAGTGTGTTGCGAAGGGAGAGAGGGAGAGAGCGGGGAAGGAGGTCGGCGCCGGCTGGCGCCGCCTCGGGCTACCAGCGGTCGCCGCCGCGGTCGCCGCCGCGGCCACCACGGCCGCCGCCACCACCACCACCACCACCACCGAAGCCGCCGCCGCCGCCGCCGCCACCGCGGGGGCCGCCACGGCCGCCGCGGCCGCCGCGATCACCACCGCCGAAGCCGCCGCGATCACCGCCGCCGCCGAAGCCGCCGCGATCGCCGCCGCCGACGCCGCCGCGGTCACCGCCACGATCCCCACCGAAGCCGCCGCGGTCGCCGCCGCGATCGCCGCCGAAGCCGCCACCGCCGCCGCCGCGGGGGCCGCCGAAGCCGCCGCCGCCACCACCGCCGCCGAAGCTGCGGCCACCGCCGCCGCCACCGCCGCCGCCCTCGCGCTCACGGGCCTCGTTGACCACGATGCGCCGGCCATCCAGCGTCGAGCCGTCCATCACCTCGATCGCGGTGCGAGCCGAGTCGTCGTCGGCGAACGTCACGAACCCGAAGCCGCGGCTGCGGCCCGTCTCACGATCGGTGATGACCTTGGAGTCGGTCACCTCGCCGAACTGCTCGAAGGCAGCCCGCAGGGACTCGTCGCTGGTGCCCCACGACAGGCTGCCGACAAAGAGCTTCTTCGACATCTTCTTCTCTCTCCGCGCGGCGACTTCACTGCCGCGGTACTTTCAGCTGCGCTCTCGGCGCGGCACTTGACAGGCGTGCGTCGACGCGGACGCACCTACACTTCGGCTCGGTCGGATCCTGCCCCTTGGACACCGGGTGAACCAGGAGAACGTGACCTGAACGGGCTTCTCTAGATAGCGCAGGATGGGCGCGACTTCAAACGAAACAGCGCGCCGGGCGGGGGAGGCCCCCGGAGGCCGAAGCCCCCGGGGGATGCGGGCTAGCGCGCGCCGTGGACCGCGCTGACGGCCTGGTCGCGGCCGGCGCCGTGGCAGACGCTGCACGCCTCGGTGCCATCGGGGGCCGTCTCCAGCGCCGCGTGGGCACGCGCCGCGTCGTTGTCGTGGCAGCTCGTGCAGGCGCGGGTGTTGGGGGCCTGCCAGGCATCGCCCACGTGGCAGGCGGTGCAGTTGGCCAGGTCACCCGGGTAGTGCACGCCGCTGAAGTCGACCGCGCCGCCGAAGCCGTAGTAGACGGCCGGCTGGCTGACCTCGGCGCCCGCGTGGATGCGGTGCACCATCGGGCCGAAGGTGATGGAGGCGGCCGGCAGGGCCTCCGCCGGGCGGCGCGCCGCGTCGGTGGCGTTGAGGTTGTGGCAGGTCTGGCAGTAGGGCAGCTCGGTGCGGAACGTCCCGTGGGCGCGCAGATCCCCGTGGCAGGCGTTGCACATGTCCTTGTCGACCTCGTGGCGCGCGGCGACGGCGGGGCCGGCCCCCAGGCTCACGTACACCACCGGGTTGCCGCCGTTCTCGCGGGCCACCGAGTCGGCGGCGGCGGCCCCGTAGGGCAGGTAGCGGTAGCCGGCCATGCCCACGGCGATGCTGCCGGTGGCGTCCGCCGGGATGACCGACAGTGTGGCCGCGTAGCCGCCCTCGATGGGCTGAGCCGACTGGTGGACGTTGCGCGTGGTCTGGGCCCAGGCGATGGCCGTGGTCGGGCCGGCGATGGTCGCCTCCATGCTGTTGAGCAGGTTGAGGGCGACCGGGTTGCCCGCCCCGTCGATCACATGGAACCGCAGCGTGGGAGCCGCGCCGGGGACGGCGCCGTCGACCCCGTCGATGACGAACTCGAGGCCGGCGACCCCGAGGTTCGGATCGGCCGTCACCGGCTGGTGCAGCTCGAACACGCCCGTGGGGGTGCCCGCGTTGGGGTGGCAGCCGCTGCACGACTCCTGGGCACGGGGGCCGGCCGTGTGGCGGGTGAAGCCGGCCGGCGTGATGGCCTCGAAGGACGTGCGGTCATGGCACGCCACGCACGAGGCGTAGCTCGGCGTCGGCCAGGCCGCCTCGTCGCCGCCGTGACAGGCCACGCACTCCGAGGGCGAGCGCGGCAGGTGGATGTTGGAAAAGTCGTGGACGGACCCGCGGTTGCCGATGATCTGGTACACCTCGCCGGCCTGCACGCTGGGCAGGTTGGCGCCCATGTGGATGCGGTGGATCATCACCCGGAAGTCGACCGTGTTGCCGGAGTCCGGGTCCGAGGTCTGGGGGGTGTGGCAGGTGACGCAGGCGTCGGTCTTCGTCCAGCGGCCGCCGTGACCTTCGATGCCCTGGTGGCAGCTGTTGCAGCTGTCCGTCAGCTCGGCCGGCTCCACCGGATCCTCGGCGCCGTCCACCCGGAACTCCAGGGTGGTGGAGACGCCCGCGCGGGTGCCGTCATCGAAGCTGCGGCGCGCGCCGATGCCGACGCGGAACCAGGCGTCGTCGGCCACGTCCGCCGGGAGGGCGGCGTTGTAGACGTAGCGGTAGGTCCCGAAGGCGCCGCCCTCGAGGGTGCCGTTGCTCTCCGAGGTGGCCTGCTCGACCACCAGGTCCCCGGCGCGGGCCTCGCGCACGATGAGCGAGTGCAGGCCGGCCTCGGTATGCGACGCCAGCAGGAAGGCGAGGCTGATGGGCCCCTGGGTGTACAGGCCCTCCACGTCCAGGGGGCGGCCCGCGTCATCCGTCAGGGTGAACTCGATGACCGGGTGGCCCTCGTCATCGACCAGCACGCTCTCGATGGCGGCGTTGAGGCCGTAGTCGGTGTACAGGCTGCTGCGGCCGTCCTGGCCGTCCTGGCCGTCGGCGCCGGGATCCCCCGCGGGCCCCTGGGGACCCTCGGGCCCGTCGGCCCCCGGATCGCCCTGCTCGCCCTGGGCACCCGGGTCGCCCGGCTCGCCCTGGTCGCCCAGGCCGCCAGGCTCGCCCTGCTCACCCTGCTCCCCCCGGGGACCGGGCTGCCCCTGCGTCCCCATGGGGCCGGGATCACCCTGCGGTCCAGGCGGGCCGGCATCACCGGCCGGTCCCCGCTCGCCCGCCGGCCCCTCACAGGCCGTGACCAGCGCGGCGCAGCACACCAGATACATGAGGCGCTTGGCGGATCTCATGGCTTCCCCTCCCCTCCTCGTCGCCGGCCTCCGCCGGCGAACGTGTGACACCCCTGACAGGTCCGGACCCCCTGCGCGGCCGCCGGGTGGTCGCGGATCTTCTCAGGCGGGTGGCAGCGCGCACAGCGATCGGCAGACGGCCGATCCACCGGGTGCGTGCCGTGACAATCCAGGCAGTCATCGTGGCCGGGCGTGCGGTGCAGGCCGGCCTCCGCGATGGTCGTGTGACAGCCATCACACGGCGTCTTCGCCACGTTGACCCGGGCGTGGGTCGGCCCGTGGCAGCTCGTGCAGTCCTGGTGCGGCTTCGGCTCCCCGGGCCGAGGCGCCTGGCGGACGTGGCAGGCCTCGCAGGCGGCGGGCTTGCCAGCGCGGTGCGGCGGGTGGCAGCTCGCGCAGTCGCGGTGGGTCGGGCCGGCCGCGGCCGTGGCTTTGTGATCGGCGTGGCAGCTCTGGCAGGTGCTGCCCGTGGCCGCGATGACCTTCTGGTGCCACGGGTGGCAGCTGCGGCAGTCCTGGTGGGTCTTGCCCTCGCCGGCCACCAGGCCCGCCTCCTCGGCGTGGCAGCGCGCGCACCCCGAGATGGGCGGGATGGCGGGCGCGTGGGGCGAGTGGCAGTCGGCGCACTGGCCGTGGGCGGCTGCCTGGGTGCGCGCCGAGGCGACCTCCTTCTGGTGGCAGCGGCCGCAGGGCGAGACGCCGGAGCGGGGCTCGCCATGGTTGGCGTGGCAGCCCCGGCAGTTCTGGTGCGGCACCGGGGCCGTCTTCGCGGCCGCCGCCTCGGCGGTGTGGCACGCCGTGCAAGCGCGCGTCGAGTCGGGCTCGTGGATGCCATGGCAGCCCTCGCACTGCTGGTGGCCCGCCGGGGCAGACGCCACCTTGCGCGCGGCGTCCACGTGGCAGGTGGCGCAGGCCGGCCCGTCGGGGGGCCCGGCCTCGTGGGGCCGGTGGCAGGCCTCGCAGGTGCGGTGGGCCTCGATGGGGGTGGCCGCCGCCAGCGTCTCGTCGTCCCCGTGGCAGTCGACGCACTGGCTCGCCGCCGGGATCTCGGGCTGGTGCGGAGTGTGGCAGTCCGCGCAGGCGTGGTGGTCGCGCTCGGGCAGGTGGCTGGCCACCTCGTCGTGGCAGTCGCGGCACACCGCCTCCCCCGCGGGCACCGCGTGGGGCTCGTGGCAGGCCTGGCACTCATGGGCCGCCGGCATCGCCAGCGCGGCCTCCTCGGTGTGGCAGTCGGCGCAGGGCACCGCCCGCCCCTCCCGATCCCGGGTCGGCCCCGCGGCCGGATCCGCCGCCACGGTCCCCGTCGCCCCGTCGTGCACCGGGTGGCAGCCGATGCAGCCCACCTGGTCATGCCAGACCGGCGCCGTCGGCCCCCCCACGCTGCCCGCGTGGCACTCCATGCACCGATCCTCGCCCGCCACCAGCGGCCGGCTCGAATCTGCAAGAAAATCATGGCACTTGGCGCAGTGCACCTGCTCCATGGCCGTCAGCCCCACCACCTGGGTGGGGTGGCACCGCGCGCACATCTGGTCGGTGGGGATGAAGGTGTGCACCGCCGGGGCGTGGCACTCCACGCACTCGATCTTCTTCTCGACCCAGTGGACGCGGTGCCCGGAGGTGGCCGCCACCTGGGGCCAGCGGTCGTCGTCGGCCAGGTGGCACTGGCCGCAGATCTTCGCCGGCACCTCGGCGTGCTTCTTCACCTCCTTGGGCTGCTTCGTGAGCTGCACCCAGAGCTGGTGCAGGTTGCTGGCGATGTCGCCAGGGTGGCAGGTGTGGCAGTTCACCTGGGCGTGGGGGCTGTGCTTCCACCGGTCGAACGCGTCGTCCATGAGGTGGCACGAGGTGCAGAAGTTCGGGTCGTTCTGGATGTAGTCCCACGTCTTCCAGCCCGCGAAGGAGCCGGTCACCAGCAGCACCGCCCCGGTGATCAGCAGGCCCTTCTTGTGCCGCTTCACGAACGCCCGCAGGCGCGCGAACCGCTTCTTCTTCGGGGCGTCGCCGCTCATCGCCGGCCTCCGTGGCAGGCCGTGCACGGCCGATCGTGGCGGGGGTCGCCGAGGGGGGTGCGCCCGCCATGGGGCGAGCCCCCGGGGCGGCCGACCCCGTGGCAGTCCACGCAGATCATCCCGGCCGAGCCGCCGTGGCAGCTCGCGCACTCCAGCAGATCGCGCCGGGCGGCCGAGGCGTGCAGGTTGGGGCCGACCCCCGGCGAGGCCCAGTCCACCGGGTGGGGCGACGGATCGCCCGGCCCCCGGCCCATGGCCTCGTGGCACGTCCGGCACTGGTCCACGCCGTGGCAGCCCAGGCAGGTGGGCCCCTCCAGGCGGGCCTCGGCCGCGTGGCGATCCTGGTAGCCGGGCCGGTGGATGAAGCCGCGATCCGGGCGATCCGGCCAGGCGGCGGCCGCCGTCATCGGCGCGCTGCCGTCGTGGCACTCGGCGCAGAACGACTGGGCGTGGCACTGGCCGCAGCGGGCCGGCTCCGACCGCGCCACCAGCCCATGCCGCTTCGAGAAGTCCGCCGTGTGCGCCTGGTGGCTCAGGGGGACCAGCGGGTAGGCCCACATGGAGGCGTGGCAGCGGTCACAGCCCAGGCCCTCGATCCACGGCTTGTGGCAGTCGGCGCAGTCGGCCATGGCGGGCAGGGCCCCCCGGCCGGGCTCGACGGCCCCGCGGTGGCAGGGCACGCAGTCCCCGCCCACGCGGTCGAAGTGCTTGGAATGGTTGAAGATCAGCGCCTCGCCCGCGGCCTGGAGCGTCGCGCGCGTGTCGGGATCGGCGTGGCACTTCATGCAGTCGCGGTCGGGCTTGTCGGCGTGCACCGGCCGGAGCTGGTCGTGGCAGTCCGAACAGATGGTCGAAGCGGGCAGGTGCAGGTCGCCGGCCTCCTCGGCATCGCGCTGGCCGGTGTGGCACCGCGTGCAGTTCACGCCGGCCCGCGTGTGGGCCACATGGCTGAAGCCGGCCCGCTTCGGATCGCGCACGTCGGGGGTGCAGGCGCCGAGGGCGCCGGCCAGCAGCCCCAGGGCGAGGAGGGCGCGGATCATGGCGCACCTCCCCAGCGGACCGGGGCGCCCAGCGCGTGCTCGACCAGGACGAGCCCGGCGAGCCGCTCGGGCCAGCGCGGCGTCCGCGCGGCCTCCAGCGCCCCGTAGGCGAACCAGCCCGCCCACGGCTCGAAGCCGGCGCCGGCGCGGCTCACGCCGCCCAGCTCGCTCTCTCGCGCATCGCCGATGGCCTCCAGGGTGGCGAAGATGCTGCCCCGCAGGGGCCAGCGCCCCGCCAGGCGCAGCAGGCCGGTGCGCTCCTCGGGGCCGGTGGTGGCGATGATCTCGCCGATGAGCTGGGCGCCGGGGCGCGGGTAGACGTCCACCCCGCCCCGCCAGCGAGCGCCGACGTGATCGTCGCGCAGGCCGACCCACGCGCCGTCGAGCCGCAGCCGCCAGCGCGTCGAGAGCGTCCACTCGGCCAGCGTGCCCAGCTCCCCGCGCGGATCCGGGGCGAAGACGGCCAGCAGATCGCCGAAGGGCAGGAGCTGATCGATCTCGGCGTAGCGGCCGTAGGCGCGCAGGGCCAGGTCCGCGGTGGGGCGGCCCAGCGCCTCGACGCGGGCCTCGACCACGCGGCGGGCCGTCACATCGGCCGTCACGGCGGCGCGGGCCTCGAGCGCCTCGCTCTGCTGCCAGTCGGCGACGCCCGTCCAGCGCGTCCGCACCGGCCCGTCCTCCGGCCGGGTGCCCAGGACGCCCAGCGTCAGGTGCAGCGGCCGGGTGGGCTCGAAGCGAGCGTGCCCGCCGAACTCCAGGTCCGTGCCCACGAAGTCATGGGGCTGCTCGCCGGAAAATCCAATCCTTCCAGCGACTTCCACGCCGGGTGCCACCGGCACCCCCGCCGTCACGCCCGTAAGCCGCGTCAGCCGCTGGCCGCCTACCGTCGTCCAGTGCCGGCCGGCCTCGAGCCAGGCCGCCCCGAGGCCCGCCCGCAGCCGCAGCGTCGTCACGTCGCCGGCGACGGCGTCGTCGGCCCAGGGGATGGCCCCCGGCGAGCGGCCCAGCCACCCGGCGGCCTCGACCTCCAGCGGCCGATCGCGGCCCTCGGCCCAGGGCGTCCGCGCCACCAGCCGGAACTGGCCCAGCGCCCCCGGATCCGCCGATCCGTCGGGATCGGGCATGGTGGCGGGATCCAACCGCAGGAAGAACCGGCTACGAACCGTCCACACCGGCGCGTCGGGCGCGGCGAGGGCCGGGGTGCCGGCGGCGAGGGCCAGGAGCAGGCAGGTCGTCTTCATCGGAAGTCCACCCGGCCGTCCCCGTGGCGCGCGGGGGTGTGGATGTCGTAGCCCTCGGCCACGGCGGGGTGGCACAGGCCACACTCGCCGCGCAGGTGCCGGGGGGGCGGGACGCCGTGGCAGTCGCCGCAGCGCTGCGGGGGGCCCGCCCAGGCCGGCGCCGGGGTCTGGGCGCCGGGCCGGGCGTGGCAGGGGGAGTCGGTGCACGTCGCGCCGTCGAACGCGCCGCCCGCCGCCAGCCGGACCTCCGCGGGGGCCGCATCCAGGTGGCCGGGATCGGCGACGTCCCGGGGCACCACATGGCAGTCCTCGCACGCCGCCGGCCGGCCCCACTGGGGCGTCGTGTGGCCCAGGTGGGCGCCGGTGGCGGGGGGCAGGCCATGGCACCCGTCGCAGCCCGGGGCGAAGACGCGATCGACCACGCCGTTGACGTGGCGCGGGTCGTCCGCGGCGGGGTGGCACTGGTCGCAGGTGCCCACCGGGTGCGGCGCGGGCGGGTTGCCGTGGCAGGCGTCGCAGCCCGTCCCCGTCTCGGGCCGGCCCCACGTCGGGGTGCCGCTGCCGTGGCAGGCGGTCTCGGCGCACGTCCCGGCCTCGAACCGGCCCGGCATCAGCGTCACCGGCGAGCGCCCGTCCAGGTGGGCGGCCAGGGGCGGCGTCGGGACGGCGTGGCAGGTGGCGCACTCGAAGCGCGCGTGGGCCGCGTGGCTGCCGGCCGGCGCCGCCCGCGCGCCCGCGGCGTGGCAGGCCTGACAGTCTTGCACTGCGTCGATGTCCAGGCGGCCGTCCAGGTGCTGGCTCGCGTCGGCGATGGTCCGCCCCGGCCCGGCCGAGGGGTGGCAGCGCGCGCAGTCGCCGGCCGGGTGATCGGCGGGGGGCAGGCCGTGGCAGCTCCCACAGGGCGCGGTGCCCGTCCAGGCCGGCGTGGCCCCGCCGTGGCAGCGGGTGTCGGCGCAGCGGCCGTCGGCGTAGGTGGCGTCGGGGCCCGCCGCGGCCGCCAGGACGACCTCGGCCACGCCGGGGCTGTCGTCGTCCACATGGCCCGGCACATCGACCCGCCGCGGCACCACATGGCAGGTCTCGCAGGCCACGGGGGCCGACGAGGCCGGCGCAAGGTGGGCGGCGTGGGCGCCAACCCCGCGAAAAGACGAGGCTTCATGGCCGGCCAGGTCCCGCGGCGGCGCCGGGTTGCCATCCTTGCCGTGGCAGGCGTCGCAGCCCAGGGCGCGCCAGTCGCGGGCCTGCACCTCGCCGTCCAGGTGGAGGGCGGCGTCCTGCAGGCGGCCGTCGGCGTCCACCACCGGCGCGTGGCACCGGTCGCAGCGGTCCTGGGGGTGCCCGCTCGGCGGCAGGGCGTGGCAGGCCTGGCAGGCCGGCGCCTCCAGCCCCCCCTCCCAGACCGGGGCCGGCACCTGCGCCTCGGGGCCCGCGTGGCAGGCGGTGTCGGTGCAGGTGCCGCCGGTGTAGGCGGGCCCGTGGCCGCGGGCGGTGGCCAGGCCGGCGAACCGGACGTCGTCATCGCCCCGGTCGGCCAGGTGGCCGGGCGCGCGAAGGGCCGCGGGGACGGCGTGGCAGGTGGCGCAGGCGAAGTCGGCGTGGCGCAGGTGGGAGCCGGTGGGGGCGCGGTGGCAGACGTCGCAGGCCTCGGGGCCCTGCTCGTGGCAGGCCCGGCAGGCGCCGGGGCCCTCGTCCACCTGGTGGCAGCCGTAGCAGGGGGTGAGGTCGTCGCCCTGGCTGCGGAGGAGCGCGGCGTGGCCGCTGGCCTCGGCGAACCCGGCGGGGTGGGTGGTGCTCTCGCGGCCGTCCAGGGGCTCAACCTCACCGCAGGCGCCCATGAGCAGGGCGACGGCGAGCACGGCGAGCACGGCGACGCGGGCGAGCGCAGGCTCCACCCGTCGACCCCTGTCGTCGCTGGCCGCTGGCCGCTGGCTGGACATCTCTCTCTCCCCGCCCCCGTGGGCATCGCTCACGCATGGCAATTCCGGTGCCACGCGCGGTCCCGCAGACCGTCGTCGAGCCTGGGCCGAAGAGGTAACAGATGGTGTGATGCGCTACTGGTCCGTAACCCCGAGCGCCTCCCGGAGGACACGTCGCACCAGACCGAAACGCTCGGCCCCGTGGGCCCGGATGAGCGCCGGCCGGCTGGCCTTGTCGGCGAGGCCCTTGAGGGCCCCCGCCGCGGCGTACCGCGCGTGGAAGAGCGGATCCGAGAGGGTCGCCTCGAGCGCCTCGCGGGCCCGCCGGCGCACCGCCTTGTCGGCCTCCTCCAGCCGCGCCAGCCGGCCCAGCCCGGCCAGGGCGGCCATGCGCACCACCCGGGGGTGGCGCGGCCCGGCCCGCTCGAGCAGGTCCTCGGCCACCTCCGGCCGCCCCAGGCTGCCCAGCGCGTCGACGGCCGCGGCCGCCACGCAGTCCCGTGTCGAGGCGACGTCCAGGTAGCCGCGCAGGATCTCGACGGCGCTCTCGTCGCGCGTCGCCCCCACCGCCCCCAGCAGCGCGGCGCGCACCCGCGCCTCGCCCTCCGTGGCCAGCCAGGCCGCGATCTCCGAGAGGTGGCTCCCGTCGGCGCCCACCCCGTAGGCCGTCGCCGCCGCGACCCGCACCTTCAGGGGCGCCTCGCCGCCGATGACCCCCGCCAGCGCCTCCCGCGCCGCCGCGGAGCGGTGCTCGCCCAGGGCCGTCGCCACTTCCACCCGCACCGACACCGAGGCCTCCGCCACCAGCCGCTCGGCGAGCCGCGCGGTGACCACGGCGTCGGCGCGCTGGCCCAGCAGGCGGGCCGTGCGCATCCGCAGGCCGATGGGGGCGTCGCTCGCGAGCCGCGCCAGCAGCGCGGCGTCGGCCTCGGCCGACTCGTCCAGCTCCACCAGGCAGGCCTGCTCGGGATCCACGGCCACCCAGGTGGGGGCGTCATCGAGGGGCAGCACCAGCGTCCGGGTGCCCGGCGCCAGCCGCACCCGGCGGTGGTGGGTCGCCGCCCCCTGGATGAGGACGTCGAGCACGAGGCTCTGGGGGGTGTCGTCCTGGCGGGCCAGCGTCAGCTCCAGCCCCACGCCCCGCTCCCAGGACCACGAGACACGCACCCGCGGGTGCGCCCCGGCCTCGACGAAATCATCAAAGAAGTCGGTGAGATCCAGCCCCGAGGCGTCCTCCAGGCAGCGGCGCAGCAGGGCCGTCTCGGCCGCCGTGCCCCGCGCCTGCTGGAGGTACGCCAGCAGCCCCGCGTCGAAGGCCGTCGCCCCCATCTGGTGGCGGAGCGTGTGCAGGACGAGGCAGCCCTTCTCGTAGGCGTGCCGGTCGAAGAGCACGTAGGGGTGGGCGTAGCGGCGCGTCACCACCGGCCGGGCGTAGCGATCGCGGGCCTCGGCCAGGTAGCCATCGCGCCAGGCCTGGAGGCGGGCGGCGAAGTCATCCTCGCCGTTGAGCGCCCCCATGCAGCGGATCTCGAACCAGGTGGCGAACGACTCGTTGAGCCAGATCTCGGGCCAGCCGCGGGGGGCGATGAGGTCGCCGAACCACTGGTGGGCCAGCTCGTGGGCGAAGAGGCGCTCGACGTCGAAGGCGTCGCGATCGGCGGCCGGGACGAGGGCGAAGTCGGTCAGGCTGGTGAGGGTGGTGTTCTCCATGCCGCCCCACATGAAGCGGCGCAGGATGGCGTGGCCGTAGCGCGGGTACGGATAGGGCACACCGGTGGCCTCGCCGAACCACGCCAGCATCTCGGGCATGCGGGCGAACAGGTGGCGCGCGTCCTCCTCGCGGCCGGCGGGCACGTAGTGGTGCAGCGGCACCTCGCCGCGGGTGTCGACCACCTCCACCACCACGTCCACCACCAGCGTCAGCAGGTACAGGGCGTGGGGCGAGTCGTGCCGCCAGTGGAAGCGCCGAAATCCCCCGGGCGCCGGGGCGTCGAGGGCGAGGGGCACGCCATTGGAGAGGGCCTGGTAGCCGGCCGGCACGTCGGCGATGACCTCGGTGGTCACCACATGCTCCGGCGCGTCGAAGCAGGGGAACCAGTGGTGGTGGTCCTCCATGGCGCCCTGCGTCTAGGCCTGGGCCGGCCGATCCCCCTCGGCGTCGACGAAGTGCAGGCCCAGCGTGGGCCAGGCCTCGAAGGCCAGGGTGAACTGCGTCCGCTCGCCGGGGCCGAGGGGCGCGGCGAAGGTGACGTCCACCCCGCCGGCGTGGACGTGGAACGCCAGGGGCTTGCCGGCGGCGTCCACCACCTCGGTGATGCGCTGGTCGGTGGCGTCCAGGGTGACCTGCCCCGTGGGCGCGGCCCGGCCCACCACCGTGTGGGTCACCCGCCCGGCCACCTCGCGCGTCCGCGGATCCACCCGCACCGCCAGGCAGACGTGCTCGGGCACCACGGGCACCGGCCGGCGGCGCGCCCGCCCGGCTGCGGGCTCCTCGAAGACATGGGGCGGACAGGGCAGCGCAGGCTCCCGCACGGCGAGCTCCTCGATTCAGCAGGGAAAAGTGAATGAAATCGGGCAGTAGCGGCGCATCAGCGGCCGCGGGGTCGCAGCTTCTTGTCGAGGCTGAGGGTCGTCTCCTGCCCCCACGTCAGCACGGCCTTCTCGTCCTCGAAGCCGTCCTTGCGCATCAAGACCAGCACCTCGGGCTTCTCCCGATCGATGCCTTCCTTGGTGATGGGGGTATCGCCGACGTACTTGCCGTCGATGTAGACCTCGGCCCCGGTGGGCTGGCTGGTCACCGTCAGGCTGCCCCCGAGCTTCTTCAGGAAGACCCGGCGGGCGATCTCTTCGCCGGCCTTCACCTCGGTGGCCACGTTCACGGCCTCGGTGTGGCGCTCGAAGCCCTTCATGTCCAGCACGAGCTCATGGGTCGAGCCGGCCTGGATGTCGTCGATGCGGGCGGGCGTCTGCTTGCCCAGGAAGCGCCCATCGAGGGTGATGTCGGCCCCCGGCGGCACGGAGACCACCCGCAGCGCCACGCGCACGTCCCGCGTCCCGAGGAGGGTCGGCAGCCAGAGCACGGCGGCCACGCCCAGCACGATGAGGAGCCCCAGGATGGTCAGGCCCAGCGGGGACAGCAGCTTCTGCAGGGGGCCGCGCTTCTTGACGCGCAGCATCGTCACCGGCGGATCGAGGGCCGCCGTCCGGCCCACCACCGGGGTGCGCGCCCGGGCGGGCGGCTGGAGGGTGGGCTGGGGGGCCGGGGGCAGCGGCCGCGGCGTCGGCATGGGCGCGGGGGCGCGGGGTGCCGGGCTCTGGGCGCGCGGGGCGGGGCGCTGGGGCGGCAGCGGGCGCTGGGGCGGCGCGGGAGGCGCCGGCGGGACGGCCGCCTGCTCCATGGTCGGGGGCAGATCCGGCCGGCCGAAGTCGGCCTTCTGGAAGACCGCCGTGGGCGGATCATCGCCGGACGCCGCGGCGGGCGGCGGGGCCGCAGCGGAGCCGATGACCCCCATGCTGATGACGGCGGTCTCGTCGTCGTCCTCGCCGCCGGCGGCCGGCAGCATGGCCGCGAGGGCCTGCTGCGACCACACCGGCTCGGTGATGGTGCGCTCTTCCTCGAAGCCGGCCGTCTGGAAGTTGCCGGCCATCGTGCTGTCGTCGTCGTCGAACTCGCCCTCGTCGAGGACCTGCAGCTCGTCGAGGGGCACGGGCGCGGTGGCGACGGCGGCGGGCGCCGGGGCCGAGAGGGCCGGGGCCGGCTTCGGCGTGCCGCCGAGCTGCTGCATGTTGCGCAGATCGAAGATGACGCTCTTGCCCGACGTGATGTCGAAGTCCTCGGCGTCGGTCTGCACCGGCAGCGGCAGCACGAAGCGCTGGTCGCCGAAGACCCGCCGCATGAACTCCACCAGGCGGCGCCGGCTGAAGTCGGGCCAGTTCGAGTACAAGAACCCGGTCAGGGCCCGCTGCAGATCCTCGGCCTGCTCGTAGCGGTTGTCGCGGCTCTGGGCGAGGGCCTTGAGGGCGATGCGCACCAGATCGTCGGGCACCTCGGGCCGCCGCGACTTCATGTCGGGGATCTCGGCGCGGCGCACCTTGTCGAGCAGCACCAGGGCCTTCTCTTCGTTGTAGAGCATCTCGCCGGTGATCATCTCGTAGAGGCAGATCCCGGTGCTGAAGATGTCCGTCCGCCCGTCGATGGGGTGCCCCCACGCCTGCTCGGGCGACATGTAGAAGAACTTGCCCTTGATGACCCCGCTCTCGGTCTCCTTGCTGCGCTGGCTGGCCTTCGCGATGCCGAAGTCGACGATCTTCACCTCGCCGTCGTACGACACGAGGATGTTCTGGGGGCTGATGTCGCGGTGGATGATGTTGAGGGGCCGCCCGTAGTTGTCCTTCTGGGTGTGGGCGTACTGCAGCCCCGCCGCCATCTCCAGGCCGATGAAGGCGATCAGGTCGATGGGGATGTGGATGTCCAGCTCGGCGCAGCGCACCAGGAGCTGGTACAGATCCTTCCCGTCGATGAACTCCATCGCGATGTAGTAGGTGGACTCGATCCGCCCCAGATCGAAGATCCGCCCGATGTTCGCGTGGTTGAGCTGGACCGCGATCTTGGCTTCATCGATCAGCATGTCGATGAACTCCTGGTCCTCCGAGTACTTCGGATGGATGACCTTGAGGGCCAGGAGGCGTTCGAAGCCGCGGATCCCCTGCGTCTTGGCGAGGTGGATCTCGGCCATCCCACCGTAAGCGATGCGCTTGATGAGCTGGTACGGCCCGAACTGGCTGCCTTCTTGCACGATCGCTCTGCTGGTCGCGCCCCGAGACCGGGACGATTTGAGATTCTAGCCTGAACGGCCCCGGACGCAACCTCCTCCCCTTCGGCGCGGTGAGAAGCCTGGATCTTCGCGGTCCCCCGGGCCCGGGGGGCCCCGCGGCCGGGGGGGCGCCGGGCCTGGAACGGCGAGGCGGACCGACGGCAGGAAAATCCCCCTTTGACGCTGGTTTGCACTCGGCGCTAGCGTGGCGCGCCGATCGGCGCCTGTGCGCCGCCGGGATGGGGCCAGTGCGCCGCCGGGATGGGGCCAGGGATCGCCGCCAGGGGGGGAAGAATGCAGACGCGGGGCAAGACGTTGCGCTCGTGGTTCAAGAGCGCGTTGCTGCTGTCGATGCTGTCCGCGTGCGGGCAGTCCTCGGGCTGCTCGGGCTGCGAACAGGAGGGGGCGCCGTTCCCCGACAAGGACCGCATCCACAGCGCCATCCAGGTGCGGGTGACAGAGCCCGGGCTGGCCTTCCTGGAGGAGAACCTCGAGCCGCTGCTGGCCCAGGCGCTCCCCGACGGGCTCGACATCTGCATCGAGGGCCAGGGCGGCGATCTGATCATCGTGCAGTGGGGCTTCTGCCAGGCCGATGTCTGCGACGACGGCCGCCAGGGGTGCCAGTTCGACGTGCGCATCGGCGGCGTCGACCTGGAGCCCGTCGAGCCCGCCACGGTGCGCGCCGGCATCACGTTCTCGGCCCTCGAGGCCCACGTGGACATCGCCGCCAACCCCATCGTCGACTGCGTGCTCTCGGTCAACGCCCCGGGCTTCCGGGTGGCCGTGGATCTCGACCTGGCGACGCCCGATCCCACCCGGGATCTGACGTTCACCATCAGCGATCCCCAGTACCGCCTGGCGGATCTGAACATCCGCCTCATGGGCGGCAACGGCTTCCTCTCACCCCTCTGCGATCTCATCGATGGCGCCATCAACTTCCCCATCATCGGGGAGCTGGTGCTGGACCTGCTGCAGACGTTCATCGACGGCCCCCTGGTGGACCTGATCTCGGGCTTCCTGGAGGACTTCACCTGCCGCACCTGCGACGACGCCGCCGACTGCCCCATCGAGGGCGGCGTGCAGTGCGACGGCGGGCGGTGCATGCTGGATGGCGCCTGCCTGCCCGCGCCCCTGGGGGTCGAGGGGCACCTGAGCCTCGGCGATCTGCTGGGCGACTTCTATGCCGCCGGCAACGCGGCCGGCCTGGGCTACCTGCTCACGCCGGGCAGCTATGTGCAGGTGGAGAACGGCGGCCTGTCCCTCGGCGTCATCGGCGGCGCCAACAGCGAGCGCGAGCGCTGCGTGCCCGTGCGGGCTCAGCCCACCACCGACGAGCCCCCCCGGGCCGAGATCCTGCGGGGCAACCTCACCCCCCGCGGCGACGCCTACGAGGTGGGCATCGGCGTCAGCGACAAGTTCATCGAGCACGCCCTCTGGGCCATGTTCAACGGCGGCGGCCTCTGCCTGACCATCACCGGCGCTCAGATCGAGCAGCTCAACACCCGCTTCCTGGGCGTCGCCCTGCCCAGCCTGGGCCGCCTGACCCGGGGCAACGCCCCCATGGCCATCACGCTGTCGCCGCAGGAGGTCCCCGTGGCCACCATCGGCAGCAACACCGTGCGCCCCGACCCCGCCAACGAGGGGCAGTACATCCTCGACGACCCGCTCATCACGCTGGAGATCCCTGATCTCTGGCTGGACTTCCACGCGTTCATGGATGGCCGCTGGACGCGCGTCCTGAGCCTGCACGCCGACGTGGTGCTGCCGGTCGGCCTCGCCTTCAGCCCCGGCAACGGCATCATCCCCGTGCTCGGCGACCTGGGCGGCGCCCTCACCAACCTGTCGGTCAGCAACGGCGAGATCCTGCTCGATGATCCCAACCGCCTGGTCGACCTGCTGCCGGTGCTCCTCGGCCCCATCCTGAACCTGGCGGTCCAGGGCCTGGCCGATCCCATCGCCCTGCCAGACATCGTGGGCTACCGCCTCGATCTGCAGGACGGCTCGGTCACGGGCATCGAGAACAACACCATGCTGGGCATCTTCGCCAACCTGGATCGCGCGCCCGAGGGCGAGGCCCTGCGCCCCGCCGTGCAGACCTTCGCCGAGGTGAAGGCCGTGCATGTGCCCCCCACCGAGCAGTTCGTCCTCGACGGCGAAGGCACCTGGAAGCGCCCCTTCGTGCGCCTGGCCGTGGACGCCTGGGATGGCGCCAACGACGACGCCGCCATGGAGTACTCGTGGCGGGTGGATGACCACTCCTGGAGCCTGTTCACCGACGCCCGCGAGATGGTCATCCGCAGCCCCGCCTTCCTGCTCCAGGGCCGCCACACCATCCATGTGCGCGCCCGCCGCATGGATGACTACCGCACCCTCGATCCCACCCCCGCGGAGGTGGAGGTCATCATCGACTCCATGCCCCCCGAGCTGAGCCTGGTGGACGAGGGCGACGGGGTGCGCGTGGACGTCGAGGACTGGGTCAGCCCCCCCGAGGCCATCCGCCTCGAGGCGCGGGTCGACGGCGGCGCCTGGGGCCCCGTGGCCAGCACGCGCCTGGCCCTGCCCGCTGGCGAGCTGCTGGAGGTGCGGGCCACGGACGAGGCCGGCAACGTGGCCACCGCCTCCCTCGAGACCCGCCATGACGACCTCATCGGCCGCCCCCCGCCGGGCGCTGGCGCCGACGGCTGCGGCTGCGTCGTGGGGGCCGCCCCCCGCGGCGACCAGAGCGGCCTCGCCTGGCTGGCCCTGCCCTTCGCCCTGCTGGGCCTCGGCCGCCGCCGGCGGCTGCTGCTCGGGCTGGCGATCCCTTTTTTTTTCGGCTGCGAGGATGACACGCCCTCGCGGGATCGGGGCGACATGGGCCCCGGCCGCGACGCCCTGCCTGCCGACTGCCGCGAGGATCCCGACTGCGAGAACCCCAACCTGGTCTGCCGCGAGGGTGAGTGCGTCGCCCTGAGCTGCACCCAGGATCCCTCGGTCTGCGGCTCCGTGGACTGCGGCGATCGCAAGGCGGTGTGCAACAACCTCGGCATCTGCGAGTGCGAGCCCTTCTGCGCCGACGGCTGCGGCGCCGACGAGTACTGCTGCGTCGCCCGCAACGCCTGCGAGCCGGTGCCCCCGGGATGTGCGAGGGGGACTGCCAGCCGGGCTTCGACCGGGTGCTCACGCGCGAGGGCCAGGTGGACGCCGAGACGTGCGAGGTCCAGGACGCCGAGTGCGAGTGCGTGGAGCGCATGCCCCTCGAGGTGGGCGCCGCGGGCCGCTTCAGCGACCTGGTCCTCGTGGATGGTGTCCCGTATGTCAGCGGATACTCTGATGAATTCGGTGATCTGGTCGTGGGCCGGCTCGACGCGGTGCGCGGCCTCCAGTGGCAGTTCGTCGATGGCGCCCCGGCCGGGCCGGTGGTGGCGGGCCCCAGCGGCCCCCGCGGCGGCGTCGAGGAGGCGGGGCCGGACGTGGGCACCCACACCAGCATCGCCCGCGGCCCCGGCGGCACCCTGCACGTGGCCTACCGCGACGAGGACGCCGGCGCCCTGAAGTACGCCTTCGGCGTGCCCGCGGGGGGCAGCTACACCTGGCGCGTGGTCGCCCTCGACGACGTGGGCGGCGCTGGCCGCTACACCAGCATCAGCGTCGACGGCCGCGGCGTCCCGGGCATCGCCTACCGCGTCGATAGCGTGGCCGAGGGCGACACCTTCTTCAGCGAGGTGCGCTACCGCCTGGCCAAGAACGACGCCCCGGGCCAGGCCACCGACTGGAACGCCCCCTTCGTCATCCAGCGCCGCGAGCTGGCCCAGGCCGACCCCGAGACAGGCGCCTACCCCGAGGGCACCGGCCTCTTCACCGCCCAGGCCCGCGACCGCGACGGCCTGCCCGTGGTGGCGTGGTACGACCGCAGCCTCGGCGCGCTCTGGCTGGCCCGCTTCGCCGGCGCCGGCTTCAGCGAGCCCGAGCTGCTCGCCGGCTGGGGTCACCCCGATCCCGAGCTGGACGGCGACATGGGCACCAACGTCGATCTGGCCATCGACGCCCAGGGCCAGACCCACCTCTGCTTCCAGAACGGCCTCGACGACACCCTGCGCTACCTGGCCCCCGAGCTGGGCCTCGACGAGGTGATCGACGACGGCGTGCGCCTCAACGACGGCGGGCGCAGCTACGCGGTCCACGTGGTGGGCGAGGACTGCAACCTGCGCCTGACCGCCGACGGCAGCCCGGTCGTCGTCTACCAGGACGCCACCGGCCACGACCTGCTCATGGCCCGCCGCGCCGGCGGCGAGGACGGCGGCTGGATCCGGCGCGTCCTGCGCGGCGACGAGGCCATGTATCGCGGTGCCTTCGGCTTCTACGCCCGGGCCCGCCTCGACGGCGCCCGCATCTGGATCAGCAACTACGTGTATCGCCACGAAGAGCAGCCCGCCGTGGAGGGCCTGGAGATCTTCTCCGAGGATCTCTAGGCCCCGGGGCCGCCGGCCAACAGACTGCATCCCATCGAAAAGACTGCATCTTTCGCCACCGACGCCCCCCCGGGCGCGGGCCCCTCGCGGCCAGGGCGTCTGATTGGGTACCATCGTCGCTTCAGCCGAGGGGGGATCGTGCACAGGTGGCTGCTGCTGGCGGGTGCGGTCTTGATGCCCGCCTGCCTCCCGGACTTTCCCGAGCGCCCGCAGGTCCCGCGCTCCGTCACCGATGACGGCATCCCGGACGACCAGGGCCTCGAAGACGAGGGCCTCCCCCCCGGGGACGGCCCCCCCGGCCGCGACGCGGGTCCCGTCGACGCGCGGCCGCCCGAGCCGGATGTGGTGGGTGGCTGCGACGTGATCCGCCCCAGCGTGCCCGCGGTCCGGTTTCGGCTGTGGCCGGGGGACGACGCGGGCGAGCGGACGCTGACCATCGCGGGGGGGTGTCCGCCGGTGGTCGTGGCCGCCGCGCCGCCGTGGCTGGTGGTGGATCCGGGGGGCGACGCGCTGACGCTGAAGCTCTCGCCGGCGGGCCTGCCACCGGGCCGGTCCAACGAGGGACTCACGCTCCAGGACGCCCTGGGCAACACCCTGACGGTGCCCGTGGTGGTGGATCACTTCGCCTCCGGCCCCTCGCCGGCCCGGGAGCCGAAGGCCCTGGTCATCGCCGTCGGCGGCCTCCAGCGCGACATCCCCCCGACCCTCGCCTACCTGCTCGACCACGGCGCCCAGGCCCTCGACGCCGCCCAGCCCACGCTCCAGCGTCCCGGCCTCTGGGCCGGCCTGCTCACCGGCGTCGAGGCAGGCCGCCACGGTGTCGACGCCGAGCCCGCTCGCGTCCGCGTGCCCTCGTTCCCCCGCCGCGCCCGCGACGCCGGCCACCCGGCCCTGGTGGCCACCCAGTACGCCCCCCTCGCCCAGCCGATGCTGGCCGAAGATCTGGGCGAGGCCATCGTGGCCGGCGACAGCGCCGCCACCCGTGGCGCGCTGCTCGGCGCCCTCCAGGCCAACCAGGCCGACCTCTTCATCCTCGCCGGCGACCAGACGGTGGGCGTGACGGACGGGGACGCCGACGTCCTGCTGGGTGCCGTGCTCAGCCGCCCGACCTACGCCCAGGAAGACTGGCTGTTCGTCGTGGTCGGCGTCACGCCCGGCCAGCCCACCGTGCCCCTCGGCTTCGCCCGGCCGGGCAGCCCGCCAGCCGGCCTGGGTCCGCGGGCCAGCGCGCTCGACGTGGCCCCGACGGTCCTGCGCCACCTCAAGATCGACCTGGAGCCAGGCTGGCAGCTGCCGGGCGACTCCCCCTTCGGCGGGACGGAGGCCGACTGCGCCGACCGGCTGGACGACGACGGCGACGGCCGCATCGACTGCCGCGACGCCGACTGCGCCGACCGGTGCAACCTGAGCTGCGTCGACCTGGACGTGGGCATGGCCTCGGGGGTCCTGGCCCGGGGGCTCGCGTCCCAGAACCGCTTCTCGGGCGAGGCCTGCGGCGGCGGCGACGCCCCCGAGGTCACCGTCTTCTGGACGGCCCCCAGCACCGACGAGTGGCTCATCCACGCCGACGGCACCACCTTCAACTCCATCCTGTATGCCGCGGCCGGCGACTGCGATGGCGAAGAAATCGCTTGTGAAACGAGCCTTTACGGCCGACCTGAGTTCTTCGACCGCGATCCGGGCGGGGTGCGGCTCCAGGCCCGGGAGGGCCGGTCGGCCGTCCTCGTCGTCGACGGCCAGCTCTTCACCAACGGCGGCGAGATCCAGCTCTCGGCCTACGGGCGGGCGGCGGAGTGTCGCCTGGCCACGGATCTCGGGCAGGGCCTGGGGGTGGTGTCCCGGGGCTCCAACATGGGCACCCCGACGCGGCTCCCGCCCCGGGAGGGCGACGGCGCCTGCACCGGCGGCGGCACCATCTACGCCACGGGCGATCTGCTCTTCCGGTGGACGGCGCCCGAGAACGGCACCTATCGGTTCAGCACCGCCGGGTCCAGCTTCGACACCATCCTCCGGCTGTACGGCGGGCGCTGCGACACCCTGGCCCTGCTGGCCTGCAACGACGACGCGGTCGGCGTCACCTCCAGCATCGACGCCAACGTGGCCGCGGGGACGGTGGTGATGATCGCGGTGAGCGGCTACTGGCAGAGCGGCAACGGCGGGGACCGGGGCGACTACCAGCTCAGCATCGAGCGCCGCTGAGGCGCCCCTCCCCTACCGGGAGCGCTGCTTGCGGAGGGCCAGCAGCTCGGCGGCCGTCTCCTCGATGGCCTTGTCGGTCACGTCGATGACCGGCCAGTCCGGGTGGGCGTCGAAGACCTGGCGCGCGTACTCCATCTCCTTGTCGATGTGATCACGCATGCCGTACGCCGTGTCGGCCGGCATCCCCAGCGTCTGCAGGCGCGCCTGCCGGATGCGGAACAGCGCGTCCGGATCGATGGCCAGCCCGAAGATGCGGGCCGAGTCGATCTTGCGCAGCTCGGCGGGCAGCTCGATGCCCAGCACCAGCGGCACGTTGGCCACCTTGTAGCCGCGCTGGGCCAGGTAGGTGGACAGCGGCGTCTTGCTGGTGCGCGAGATGCCCACCAGCACGATGTCCGCCTTCTTGAGGTTGCGCGGGTGCTGCCCGTCGTCGTTGCGCACGGCGAACTCCACCGCCTCGATGCGGCGGTAGTACTCGTCGTCCACCTCATGCAGCCCGCCGGGCTCCATGCGGGCCTCGTGGCTGGTCAGCACGGCCAGCTCGGCCACCAGGCGCCCGATGAGGTCGACCTCCTTGACCCCCGCCTCCGTGCAGAGCTGCTGGATCATGGCCCGGTGACCCGCGTCCACCATGGTGTGGACGACGAGGGCCTCCTGGGCGGCCGCCCGCTCGATGATGTCGCGGATGGCCTGCTCACGGCGCACATGGGAGAACGTCTCCGGCGCCACCGACGAGGGCTCGAACTGCTTGAGGGCCGCCGCCACCACCCGCTCGGCGGTGTTGCCGGTGGCATCGGACACGATGAAGACTGCACGCTTGGTCACGGCGAAAGCCTTTTGGTTCCAGTGGCTTGCAAGCTAGCGCCGGAGGGGCGGCAGGCCACCGCCGGGCTTCTTGGTCTTGTCATACTGCTTCTTCACGATGTCGCCCGCCACCTCCCGCGCGCCCAGGCCGAAGGCGATGGCCAGGGCCAGGCAGAGGGCCCCGAAGACCAGGGCGAAGCTGATCAGCACGAAGGTGGAGGCCACATCGAGCTGCTGGACGGCCATGGTGATGGCGAAGACCAGGATGGCGATGCGGGCCGCCCCGCCGATCCAGCCCTTGCTGGCGTCATCCTCGGTGGCGCGGTTGGCGATGAGGGCCCGCACGTAGTTGCCCAGGGCGAAGCCCACCGCGACGATGGCCACCGCCACCACGACCTTCAGCAGCATGTACTCCAGGAACGTCTGTACCATCGCGGCCCAGGCGGTGAACGACAGCGTCTGGAGCACCTCGACCACCGCCACCAGCACGATGGCCACCTGGGCCACCAGGCCCACGAACTCGCTGGGGGTGTCCACGAAGCGGGCCTTCTCGGCCTCCCCCTCGCCCGACGCCAGCCGCTCGAAGTCCACGCCCAGCTTCTTGAGGATGCCATCGAAGCCCAGGCCGGCCAGCAGCCCCGTCACGATGCCCCGGGCCAGCTTGCCGACGATGAGGCCGATGGCCAGGATGAAGCTCGCCACCACCAGCGAGGGCAGCAGCCCCCAGAACTGATCGATGGTGTGGGCGACGGGCCGCGAGAGCGCCTCCAGCCCCAGGCGATCCAGCGCCGCGATGGCCGCGTGCAGCATCACGAAGACCATCACCGCCAGGCCGAGCACCTCCGACAGCTTCCGCTTCGCGAAGAGCCCCTCCAGCTTCACCTTCGCCGGCAGGGTGTCCACCCCGGCCGAGGCCGTCAGGTTCGAGACCACGGATCGCGCCAGGCGGCCCAGGATGTAGCCGCCGAGGAGCATCAGCGCCGCCACCGCCAGCATCGGCACCGCCTCGATGATCGAGGTCAGCATGCCCTTGAGGGGCGTCGCCACCACGTCGATCTTGAGGGCCTCGAACGCGCCGGCCAGGCCCACGAGCATCGCCAGCCAGAAGACCAGCGTCCCGGCGCTCTCGCTGAACTTCGCCTTCGCCTCGTCGGGGGTCTCGTCGGCGAAGCGGCTGTTGAGGCCGCCCAGCGCCCTCGACACCAGCTTCTTGAGGAGCAGGCCGATGACGTAGAAGACGAGCACGATGAGCACGGCCTTGCCCACCAGCGGGAGCGCCCCGACGATGGTCTGGACGAAGGCCCGCAGGGGCCCGGCCGTGTCCCCGAGGCCCGCGGCGTCCAGCGCCCCGGCCACCGCCAGCAACATCACGGTGTAGAAGGTGAAGCGCCCGGCGACGCGCTCGACCTGGTCGTCCTTGCCGTCCTTGCTCTTGAAGAGGCTATCGAGGCCCACTGCCTTGAAAAGCTTGTTGTCCAGCTCGGTCTTCTTGAGCAGCGCGTAGATCAGCTTCTCCAGCGAGCGGGCCGCCAGCCAGCCGACGAACAGCACCGCCACCGCGATGCCGACGCGGCGCAGGGTGTCCAGCAAGCCGGAATCCTTGAAGAACTCCGTCACGCTCTCCCAACCGCCAGCGAACGCCGGCAGGGGGAGCAAGACGGCCAGGGCCACGAGCCAGGGCAGCGCGCGGCGGGTCGAGTGATTGCTGGGCATGGCACCTCCCGGGTGAGGCCTCCCCGTCGCGGGGAGGACGGTCGCGCGCAGTATGCGCCCTGGGCCCAGGAGGCGAAAGCCCCCGTGATCTAGAGAGAATCGCGTCGCACGTCCCTCGACTGCGGTCACCAGCCGTGCTACGACCCGGCCATGAGAGCCATCGCCACCTCGACCCCGGGCGACCTGCACGCCCTCGGCCCCATGGACGTCCCCACCCCCGCCCCCGGCCCCGGCCAGGTGCGCGTCACCGTCCATGCCTCCTCCGTCAACCCGGCCGACAGCAAGATCGTCCACTGGACGAGCCAGGCCCGCTTCCTCCACGCCCGCGTCTCGCCCCTGATCCCCGGCTACGACCTGGCGGGGGTCGTCGATGCCGTGGGGGCGGGCGTCGCCGATCTGGCCGTGGGCGACCGCGTCTTCGGCCACCTGCCCTTCTCCGGCAAGAGCAAGGCGGGCGCGTGGGCCGAACAGGCCGTCATCGCCGCCAGCGAGCTGGGCCGCCTGCCCGCGGACGTCGACTTCAGCCCCGCCGGGGCCATCCCGACCGTCGGCCTGACCGCCCTGCAGGGCCTGCGCGACGCGGGCGGGCTCAAGCCCGGTGGCCGCGTGCTGCTCTTCGGGGCGGCCGGCGGCGTCGGCGCGCTGGCCATCGGCATCGCGAAGCGACTCGGGGCCCATGTCACCGCCGTGTGCAGCACCTACGCCGTCGACTTCGTGCGCGACCTGGGCGCCGATGTCGTGGTCGATCGCGCCACCGCCGACCCCCTCGCCCACGACACCCCGTTCGACGTGATCCTCGACGCCAGCGGCGCCTACAGCTACGGCCAGTGCGTCCCGATCCTGAGCAAATCCGGGAGCTTCGTCACCACGCTCCCGTCCCTGGCCTTCGCCACCGGCAAGCTGCGATCCCTCTTCTCGGGCCGCACCTGCACCTTCGTGGTGGTCAAGTCGCGTCGGGCCGATCTGGATCTGCTGGGTGCGTGGCTGGCCGACGGCCTGGTCGTGCCCGTGGACGAGCGCTACGCCATCCGCAACGCCCCGGCCGCCATCGCCCGCATCGACGGGGGCGGCCTGCTGGGCAAGATCGCCCTCGACGTGGCGGGCGCCTGGTAGCGAGCGCTACCGGCCCAGGGGGATCTCGAGGCGGAAGCCCGTCTGGGTGCCGCCGCCGAACGTCTTCTCCACCCCGAACGTGACCGCCACGTTGTCGAACTGGATGCCCGCGCGCACCCCGGCGCTGGTGGACTGCTGGCCGCCCGCGTTGCTGCTGGCGACGCTCGCGCCCCCCAGAACGCGCCAGCGATCGGCGATGCGGTAGCCTGCCAGGCCGTCGATGCCGGCCGACTTCAGATCACCGCCCTGCAGATCCAGGTTGCCCGTCACCCGGCCATCCCACTTGCCGATGGAGTGCTCGAAGGCCGCCTCGAAGTGGTGGGCGTACTCGGCGTTGTCCTGCTGCCACTGCAGCTTGTACTGCAGCGTCGCGCTCTTGAACGCGTTGGGATCCCGCCAGCCCAGGCTGAGGCCGAGCTGCTCCAGCCGCCCGTCGTCCAGGTTCAGACCCGCGTTGCCCTTCACGCTGAAGTCGCCCAGGGTCGCCTGGGTGCCCAGGTTCATCCGGGTGACGGCGTCCTTCATCTCGAGATCGAAGCTGTTCTTGAACGACCCGGTGGTGAAGTCGAGCCCGACGTTGCGCTGGGTGCCCTGGGGTCCCGTCTTCTCTCCCGCCGTCAGGTGCAGGTCATCCCCGATCTTGTAGTCGAGGGACTGCGTCGTCTGGACGCCGCCCTTCCCGTCCCCCTGGAGCCCCTGCTGCAGCGTCAGCGCGCCGTCATAGGCCTTGCGATCGAAGGTCAGCGTGAAGGCCCCGGTCTGGGGATCCAGCGTGCCGGTCACGGTCTGCTCGTTGCCCGCCTCGCCCAGCTTCATGGACGCCTCGATCTTCGTCGCGTCGTCCTTGCCGCCGCCCGTGGCGTGGGTCAGCCCCGCGCGCAGCTCGGCCGGCAGGTCGTTGATGACCGTGCCGATGCCCCCCTTGAACATCACCTGGGTGCGGCCCTCCTCGTCCACGCGGATGTCGGCGAGGTAGTCCCCCTTGAACTTGTCGGTGCCGCCCTGGCCGGCGATCTTCGCGCCCGCCGACACCCCCTTCTCGCTGTCCCACTTCGCATCCGCGCTGGCCTCGAAGCCCTCGCGCTTGATGCCCCCGCTGACGCTCGCGTCCCCGGTGAGGCCGTTCTTCTCGTCCCAGCTCGCGTTGGCGCTGGTCTCGAAGCCCTTGCCCTTGTAGCCCACGCCAGCCGTAGCGGCCATCTGCTGGCCGTCGGCCGTCTGCTTCGTGCTGCCGCCGAGGCGTGCGCTGAACCCGCCGGCGCTGTAGCTCATGCTCAGCTCGGCCGACTCCACGGCGAAGTTCTTGATGCTCGCCAGATCCAGCTTCCCGCCGATCTTCAGCCCCTTCGCCACCTCGAACATCTTCTCGATGGCGGGCGGATCGGCGTCCTGCAGGATCGCGACCACGGCCGCCCCGATGGCCAGCGCCCCCAGGCTGGCCGCGATGGCCGTCACCGCCCCGGGGCTCTCCTCGATCCACTCGCTGATGGCGGTGAAGACGCGCTGCCCCGACTCGCCCTCCAGCCACTTGTCCGCCAGCTTCTGCAGCTCGGGCGCGAACGCGGCTGCCAGCGCATTGAGCGCCTCGGCGTCCTTGGCAGAGAAGGTTTTCCCTTCTGAAAACGGAGCCTTGGCTAGATCGGCCAGCGCCGCCGTGCCCTGCTTCGCGTACCCGGTCAGATCGGTGAAGGAGACATGCTCGCGGATGAGGTCGAAGGCCTTGCCGCCCAGCTTCTCCCCCAGCAGGGCCTCCCAGCCCTTGCGCGCCGCCGCCACCCGCTCCGCCTCACGGGCCTCATCCGCCTGAGCCGCCTGGGGATCCTGCTCCGGCGCCTGCCCCGTCAGCTCCGCGCTCTGCGCGGTGGCCGCCTGGTTGTCCGCCGGCTCGACCGTCTCGGCCGTCTGGGTCGTCGGAGCCACACTCTCTTCGCGCGCGCGCTCGAAATCGGCCATGCGGGCACCCCTCGTACAAGACACCCCACGCTACCAGAACGGCGATTCGGCATCCACGGACGAGGCGCGCCGAGGTGGCCCATCGCGGGGGGATCAGGGCACCTCGACCCGCCGGGTCTGACCCCCCTCGGTCCGCAGCAGCCCGCCCCACGTGGCCTCGTAACGCACCCCCTCCGCCTCCACCACCTTCGCCTCGGGCGTCGGCATCGGCGGCTTGCTCGCGGGCCGCCAGTGCGCCCCGCCGTCGAGGGTCTCCCAGGCCTGCCCGTCGTAGCCCTGGTGGATGCGCAGGTGATCGAGGTGACCACCCACCAGCTCGATGTTCCGGGGCACGTCCTCGCCCAGGGGCAGGGGCACCTCCGTCCAGGTCAGTCCCCCATCGCGGGTGGCCACCAGGGCGCCGCCCCACGGATCGGCCCGGCCGTTGCCGACGCGGGGCGCCTGCACCAGGAGGGCCCCCGGCGCGTGGGCATCGGCGAAGATCGCCCGCGGCGTACCTCGGGTGGGCACGGCGATCCGCTGGAAGACGTCGCCCGCCGTGGCACGCCAGACGAACCCGGTGCCGCAGTCCTCGCTCATGTCGCAGTCGCGCCCCCCGGCCGCCCACAGAGCGCCGTCCGAGGTGCGAGCGAGGCCCGTGAGGGGCGAAGCCGGCTGCGCCACCGCCCGAGCCCCTTGAAGGTCGAGATCCAGCGGCTCCCCGTACCACCCGCCGCTCGAGCAGTCGATGCCAGGACAGGCATGGCCGCGCAGGATGCGAAGTCGTGCCGAGAGCGGCAGGAACCCCACCACGACGTCCCGCTCCTGGACCTTCACGTGCGCCCCCTCATCGAGAGCATCGGCGCACATGCGCTCCGGCCGCCGCGTCACCCCCGCCACCTTCAGCGTGCGCACATCGAGGCGCTCCACGCCGGCAGCACCGGTGAAGTACAAGCTCCTGCCCAGGGGGCTGAGGGCCGCGTTGCCGAAGTCGGCGCCGGGTCGCACGACGACCACCTCCTCCGCCCCGGAAGCGCAGTCCACCCGCACCACGCGGCCGTCCACCTGCGGAACACAGTGGGTGCCGTTCGTCCAGCCCTCGTCCTCGGCCACCAGGATGCGCCCCGGCCCACCCGGCCACACCACCCGGCCTCGCTCGCCGCACGACGCCTCCCCACGCAGCTCCTGTCCCGGCCAGGGCCGGTGGGGCTGGACCTTGCCCAGCGCGTCGAGGGTGCAAGCCGGCTGAACCGGATGATCCGCCGCGACCCCGACGCGCACAGCCTGCGCAGCGGCACGCTGCGGAGCGGCGACGGTGAGGGCGAGATGGGCAGAGACGAGCAGTGCAAAGCGGAGCATGAAGAACCTCCCGATGGCGGACACCCGAGCGACATCGGCAAGCACCATGCCATCGGCTTTCACCCCCCTCGAAGGCTCCGCACCACCCAAATGGACCAGAAAAATAGATTCCGTATCTATACGATGTAGATGCACCCCACCTCGCGACGCTACCGGGTATCACTAAAGGAGAGTGCAATCCTGCGGTATGCCTGGACACGGGGCAGGCCATGCTACCAGGCGATGCTACCGGGTATGCCGAAGGAAGGGTGCAATCGTGCGGTGTGCCTGGACGCGGTGCGCGGAAGGAGGGCTGGCCGGGTGCCCGGCGGCTCAGGCCGAGGTGAGGAGAGATGTGTTGAGAGGACTTCCGCCCCCAGGACACTCGCGGTCCCCCCTCCGACCTCCCCCTCCGGACGCACCTCCCCCGTCGACCCCACGGCCCCGCACGTCAGCGACTTCAAGCCCGCCGGCGGGCGGTCAGGCCTCGCCGGCTCGCGGTCGCCTCGGCCGGGCGAAGGCGGGCGGCAGCGTGTGTGGCGGCCACGGGATGCGCGGCTGCGTCGGGTCGGCCTGCCACGCGTAGTGCGCCTTCGTCGCCACGTCGTACGCCGCCCGCAGGGCCTGGTGGGCCTCGCGCCACTCCGCCTGGTGCTCGGGCGGGCCGTGCACCACCGGCGCCGGGCTGCGGTCGCGCTGCTTCGGCCGCGTCATCGGATCCACGCGCCGCAGCGCCTCCGGCGTCGGGACCCGCTTGCCGGCCTTCTTCCGCTTCGGGCGCGCTTGCGCCGCCAGGTCGTCGGCCAGCTGCCACATCAGCGCCCGGTGCTCCTTCGCGCTCAGGTTCTCCAGGCCCGGCAGCCGGTCGACCCGCACCGTCAGCTTCAGCGGCTCCCGGTTGGCGTACGTGAAGACCCCCTCGACCGGCTTGCCGAACAGCAGCGTCGGCGTCGAGCTGGGGAAGATGTCCTCCGCCGGGTGCAGCGCCAGGAACTGCGCCGTCCCCTGCCCCATGATGTACGCCAGCCGCTCCAGCGCGTCCTCCAGCGTCGTGATCTGGATGCAGTGGTTCTGCTCCAGCAGGCTCCCCGTCCGGTCCAGCAACTTGTTGATTCGCTTGGAGATCTCGCGAAGCGTCCACTCGAGGAAGGCGCTCTTGTGGGCCAGGGACGGGGCGCCGATGAGCAGGTGCAGGTGGTTGGAGAGGAAGTGGAAGGCGTAGACGTCGATGAGCGGGAAGAGGCGCTGGGCCTGGCCCAGCACGCCCAGGAGGATCTCGGCGCACTTCTCGGTGGGGATGAAGGCGAAGCGGTCGTCGACGACCTTGCTGGTGGTCTCGTAGATCATCATGAGCGCGGCGAGGCGGGCGGTCATGACGGCGTGTCGGGGGAGCTCGATGCGCAGCTTCTCGGCCATGGGAGGCGGTCTCCGTTGTCGGTCCACCTATCCCTTCGGTCAGTCGCGCCGCGTGTCGCAGATTTTCTGAAAAAAAGCTGGCCGCGGGCCTGGTCAACCAGCCACAGCGCCGATGAAAGGCCTGCCGAAGGGCCTGAGAGGCCTACGGGCCTGAAAGGCCTACCGGGTATGCCTGTGAAGGGGTGGATTGATGCAGTGTGGCTGGATGCCTGCTGGCTGCCCGAAGAGCGTGCTCGGGCAGCGCCCCCGCTCAGGGGCAGTTCGCCTCGTCGCTCTCGTCTTCGCAGTCGGGCTCGCCGTCGCAGCGCCAGTCCTCGGGGATCATGGTGCCGTCGGCGCAGGCGAACATGGGGCAGTTGGCCTCATCGCTCTCATCGGCGCAGTCGGGGCCGCCGTCGCAGCGGAACTGCTCGGGGATCGAGCTGCCATCGGCGCACATGAAGGTGGGGCAGTCGGCGGGCTCGTCGGAGCCGTCGGCGCAGTCGGCCTCACCGTCGCAGCGCCAGAACTCGGGGATCATCTCGCCGTTCTCGCACGTGAACTGGGGGCCCTCCAGGCACTGGAAGACCGAGGCGCAGGACGCCGGATCCTCCGGGGCACAGGCGTCAGCCACCAGGTCGCGGTAGCAGCTCTCCAGCTCGGCGGTCGTGGCCATGCACTCGGGGCCGAAGTCGGTGAGGGCGCCGGTGCACTCGTCGACGTCGCCGAAGCCGACGCTGACCTCGAAGGTCTCGCCATCCTCCATGCACATGACGGTCTCGCCGGAGCCGGGGACGGTGGCGAAGTACTGGCACATCTGCAGTCGCTCGCCGTCGCCGTACGTGCCGAGGGCCTGGTCGGCCGGCAGGCCGCTGCCGCCACCGCCGCCGCCGGCGCCGCCCGCACCACCCGCGCCGCCGCCGCCGTCACAGGCCTCGACGAAGCGTCCCGGCGGCGAGGCTATGCAGTGGGGCACCTCGCCCAGCCCGCCGCCGAGCTGCCCCGGTCGTCGGCCCCGAAGCAGGTGACCTGTCCCGCGGCATGCTGGGCGCAGGTGAAGCGGTTGCCGGTGACCATGGCCTCCACGTCGTCGAGCCCCGCTACCCGGCGCGGGAGGCTGATGGTGCCGGCGGCGCCGGGGGCCACCTGGCCGTCGTCGTTCTCGCCGAAGAGGGCCAGGCCGCCGTCCTGCAGGACGACGCAGGTGTGGTCCTCCCACGCGGCGACGCGTCGGCCGGCGAGGCCCGGCACACCGTGGGGGCGACGCCGAAGACGCCGCCCGGACGGCCGGTGCGGCCGCGCCAGGTGAGGCCCCAGCAGGCCACCTCGCCCGTCGGACCCACGCGGCATGCGTGGCGCCCGCCGACGGCCAGCGTCGCCGCGTCGCCGGGGATCTCGGCCGGGGCCCGGGCCTCCAGGTACGCCTCCGTCAGCACGCCGCGGCCACCCAGGCCCCAGCAGTCCGGCGCGCGCCCGGGGGCGTGCAGGCAGGCGTTGGAGACCCCCACCACCAGCCGGTCGAGGGGGCCCGCGACGGCGCGGGGGCTGGGAGCCGGCAGGAAGCTCTGGGGCGTCAGGTACCCGAAGCAGCGCACGGCGCCATCGACGCGGAGGGCGCACGCGTGGATGGCCGACGCGTCCACCGCCCGGAAGGGCCCCGCCTCGCTCACGGCGATGGCCCTGATGCAGTGCAGGGCGCCGTCGTCGAGGATGGCGCAGGTAGCCGGAGCCCGTGGCCAGGTGGGCGACGGGCCGGCCGAAGGCGACGACCTGGGGCCCCTCCCAGCGCCCCCTTCACCGAAGTTCTCGCCGCCCCAGCACGTGACGACGCCCGCCCGCAGGCCGCAGCCATGCCCCCAGCCCAGGGCCACCTGCTCGAACCGGGGCGGCGGATCGGCGTCCAGGTAGCCGCGCCCGAGCTGGCTCTCGCCGTCGTAGCCCCAGCAGGCGAGCGCCCCGCGGGCATCCTGGGCGCAGACGTGGACGTCCCCCGCGATCAGGCGGACGGCCTCGAACCCCGGGGGCAGCACCACCGCGGACTGGCCGGCGTCGTTGCCGCCGAAGCAGGTCACCTGGCCGGCGGCCACCGCGCAGGTGAAGGCGCCGCCCGTCGCCACCGCCGTCACGTCGGCGAGGCCGGCAGCCCAGACCGGGCGGGCGGCGATGCGCACGTCGCTCACGCCCAGGCGGCCCTCGTGGTTGAAGCCCCAGCAGCTCAGCCGGCCGTCGGCCCAGACGGCACAGGCGTGGCTGCCCGCCACGTCCATGGCCAGCGGCCCCACGCAGCGGCCATCGACGAGGCGCTCTCCCCCTTCGCAAGGTCCCGTTTCTATTGGAACTTCGGCTTCGCGACCCATATCGAGCGCGGCGTCCTGCGCGGTGTCCGGCGTCGCGTCGTCGGGCGCCGCGCCGTCGTCCTCCGCTGCGCAGATCAGCCCCTCCGTCACGCAGCGGCCGGCCACGCAGGCCAGCCCCTCCTCGCAGGCGGCGACGCAGGGCGCGCAGAGGGTGGGCTCGATGCAGCCGGCCAGCGCGACCAGCGCGAGCAGCAGGCCGCCGCGCATCAGAAGCGGCCCACGACGCCCGCAGGCCCCACCGAGACCCCGCGCACGTCCTCGGTTCGCCCCAGGGCCGCATCCAGGATGGCCGCCGTCAGCAGCGCGGCGCCGACGCCGTAGCCGACGATCATGCCGGCCCGCCAGCCCTCCGCCCGGTCGCGGGCGCCCTGGGTCCTCGCCGTGACGGGACGCGCCTCGGCGTCGGCGCGGGCATCCAGGAAGAGCCCCGTCGCCACGCCGCCCACCGCCACGCCCGCCACGCCCGCCGCCCCGAGGGACCAGACGAGCGGGTCCTCCGTCCACGGCCGGGCCGCCGCGGCCGCCTCCGGCACGTCGCGCGCCCCGAAGCCGGCCACGAAGTCCGGCGAGAGGGGCTGGCGGAAGAGGTTGCGGCGGAAGTCGTCGTCGAGCCGCCCCCGGGTGGCCACCGTGGGCACCCCGTGGTCGGCGCGGGCGAAGAGCAGGCTCCCGCCGGCCTCGGCCACGTCGAAGACGGCCCCCTCCACCTCCAGGGTGGCGTCGCGGCCCGGCACCAGCAGCGCCAGGCCGCCGCCCGGCGTGTGTGCGTCCAGCACCGGCTCGCCCCGCCCGTCGCGCACGCGCAGGTGGCCCATGACCTCGGGCGGCACCTCCACCCGCGGCTCGCCGCGCAGATCGAGCAGGGCCGGCACGCCGACGCGCGGTGGGCGCACGAAGGGCCGGATGCGGGCGCTGGGATCCTCCACGGCCAGGTTGGCGGCGGCGATGTAGGCGTGCGCCTCCAGGTACGAGACGCGGCCGTCGCGATCCACGTCGGCGGCTCCCCGCAGGGCCCCGAGGACCTGGTACGAGAAGACGCCGCCGCGGTAGCCGCTCCACTCGTGGACCTCGCGGCGGTCGGACGTCGACAGCAGGAAGCCGGCGTCGGGGTAGCGGTCCAGCCGCTCGGCGTCGGGCCGGGCGGCCACCCGCCCGCGGGCGTTGACCAGGAAGTAGGCGTGGCAGGAGTCGATGATGACGTGCAGGCGCTCCCGGGGCAGGGCCTCGAGGACGCGGGCGTGCAGGTCGGTGCGGTGGAAGGGGGCGTCGAGCAGGTGCAGCCAGGCGTCGGCGCCCGTCACCGAGCCATGGCCCGAGAAGTAGACGTAGACCTCGCGCGGGGCCGGCGTGGCGGCCAGGGCGGCGGCCAGCCGGTCCAGGGCGGCCAGCACCTCGGCGCGCCGCGGCGGGCGGGCGGTGGCGAGCTCGTCCGCCGCCCCCTCGGCCGTCTCGTCGTCCGCGTCCACCAGCAGCTCGACGTGGGCCCCCAACCCCCGCAGCAGGCGCGCGACGCGCAGGGCGTCGTCGTCGGCGTAGCGCAGCGGGGCGTAGCCGCTGCCGGGGAGCGGCGTGTTGCTGCCGACGACGAGGGCGAAGCGGTGGGGCGCCTCTTCGGCCAGGGCCGGGGCGACCAGCGCCAGCAGCACCAGCAGGGCGGCCCTCACGGGGCCACCAGCTCGACGCGCAGGACGCGGCCGGGGGCGGGCTCGGCCTGGCCGGCCCGCAGGCGCGCGGCCACCTCCGCCGGGGGCTGATCGAAGGCGATCGCGATGGCCAGCGGCCCCGACCGGTGCGGCGGCGAGAGCTCCACATCGAAGGGGAGCGGCTCACCGACCACCCCGTTCTTCAAGGGAAATCCCGGATCGGCCAGGGTCTCGGGGTACCAGGCATGGGTCGCGCTGCCGTCGTAGGCCACCACCACCAGGCGCCTGGCCCGCCCCTCGGCGTTGCCGTAGCGGAAGGCCAGACGTCCGCCGAGGGCGACCCGGCCTCCATCCGCCAGGATCCGCCGCCCCGTCCCATCCTCGGCGGTGATGGCCACCTCCGGGGCGCCGACGTCGGCCTCGCCACCCCGCACCTGCCACTCCCCGGCCGGCGGCGGAGCGGGCCGCAACGTGAACACGGCCACCGCCGCGGCGGCCGCCAGGGGCAGCACCAGCCACGGCCAGACCCGGCGCTTGCCCACGGCCGCCGCCGGCACCGCCTCCACCACCGCCGCCGCCACCTCCCGGCACGCCGCGCAGCGGGCCAGGTGGGCCACCTCGGCGCGCCGCAGGCGCCCCCGCCCCTCGGCCAGGACCGCCAGCCGCTCATCGTCCAGGTGCGCCCCCGGCGCCGACCCCGGCAGCAGCGCCCCGCCCCGCGTGTGCAGCCACGCCGCCAGCCCCTCGTGCTCGTCGCTCATGGCCAAAGCCCCGCCAGCTTGCGCGCCAGCTTCTCCAGCAGGCGCTTCTTGCGCATCCTCACCCCGGACGCCTCGATGCCCAGCACGCGGCCCGCGCCGGCGGCGTCCAGCTCCTGATCGAACAGCAGGCCGAGGAGCAGCTGATCCTGGGCCGGCAGCCCCGCGACGACGGCCTGCACCTGGGCGCGCCGGTCGGCCTGGAGCACCGCCTGCTCCGGCGTCTGAGCGGCCGCGGTCTCCACCACCGGTGGACGCTGGCCACGCACAACCCTCTGGATCTCTTGAAAAAAGTACCGCGTCGCCACGGCATGGGCCCAGGTGGTCAGGCGGGCGTCGCCGCGGTAGGTGCGCAGCACCCGGAAGTCGTCGCGCACCAGGTGCAGCTCGAGACCCTGGCGCAGATCCGCCCGGTCGGCCTCCGCCTCGGGCCACCGCGCCAGCAGGCGGGAGAGGCAGCGCTCGAGGGCGACGTCGAGGTGGGCACGCAGCCGGGGGACCGCCCCCGGCGCACGGGCCAGGACGTCTGCCACGAGGGCGACGTCATCGGGGTAGGCATCGACCGACACAGCCGGCAGTCTGCCACATCCCGCCCCGTCCGCCACGCAGTCGAGCGCCGCCACCGCGCGCTACTCCCGGCGCATCCGCAGGTGGAGCGGCGCGAAGGTCACCCGGAGGCGGGTGTCATCCCCGCAGTCCAGGTCATCGGACACATCCGTGCCCTCGGTGTCCCCGTAGATCTCGAAGCGCTGGGCCGCGCCGCCCACGAGCTGGGGCGGGCGGATGTCCTGGAGACCATGGCCGCGGCTCGTGAAGTCGGCGGCGGCCCGCGCGGCCGAGAGCAGCTCGACGACGCGCTGGCCGGCCGGCGCCGTCCAGATGGGCTGGATCCAGGTCCCCTCGGCGATGGTGTCGCCGGGGGCCTCCTCGGCGCGGAACTGGATCCGCGCGCCCACGCTGCGGCCGTCGAGGCTCGGACCCACGAAGACGCTGGCCACGACGTGGGGCCCGTGGCCCCCGAACTCGCGGTCGCCCCGCACCATGCGCAGGTCGCAGAGCCAGTCGGTGGGCGGCAGCTCAACCTCGACCTCGAAGGTAGCGGGCGGGGGCTCGGGGGCGTCCACCAGGGTCAGCAGCAGCGGGTGGAACTCCACGGCGACGCGGGTGTCGTCGCCGCAGTCGGCGTCGTCGCTCAGGTCGGGCCCGCCCGTGTCGCCCACGATGCGGAACTCGCGGACCAGGTTCTGGCCATCCTCGATGCGCGGCCGGCCCTCGTCGCCGATGGCGCCGATGATCTGGAACCCCGCGGCATCACTGACATAGTGGATGCTGACCTCGGCGGACGAGTCGAGGCTGGCGATGAGCTTGCCCTCGGGCGCGGTGTAGATGGGCTCCTCGAAGGTGCCCTCGCCGTAGCTGTCGCCGCCCTCGGTCTCGGCCGCGATGAAGTGGAGCTGCGCGATGATCTGGCGGCGGTCGTCGCTGACGCGGGCCCGCACCGTCGCGGTGATCTCGGGCCCGTGGCCGTCGAACTCCGCGTCGCCGCGCCGGATGGGGAAGTCGCAGTAGGGGCCGATGCCCCGCACCGGCTCCACCACCCGGTCCTGGCCGGGAGGCAGCTCCGGCAGGCGGCCGAAGCGGACGGTGATGGGGTTGAGGGAGACGGTCATCCGGGTGTCATCGCCGCAGTCGGCGTCCACGGTGATGTCATCGCCGCCCGTGTCGCCCACCAGGATGAACGACGCCACCAGCTCCTCCAGGGCGTTGCGCTCGAGGGTGCCCGGGGTGGCCGTGTTCTCGCCGCCGGGGACGCCGATCTGGAAGCCCGCGGCGGAGCTGACCACCTCCACCGACGACTCGGTGGGCGAGATGACGCCGGTGATGATGCCCAGGGGATCCTCCTCCGGGACCTCGGCGATGAGCTCAGTCCACTCGCCGAAGGCCTCGCTGCCGTCGCCGGTCACGTCGCCGTCCTGGTCCACCTCCAGCGCGTGCATGCTCATCACCACATACAAGCGGCGCTGATCCTCGGAGAGCTCCAGCCGCGCGGTCGCCGTCATGCGGGGGCCGTGGCCGTCGAACTCGCGATCCCCCGCCACGCCGCGGGGGCAGTAGGGGCCGAAGGTGGTGGGCGGCACGCACAGGTCGCCGGGCTCGGCGTGGGGGCAGGCGCCCAGCTCCGCCACCTCCGCCGACGCCGCCACCGATCGCGCCCACATCTGGGCGAAGCGCTCGGCCCCGTCGAACAGGCCGTCCACCTCGTCCGCGCCGCCGATCAGCTCCACCTCGCGCAGGTAGTCGGGCATCAGGCCGTAGTGGGCCACGCCCTCCTCGTTGTAGTCCCAGGTGCGCAGGCCCAGGCTCGCCTGGGGAAAGTGCGTGTAGTCGATGGGGTTGCCCGAGGGCGGCGGGGGCGAGAGCACGAGGCTGTTGGCGTCGGTGCCGAAGCCGACGGGCACGCCGCCCATGGCGTCACGCACGGCGCGGACCTTCTCCAGGAAGCCGCGGGCCGACTGGTGCTCCCAGCCCACCCCCGCCATGCCCCCCACGGCGGCGATGCGCGCGTACTGCTCCACGGTGCGGGCGTTCTCGGTGCCGCCCACCCCGCGGGGGCCGTTATGGCCCGAGTTGACCGGGTACTGCTCGTCCTGGGCCAGGTCGAGCACGTCGGAGATCGTCGCGATGGACATGTGATCCACGTCGATCATCATGCCCAGGCGCATCATCTCGTTGAGGGCCACATACCCCGGCCGGGTCAGCCGCCGCTGGTTCACATGGCCCTCGGCGGGCAGACACTCAGGCACCGCCGGCCGGTCGCCGTCCGCCAGATCGAAGAACTGCAGCACGGCCGCCACGATGTCGAGCTCGTCGCCCTCCAGCCCGTAGCGGTGGCCCACCTCGGTGCTGCAGTCCAGATCCAGCCAGCGGCCGAACTGGGCGCGGTTGGCGACGCTGAAGATGTCCTGGTAGAGCGCCGTGCCCCCGAAGTGGTTGTCCGTCAGGTGCACGGGGAAGATGTACCGCACGCCCTTGTCGTACAACCGCCTGATCTCACGACGGATTTCCCCGTCGCTGGGCAGCTCGCCCCGGTTGAAGTCGCCCATGTCGTCGAGCTCGACGCCCACGACGATGGCCAGCTTGTCGCGGCTCACGATGTCGCGCAGCTGCTCGGGCGAGTACGCCACCTCCATGAAGTCGGCGCGCTCGGCCCAGGCGATGATCTGCTCGACCTGGAGGTCTCCCGAGCCCTGGTCGTCGAGGGGCTCGTCCCCCTGGGCCACCCGCGCCAGGGTGCTGTTGTGGTGGGCCAGCGCCACCAGCACGCGCATCCCGCCGGCGTGCGTGCGCCGCACCCAGTCGACCCACATGTGCTGGTGGGTGAAGTCATCCCAGGTGGGCCAGGACCGGAAGCTCGGGTAGCCCCCCGACCCCGGCGCGTGCTCGTTGGTGGCCCCCAGCATGGACGTCAGCACGCTGATGAGCGTGTCGCGCAGCACATCGCCGCACGGGTTGTCATCGCCGGGCCCGCCGTGGGTGGAGTTGCTGTCGCCGAGGGCGATGGCGGTGCGCTCCTCCTCGCTCAGATCCAGGCGATCCAGCTCGATGGCCTCTTCGTTGCACCGCCACGTGCCGGCGGGCATGAGGCCGCTGGCATCCGGGGCGCCGTGGAAGACCTTCCCGCCGAACGCCAGGTGCGACATGGGGTGGGTGTGCAGATCGACGAAGCCGCGGAGGGGCTGGTCGGGGCCGTTGAGGACGGGGATGAAGAGCGACGAGCCCTCGGCGATGGGATCCCAGCCGCTCCCGCCGCCCGCGCCGCCGCCCGCGCCGCCGCCCGCGCCGCCACCCCGCCGGCACCGCCGACACCGCCCGCGCCACCGCCGCCACCGCCGCCCGCGCCACCGCCACCGACACCACCGGCCCCGCCGCCCGCGCCACCGACGCCACCGGCGCCGCCCACGCCCGCGTCCCCCGTCGCCGACCCCCCGTCATCACAGCCCGCCGCGATCAGCGCGAGGCCGATCCACACCCACAGTCGTCACGCCGTCCTCCGTGCACCATGCTCCCCCTGGAGAAGGGCGGCTGGCGCGGAGGCGTCACGCCTTTTTTCTTCGGGACCCGTGGGGGCGGGCGCTACCGCCCGTTGATGGCGGCCCAGATGAGCTGGGCCTCGGCGTCGCTGATCTGGGCGCGGGTCCACCGGGGCATGTAGCCGCGGCGGCTGCCGTAGTTGCTGCCGCCTTCCCCCTCGCGGATCTTCTCGCTGATGTCACCGGCCGGCCGCCCCACCAGGCCCACCTGGACGATGCCTCCGCGGGCGTCGGCGCCGTGGCAGTTGCCGCAGTAGCGCGTGTAGAGCCCCGGCCCGTCCGCCGGCTGGGCCGCCTCGCCGAGCCAGCTCAGGATGCCATCCAGCTCGTCGACGGCCAGCTCGTTCTCGCTGTAAACCGGCATGGGCTCTGCGAAATCCGCCGCTGGCGGCCGGGCGCACCACCCAGGTGGCGTAGGGCGCGACGGGGCTCTGGATCTGCGGCGCCCGGGCCGTGCTCGCCGGCCGCGCCGTGGCAGCCCGCGCACGTCAGGCCAAAGATCTCCTGGGGCGTGAGGCCCTCGGGCGGCCCCTCCACCAGCGAGGCCAGCCACGCCTCGATGTCGGCGGCGTCCCCCTCGTCCAGCGCGGCGATGGGCGGCATGGCGCCGCGGCCCGCGTGGATGATGGGGTAGATGCCGGTTTTGCCCTGGATGGAGCCCGGATAGACGGCCCCGCCTGCGGCGTCGGGGCCATGACAGACCGCGCAGTACTGGTGAAGAGCGCTTCGCCCTTCGGGCCATGTCGTCGATGGGTCCAGCGCGTCACCCCCGGGCACCGCCGCGTCGTCCTGGTGGCGCGCCGGCGTCGTCGCCTGGCGCGCCCGCATCGTCACCCGGCACGCCCCCATCGTCACCTCGGCTGCCCCGCGTCCGCCCGTCCGCCGCCCGCTCCCCCGGCGCCGCCGCCTCGCCGTCGTCGCACGCGGCCAGCGAAACCATGAGAACTACTAGGAAAAGGGGTCGCATCTCACACCTCCACGCGGCTGCCCTCCGGCACGCCACGCGCCGGCTCCAGGGTCGATCCACCGCATGGAACACGCCGCGGTGCGGCGATGGGCAAGCTCAGGTGGGGGCGCGTCCAGGCGCACCGGCAGGCTGCGGGCGGCGCCCCAGGCCTCGGCCGCCGCGCGGCGGCGGGATCGCCCTCGTCGGGCGGCACCCAGAGGGCCAGCGATGCCCGCGCCCAGCGCGTCGAGGCTCGCGGTGTAGTGAGCGCCGAGCGGGGCTGAGTCGGCGGCGGGCTCGAGCAATACGCCCCCCGGCGCGGACGTCCGATCGAGCACGCCGCGGCCCCAGCCGAGGCGGAAGCGCCGACTCCGCCGCCAGCACCGGCCCCAGCGAGCGGGGGCATCGGGCCGCAGGCTCACGCCGTGTGGGTCTCCTTGCGCAGGAGGTTCGCTCGGCTCTCGGCACCAGGGCCACATGCAGATCGAAGGCGTCGCCCGGCCCGGGCGGGAAGTCGACCCAGGCATGCAGCGTTGCCCCAGCTCCCGGGTTCGCGGCGTTGAGGATGAAGAGGGGCGGCACGGATCCGGCACGTCCAGCAGGCCGCGCAGCTCGGCCAGCATCCCTCGTGTGGACGCGGGCCGCGCCCACGAGGAGCCCGAGCAGCTTCGGCAACAAGCCCACCACCACCGACGCCTCCATGGAGGGGCCGCGAAAGTCCGCTGCGGCGAGCCAGAGGCGCTGCTCCAGCTCGTCGACGGGCAGCCTGAGGGCGCCGTCCAGGCAGGCCGAGAGCGCCACCGCACCGGCCGGCGCCACGGTGCCTCGCCCCAGATGGCCACCTCGGTCCGAAACCGGCGGTGGGCATCATCGGCGTTGAAGAGCCGGACGAAGACACGGGCCCGCTCCCCCGGGAGCAGGTCGCGGAGGGCCCCACTGACGGCCGCCCCGGCCCCGCCGAAGACCTGGGCGAACCCGGCCTGCTGTGGATCACCGTCGGCGTGTCCACCGGTCCCCAGGCCGTCCGCCCCAGGGAGAACCGTCACGCCCTGCACGCGCTCGCTCACGCTCCCACCTCCCGCCTTCGATGCCCTCGCACAGCAGCGTCAGCGACTCGATGACGGTCGTATTGTCGCCGCCGTCCGGGTCGACGTGCGCTCGAAACTCATCGGGCCAGCACCGGTCGAGGCGCCAGGCCAGCACCCGCTGGCCGGCCTCGTTGTACGCCTCGATGGTGAGGTCCTTGTGGAAGCCGGGCATCGAGATCGGCGGACCAGCGGCGTCGGCCGCGTCCTGGCTCGCCCACTGCACGAACCTCGGGTCGTCGGTCACCCGCGCTCGAGGGTGACGCTGAGCGGCCCACCCACGGCAGGATCACCCCCGGCGCGCCCCGCCATCCCGGCATCCGGGCCCGTCAGCCCCCACACCTGCTCACCCCGGCGACATACGACCCATCGCACTTCACCCGGAAGACGAAGCCCTGGTACGGGTCGCGCAAGCTCACGCCTGGCATCCGGCCCTCCTCTTGGCGCTACCGGCCGCCATTGGCGACCAGCTGCAGGTAGATCACCAGAAATTCCGCAGGCTTGAGCGGCGCAAAGCCGACCACCAGGTTCACGACGCCCCGGTCGATGTCGGCCTGGGTCGTCGTCGTCGAGTCGCACTGCACGAAGAACGCATCGCTCGCCTGGGCCCCCTGGAAGGCCCCCTGCCGGAGGAGGTCGAGCAGGAAGCTCCCGACGTCCTGCCGCAGCTGCGCCCAGAGCGCCTGGCCGTTGGGCTCGAAGGCCGCCCACCGCGTGCCGCGGGCCAGGCTCTCCTCGATGTAGAGCGCCAGCCGGCGGACGGGCACGTACCGGTAGTCGTCGCCGAGCGCGTCCGCGCCGCGCAGCGTGCGCGCGCCCCAGATCACGCTGCCCATGTGGGGGAAGGTGCGCAGGGCGTTGATCCCGCGGACGTTGAGCACCTCGTTGTCGGCGTCGGTCAGGGCGTGGTCGAGCCCGTCGATGCCGCTGAACGTGGCCTGCTGCCCGGCGGGGGCCTTCCAGACGCCGCGCTCGGCGTCCGTCCGGGCGTAGATGCCCGCGATCGCCCCCGACGTCGGGAAGACGTCTGGCATCCCGCCCCGCTCGGGATCCGTCCGCCACACCCGCGGGAAGTACACCGCCGCGTTGCGCCCCGCGAGGCCCTCGATCCCCACCTCCGTCGCCTGGATGTGCGCCAGCTCGCCCATCTTCGCCACCTTCTCCCAGGCGGCCGGGCAGTCGACGATGACCATCGCCCGCCGCTTCTCGGCGTAGGCCGCCGCCGCCGCGTAGACCGCGGGGGGCGTGTCACCGGATCGCACGTCGGGCGGGATGCAGATCAGGTTGACGATGTCGGCGGCGTCCAGGGCCTGAAGCCCGGCGTCGTAGTGGCTGATCCCCAGGGGATCCGAGTCGAGCGCGGCCGCGATCGCGACACCGGCGGTCTGGCTCGTCGGACTCAGCCGACCCGACGCCCCGCTGAACCTCACGAGGGCTGACTGGCCCGCCAGCACCGGCCCGAGGGCGCGCGCGCTCCCCGCTCGGAGGGTCACGGCCGTGTGGGTCTCGTGCTCGCGGACCTCGCCCCGGCCGTCGGCGAGCACGACGTGCAGGTTGAAGAGCTCGGCGCTGGTCAAGCCCGCCTCGCCGATGGCCGCTGCGGTCTCCGCGGTGATGCCGTCGAAGTCGACCCAGGCCTTGAGCCTGTTGCCCCAGCTCCCCGGGCTGGCCGCGTCCAGGGCGAAGACCTCCTGGTCCAGGTCCTCGCCGATGAGCATCGGCACCCTGGCCTGGAACCGCCGCTCCCCCTGGGCGCCCCGGTCATCGTCGTTGAACAGGCGCACCACGAGCGCCTGGCTGCCACCCTCCTGGAAGAAGTCGCGGACGGCGTAGCCGACCGACGAGTCGGCGTGCAGCCCGCCGAACAGGCGGTCGAATTTCGCCGCTGAGGTCACGAGGACGGGGGTGTTGACCGGGCCGCGCCGGGTTCTCCCCAGGAACGCGGTGACGCTGGTCGGCACACCGACGATGGGGTGGGCGCCGGAGGGCACCTCGGTGACGTAGACGCCCGGCATGGACACCGGCGGAGCGATCAACACGGCGAGACCTCCTGGACGCGGTCCGCCGACCATAGCAGCCCTGGCGCCCGCGGGCGGCCGGATCGACCGCCCGCCGTCAATCGTCGTCGCCCTCGTCCTCCCCCCCGCCCGCTACGGGCGTCGCGCCGCCGTTGATCGCCTGGTAGATCAGCGCGATCTCGGCGTCGGTGAGCTGCGCCGCCGACCAGGCCGGCATGTAGCTGCCCCGGCTGCCGAAGTTCCGGCCGCCCTCCCCCTCGCGCACCTTCTCGCGCAGCTCGCCCAGGCTCTCGCCCCGGATGCCCCCCACCACCGCCCCGCGCCCGCCCGCGCCGTGGCAGTTGGCGCAGAACCGGGTGTAGAGGCCCGGCCCGTCCGCCGGCTTGCGGGCGCTCGCCAGCCAGCCCAGGATGCCGTCCAGCTCGTCCGCCGGCAGCTCGTTGGCGCTGTAGGGCGGCATGGCGTCGGCGTAGTCGGGCCGGTGCCGGCCGTTGCGCACCACCCAGGTGGCGAAGGGGATGACCGGGTTCTGGATCTGCGGCCCCCGCGTCGAGCCCTGGCCCGAGGCGCCGTGGCAGCCGGCGCAGGTGTGCGCGTAGATGTCCTGGGGGGAGCCACCGCCCCCGCCCGGCACCCCCGGCCCCTCCAGGAAGCTGGCCAGCCAGGCCTCGATGGCCGCCACGTCGGTGGCGTCCAGGTTGGGGAACGGCGGCATGGATCCGCTGCCCCGCTGCACCACCCCCAGCATGCCCGTCCGCCCCTGGATGGACCCGCCGTAGACCGCGCCGCCAGCGCCCGTCGGGCCGTGGCAGACCGCGCAGTTCTGGGCGTACAGCTCCTCCCCGAGGGCCAGATCGTCCCCGCCCGCGGTGCCGCCGCCCGGCAGCGCCCCCCCGCCCGGCGCGTACCCCCCGCCCGGAGAGCCCGCCCCCGGCTGGGCGGCCTGGCCGGGCTTCGGCCCGGGGCTCGGATCCAGCGCCTCGCAGCCCGTCGCCGCGACCAGAGCCAGGGCAGAGCACACCCAGAACACACTGAAACTGTTCATGATTTCACCTCCACTCGGATTGAGGCGATGGCGTTGACGCCATCGCTGATCTCCAGATCTCGATCAGGCTGGGTGGTGCCGGTGCGGTCGATGGCCCGCACGCGGACGCGGTGGCGGCCCGGGGACGCGTCCCAGGCGAACGTCCACAGCGCCCACACGGCGCGAAACGGCCAGACGAAGCGGTCGCGCTCGCTGAACTGCAGCGTGCTGGCCAGCTCCGGGTGCCGGGCCAGCACGGCGGCGCGATCGGCGAGGGCCGCCGGCAGCCAGGGGCCGTCGTCGATGCTCACCTCGACGGCCTCGATGCCCTCGACCCCCGAGGCGGCAAAGCCGGTGATCTCGACCCGCCCCGCCGGCACCGTCAGGTTGTCCGTCGGCGCCGTGATCCGCGAGAAGACGGGCGAGCGGTGCTCATCGGTGAAGCCCGCGTCCTGGTAGGTGCCGAAGGGGCGCTCGTCGGCGACGGCCGTGATGCGCGTCAGCCACTTCACCGCCGAGAAGCCGAAGCCGTCGTGCACGATCAGGCGCACCGGCGCCCCGTGCTCCCGCGTCAGCGGCGCCCCGTTCATGTGGGTGACCACCAGCGGCTCGACGACCCCCTCGCTGGGATCGAGGTCGTAGATGCGCGTGAGCGGCAGGTTGTTGGTGAAGCCGTCGGCGCCGAACAGGTGCAGCCGCCGCGCGCGGGCGCGATCGATCCCCGCCAGCGCCAGCACCTGCGAGATGGGCACGCCGCGCCAGCGCGCCGTCCCCACCAGCCCCTGGGCGCTGTTGGAGTCGACGACGCACTGCATCGTCTTGACGATCTCGACGGTGGGCAGGGCCTCCAGGTCGGCGTAGGTCAAGGTGACCTCCCGCGCGACCAGGCCATCGACCGTGAGGGACCAGCCCTCGGGCCGCAGATCCGGCATCCGCCAGCCCCCGATGGACCCCTCGGCCCCGTGCTTGACGTAGTAGTCCCCCACCGGCGTGAGGAACGGCAGCGTGATGCCCGCCACAAGCGGCTGCACCTCGTGGTAGCCGCAGCGGGTCAGCGCCAGGCCCAGGAAGCCGATGGCGCCGCGGCGCAGGAACTCGCGTCGATCGACGGTCATGGCTCGCCTCCCAGGTCGAAGTCGGTGCTCAGCCCGAAGAAGAAGTCGACGGATTTCACGGTGTTGCGGCCCCAGGGCGTCACCTGGACCTGGGCGCTGAGGCCCAGGTGGGCCACCGGCTCCACCAGCACGCCGGCCCCGGCCTTCACGTAGCGCTGGTGCGTCGGCGTCGTCTGCCCGACGGCGAACCCCACGGTGGGCGCCGCCACCGACATCACCGCCGAGCCCATCCCCTGCAGGAGCACCGGCCCCCAGGGCCGCACCCCCAGCTCGGCGCGAGCCACCACCTCGTCGCCATGATCGGGCCGCTCGTCCGCTGTACAGCCGCGATCCTGGCCCGGCTGACAGGGCACCGCCGTCGACAGCCCGTACCACGGCGTCCGCACCCGGTAGCCCAGCCCCACCTGACCGTAGCCCCAGCCGCCGAAGCCCTGGCCGTAGTCCAGCGAGCCCGTCAGATCCACCTGCCCCGCCCCGGGGGCCGGTACGGTGTTGCGCACATAGCCGGTCGGCAGGCTCGCCTTGAGGTTCACCGCCAGGGCGCCGCTGGCGGGCACGAAGCCCAGGGGCACCAGGGACTGCCGCAGCCCCAGCTCCAGATCGCCCAGGGCACCGGCGGCGTAGCGAAACGCCGAATCTCGAACGATCACGCGCTTGTAGGGCAGCGAGACCGACGCGCTCAGGGCGGGCAGCAGGCCCGCCTCGGCGTACAGATACACGCTGCGATCGTAGAAGGCCGGCGCGTAGACATCATCGGCGTACAGCTTCGCCCGGCCGTCGAAGCCGTACTGCTCGCCTGCCGTGGCCGCGCCGTAGGCCAGCTTCACGTAGACATGGCCGGGGGCCTGGGTCCACGCCTGGGCCCGGGCCGAAGACACCGCGCCCAGGATCGCCAGGCACAGGCCGGCGACGCCAGGCGCCCACGGCCGCGGACGCAGCACGGGCGTCCGCGACCGGCAGGTCGCTCGGTTCATGAGGTGCTCCTCGTCAGGTGGTCGCGATCAGGGATCCGTCGCCGCCGGGCGGCCTGGGATCACGGCACGTCGATGGCCACCACCACCGGATCCGCGGGCGCGTGGCCCGGGCTCAAGGCGACGAGGGCCGCCCCCATCAGGGCCGCGCCCAGGACCATCACGGTCCAGGCGGCCCGGCGCACCGCGGGAGGCGGTGGCGGCGGCGAGGCGTGCAGGTGGACGACGAGATCGGCCTCCACGAGGTGGAAGCAGCGGGGGCAGGCGAAGGTGGTGTCAGCGTGGCTCTGCATGGGAATCACTCCTCTCCGCCCGGCGAGGGCGGGGTTGGTTCTCATGGGGTTGAACCCGCCGAGGGTGTGGTTCCGGCAAAGAAAAACGGGGGCGCGACCGATCAGGGGTGGTGCTCTTCGTGATCCTCGGACTCGGCCAGACAGACCGGCGACATGACGGCCGGCAGATCCAGCCGCAGCTCCAGGGACGCCGGCTCGCCGGGCACGCAGAGCCGCCCGTTCTCGCAGCGGTAGCCCTCGGCCACCCGACAGTCGTCGTCGTCATGGCAGCCGAGCAGGTAGTAGTCGGCGGTCGGGCCGCCGTTGGCCTCGGTGCTCTCCAGCACGCTGCCCGGCGGCACGCAGGCCCCCACCGGCTGGACGCAGTAGCCCCCCGGCCAGGTGGTGTAGCGATCCCGGCGCAGGCAGACCCCCTCGACCCCGCAGTCGGCGTCCTGGCCGCAGGCCGCCCCAAGCGGCACGCCGCAGGCGGCCCCGTCGGGCGCCTCGTGGTCCGGCTCCGACTCGCATGGCAGCGGCAGCCGCTGGCTCTGGAACCCGGCGGGCAGGGGCGAGCCCGTGGGCGACTCCACCGCCGCCAGCGCCCGCGGCAGGTAGAGCAGGACGTGGTTGCGGGCCCCTCCCCGCAGCTCCTCGAGCTGGAAGTGCCCGTCTTCATTGACGTCTTCGTAGAGGAGCACCAGCCCCACATGGTACGGCGCCTGGGGATCGTCCCAGGCCACCTGCCCCGGCGGCTCGAAGACGTTGATCTCGAACGTGGCCGGGAAGCGCACCGTGACGGCGATGGTGGCCTGCTCCACCAGGCGATCGTCGATGGTCGTCAGGCCCGACGGGCTCCAGAAGACGGACGCCCGCAGCGGGTGCTCGAAGGTGCCATCCCCCTCCACCGTGGTGATCTGGCCCGCGAAGGTGTGCAGGGGCACCCCGCGGTAGCCGCGCTCGACGAGGGCGTCGCCGCAGCCCGCCACCGCGAGCACCGCCGGGAGCACCGCCGGGAGCACCGCCGGGACGAGCGCACGCCGCATCAGAACCTCACGCTCACGCCCAGGTGGCCGAAGGCCGTCGTCCGGGTCGTCGTCTCGGCCCCCACCTGGGCCCCGTTGTCCACCACCGCCACCCGCAGCACATGGGTGGTCGCGCCCCCCTCCAGGCGGAGGGCCAGCCCATCGAACAGGGGCGTCTCCACCGCCGCCAGCCCACCGAGAGCCGCGCCGAAGGCGGCCCGATCCGGCGTCGTCGCGGCCGTCTTCGCGAACCGCTGATCCCGGTACAGCCCCTCCCCCAGCAGGCCCAGCCCCAGGCTGAGCCAGGGCGTGGCGTCGAAGACCCGCTCGAAGGTCAGGCCGAGCGCGGCGGTGCGCAGCGTGCTCTCGGGCTCGCCCGGCTGGGAGGCCGCCTGGCCGAAGCGGCCCCGCAGGCCCAGCGTGGCCCAGGGCAGATCCAGGCTGTAGCCCACCACCGCGACGGGCATGAGGCCCTGGCCCACCAGGGCCGCGCCTTCGACTCCCCCCAGCACCACGACGCCCTGGGCCGCCGGCGCCGCGCCCTTGCGCACCAGCCGGGCGTAGGCCACCTGCTCGAAGGGCTCGGCGGCCAGATCCGTGACCTGGGCCGCCGCCACCACCGCCTGGTACTCCCGCAGGTGATCGCGCTGCCGGGCCTGCACGAAGTAGGCGCCCGCGGGCACCACCACCGCCACCCCGGCCTCCTCGGTCGTCACCTCCAGGCGCACCGGCCCGGCCTCGTCGCCATCGCGCACGAGCCACGTCCCCGGCACCGCCAGCCGCAGCCGGCCCAGGCCCCGGCCGGCGTCGAGCCGCGCCAGCACCAGATCGCCGCGCCCCCGGATGTCATAGGCGTAGGTCGGGTGCTGGAGCGTCGCCGTCCGCCCGCTGGCCCGCAGCGTCTGGCGGTAGGCGTAGGCGTAGGCCTCCGTGAGCGTGACGCGCCCGTCCCGATCGGCGTCGCCGGCCCCCAGCATCGCCGCCATCAGGTGGTGGCTGAAGAACGACCCCTCCAGGGCATCCGACTCCTGGCTGTCCTCGCCGGCGGCGCTCGAGGTCATGACCGCCAGGCCCTGCACATCGAGCCTGTCTTCGAGGGAAAGTGCGAATCCTTCCGCGGCCTTGGCGCCCTTCACCCGCGTCAGCCCCCCCGACCGGCAGCCGTCCAGGATGAGCACACGCACCGCCGCGGGCGCCTCGGACACCTGGCGCTTGAGCTCCTCGTAGGGCAGCGTCTCGTCGCCCAGGTGCAGGCCCGCGGCGTCGGCATGGCCCGAGTAGTAGACCACCAGGACGTCCTCGCCCCCGAGCCGCCCCTCCACCGCCGCCAGGGCCTGGCGCACCGCGCCGACGTCGCCGCCCGTCAGCAGCACCACATCGCTCGCGGCCACGCCGCCGACCTGGCGCATGACCTCGACGAAGCGAGCCGCGTCGCGCTCGGCATAGGCCAGCTCGGCCTCCTCCGCGCGCCCGGTGTCGTTGCCGATGGCCACGACGTGGGTCGCCGCCGCGGCCGGCGCCACCGCGCCCAGCAGCAGAGGCCACGAGCGCCTCACACCACGCGCTTCTCCAGGGGAAGGCCGCCGTCTTGCACCCCGGCAGCGTCTCCAGGGCCTCGGGCCCGGGCCGAGGCCGCAGATCCGCCAGCTCGAACGGGGCCGGGCACCAGATCCAGGAACGTCCTCCGCCCGGCGCTGGCGTCCAGCCGGCCCCGCCGGGCAGCGCCTCGGCGTCCAGGCCCGCGCGGGGCAGGCTGCCCCGATGGGGGCATAGGCAAAGAGCTCACCGGCGGCCTCACGGCCCGCGATCAGCACATGCCCGCCCGCCGGCAGCCCTCCAGGCCGAAACCGCGAGCGGTCCCCGGCCCCCACCGTCGCGCCGCCACCAGCTCCTCGGCCTGGCCGCCCCGATCCCGGAAGACGCGCAGCGTGAGCGCCGCCCCTTCACCCGCACCTGGTCATCCCAGGGGCTCGGCGTCTTCACCGGCGGGCCCGAACCGGATGACCAGCAGGGCCGCGCCGCCGCCACCGCCAGGGCCAGCACCGGCGGCACCCGCCGCCACCACGGCCGGCGCGCCGCGAGCACCGCGCCGCGATGCGCGCCCGCAGCGCCCCCGCGTGCAGGCCCTCCACCGCCGTCGAAGCCGGCCCGCCGCGCCGAGCGCCACAATTGGGCGGATCCGCCCGCCGCCCAGGCCTCGACGCGGGCCCGCTCCTCGGGGGTCGCCTCGCCGGTGACGAAGGCATCGAGGATCAGCTCCGACGGCGCATCGGCCGGCCGGAGTGTCGAGGGATCAAGGAGTGTGTCGTCATGGCGGCCGTTCAACCCGCCAGCTCTGCGAAACGGGCACCCTCATGGCGTCTCCTCCGCCAGCCGCTGTGCCGCCCAGGTGGTGAACCGCTCGCACAGGTTGCCCACCGTCCGCCGCGACACCTCCAGCACCGCCGCCGCCTCCGCGTGGCTCATGCCATCCACGAACACCGCGAGCGCCGCCGCCGCCTCGCGGGGATCCGCCTCGGCCAGCAACCTGCGCATCAGCACCATCTGCCCCACGTCGTAGGGCACCGATCCTGGCGCCACCTGCTCGGCGTTCTCGGCCAGCAGCACCCGCTGCCGCGCCCGATCTCTCAATGAATTCAAGCAGTAGTTCGAGGTGATGCGGTACAGCCAGGTCGAGATCTTCGCCCGCGGATCGAAGCGATCCAGCGCGGCCGCCGCGCGGATGAAGACCTCCTGCGTCGCCTCCTCGGCGTCGGCCGGGTTGCCCAGGAGCTGGAGCGCCCGGCGGTAGACCAGGGGCCCGTGGCGCTCGAACAGGGTGGAGAGGCGCGCATCCATCGGCGCATGGTCGACGACGACGGCGTGGGAGTCCAGTGCAGGCCGTCGGTCCGGCGCCACCATGGCCGTTGACGGGCGTCGGCGGTTTGCGCAGTGTCCATGGTTCGATCGCAGCACGGGGAATGAACCTGGACGACCCGCAGCTCCCTCGCTGGCTCTACCTCCACGGCCTGGGCGATCACCCCGTGGCGGCCGAGCCGTTCCTGCGCCTCCTGCGTCCCCACGGCACCGTCTGGGCGCCTGATCTGCACGGCCAGCCCGGGGGCACGCCCGACGATCTGGCGAACGTGGCGCTGGCCTCCCTGCCCGGAGACTGGCAGGAGCGTGGCTTCCAGGTCATCGGCCACTCCTCAGGCCCTGGTGGGGTGCAGGTGGCCGAGCGAACCTCGACGTGCCGCCAGGTGGTCGCTGGAGGGTCGTTCACGCCGACCAACGCCGCCGGGGTGGGGCGCTTCGCTGGTCCAGACGGCCAGCGGGTGCTGCTCGGCGCCCTGGCGGGCGCCACGGATCAGCCACCCTGGCCTACGCGGCCAACGTGCGCCGGGTGCATCAGCAGACTTCACCCGCCTCGTCGGGCACCTGGTCGCTGCCTGGTCCTCAGGCCCGCCCGATTCCTCCAGCTCGAGCAGCTGGTGGTCTACATCGCGGGCGAGCACGGGGCAGCGGCCGACGTGACGGCGCTCCAGCCCGTAGCGGCCACCCACGTCGTCCCGGCGGGGACGCACTGGGTACACCTCGACCAGCCCGCTGCGGTGGCGGCGCTGATCCTCCAGGCGTGGCGAGCGCCTGGATGAACGACGCAGGCGCCGCCCTGCAGAAGCTCGTCGTCTGCTGCGGCGAGCTCGATCCCACACCGGCGTGATCCCCACCACCGGCATGCGGTCCCCACCGTCATCACCCAGCTCAAGCTGCTGCTGCTGGTGGCTGACCACGTCATCTTCCCGCCGGGCAGCATGCTGGAGCACCCGGTGGGTCTCCCGGTCTTCGAGGCGTTGCGGCCGCTGGTGCACGCCGGCCTCATGGGGACGACCGGCGACCCGGCCCCCGGCGGCCAGGATCGCTTCATCACGCACGCCTGGCGCTCATCGAGAAGACGGCCTGGGCGTCCAGAGCCCGCTGCGTCGGCAGATGAGCGGCCTGCGAGGGCGGTGGGAGAGGTCTTGCCGACGTCCTGGATGCTCACCCGGAGCGTGGCCCAGCAAGTCACCGACTTCACCGGCCTGGTGCTGCGGGGGGCGGGGCTTCCACCTTCGGCCGTGCCCTTGATGACGACCCGCGAGATCGACGACCTGAGGGCCGGGGGGGCGCCCCGATCGGGACACCCTGCTCGCGCTCGCGGCCAGCTTGAGAGACCCTCCCCACTCCAGGACGTCGGTCGCCTGGCGCGTGCAGTCCAGGCGGCGTACTTCACCATCGGCGCGCAGAGTCACGAAGACCCCAGCCGGGTTTGCCGCCTCTTCCCCGGGGCCGCGATGACGTCGCTGGGGGCAGGCAGCGCGCGCGACCGGGCTCCCGATCGGCGACCGTCTGGCGCCCGGAGCGATTCGGACCCGGCTGGCCCACCTGGGCGTGCACGCCGACGAACTGCTGGCCCTGCCGCCCAGGCCTTCCTCGAGGTCATCGGCCTGGACGGTCGTCCGGAGGCCCTTCTCCGGGGCGTCGAGGCCAGCCCGGCGGCCGCCCTCGACGCCCTGAGGAAGGCACCGCCCTCCGACCCGGTGAAGACGTCCGCGATGGCCTCGCTGGCTGGCGCTCCCCACGACCTCGCACCCGCTCATCGCCCACCCGAGCGGCCAGCGCCTCGCGCTCGCCGTCCTCGGCAGCCGGGTCGTCCCACGGCCGGCGAACTGCGGCTCGACCTGGAGGGTGGCCGCCTGAGCCGAGCGGACGGCCGCAGCGCCCAGCTCACCCGGCCTCAGCAGGCGCTGCTGACCCTGCTCATCATCATCCGGCCCGTCCGGGCTCCTCCATGACGCCGCCGCGATGGTGCACGAGCGCGAGCAGCTCTCGGTCGGCCCCGACGAACCCATCGGCGGGTTGACCCCTCCACCCGCCGAGTCACCGGCCGCCGAGCGCCTGCGGCACGCCCTCAGCCAGCTCCGCAGTCGCCTCAACCAGCGCCTGGCCCCTCTCGGCCTGCGAGTGTCGGCGCCCCCCGGCTCCGCGCGCTGGCACCTTCGGACGCAGAACGACCTCCCGTTCGAGGTCGCGCTCGGCTCAACCCCCTGGCAGGCTCCGCCGGTCAGCTCGCCACGACCACCGGAGCCCACGCCCCTGACCCCCATGCTCCGAGCGATCTGGGAAGAGCTGCGGGCCGTCTCCCCGGCCCCCGTCTCGTGGGAGGCCCTCGCGCGGCGCCTGGGGCTGCCCGAGTCGAAGCACACGTCGACCCGAATCAGCGACGCCGTCCACCGCCTCCAGCGTCGCCTGCGCGGGTCGTCCGGGGCAGCCATCTACCGTCCGGAGCCGGGGCTGTACCTGCTCATCGCCGACGAAGTCGCGTGACGGGATCGCTGCTGCCCCTCCCCGTAACTTCCAGGTCACGTTCCGCCGAGCCGCCCCGGATGGTCTGGGGAGCTTGGGGGAGCCCAGAGGGCACGAAGGTGTCCGACGAGGTGGAACATGGCCGCCAAGAACCTGTGGATGATGCTGCTGGCGATGCTGACGCCCGTGGTGTTCGCCGGCTGCGCCGACGAGGAGACCGCTCGGGAGTGGGCCGCGGACGAAGGCGAGGCGGGCGATGAGGTCGTCGAGACCCTGGAGCAGGGGCTCTGTGCCGGCGCCGCCTGCCGGGGCCGGGATCCGGTGGTGACGGGCTGTGACCGCGGCGCGGTCACCCTCCAGACGCGCGAACTGCGCCTCAACAACCAGCTCGTGGGCAAGATCGAGCTGCGGTACTCGGCCGCGTGCGGTGCCCGGTGGGCCCGCCTCACCAACTACCAGAGCAGCACCGGGCCCTACTTCTCCACCCGGGTATCGATCAACGGGCTGTTCGCCTACTTCTACACCGGCGTCCGGACGAGCTGGTCGGACATGTACAACGGCGTCGCGCGGGCTTGCGGCGAGTGGTTCCCCTGCCGCGGGAACTGTGATGCCAACCCCGTGCGGGTGTGTACGTCGACCCTCTAACAGGTGGCCGGCAACAAGCCCCAATGGACCCGGTTGACACCCGGCACCCTGCTCGCCAAGGTGGAACCAGGGGGCACGGGCGCCCCCTCTGGAGGGCAACACCATGACCGAGAAGAGCTGTCTGACGTGCGCAAACGAGGTCGCCGGCTCCGACATCTGGGAGCGCGGCTACGCGACCCGGGCCGAAGTCCACGCCGCCGTTCGCGATCGTCCCATCCGCTACTGCCTGGCGCTCAGGCGCCTGGTCCCCGATACCCATGGCGATGGCAACCGCTGCGGCCGCTGGCGGAGTTTCGTCGGCAGCGCACGCGAGCGGTCTACCGGACATCGAATCGGCCCCCGACCGTCAGCGGCTGAAGTCCAGCCAGGCCGCCCCGACCACCTGCGCGACCAGCCACTTCTGGGCCACGGCGCTGGCCGTCGGCAGCGCCAGGCGCACCAGCGTCGGGGGCTGATCGACGGGGTGGCTGCCCGTCGCGACCACCGCGTGCAGGCGGCCGCTCCCGGGCCGCAGTCCAGCACCACGATGGCATCCCAGGCCTGTACCTCGCCCCGGGGCTTCGGCGCGCCGCGCCAGACCTGCTCGAAGGGCCAGCTCAGCAGGTCCTCGGCGCCTTCGACGCCCACCGCCTTCAGGAAGGCGGCCCGGGTGACCGACACCGGCTTCGCGTAGGCCCCCGCGATGGCCGCCCGCACCCGCCCGAAGCAGCCCTTCGAGGCCGGATCGGCGCCGTCGTCCAGGCGCACCACCAGGATGTCCGCCTCCCGATCTCCCGCCCAGGCCGGCAGCGCAGCCAGCCCAAGCCCCAGCGAGAGCAGCCACCTCATCACGGCAACTCCTTGAGAAGCTTGATGAAATCCCCCATCCCCTGCTCGGCGAGGCCCATGCCCTGCGCCCAGATCACCTCATGGGGCGCCGCGGCCCGGAGCACCACGACGCCCAGGGGCCGCTTCGCGCGCTTGTCGGGCGCTGGGGCAAACCGGATGGCCACCACCAGGCCGTCGGGGCCGAGCGCCTCGGCCACGGGCAGCTTCGCCCGCGCCGCCGGATCCGTCGCCTCCAGCCACGCGCGGAGCTGATCCGCCCGCGCGCCCTCGGCCACGCCCACCGTCACCGGCCGCTTCAGCGCACCCAGGCGCTTCCCCAGCCGATCCAGCCCCCGCTGCTCCGACCGCAGCAGCGGCGCCTCGGCGACCGCCAGCACCGCCACCGAGGGCGTCGCGGGCGGCGCCGCCTCGACCCTCCCGGCCAGCAGCCCGAGCACGAGCCAGAGCGTCTTCATCGCGTCCCTCCCTCGCTAGGGGTTCAGAGAGTTCTCCACCAGCGGCGGGATCTCCGCCCCCCAGGCCACCCGGATGCGGCCATCGGCCACCCACGGGAAGCGCCCCGGGATGCGCGGGCCGCGCGCCGCCGGGGGCCCGCCCGGGCTGGCCTCGGCGCACGTCGACCGCTCCGCCCCGCCGACCGGCCCAACCGGATCGATCCGCGGCCGGAGGGCCGGCCAGCGCCACCAGTCGTGGCACCACTGCTCGCCCACGCCCTCGTCCGCCAGCAGCCCGGCCCGGTACGCCCGCTCCCACTCGGCCACCGTCGGCAGACGCCCGCCCACCCAGCGGCAGAAGAGCCAGGCGACGTACCAGCTCGCCCTGCTCATGGGGGCCGAGGGGTCGGGCCCCGGGACGAAGCTGGTGTCGAAGGCCGCATACTGGGCCTCGGTGACCAGCGTCGTGGCCAGCTCGAAGGCGCCCACCTGGATGGTGTGCTCGCCGCGCTGGAAGCTGCCTGCCGGGACGGCCAGCCGCGCGAGCTGCGGGGCGCGGTACTGCGGACTGCCGATGCGGGCGAAGAACAGGGCGTCGTCTTCGGCCCGGCCGATGGACGCGAGGGCATGGTGCGCCTCGGCGCAGACGCTCAGGGCCGACCCGGGCCCCACCCAGGCCCGCAGCGTCGCCCGGGCCGCGGGATCATCGCGCCAGGCGTCCGCCAGCGTCCGGTACCGGTCGATCAAGCCCATGCCCGCGAGGACCTCGCGGGGGTCGGCGCCCCCGACGCGGACGAGGGCGTCCTGGGCCAGCCCGCTCGTGACCAGGCCGTAGAGGGTGTCGACGGGCGAGGACGTGCCCTCGGCGTAGCGGGCGAAGACCTGGAGCCAGCGCTCGGGCGCCCCCGGGGAGGCGGCCGCCACGCGGCCCGCCTCCGTCACCTCGGCGACGGGCCGCTGCGCCAGCACCGAGGCTGCCAGCGCCGCCTGCAACCCACTGTCTGCAAAGAGAAATCCGCCCGCCTTCTCGACCATCAGGCCCGTCGCCACGGCCACCCGGTGGATGAAGAGTCGCCCCGCCGGCGCCCGGTTGGCGGCCAGGGCCCCGTGGATGCGGGGCGCCGCGTCGGCGTGCAGCGCGCGGTGGGCGGCGGCCTGGCCGGGTACGCGGTGGCCGGCGGCCAGGGCGGCCAGCGTGCCCACCAGCACCTCCCGCGACCACGGCGGCTCTCCCAGGCTCACGAGCGCCAGGGCCAGGTGGGCCAGCGCGAAGCGGGCCTCGGCGGGGGCCGGCAGCCCCGCGAGCCGGTGGTCCACCACCCGCGCGAAGACCGCCGCCGGCCGCGTGGGCAGGGCCTCGCCGGCCACCCAGGCCGCCTCTGCCGCCTCGATGAGCAGCTGCAGCGTCCCCGGCCGCCGCGCCAGGCGGTGCAGGCCGAGGCTCGCGCGGAGGTGGGCCACCAGCGCGCCGCCCCGATCCCCCAGGTGCGCCCGCGCCCGGTCGGCCTGGTCGCCGAAGCTCAGGGGCAGCACCCGCGCCTCCTCGAAGAGCCCGAGCCGGGGATCATGGAAGCAGGCGCCGGAGTCGAAGACCACGAGCGCGGCCTCCCCCAGCGTCTGGGCCAGCATCTCCACCGCGTCGCGCGCCGCCGCGACCGCCTCATCCAGGCCGTCCACCAGCACCCAGACCCGGCCCGGCTCCGCCCGCAGGGCCTCCGCCAGCCCCGCCGACCGCACCGGCCCCACGGCTGCGCGCAGATCCGCCTGGGCCGCGTCGAACGGGTGCCCGGCCAGCAAGCGCGCCGCCTCGACGCGCACCACCACGGGCCCGCCGGCGAGCGCGACCAGCTCCGCCGCCAGCGTCGTCTTGCCGCTGCCCGGCGGGCCCGAGACCACCAGCCGGCAGCCGGGCTCGATGAGCGTCCAGAGCGGCACCGCGGGACCCGGTGGGTCACACCGCGACACCCGCAGGTGGACGTCTCCGGGGACCGGAGGCTGCCCGCAGAGCGCCGCGCGGTAGGTCGCGAGGACGTCCGCAGGACGCCCCGCCTCCTGCAACCCGCTGTTCTCGCTCATTTTTTCTTGGATGCGGCCAGAATCTCGGCCGGCTCGACGAGGCGCGCTGCGCTGACCCGGTCGCCCTCGACGATCAGCTCGACGGCGTGGGGCTCGAACCGCTCGTAGCCCGCCAGGCGGTTCGCCTCCAGGTCGGCCACGAAGGCCGCGAGGCCCGCGTCCGTGGCCAGCTCGATGCCGGGTGGGAAGCCCATCAGGTTGGCCCACGTCCCCGAGTTCAGGTAGCGGGCGCCGCCCGGCAGCGTGATGTCGCGGGCCAGGTGCGTGTGCCCGAAGACGAGGTAGCGAAAGCCACGATCGGCCAGCTCGCCCGCCGCCACCGCATACGCCAGCGCGCTCTCGACGGCGGGGTCCCAGATGCCCTGCAGGTCGTCGCGGTGGAGGGCCGCGCGGATGAGCTTGAGCTTCAGGCGCTCCACCAGCCCGGGGGCCTCGTCGTCGAGGCTGCGGGTGCCCACGCCGGGCGTCGCCTCGTCGTCGAGGCTGCGGGTGCCCACGCCGCGGGTCGCCTCGGCGCCGGGCTCGAGCGCGCCGCGCACCTCCCGGACGAGGCCGGGATCGAAGCCCTCGTCCCGCAGCAACTGCCAGACGTCGCCACCCCCGCCGCCGCTGCGCATCACCCCCTCCCCGCGCAGGCCCGCCTCGGGCGGCAGCGCGCCTGTGGGCTCCCGGCCGCGGGCCTGGTACTTGAAGACCGCGATCTGCTTGAGCTTTCCCAGCAGGCCAGGCCGCAGCGCGAGCAGCAGCGCGTACAGGCCGGGCCCCTCCGGCTTGAGCAGATCGACGAAGGCCAGCTCGCGCTTGACGGGGTTCATGATCCCGGCGACGAGCTGCGAGCCCAGGGGAGCCTCGAAGGCCGAGATCCGCTGGGCGTCGGCCGGCCAGTGGCCCCGGGACAGCAAGCTGCGCAGCTGCCGGAAGGCGTCCTGGTTCACGACGTTGAAGCCGTCGTAGCGGTTGCCATGCTCGATGAGGGCGTCCCCGACCAGGTACGCCTCGCCGTCGAGGACGAACCGGGTACGGCCGCCCCCCGGACCCAGGCGCTCGACGACGGCGCCCCGGGCGGCCGGCAGGCCCAGCTCCAGGTCGTGGTTGCCCAGCAGGAGGGTCAGCTCGCCCCCCGCCGTGAGGTGGTCCGCCAGCGCGTCGAAGACGAGGGCATCGGGCGACCGGCCGGCGGGCGGCGCCTCGCCGGCGGCCAGCGGCGCGCCCATGAGCGTCGCCAGCCGCTCGACCACCGCGGCCTGATCGGCGACGAACGGCGTCCAGCCGGCGCCCTCGACGCCCTCCTCGGCCAGGAAGTCCACGAAGTCGCCGTTGATCACCAGCTCGGACCCCCGCGCCAGCGACCGGATGTAGGCCGCCAGCGCATCGGGCCGCGTCATCATGCGAAAGCCACGATCATCCCCGTGGCCGAAGCGCCCCCCCAGGTGCAGGTCGGAGATGACGGTCACGATCCGCACGCTGGCCTCCTCGGGTGGTCCGCTCGGTGGGTGTACCACACCAGAAGCGCCGCCCCCGGGCCACGAAAATCCGCGCCGAGCGCGCCTCGGAAAACCGCCGACACCGACCCCGTGGCGACGCCAGGCGGCCTCGCGCCGTGGTGGCACGGCCCTCGCAAACCGTTGTCATCATGCGGATTTACCCCCTCCTCCTGCTCGCGGTCGCGCTCGGCTGCGCCCCGCCCCCGGTGGACGCCCCCGGGGATCGCGAGGCCTACCTGCACGACCGCGAGGCCCGGCGCGCCGCGCTCGAAGCGGCGCTGTGGCGGCCCGACCTGCCGTACAGCCAGAGCCTGCTGACGAGCTATGCGCTGCCCGTCGGCGGATGGGATCTGCTCCCGGTGTTCGCGTCCCCCGTCGCGCCCTTCCGCGTGGCCGACGGCGACGCCCTCGCGGCGGGGGGCGCCCTCGATCTGGCCGATGGCCAGGCGCTCGTGCCGGCCACGCTGCCCACCGACGAGACCGGCTGGCGTGCGCTGGGCGCCGAGGTGTTCAACCGCCTGCCCATGCGGGCCGATCGCTACCTGGACTGGCTGGCCGCCCGACCCGAGCGCTGGGCCGAGGTGGGGATCGTCCCCCGGGCCGACGGCACCGTCCGCGGCCTCGTCCGGTTCGCCGACGCCGACGGCGCCGTGCGCGTCGGCATGACCTGCGCCTTCTGCCATGGCGCCGACGAGACCCCCGGCCGCGGCGACCGCCGCCTGAACCTGGGCCTCGCGCGGGCCCTCTTCGCCGAGGCGCGGGGGCAGGCGCCTACGGACGCCATCCCGGCGGCCCTGCGGGCCTGGGGCGAGGGCCAGGTGGACGTCACCGACGGCGCCCTCGACAACCCGACCCGCATCCCCGACCTGGTGGGCCTGGCCCAGGCGCGCTTCATCAACCACAGCGGCGTCATCCGCGTCGCCGGCCGCACGACCTTCGCCGTGCGCTTCGAGACCCAGTACATCCTCGGCCACCGCATGGCGCGCCGCCCCGACCGCGCCCTGACGTGGGCGCTGGCCACCTACGTGACCGGCCTGGAGGCCCCGACCCCCACCGACCCGCCCGCGGCGGGGGCCGCGCTCTTCGCCCGGCGCTGCGGCGGCTGCCACGACGCGGCCCAGGGCTACGGGGGTGGCCTCGTCCCCGCCTCGGCGCTGGCCAGTGATCCGGCCGTGGCCTTCGATCCCGAGCGCGGCACCGGGGCCTACCGCGTGCCCCGCCTGCTGGGCATCGCCGGCCGCGCCCCCTACCTGCACGACGGCAGCGCCCCTACCCTCGAGGCCCTACTGGCCGACGGCCACCCCGCCGGCCTGCCCCTCGACGCCGCCGACCAGGCCACCCTCATCGAGTTCCTCAACACCCTGTAATCCAAAGAGAAAGGATCCACCATGCGCGCCATCACCCGCACCCTGCTCGCCCTCTCGGTCGCCCTCTCGGCCGCCGCCTGCACCCAGGACGCCGGCAACGACCCCGGCCAGCTGCCGCCCGGCACCACCCTCGCGCTGACCTTCGTGTCGGGCCACCTCGGCAACTACTGGGACTGCCCCGACGAGGCCATGTCGCTGCCCGGCGCCCGCGCCGCGGCCCCCGATCCGGGCGCCGACATCTCCGGCGAGGCGGGCGACTGCGCGGAGGAGGGCTGCGGCCTGCTCAACTGCGACGGCGCCATGCTGCTCATCCAGGTGGAGAACACCGGCAGCGCTCCCGTCGACGCGCTGACCGCCCGCGACCTCGTCATCCACCTCGACCCGCCCCTGGACAGCGAGATCCTGGCCATCACCGACGCCGCCACCGGCGCCCCCGCGACGACGCTGGCCCCTGGCCAGAGCGTCCAGCTCCGCGTCGACTTCCGCGGCCCGCCTGCCGGTGACTGGCAGGAGCAGTTCAAGGTGGAGGTGGAGGTGGTGGGCGAGCGCGACGGCGCCCGGGAGAGCGCCACCTCCCTCGAGACCCCGCCCCTCGCCCGCCTCTCGGCGGTGGCCACCTGAGCGGCCTCGCCTCCTACGGCTCCACCGCGATGGTGTAGGCCGCCACCACCTGCCAGGCCGGGTCGTAGACCACCACCGACAGGCTGGCGCCGGCCTGGGTCCAGGCGTCCCAGGTCTGGCCGGACGCGACGGGCGTGCTCTGAATGTGCAGCATGTTCGCGGGGTTGCCGAGGGTGGCGGTCACGGGCACGAAGCCCTCGCCGCCCGCGGGGGCGGGCACCGTGTAGGCCGTGACGGCCGGGTCGAAGGCCGGGCTGAGGCCCGGGATGTCGAGGGCCAGGAGGGCCGGCTGGCTGTCGGGCTCGGGCGGCGGCGGGGCGTCGACGGCCAGGGTGTAGCGGTTGACCTCCGTCCAGCCGTCGTACAGCACCACCTCGATGGTGCCGCCCGGCGGCGCCCAGGCGTTGACAGGCTGGCCCGAGACGGCCGGGTTGCCGCCGACGTACAGGCTCAGACCCGGGTCGGCGAGGGTCGCGGTGACCGCCAGGACCTGATCGCTGGGCGCGAGCACCGTGTAGTCGGTCACGGCCGGATGGAACGCCGGGCTCAGGGTGGCCGCGACCAGGCAGGCCAGCTCGTCGGGCTGGGCCGGCGTGGTGCACATGGGCTGGGTCGGCGACGGCGGCGTGACCTCGATGGTCACGGTGGCCAGGCCCTGCAGGCCCCCCGAATCCTGGGCCAGGTAGGTGAAGCCATCGGATCCGACGAAGCCGGGCGCGGGCTGGTAGGTGAAGCTGCCGTCGTCGGCCAGGGCCAGGGCGCCATGGGCGACGTCGGCGTCCAGCAGCGCGATCAGCCCGTCCCCGTTGGGATCCGTGTCGTTGGCCAGCACGCCGGGCGCGGCCACGACGAGGGAGCCGCCGGCCACGACGGCGTAGGCGTCATCCGCCGGGGTGGGGGGCGCCGGGCAGCTCAGGCCGCCCAGCTGCACCACCCAGCCATCCCGGAAGTTGTTGGCGGTGGCGTGGGCGGGCGCGGGCTGCCAGGCGTTGGCCGAGACGGGCGCGTTGGTGGAGGCCGAGTCCCCCGCCAGCGCCAGCACGCCGGGGGTGCCGGTGGGGGCGACGGCGAAGAACCGGTCGTAGCCGTTGCCGCCCAGGGTGGTGAGAAGAGCAGCTCGCCGTCGGGCGAGAACCGGGTGACAAACGCGTCGCCGTACAGCTTCTGGGCCGGCGTGCAGGGCGAGCGCGGGAAGTCGGCGGAGACCGTCTGGCCCACCACCACCACGTCGCCGTTGGCGTCGATGGTCAGGTCGTAGGCGTCCTCGAACGTGGCGCCGCCCAGGTAGGTCGACCACACCAGGCTGTCGGCCGGGTTGACCGCGAACGGATCGACCGCCGCGACGTACGCGTCGATGACCGCCAGGGACCCGGTGTTGAGGGTGCTGTCATAGGCCGCCTTCGTCGGGAAGTTGGGCGACTGGGTGGTGCCCGTCACGAAGACCCGCCCCGTGTCGTCGACGCCGATGCCGCCGTGGAAGACCGTGTCGTTCTCGGCGTACTGGCCGCCCAGGTACGACCCGAAGACGAACGAGGCCGCGCCGGTCAGCGACGGATCGAAGACCGCCACGAAGCCATCGCGGCCCCCGGCGTTGTTCGGCTGGAAGGCGTTGGGCGTCACGGGCAGCGGCACGGCCAGCGCCGAGCCGTACGACGCCGTCGAGCCGGTGATGTAGATGCGCCCCGCGGCGTCCACGGCCACCGCGTCCGCGTCCTCGCTGGCCCCGCCGCCGTAGAGCGTCGAGTACAGGATGGCCCCCGGCCCCGCCTGGGTGGTGTCGATGCGCATCACCAGGGCCTGGAACAGCCGGTTGGGCATGCCCGGCTGGTAGGCCCCCACCGTGGGGAAGTCGATGCTCGCCGTGCGGCCGGCCACGACCACCACCCCGTCGTCCCCCGCCTCGACGGCCCGCAGCTCGTCCACGTCCAGGCCCCCCAGCGTGGCCATGAAGAGGAGCGTCGTGCCGGTCGCGTCCAGCTTCGCCAGGAAGGCGTTGTTGTGGTCGGTGGGCATCGGCCCGAGGCCGCCCACGGTGGGCAGGAGCAGGCTGGACGTCACGCCGACGACGTAGGCGTTGCCCGCCGCGTCGACGTCGATGCCCGCGCCGAGGGCCGCCCCCTCGCCCGCCGGGCTGCCGATGAAGGCCGAATAGATCAGCGAATCCGGGCCATTGTCGGCCCCGGGCCGCAGCCGCGTCACGAACGCCTTGGCCTGCGGCGGCGCCTGGAAGGCCGGCGCGATGGCCCCGCCCAGCGTGAACGGGAAGTCGATGGAGGTGGTGAAGCCGGTGACGTACAGGTCGCCATCCGGCCCCACGGCCACGTCTTGCACCGCGTCCGAGGCGCTCCCCCCGAGCCAGGTGCCGTACTCGACGATGGGGTCGATCACCAGCGGGTAGCGGGCGTCCACCGCGCCCAGCTCGAAGCCCCAGGCCGCCCCGCGTGCGGCCCAGCGCGCCGCCACCGGCACCCGCGCCCCCGCCACCTCCTGCCAGGCCACGGGCGCCCGCTGGACCACCGGCCCGCCGGGCGTCACCGCCTCCAGCGCCCCGTCCGCGCGCACCCGCGCCGACGTCGCTCCCTGCAAGGCCAGCCGGATGCTGCCGGCGTCGACCCCGGGCTGCACATGGAAGTCGTACTCCAGCGCCCCGGCCTCCTGGTGCCAGCGCAGGTCCACCCCCGGCAGCAGCCCCTCGACGACCACACGCCCGTACAGCGGCACGTCGCGCACGCCGCCGACGGACAGATCGTGCAGGCGCCCGGGCAGCGGCGCCTCCCCCACGACGCGCCGCCCGGGCGCCGCGTCCACCACCTGCACCCCGAGCGCCGCGGGTGGCTGGGCGATGACGAAGGCATCCCGCCCGATGAAGACCGCCTGGTCCCCCGCCCGCCACACGAAGTCGGCGCGCGGATCGAGCTGCCCGCGGTTGGCCTCGAACCCCCGCGCGGTGGGCGCGGCCAGCGCCGACGCGGCGGCCAGGGTCATGACAGAGAAGAGCAGAGCGCTGCGCATGGACACCTCCGGTGCAAGACGTGCGGGCGTCCAGTGCACCGGCCGGGCCACGGCGAGCGGGAGAAATCCTCAATGGTTTCAGACCACTGGCCACCCACCGACCGTCCGCCGACGGTCGACCGACGGTCAGGAGGGCAGCGTCACTCCGCCGGCATCGCTGGCCACACGCCAGCCCGCCCCCGTCGCGGTCGCCCTGGAGCAGCGAGACGGCCAGTCGGCATGCGCGGGCGACGGCTCCGCGGTCGTCGGCCTGGGCCAGGCCTGGGCGGCCCGCCGCTGCCAGGAGTGCCCACCGGCCGAGGCGTCGGCGGCGGCTTCGGCGACCGCCGCGTCGCGGCTGGCCAGCAACGCCAGGAGCAGGGGCTCGGCCGAGGAGCGTGCCGTGGGCGAGCGCGCGGCGCCGCGGCGATCTGCACACCGGGCCTCGACGAGGTGCCGGGCCACGATCCCCGGGGGCCGCGCGATCGCCGCCTCCGCCAGCGCCGTCGGGGCCGCGACGACCACCGGCGCCGGCGTGTCGGTCGCCTGCACGGCGGGCCAGGCGCTCGGCCGTCCGGGCGATCGAGGCAGGCGAGGTGGGCGATCGCCTCGGCCCGCGTGCCCGCGTCGCGTCGGGGTCGTCACGACGCCGCCGCCACCGGCACGCCGGCCACCTCCGGAGCCCGCGGCGGCCAGGCGCAGGCGGCCACCGGGTGGTCGGAGGCGCGACCAGGAAGTCCGCGGCGTCCCCCAGGCGCACCGCGCCGCCGCCCGCGGCGACCGGCCCACTCCGTCCCCGCCATCACGGCCCGCTCCAGCCGGCCCCGCAGGTCGATGACCCGCAACGACGCGGCCAGCGCCTCGGCCTCGGCGACTCGAGCGCGGATGCGCCGCGACTCCAGGCCCACCCACACCCCCTGGATCCCCTCGACGAGGCTGACGGCGGTGCCGAGGGTGCGCCCGGAGCAGGGCCCGGGTGTCGGCGTCCAGGAGCGCCGCCCGACCAGCAGCGCGCCGCTCCTCGTCAAGGAACGCCGATCGAGGCGGGCTCGCCGGTCGGCGCCGCTGCCCCGCCGGCCGAGGGCGCGGGCGGATGGACACCTCGACTCAGCCCGGTGTCCAGATGGATGCGCGCCTCGCCGCGCTGGCCGTCGATGAAGACGGTCGCCGCCCCGACCTGACCCCGGCCCCCTCGCCCGCCGGATCCACGATGAAGCCGAGGTCCTCCGCGACGGCCGCCAGGGTCTTCCGCCGGTAGAAGGCCCACCAGGCCCCCCCCGGCCCGCACCACGAGCAGGGTCACGATCGCGACCAGTGGCAGCGGAGACCAGTGAGTCTGCCTCGCCCCCCTGCCCATCGGACGATCGGGACAGGCCACACCGGCAGGGAGCGCTCGTCAACCGATTTCGCCTCCCACCTCCCCGCGCTGGCATTCCAGACGGCGGGCTCCCACTCGCCCGGTGCAGCCCGACGTCCTCACCGCCTTCCGCGCCTGGCAACGCCGGGCCCACGCCGCGCTCCCCGGCCTGCCAGGCGGGTCGCCCCTCGCCCTCGCCGACGTCGTTCCCCTGACGGTGCAGGTGGACCAGCCGCGCGCGCCGTCGCCCACGTCGCTGGCGCAGGCCATCGCCGCGGGGCCGCCGGGCCTGCGCCTCGCCCTGCGCGGGCTGGCCGGCAGCGGCAAGACCACGCTGGCACGCCACCTGGCCGCGACGGCCGAGGACGCCATCGTCCTGTACCTGCCGGGCTGGCGCCTGGCCGAGGGGCACCCCTTCGACGTGATCCAGGCCGACATGCGGGCGGCGTGCGGGCCCCGCGCGGCGCTGGGGCTCGCCGACGCGCTGCGAGCGGCCGGACCAGCGGTCTGCGTGGTCGTCGACGCCGCGCCCTCCGACCGGTTCGAGCTGCGGGGCCTCGGCCACGGCCTGGGCGAGCCGAAGCTGGTGGCATTGACCCGAGAAAATCTCTTGGAATCCGGCACCTTCGGCGACTTCTGGGAGGGCCGGCTGCTGCCCCTGGAGCCCGCCGGGCAGGCCACGCTCCTGGCCCTGCACGCGGGCCCGGACGCCGACCGGCTGGGGCGTCACCTGGCGCGGACGGAGGGGCTGCACCGCCTCGCGCGGGTGCCGGGGGCGCTCGCCCTCTTCGCCGCCGACCGGTCGCCCCGGCTGCCGACGCGCCCCGTCCAGGTCTTCCAGCGCACGCTGGACGCCCTGCTGGCGCCCCTCGCCGACCCCGCGGCGGCGCGGCGCGTGCTGCAGGCGCTGGCCCTCGCCCTGTACGAGACGGCCGACGCCGACTGGCCCCGGGAGGTCGTCATCGGGACGCTCGACGCCCTCGGCCGCGGCGAGGTGGTGGGGGCGCGCGCCCCGTTCGCCGACGATCTGCGCCCACCACGCGGGGCCATCGCCGGCTGGCTCGCCGCCACCGGCCTGCCGGCGGCCCGCTTGTTCCTGCGGCGCGCGGGGGAGGCGACGGGCCTGCTGGCCGAGGCGGGCGGTCGCTGGCGCGCCTGGCACCCGGCCCTCCTCGACACCCTCTACGCCGAGCACCTGGCCCGGCACGGGCGGGCGATCATCGCTGGCCGCGCCCGCGAGCTGGGTAACAGCCCCCGGTTCGAGCGCGTCCTGGCCCGGACCGCCGAGCTCGCGCCCCGGCCCGTCGGCGTCCTGAGCGCTCTCAGCGACGCCCGCACCCAAAACGTGGCCCTCCGCACCGCGGGCGTCGGTCCCCGCGCGCTCTGCGCCCGCCGCGGCATGGTCGACATCCTCGACGCCCTCGCGCGCCGCTTCGCCCACCACCCGCCCGGCCTCGCGTACCTGCGGAGCCTCGCCCACCCCGGCGCCGATCTGGAGCGCTGCGCCCAGGTGCACCACGCGCTGACGGCGATCGGCCAGGGCGAGCCCGACGCCGACTTCTTCGCCCGCATCGGCCGGCCGATGCCCGATCACTGCCCCCTCGCCACCGTGGTGGTGCGCGGTGGTCGCACGGTCGTCGGACCCCGCTACGTCCACCTGAGCCCCTACCGACTCAGCCGCACCGTCGTCACCCAGGGCGAGCTGCGGGCGCTCGATCCGACGGCCACCGCGGCGGCCAGCGACGACCACCCGGCCCAGGGCGTCACCTGGTACCGGGCGTGGCTCTATGCCCGCTGGGTGGGAGGCCGGCTGCCCACCGAAGCCGAGTGGGAGCACGCCTGCCGGGCCGGCACCGACGGCCCCTGGTCCTGCGACGAGGACGCCCTCCCCGACCACGCGTGGTTCTCGCCCTCCGGCGCGTGGCTGTCGGTCCAGCCCGTCGCCCGGAAGCGGCCGAACCCCTGGGGGCTGTACGACATGCACGGCAACGTCTGGGAGTGGTGCGCCGACTGGTGGCGGCCCTGGGCGTTCGCCGAGGAGCGCGATCCGCAGGGGCCGGCCGACGGGATCCTGCGCGTCATCCGGGGGGGCTCGGCGCAGTCCGGGGCGGGCGACTGCCGCTCCGGCGCCCGCATCGGCTACGGCCCCGGCGCGGCGCCGACGGCCGGCGGCTTCCGCGTCGTGCTGCCCGCCGAGCCTGCAACATCCTGAACTTCAAACGATTTCCCGAATCCGTCTGCGGGTGATCGGATCTTCACCCCCACCGGATGAAGGCCTGATCTCTCCGACGACCTGCCCCCCGCGACCTACCGTCGAGGCACGACGATGGAGGTAGCGATGCGGAGCTGGATGCTGGGGCTGGTGCTGGTGGCGGGCTGCGCCCGGGATGGCGTCTCGGTGGCGACGGACGAGGCCGACGGGGGGGCGGATGTAGATGCGGGCGCCGATCCGGGGCCCGTGCGCTGCCGCCAGCCAGGACCGGTGCCTGATCTGGAGCCGAGCCCCGAGCCGGCGCCCGAGCCGGCGCCCGAGCCCGAGCCCGAGCCCGAGCCCGAGCCCGAGCCCGTGCCCGTGCCCGACCCCGTGCCCGAGGCCGAGCCCGTCCCCGAGCCGGGCCCCCCGCCCGCGCTGCCGGCCTGCGCGGCGTGCGACGCCTGCGGTGAGCTGGCCGCCGACTGCGTGGCCGCCTGCAACCCCGTCGCCCGCCTGCTCGATCCCGCCCAGCTCGACGCCTTCGGCGCCTGCATGGCCGCCGACGCGTGCGGGGCGGGTCAGGCGCGTCAGTGCCTCGACGCCCTGGGCTGCGACGCCGAGGGCCTCATCGGCCAGCACTGCGACGCCCTGGCGCGCTGCTCCTCCGACGGCCGCGGCTGGCTGGACGAGGAGGCCTGCCGGGCCGACCCCTACCACGAGCCCTTGCAGTGGGCCTGCCTGGCCCCGGAGCGCCGCGCCGCCATCGGCGCCTGCCTGCAGGGGGCCACCTGCCCCGACATGGAGGTCTGCCTGCGCATGGCTGCCTGCGGCGTGGGCGAGGCCTGCCCCGAGGCCGTCACCACGCGCCTGGCCGTCGACTGCTATGGCATCTGCTACGCCTACGCTGGCGGTGACCGGGGGTGCATCCCGGGCGAAGGCGACGCCTTCGCGCGCTGCTACGCCTTCTGCGACGAAGCCGCCCTGCGGCTGGCCGACGCCCACCGCCGCGAGTACGAGGCCTGCGCCCTCGATCCGGGCGTCTGCGGCGACACCTGCCTGCGGACGATGAGATGCGACCCCGACGCCCTCGCCGCTCTCCTCGCCGCCGCCGAAGGGCGCTGCGGCCCCCTGCCCCTCACCCACACCGAGCGCTACGGCTGCCTGGGCCGGGTGCTCCAGCAGGGCATCGCCAGCTGCCTCGGGCGCGCCACCTGCGCCGACATGCCCGCCTGCGTCGAGGCCGCCGCCTGCGGCGACGACCCCGGCTGCCTGGCGCGCCTGTGGGGGCCGTGAGCGGCGGCGGTGAACGGGGACCCCCCGCCTCGGCACCTTGAAGGCGCTGCCCAACGTACCTCGATCTTCCCATGTCCCGGACGTCTCAAGCATCGGGGTCGCCGGCAAAGCCGGGGCGGTTCAAGGCGAGCAGACGTCGCCCACCCCGTCTCCGTCGGCGTCCGCCTGGTCCGGGTTCGGCATGTCCGGGCAGTTGTCGCAGGCATCTCCTCGCCCGTCCCCGTCCGTGTCCGCCTGGTCGGGATTGGCCACCCCCGGGCAGTTGTCCACGTCACATGCGTCGCCCAGCCCGTCTCCGTCCGCGTCGGCCTGATCCGGGTTCGCGACGCCCGGGCAGTTGTCACAGGCGTCGCCCCGCCCATCCCCGTCCGTGTCCGCCTGGTCGTCGGCGACCGCCGGGCAGGCGTCACACGCATCCGCCACCCCATCGCCATCCCGGTCTTCCTGATCGGGGTTCGACACCCCGGGACAACCGTCGCAGACATCACCGATCCCGTCGCCATCCGCGTCGGCCTGGTCCGGGTTCACGGTCCCCGGGCAGACATCGCAGGCATCGCCGACCCCGTCCCCATCCGCATCGGCCTGATTGTCCGGCACTCCAGGGCAGACGTCGCAGACGTCTTCCACCCGGTCTCCGTCCGTGTCGGGCTGACCCGGCTCCAGCTGGCACAGATCGCAGGCGTCCCCGAGGCCATCTCCATCGGCGTCGTCCTGATCCGGGTTGGCGTCCCAGTCACAGTTGTCACACGCGTCTCCCACCCCGTCTTCATCCACGTCGCCGTTCTCGGGATTGTAGTGGTCGGGGCAGTTGTCCCGGGCATCCGCGACGGTGTCTCCATCTCGATCCGAGAAGGTGCAGGCGAACAACGGCGAAGTCTCCGGAGCCGAGGGATGGCAGTCCGGGTCGATGAGGACTGCCTGGCCGCCCTCGACCACGCACCGCACGCCGCCCGGGTCGTCGGGAGGCTCCAATCCGAAGCCCCAGAAGCAGGCACAAGCGACATCTCCACTCAGCCCGTGGCACTCTTCTCCCAGGTTGCCGATGCAGAGCTCTGCTCCCCCGAGGCACCGTCGGCAAAGCCCGACCGGGCACCGACTGCAACAGCTTGCGCCGGCGTCCGCTGCTGATGCCGCGGCGTCCTGTGAGCCCAGA
>JAWKQS010000037.1:0-86785 GCA_041389985.1 bacterium
GCTTCGCGACCTTCCTCACCCTGGTCATCGTGCCGGTGCTCTACTCCGTCTTCGACTCCTTGCAGGTCTGGCTGCGGGGCGTCTTCAACCTGGGCGAGCCCGAGGTGGACGAGGACGCCGCCTGACGCCTGGCTCAGGCCGCCGGATCCGGGCCCGTGGGCGGGCGCACCGGGCGACCTTCACGCCTCAACTCGACGACGCCCTCCAGGAGCTGCCGGCACGGCACGACCAGCTCGCGCCCGTCATCGGTGGTGAGGAACGCCGACGCCGCGCCGTAGCGCAGCAGCGTCCCCTCGACGTCACCTGCGAGCCGGACGCGATCACCGGGGCGGAAGAGCTGGGCGGTGTAGTACCGCGCTACCACGCCGGCGAGCGGGCGCCGGGCGCCGAGCGCCATCGCGAGGGCGGCGCCGAAGGCGGCGGCGGCGACGACGACCTGGATCAGGTTGTTGATGAGGGTGGTCTCGAGGCCGAGCTGGGCAGCGGCGAGGGTGAACGTCAGCACGATCACCGCGTGGTAGGCCAGCGAGGCCACCGCCTCCGGTGACTCCAGGCGCCCGGAGCTGGCGCCGGCCCGGCGCACCAGGCCCCGCATCACCTCCGCGATCCGCAGGCCGGCCAGCAGGACGAGGCCCGCCGTCAGCGCTCGGGGCAGGAACATCAGCAGGCGCATGATGGCGTCCGTCACCCCCCCGAGGCCGGCGATCTCGGAGGCCACCAGCAGGGTGATCAGGAAGCCCAGCCAGCCGGCGAGGCGGCCGGCCACGGTGCCGAAGCCCGCCTGAATCCCCAGTCCATACAACAACCTGGAGATGCCGAGCCGCTCGGCGAGGGCCTCGATGCCGAGCTGGTCCACCAGCCAGCGCACGCCCCGGACCAGGGCCTTGGAGAGGGCGGCACCGACGAGGATCACCCCGATGAGCAGGGCGAGGGTGGGGGCGAAGTCGAGCAGGCGGTTGAGCAAGCGCTGGGCGGCGTCCATGGCCGTCACTCCTCTCTGGGGGGATCGGTGCGAAGCAAGGCGGAGATCAGGCCGACGATCTCGAGGAGGACCCCGCCCGCCACCTGGTCGGCGGCTGGGGCCTGGGCGCGCCTATCGAGGCGCTCGACGCGAGCGGCGGCGCGGTCGGCGACCCGCGTGCGGAGGGTGCGCCAGCCTTGCCGCAGCGCGGTGAAGGTCCGCCAGGTGGGCTCCTCGTCGGGCTCGAGATGTGCGCCTTCATGGGGCCTCCAGGGCGGCGTCGTGGGCCTCGGCGAACGCCCGGCGCGCTCGCATCAGCCTCATCTTGGCGGCGGCGGTGCCGATGTCGAGCTGCTCGCCGATGGTCGCGAGGTCCAGGTCCTCCACGTACCGGAGCACGAGGATCTCGCGGTCGCTGTACGAGAGGGCGCTCAGGGACACCAGCAGGAGCTGCCGCGACTCGACGGCGGCGGCGGGCCCGTCTACCAGGCCCACCTCGGCCAGCATCCCGTCTCGACTCAGGTATTCTCGGGTCCGCCGTCGGGAGTTGTAGGCCTCGTTGACGGCGATGCGGCGCAGCCAGGTGCGCAGCCGCGCCTCGCCCCGGTAGGTCTCCAGGGCGAGCATCGCCTTGACGAGCACCTCCTGCGCGACCTCTTCCCCGTCCGCGTCGTTGCCGAGGAGAGCGGCCAGCAGGTTCACCAGCCACGCCTGGTGGGTCTCGATGAGCTCGCGGGCAGCGCGCCGGCCGTCCGCACCTCCCTGCCGCGCCCGGGCGATCAGCGCCTGCTCCTCGGCCTGATCGGGCGAGGGACGCAGGGGGATGGCCAGGGAGGCGAGGGCGAGGAGGGGATGGGGCAGTGCGTGCATCATCGACTTCACCGACACGCCGACGGCCCCGAAGGTAACAGCGGACCTCCGAGGGTGCGCTGATTCCGGAAAAAGGTGCGCCCTCACGTGCGAGCGCCCGGCCTTCGGCCGGGGGGTGGCCGGGCCGCCGGAAAGCGGGCCGGTGCGTGTTACTTCGGGCGGGAGTGGCGGTGTCCTTGGAGCCGAAGCGGGGGATGACCCCCACGGCCTCAGCGAGGAGGACACTGCATGGGACGCTTCCTGACGCTCTGTTGCCTGGCGCTGCCGGCGGTCGCGCTGGCCGGCCCCGGCGCTCGGGAGCTCGCTGCCCTCGAGCGGGGGCCCGCGGCCGACCAGCTCGAGCGCGACCTCACCGTCTTGCCCCCCGGCATGGGCGCGGTCTTCGTGCCCGCCTCCACCCGGCCCGGGGTGGAGCCACCGATCCTGGTCCTCTTCCGCGGCGAGAGGGTGGCCTGGGGCCAGACCGGCGAGCGCCTGGTCGTGCCGCCGGGGGACTACGAGGTGGTGGTCGGGCAGGGGCCCCGAGGCCGCCAGGCCCGGGTCCAGGTGCGGGTCGCGGAGGGGGTCACGACCATGGCGCCGCCCTTCTTCTCGGCACTGCGGGTGAGCGCCGTCGACCTCCAGGGCCGGCGGCTGGCCCTCGACTACGGCCTCGAGCAGGGGGACGCGCCCTTCGGCGCGAGCACGACGGTGAAGGCGGCGCGCTACGACGCCACCGCGACCTGGCTCCTTCCGCCCGGCCGGGTGACCATCGCGCTGCGCGACGGCGACCGCACCGATCGCAGCGCCGTCGAGGTGGACCTGGCCGCCGGCCAGCGGGTCCGCTACCGGCTGGTGGTGGACGGGGGCCGCCTGGTGCGGGCCGAGCTGGCCGAGCGGGAGCTCGTGGTCCCGGCGAGTCCCTGGCGGGCGCGGTGGGTGGTCGGTGGGGACGCGAGCTTCTCGCGGCAGGCAGGCCAGCTCGGGGCCCACAACGGCGACTTCCTGCGGGCGGGCATCTTCTCCACCGCCGAGGTGGGGCTCGACACCCGCGGCCACCTGCTGCTGCTGACCGGCAGCGTCCACCAGGCGTGGATCGGCCTGGGGGGCGCGGAGGGTGAGTCCCTCTCGACCCGGAAGTTCTCGGACGAGCTGGATCTGGAGCTGCTGTACAACCCCCGGTTCGGCGGCACGCTGGGACCCTACGCGCGCATCGCGGGGCGCACGTCGCTGTTCGAGACCACATTCCAGCCGACCGTCGACACCGAGGTGGTGCGTCGTGACGGCGCCGGCATCGAGCTGGGTCGGTCGACCCTGGCCGCGGGCGACACCCTGGAGCTGCTGCCCGGCCTCGCTCCCCTCGATCTGCGGGCCGCCGCCGGCCTGGCCGCGACGGTGGTGGACACCGGGCAAGTCGAGCTGCGGCTGCGGGCCGGGGCCGCCGTCCGCGAGGCGCGCTTCGGGGGGGGATCCCACATCGAGGCGGCCGATCTGGCTCGGCTCTCGCTGGTGCGCCTGGAGGATGACCGCTCCTTCGGCGCCGAGCTCGGGGCGGCGGGTCGGCTGCACCTGGGCCAGGTGCGTTCGACCTCGAGGTGACGGCGGATGCCTACGCGCCGTCGGCGCAGCTCGTCGAGGGGGAGGCCTCCAGCCCATCCTGCGCCTGGATGCGCAGGCGACGTTCAGCGTGAACGCGTTCCCTGGCGGTCGTGGCGCGCAGCACGCTGCGGCGAGAGGCCCAGGAGATCCGGGATCCGGCAGACCTCCCACTTTCGAGCCTCCGGCTCACCCACACCCTGTTCTGAGGAGAGACCATGAGGTGGACCACCGTGGTGGCTTGTGCCGCCGGCCTCTTTTGGCTGCGGCGGGGCGCGCCCTGACCCGCACGGCCGATGCCTCGGCTCCAGCAGGCCCAGGCCCTGGCGAAGCTGCGGGCCGAGACCGACGCCCTCGAGCTGAGCGCGCGGCGAGCTGGCTGCGCGCCGAGGGGCTGAGGGACCGCGCGACGGCCGAGGACGCGGCGCGTGTCCAGTGGCTGCCGACCTGAGCGAGGGGGAGGCTGGTGCTGGCGTGCAGGCGCGCCAGTCGCAGCGAGCCGCCGAGGCGGCGCTGGCTGCGCAGCAGGCGCGGTACGCCGCCGGGCGCGCTGCCCTTGAGACTCCACGAGAAGACCGCGGCCAGCCGTCGCTCCAAGGAGGCAAGTGATGAAGATCAATCGACTTTTGGACATTGGCGGCCACAGCCGCGCGGTGGCCGGCTGCGGCGGTCGGGTGTGGGCTCCCGGCAGCTGGAGGACGCGACGGTACGCCTGGAGGGCCAGGAGACGTCTCGCCTGGCGGCTACCCAGCCCGGCCTCGTCGAGGAAGCCCGGAGCTGCTGGCGGACGCCGCGGCCGCGGAGGGGCCGGCCAGATCGAGGAGGCGGACCTGCACGCGACCGCCGCGATCCAGCGGCTCGACACCGCCCAGGCCCTCGACGCCCGGGACGCCGCACAGCGGCGCGGCAGCAGGCCATGGGGGTCGCCCTCGGGGGCGCTGGAGGAGCGGTGGCGCTGGTGGGCGAGCGAGAGGACGCCGAAGCGCGCAACGCCGCGCTGGCCGAGCGCTTCCAGGCCGTCGAGGCCGAGCTGGCCGCCGCGCGGGCCGATGACGTCGGCGCGCGGGCCGAGGCGCGGCGGGCGCTGGTCGCCGCTCGTCAGGCCCAGGCGGCCGCCATCGGGGCCGGCGCGCCGATGACGGTCGCGGCCCGCTACGGTCAGGGGATCCCCGCTCGAGAGCGCCCTGGCGGCCTTCGAAGCCGGCCTGGCCGAGGACGCCCGCGGTCTCGCCGACAGCGCGCGCGTCGAGCTGGATCAGGCGGCGGCCGAGGCGGGCACGGCGCCCGCAGTCGCGGCGCCGGTGGAGGCTCCTCCGCCCCCTCCGGCTGCGCCCGCTGCACCGCCGGTGATCCCCGTGGCGCCGGTGATCTGGCCCGGGCGCTGGCCCGCCACGACGTGGAGCGTGCCCTGGTCGAGGCGCGGGTGGCCCAGGCGGATGCCCTCGGTCGCGGGCTGGAGCGTCGCTGCCCGGACGGCATGCGCGCCGCTGTCGGGGCGTTCCTGGATCTCGCGGTGGACCGCCAGCGGGCCGGCCACGACCCCGACGCGCTGGCCGCGGTGACCCGGGCGCGGGCGCTGCTGGCGAGTTGTGCCGGGCGCCGGCATCGCCGCGGTCCGCGCGTCGCCGGCGGCGAGCGGGGCAGGGCCTGATCGGGGCGCCGAGAAGCAGGCGGCCGCCGCCGCTGCCCAGGAGAAGGCGCAGGCGGCGGTGGGGCTGGCGTCGCGGCTGGCGCTGCGGGCCCAGGTCGCCGGCTCGCGCCGAGCACGCTGGTGGAGCCGAAGCTGCTGGAGGACGCCCAGCGCTGGCTGGATCGAGGCTCGCCCACCCAGGCCCGGGAGAGCGCCGCCGAGGCCACCCGGCTGCTGCGGAGGCCCTCAGCGCGCCGCCGGCCGTGGCCGCAGCGCCGGCGCTCTGACGCGGCGGCACCCCCGGCAGCGGCGCTGCCGCCGGCCGTCGCCGCGGTCGGGACCGGCGCCGCCTGCCGGCGAGGCCGCCTGTGGCTCGTTCTCGGAGCGCCTCAGGGCGGCCCGCGCGACCCAGGGCACGCGGCCGCGGCCGGTGGCCGCGCCGCGGACCAGGCGCGATTTGAGCAGGCGATTCGCGGACTTGCGCGGGCGGAAGGGGCTGCGCTCGCTGGGGATTGCCTCGCGCCGACGATCAGCTGGCCCGCGCGACGGCGGAGCTGGCGGCGCTCGCGGCATCGCCTGCGCTGGCGATCCAGCCGGCACCGCCGGCCCGGCCGGGCCGGTCGGCGCTGGAGGCGGTCGAGGGTACCCGGCCCCCGCCGGTGGTCCAGACACCGCGCCTGCTGCCCTGCCCGCGGCCGCCCTGGCCAGCGGCGCGTGGCGGCTGCGGGCGAGAGCTCCGCGGACGGGCGGACGCCCGGCAGGCCATCGCGGGCGCCGAGGTCCTGCGGACCCAGCGCCAGGCCCAGATGAACACCAACGTCTACCGGACGGGAGACACCCTCCCGGCGGAGGCCCGCCGGTTGTTGTCGGGGGGCGCCCGGCCGAGGCTGCGCGCTGGGCCGGCAGGCGGCCTTCGCCTTCGAGAGCCTGGAGCCGGCCGCTCCGGGTGGGGCCGAACCGCCAGACGATCAGCGCTGGCGCCCGGTCTACGGGCAGATCCTCGACACCCTGGTGCTCCGGGACCGCCTGCACGCCACCGCCACCCGCGCCGAGGACAAGAGGCGGCTGGAGGAGGCCGATCGGTTCCTGATCGGGCCCGGCAGGCCTGGGATCTGAAGAACTTCATGGCGGCCGGGCGCTTCGCCGACGCAGCCCGGGCCGACCATGACCGGCTGGGCACCGACCTTGAGCGCCGCCCGGCTGGCGAGCCTGCCCGCCCCCGGGAGGACGCCGCCGCCGAGGCCGCCCGGGACGAAGCGGCCCGGGAGAAGGCCCAGGCGGTGGCGGACGCCGAGCGGGCGCTGGCCCAGAGCCGGCAGGCGGCAGAGGCGCTGCGCCCGCCGAGGTCTCGGCCGCGCGCTGCGAGGAGCTCGGCTGCCCCGCGCTGATCCCGCGGCAGTGGGCGGCGGCCCTGGTCGAGCTGAGGGCCGCGCGCGCCGCCCGGGAGGCGGGTCGCGACGCCGAGGTCTCCGGCCACGCCGAGGCGGCCTGGGGCGCCATCGAGGCGCTGCGGTCGCGGCCGCGCACCCTCGTCATCCCCCCCCGAGGCCGGTCGCGTCCGGCTGGAGGGCAACCACCCGATCCTGGCGCCGCGCATCGACGTTCAGCTCCGGGGCGACGCGATGCCTCCGGAGGTGCAGGCCGCCCTGCGGGGACGCTGCCAGGGCGATCGTGGCCAACGCCGGCCTCCTGGTCCGGGTGGACGTGCTCGGCCACACCGATGACCGCGGCAGCGCTGCGGCCAACGAGGCGCTTCCGCGCCGCCGGGCCGAGGCGGTCCGCCAGCCCTCGTGGATCGGGTGTCGCGGCCGGTCTGGTCGTCGCCGCGGGCCGCGGGGAGAGCGAGCCCATCGACAGCAAACTGCACCGCGGCGGGTCATGACCCGCAACCGCCGCGTCGAGCCCGCCCGTCACGCGCTGAGCATCAGGAGGAATTCACTCATGAAGTCCGACACTTGTGTGATTCGTACCGGCCTCGCCGCCCTGGCGGCCCTGGCTCCGGTGCGGGGGCCGGCCTCGCGCAGCCGAGCCCCTTCGACGCCTACGACGGCGTCCGCCAGGCGGAGGTCCCGGCGGGGCCGCCCGCCGAGGGCGCCGGGGCGCCCATCGCCGCCCTCGGCCCGGGGCTCTGCTGCTGGGCCTGGGCGGCGTCTTTCAGCCACACCAGCGCGACCAACGAGCTGGAGGGCGGGGGCGAGTTCGGACAACTCGACGCTCTTCCTGCGGGTCAGCCCGAGCATCGGCTACTTCGTCACCGAGTCCCTGGAGGTCAGCGTCGCACCCGGGTTGCTGGTGCGGCAGCTCGATCGCGGAGGGAGCAACCGCACGACCGAGAGCGCCTGGATGGTCACGGCGTCGGGGCGCTACTTCCATGCCCTGACCCCGGCGTTCGCGCTCTTCGGGGGCGGCGGGCTGGGGGGGACCTTCGGGACGAGCACCCGGGGCCTCGAGGTGACGGACGACCAGGGGCGGGTCCGTCAGGTGGCCGAGGAGACCACGACCCGGGGCTTCGTCCTCGCCGCCGATGCGGGCGCCGCGTACCTCCTGCGCCAGCGCGTTCAGCTCCGCGCGGGTCTCGACCTGGCATGGATTCTGGGCAGCGAGGAGATCACCAGCATCAAGGGGCAGCTGGGGATGACCACCTTCAACACCGGCCTCAGCCTCGCTGCCCACGTCGTCTTCTGACCCCCCGCTCGCCCCCCGGCCGCGCCGACCACCGATCCGCTCCCGCTGCCGCCCCCGGCGAATTTTTCGGTCGCACGTGTTACCTCTGGCGTCACCACCGTGTCGTTGGACCCGTCGATCAGAGGAGCAAGCCTTGGGGAGCGTCTTCGCGCTGCTGGCCATCATGGGGGTCGCCTACCTCGTCATCCTGGCAGCATCGATCGCCTTCGAGCTGACGGGCCTGGACCGGGAGACGGCGCGCTTCCAGGCGCTCTCGGCCTTCACCAACTGCGGCTTCACGACGTCGGTGTCCGAGAAGATCGTCCGCCACCCGGTGCGGCGGCGCATCACGATGACGCTCATCCTGCTGGGCTGGGCCGGCGCGGCGTCGGTCATCGCTTCGCTCATCAGCTCCGTCAACGCGTTCTCCCTGGGCAGCTCGGTGGGGCACCTGGCCATCGTGGTCGCGGGTGGCCTGCTGGGCTGGTACCTCCTGCGCCGCAAGCGCATCGGCCTGCGCCTGACGGACTTCCTGCGCCACCACCTGGCGGCTCGGCTGGAGCCCGACGCGCTGAACCACGAGGACCTGCTGCGCTACGCGCCAGGCTTCGGCGTGATGCGGGTGGAAGTGCCTGATACGGCTCGGTTTTCTGGACGGCCCCTGCGGGAGAGCGGCCTGCGGGAGGCCGGGGTGCAGGTGCTCCTCGTGGAGCATGTGGCAGGGCAGGTGGTCCTGCCGTCGCCCGATGACGTGATCGAGCCAAAGCCTCATCCGCCGCCTTTCGGCAGCCAGCCGACGGCCTGCGTTCGGGGCCCTTGCGTGAATCTCGACTCGATCCCATTCCGGCTCGTCTCTCTTCACGGTAACACCGGCTGGGGCCGATCGATCGCCGGCGCTTGCCTGAGCGGGTCGAGTTCGTCCTATGGCTGGCGGTCGAGCCATCACGCATCGCCGGCCGAGACGGTGGACGCCTCCAGCCGGTGGTGGCAAATATTGTGGCTGGCGGCCTCACGCCCGCTCCTGCGCGGGATGCTGCGCCGGGTGGCGCTCGTGCCGACGTTGCTGGCCGCCGTGGTCATGCTCGGTGGCGTGACGGCGGCGTAGGGGCATTCCTCTGGCCCTGGCGGGCCTGCCCACGGGCCTCGAGGTGCAGTTCGTGGTGTGGCCGGCGATCGCGCTGGGCTGCATCTCCACGTCTCGTCGGGCACCGTCGGCGCCCGGGTGAGCGCATCTTCGCAGCGGCGGGGCCGGTGATGACGTTCCTGCGGCGGGCGCCGGCCACCTTCAACGTGGTGGCCGTGGTCGGCGTCGGGCTGACTTCGCGGCCGTCCGGGCCTACGGGGCGGTCCCGTCCGCCTCGGCATGGCCGAGTGGGTGGCGGCGAGCATCGGCGGCGGGGCTGTCGGGGGTGCTCTTCGCCCTCTTCCTCGGCCACGAGCGCGATCCGCGGCGCATGTACCTGGCGTCCCTCGGGGCCGTCATCCTGGCCAGCGGCGTCGCCGCCGCGGCCTCGCCGCTCTTCGTGAACCTCGTAGCGGGGGCCACGGTGTCGGCGCTTCCCAGAGGAGGCGACGGTGCGCAAGGCGCTCGGCGAGCTCTTCGCGCCCATCGACGCGGGTGATCCTGGTGCTGGCCGGCACCATGTGGACGCCGCCCGGCGGCTTCGCCTCGCTGCTGCTGCCCCTGTACCTGCTCGTCCGCGCCTCCTCGGGCAGCGCGTCGCCGTGGGGTCGCTGCTGAGCGGCCGCGGCGAGGTGCCCTGTCGGTGCGCGCGGGCGACGGCTTCGTGGCGCAGGGCGGCTCGCGGTGGCGCTGGCCCTGGACTCGGCCCGCCTGGTGCCCGAGCAGGGCTCGCTGGTGCTGTCCACGGTGCTCGCCGCGGTGTGATCGACCTGGCGGCCGCCTCGGTGCTGCGCCGGGTGCTCGCCGACGCTGGAGAGATCGACGCCACCCACCCTGTCCCGCCGTCCGAAGGCCCCGCGCCCGCGCCAGCCGAGGAGGTACCGATGAGCACCCCCCGCGCCGGCCGCCCCGCCCGCCGCTGGCCGGAGATCCTGGTGCCTCGGCATCCTGGCCGTCCTGCTGGGCCTGATGGTGGGGCTGCGGGTCTCCGCCCTCGACGCCCCCCTCGGGGCACCGACCCGTGCACCCTCGCCGCCGTAGGCTTCTGTGCTCCTGGCCGCCTCACGGTGGGGGAGCTGGCGGCCTGCTCGGCCCGCCCCGGGTGACGGGGCTACATCCTGGCCGGCGTCGCCCTCGGCCCTTCGGCGGTGGATCTGCCTCGACCCGCGTGGCCGAGAGCTGCGTGTTTTCAATGTTGGCGCTGGGGCTCATCGCGACCCCGGCCGGGCTGAGCTGGATCTGCGGGCGGTGGCCCGGCAGCGGCGCACGCTGGCTTCGACGGTCTTCCCAAGATCGTGCTGCCCTGCTGCTGGTGGGGGCGGCATGCTGCTGCTGCTGCCCTGGGTGCCGGGGGTGCCGGAGGGGCGGGCCCGGCGCTGGCCCTGGTCATCGCCGTGCTGGGTATCGGGACGCGTGCCGGCCATCGCGGTGGCCGTCATCAACGAGCGCCGCGCTGCGGGCGCATGCCCGAGCTCATCCTGGGCATGGCGGTCGTCAAGGACGTGGTGGTGGTCCTGGCCCTGGCCGTGGCCATCGCGGTGGCGCGGGCCAGCACCAGCGGGCCGACTTCGATCCCAGCGTCATCGGGCACCCGCTCGCTGAGCTGCTGTCGTCCATCTGCCGCTGGCGCCGGTCGGCGGGCTGATCATCGCGTACGTCCGCTTCATCGGGCGCGATGCCGGGTCTTCGGTGGCGGCGATGGTGCTCATATCGTGGCCGAGGTGAGCCTGTCGGTGCACCCGGGAGCTGCTGCTGGTCTTCATCGTGGCCGCCTCGCGGTGCGCAACCTGTCACCCCTATGAGCACCGCCTCTGGCGCCGCTGGAGACGCCAGGCGCTGCCGGTCTTCGTGGTGTTCTTCTCCACGGCGGGCGCCAACCTGGATATTCCTGGAATCATTGCGGTTTTGCCCGTTGGTCTGGCGCTGTTCTCCCCGCGGCTCGTGGCCTTCGCGTGGCCGGCCGCCTCGGCGGGCGGCCCGGTGGCGAGCCCGCGGACGTCCAGCGCCGCGCCTTCCTGGGCTACATCCCGCAGGCCGGGGTGACGCTGGGGCTGGTGTACCTGGCGGTGGGCGCGCTGCCCGAGCTGGCCGCGTCGCTCCAGGCCCGTCGCCCTGTCGGTGGTGGCCCTGAACCTGCTCGTCGGCCCCATCACGCTGGGGGTCGCCCTTGCGGCCTGGCCGCCGACCCCCGCCGCCGACGCCGGCTGCGCCCGAGAGCGGGCCGCCGGCGCCCGGTCCTGCCCTGGGCGTCGAGCTGCCGCCGGCCCTCGCCGTCGAGTTCAACGGCCTGGGCTACCAGCTCCACGAGGCCCGCGCATTGCGGGGCCTCGCGGCGGGTGGTGCGAGGAGCAGGTCCGACGCATGGGCCCTTCCTCCAGGTGGATCGGCCGCTCGGCGAGCGGCGCCAGGAGCTGCGGCGGTTGCTGGACGCTCCGGCGGGGCGTCGGATCGGCGCGGGTGGTGGCCAGCCTGCTCCAGACGTGGGCGACAGGCGCTGCTGGAGCCTCGCCCCTGGCGGTGGTACCGCTGGAGGAGGCCCAGCGGCGCGCCCAGCCCGGGGACGGGGTGCGCCAGCGCATGCGCCGCCTCCTGGCGCGGCTGCGGCGTCAGGCCACCCGCCGGGTGCCCAGCCGCATCACCGCCCGCATCCACCTCGAGCCCGCGCTGACGGAGGCCGCCATCAAGGTGGCGGGGCAGTAGCTGGCACCGGGCGGAGGCCGCCGTCGTCGACGAGCATGCCCGCGCCGCGGTGGAGGGGGTCGAGCGCCGAACCTGGAGGCCTGGGGCCGCCGGAGCTGCAGCGCGACGTGGCAGCGCTGGAGGCCGCCGTGGACGTGGGGGCCGGCGGGGCTGGCGGATCTGCTGGACCGCATCGGCGGCCCGGAGGCCTGCCCGGCCGCTGCGCTTCAGCGCCGTCTCGCTGACCATCGAGGCGGGTGTGCGCCTGATCGAGGCGGAGGCCCAGGACTGGGCCCGGTCCTGGCGGCCGGCTGGGACACGGCCCTGTTCGCTGACCTGCTCGCGCGCATCCGGCACCGCACGCTGGGGTGGTGGAGCGGCGCCTGTTCGCGCCCTGGCCCGCGTCCAGCGCACCATGGCGGGCCTGCTCGGTGGCGTGCGAGAGCGCCTTCGATCGCGCCCCTTGCAGACCCTGGCGGTGGACGATCGGGCGGCCCTCGAGCGCGTGGCCGGGCGGTTTCTGGGCTCCGGGCCGACTACCCGCGGCTGCGCCAGGCGCGACGAGCCGCGCCCAGGCCGGCAGCAGCCTCGCCCCGCTGTCTGTGATCCGCGGCGGCTGGTGCAGGAGTCTCCGAGCGCCTGACGGTGGTCGCGGAGGCCACGCCGGCGCGGAGCGCGGCGCTGCCCGGCCACGTCGATCGCCGCGCCGTCCCGTTGCGCACGCTGGAGCGCCACCCGCCTTGAGGAGCTGCTGTCGGATCCAGCCGTGGCGGGCCAGGCCCTGCGCGACTTCGTCACGGAGCTGGATGAGCGCATCGTCGAGACGCTCAACCGGGCGTCCTTCGCGCTGAGCAGGCCGAGGAGGAAGCACCGCCGCCACCCGCGAGGAGGCGCGCCCGGCGACCACCCGGGCGGCCCAGGAGATCGAGGCCCTGGGCGAGCTGCTGACGCGCCAGGTCGCCGAGGCGCGCGAGCGCATGATCGCCGCCCTGGAGCAGGCGCTGGCCTGGCATCGAGTCGGCGGCCCGCGCCACGCCGGTGCTGCTGGCCGGTCGGGCGGGGAGCCAGCGCCTGCGGCAGCGGCGTGCGCCGGCAGGCCGTGGATGGCTGGCGGCGCGTGCAGCGCTCGATGCAGCGGGGCGGCAGCGCATCGGCGCCACCTCCGACCAGATCGTGCACGATATCCGGGTGCGGTCGGGTCGCGAGAACCTGACGCTGGCCTGCATGGGGGCGTTCGGTCCGGGCCCTCGCACCGCCGGTCGAGACGCTGCCGCTGCCGGGGCCCCGCCAGCGCGTCCTGAGCCTGGGGCCGCCGAGGACCGCCGCCTCTTCGTGCTGCGCGCGGCGGAGCTGGCCCGCCTGGTGGCGGCCGAGCAGGCCTTCACCCAGGGGGAGCGGCGGGCGTGCTCGCGGCCGGCCCCTGCGGATCGGGTCGCTCGTCGCTGCTCAATCATGCTGCTGCTGGAGCCGTCGACGATCGCGTCTTGAAGCCCGATCTGCTCAACGTGGCGTGGCGCGGGGGCCTGGTGCCCGCCCTCGCGGCGGAGCTCGACTGCCAGCCGGAGCGGCAGGCGGTCCTGCGAGCCCTGCGCAGCCGGCGCACGGCGGTGCTCCTCGACGACCTGGAGTACGCCTTCGCGCCGACCCTGGCCGGCGTGCGCAGAGCCTGAAGAAGCCTTCGAGATCATTCATGAATCGTCGGATCGGGTCTTCTGGGTGGCGGCGATGAACCGACGCGCTGCGGTGCTGAGAGTCGTCCCCTGCGCCAGCCTTCGGACGAGGTGCCGCTGCGCCCGGTGGCCGTGGCCGAGCTGGATGAGCTGCTGGCGGCGCGGCTGCGCCTGGTCGGCCATGACCTGCTCCCGCCCGCCGGCCGCCTCAAGGTGACGCGGGATCTGCGCCTGCGAAGCTGGCAGGGCACGCTGGGCCGGCTGGCCGATGGCAACCTCACCGCGGGCATCGTGCTGGCTCGCACGGCGCTGCGCCCGGCCGGGAGCGGTGCCGTCACCCCATCGCCCCTGACGCCCCCGACGCTGCCTCTTCTGCGGGCAGCTCTGCCCCCGAGGCCATCGCGCTGCTGGCGACGCTGGTGCGGTCTGGACCCATGGAGGGGGGCTGCTGGCTCGCATCCTGGCGCGGCCCGTCGGCCGCGTTCGCGCCGACCTGCTCCAGCTCGCGGTGACGGGGCTGGTGGGGTTCGAGGGCACGGCGGGGCTCTTCGGGGTGCCCCCGGAGGTGGTGCCGCTGGTGCTGGCCGGGCTGGTGGGGGCCAGGCATCGACGAGGAGGTGGCGCCATGAAGGCGCGCGGTGGATGGCGGCGCCCTCGCGCTCGGTGGCTGCGGCGCCGAAGATCCGGCCGCCACCTCGATCGGGCCATCGACGATCCGCGGGCTCGCTGCTGGGGGACGAGCTGTTGACCCTGGCCATCGCCGGGCTGGTGGTGGCCATCGCGCGCTGACGGCGCGACGCCCTGCCCGGCAGGGCCTCGATCCCGGCGGGCGGGTGGACCGATCGCTACCCCCGTCACGGCGGCCGCCGTCCTGGCGGCGCTGGCGCTGGGCCTGCCTCGCTGGTGGATCGGGCGCCCGCGACGTTGCCCTGGGCCGTCGGCGGGCTGGCGCTGCTCGTCGTGCTGGGGCTGGCGGGCGTCGCGCGCGCCTTCGCGGCGGGCGTCGGGCTGGCCGTCCGCGACCGCATCCATGTGGGCGACCGCATCGAGGTCGGCAGCCTGCGCGGGCGCGTCGAGCGGGTGGGGCTGCTGTCCGTGCGCATCGCGCGGCCGGACGGTGCGGTGGCCTACCTGCCCGCCCACCGGCTGGCCGGCGAGGCCGTCGAGGTGGCCCATGCCCGGCGCGGCACGCCGCTGGAGTGGCGGTTCCTGGCGCCCCGCCCCCTGACGGCCGACGATCGCCGGCAACTCCATGATCTGCTTGTTCTTTCGCCGTACCGCGATTCCGCTGGGCAGCCCGGCATCTTCGCGGAGCCGGGCGGCGAGGTGCGGCTGGTGCTGCCCGTCTGGGCCCCGACGGCGGTGCCAGCGGCCACCGCGTGGCTGGACGCGCGCCTGGGCGTCTTCGCCGAGCGGCTGGGCCCTGCTTCAACCCCAACGGAACCGGGTGCAACGGAGCCCCCCAACGGGTAGGCTGGGGGCATGAAGACCCACATCTCGCTGCTGGTGGCCGTCGCGCTGGGGGCGCTGGCCTGCGCCGACGCCGACACGGGGGGGCAGACGCCTCGCGGCAGCCTGCCGGACGCCGGCCGCACCGACGCCTCACCCCCCCTCCCGATCGCGGACGCCGGCCGTGACGCTGCCCGGCCGCAGGTGGACGCCGCGGGGCCCGACGCCGCCGCCGCCGACGCCGCACCCCCGCGGGATGCCCGCCTCGCCGACCGGGGCCCGCCCGCGGACGGCGGCCCCATCTGCGAGGTCGTCACGGCGGGCGCCGCGCCCTCGGCCCGACCCGTGGACATCGTGTGGGTCATCGACGCCTCGCCGAGCATGGGCGAGGAGATCGCCCTCATCGAGGCCAACCTCAACCGCTTCGCCCAGCGCATCGGCGGCGCCGGGGTCGACCACCGGGTCGTGCTCGTCGGGAGCGATCGGGAGCAGTGCGGCGAGGCCCAGTGCTTCTTCGAGATCTGCGTGCCGCCGCCGCTGAGCGGCGCCGAAGGCTGCCCCGACACCGACAGCGACCGCTACCTGCATGTGCGCGCCCCCGTCCACAGCCGCGACGCGCTGGACGTGCTGGTGTCCACCCAGGCCACCTGGCGACCGTTCCTGCGGCCCGAGGCGCGCACCCACTTCGTGATCGTGACCGACGACAACGCCGGCTTCGGCCTCGACGCGGACGAGCTCGTCGACGCCCTGGCCGGCCTGCCCGACTGGGTCCTGCACAGCGTGGTGGACGAGGTGGGCCGCCTGCCGAACTGCGGCCTCTTCGACGAGCCCCCGTGCTCCTGCGGCGAGGAGCGCGGCCAGACCTACATCGATCTGAGCCAGCGGACGGGCGGCCTCGTGCTGTCGGTCTGCGCCGCCGACTGGGATCCGCTCTTCACGGCGCTGGAGGAGCGGGTGGTCGGAGATGCCCGGATTCCTTGCAGTTTCCGCATTCCCGACTTTGGCGAGGGCATCGCCCTCGACCCGGAGAGGCTCAACGTGACCTGGACCGGCCCCGACGGCATGGAGGTGCCGCTGGCCAACGTCGACGATGCCGCGGGCTGTGCCCGCGCGGCGGGCTGGTACTACGACGATCCCGGCATGCCCACCGAGATCCGGCTCTGCGACGCGCTGTGCGGCGCCCGCGAAGGCACCGTCGTGGTCGAGTTCGGCTGCCAGATCCGCAAGATCTGACCGGCGCGCGGGTGGGCTCCTGGCCCGGCCACAGGCGGCAGTATGATGAAGCGCGCGCCCGCGCCGCGGCGGTCCTGCTCGTACTGGGATCGACGGGCAATTACGGACGATGGAGCGCCCCTGAAGAAGCTGGATCTGGACTGACCGCGACAGGGCCGGACGGCCCTGTAGAGTCGGCGGCGCGCCGATGAAGCTGCACCAGCGCGACCTATGGCCAGGCCTCCACCTGGCACTGCCCGGCGAAGAACACCCCACCCACCACAGGTGCGCTGGTCCACCTCTTCGACCTGGCTGCTCCTCGGCCGGGCCTGCGTGACCAGAGCCGCCTAGGCCCCTGGACCACCTTGCGCCACGACGATGATCCGCGACTGAACACGATGGTGGCCTGAGGCAGCGGCCGAAGAGAAGGCGCTGTTCGCAAAGCGCACCTCGGCCGAACGTATCTTTTCGTATTCAAAGGAAAGGGCGGCATACCGCCGCCCGTATCGCCGCCGCCATGTCTTCCACATCATGGCGCTCGGCCACGCCCGGCCCCGCATGCCAAGGTATGCAGAAGAAGATCCTCGGGCCGAAGCGCAAGCCGGCCGACCTGGCGGAAGCCGATAGCCGCCCTGGAGCGCCTTCGCCTTCGGCTGAAGCCGCTGAAGGGCCACCAAGACGAAACACCGATAGCGGCCCCGAGGCCGGCAAGGGCACCCGTCCGTCGACAGACCGGGCCGGCGAGCAAGAATCCGCTGATTTCATGATGACAGACCGCGAGGAGGGCACCCCGGGGAGCTGCTGAAGTGATGCAATCAAAGCACCCCGAGGCCCCCGAGCGGGGGTCTGGCACCGGAAATCACTTCCGATTGCCCTCGGTAGGGCGGGTTGGGTCGCGACCGTTTTTCAACCGGCGAGTTCCCCGGGCAGAACCATGAGCCCGGTAGCAATCCCCCCAGCGAGGGCGGCCGCGACGACACCTGGAAGGTCTTCGACCGATCCCGGACTGGAAGCTGCAGCAACTCTCAGCGAGGGCGGGCTGGGTCGCGACATGATGGTAAGCCAGTGGAAACCAGCCCTAGGCTGGTGTTCCAGGGTAGCAATCCTCTGCGAGGGCGGGGCTGGGTCGCGACCGAGGGGTGGAACGCACATGAACAAAGGCTCAACGCGCTGTAGCAACTTCCGCGAGGGCGGGGCTGGGTCAGCACGTCGAAAGGATCAAGGCACGCTTCGGGGTGGGACCGATCATTGTGTAGCAACCCTGCGAGGGCGGGCTGGGTCGCGACCGCTCATGACTCCTGCCCGTAAGCGGGCGCTCCACTGACTCCTGTAGCAATCCTCTGCGAGGGCGGGCTGGGTCGCGACCCTCCCGGCCATCGCGGACGAGCGGTGGGCTCATCAGCAATCCTCTGCGAGGGCGGGCTGGGTCGCGACAACGGCAACTTCGGCGGCTCCTCGCCCCCGGAACGCTACGGTAGCAATCCTCTGCGAGGGCGGGCTGGGCCGCGACACGGGACTGTTACTGTGAAGGGCCCGTCTGCGAAAGATCCGTAGCAACTTCTCTGCGAGGGCGGCTGGCTGCGACTCGTTTTTGGCAAAGGCTCTGTACTTCGCGAGCCCGGGCAAGCTGTAGCAATCCGCCCTGCGAGGGCGTGGTTGGTCGCGACGGCCTCGCATGTCGCGGGGGCCTCTATAGACAATCGAGAGTAGCAATCCGCCTGCGAGGGCGGGCTGTCATGACTCGGCGGCTGAGCAACTGCTCGCCGCTGGTTCTGAACCGAATGTAGCAACTTCTTCTGCGAGGGCGGGCTGGGTCGCGACTGGCGACGCTGGCGCAGGAGGGAAGCCGGGTGGGGCCATGCGCAGTGAGCAACCGCCGCGAGGGCGGGCTGGGTCGCGACGCAAGAGATGAACGCGCGATTGACGGTCTGCTCTGCGGGGATGTAGCAATCCCTCTGCGAGGGCGGCTGTCGCGACGCGGCTTACTGATCTCCCGGAGATCCATGCCGTGCTCGGTAGCAACTTTCTGCGAGGGCGGGTCGCGACCGAAGCCCCGCAGGTAAAGCAGGTTTCGTGGGGACAGATGTAGCAACCTCTGCGAGGGCGGGCTGGGTCGACATTGTGGGGATCGATGGGGAGATCTGGTGCCTCCCCATCGTGTAGCAATCCGCTTCCGCGAGGGCGGGCTGGGTCGCGACAGGGGACAACGGGGCAGAGGCCTGCCTCAGCAACAGCGCGTAGCAATCCGCCCTGCGAGGGCGGGTTGGGTCGCGACCTGTGACCGAGCCCGGGCCCCGGCGCGGCGGCTGCCTGAGGTCGCGGTAGCAACTCTGCGAGGGCGGGCTGTCGCGACTTCCGACCTGAACAGTGCCTGTCAGTTGGGCCAGGTGTAGGCAACTTTCCGGTGAGGGCGGGCTGGGTCGCGACTTCCTGGGGCGGCTGAGCGGCGCCGCTGCGGGACCATGTAGCAACCTTTCCGCGAGGGCGGGCTGGGTCGCGACGGACTGGACGTTGTCGATTTGTGGATTTTGATGATCTTTTTGTTGTAGCAACCTTCCGCGAGGGCGGGCTGGGTCGCGACGGACGTGCGTACCCGTCGTCATGTCTTCACTGGTAAAGAGGCGCAACTTTCCGCGAGGGCGGGCTGGGTCGCGACCCTGCCTTGAAAATATCGAGCCTTTTCAAGGGCTTCAAGCGCCGATTTCGTACACCCCCGGCATTCGCTGACCCCATGGGCCTCAGGCGTCCGGCCGGTCGCGTGCTCCGCGCACCGCAACTCCGGGTTTTTCCTGGTTTTTCGCCCCGGGTGTACACCCCCCCCGGTTTCGGGGCCCGCAGGGGGTGTACGCCGGCCGCGGCTTGCGGCTGGTGTGGCTTGTCACAGAGCCAGCCTCACCGTAGCCGGCGCCAGGCGAGCGGTCAAGGTTAAAATGCTTTTGTTTCGGGCGCTTACGTTCCATCTAGAAGTCGTCCAGGTTCCAGAGGCCGGGGTCGGGGCGGGGGCCGACGAGGGCGTGGACGTCGGCGGCGGTGCGGCTGAGCTCGCGGCGGAAGCCCGGCTGGTACCAGTCGGGCAGGGGGCGTCCGCGCAGGTCGGTCTGCAGGCGCTCGAAGGTGGCCTGGGTGTGGTCGGCCCAGGCGACGGTGGCGAAGCCGTGGAGGGCCTGGCTGCGGGCGCGCTCGGATGAGGGCCATGGTGAGGCTTCGGGCCAGTGCGCGGGTCACGCCTTCGACGTCATCGCCGGCGTCCCGCTCGCCGACGCCCAGCTCGCGCAGATGCGCGTCGTCTTCGAGACGCCCGCGCACACCCACCTCGTGACGCGGGGAGAGCCTGCGCCGGCGGGCAGCCTCGCTGGACGGGTTCCAGCAGCGGCTGGGGGCGGGGCGCGGCGTGGAGGGCATGGTGGAGCTGTGGGTGATGCCGGCGGTGATGGCCGAGGTGGTCGAGCGGCTGGGGCCGGCGCTCCACCCCCAGGAGGATCGCGTCGAGATCATCCCAGTCCGTGGGCGCTGCGCGGCGGGGCGGCGGCGCATCCGGTGCGTGCGCAGGGAGGAGCCGGCGTGGCGCGTGTGGTGCGGGGCGTCCGTGTTCTCAGGATTGCGCTCCATCGAAGACCAGTGTCGGTTCGAGCGCGCTGTTGCGGAGAGGAAGACATGCGGAGCGCCGCCGGTCTGCCCCGTGGCGAAGCCTCGGACCGTCGCGGTGGTGTCCGGCGCGGCGGAGAGATCGTGAACGGGATGCACACTGCCGCCACGGAGGTCCGAGGCAGCGGTGTGCAGCTTCACCGCAGCGCCAAAGGGGTCCGAGGCAGCGGTGTGCGGCTTCATCGTGGCGCCACGGAGGTCCGAGGCAGCGGTGTGCAGCTTCACCGTGGCGCCACGGAGGTCCGAGGCAGCGGTGTGCAGCCGCGCTGGGGTGCGTTGGAGGCCTCGGGCAGCGAGGTGCGGCGTCGAGGCGGCGTCCCGGGGCTCCAGGGCAGCACGGTGCGGCGTCACCTCGGCTCGCCAGCGCGCCCTGGCGCGGCTGGGCGTCCGCCTAGCGGCCTTGCCGCCTCCGATCCCGTCGGTTGGACCGGCACCTTCGGCCGCCTCGACGGGGCGGAGCGCGCGGTGGAGACGGGAAGGCCCGGGTAGAAGCGCTCCGCCAGGCGCGCGGCTTTCGGTCCTCCGGTGGACGGATCGGCCCGACAAGGCTACGATGCCGGCCGTTTGCGCCCGTGCGGCACCCCGCGCGGGGGTGCGTCACGTCCAGGAGTCCTGTGCTCTTTACCGATCGACCTCGCTACTCGCCGCGGGCCCTGGCGGCGGGCGGCACCGTCTTCGCCGCCTTCCTGGCGCTCCTGGTGTCCCTGACGGCCCGGGAGGCCCGGACGTCCGTCGAGGGCCCGGAGGCCCAGCACGCCAGCGCCGTGGCCATCATCGCCCGCACGCCGGAGGCGACCGAGGAGGCCTTGCGCAACGCGCTCGCCTCGGCCGCCGCCCCCGAGAGCGCCGCAGCCGCGGCGGCGGCGGCCGAGGCGTCGGCCCCCGCGTCGGCCGCTCCGGCCACCGAGCCCCTGCCTCCGTTCGTCGATCACGCTGGCACCCTGGAGAAGAACCAGACGCTCTCCGGTGCGCTGGGGCAGTTCGGCGTGGATGGCGCACAGGTCAACGCCATCGTCCAGGCCCTGGGGCCCCACTTCAGCTTCCGCTCCGCCCGGCCGGGGGCCCACTACAACCTCACGGTGCGCACCGCCGACATGCGGGTGGAGAAGTTCCGGTTCGAGCACGGCCCGCTCGAGATCTACGAGGCCTTCCGGGAGGGCGACGAGCTCAAGGGTCGCGAGGTCCCCGTCGAGGTCACGACCCGCATCGTCGGCGCGGGCGGCGAGATCCAGTCCACGCTCTACGAGGCCATCCAGGCCAGCGGGGAGTCCTCCGGCATCGCCGCGAGCATGATCGATGTGTTCGCCTGGGACATCGACTTCTACAAGGACACCCGGCCGGGCGACCGCTTCAAGGTCCTGGTCGAGAAGCTCTACACGGGCGACAGCTTCATCCGCTATGGCCGCCTGCTGGCCGCCGAGTACCACAGCGTCAAGAAGGGCACCTTCCGCACGTTCTGGTTCCAGGGGCCCGGCGAGAAGGTGGGGGGCTACTACCTGGAGGACGGCCAGAGCGCCCGCAAGACCTTCCTGGCCACGCCGCTGAAGTATGTGCGGGTGTCCAGCGGCTTCAACCGCCACCGCAAGCACCCCGTGCTCGGCTACACCAAGGCCCATATGGGCACTGACTTCGCCGCCCCCACGGGCACCCCGGTCTGGGCCATGGCCGACGGCAAGGTGACCTGGGCTGGCATGAAGGGCGCCAACGGCAACCTGGTGGTGATCCAGCACGCTGGCGGATTGACCAGTCTTTACGCCCACTTGCATCGCATCAAGGTCAAGCGTGGCCAGACGGTGGAGCAGAAGCAGATCGTCGGGACCGTCGGCACCACCGGCCGCTCCACCGGCCCGCACCTGCACTTCGGGGTGAAGGTCAACGGCAAGTACGTCAACCCCCAGAACCTGAAGATGACCCGCGGCGAGGGCATCGCCCGCAAGCTGCGGCCGGCCTTCGAGGCGATGCGGGCCGAGAAGACGAAGCAGCTCGAGGCCATCACCATCGGCGCCGCGCCCCCGGTCGTGGCCCTCGTCCCCACCACCGTCGTCGTGCCGCTGCCCGACGAAGAGCCCGAGTGGGACGCCGGCCCGCCGGATCCGTGAGCGGGTGCCAGCCCTACGGCGCGTCCCGGGCGAGGCGGAAGCCGGAGATCCTGGATGTCGAGTTCGTCCCGCCGACGTCTCGGCGGGTGGTCCGGAACGCATCGGACCAGGTGTACCCGCCGCCGCGAGCCATGCGGTACGCCGGTACCCGCGGTGAGTCGACCCAGGGACGACCATCGGCGGGAATGGATGCTCGTTGAGCGCACCACTCTGGGTAGTCGGCATTGAGGGGGTAGGTCGAGCAGTCATAGGTGGGGTGGAAGTCATCCTCGACCAGCTCTCCGACATTGCCGGCCATGTCGCAGAGCACGCGCGGTGGTGGCGTGTTGCCAGCCGGTCGTGAGCACACGGGCTGGACGGTCGACACGCACGGAGCACCGTCGTCGCGTGGCCCATCCGCGCTGCGTACCACGCGATCACAGGTGGCAGGCTCCGATCCCCAGGGGTAGGGCCGCCCGACGCCGCCGGTGGCGGCGAACTCCCACTCGGCCTCGGATGGCAGTCGCACGCCTTCACCGAACCAGCGGACGAAGGCCTGGGCGTCGTCCCACGTGGCGCAGTTCATGGGGTACTGGTCGGCGCCGGGGCCGATGGCGCTGGCTAGTTCGTAGATGCACCCCCACGTGCTCCTCGGCGCGGACCAGGTGCAGGCACCGTCCTGGACGCACGCGCGGTACATCCCGAACGTGACTTCCGTCTTCATGATCAGGAAGGGCGGCACCGTGACCACCATGGGCGGCTCGGCGAAGTCATCTCCGACCCGGCCCATGGTGAAGCGACCCCCCTCGAAGCGCACGAAGTCGACGCCGCGCAGGCGCACGGTGACATCCGCCTCGGTGATGGGATCCTGGTCGACCGCAGCGTCGTCGCAGGCGCCCAACGAGAGGCACGCCGCCAGGATCGCGCTACGGGCAGGCAAGGTCCTCATCTGCTTCTCCATCCAGGTCATTGTCCACGTCATCGCAGATCTCTGTGTAGTTGCGCGGCCCATGCTTGCTCTCGATGGTGGCATGCCAGTGCGCACAGGTGAGGGCATCGAGGGCCCAGCCGGTCGTCCCCGATTCGCACATCAGGTGATCCGTCTCGTCGCCCGCGGCACACAGATCGGAGCCCTGCTTCGCATGGTGGAAGTAGAAGTCGGGTGCACCCTCGGGGTACCCACCGAGGGAGTGCCCGATCTCGTGGGCGATGACCTCCAGGTACCCGGGCCCCGACCTCCGCAACTCCTCCTCGGTGAGCAGGACGGTTCGGCTCGGATTTGCATGTGTGAGTCCAATCAGTTCGTGGCCCTGGGGGACTTGAAGGCTGACACGAAGATGAGGTCAATCTCGCCCGGCTCATCTGCTCCCACGATGCCATCCCGGTCTCCAGGCGGAATGCCGTCGATCCGTTCGCCGATGGTGCCGATGTCTTCATGAAGAGGGTCGTCCAGCTCGTGGCTGCATGTCAGGCCAAAGAAGTAGCGTCCGCTCAAGCAGTCCGCGAGGTGGGGGCGGACGGTCCCGGTCCCCATCGGCACGCGCGTTCGCAGGGGAGAGCAGTGCATCGGCACGCTCAGCACTCCGACACCAGCGAGGACGACGCCGATGGGATGAGCCGGGCTGCACTGGTCGAGTCCCATGTTCAGTACAAGGACAGCCGCCTCGGCCTCCTGCAGAGTGACGTGGGTCCGAGGTACCGTCGGGTCGCTTCGTGTTCCAGACACGCACCCGCACGCTTCGATATGGGTTTTCAAACTCCTCAAGCTCTGCCGGGGCGTCCTCCATCGACCAGACAGGCTCGTAGCTGGCGATGGCGTCGACCGCGCCATCGAATTCCGGGGGCGCGACGTACGCATCTACGGCCTCCGGCACGTCTTCACATGCGATCGAGAGGACCGTCAGCGCGAGAACCGAGAACCGAGAACCGAGAACCGAGAACCGTCATGTCTGCCTGCCTGGATAAGCCCGTGTGAATTGCACGCTAGCGCTTTCATCGGGGGCGGTCAATTCACTTTGTCGTGAATGGGCGCTACGTGTATCGCGCTCTTTGCTGGTGGGCACCCTGGCGTCCGACCTCGCCGGAGGTCGCGGCCGCGCCCGGCGCGCCCTGTCGGCGATCCGAAGAAGGCGGGCTGGTTTGCCGGGCATTCGCGTGGTGGCCCCGCTGGCCGGGGCGTGTGCTATCGTCGCGCCATGACCGCCCATCTCCGCCCGCGATGACCGACGAGACGCCGCCACGGCGTGGCCTGCTCGGGGCCCTGCACCGCTATCGCCGCGTCCTGGGGGTGGCCGCGCTGGCGGGCTTCGGCCTGCTGATGGCGGGGGGGATCTTCCTGAGCCAGCTCGACGCCCGCCTGGGGCTCAACCTGTTCGGGGCGCGAACCTGGGTGGCGGGGGAGCCGGCCGTGGTGCGCGTCGCGCTGCGGGATCTGCGCTTCGACCGCCTGCAGGATCTGCGGCGGGCCAGGGCGCGGCTGGTCGACGCCGAGGGCGCCGAGGCGGGGCCGTTCGAGCTGCGCGAGGCGGCAGGCACGATGGTGCAGGGCACCGTGCAGGTGCCCCACGCGGGGGCCTGGACGCTGACGGTGGAGGTCGAGGTCGAGGACGCCGATCTGTCCATCGAGGTGCCCATCACCGCGCTGCCGACGGCGCCGCCCGTCACGCTGCCGGCCGCGATGAAGCAGGCTCCGCCCCCGAAGGCCGACGCCGGGCCGGTGAAGCTGGAGGTGACGCCGCCAAACCAGGTGCTCTCGGGCAACCTGGCAGGATCATTGATGATCCGAGCGATGGACGAGCACGGCACGCCCGTCGAGGCGCCCATTCGGCTCACCTTGAAGGAGGGCAAGTCCCTGCGGGACCTGCCGGCCGAGGTGCAGACGGGCCGCCATGGGCTGCACGCCCTGGCCGTCCAGCCGATGCACCCGATCTTCTGGCTGGATCTCGAGACGACCGAGAGCTTCGCCACGCGGCGCCTGAAGCACGCCTCGACGCAGTTCGTGCTGGTGACGGGGAAGCCCGTCGTGCAGCCGGGGGAGCGCCTGGCGGTGGGGGTGCGGTCGCTGCACCAGGCCGGGCCCGTCTTCGCCGATGTGTGGCTGGGGGAGCGCTGGATCGCCAGCACCGCCGCGACGCTGGAGGACGGGGAGGCCCGCTTCTACCTGCCGCTGCCCGCCGAGCTGCCCGAGGATCCGGCTCTGCTCTGGGTGCAGGCCTACCGCTCGCCCTACCTGCCCGGCCACGCCCGCGGGGGGGCGTACATCCTGGCGACGCGCAAGGCGCCCGAGCAGGCGGTGCGGGCGTTCGCCCGCCGGCTGGCCGACGAGGGCTTCGACCCCCTCTACGCCCGCCACCAGGCCGAGCACGCGGACGCCGAGCCGCTGCTGGCGCAGTACCTGCTGGGCCTGCCTGGCCGCCCCGACCGCGATCCTCCGCTGCTGGCCGACACCTCGGAGAGCGCCCGGCAGACCATCGGCGCACTCAAGGGGCGCTGGCAGCGGCGCTTCGTCTTCACGCTGCTGGGGATGGGGGCGCTGCTCTTCGGGCTGCTCATCCTGCTGGTGCGGCACAACTACCGCGATGTGAAGCGCCGCTGGGCGGAGGCCGGGGGTGATGAGGACGGGGCCCTCGGGCCGCGCCGCGGCGTGCTGCTGGAGGCGTCCTACATCTTCTTCATCCTGGCCCTCTTTCTGGCGGGGCTGGTGGAGCTGGTGCTGACCATTCGCTGGTAGCGCCGAAAAAGTCGCCGCGCGGGAAAAGATCCGGCGCGGCGCTCCGGAAGACCTGCACGACGCCACCGACGGCGTCCAGGACTGAAGGAGATTCCCCATGAAGATCATGCACATCGCGCCGTTCGCCCTCGCCCTCGCCGCCTGCCAGGGGGTCTCGGGGCCGGGGGAGGAGTACGCCGACGCGCCCGCGGCGGAGGCGGCCTGGCAGGGGAAGGCCGACGGGGTGGATCCCTGCGCGGAGCTGCGGGCCCGCATCGCCGAGCTGCAGGCGCAGGCCGAGGCGGGGGATCGCCGGGCGGCCCTCCAGGCGCGGGCGCTGGCCGGCCAGCTCGTGCTGCTGGAGCGGGAGGGGGCCTGCGCGCCGCCGCGGGAGCCGGTGCCGGTGGCCCCGGGGCAGAAGGCGTGCGCCACCGACGCCAACAGCAACGGGATGCTGGACGTGGACGAGCTCTTCGGCGGCGGCGCCCAGGCGCGGTGCGACGCCGATGACGTCATCGTCCACTGCCCGCCCCGCCGCGTGCGACCGGCCGAGCCCGGGGAGCGGGTGGTCTACACCGGGCCGGCGGGCCGCCCGCCTCTGCCGCTGTTCATGCCCCAGAGCTTCCTCGATGACTTCCTGGCGTGGGTGCGCTCGCTGGGCATCCACGAGAACGAGTACGAGGCGGACACCTACGACTGCGACGACTTCGCCGCGGATCTGGAGGAGGCCATCGAGGACGCCGGCGTCGCGGCGGGCCTGGAGGGGGTGGGGACGTTCACCTATGTGGCGTGCGACCTGGTGGACGGCAACTACCAGCAGGCCCACGCGCTGACGGATGTGCACCTGTTCGGCCAGATCTTCTGGGTGGAGCCGCAGACCGCCCAGATCGCCAACCTGGACAGCAACGGCGATGGCGTCGTGAGCTACGTGACCGACTTCAGCAGCTACCCGACCCCCACGGAGGCCAACGCGGATCCCCACAAGGCGTGCTTCGTCGCGGTCTTCGACAGCGCCGAGGCCGCCGTGGCGGCGGGGCTCGTGCTGGACTGAGCCGGGGGATCTCGATCGGGCTCGATCGCGCCGGGGCGCGCGGGGAGGGGGTCACGACCCCCCTCCGTCCGGTATAGTCGCCCCCATGCGATGCCTCACTCCGCTCCTCCTCCTCGTCTTCCTCGCCGCGTGCGGCGAGGAGGCGGCCCCGGCCTGCAAGAGCGACAGCGATTGCCCCACCGGATATACCTGTGATTTCGACCGCTTCGCCGGCGACTGCGTGCAGCAGGTCTATGTGATCCGCTGCGGCCAGAGCTTCTGCGAGTGGCCCTACCAGCGCTGTGTCGAGGGACAGGAGTGTGTCGAGGCCAGCATGGCGCCCGACGCGGGCGCCGGGGGCGCCGGCGGCGGGGCGGGCGGCGCGGGTGGGGGCGCCGGTGGCGCCGGTGGCGTGGGCGGGGCCGGCGGGATGGGCGGGGCCGGCGGCATGGCCGAGATCCGGCAGGTGGTGACGGCCGCGGAGGGCGGTGAGGTGGTCGCGGCGGGGCTGTCGCTCAAGGTCCCCCCCGGTGCGCTCGCCGAGGACACCGAGATCACCCTGCGCGTGGCGCCAGCGCGCGGTGGCGCGGCGTCGTCCGCCTACGAGTTCGGGCCCGACGGCCTGGCCTTCCTCCGGCCCGTCGAGCTGGCCATCCGGGTCCCGGTCGCGGTGCCCGAGGGGCAGCGGGCCTTCATCGCGGTGGAGGAGGACGACGCGTGGGTCGAGGTGCCGGGGTCGGCCTTCGACGGCACCAACGTCGTGGGTCCGCTGGCGCACTTCTCGGCGTACGCGGTGATCTTCGGATCGGCCGAGGTGCCGGTGGGGGCGTGCGGCGCCGCCCTGGCTGACTTCGTGGCCTGCGGCGGTGACCCCGCCGGATCCTGGGAGTTCGTGGGCGCCTGCTTCCAGATCGAGCCCGCCCAGAACCCCTTCGGTGCCTGCCAGGCGGCGCAGTACGAGGTCGGCTACGCGTTCGAGGGCAGCGTCGAGTTCGCGGGCGGGCAGGCCACCGTCGACTTCACGACGCGCCAGGTGCTCACCCACGTCGTCGTCCCGCCCGCCTGCCTGGGGGGCATGGGCGGCCCCGCCTTCTGCGCGGAGCTCTTCGGGCCCGAGGCCGTGTGCGACGCCGCCGCCGAGGGCTGTGACTGCCAGGCGGTCCAGGACCTGGGGCCCGACCAGTCGTCGGTGCCCTACGCGGTCGCGGGCGGGGACATCAGCTTCAATGGTGAGAGCCCCGCGCAGTTCTGCGTGCAGGGCGATGCCCTGGAGGTGCGCTTCGTGGAGGAGAACGTGGACGAGGGGCGCACGACCACCTCGCTCTGGCAGCTCGCGCGCTGACCGCGGCGACTGGCGCCGATGGCCTGTTCTCCCGGCACCCGACCCGCTATGGTGCCCGCCCGGGTTTGTGGGTGGAGGTGTCGGATGAACGGGGGCGATCGCGTCGCCGAAGTGCTGCAGTCCTACGGGGTGCGGTTCCTCTTTACCCTGTGCGGCGGGCACATCTCGCCCATTCTGGCTGGCGCCGAGGCGCGGGGCATCCGGGTCGTCGACGTCCGGCACGAGGTGAACGCCGTCTTCGCCGCGGACGCGGTGGCGCGGCTGACCGGCGTGCCGGGAGTCGCGGCGGTCACGGCCGGCCCGGGCCTCACGAACACCATCACCGCCGTCAAGAACGCCCAGATGGCGCAGTCGCCGCTGGTGATCCTGGGGGGCGCGACCGCGACGCTGCTCAAGGGCCGCGGCTCTCTGCAGGACATCGACCAGCTCGCGCTCATGCGGCCGCACGTCAAGGCGATGCTGGCGTGCAAGACGGTGCGGTCCCTCGCGCCCGCGGTCGACGAGGCCATGCGGCTGTCGCTGGAGGGCATCCCCGGGCCCGTCTTCGTGGAGTGCCCGGTCGACCTGCTCTACGGCCAGGATCTCATCCGGCAGTGGTACGCGGACGCGACGCCCAGGGGGAAGTCGATCAGCGCCCGGGCCCAGCGGACCTACATCCAGTACCACCTCGACCGCGTCTTCAAGGGCGCCGACGAGCCGGCGCCCGCGCCGCGCCCCCCGGCGGTCGAGGACGCCCCGTCCGACGCCGTCCAGAAGGCCATCGCCGCGCTGAAGGCGGCCCAGCGCCCCGTCCTCATCGTCGGCAGCGGCGCGATGCTCGAGCCCCCGGCCGTGCAGGCCCTGGCCGACGCGGTGGCGGGCATCGGGGCCCCGGTCTACCTGACGGGCATGGCGCGCGGCCTGCTCGGGGCCCACAGCGGCGTCCAGCTTCGCCACAACCGCCGCAAAGCCCTCAAGGAGGCCGACGTGGTGGTCGTCGCGGGCAACCCGTTCGACTTCCGCCTCGACTACGGCCGCCAGATCAGCAGCAAGGCCACGCTCATCGCGGTCAACCGCTCGGCCGAGGACCTGCGCAAGAACCGCAAGCCCGACGTGGCCGTGCACGCGGATCCCGGCCGCTTCCTGCGGCAGGTCGCGGCTGGCCTCGGCGGGCCGTCGCCCGCCTGGGCCGCCTGGCTTGAAGGTCGCCGAGCCGCCGACGCGAAGCGGGACGCCGAGATCGCCCAGCAGGGAGACGCCGAGACCGAGTTCGTCAACCCGCTGGCCATCTGCCAGGCGGTGGAGCGCTCGCTGGCCGACGACTCCATCCTCGTGGCCGACGGCGGAGACTTCGTGGCGACGGCCAGCTACATCGTCAAGCCGCGCGGGCCCCTGTCGTGGCTGGATCCCGGGGTCTTCGGCACCCTCGGCGTCGGCGCCGGCTTCGCCCTCGGGGCCAAGCTCGTCCGCCCCGACGCCGAGGTCTGGGTCATCTGGGGGGATGGCTCGTTCGGCTATGGCCTCGCCGAGTACGACACCTTCGCCCGGCACGGCGTGGCGGTGATCGGGGTCATCGGCACGGACGCCTCGTGGATGCAGATCGCGCGCGATCAGGTGGACCTGCTGGGCTCTTCGGTGGGGACGGATCTCGTGCGCACCGCCTACCACCGCGCCGCCGAGGGCCTGGGGGCCGTCGGCATCGAGATCCGCGAGCCCGGCCAGATCGAGGCCGCGGTGGCTGAGGCCAAGGCGGCGGCCGCAGGCGGCAAGCCGGTGGTGCTCAACGTGCAGATCGGTCGCACCGACTTCCGCAAGGGCTCCCTCTCCATCTGACGGCGGCAGCCCCGGCCGGGCTCCCTGCGTCGACCCCAATGTAGGTGCCTGTGCGAACACACTTCGTAGACATTTCAAGACGTTGCAGTGACCGGGCCTTGACCCAACCAGGGACCGTGGGGACGGGACGGTGACGGCGCCCAGGGGCTGTTGCGGGCAGACTGGAGAGCGTCCGGAAACTCAGGAGGCTCACATGGCTGCCCCGCCCATCCGCTTCGCCCCTCGCAGCGACTTCCACGCCGAACTCAAGGCCGAGGTGGAGGCCAGCCTGGCTGAGGGAGGCCGCGATCGACACGCGACCTTCGCCCTGCACTTCAAGACCGCCTTCCTGCTGGTCGGCCTGGCCAGCGTCGTGTCGGTGGCCCTGCTCGTGCCGCTGTCGTGGCCGGGCGTCGTGGCCCTCGGGCTGGTGCTGGGCTTCTTCATCGCCGGCATCGGCTTCAACATCATGCACGACGCCAACCACGGCTCGTACAGCCGGCGGCCCTGGGTCAACAAGGTGCTCGGGGCCACCCTCGACCTGCTCGGCGGCAGCTCCCGCCTGTGGCGGGTGAAGCACAACCAGGTCCACCACCACTGGACCAACATCGAGGGCGTCGACGACGACATCGACGTCGGCTTCCTGGGCCGGATGTCGCCCACGCAGACCTGGCGGCGCGCCCATCGGTTCCAGCACCTGTACTTCTGGCCCCCATGGCTTCCTGGGCATCAAGTGGCACTGGTTCGACGACTTCTACCAGACCGCCCGCGGCAAGATTTGGTCCCCGCGAGATCGGCCCCTGGGCGTCGGCGGCTGGGCGCTGTGGATCCGGGCAAGGTGGTCTTCATGTGGGCGTTCGCCCTGCCCATCGCCGTCATGGGCGCGGCCAAGGGCATCGCCTTCTACGTCGTGGCCCAGCTCTTCATGGGGGTCACCCTCGCGGTGGTCTTCCAGCTCGCGCACTGTGTCGAGGCCGCCGGGTTCCACCCGCTGTCGGCCGGCCCGGTGCCGGTGGACTTCGCCCGCCATCAGCTCGCCTCGACGGTGGACTTCGCCGGTGGCAACCGCCTGGTCACCTGGTACGTCGGCGGCCTGAACCACCAGGCCGTCCACCACCTCTTCCCGACCATCAGCCACGCCCACTCCCCCACATCGCGCCTGTCCTGGCGCGGGTGGCCGAGAAGCATGGCGTGACGTACCACCGCATCCCGACGCTGCGGGCGGCCATCGCGTCCCACTACCGCTTCCTCAAGCGGATGGGGACCCGCCCCGAGGCGCTCGAAGGCGTCGTGGCCCTCACGCCGCCCGCCGCCGACCTCTTGGGGCGAGCAAATCCCGCCCGCCCCTGATAGATTGGCCTCTGCCCAGGACGCGGGCCGCGGCTTCGTGGCCCGGGGGGACCGGCGGAGGATCCTGATGAACTCGATGACCCGGCGGGCCGAGCACGCGGCCCTGCTGCAGAAGTCGGATCGCTACAACTTCGGTCGCGCGGCCCACGCCCTGCGCAGCCACGTCATGGCCCGCCTGGACGAGAAGGCGGCGACGCTGGCGGCCGAGTACGCGGTCGACTTCGGGGCACCGGCGGACGCCGGGGCGGCCATCCTGGAGGCCATCCGCCTGACCCCGTGAGCACTTCGTCGACGGCGAGCACGTCGTCGCGAGGGCGGAGCCAGCCCACGCCCTCTGCGTGGTCATCTCGGGCAACGTCCGGGTCGAGCAGGCCGGCGAGCTCATCCGCCGCTGCTCCGAGGGCGACAGCTTCGGCGAGATGGCCCTCTTCGCCGAGGCGACGCCGAGCCCCGGGTGGTGGTCGAGGGCGGGGCCAGCGTCCTGCGCATGGGTCGCAGGAGCTGGCGCTGCTCTACCGTCGCGCCCCTCATGGCTCCACCCTGCGCGCCCTTTCTCTACCGCCAGCAGCTCCTCCGGCGCCTGCTGCCGGCATCGGCCGCGCTGGCCGCCCTGAGCGAGACCGACCTCGACACGCTCTTCGGCTACTTCGGCGTCAGCCAGGTCTCGGCCGGCGCGGAGGTCGTGCGGGCCGGCGCGCCCGGCAACGTCATCACCATCATCGCCTCCGGCCAGGCCCGCCGCGGCAAGGGCGACGAGGCAGTGGTGCTCAAGGCCGGCGACGTCATCGGCGAAGCCGAGCTGCTGCGCCGCAGCGACTTCACCGAGACCGTCGAGTCCGTCACCTCGATGATCAGCTTCACGCTGACCTGGGAGGCGCTGACGCTGGTGATGGAGGACATCCCGGGTGGTCTCGAGCGCGTCCGCCAGCGGCTCGAGGACCGCGAGGCTGGCCGCTGGCCGCCGCCGCCCCCGCCGCCCGGCGACGAGGTGGAGGAGCTGGGCGAGGCCGAGCTGCTGGACGTGGTGGAGGATCTGGAGGACCTCGACGAGGCCGGTGATGACGGCTTCGACGAGCGCGTCATCGAGGAGATCCTGCAGGACCGGTCGAAGCGCCCGTCCTGATTTCTCTTCAGTATCGGGCCCTTGTGGCCTGCCCGCCTACTTGCCGGCCCCGCGGGTCAGCTCCGCGTCGATGATCTTGGTGAAGGCCTCCAGCGGCTGGGCCCCGCTTAGCGGGATGCCGTTGATGAAGAAGGCGGGCGTGCCGCTGACGCCGACCTTCCGGCCCGCGGCCATGTCGACCTGGAGGGCTGCGGTCTGCGCCGGATCCGCCAGGCAGGCGGTGAACTTGCCCAGGTCCAGCCCCAGCTGCAGGGCGAGGCGGCCATAGGTCTCGGCCCCGAGGGCCTGGGAGTTCTCGAAGAGCAGATCGTGCATCTCCCAGTACTTGCCCTGGGCCGACGCGCAGCGGGCCGCCACCGCAGCCGGCCCGGCGTTCTTGTGGAACTCGAGGGGGAAGTCGCGGAACACGAAGCGCAGCTTGTCGCCGTACTTCGCCCGCACCGCCTTCACCGTGTCGGTGGCCCGGGCGCAGAAGCCGCACTCATAGTCGGCGAACTCGATGAGCGTGATGGGCGCCTTCTCGGGCCCCGACGCGGGACCGACGGCCTCGACCGGCAGGCGGAAGGGCGCCATCAGCTCCTCCACCTTCGCCTCGGCGCGCAGCTTCGTCAGCAGCGCCTGGTAGGCCTGCTCCTTGTTCTGCTGATCGAGGTAGCGGCTGATGGGCTCCGCCACCTCCTCGAAGGGCCGGCCGCCCATCTTCTCCTGGTTCTCGTCGAAGAAGGCCCGGACGGCCGCCGGATCGATGGGCTTGCCGGCCGCCTCGAGCTGCCCCAGCAGCCAGGTGCCGGTGTCCGCCGCCTTGGCCGCCTTCGCGGCGCCCTCCACCAGGCGATCGTTGATCAGCGACTCCAGGGCCTGGGTCCGCAGCTCGTGGATCTTCTGAGCCGCCTCCATCCGGGCGGCGCAGAGCGCCTCACCCAGCTTGGCGTCTACATCGGCGCGGGTGATGGGCTTGCCGCCGACGACCGCCACCTTCGCCGTGGCGGCGGGCTCGGCGAAGTCCGGGCAGGTGGGCGCGGCCTGGGCGGCGCCAGCGATGGCCAGCGTGCCGAGCACGAGGCGGGAGACGAACGCGGGGATGCGGGACACGGGCCCTCCTTGAGCGAGGGCGTCACCCTACTCCGCGCCCCCCCGGCTGGCGAGCCAATCTCGCACCGCCTCGCCGGTCGCCAGCGGCCACGGCCGCAGCTTTTGCACCGGGACCACCTTGAAGGCCGCCAGCTCGTCCGATGGGGTGATCGGGCCGTCCGCCCGCAGGTGCCAGGCCATGATGATCTGGTTGGCCTGCGCGAAGGGATAAAGTCCAATGAAAGCAATGGGTTCGGCGTCGAGATCCAGCTCCTCCTTCACCTCGCGCACGATGCCATCCACCGGCGCCTCGATCTTCTCCAGGAAGCCGGTCACCAGGCCGAACCAGGTGGACGGCCAGCCCCGGTTCTGGACGAGCACCACCCCGGCCGGCGTCTCGACAATACCGGCGACCACGGGGACCGGGTTGTCCCAGTGGACGAAGTCGCAGGCGGGGCAAGCCCGGTGGCCGTCGGGCCGGTCGGTCAGCGCGCTGGCACAGCGGGGACACCAGACGAAGGGTTTCATGCGTCTCCGGGGGAGCAATGCAGTAGGCTGCCCACTGTCGCGAGAACCGGCCGGGCTGGCAACGGGGAGGGGACATGAAGGCGTGGGTGGCGGGCTCCTCGCCCTGGGGCTGGCGCCTGGGACGGCGGTGGCGGACCAGCAGAGGTTCGACGTGGACCCGGTGACCGACTGGACGTTCGTGGGCGGGGCGGTGGGCTTCCTTGTCCTCTCGGAGCTGTCCCTCCGATCGAGGCGCTTGGGCCGGTCCGGCCGACCGATCGAGATCGATTGTTCGCCATCGATCGATGGGAGACCCAGGGATCGTACGCCCACGGCTTCGAGGCTGCCCGGTGGCTCGACACGCTGTCCTGGATCACGCTGGGGGCGTGCTGATGTGGGGAGTGGTGGACTCCGCCTGCTCCACCGACGACGTGAGCCCCTGACCGATGTGGTGCTCTATGCCGAGAGCGCGGCCTTCACGCTGGCGCTCACCCAGCTCACCAAGGCGGCCTTTCGACGCCCCCGGCCCTACACCTACCTCGATGGTGCACCGGCCGAGCTGGACTCCGATGCCTCCCTGTCGTTCTTCTCGGGCCATACGGCACTCGCCTTTGCCCTCGCGGGCACAGCCGGCTACCTCGCGCTCACGCGCCGCAGTGACGGTTCGGGCAAGTACTGGACACTGGCCGGGACGGCCACGCTCGCGGTTGGGACCGCCTGGCTTCGGGTGGCCAGTCGCCAGCACTTCGTGACCGACGTCCTGGCCGGTGCCGCGGTGGGGGGAAGTGTCGGCATCCTGGTGCCGCACCTGCATCGCGTCGAGCGCGGCGGGAGCGTCCAGGCTACCCCGGCCATGCTCAGCCTGGGCGGCGCCTTCTGACTTCGTGAAAGGCCATAAAGATTCGGGCACTGTGGTCACCCTGCCGAATTGTCGGTGGTCGATGTCGAAAACAGGATCCGGCAGGCGTCGCCCGGGTGGGACCACGAGATCCCCCAGAGAGAGGAGAAGAGACGATGCGCGTGATGGTGATCGTGAAGGCGACGAGCGACTCGGAGGCCGGTGTGATGCCCAGCGAGGCCGCGCTCATGGAGATGGGCAGGTTCAACGAGGAGCTGGTGAAGGCCGGGGTCCTGCTCGCCGGCGATGGGCTCCACCCGAGCAGCCGCGGCAAGCGCGTCCGCTTCTCCGGATCCACCCGCACCGTCATCGACGGCCCCTTTGCGGAGACCAAGGAGCTCATCGCCGGCTTCTGGATCTGGCAGGTCGCCTCGATGGACGAGGCCGTCGAGTGGGTTCGGCGCTGCCCCGATCCCATGCCTGGCCACGAAGCGGTCCTTGAGATCCGGCCGTGCTTCGAGGTCGACGACTTCGGCGAGGCCGCCACCCCGGAGGTCCGAGCCCACGAGGAGCGCCTGCGCGCCGAGGTCGAGCGCCAGCAGAAGTCGTGACGGACGCCACGGCGGCCACCGCGCGGGCCATCGAGGCGGTCTGGCGACTGGAAGCGCCGCGCATCCTGGGCTTCCTGGTTCGCCTGCTGGGTGACGTCCAGGCCGCGGAGGACGCTGCCCAGGCGGTGCTGCTCACCGCCCTGGAGCGCTGGCCGACGGAGGGCATTCCCCAGAACCCGGGCGCCTGGCTGGTCACCGCCGCGCGGCATCGAGCCATCGACGGCCTGCGGCGCGACGCCCGCCAGGCCCGGCTGCTCGATGCCCACGGCCACTCCGGTCCATCGACGGAGGCCCCGCTGGCCGACGAGGCGCTGGATGGGGTCGTCGGTGACGACCTGCTCCGGCTGATCCTCGTCGCCTGCAACCCCGTGCTGGCCGTGGAGGCGCGCGTGGCCCTGACACTACGGCTGCTCGCGGGCCTGACGACGGCGGAGATCGCCCACGCCTACCTCGTTCCCGAGGCCACCGTCGCCCAGCGCATCGTGCGGGCGAAGCGGACGCTGCGCGCGGCCGAGGTGCCCTTCGAGGTGCCCCGCGGCGAGGCCCTCGCGGCACGCCTGCCGGCCGTGCTCGAGGCGATCTACCTGATCTTCAACGAGGGCTACGCCGCGAGCCGCGGAGACACCTGGATTCGGGGCGAGCTGTGCCAGGTCGCCCTGCGGCTGGGGCGGGTGCTGGCCGGCCTCACCCCGATGGCGGCCGAAGTCCACGGCCTGGTCGCCCTGATGGAGCTCCACACCTCACGCCTGCGCGCCCGCCACGGCCCCGGCGGCCAGCCCGTGCTCCTCCTCGACCAGGACCGTGGCCGGTGGGACCACCTGCTCATCCAGCGTGGCCTCCGGGCGCTGGCCCTGGCCATCCGTCTGGCCAGGCCGCTCGGCCCCTACACCCTCCAGGCCGCCATTTCGGCCTGCCACGCCCGCGCGCGAACGGCTGGCGACACCGACTGGCACCAGATCGTGGCGCTGTACGACGCCCTGGTGGAAGCCACGGGCTCTCCGGTAGTCGAGCTCAACCGAGCTGTGGCGGTTGGCATGGCCTTCGGCCCGGCCGAGGGCCTCGCCCTCGTCGACGACCTCGCCCTCGATCCGGCGCTCGCGACCTATCCCCACCTGCCCGCCGTGCGTGGTGACCTGCTCGAGCGCCTCGGACGCCGCGCTGAGGCCCGCAGCGCCTTCGAGGCTGCCGCCGCCCGCACCCAGAACGGCCAGGAGCGCGCAGTGCTCCTGGCCCGGGCCGCTGCCTGCCGCTGGCGCGCGCCGCCGCCCAGATCCAGCTACACTGCAGCAATCCACCCCTCCGTAGGCATACCCGGTAGGCCTTTCAGTAGGTCTTTCATGGGCGCTGTGGCTGGTTGACCAGGCCCGCGGCCAGCTTTTTTCAGAAAATCTGCGACACGCGGCGCGACTGACCGAAGGGATAGGTGGACCGACAACGGAGACCGCCTCCCATGGCCGAGAGCTGCGCATCGAGCTCCCCGACACGCCGTCATGACCGCCCGCCTCGCCGCGCTCATGATGATCTACGAGACCACCAGCAAGGTCGTCGACGACCGCTTCGCCTTCATCCCCACCGAGAAGTGCGCCGAGATCCTCCTGGGCGTGCTGGGCCAGGCCCAGCGCCTCTTCCCGCTCATCGACGTCTACGCCTTCCACTTCCTCTCCAACCACCTGCACCTGCTCATCGGCGCCCCGTCCCGGCCCACAAGAGCGCCTTCCTCGAGTGGACGCTTCGCGAGATCTCCAAGCGAATCAACAAGTTGCTGGACCGGACGGGGAGCCTGCTGGAGCAGAACCACTGCATCCAGATCACGACGCTGGAGGACGCGCTGGAGCGGCTGGCGTACATCATGGGGCAGGGGACGGCGCAGTTCCTGGCGCTGCACCCGGCGGAGGACATCTTCCCCAGCTCGACGCCGACGCTGCTGTTCGGCAAGCCGGTCGAGGGGTCTTCACGTACGCCAACCGGGAGCCCATCAAGCTGACGGTGCGGGTCGACCGGCTGCCGGGCCTGGAAGACCTGAGCGCGAAGGACCACCGGGCGCTGATGTGGCAGCTGGCCGACGACCTGGCGGCGCAAGCGCGCCCGAAGCGGAAGAAGGCCGGCAAGCGGGTCCCGACGCCGGAGGCGCTGCGGCGCGTGGATCCGATGACGCGGCCGAAGCAGCGCGACCGCAGCCCGGCGCCGGTGGTGCACGGCCCGCCCGAGCACCAGGCGGAGTGGCGCGAGGCCCAGCAGGCCCTGCGGGCGGCGTACGACGTGGCGACGAAGGCGCACTACGCGTGGCAGGCCGACCCGACGCAGCCGCGCATCCCGTGGCCGCCGCACACGCTGCCGCCCGCCTTCGCCCGGCCGAGGCGACCGCGAGCCGGCGAGGCCTGACCGCCCGCCGGCGGGCTTGAAGTCGCTGACGTGCGGGGCCATGGGGTCGACGGGGGAGGTGCGTCCGGAGGGGGAGGTCGGCGGGGGGGCCGCGAGCGTCCTGGGGATGGAAGTACCCTCAACACTGGTCTGCCTCGCCTCGGCATGAGCCGCCCGGCACCCGGCCAGCCCTCCTTCCGCGCACCGCGTTCAGCCACACCGCAGGAATGCATACCTCCTTTGACATACCCGGTAGCATCGCTCGGCCCTCCTGTAGCATCGCTCGGCCCTCCTTCCGCGCACCGTGTTCAGCCACACCGCAGGAATGCACACATCCTTCGACATACCCGGTAGCGTCGCCCGGTAGCATCGCTCGGGAGGGCCCTTCGCACTACATCCAGGCACACGGCAGGATTGCACCTCTCCTCGGTGATACCCGGTAGCGTCGCCCGGTAGCGCCGCCCGGCCTGTGGCGTCGCCGACGGAGTCGCGTGGTTGCTCGGCGCGGTGCGGACTCTTGATCAGGCAGGCGGGGCGGCGGCCGGCCGTTGGCCCGGCCCTTGCCAAGGGGAGGGGCTGAGCGCCACCATGGTTGGGTCCGCGGGCGGTTGCCCGCCGGGGGAGATACGATGACGAAGCGTTTTCTGCTGCTGGCCGGCCTGCTGATCGGGTGTGAGGATGCGGCTACTGGACCTGCCGATCCGGCCACTGAAGGCGCCACTGCGGTGGCCGTGGCGGAGGGGAAGGCCGATGACTACTTCTCGACCAACGGGAAGGAGTACGACCTTCGCGGGACGGATCGGTTCGAGCTGGCGCGGCTGGCTGACGAGTCCGATGAGGCCTTCCTGGCGCGGGCGGCGGAGCTGGCGGAGCTGCGCTTCACGGCCCTGACCTACTTCATCAATGCCTACGTGACGGGCAAGAGCAGCCACGACGGCAACTTCGGGTACGGGGGCTTCCGTACGACCATCCGCCAGCGGTCCATCCGGGCCGAGGATGTGGTGATGACCGCCGAGGGCAAGTTCTCGGCGCTCTTCGAGACGGAGTTCGCCGGGCCGACCGATCTGGCGACCCAGCTGGGGGCCGAGAAGGTGGACGAGGGGCTCTGGCGGTTCGACGTGATCGTGCCGCAGCTCTCGGAGGCCGAGGTCCGGGACGGGTCCTTTGCTCGCAAGTATCGGGACTTCAAGGGGAATGAGCTGCCTGAGGAGCAGCGCACGCTGCTGGCCATCGACTTCGAGGTGGGCCAGAACAGCATCGACGCCTATCCCCGGTACTTCGAGATGATGGACGACGGCGTCCTCGACATCGCCATCCAGGTCGGCGGCGACTACAACGAGGATCGCTGGGATCGCAAGGTGGCCCGGGAGCTGTACACGAAGCTGACGACCACCCTGAAGTTCAAGTCGCCGGTGGCCTCGTTCGAGGCGCTGGGCTCGACAGCGGGCCGTTCACCCGCGAGATCGAGACGCTGTACGGGCCCATCGAGGTGAAGGTCTACGTCGTGCACCCCGACATGGCGGCCGACAATCCCCAGCGCCTCATCACCGCCTTCAAGGAGCACGCGAAGACCCGGGATGTCGTGATCTACGACGGGCACGCTGGCTTCGACGCGAGCTACAGCGGCGTGGTGGTGACCTACCAGCCCCGCACGGCCATCCCCGCCGATGACTTCAAGTCGCTGGATCTGCCGGAGAAGCCGCAGCTCTTCTTCTTCAACGGCTGCAAGACCTACAGCGTGTATCCCGACGCGCTGCTGGCCAACCCGGCGAAGACCCCGGAGAACCTGGACATCATCTCGACGGTGAACTTCTCGTGGCTGGCGCAGATGACCACCATCACGAGCGACTTCATCGGCACCCTCATCGCGGAGGGCCGCTATGATGGCCTGCACGAGCCGGCCACGTTCGCGAAGATCCTGTCGACGCTCAACAAGGGCCGGAGCTGGATGTGATCTACGGGGTCCACGGCGCCGACGACAACCCGCACAAGAGCCCGTGGTCCGACGAGGTCGAGCTGTGCCAGGCGTGCCGCTCCACGCGGACTGCCCCGGCGCCGACGCGCTCTGCGTGAGCGGGGCGTGCGGCTACGGCTGCACGGCCGACGATGGCTGCCCCGCCGAGTACAGCTGTCGCTCGGTGGCCGTGTCGGGGGTCATCACCGGCAGCCAGTGCCTGCCCCGCAGCCGCTCCTGCCGTTGATCCGTGTGCCGGCCCCCGTTTGGGGGTAGGCTCTCGCTCCATGGAAGCCCGCTTCGCCCTCCCGCCCGGCACCGGCCAGACCTCGGCGGCCCGCGTGCTGGATGACTGGTACGTCGTATGCCGCAGCCGCGACCTGGGGGCGAAGCCCCAGGCCCTCACCGTCCTGGGGCTGCCCCTGGCGTTCTTCCGCGATGGAGAGGGTCGTCCGGCTGCGCTCCTCGATCGGTGCCCCCACCGCAATGTGCCCCTCTCGGGGGGCAAGGTGGCCGACGGCTGCCTGGAGTGCCCGTACCACGGCTGGCGCTTTGACGGGGGCGGGGCCTGCCGCCGCATCCCGGGCCTGGCCGGGGAGGCCGAGAACCCCGCGCGCGCGGCCCGGTCATTTTCCTGCGTGGATTCAGATGGTTACGTCTGGGTCTGGCCAGGCGATGGGCCGCCGTCCCGGGAGCCGTTTCGCTTCCCCCACCTGGGTGAGCCGGGCTGGGCGGTGGCTCATGATGCCTTCGAGACGGTGGGGACGCTGCACGCGGTGGCCGAGAACGCCCTGGATGTGCCCCACACCGCCTTCCTGCACCGGGGCCTCTTCCGGGGGACGGGCAAGACCAACGAGCTGGAGGTGGTGGTCCGGCGCTTCGGGGATCGGGTCGAGGCCGAGTACATCGGCGAGCCCGCGCCCCGGGGTCTGGTCGGCCGCCTGCTCGCGCCGGGCGGTGGCATGGTGACGCACTTCGATCGCTTCATCCTCCCGGGCGTCGCCCAGGTGGAGTATCGCCTCAGCGACCGGGCTCACATCGTCGTCACCAGCGCGCTGACGCCCGTCGATGACCAGCGCACCCGGCTGTTCGCCGTGGTGGCGTTCCGGCTGCCCCTGCCGGCCTGGCTCGTGCGGCCGGTGCTCCAACCCATCGCGCGGGGCATCTTCAAGCAGGACGCCCGCATCCTGGCGCTGCAGAGCGCCACCATCGAGCGGTTCGGCGGGGAGGAGTTCGTGTCGACGGAGCTGGATGCGCTGGGGGCGCACATCCGGTCGCTGCTCAAGCAGGCCGAGCGGGGCGGGGAGCGCAAGGCGGGCGACGCGAAGGAGCGTCGGTTCCGCATGCGCGCCTGATCGAGCGGGTCACTGCTCGGGCAGAGACGCGTCGGGGCCGAAGTCGTCGTCGTCCGCGGGGAAGATGTCCGGGCACTTCTCCACCACGCTCGCGCAGGCGGGCACGTCCTGGGGACCCGAGGGTGAGCTGGCCAGGATCTGCTCGAGCTTCTGGGCGTTGCCGGCATCGTTGCACGACACGCGGGCGAGGGCGGTGCTGGCGGCGCCGATGGCGGCCGACAGGCAGCCCTCGACCTCGGCGACGGTGGCCGCGCAGCCCTCGCGCTTCGTGGCATCGGCCAGCAGGCACTCTTCGTCGGTGGCGGGCTCGCTGGTGAACTCCTGGACGCAGTCGCTGATGGCGTTGCGGCAGGTCTGGGCGTCCGGGCTGAAGGCGGCGAGGATGGCCGTGCAGGCCCGCGCCGGGGTGATCACCGACGCCGTCTTGTTGGCGGCTGCGTCGCAGATCTGCTGGCCCTCTGCATCTGAGAGGTCAGAGACCACCTTCTCGGTCTCGACGCCGGAGCTGACGGTGGTGCCGCCGCCGCCGCCGCCGTCGTCATCACAGGCGACGAGGGGCAGGGCGAGAAAGGCGAGGGAGATCATTGGGATACGCATGGTGTCGTCCTGGCTGGGGCGTGCGGCCGAGGCCGCGGAAGCCCCGCCGACGCGCCGGAGGCGCGGGCATTCATCACGGCCGGCGCTCAGCGCGGGCGGCCCTGGGCGACCCAGGTGACGACGCGCTGGATGTCTTCGAGGGGGAGAGGCGGGAGGCCGAGCGGCATGCCTCGCACGCCAGGGACCGGGCGGCCGGCCACCTCGGCGTGGCGGGCCATGAGCGCAGCCACCAGCAGTGGCGTGACACCGTCGGGGCCGGGGGTGAACACTGCTGCGGCGCTGGCTGGTGGTCGCGTCGAGGAGGCCCGAGGCCACGCCGGTGGCCGAGGCCAGGTTGAGGCGTCGTGGGGCGAAGCCGAAGCCGCCGGTGTTGCCCGGGCCACCGTCTCCGAGGGCGTAGGCGGGGTCGGAGTGGCAATGCCAGCACACGTGCTTGAAGACGCGCTCCTCGACCTCGGGCCACCGGACCGGGCGGTCGAGGGGGGCCGGCGTGGCGGGGATCGGAGGCGGCGGTGGCTGGAGCAGGCGCGCCTGGAAGAGGAACGCCACCAGGTCGCGGGCGTCCTCGTCGTTCGCCCGGTAGGCCGCCATGGGCGAGTCGGGGACGAACGCGGTGGGATCCTGGAGCCAGGCGATGGCGGCGGCCGGCGTCATGCGGTCCCGCGTCCAGGTGAGGTCGGGGGCGCGGGGGCGGCCGCGGATGACCTCAGCCGGCGGGAACGGGATGGGGCCGGCGAGGGCGACGTCGGGCAGCGTCGCGCCGGTGAAGAGGTGGCACGCCAGGCAGCCGAGCTGCATGAACCGCAGCGCGCCGCGGGTCGCGTCGCCCGGTGGCGGCGTGCCGTCGGCGTCAGGGGGGGCCAGCCAGGCCGCGAGCGCCTCGGCGTCGGCCGGGGTGAGGGCGAGCCGCGGCATGGTCGCGGGGAGCTCGGGCCGCACATCGAACGGGCGCAGCAGGTAGCTGGCGATCCAGGAGCGGCGCAGCCGCCGCGCGCCCCGCAGATCGGGGGCGTGGTTCAGGCTGGTCAGGCGGCGCTGCCAGCGCTGGAGCAGGTCGGCCTCGGCCTCGAAGGTGCCGGCGAGGATGCGCTGGTGGCAGCCGACGCACTGCTTGTCCGGCGGGGCGGCGGCCAGGTCGGGGGCCTCGTGGCACCGCACACACTCGAAGCGGACGGCGGCTTCGGGGGCGGGGCTGGCCAGCGCGGCCAGCAACAGCAGCGCGATCACGGGCGGCGCCGGTCGTGCAAGTACGCTGAACTACGAGAAAAAATGGGGCAGGGGGCCGTCACGATCCGCCCAGCCCGGGATCGAGGGCGCAGCGGGCGGCCTTGGGCGCGACGGCCTTGCACTTCTCGAGGGCGGCGTCGCGACCGGCGGCGTCGCCCGCCTCGGCGCGCAGGCCGGCGAGCGTCCGCCAGGCGTCCGGGCCGGGCATGAGGTCGGCCTCGGCGAGCTTCTCGAGCAGGGGCCGGGCCTCGGCGCCCTTGCCGGTGGCAGCCAGGGCCTCGGCGTACAGCCCGGTGATGGCGGGCTCGTCGGGGCGCTTCTCGTGCTGCTCTGTCACGACCTGGCGGGCCCAGCCGAGGGCCTCGCGGACGACCGGTTCGCCGCCCGTGACCGGGGCTGCTGCCGCTGCGCCCGTGCTTCAACGTCACCTTCTCGCCGCCGCGAATGGCGGCCGCGGCAGCGACCAGGATCGCCCGCATGCGGAGCGACTCGTCGGAGATGGCGCCGCGCAGCTCCCAGCCCATGGCGCTGCCGTCGACGCCCTCCATGAGGGCCTGGGCGGCCTTGCCGTTCTCACCGGCTTCGAGGAGGGCCTCGGCCTTGGCGACGAGGCCGGTTCTGCTCCTGGGTGGAGAGCTGGACGGCGTTGCCGCAGGCGAGCCCGGCCGCGGGGGCCGACAGGGCGAGGGCGAGGACGACGAGGGCACGACGCATGGGGGATCTCTCTGGTCTACTCTTCGTTCGAGCAGCGGCAGATGAGCCGCGGGGAGCCGGCAAAGCACCCGATCTCCTGCTGGGTCACGCAGCCGGCACCGGCGGCCCAGCCGGCGAGGCAGCGGCTGCCCACGACGGCGCCGCAGACGGCGATGCAGTTCTCGCCTTCCGCGGCCACCTGGCAGTAGGGGGTGGCCCCGCCGCCGTCGACGTGGGTGCTGACCCTCGCAGGTGGCCCCAAACGCAGCACAGGCCTCTCCGATCTCAAGATCGCATGCGCCCGCCTGGCAGAGGCCCATGTCGCCGTCGCCGCAGGGGGTGCCGTTGGGCGCGGCGACGATCTGCGGGGCCGCCACCCCTGGCAGCCCTCCATGGCGCGGCACTCGCCCTCCAGGCGCAGGGCCTCCATGCGCTCGATGCCGCAGGCGCTGCGGTCGTCGGGATCCCGGCAAGATCCGGGGCCCAGGCAGCGCCCGCCGATGATGCGGGCCCGCAGGGCGTAGCAGATGTTGCCCTGGCGGCTGTACTGGGCCTGCTCGCCGCAGCTCACCTCGGGGCAGCCGTTGTCGTCCTCGGGGACCGTCCGCTGGCCGCAGGCGTCGCAGACCTCGCAGAGGCCCAGGCGCATGCCGGGCTGGCAGACGGGGCCTGGCCGCCGCACCCACCGCCGCCTCCGCCCATGTCCGGCCGCGGAGGTGGCCGGCCGGCGTCGGCCATGGGCACCGGGCGGCCCTGGTCGGGGTGGGCGGCGGAGGCACGCCCGACTCCACGGGCGGCGGGGACGAAGGCGTCCAGGGCACCATCGGCCTCGGCGTCGTCTCCGTCCGACACGGCCTGGGTGGCGCAGCCGGCCAGCAGCCCCAGCAGAATCAGGCTTCGTCGCATGGCGCTCCTGCGCGCGGGTCGGGCGGGCCGTCGACCCATGCCACGCCCACCCCGTGCTCTTGCAGGTAGCCTACCCCATTCGCGCCCAGATATCCGCCCCGCACCACCAGGACGCGGCTGATGCCGGCGTGGTGGATCAGCTTGGCGCAGAGCACGCAGGGTTCGCCGGTGACGATGAGCCAGGCGCCCCGGGTCGCGACGCCGCTGGCGGCGGCGTTGCAGATCACGTTCATCTCGGCGTGGTGGCAGCCGATCTCCATGCGGGTGCCCGACTCGATGCCCAGCTCGTCGCGGACGCAGGTCTGGCCACCGCAGAGCTGGCCGCCGCCCCGGGGGCCACCGTTGTAGCCGTCCATCAAGATGACGTTGCGCTCGGGATCGAGGAGCAGGGCGCCGAAGCAGCGGCGCACGCAGTTGGAGGCCTCCGCGAGCGCCAGACACTGCTGGATGCGAATGCGGATGTGCTTGTCTTTCAAGGGTTTTCCTCGTCCGTGCGGCGAAGCCAGCGCCAGAGGCGCCGCCACGCCGAGGGCTGCTCGGGGGGCCGGGGGGCGATGATGAGGTCGCCGGGGACGCCATCGAAGTCGAGGCCCTCGCCGGGCAGGATGGCGTAGCCCAGGGCGGGATCAGGGGTGCAGGTCACGCGGCCGCGGCCCGGGACGTGGACCGTCCAGGGGGGCAGGCCCTCGACCTCGGAGAAGACGTCGCCGTCGATGTGCCAGCGGTGGGCGTCCAGGGGCTCGCCGTCGCGCCAGAAGCCGAAGGGCACTTCCAGGCCCTTGCGGCGCTGGAAGTTGAGGATCTGGGCGGCATCGAAGCGATCCAGGCCGTCGAGCCCGGCGCGCCCCTCCCAGTGGTGGGTGAGCTCGTGGAGGATGGTCTCCTCGAGCTCGCCGGCCCAGTCGAAGCGGATGGCGCGCTCCGCCATGGCCTGAAACGAGCCGTACCAGATGTGCAGCAGGCTCTGGCGCTCGCCGGGGCGCAGGTCGCCGGCCATGGCGAAGGCGTCCTCCAGGGCCTCGAAGGCGCCCTCGCAGGCCCCGAGCAGGAAGACCTCGGGGTCGTCGGGATCGGGCATGGCCTCGGGGTGCACGAGGAGGGTGGCGCCATCACGGAAGCGCGCGGGGATGGCCTCCCAGTAGCGGGCGGCGAGGGTGCGAAAGGCGGGCGGCCGCATGGCGGGACCATGCCACGGCCGCGCCGCCCAGGGAACCGGATCGGCGGGGAACCCGACTCAGCGCGCCTGTACGCCGACGCGGACGGTCGAGCGGCCCGAGTCGCCGCCGAAGCCGTCGATGTAGATGTAGTACAGCCCCGGCTCGGCCTGGAACTGGATGAGGGAGTTCAGGCCGTTGAAGTCGTCGTTGCAGGCGACCTCCTGGCCGCCATCCTCGCAGTCGTCCCGGCGGGCGAAGATGAGGGTGTCGTAGTCGGCCTGGACGATCTCGACGGTGACCGTGGCGTTGGCGCGCACCGGCAGCGCCAGGACGGCCTCGGGGCCCTGGCCGCCGCAGCTCGCATCGTAGGCGTCGGCGCGGCCGGCGGTGACGACGTCGAACCGGCCCCCCTCGGGTGGGATGAGCTGGACGTCCTGGTTCTCGCAGGAGGCCGGGACGAAGCAGTCGGCGGCGGCGGCGGCGTCGCACCGGCCGTTCACGATGGCGCGACCCAGGCACTCGCCCACCTGGGCGGGCCAGCCATCGGGGGTGCGGGCGCTGGCGTCCTGGCCGGTGCACGCCGCGGCGCAGGCGGCCGCGTCGGCGAAGAGGCCGCAGGCTTCGATGCCCACGCACGCCTGGACGCAGTCGGGATCGATGTCGGAGGGCAGGGCGTTGCAGGCGGCCAGCTCGGCGCCGCAGCCCGCCAGCTCGGCGCACGCCAGGCGGACGGGGAGGGCGGCGGGGGCGGGGTGCAGTCGAGGCGGCAGAGGTAGCCGTCGACGCCGCGGTCACAGGTCGTCTGCAGCTCGCAGGCGCGCACGCAGTCCTCTCCGGCGGGGGCGGGGTGTAGTCCATGCAGGCGGCCATGGCGGCGCAGCCCCCGCCGGCGCGGCGAGAGTCGGCGACGCAGCCCGCCAGATCCAGGCTGACTTCGCCGGCGGCGCAGGCGGCGGCGCAGTCGGGATCGGGGATGCGGCAGTCGTCGAGGGCCTGGCAGTGGGCCGGGCAGTCCACGGCCAGATCGGCGGGCAGGCAGGCGCGGACCACGCGGCAGTCGGCGTTGGGCTGCACGCCCCCCAGGCAGGCGGCCGAGGCGGCGAAGCGCAGGCCGTTGGCGTCATCGAAGCCGGCCACGCAGCCGTTCAGGCAGGTGAGCAGGTCGACGTCGCTCTCGGATCGCACTCGGTGACGGCGCGGCAGTAGCTCAGGCAGGTGCGCGCGCCGGGGCCGGGGTCGTCGAGGCAGGCGGGGATGGAGCCAGGGCCGTCGCAGCCGTCGGAGGACAGCAGGCAGGCCACCTCGAGGGTGGTGTCGAGGGGCTCGAGGAAGTGCTGGTCGTCACACCGGGCGACGCACCGGTCGCCGGCGATGCCGCAGCCATCGAGCGCGACGCAGGCGTCGGCGCAGGGGATGCTCGGGGCGAGCTCGCAGGCCTCCACGGCGGCGCAGTCGGCGGCGCGGTGGACGCAGGTGCGGTAGTCGAACTGGCGCAGCCGCGCGAAGTCGCGGTCGCAGGCGGCGGCGCAGATGGCGCCGTTGGCCTGGACGCCGCACTCCACCAGGGTGCCGCAGTGCTCCGCGCAGACATCCCGCGGGGAGCTGCTGCCGAGGCAGGCGCCGAGATCCGGGCACGACCAGGCGCCCTGGCAGGCGAGGCGGGGCGCGACGCGGGCGATGCTGTCGGGATCGTCCACGTTGATCTGGCCCTCGCAGGCCCGGCGGCAGGCGGCCTGGTCGGCGGCGGCGGGGTCGGCGCAGAAGGCGCGGGCCTCGCAGAGCGCGGCGCAGTCGGGGGCGATGGGGTTGGGAGGCTCGGGCACCCCGTCGAAGCAGATGAAGATGTCATCGGGGTTCTGGGGACACTGGCCGCCAATCAGGTCGTCCATGCAGCGCAAGATATCGAGATCACGAGCGAAATCCTGGACGAAGGGCTCGCACTCGCCGAAGAAGTCGTCCAGCCCGCAGCGCGCCCAGGCCTGGCAGAAGGTGTTGGGATCGAAGGGGCGGACGAGGTCGGGCTGGGGCGGCCGGACCTCGGTGATGAGGCAGGCGCGCACGCCCTCGCAGGTGTTGGCGGCGGCGAGACAGTCGGTGCCGGTGAGGGCGCGCAGCCGCGAGAGGGGGTCCTGGGCGCAGCTCTGCTCGCAGTCGCGCAGCTCGACGCCGCAGGCGCCGGCCCGGTCGCAGAGGGCCGCGCAGTCCACCTCGACGCCATCGGGGATGCAGGCGTCCAGGGCGCCGCAGGCGGCGTTGGCGGGGAGCTGGCGCAGGCAGTCGCGGCCGCTCAAGAAGAGCAGGCCGTCATCGCCCACGAAGCCACGGCCGCACTGGCGCAGGCAGTCGCCCAGGTCGCCGGCGGCGTCGCCGCACTCGGTCTGGGCGCGGCAGAAGCCGAGGCACGCGAGGCCGTCGCTGGGGCGCTGGCGGCAGTTGGAGGCCGCGGGATCATTGCGGTTGTCGGCGATGCACTCGGCGGCGCTGATGACACAGGCGTCGAAGAGGAGCTGCCCATCGGGATCGGCGAAGCCGGCGTCATCGCAGCGGGCCTCGCAGTCGGCGCCCCGGTCCAGGCCGCACTCGACGGCCCGGGCGCAGTAGGCCGCGCAGGGCGGCGCGGGCGCGATGGCGCAGGCGGCGACAGCGGGGCAGGCATCGGCGCCGGCCACGCAGTCGCGGTAGGCGGCGTGGCGATCCCGGGCCCAGCGGCCGTCGCAGTCATCCTCGCAGCCGTCGAAGCCGAGGCCGCAGTCGGCCAGGCGGGCGCAGTGATCGCGGCACTCGACGGCCGGGCCGGTCTGATCGAGGCAGTCCGTCAGCTCCATGCACCGCTCGGCGCCGACGCAGGCCAGGGCCGCCGCGGCGCGCTCCACCTCGTCGGGATCGGCCTGGGCGCCGCCGGTGCAGTTCTGCACGCAGGTCGGGCGGGCGAGGGGATCGGCCGGCAGGACGCCGCACACGGCCTCGGCCTCGCAGAGGCGGTTGCAGAAGCCAAGCTGCTGGTTGTTGCCGCCGCCGCCGCCGGGCTGGCAGACGTCGAAGAGCAGGAAGGGGTCAAACGGGCAGCCGCCCCGGAGCTGGTCGATGCCACAGGCCAGGAAGTCGGGATCGGCGCCGATCTCCTGGAGCAGATCCTGGCAGGGGAAGAAGTCGTCGAAGCCACAGCCGCTGTAGAGGCGGCAGAACTCCTGGGGGCTGGCGATGGGCTCGTCGCCGGGCATCGGCAGGTTGATGCAGGCGTTGATGCGCTCACAGTCGTCGCCCGCGGTGCCGACGCACTGGTTGCGGCGGTTGGTGATCAGGCTGTAGAGCGGGTCGGGGTCGGCGACGCCGGCCACGCAGTCGAGCAGGCAGCCATCGGCCCGCAGGATGTTGCACTGCACGGCCTGGGCGCAGGTGCGCTGGCAGGCCGGGTAGACCTCGGCGCCGAGGCACTCGACGAAGGCGTCGACGCCGCAGCCGCCCACCAGGGACTCGCCGCACTGGCGGAAGGCCGCGCCGGCCTCGCCGCAGGTGGCCTCGCAGTCCGGGATGGGGGTGTCGCACTCGCTGGCCCGCGCGCAGATGGCGTCGCACTCCAGCGGCTGGATGTCGGGCACCCGGCAGAGCTGGAGCAGGTTGCACTCCTCGACGCCGAGGCAGTCCCACCAGGCGTCGGGGCGCTCACCGGTGCGGGTGATGCGGGCGCAGCGGTCGAGGCAGGCCTCTTCGTCGCCGAAGATCTCGCCGATGCGCTCGCAGCCCGCGTAGCGGTTGCAGGCGTCCTCGCACGACTCGATGTCGGTGCCGGTGAACATGTCCCGGGGCGGCCCCATGTCGCGCGGCTGGGCGTCGGGGCCGGCGTCGAGGCCGCCGCCCATCCCGCCCATGCCACCCACGCCGCCGGCGCCACCCATGTCGCCGTCGCCGCCCATGCCGCCCGGACCCAGGTCCAGGACGACGGCGCCGTCCGTGCGGGCGGCGTCGCCCGGCGAGCCGCCGTTCCCGTCTTCGGGACAGCCCGTGAGAGAGAGGGCCAGAAGCCCCACCAGAACCGTGAGTTGCAGCCTCATGTACGTACCCCGACGTGAAGTGGCGGTACTGTAGCCAAAGGGCGCCTTTGCATCCATGGCGCGCAAAGCGAGCGGCGGAGTCACGTCCCTGGCGCCGCACGTCCAAGGGAGATCAGATGAGCCTGCCACCCGCGAGCCGGAGCAAGCCCGACCTCGCCGCGCTCTGGGCGGCCCGGGGCATCGACGCCGGGGCGGTGCAGCCCGACTCCCGCGGGACGATCGGGCGGTCGGCCCTCCGGGTGGCCGAGACGCTCGCTGCCCGGCCCATGGCCGTGCCCTCCACGACGAGCGCCGAGGCCCACGATCTGGAGCTGGGACCCATCATCGGGCGGGGCGGCATGGGGGTCGTCCGGCTGGCCACCCAGCGGGCCCTCAAGCGCACCGTGGCGGTCAAGCAGGTGCTCGATCCCAGCGACGAGGTGGTGGCTGCGCTGCTGCGGGAGGCCTGGATCGCGGGGAACCTGGAGCACCCGAACATCCTGCCCATCCACACGCTGGCGTCGCCCGTCAGCGGGCCGCCGCTCCTGGTGATGAAGCGCATCGAGGGGCTGCCGTGGACGCAGGTGCTGGCGGACGCCACCGTCGCCCCCGGCGAGGCCGGCATCGAGGATCCGCTGGAGTGGCATCTACGTGTTTTTACTCGGGTTTGTCGGGCGGTGCACTTCGCCCACGCCCAGGGCATCGTCCACCTCGACATCAAGCCCGACAACGTGATGCTCGGTCGCTTCGGCGAGGTCTACCTGGTGGACTGGGGCCTGGCCGCGAGCCTGGATCCCCAGGTGCCGGCCTGGATGCCCCGGGCCGCCGACATCAAGACCGTGGTGGGGACGCCGGCCTACATGGCGCCGGAGCTGGCGCTGGCGGCCGGCGCCCGCATCGACGCCCGCACCGATGTCTACCTGCTGGGCGCCGTGCTCTTCGAGATCATCACCGGGCAGCGGCTGCACACGGGCACGGTGCTGGAGGCGGTGACGTCCGCCTGGCGATCGGAGGCGCCGGCCCTGCCGGACGTGCCCACCGAGCTGGCCCAGATCTGTCGGCGGGCGGTGGCGCGCGAGCCGGCCGACCGGTTCGAGAGCGTCGAGGCGCTGCGGCTGGAGGTCGAGAGCTTCCTGCAGCATCGCCACGCGACGGGCCTCGCCGACGAGGCCCTGGATCGGCTGGCCCGGCTGGAGGCCCGGCTGGCCGAGGGGTCCGACGCGGAGGTCCAGCGCCTGATCGACGAGTGTCGCTTCGGCCTGCGGCTGGCGCTGCGGGCGTGGCCGGGGCAGGCGCGGGCGCGGGCAGGCCTCGCGCGGCTGCTGCGGCATGTGGCGGAGCGGCACCGGCCCGCGACGAGATCGAGGCGGCGCGGGCGGTCCTCGCGGAGATCGAGGCCCCGCCCGCCGAGCTGGTCGAGCAGGTCGAGGCCCGGGCGGCGGCCCTGGCCGAGCGCCAGGCGGCGCTGGCGGCCCTGTCCCGGGATCACGATCTGAACCTGAACCGACGCCAGCGGCTGCGGTGGGTCCGCGTCATCGGGGTGGCCTGGCTGGGCTGGAACTTCGGCGCCGGCGCCCTGCACCGCTCGGGGCTGGTGCAGTTCACCTATGCCCACCTCATCGGCATGTCGGTCGTCACGCTGGGGCTGTTCGGCGCGGGGACGTGGTACGTGCGTCGGACGCTGCGGCAGGTGGCGGTGGATCGCCAGATCATCGACATGGTGGGGGCCGGCCTCTCCGTGGTGATGCTGCTGTGGATCGCGGGCTGGGCTCTCGGCCTGCCCATCCGGGCGACGGTGGCCATGAGCCTGCCGCTCTACGTGCTGTTCATGGCCATCGCCACGCTGACGGTCGAGCCCCGCCTGCGGTGGGTGCCCTTCGCCCTCGCGCCCCTGACCATCCTGGCCGGGCTCTTTCCCGAGTATGCCTTTGAGATCAGTGGGTTGGCGGGCTTCGGCATCGCCGCGCCCACCGCGATCACCTGGGCGCGCAGCGGCGGAGCGCCCGGGGCTCAGCGGGTGATGCGGTGCTCGCGGCGCCGGACGAGCAGGCCGCCCGCGTAGAGGGTGAGGGCGGCGAAGACGGCCAGCGTGAGCATCGAGGCGAGGCGCGTCGGGGGCTCGAAGAACTTCATCCAGGGCCCATCGCTGAGGCGGATCTGCAGGTCGGCCACCGTGCGGACGTGGGTGCTGAGGGTCATCTTGCCCAGGAAGCCCGGCACCAGCCCCAGGGCCACGTCCCAGAACAGCAGGAAGGCCAGGCCGAACCACGCCGGCCAGCGGAAGATCTGGCCGACCAGGGCGAAGAAGCCGCCGTAGGCCGCCAGCGAGAGCACGGTGGCGGTGCCGTAGGCCAGGGCGGTCTGGGGGCCGGTCTCGAGGCCCAGGTAGAGGGCGCCGGGCAGCACCAGCAGGGCCACGGGCGCGGCGGTGGCCAGGACGCGCGCCATGTAGAGCCAGCCGCGGCTGACGGGGCGCGAGAAGCCGTAGGTGAGGGTCTGATCCTCGATCTCCTGCCGGATGACGCCGGTGCAGAAGAACAGCGCCAGCAGGGGGCCGAGCTGGATGATGAGGCCCTGGGCCACGAAGCGGGTGGGGACGTGGGCCACGCCGCGGGCCAGCACCAGGAAGCCGAGGACGCCGGCCATCCACAGCCAGAAGGTGCGGCGGCGCAGGTGGCGGCCGAGGTGGAAGCCGAACCAGACCCAGGCGGCGTGGGCGTCGTGGCTTCGGGGCAGCGGCGGGATCATCCGGCCGACTCCATCAGGTAGCGGTAGAGCGCCTCCAGGTCGGCGTCCGGGGAGCTGAAGGCGCTCACCGAGAGGCCCAGCTCCTGGGCGAGCTGGGCGGTGGCGCGGGCCGTGGGCTCGAGGGCGGTGGTCGAGAGCTCCAGGCTGCCATCGGCCTGCACCGTCACCGAGCGCACATGCTCCAGGGCCACCAGGCGCGTGGCGAGCGCGCGGGCGTCCGCCGTCTTCACGCGGATGCGGTAGGGGCGGTCGGTGAGGAGGCCCCGCAAGCGGAAGACATCCCCGTGGGCGCGCAGGCGGCCGAAGCGGATGAAGACGACCTGGTGGGTCATGGCCTCCACCTCGTGGAGGACGTGGCTGGACACGACGACGCAGCGGCCCTCGTCGCCGAGCTGGCGCACGAGCTTGACCAGATCGGCGCGGGCGACGGGATCGGCGCCGTTGAGGGGCTCGTCGAGGAGCACCACGGGCGGATCGTGGGCGATGGCCTGGGCGATCTTGGTGCGCTGGCGCATGCCGCGGCTCATGGCGCCCAGGGGCTTCTTGCCGTCGGTGGCCATGCCGACGCGGGCGAGGGCCCGGGCCGCGCGCTCCCGGGCGTCGGCGGCGCTGAAGCCATGGAGCCGCGTCAGGATCTCGATGAACCGGTAGCCGTCCAGCTCCTCGTAGAACTTGTCCTGCTCGGGACACAGGCCCATGGCCCGGCGGGCCGGCGCGTCGCGGAAGGGGTCGCGTCCCAGCAGGCGCACATGGCCGGCGTCGGGCAGGAGCTGTCCCGAAAACAGCTTCAACATCGTGGACTTGCCCGATCCGTTGGGGCCGAGCAGGCCGGTGACGCCGGCGCCGAGGGCCAGGTCGACCTCGTTGAGGGCGCGCACCTGGCCGAAGAGCTTCGAGACGCCGACGGCCTCCAGCATGGGCGCGCTCATGACGACACCTCTCGGCGGACGCCGGCCCAGAGGGCGCCGAGGCCGGCCACGATGCAGGTGACGAGGGCGAGGACGGAGGTGCTGACGCTGGGGTTGACCCGGGCGCGGCCGGTGAGGATCGACCCCGCGAAGCTCGAGGTGCCGGGCTCGAGCAGGGCGTCGAAGACGGTGCGCAGGTTGCGCTCGGGGGAGAGGTAGCCGCCCCAGAGCTGGCGGCCCTCGGCCAGGCCCTCCGCCACGGCCGAGCCGAGCAGCAGCAAGACCACGAAGACCACGGCGACGCTCGTCGAGCGGCGGGCGAAGGCGGACATGCCGACCATGGCCGACGTCAGCAGGGCCGTCGCGAGCGTGGCGCCGACCAGGGCGGGCAGGGCCAGGGACCAGAGCTCCTGGCGCACATGGGGCGGGGCGATGCCGACGGCGGCGACCCAGAGGACCAGAGTGGCGCCGAAGAGCGTGACGAGGGGCACGGCGGCCGTCCCGAGGATCTTGCCGGCGCAGTACGAGAAGCGCGTCAGGGGGCGCGAGAAGTACAGCTCGAAAGCCCGGCGCGCCGGTCGTCGGCGATGGCGCTGCCGGCCACCACCGCGATGGCGGGGGCGGTGAAGTAGAACTGGACCTGCAGGTAGCTGGAGAGCACCTCCTGGACGTTGCCGATGGCGTCGCGCAGGCGCCAACCCCCTGGCTGCACGGCCAGCTCGGCGGCAAACCGGGCGCTGAGGAGCTGGACCGCCAGCCAGATGCCATGGCCGACCACCACCCCCAGGCAGAGCACGAGGGCCAGCTTCGTGGCGCGCCGCTTGAGGGCCAGCGCGACCAGCGTGCGGGCGATGGGCCAGACGGCGGAGGCGCGGCGCCCCCCGGACGCGATGCGCTGGTAGCCGATGGCGTGGACGCGATCCTCGGTCATGGCGCCTCCCCGATGGCGTGCAGGAACGCCTCTTCCAGGCTCGCCGCCCGGGGCTCCAGGTGGAAGACCGCGGCGTCGGTGCGGGCGATGGCGGCCCAGAGCGCGTCGACGGTCAGGCCGGCGGGCAGCGTGACCTCCATGACCTCGGTGCGCCGGCCCACCACCACCTCGGCGCCGCTGGCGCGCAGCTCCACGGCCAGCGCGTCGCAGGGGCGCGCCAGGCGCAGATCGTAGGTGGACGGGCGGGGGAGGCGCAGCGCGTCCAGGGGGCCGGCGAAGCGGACCTGGCCCGCCTGCATGATCAGGCAGGCGTCGCAGGTGCGCTCCACGTCCTTGAGCAGGTGCGTCGACAGCAGCACCGCCGGGCCCCCGCCATCGCGCAGGTGGACCACGAGATCGAGGAGCGCGTCGCGGCTCTGGGGATCGAGGCCGCTGGTGGGCTCGTCCAGCAGCACCAGGTCGGGATCGTGGACGAGGGCCATGGCCACCTTGACGCGCTGGTGCATGCCCGTGCTGTACGTCTCCACGTCGCGGTAGCGCGACTCGTCCAGCCCCACCAGGTCGAGCATGTCATGCGCCCGCAGGAGGGCCTGGCGCCGCCGCAGGCCGCAGAGCTCCGCCGCGTAGGCCACCGACTCCAGGCCCGAGAGGCCCGGCATGCGGCCGGGACCCTCGGCGGCGTAGCCGAGGCGCATGCGCACCGCCCGCGGCTGGCGGGTGGCGTCCAGGCCCAGCACCCGCACCTGCCCCTCGTCGGGCAGGATGAGGCCGAGCAGCACCTTCATGAGCGTGGTCTTGCCGGCGCCGTTGGGGCCGAGCAGGCCGATGGCGCGGCCATCGAGGCGACAGGTCACGCCGTCGAGGGCGGCGGTGGAGCCGAAGCGCTTGCGCACTCCCGCCAGGTCGATCATCACGGCGTCGGCGCCAGGTGGGCGTCGAGCCACGCGGCCAGGTCGGCCAGGGGGCGCTGGCGCTCCAGCTCGAACCAGATCTCGTGGAAGAAGCCGGGGTACTCGATGAAGGTGCGGTCCGCCGAGCCCACCTCGTCGAAGGCGGCCCGCGCCGCCGCGGCCGAGGCGATGCGGTCATCCCCAGCCTGCTGCAGGAGCACCGGCAGGCGCAGGGCGCGGGCCTGATCCGCCACCCGGGCGTGGGCGGCCACCGCCTCCGTGAACCAGCGGCCCGTGGCCACCTGCACGTTGAGGGGGTCGGTGCGGTACGACTCCACCACCGCCGGATCGTGGCTGACCGTGGTGGGATCGAGGCCCGTCGGCAGGGCGAAGGCGGGCACCAGCCGGCTGAGCTGCCGCGCGAGGGCGGCCTTCACCTTCGGCACCTTGAGCGAGAAGCCGAAGAACGGCGAGCTCATCACCAGCCCGGCCAGCCCCTCCGGCCGGGCGGCCACGGCGTGGATGGCCACCAGCGCGCCGTTGGAGTGGCTGAGGACGAAGAGGGGCAGGTCGCCGATGCGGGCCTCGACGTAGCGTCGCACGGCGGCGAAGTCGCGCAGATAGCCGTCGAAGGAGAAGACGTGCCCGCGGATGCCGCCCGATCGTCCATGTCCGCGAAAGTCAAAGCGAAAGCAGGAGTATCCCTGCGCCGCCAGGCCCTCGGACATGGCGGCGTAGCGGCCGCTGTGCTCGCCGAACCCATGGGCGAAGAGGAGCGCCGCGCGGGGGGTGCCCTGGGCGGGCAGCTCCTCGCGGTAGAGGCGCATGCCGTCGACGGCGTCGATCCACCCGCGCTGGGGCGTCGAGGCCGTGTCTGCTGGGGATTGGTCCATCATGCCTCGTTCTGGTATCACGAGGCCGACCGCAATTGAAGGAAGGAGATCCCGGGATGACGATTCGCCGCCGAGTGACCGCCCGCCTGGCCCTGGTGCTGGCCACCCTCGGGCTCGCTGCCCCCGCCTACGCGTTCGATGTCTACCTCAACAACGTGAAGGTGACGGGGGGCGTCGCCAACCAGACCTTCACCGACGTCAACGTGCGCATCGCCGGCAACGGCGACGTCTACATCGACGCGCCGGGCTACAAGGTCGAGGTGGAGCAGCCCCCCGTCGCGGCCGCGGCCGAGGGCATCGCCGTGGGCAAGTACTGGTTCTTCCTCGATGCCAAGATCCCCAACAGCTACAAGGTGAGCGTCACCGTCAACGGCAAGCCCGCCATCGACGTGCCCGGCACCAGCGCCCAGTGGGTGGCCGACCTGGGCCCGTACCTGACGGTGGGCACGAACCAGCTCCAGGTGACCTTCCTGCCCGTGCCCGGCTCGACCCAGGTGGTGGGCGCCGAGGCGGTGTCCATCCTGCTGGGCGAGGGCACGAAGGGCGCCGACGGCACCCTCACCATCAGCAAGGTGCTGCACACCCTCAAGCAGCCCGGCGGCCGGTCGGCCGAGGCCTTCCCGGTCACGCTCACCCTGCCCTGACGATCCTACCGATCGCCGAAGACGCGGCGCCGCAGCAGGCGCATGTCGATGGGGATCAGCACCACCAGCATCACGACGCTCAGCCCTGCCGACCACGCCAGATGGCCGGTCGGGCGACCCTCGACGAGGAGCCAGCGCAGCCCCTCCGCCAGGTGGTGGAGCGGGTTGCCCTGCACCACGGCGGCCAGCCAGGGCACGTCGGGCAGGGGGAAGTAGGTGCTGCTGGTGAAGCCCAGCGGGGTGATGAGCAGGTACATGGGCAGGCTCATGTGATCCATGCTCGGCAGGATGGCGGTGAAGAAGAGGCCCGCGGCCGCGAAGGCGAGGCCGGCCAGGAAGATGACCGGGAAGGCGAGGGGCGCGAGCGTCCAGTGCAGGTCGACGACGCCCGCCAGGCCGAACGCCGCCAGGACCAGGCAGACCACGAAGGCGTAGGCGGTGCCCATGGTGGTGGCCCAGAGCGCCTCGCCCCAGACGACGTGCTCCAGCCGCACCTGGCTGGTGAGCTGTCCCTCCCAGGTTTTCTGATAGTGCATGCGCACATAGGCCGAGAAGAGCGACTGGAAGAAGGCGGTCATGAAGGCGGTGTAGGCCAGGATGCCGGGGGCCAGGTAGGTGGGGTAGGCCACCTCGGCGCCGCCCCAGCGCAGGCCCTGCATCTGGCTGCCCAGCCCCAGGCCGAAGGCCAGCAGCATGATCACCGGATCGAGCACCGGGGGCAGCAGGCCGGTGAACCACTTGCGCAGGTGGACGCGCACATGGCGCATCAGCACCGCGCGGCTCTGCCACTGGAGGGCCGAGACGAACGCGTTCATGGGTCCACCATCGGGCCGCGCTGGGTCTTGAGGGAGAGGAAGAGGTCGTCGAGGGCAGGGGCGCGCACGGTGTAGCGCAGGGCGGGGAAGTCGCGCACGAACGCAGCGAGGCCCGCGGCATCCAGGGGCACGTGCCCTGGCCCAGGACCCGACCGGCCCGCAGGCCGCGCGCCGCCAGCCAGGGGGCTGTCTCGGCCAGCCCCTCGGTCGGGATGACGACCACATGCTCGCCCACCACGTCGCCGAGGACGTCCTGCGCGAGGCCCGTCGCCCGGACGCGGCCCGTCTCCAGGAGGACCAGCCGGTCGGACAGGCGCTCGGCCTCCTCCATGTAGTGGGTGGTCAGCACCACCGCCATGCCCGCCGCGCGCAGGCCCGCCACCAGCTCCCAGACCGCGACGCGCGCCTGGGGATCGAGGCCGGTGGTGGGCTCGTCGAGGAAGACCACCCGGGGCCGGTGCAGCACCGCCCGCGCGATCATCAGGCGCCGCTTGTAGCCGCCGGACAGGGCCTCGGGCTCGTGATCGGCGAACTCCACCAGGCCGAACTGGTCGAGGACCTCGTCGATGCGGCGCGCCAGATCCCCGACGCGCGGCCGGAAGTAGCGCGCGGCCTGGGCGAGGTTGCCCTGCACGGTGAAGTCGCCGTCGAAGGTGTCATCCTGGGTGCAGACGCCCAGGACCCGGCGGGCGGCGTCGGGCGCCCGGGTCAGGTCGTGGCCGTCGACCCGCACCACGCCGGCGTCGGGGCGCAGGAAGCCGTAGCACATGCGCAGCGCCGTCGTCTTGCCGGCGCCGTTGGGCCCGAGCAGGCCGAGCACCTCGCCGGCCGCGCAGGTGAGATCCACGCCGTCCACCACGCGGCGGCCCCCAGGGCCTTCACGAGGCCGAGGGCTTCGAGCAGAGAGTCATGGGCAAGCCTCGGGGACGAGCGGCGCGCATGGTCGCGCGTGCCGACTCCCACCGCAAGCATCGCCGAACCGGCAGGCGGCGTGAGCGCGCAGCCTTGCTGCAGGCGGCCTGGCGGCGACCGATAGCCAGCGCCTATCGGCCCCATAGGGATGGGTTGTTACCCGACGGTGGCACGGGGCCCCTAGAAATACCCGGGCACCACACGATCGAGGGAGATGGGCCGTGCAGCACAAGATCCTCATGCCGAACCGCTTGAGCTGGGTCATGAAGGGCGCCCTGGTGGCGCTGCTCGCCTTCACGGGCTGTGACGATGGGGAGGCGGCGGAGGCGCCGGCGGCGCAGGAGGCGGCCGTGCGGACGCTGGCGGCGGGGGCGCCGGGGGACGCCCTGCCTGCAGCGCCACCACCCCGGTCTGCGATCCGCTGCGCCGGCGGGGAGGCCTGCGTCTTCGCCGACGGCGCCTGTAGCTGCGTGACGGCGTGCAACAGCGCCGCTCCCACCTGCACGCCCGGTTGCGGCGCGACGAGGTCTGCAGCACGGCCTGCGCCTGCGAGCCGCGCGGGTGCGAGGCCGACGCGCCCATCTGCGGCCCCGGGGGCAACAATGGCTGCGGCGACGGGAGTTCAACAGCAGCTGCGCCTGCGAGGCCAACCCGCCCCCGCCGCCGGCCAACCTGCTGCGGCGCCCCAGCCGCTCGTCGGCGGTGGACATCAGCCCGGATGACAGCCGCGTCGCCATGGTGAACGCCGACAACGGCTCGCTCTCGGTCTTCTCGGTGGGCACGGCCGGCTCCGAGGCCCGGACGGCCGTCGTCCCCACCAGCGCCAGCCCCGAGCCCGAGCCCTCGCCGTCGTGATCCACCCCGATGGCCAGCGGGCCTTCGTGGCGAACCGCGGCGCCGGGACCATCGCCCGGATCGTCGGCCTCGACACCGCCAACCCGCGGGTCGACGCCGAGACGGCCGTCCGCGGCGAGCCCGTCGGCGTGGCCCTCAGCCCCACGGGCGCTCTGCTCTTCGCGACGGACTGGGTGGCGGGCGAGGTGCTGGCCATCAACACCAGCACCATGGCCATCGAGCGGCGCATCCTGGTGGGTGGCAACCCCTACGCGGTGGCCGTCACCAACGACGGCGACGAGGACGACGCCGAGGAGCGGGTGCTGGTGACCCAGTTCTTCGGCCGCCACACGGCCGAGGCCAGCGACAGCGGTGGCCAGGGCATCGTGCAGGTCTTCGGCGTCACCGCCGACCGCGTCAACCGCGAGATCACCCTGGGCGCCCTGGCCGACTGCTTCGAGGGCGGCGACCTGCGCTCGGGCTGCTTCCCCAACCAGCTCTACGGCATCGCCATCCACCAGGGCCGCGCCTATGTGACCTCGGTGGCGGCGGGCCCGGCCGGCCCCGTGAACTTCGCCCACAACATGCAGGCGCTCGTGTCGGTCATCGACCTGCTGGAGGACCGCGAGCTGCCCGCCCTGGCCCGCAACCTCAACACCCTGGTCAAGGCCCAGCAGGACGCCGACGGCGACGAGAACGCCGGGCGCCGTTTTGCCAATGTGATCAACGGGATCGCCTTCGTGAACAACGAAGCTGCCATCGGCTACGTGACGGCCGGTGCCAGCGACATCGTGCTGCGGCTGGAGTACGGCGCCGACGGGTCCGTCGACTTCGGCGCCCAGCAGGCCTTCAACATCCCCGTCGGCCAGAACCCCATCGGCCTCGTGACCCGCAACGGCACCCCCGGCGTCGGCGACGCCTTCGTGGCCAACCGGGTCAGCCGCGACCTCTCCATCCTCTCGTTTCGCGACCAGCGCGAGGCGCGCCGGGTGGAGTCCACCCCCCAGCCCATGGCCGGCAGCGCGGAGTTCGATCGCTGGAAGGGCCAGCGCTTCTTCTTCACCTCCACGGCCATCTGGTCCAAGGAGGGCTGGGGCTCGTGCTCGGCCTGCCACCCCCATGGCCTGACCGACAACATCACCTGGTCGTTCGCCGCGGGCCCGCGCCAGACGGTCAGCCTCGACGGGCAGTACGCCCCCAACGATCCCTCCGACATGCGGGCCCTGAACTGGACGGCCATCTTCGACGAGACCCATGACTTCGAGCTGAACACCCGCGGCGTGTCGGGCGGCAAGGGCACCCTCAACCGCGCCGATGGCACGCCCATCAACAGCCCGGCGGGCTCGGCGGGTCCGTTCACCAACCTCGACGTCGGCGGCCGCGTCGAGAACCACCAGGCCCTCAACGGCTCCCTGCGCGCCGTCGCCGGTGACGGCAGCCTCTGTGATGGCGGGAGCTGCATCGACTTCGCCCAGGTGGACGCCTGGATCCAGACCATGAGCCGGCCCCGGGGCCTGGACGCCGACGAGGCCCGCCTGGCCACCGGCCGCGCGCTCTTCGAGGAGGGCGGCTGCACCAAGTGCCACGCCGGCCCCAAGTGGACCATCAGCCGCACCTTCTACGATGTGGAGGCCTTCAACACTGGCGCGGACGGGGCGCGGACCTTCGCCGCCAACCTGGCCGCCACCACCGCCATGGATCCGGGCGTCCTGGTGGGCCTGCCCATGAACGTCAACCGCGACGCCACCCTCATCGCCGGCGACGACTCCGACGGGGGCACCCCGCCCTTCAAGCGCCAGGCCTGCAACATCCGCGATGTGGGCACCTTCGGCGCGGCCGGCGGGGCCGCCGAGGTGCGGGCCAACGGGCAGCCGGCCCAGGGCCGCAACGGCTTCAACGTGCCCTCGGTCATGGGCATGGCCCTCGGCGCGCCCTACCTGCACAACGGCGCGGCGCCGACCCTGGAGGCCCTGCTGACGGGCTTCCCGGGCCACACCAAGGCGGGCAACCCCAACTTCAACCCCGGCGCCGACGACCGGGCCGCCCTCATCGCCTTCGTCCTGAGCATCGACGAGGCCACGCCCATCTTCCCCATCGAGGCCGGCACCGTCCTCTGCCCCGACAGCTTCCCCTGAGCGTGGCGGCTACTCCTCGGGGGCGGTGTCGAAGATCCAGAGCCGGGCGTCGGCCGCGACGCCCAGCTTCCCCCGCAGCCCCTTGCCCAGCCCTCGGTAGCCGACGTCCCGGTCGGCGTCGATGAGCCGCCCTCGCACGTCGAACCGGAAGCCGCCGAGCTGATCCTCGTGGGCCCGGTACCAGGCGTAGACCTCGGGTCGGTCACCCGGCAGGATCGCCACCACGGGCGACTCCCCCAGGCGCGCGAAAAACCGAACGTTTGCAAAGCGTTGTGGGCCTTCGACCGCGGTGTCCACCGTGCCCATCGTGATGGTCGGCGCGGCACCCACGGTGCCGGCGAGGCGGCAGCGGGCGCCGTGCTCCCAGGTGCCGAGATCGGCCCCGGCGTCCAGGTCGCCGCAGTCTTCCAGGGTCGCGCGGGTGGCGTAGGTGAGGGCCACCACGGCGGCCGCGAAGAGCAGGCCGAAGCCCAGGACGATCTTGCCGAAGCGGGAGACGTGCACCATGCCCCGCTCTCGCACGTCCGGCGCGTCGGCGCCAGCCTGGCGGGCGTCAGGGCAGGGGCAGATCGGCGTCCAGGATGGGGAAGTCGATGAAATCGGGGATGCGCGGGAGCAGGGCGGGGCAGTCCACGAACGGATTGCGGTTGCCCTGGACGGCCTGGATGCGGGTCGTTGCGCAGGCGCTCGCGATCGTCGACGGGATCCTCGACGGCCCAGCGGCGGGCGACGGCCTCCTCGACTGGCCCAGGGCCGCGCCCCAGCGCACCGAGAAGTAGAGGACGGCCCGGGCGACGTCGCTCTGGCGCTCGGCGCGGGGCTGGAAGACACGCACGCCGTCGGCGTCGAGGCCGGCCACCGCGGGCAGGTGGTTGAGGTCGCGGGTCGGAGATCACCTCGCTGAACGGATCGCTGCCCCGGGTGCTGCTGCTGGCCCCGGCGTCGCTCGGGTAGAGGTGTGGTGGATGCCGTCGACTGCTGGTGCTCGTAGCGGGCGCTGTTCTCGTCGGGATCCATGCGGGAGCGGGGCCAGACGTGCTCGGCGTTCACGTCGGCGTTGCCCGGCTCGGCGTCGGGGCCGAGGGCGACGAAGCGGCCGGTGTAGACGCAATTTCGGCGCCGAGCTCGCCGGCCTCGGCACGCGCTCCACCTGGGGAACATGAAGTGCCGGGCCGTGGTGTAGCGGTTGAGGTTGCTGCCGCGATCGTGGTGGGCTCGATGGGCCGGTAGTGGCCCCGCACGTCGGCGTGGAGGGCGGCCAGCAGGTCGGCGTCGGGGATGGCGGGCTCAGGTGGGCGGCACAGCGGTCGGGGGCGGCGGCGTCGGGCGGGCCGGCGTCGGGTGCGGCGGCGTCGGCGGGCCGGCGTCGGGCGGGCCGGCGTCGGGGGCCTGGGCATCTGGGTGGGTGGCGTCCGCCGGGAGAGCGTCGGGCAGCGCCCCATCCGGGCTGGCCGCGTCGGGCGGGGCAGCGTCGTGGGCGCCGGCGTCGGCCGGCCCCCGTCCGAAGCGGCCGCGTCGGGTCGCGCCCCGTCGGGCGACTCCCTGATCGACCGGCCGAGCCATGTCCGGCCCCCGGGCGCGCCATGTCCACCGGGCGCGCCGACGTGGCGTCCTGCGCCGGCTCACCGCCGTCGCCGCACGCCCCGAGCAGCAACGCCCCGAGCAGCCATCCCCGCATCATCGCCCCCCCGCGACCAGCGCCTGGACGGCGGCCTGCACCCCGGTCCTGGCGGCCGCCACGCCGGCTTCGTCCTCGATCTGGTCGAACCCCGTCAACGGTGGACCGATGCGCAGCCGGATCTTCGCGGGAAACGGCAGGAAGAACTGGAGCGGCCGCAGATGGTCCGCGCGCGCCGGCGATGCGACGGGAGCCCTCTTCCAACATCCTGCTAGCCCACGAGGGCGAGCGCCCGGCCGTGGGCGATGAGGGCGTCCTTCAGCGTCATGGCGGCGCGGGTCCGGTGGAGGTCGTGCCGGATACAGCAGGAACACGCGGTCCGGCACGCAGGGCAGCTCGGGGTGCAGGCGCACGACGGCTGGCCGTGGCGGGCGACCTCGCCGGGGTGGCAACCCCACGCCGAAGGCCGGCGAGGGCCAGGCTCTTCACCAGCTCGAACTGCCGCAGCGCAGCAGGCGGTGGGGGTGGACCTCCTCGTCGGCGAGCTGCTCGAGCAGGGTGTGGCTCTGCTGGACGCGCGCCGCCAGCAGGACGGTGCCGCGCTGGATGCGATCGACCGCCGCGACCCGCGAGGGCGCCGGCTCGACCGCGAAGAAGTCCACCGCGTCGTCGAAGAGGGGCACCATCACCAGGTCCGGGTGCGGCTGCGGGTTCACCACGATGCCGAAGTCGACGTCCTGATCGATGACGCGCTGGCCGGGTCTGCCCCTGGAGGGGCCTGTGGCCAGGGTGATGTCGACGCGGGGGTGGGCCTCGGTGAACCCGGGCAGGAACCCGGGCAGGAAGTAGGCGCCCAGGCTGTCGAAGCAGCCGATCACGAAGGAGCCGACGTGGTCATCCTCCAGGCCCCGGATGGTGGTGTCGAGATCGGAGAGCGCCCGCAGGATGCCGCGGCTCGCGGTGGAGCACTGCCGGTGGCGGTCAGCTCGGTGCTCCGGCCGGTCCGCAGCAAGAGGGTGGTGTCGAGGCGCTTCTCCAGGCGCCGGATGGCGGCGCTGATGGTCGGCTGGCTCACGCCGAGGGCGCGGGCGGCGGCCGTCATGCCCCGTGGTCGACGATGGCCTGGAAGTAGCGCAGGTGCGTGAGGTCCACGGCCGGAGTGTAGCGCAGGCCCGCGCCCGTCGCAGCCTCGTCGAGCGGTCGTCGCCCTGGCGACGATGTGTCGCCATCTCGAATCGAAGATGCTGAAAAGATTGAGGAAAGCCGCTGGCACACCGCCTGCTCTGGGTGGCGGTACCGACCGGGGCCATGAAACGGAGATCACCATGAAGTTCGCCTTCGCCTTCGCCGCTCTGCTGCTCGCTGGATCCGCCGTCGCCGGCCCCACCCTCCCCGAAGGCAAGCAGTGCTCGCCGGCACCTACTCGGGCGGCGGGATGTGCACCGCCGACAAGCCCGCCAAGGGCTGCAAGAGCCTGAGCGAGGAGTAACGACGCCAGCGACAACCGCTGCTCCTGCAAGCTCGTCCCCACCAAGACTGTCACCGCCCCGGGCGGCGGGGTGCCGATGCCGACGGCGCGCTGCCGCGCTGAGGCCCTACCGGCAGTAGCGGCTCGCGGGATCCACCGACGCGCAGGTGTTGACGCCGACGTTCTGCCCGCGCGGCACCGACGCCACCTCCAGGTGGATGTGGGGCCCCGACGAGCACCCGGAGTTGCCGCTGTAGGCCAGCAGCTGGCCCTGATCGACGTGGGTGCCATCCGCGACGCCCGGGGCCAGGTCGTCGATGTGCAGGTACCACACGTAGAGGTCGCGGCCCGGATCGTCGGGATCGCCGCAGTCAGCGCGCAGCTTCACGTAGTTGAAGGCGTTCCGCGCTGGCGTGCAGCCGTTGTTGTAGCAGTTGGGCAGGCCCAGGCGGCTGGCCACCACCGTCCCCGCGATGCCGGCTCGGATGGGGGTGCCGACGGCGGTGCCGTGGTCGACGCCGTAGTGCTGGCCGCCGCCGCCGCACGCGGAGAACGCCTGGGTCAGCACGCCGGGCGGGCGATCGAGGCAGCACGCCCCCTCGCCGCGGGCGCACTGGTCGGGCACGCCCGGCGGGTTCTGCTGGCAGCCGGCCGGGCAGGGCGTCGACGCGGCGACGCCGCCATCGCGGCAGGTGCCAGGGTGCCGACCTCGCCCGCGCCCAGGCTGCCGCCGCAGTAGAGGCCGTTGACGGGGCGGCCTCGCAGGGCTGCCGAGGGCTCGGCAGGCGTCGGCGACGCCGGGGTGATGTGACGGCGCAGCCAGCGGGGCAGGGGGCCTGGCCCACCGTCGTGCCGTCGCGGCAGGTGTACAGGGTGTCGGCGTCGCCTGCGCCGAGGCTCGCGCCGCAGTAGGCCCCGTTCCCGGCGTCTGCGCGGCGCAGGGCCGCCGGCGGCGCGGCAGGCGTCGTCGACCCCGGGCGGGTTCTGCAGGCACCCGACGGGCAGGGCTTGGCCGCTGGCGGTGCGCGGTCGTGGCACTGGTAGAGCGGTTCGGCGTCGCCGGCGCCCAGGGTGCTGCCGCAGTACCCGCCGTTCCCGGCGTTGGCCCCCTCGCAGGATCGCCCTCCCGGCAGGCCTGCTCGGCGCAGCCCCCGGGCACCGCCGGGCCTCCACCGTCTGGCCGCCCCGGCAGGTGTACAGGTTGTCTGCCGCGCCCAGGCGCTCGCCGCACCACAGGCCATCCCCGTCGGCCCGGGCGCATGGATCGGCGTCGGGCCGGCAGGTGTCCGGGTGCCGGGCGGCTGGACCTGGCACCCGTTGGCGCACCTCGGTCTGGGCTGCGGTCCGGGCCGCCCGCGCAGGTGTAGAGCTGGTCGAGCTGGCCACCGATCAGCGCCTCGCAGGGCCGTCGGCAGCGCCGTCGCAGGATCCATCGCGGCCACCGATGCAGGCGCCGCGATAGCGCGGCAGCCGGCCGGGCAGGCTGCCTCGGCGGTGCGTCCCCCTGCGCACCGGTAGCGGGCCCCGGGGCTGCCCCCAGGCCCCAGATCGCCGCCGCACCAGTCCTCCGTCAGCGCGGCCGGCGTAGGTCGTCCGGGGCAGGCTCGGCGTCGGGCTCTACCCTCGAGATCGGGCGGGGCGGGGCCGCATCCCGGCCCGGCGGGGCGGCGTCCGGGCGGGCGTCGGGCCCCGCGTCGCGCGTGCGGCCCGCGTCGACGGACCCGGCCCGGCCCGGGCGTCGGCGGCTCGTCCCCGGTTCGTCCCCGCCGCCCGGCCCGGCGCACGCCGCGAGCGCCAGCGCCAGCCACCATCCTCGCCTGCCCATCGCGTCCCCCCGCGTCCCTGGAGGTTCCACCATGCCGAACGCGGCCCACGGCGGGCGCCGCCAGCGTTCCCCGCGCCCGGTCACGCAGGGCCGCTGCAACCCATGAACTGCACAGGTGAAATCAGCCAGGCGGTCAGGCGCGGACGGGCCAGATCCCGGCGGCGTTACGGACCACGGGCGGGTCGGCGTCGGCGTCCAGATCCCCCCAGAGGCGGCTCTGGGTGGCGCGATCCAGGCGCGCCCACCGGTGGCGGGCGGCGTCGAGCTGCACGTAGACGTGATCGCCCCGGGCCTCGAAGCCGGCGGCCGGCACCGCCCAGCGCTCGCCGTTGTTGAGGTGCGCGAAGAAGCCGTCCTCGGCCAGCTCCAGCCGGCGGACGATGAAGGGCGTGTCGTCGGCGCGGACGTAGCACCACCGGTCGCCGATGTGGACGATGGGCTCGCCGGTCTCGGGGTGGGCGTCGATGCCGCGGTCGAACAGGGCGATCAGGCGGGGGTGCTCGAAGGGCTCGCCCTCATGGAACCAGTGCACCTCGCGGTCGAGGCGGAGATCGACGCTGCGCCGAAGCTGCTCCAGGCGCGCGGCGAAGTCGGCCTCGTCGCGGGCCTGCGTCACTTGGGCTCGCCGACCAGCTCGAAGGGTGCTGGGTGGCGGCGCAGCCGCGCACCATGCCGAGGATGGGCCGGCGCCGCTGATCCTCGGTGGCCTCGCTGGACCCGCCCTTGTAGGGGCGGCAGTCGTAGGCGCTGGCGGTGGGCGCCGTGCCCACGCGCACGTAGAGACCGGCGTCGCCGGTGCCGGTCATGGTGAAGCGGTGCCGGCCGGCAGGGTGTCGGTCTCGAACGGGCTCTCCTGGGTTCTTGGCGAGCTGGCCATCCATGGACAGGCCGGGCCAAAGTCAGGAGGTGGGCTGGTGCCGGCGCTGCCGGGGACGAACGCGTTCCTCCTCGCCCGACACCAGGACGATCTGGCTCTGGTCGATGTCCTTGAAGATCTGCTCGTAGGTCAGGGGTTCGTAGGCGGTCATGCCCTCGACGAGGGCCATGGTGGCGTCGGCCATGTTGGCGAAGAAGGCCGCAGCCTGTTGGTGATGACGTCGGCGTACTTCGTGCCGCGGGATCGTCGCTGTTGACCCGGGCGTGGGCCTCGAAGATGGCCTCGTCGACGTAGGCGTAGGTGTCGCAGCCGTTCATGAACACCGCGACATACTGCCCGGCTTCCACTTGCTCTTGCCCGCCAGCGCCCGGATGTTGGTCTGACCGGCGTGGCCGTTGTAGACCACCAGATCGGCGTTGCGCGACAGCTCGCCGAAGCGCTGATCGAAGGCCCGACCAGCGGTACGGACGTTGTCGACGAGGATCGTGTAGACCACCACGCGGTGGTCGTCATCCAGGCGGGCGCTGTAGGTGATCTCGGGCACGGACGTGCCGGGGTCGGTGGGGGCGTCGGCGGGCTCCGTCACCAGCTCGTGGCTGCCCAGGAAGCCCCGGACCTCGCGGCCGAACTCGTTGTAGGCCCGGATGCCGGCGTCGGAGGCGGTGGTGGCGCCGTCCTCGTACTTGCCGAAGACCGCCACGACGACGAACACGCCGTCCTCCCACACCATGTCGTACTCGGGGTACTTGCCGGTGGTGTTGACGGGGCTGACCGTGACCTTCGCCGTGGCCTTGACCACGTCCTCGGCCGCCAGCCGGCAGCCCGAGCGGGCCGGCCGGAAGTAGTACCACATGCTGCCGGCGGTCACGTCGTGGGCGCCGAAGTCCACGCAGCTGTGGCTGTACTTCTCGGTGAAGCTCTCCAGGCCGCGGTAGCTCACGTCGCGGGGCAGCGTGAAGTCGTAGGTGGCGGGGACGCCCTGGCGCTTGCGCCAGGCCACCTGCAAGCTCGCGGAATACTTGATGATCTTGCCGCCCTCGGCCGACTCGGTGGCGACGTTCGAGAGCACCACCTTGTCGAGGCGACCGACGGCCTGGGAGCCATTGAGGTGGCCGATGGTGTAGAGGAGCTGGTCCTCGATGAGCGACTTGTCGGACCCGAAGCTGCCGCTCGTCACGAAGAGCTGCCCGTCGAAGGCCATGTCGAGGACGACGGCCTCGGCGCTGGTGTCGGCCTTGCCGGGCTCGACCTTCTGCACGTCGCTCTCGCCGAAGGCCAGGCCACCGGCGGCGGCGTCGCCGCCCTCCTCGCCACAGGCCGAGAGGGCGAGCAGAGCGCTCAGGGTCAGGGCAGCCGAGCCGACAGAACGCAGGGACTTCATGGGGCGACCTCCAGGGGGCGAGCGCACGGGGCGCGGACGCGCGGGACCAACGCAATCCACGTGCCACCGCCGGCGCCCGCGCTGACGCGGCCCAGCGCGCCGGCGGTGGCCGATCCGGGTGCCAGCCAGGTGGCTACCCCACCTGCCACCCCGCGGCCCCGCGTCCCCAGGGCTTGAACCGCGGCGCGGGCCATGGGAAACGTCAGCGGTGATCGGACTTCGCATCCTGGGAACCGCCACCCTGCTGGAAGGCGAGCCGCGCTCCACGGAGGCGGTGGCCGCCGAGGCCATGCCCGACCGGGCCCCGGCCGTGGTCCGCCGGCTGACCGGCATCGAGACGCGCCACTGGATCGGCGCCGAGGTGGGGGCGGTGGAGCTGGCGGTGCGGGCCATCCAGGCCGCAGCGTCGCGGGCCGGGGTGGAGGTCGGCGCGCTGCGCCGGGTCATCTTCGTCACGTCGACGGGCGGGGATCGCCTGTGTCCCGCCAACGTGAATGACGTCATTCATGCCCTCGGCCTCGACGGGCGCGCCGATGGCTTCGACCTCAACAACGCCTGCACCGGGTTTCTCAACGGCCTGGACCTGGCCGCCCGCTGCCTGGCGACGGGGGCGCCGGGCCCCGTCGCGGTCGTCGTGGTCGAGACGCCCTCTCGCTTCCTCTCGCCGGCCGAGCCCCGGCCCTACGTGGTCTTCGGCGATGCGGCGGTGGCGGCCATCCTCGACGGGGGGCCGGGCGAGCTGCTGGGCTCGCACTTCGGCAACATGGGCGCCCACGCCGACGCCGTGGTGCTCGATCACCCCGAGCGGGTGGGGGCCCTGACGGGCCTGCGGTTCAACGCGGGCCGCGACGTCCTCTTCGAGCTGGCCCTGGGGGCCCTGCGGCAGAGCGCCGACGCCGTCCTGGGGCCCGCGGGGCTGACGCTGCCGCAGATCGAGTGGGTCGTGCCCCACCAGCCCAACGGCTACATGCTGCACAACCTGCTGAAAGGACTTGGGATTTCGCCTGATCGGCTGGTGCCGGTGGTGGAGTCCGTGGGCAGCGTGGGGGCGGCTTCGGTGGCGGTGGGCCTCGATCGTCTGCTACGAGAGCGCCCGGTGGCAGCCGGGCAGCACATCTTGATGCTGGGGGTAGGGGCAGGCATGTCGTACGGGGCGCTCTTGCTGCGCGTGGGCTCATGACGCCGGCCGCCCGGGCGGCGCGGGCCGCGTGGCTGCTGCACTGGCGGGGTCAGCGGCGCTGGCATCGCTACACCGTCGAGGGCGACGAGCACCTGGCCGGGCCGGCGGCGCTCCTCGTCGGCTACCACGGCCGATCGGTGGCCCGCGACCTCTGCATGTTCACGACGTGGGTCCATGAGCGCGAGGGCTACCTGCCCCACGCCATCTTCCACCGGGCCTTCGCCGAGAGCCCGCTGCTGCGGCCGCTGCTGGAGGGGGTCGGCGGCGTCGTCGGGGATGACGGGAGCCTCGCGGCGGCGCTCGCCCGGGGCGAGCACCTGCTGGTCACCCCCGGGGGCACGCGGGAGGGCTGCCGCAGCGCGCGCACGCGGTACACGCTGGCCTGGGGGCGGCGCACCGGCTACCTGCGGCTGGCCCTCAAGCATGGGCTGGATGTCATCCCGGTGGTGGCGGCGGGGACGGATGACACCTACTTCGGCCTCAACGACGGGCACGCCTGGGGCAAGCGGCAGCGGGTGCCCCTGGGGCTGCCGGCCTGGGTGGGGCTCGGGCCGCTGGGGCCGTGGCCGCTGTCGCCGCCGTTTCCCGTGCGCATCCGCCAGGTCATCGGCCCCCGCATCCGGCTGGAGGGCACAGACGCGGAGGCGCTGCACGCGCGGGTGACGGGGGTGGTGCAGGGCATGCTCGACGCGGTGCGGTCATGAGCTTCGCGTTGGTGCTCGGGGCAACGTCCGGGGCGGGGGAGGCCATCGCCCGGGCCCTGCTGGTGGATCCGGGGCTCGATCTGGTGGCGCTGCACCGCGGCAACCATCCGGCGGCGGCCGAGGCCCTCGCCGAGGCAGCGCGCGGCGCCGGCCGCCGCCTGCACGCGCGGGTCGGCGAGGCGGGGACGGCGGAGTCGGCGGAGCAGGCCCTCGACGCGCTCGCGCCGGTGGTGGGTCCCGGGGGGGTGCGGGTGGTCGTGCACGCCCTCGCCTGCGCCTCGGTCGGCAACCTGGTGCGGGGCGGAGGGCTGGGCGCCGAGCGCATCGAGCGGACGTTCGCGGCGATGGCCCACTCCTTCGTGTACTGGGTCGAGGGGCTGCACCGCCGGGGCCTGCTGGCGGCGGATGGGGCGCGGATCCTGGGCCTGACGAGCCCCCCGGGCGGCGCGCTGATCCGCCGGACGGGCGCCATCACCGCCGCCAAGGCGGCCCTCGAGATCTATGTGCGCCACCTGGCCTTCGAGCTCGGCCCCCTGGGCCACCGCGTCAACCTGATCAGCTACGGCGCGACCACCTCGGCCGCCCTGGAGCACGTCCTCGATGGCTCCACCCAGGCCCGGCTCGACGCCGCCATCCGCCGGATGAGCCCGGCGGGGCGCCGCTGCACCGTCGAGGACGTCGCGCGGCTGGTGAGCTTCCTGGCGCGGGAGGAGGGCGCCTGGTTCAACGGCGCGACCATCGACTACTCGGGCGGAGAGGTGCAGAGTCTGTATGATCTGGTCCTGTATCCCGAGGAGCTGCCATGACCGCCCCCGACATGACGGGCTACCTGGCCGATGAGGAGATCGGGCGCCTGCGGATGGGCTACGACCGCGGGGTGATGCTGGCCGCGAGCCAGGGATCGGTGGGGGACACTTCGCCGGCCGCGGCGCTGGTGGGGTTTCTGGGCACCGCGGTCTACGACGCCGACGCGATGGCCCCGGCGGATCGCGAGCGCTGCATCCTGGCCTTGCTGGCGACGCGCCCGCACGCGCTGACGCTCGGGGTGCATGTGTACTGGGGTCTGGCCGAGGGTCTCTCTCTGCGAGACATCTACCAGGTGCTGGTGCTGGCGGCGGGGTACGCGGGGGTCGACGCCTTCGCGGTGCCGGCGTTCCTGCTGCGGGGCCGCATCCTGCCGCTGCTGAAGGGCCTGGCGGCCGAGGGCGCGCCCTCGACGCCGCAGGTGCTCCAGGCGCTGATCGGGGCCCTGGCGTGATGGCGCGGGCCGGCTAGCGTGGATCTCGTCCGCTACGCCCCCGAGCTGGTCCTGCGGCGCCTCGCCGCCGATCCGCGCCCGCTGCGCGCCGCGTGGGGCGAGGCGTTCCCGGCCGTCGTGCTCTGGGTGGACATCTCGGGGTTCACGCCGCTGACCGAGCGGCTGGTGGCGGCCGGGGACAGCGGGGTGGAGGCCCTCACCGAGGTCCTCAACCGCTACTTCGGCCGCCTGGTGGATCTGGTGCAGGGCGCGGGGGGTGACATCACCCAGTTCGAGGGGGATGCCATCCTGGCGGTCTGGCGCCTGGGGACGGACGAGAGCCCCGAGCCCGCCCTGCGGCGCGTGGCCCGGTGCGCCCTGGAAGTGTCGGCGGCCCTGCATGGCTTCGAGGTGGGTCCCGGCACGACGCTGAGCCAGCGGGTGGCGGTGGCGACGGGCGAGCTGCGGTTCCTCTGGGTCGGCGGCGTGCTGGCCCGGTGGGCGTTCGCGGCGGCCGGCGAGCCGCTGGTGCAGGTGCAGGCCATCGACCACGACGTGGGCCCCGGGCAGGTGGTGGTGGCGCCCGAAGCCTGGGCCCTGCTGGGGCCGGCGGCCCGCGGCACCCTGCTGCCCACGGGCGCCGTGCGCCTGGAGGCGGTGGTGGGGGAGGCGCCCCGGCTGGCCCTCGAGCGCTCCGTCGTCCCCCCCGACGCCCTGCCCGCGCTGCGCACGCTGCTGCCCGGCGCCGTGCTCACGCGCCTGCAAGCGGGCCTGGGCCGCTGGCTGGCGGAGCTGCGCCGCATCTCCGTCGTCTTCGTCCACTTCCCCGAGCTGGATCCGCTGGCGCCCGACCTGGTGGCGCGCGCGCAGGAGGCCGTGGCCCGGGCGCAGCGGGCGGTGTACCGCTTCGGCGCCAGCACCCTGAAGTTCTCGGTGGCCGACAAAGGCGCCACGCTCCTGGCGGGCTTCGGGGTGCCGCCCCTGGCCCATGAGGACGACGCCGTCCGCGCCGTGCAAGCGGCCCTGGCCCTGGGGAGCCCTGGAGCCTCTGGGCATCGGCGCGCGGGTGGGGGTCGCCACCGGGCCGGTCTTCTGCGGGCTGCTCGGCAGCGAAAACGCTGTGAATACACCATCTTGGGTCGCCCTGTGAACCTCGCCGCCCGCCTCATGCAGGCGGGGGGGGCCGGGGTGCTGGTGGACGAGGCGACGTGGCAGGCGGCCCGCCACCGGCTCGGCTTCACCCCGCTCAGCCGGCTGGTGCTCAAGGGGGTGGCGGAGCCGGTGCCCGTGTTCCGGCCCACCGGCGAGGAGCGGGCGGTGCTGCGGGAGCGGACCGCCATCGTGGGGCGGACGGCCGAGCTGGACCTGCTCGCCCGTGGGCTCCAGGCCCTCGTCCGCGCGGGGGACGACGCCACCGTGGTGGTGGAGGGCGAGGCGGGCATCGGGAAGTCGCGCCTGGTGGCCGAGGCGGTGGCGAAGGCCCGGGAGCTGGGTGTGCGCGTGCTGACGGCCGAGGCCCAGGCCATCGAGCGCGACACCGCCTACTTCGCCTGGCGCGGCGTCGCCGCCGATCTCTTCGGCCTGCGGGGGGACGAGGAGCCCACCACCACCCGCGCCCGGGTCGAGGCCGCCCTGGCCGACGATCCCGACGTGGCCGCCCTGGCGCCGCTGCTCCAGGTGGTCCTGCCCCTCGACTGGCCCGACAACGCCCACACCGCCGAGATGGCGGGCGAGATGCGGGCCGACAACACGCGCCAGCTCCTGGTGCACCTCATCGAGCGCGCCGCGCGCCACGACCGCATCATGCTGGTCATCGAGGACGCCCACTGGCTCGACTCGGCCTCCTGGGAGGTGGCCATGCGCGCCGCCCGGGACGTCCACCCCTGCCTGGTGCTGGTGGCCACCCGCCCGATGGGCGAGGCCGCGCCGCCCGAGTACCGGGCGCTGATCCAGGCTGGCGAGACGACGCGCCTCACGCTGAGCCATCTGTCGCCCGAACAGACCCTCCAGCTCGTCTGCCAGCGGCTCGGCGTCGTGCGCCTGCCCGAAGAGGTCGGGCGGCTGCTCATCGACAAGTCGGGGGGCAACCCGTTCTTCAGCGAGGAGCTGGCCTACGCGCTGCGGGACGCCGGCAAGCTGTTGATCGAAGACGGGATCTGCGGACTCGCCCCCGGCGAGGATCTGGAGAGCCTGTCGCTGCCGGGCACGGTGCAGGGGGCCATCATCAGCCGCGTGGATCGCCTGGATCCGGCCCGCCAGCTGCTGCTGAAGGTGGCGAGCGTGATCGGCCGGGAGTTCCTGCGGCGGACGCTGGCCCACGCCTACCCGAGCGAGGAGACGCAGGCCGAGGTGGACGAGCTGCTGCCGTCGGTGGTGGAGCTGGACCTGGTGCTGCCGGACGTGGTGGGGGGCGACGACGCCTCCTATCTGTTCAAGCATGCCATCAGCCAGGAGACCATCTATGGCCTGATGCTCTTCGCGCAGCGGCGCGAGCTGCACCGCCGCGTGGCCGAGTGGTTCGAGGCGCGCGTCGACGAGCTGCCGCGCTACTACCCCCTGCTGGCGTGGCACTACTCCCGCGCCGAGGTGGCCGAGCGGGCCGTCCACTACCTCGAGCTGGCCGGCACCCAGGCCCTGGGCCGCCACGCCTGCCGCGAGGCCGTCCGCTTCTACACCCGGGCCCGCGAGCAGTGCGACAAGCACCCCGCCCTGGCCACGCCGGAGCGCCTGCGGGTGCTGGAGGAGGGGCTGGCCCTGGCCTACCACGGCGCCGGTGACATGGACGCCTGCCGGCAGCACGGGGTGACCGCCCTCGAGCTGCTGGGCCTGCCGACGGCGCAGGGGCCGGTGCGCCTGGCCTTCGGCCTCCTGGGGCAGGTGGTGCGGCGGGTGGTCCAGGCGAAGCGCCGACCGCGCGATCCGGCCCCCGAGCACCGCGTCCGCCTGCTCGCGGCGGCCCGGCTGGAGAACAAGTTCTCGGAGATCGCGGTGTTCCGCGAGGAGAACCTGCGCTGCCTGTACGCCGCCCTGCGCCAGCTCAACCTGGCCTACCCCGCGGGGCCGTCGCCGGAGCTGGGCCGGGCCTATGCCGTGATGTCGACGATGCTGGGCACGGTGCCGCTGCCGGGCATCGCCGACGCCTGGGTGCAGCGCGCCCGCGAGACGGCCGACCGCCTCGACGGCCGCCTGGATCAGGCGTGGATCTGGAACCGCTGCGCCTGCTACGAGCTGTACCGCGGCCGCTGGGAGGCGGTGTACGGGGGCCTGGGGGCGGCCATCGAGGTCACCGAGCGCCTGGGTGATCGGCGCTTGCACGAAGAGACCCTCGTGGTGCAGGGGCTCGCCGACATCTACCGGGGCCGCTTCGCTCAGGCCGAGGCGCTCATGGCGCGGCTGGTGGTCTCGGCGCGGGCGTCGGGCAACCTGCAGACGCTGAGCTGGGGGCTCATCGGGCGGGCCGAGTGCCTGGCGCGGATGGGCGCCGCCGAGGAGGCCCTGACGCTCTGCGCCGAGGTGGAGCCCTGGGTGGACGGTGGCAGCCAGTCGTCGGAGCGCGTCTGGGGCCACGCCGTGCACGCGCTGGCGGCCCTGCACGCGGGCGACCGGGCGAAGGCCCGCCACCACGCCGACTTCATCTACGACCACTTCATCGGCTCGCGGCCGGTCGCGTTCTGGAACCAGCAGACGGCGCCGGTGGTGGCCGAGATCTACCGGGCGCTGCTGCCCGAGGAGCCCGGGCTGGCGCGTCGCCTGCGGCGCGTGGTCAAAAACATCAAGACTTTCGGGAAGATCTTCCCGTTCGGCAGCGGGCTGTCGCTGTACTGGGCGGGGGTCCTGGCCCAGGTGCAGGGGCGGCCGCAGGCGGCCTTCACCGCGTGGCGCGCGGCCATCGCCCGGGGCGAGGCGCTGGACCTGGCCTACGACCAGGGCCTGGCGCATCGAGATCTCGCGCGCTTCCTCCCCCCGGGCGATCCCGGCCGGGCCGCCCACGCCGAGGCCGCCCGCGAGCTGCTCCTGGGCGTCTGCCAGGCCCACGCCGACCTGCCGGAGCCGGGCTGATCCGATGGCGAAGGCGAGCCGACGCCCCGGCCTCCTGGGCGAGCCGATCGTGCAGTTCCTGGTGCTGGGCGGGCTGGTCTGGCTGGCCTGGCGCGCGGCGGCGCCCCCGGCTCCCGCCGTCGACGCCATCGAGGTGACGCCCCAGACCGTGGCCTGGCTCCAGGCCGAGGAGGTCCGCCAGGGGGGCGCGGCCCCCGACGCCGCCCGCACCGCCGCGCTGGTCGAGGCGTGGGTCGAGGACGAGGCGCTCTTCCGCGAGGCCCTGCGCCTGGGGCTGCACACCCGCGACGCCGTCGTTCGCCGCCGGCTGATCCAGCAGGTCGAGGCCCTGGCCGACGAGGTGCCCGCGCCGACCGACGCGGCGCTCCGGGCCTGGTGGGCGGAGCACCCCGACGACTTCCGGCGCCCCGGCACGCTGGCCCTGAGCCACCGATTCTTCGGGGCCGACGAGGCGGCCGCCGCGGCGCTGCCCCGGCTGGCAGCGGGGGACGAGGTGCCTGGCGAGCGCTTCGTGCACGGCCTGCACTTCGATGCCTCTCGGTGGAGCACCTGCGGCGCCTGCTCGGCCAGCGGTTCGCCGACGCCGTGGCCGACGCCCCCGCCGGCACCTGGATCGGCCCGGTGCGGTCGAGCTACGGCCTGCACCTGCTGCGGGTGGAGCGGCGCGCGCCCGCCCAGGTGGCGCCCTTCGCCGAGGTGCGCGCCGACGTCCAGGCCGCCTGGCTGGAGGCCGCCCACGCCGACGCGCGGCGGCGGCTGCGGGCGCGCGTCGCGGCGCGGTACCGGGCGGTGGGGCCGTGAGGAGCGCGCCGATTCTGCTGGCGCCCGGCCTGCTCGCGCTCGGCCTGCTGGCCGGTCCGGCCCGGGCCCACGACTTCGAGGCGCTGCGGCTGGAGGTCGACGCCAGCGCCACCCGCGTGGCCGGGACGCTGCTGGTGCCCGCGGCCCAGGCGGAGGGTCGCGCCCCGCGCGTGCTGGTCGAGGGCTGCGCCGGGGCGTCGACCCCGCGGCTGGAGGCGCGGGCCCTGCGGGTCGTCTTCGATCTGGCCTGCGCGGCCCCGCCGACGACGCTGCGGGTGGACGATCTGCCCCCGGGCGCCCCCGTCCTGGTCTCGCTGCGGCAGGGGGCGAGGCCACCGTCGCCGTGCTGGACGCGCGGTCGCCCGTCTTGCCCCTCGCCGCCCCGGCGGGTGGCTGCGCTTCGTGCCCATCGGCGCGGCGCACATCCTGGAGGGGGCCGACCACCTGCTCTTCGTGCTGACGTTCGTGCTGCTGGTGGGCCGGCTGCGGCGCCTGGCGGGGCGCTACGGGCTTCACCCTCGGGCACTCGCTGACGCTGAGGGCAGCCACGCTGGGCCTGGTGCGCGTCCCGCCGCCGCTGGCCGAGGCGCTGATCGCCCTGTCGGTGCTGGTGCTGGTGGCCGAGGTGGCCCGCCCCCGCGACACCTGGACGCGCCGCCACCCCGCCGTGGTGGCCGCCGCCTTCGGCCTGCTGCACGGCCTCGGCTTCGCCGGCGCGCTGGCGGCCCTGCTGCCGTCCCGGGACGGGGTCGTCGGCGCCTTGCTCGGCTTCAACCTCGGCGTCGAGCTGGGCCAGCTCGGCTTCGTCGCGGCCCTGCTGCTGGCCCGGCGTCTGCTCGCGGCGCCGCCGGTGGCGCCCCTGGCGGCGCGGGCCTGGCCCGTGGGCGTGGTGGTCATGGGCAGCCTCGCCGGGGTGGCTCTGGGAGCGCGTCTTCGCGTTCTGGGCGGTGTAGGGTCAGGTCGGGCGTGGTATTCTCCCCGCCGGGGGGACGGCGACAGCATGGGGGCGGCCTACGACGATCCGATGTTCAGTGCTCTTCCCGGTGGGGGCATGCTCGTCAGCATGGGCAGCTTCCTGCTCTGGGCGGTGCCGCTCACCCTCGTCGCCTGGCTCGATCCGCCCGCCCTGCGCGTCCACCGCATCCAGCGGCGCGTGCCCCCCGATCGCCGGGCGCTGGTGCGGCGCGGGGCCCTGGTCTGGCTGCTCAACAACGCCCTGCTGTTCGCCGTGATGGTGGCCGTCTGGCCGGCCGTGCGGGCCTTCTCGGGTGTCCACGGAGGGCCGCCGCCGGCCTGGTGGGTCATGGCCCTGCAGGTGGTGTTGTTCATCTATCTCGATGATTTTCTTTACTATTTCATGCACCGCGGCCTGCACCGCCAGCCCTGGCTCTGGCGGAAGGTGCACCTGTGGCACCACCGCACCAAGACGCCCTGGGCCATCTCCGCGCACGACATGCACCCGCTGGAGTTCCTGGCCACGGCGGGCCTGATGCTGGTGGGCCCGCTGGCCCTGGGCTGCCATGTGCTGGTGCTCTGGATCTGGATCGCGTTTCGGCAGCTCGAGGCCGCCGAGGGGCACTGCGGCTACGCCTTCCCGCTGAGCCTGACGCGGCTGTTGCCGGGGAGCGACGGCGCGCTGCACCATGACGTGCACCACAGCCAGATGCAGGGCAACTTCGCGGGCTTCCTGAGCCATGTGGATCGCCTGTTCGGCACGTGGAGCAAGGGCTACGCCGAGCGGCGGAAGGGGTAGGTCATGGGGGGCCTGGGTGCGTGGGGGCTGGGGGCGCTGAGCCTGGCCGGGCTGGGGGCCCTGGGCCTCTGGCTGCGACCGCCGCCGGTGGCGCCCGCGCCCGCGCCGAGGACGCTGGCCGTCGTCTCGCCTCCCACGGCCCCCGCCCCGGCGCCGGCGGCGGGAGTGCCGGCCGCGGACGCACCGGACGTGGCGCTGGAGCGGGCCCTCGCGGCCGGCGAGAAGGTGGACGCGGCGTGCGGCGGCGTGCTGGCCGAGGAGGCCTGCGCCCTGGCGCGCGCCCACCCGGCCTGGGGCCTGGAGGCGGCGCGGCGCGTCGCGGCGGGCCATGTGGTGCTGGGGCTCACCGCCGAGCAGGTCAAGGCCGCGTGGGACGAGCCGGTGTCGCAGCGCGAGGAGGCCGACGGCCGCACCGCGTGGTGCTACGACGAGGACTGCGCTTCGGGGTTCGTGCTCAAGGACGGGCGCGTCGTGGGCCTGAAGGAGTAGGGCCGCTCAGATCCGGCCGTACAGGCCGTTCAGGTCGCGCAGCCGCCCGGCGTCGCCGAGCTGGCCCGGCCAGAGGCGCCAGCTCCAGTTGCCGAGCCCCTGGGCCGGCGTGTTCATCCGGGCGCTGCCGTCCAGCGCGAGCGTGTCCTGGGCGGCCAGGATGGCGGTGTCGCACACCGAGGCCAGGGCCGCGCGGATGACGTCCCACACGAGGTCATGGCCGCTGACGCCGAAGTAGCGCCGCACATGGTCCTGCACATGGGGCTCGGCGGCGAGCCACCAGCCCAGCGTGGTGTCGTTGTCGTGGGTGCCCGGGTAGACCACCCCGTTCTTGCGGTGGTTGTGGGGCAGGTACCAGTTGTCGGCCTCGCCCCCGAACGCGAACTGCAGCACATGCATGCCCGGCAGCCCCGACGACGCCAGAAGCGCCTTCACGCCATCGTCGATGACGCCCAGATCCTCAGCGATCACGGGCAGTTCTGGGCCGAAGGCCTGGGACATGCGATCGAAGAAGGCCTGGCCGGGGCCCGGCTCCCAGGCGCCGGTGCGGGCGTCGGGGGCGTCGGCGGGGACGGCCCAGTAGGCCGAGAAGGCGCGGAAGTGGTCGATGCGAACGCGGTCGGTGAGGCCGAGGGCGCGGCCCAGCCGGGCGCGCCACCAGGCGTGGTCCTCGGCGGCGCTGGCCTGCCAGCGGTAGAGGGGGTTGCCCCAGAGCTGCCCGGTGGCGCTGAAGCCGTCGGGCGGGACGCCGGCCACCCGGGTCCGCTGGCCTGCGGCGTCCACCTCGAACAGGTGCCGGTGGGCCCAGACGTCGGCGCTGTCAGCATCGACGTAGATGGGCAGGTCGCCGATGAAGCCGACGCCGCGGTCGGCGCAGGCCGCGCGCAGCGCCGCCCACTGCCGGTCGAAGAAGTACTGGATGGCCTCGAACCGCTGGATCTGCAAGCGGTTTTCGTCCACCGCGCGCGCCAGGGCCTTGGGGTCGCGATCCCGCAGGGCGGCCGGCCACGTCCACCAGGGCAGCCCGTGGTGGGCGTCGTGCAGCGCCCGGAAGAGGGCGGCGTCGGCGAGCCAGGGGTGCTGGCCGCGGAAGTCGTCGAGGGCCGCGTGGCTGCCGGCGAGGAACCGGTCGGCGGCGGCCTGGGGAGGGCCCCTTGAACGCGCGCATGGCCGCGAAGTCGACGCGATCCGTGGCGGGCAGCCCCCTGGCGATGGCGTCGGCGCTCAGCAGGCCCTCCCGCGCGAGGCCCCGCAGATCCACGAGCCATGGGCTGCCCGCGAAGGCCGACCAGCTCGAGTAGGGCGAGTCGCCGGCCCCGGGCGGCACCAGGGGCAGGATCTGCCACCACCGCATGCCGGCGGCGGCGAGCCAGTCGGCGAAGGCCACGGCCTCCGCGCCCAGGTCACCGACGCCATGGGGGCCGGGCAGGGAGGTCGGGTGCAGGAGGACGCCAGCGCTGCGGGTGCTCATCGGGGATCCACCGGGGTGACGGGGTAGTCGGGCGCGCCGCGGCAGGCGGCGTCGAGGGTCTCCAGCAGGCGCAGCATGACGTCCTCGCGCCAGGGGCGCGCGACGAGCTGCACGCCGACGGGGAGGCCGGCCGAGCCCTGGCTGATGGCGGCCATCTTGCGCTCCAGGCGGTCCCCGCCGGCGGGCGTCGCGGCCACGTCGGCGGCGGTGACCCGGGTGACGGGCGCGATGCCGCAGGGGAAGTTCAGCAGCGAGTACCGGAAGCTGTACGCGTTGGCGGCGGCGAAGTCGCCCGAGGTCTGGTGCTGGAGGGCGGGCACGACGTGGGCGGGGCTGAGCATGGCGTCGATGCCGGCCTCGTTCCAGCGGTCCAGCTCGGCGAAGCGCATGGCGGACCGCCGGGCGGTCAGCCGCCAAAGAGCCTCGACGGGCTTCTCGCCGATGGCGCGCAGGGTGCTGGCGGCCCGGGCCTCGCCGGTGCGCTCCAGGACGAGGGCGATGGCCTTGCGCAGCCCGCCCGGCAGGCGCGCGATGCGAGCCGCCACCTTGAGCTGGGGGACGAAGCCCTCGCCATCGAGCCGGGTGCGCATGGTGCGGCCGCCGTCGGAGCCGAGGGCGGCCAGCCAGACGAAGACCACCTCGCCCTCGTCGACGGGGCGCACGGGGACGAGGGTGGCGCCCGCGGCGGCCAGGGCATCGCGGGCCTGGTGGACGGCCCGCTGGAGCGCCGGGACCGGGGCCAGGTAGCCATCGTCGTCGTGCCAGCCGATGCGCAGGCCGCGCAGATCCACGGCGGCCGGATCCCCCATGGGCAGGGGCGGCACGCCGGTGTCCAGCCGGGCCAGCGCCACGGGATCCACCACCCGGAAGATCAGCGAGACGTCGGCGGCCGAGCGCGCCAGGGGGCCCAGCGTCGAGCGGACGATCTCCTGGCCCGGGACGCCGGCCTGCGCGCCGCGGCCGCTCCAGCGATCGACGGTGCCCTTGGTGCCGTACAACCCCGTGAAATGACATGGGATTCGCACCGAGCCGCCGATGTCGGTGCCCAGGCCGAGGGGCGCGAACCCGGCGGCCACCGCCGCCGACTCGCCCCAGACCCCCGGACGTGCGGGTGAGGTCCCAGGGGTTGCGCGTCACGCCGTAGCTCTGCCGGTCTCCTGGGCCAGCAGGAGCTGGGCGACGTTGCTCTTGCCGACGATGATGGCCCCGGCGGCGCGGAGCTGGGCGACGATGGGCACGTCCTGAGCGGCAGGGCCGCTGGCCTTGCCCGAGAGGCCCAGCGTGCTGTCGAAGCCCGCCAGGTCCAGGTTCTCCTTGATCGTCATCGGCACGCCGCACAGCGGCCGCCTTCGCCGCGCGCCCGGGCAGCGTCGGCGGCGCGCACTCGGCCAGGGCCGCCTCGAACCGGCGGACCGGCAGGGCGTTGACGGCGGGGTCGACCGCCTCGATGCGGCTGGATGTGGGCCTCGACGGCCTCGACGGCGGGAACCTCGCCGGCGGCCATGCGGGCCAGCAGCTCGGTCGCGGTCAGCGTGTGGATGGCCATGCCGCGCGTCTGGCACGGCCGGCCGGGGAGGGAAGGGCTCAGGGCGCCGGGACGGGCTCGACGATCGGCGTGTACGCGCCGCGCCAGGAGGCGCCGAAGTTCAGTAGCCGTCGACGAGCGTACACCGTCTGGCCGGCGTCGAGCTGGACCTCGGCCCGCGCTGGCGTAGGTCCCGGGGCGGACGTCGTCGTTGCACGCCAGCTCGGCCTCCTGAAGCCGCAGAGGGCGGATCCAGAGCACGGTGTCGTCGTTGGCCCCGGCGAGGGTCGTGCAGGCCCGCCAGGCGCCGGCGGCTGGCCACAGTGAAGCTCCACACATCGGCGCCCGAGCCGCCGCCGCAGCTCCCCGGCGGCAGGATAGGGGGCGTCGGTGTCGCCGTCGACCTCCGAAGGCGTTGTTCATGACGCCGTGATCATTGAGGTTTCCGGTGAGCCAGCCCATCGGGCACTCGGCCACGGAGGCTCCTCGCAGATGGCGCCGCCGGCGTCCTCAAGGGGATGCAGAAGTTCCCCTCCGCGCAGAGGCTGAAGGCCCGCAGCAGGTCGCACTCAGCCCACCGCCGCCTCCGGGGGATCCTGCAGACCCGGACCTCGAGGGCGCGCTTCGAAGGCGCGGTCGAGTCGGCAGCGCGCAGGCGGACCCGGGTGGCGTTGGCCGGGGCGCGGAGAGGTTGGAGCCGAACGTACCCGCGAGGCGCCCATGCCCTGCTCGATCTCGTCAAACCGGTACAGGAACGGCTCGATCTGGCCACCCGCAGCGACGGTGCCGGCCTGGTCGAGGAAGGAGAACTCGAGGCCCCGGACGTCGTTGTCGCCATCGGTGCCCTCGAGGCGGAACCCCGAACGCAAGATCGGTGGCGGCGTTGTAGTAGGCCTGCGCGGCGACGATCACCGGCGCGGCAGCCTGGACGCAGGTGAAGTCGCCGACGTCGCGCCGGTCGCCACGGGCGGTGCCCTCGGGGCAGGTGTCGAGGACGCGGTACTCGTCGCAGGCGTCGCCGGCCATCCGGGCGACGGCCTGGCCCTCTTCGCGGCCACGAACGGCGAGGTGAGGCCCTGGGCGTCCACCGCGGCGACCTCGACGGTCGAAGTCGACATTGGCGATGCGCACGAGAGTGCCCTCGAAGGCGCCATCCGCCTGGAGGAGGTGGTCGAAGCTGTTGGGGCGGGCTCGCCCTGGCCGTTGAGCACGTCATTGCCCTGGTCATCCAGGAGGCGAACGTAGAAGGCCACCACATCGCCGTCAGCACGTCCGTGCCGGCCCATGCGAATGCTGACCGCCGCTCTCGGCGTCGAAGACGTAGGTGGCGGACGTGATGGCCGGGGCCTCGATGGCGAGTACAGATGGGCGCCGCGCCGGGGGACAGATGGCCTGGCCGTCGCAGAGGCTCTGCACCTCCAGTGGATCACAGGCGTCACCCAGGCCGAGGCCAGGGGCAGCTCCTCGATGGGGGAAGTCGCGCGGCTCGCTCTCCAGCAGGCGGTCGTCCTGGAGCCAGACCCGCAACGAGGTGGCGCCCATGGGGATGTGATGTTGGGCTCGCGCACCAGGAGCGTGAACGCCTGGCCGAAGATGTCGACGGGCCCCGAGGAAGGCGTCGCCGCCGGGGATGGGGCCGTTGGCATCGAGGAAGAGCCCCCGGGCCTGGAAGGTGTCGCGGGTGGCGTCGGTGCCCTCGATGGCGGCGGTCAGGGACTGGCCCTCGCGCCAGACGTGGCCGCCGGTGATGGCGGGGGGGCTGGGGGCGACGCAGGTGGCGCCCTCGTCGGCGTCCAGGCAGAAGCTGCCCTCGGCACAGCGGTTGTCGACGCTCAGGAGATCGCAGGCCTCGCCCGCCGCGACCTCGGGCTGGGGCGCGATGCGCAAGTCAATGGGATCACTGATGTTTCCGGCCCAGTCGACGGCACGGATGCGGATGGTGTCGGCCCCCTCGATGAACCGCAGCGGCTCCGCCGCGACGTTGAAGCTGCGCTGCCCGTACACCGGCACGCGGGCAAGATGGGAACTCGGGATCGACGATCTGGTCGCCGCCCGCTGCTCGGCGAGCACCCGGACGACGTCGCCGTTGGCGTCCGTGCCCCGGAACCCGCGGGTTCACCTGACCGAGGGCCTCGAGCGCGACGCCGCCCTCCAGCACGTGGCGCTGCCGTCGGCGCGCAGGACGTGCACGCCGAAGGGCCCGGTGGCCTGGGCATCGAAGGAGTCGACGAAGACGAAGATGGCCTGATCGGCCTCGAGCTCGATCTGGAGACCGCTCTGCAGGCCGCTCTCGTCGTCGTTGCAGGCCAGCTCGGAGCCGGCGTCGTCGCAGGTCGACCGCAGGTAGAGCACGGAGTCGAAACGCGTGGGCGCGCCGATGGTCGTGGTGTAGGGCCCGCGGCCGGCGCGTGGTGAAGGCGATGGCCACCTCGGCGCCGTTGCCGGCGCAGAGGCCACTGGCGTGGCTGGGGGCGGGCGCGAGCTCGGCTTCGAGCCGCCAGGCGTCGTCGCCGGCCATCGAAGGCGGCGTCGAGCAGCGTCACGTCGCCGCAGCCACCGGGCATGCCGCCGCCGGCACCCCCATGCCGCCCGCGCCACCCATGCCGCCCGCGCCACCCATGCCGCCCGCGCCACCCATGCCGCCCCGCGCCACCCATGCCACCGGCGCCACCCATGCCGCCGGCGCCACCCATGCCGCCGGCGCCACCCATGCCGCCCGCGCCACCCATGCCGCCCGCGCCACCCATGCCGCCCGCGCCGCCCATGCCCGCGCCACCCATGCCGCCCGCGCCACCCATGCCGCCCGCGCCGCCCATGCCACCGGCGCCACCCTGGCCACCGGCGCCACCCATGCCGCCGGCCCCGCCGGCGCCACACCGACTCCGCCAGCGCCGCCGTCGACCGCCGCCAGCGCCGCCAGCGCCGCCTCCGTCGTCACAGCCGGCAAACATCGCCGCCAGCACCGCCAGCACCAGCGCCGGGCGACCCCATCCATCATGCATCATGCCGTCACTCCCCCGATCTTTCGCCAAGGGACCGCCGCCGATCCGCAGGCGCTACCCTACCCACACACGCGGCCGTCTACCAAGGCCGATCAAGAGGCCGAGGGGCCGGGCCAGGCCGGCGGTCAGAGCGCAGGCACGGCGGTGAGCATGTGGGGCCCCTGCCAGGTTCCGAAGGCCGACGTAGCCATCCACGAAGAGGTAGACGGTCTGGCCCTCGCCGAGCTGGAGCTGGACCGCGCTGTTGAAGCCGACGCCGTCGTCGTCATCGTTGCAGGCCAGCTCCGAGTCGGGGAAGTCGCAGAGGCTCCGGGCGTAGAGGACGGAGTCGGCGGCGGGGTCGGGGAGGGTCGTCTGGAAGATCCAGGTGCCGGCGACCGGCGCCGTGAACGACCACACATCCCGCACCCCGCCGCCGCCGCAAGAGCCCCGGTCGGCCGGCGCCGCGCCGGTGGTGTCGCCCTCGACCTCGAACCGGAGTCCGTCCAGGGGGTGGGCGTTGAGATCACCCGTCAGCGTGCCCATCGGGCACTCGGCGACGCGCGCGACGCAGATCGGGCCGCCGTCGACCCGGGCGTCGCACGTCGTGCCCTCGGGACACACGTTCATGGCGGCCGCGGGATCGCAGGGCTCGCCGAGCCCGACCTCGGCGGGGGCCTGGAGCAACACCTCGACGGGGTTGGAGCGCAGCTCGGCCCGGTCGACCACCCAGAAGCGGGCCCGGACCACGTCGCCCATGCCCTGGGGCGAGCCGCTCGTGCGGGTGCCGACGAAGGCGCCGTTCGCGCGCTCCAGCTCGAAGAAGCGGAGGCGGACCGGCGTGATGGCGTCGGGCCCCCCGAAGTAGAACGGCTGGTCCTGGGCGTCGAAGAGCAGCATCTCGAGCACCTGGACGTCGTCGTCGACGTCGGTGCCAGCGAGCCGCAGCGCGAACGCTTCGTTGCGGGGGTTGTACCAGGCGTTGGCTTCCACCAGGACCGGCGGCGTGGCCGGGGCGCACGTGAAGTTCCCGTCAAAGGCCCGGTCGAGGCAGGCCGTCTGCGGGGGCAGAAGTCCATGAGCCCCGAGTAGTCGCAGCGCTCGTCCGCGGCGCGGGGGACCGGCTCCCCAGGCACCGCGACCACGAAGGCCGAGCGGAGACCCTGGGCGTCCACGGCGGCCAGCTCGATGCGGTCGAACTGGGGGAAGCCGGGCTGCAGCTCACCCAGGACGGCGCCGTCGAAGGCCCCATCGGCCTGAGCCAGGCGGTCGAAGGGGATGGCGGCCGGCTCGTTGGGGCCGTTGATGATGTCGCGCCCGGCAAAATCCAGGATGCGAACGGCCATGCCGGTCACGTCCTCGTCCGGATCGGTGCCCACGACGCGAACGCCGAGGAGGTCGCGGCGGGCGCTCACGAAGAACTCCGCCCGCTGCAGGACGGGCGCCTGAGGGGGGACGCAGACGGGGGCGTCGCCCGCCAGGCAGCTCCCCGGCGCGGCGCACGCGTCGCGGACGTGACGCGGATCGCAGGCCTCGCCCTGCGCACGCGCCGGGAGCGCCTCGAAGACGAAGTCGCGGGGCTCGGACTCCAGATCGCGGGCGTCGCGGATCCACAGCCGGATCCCCGTCGCCGCCGGCGGGACGACGCCGGGCGCCCGGACCAGCAGCGTGAACCGCTCGCTGCCCTGCGGGTCGTCGAGGGGACGCGCCACGACCTCGGCCCCGGCGATGGGACCGCCAGCGCCCAGGAACTGGCCCCGCAGGTCGCGGGCGTCGAGGGTGGCGTCCTCGCCGTCGACGGCCGCCGTCAGGTCGGCGCCATGCCGCCAGACATGGCCCCCGAGGAGGGAGGGCGGGCTGGAGCCGGAGCAGGTCGCGCCCGCGTCGGCCGCGAGGCAGACGGTGCCGTCGGCGCAGCGATCCTCGACGCCCGCGAGGTCACAGGGCTCGCCTTCGGCCGGGCGTGGCGGGTCTGCGATGGCGACATCCATGAAATTACTCATGTTTCCGGCGCGATCCCGCGCCCTGACCCGCACGGCGTCGGCCTCGGGGGCGAGGGGCAGGCCCACGGCGGTGCCGCGGAAGTGGCGCTGACCGAAGGCCGGCGGGAGCTCGACGCGCTCCTCGGCCCCCAGCACGTCGCCATCGGCGAGCGCGGCGACGGTGAGGTCGATGGCGTCGCCGTTGACGTCGCCGCCGTCGACGAAGAGGTGCACACCGGCCAGGCCGCGCAGGGCCCGCACGCTCTCGATGACCGGCGCGCGGCTCGCGTCGGCGGCCAGGATGGTCAACCCGACGGGACCGCCGGCGTCGTCGGTGGCGGCGTCGAGAAAGACCAGCACCGTCTGCTGGGCCTCCAGACCCACCAGCAGCCCGCTCTGCGGGCCGCCCTCGTCGTCGTTGCAGCCGAGCTCGCTCTCGGGGTCGAGGCAGGTGGTCCGGATGTGCAGGACCGAGTCGAAGGCGGTGGGGTCGCCGACCGTGGCCAGGGTGTAGA
>JAWKQS010000038.1:0-83331 GCA_041389985.1 bacterium
GGCCGTGTACACCCGCGGCAGCTGGGCCAGCGGCGGGTTGAACCGGTGCACGGGGCGCTCGTTGATGTTGGCCGTCTGGAAGTCGAAGGCCCCGTCCCCATCGAAGTCCCACTCGAAGAGGGCGATGGGGATGTCGGGGTTGAGGTGGAACGAGCCGCTGTGATCGAAGGTGACCTCCTGGTTGAGGGCCACCTGGGCCGGCGCGGCCTGGGCCACGGCCTTGGGCGCCTGGGCGAACAGGCTCGAGGCCAGCATCAGCAGCGACCACTGGGTGTACAGACCGCCGATGTCGGTCTGTCCCGGGCCACTGAAGCGCCCGGTGTTGGCGTCCTGGCGGCTCGTCAGCACATGGGCCACGCCGAGGGCGGGATCGTTGTACCAGTCGAAGCTGGTGCCGTTGCTGCGGGTCAGGCGCTCGATGGGCGGGTTGGCCAGGCGCATGGCCTTGAAGCCCGCGAACATCCCGTACACATAGCCCAGCAGCAGGCTGGTGTTCCCCTCGTTGGGGCCGCCGCCCCAGTTGTCGGCGATCCAGGTCAGCGAGCGCGCGAAGTCGGCGTTGTTGCTCCGGCGGCCGTCCATGATCCACTGGACCATGCCCGAGGGCGTGGTGGCGGCGCAGCCCCAGATGCAGCCGGTGCTCGCGTAGCCGATGGTGCCGTCGGCGTTCCACATGGAGCGCACGGCGGCGTCGTTCTCGGTCTTCACGAAGTTGGGGATGGTCAGGCCCCACTCGCGCTCGGCGGGGATCATGCCGATGGCCGCCCACTGGCTCGACGAGTTGTCGGGGTGGCCGGGGGTGTAGTTGTAGTTCCAGGAGCCGCGCTGCGGGAGGGCGAAGTTGCTGTCGATCTGGCCCCAGGCGTAGCCGTCGATCATGTCCTGGATGGCGTCGCCGTAGGTGTACGGCTGGCCATTCATCCGCAGCTCGGCGAGGGGGCCGGTGGGGACGACGGCGTCGGGCGTGCCGGACGCCACGATGCCGTCCATGATCACGCCGTTCTGGTAGACCTCGTTGCTGCGGCCAGCGATGGTCACGCCGATGCCGTTGCCGTTCACGTCGGGGTTGCCCGCGTTCTTGCCGGCGATCTGCACCACCTCGACGCGCGTCCACAGGTAGCGCAGCGCGCGCTTGACGGTGTCGGCGTAGGGGCTGCGCCGCGGATCGATGGTCTCGCGGTGGCCGTGGGCCTCGAAGGCGTTGATGGCCGCGGCGGTGGCCGACGGCAGGTTGCCGTAGCTGCCCTCCGCCAGGATCTGGCCGCTCGCCTGGGATTGCTTGTGCAGGTACCAGAGGCCGCGATCGATGGCGACGTTCACCCGCGTCTCCAGGCTGTTCTCCCGGATGACCATCGGGTAGTCGGCGGTGGCGCAGTTGTTCCCGTTGTCACAGATGGTCAGGCGCGCCGTGAACGGCGAGCCGGGCGGGCCATTGTAGGTGTGGCGGGCCTCCAGGATGCGGGGGTTGGTGATGGCCTGGAACGCCGTCTCCTGGCCGTCGCCGTAGGACCACTTGAAGCGCGTGCCCACGTAGGAGAGCTGCTCGGCGCCCGCCGCGTCGCCCCAGGCGTTGTTGCGCGACTGGTCGATGGCGGCGTTGGTGTTGGCCGCGCAGAGGTTCGACTCGGTGCAGTTGCCGCCGGTGCGATCGATGATGCAGAGGCGCTTGGACTCCCCGTTCTGGGTGACCGTCATGGCGGCCCAGAGGTAGTGGGAGGTGGTGGTCGACTTCAGGAAGCGGCCGGTGTTGGCCTGGAGGTCGCGGTTCCACGCAGCCAGCACGTTGGCCGCCCGCACCGTGGTGGTGGTGATGGGCGGGTCGCACTGGCAGTGCACGTTGTTGATGTTCAGCGTCCCCACGGCCACGCCGTTGAGGAAGAACTGCTGGGCGTCGGTGCCGCAGGTGGTCACCGACTCCAGGGTCACGCTGTCGATGGTGGTGAAGTCGGCGCCCCCGCCCTGGGCCTGGGGCACGAAGCCCAGCTCGACCCCCTTCAGCTCGGTCTGCACCCCGCTGATGATGTCATGGGGGACCCGCGGGGCGGTGGCGATCCAGGGGATCGTCACCGCTGCCGGGACATCCTGGGCGACGGCCCAGGCCGGCGCCAACAACGCGAGGCCGAGGAGGCCCCACCTGCCCATGCACGCCGCCACATGACCCTTCATCGCTCGCCTCCACCTTCGGCATCCCGCCGATCTGACCCGGTTCTGCGCGTCTGCCTCGACACGGGCGCTTCGCGCAGGCCGCCCTGAGGCCGCCGTGGCGGAGATGCTGCCGACCTGGAACGAGCTGCCTCGCGTGGAGGAGACGACGCCGAGCGTCAAGGTATCGCTGTGCAACTCTGTGATGAAGAGCAATTTGAGGAACCGAAAAAAGGTAGGTAGATCCACGGGTTGCGCCGGCCGTTGCCGAGCGCGGCGCGGCGGTGGCCGGCCTCGCGCTGCCGCGAAGTCATCGAGGTCCGCCGCGACGCCAGTCAGCTGGATGACTTCAGCGATGGTGTAATCGATGGCATGACCCCCGTACATCTGGTTCTCGCGACCCCTGGGACGGACCTGGGTCCGCCATCGGCCGGTGGGAGCCGCCGCGGCAGGGGTCAGACCCGGGTGTGGCGGGGTCCAGGCTCAAAGTCCGCTGGGTCTGTACCCGGGCCATGAGGCGGGCCATGGCCTGCGCCGAGGTGGGTCAGCGACACACCACCGGGGCCCGGATGGGCCGGCGCTGCGATCGGGATCGGGGAGGGGGGCCGCCTGGCGCAATGGCCAGGCGGCTCGGGGGGCCGGCGGCCCAGGCGGCTCAGCGGCGGCGGCGCAGGAGGAGCAGGGGCAGGCCCAGGAGCAGCAGCGCGACGGGGGCGGGGGCGTCCTGGCTGCCGGGGGCGTCGCAGGCGCAGTCGGCGCTGTCGGAGCCGGTGAACTGGCCCGCGAAGGGATCGCGGTCGTCCACCTCGTCGCAGGCGTCGCCCTTGCCGTCGCCATCCACGTCGAGCTGGTCGGGGTTGGCCACCTCGGGGCAGTTGTCGATGCCGTTGGCCACCGCGTCGTCATCCATGTCGCCGTCGCAGGCATCGCCCACGCCGTCGCCATCGATGTCGGACTGCTGGTCGTTGGGCTCGTCGGGGCAGTTGTCGACGTCGTTGTCGATGCCGTCGCCGTCGCGGTCGGTCACCTGGGTGTCGTCCGCGGGGTTGTTGGGATCGAGCTCGCCCGCGTCCACGCGGCCGTCACGGTTGGCGTCCTCGGCGCCGTCCGGCACCCCGCCGCCGTCGGTGTCGGGGTTGGTCGGATCGGTCGTCGTGTCGGGATCCGCGTCGGCCACGAAGTTGCCGGCGCCGACGTTGGTGTCCGCGCCGGGCGCGGTCACGCCCAGCTCGGTGCCGTCGAGGATGCCGTCGCCGTCGCTGTCGGCGTCGCGGGCGTTGACGAGGCCATCCCCGTCGCTGTCCTCGTCCCAGTCGGGCTCCTGGTCGTCGTTGACGCCGTCGTCGTCGCTGTCCGCGTCGGCCGGGTTGGTGCCGGCGGCGCGCTCCTCTTCGTTGGTCAGGCCATCGCCGTCGATGTCATCGTCGCAGCGATCGCCCAGGCCGTCCTCGTCGTGATCGCCCTGGTCGGGGTTGGCCACGAGCTCGCAGTTGTCGTCCTCGTCGGCGATGCCGTCACCGTCGACGTCGCCGTCGCAGGCGTCGCCCACGCCGTCCTCGTCCAGGTCCTCCTGGCGCGGGTTGACCACGTCGGGGCAGTTGTCCTGGTCGTCATCCCAGCCGTCGCCGTCGTCGTCCATGTCGCAGGCGTCGCCCTCGCCGTCCTGGTCCAGATCGGCCTGGTCGGGGTTGTCGACGTCGGGGCAGTTGTCGAGGTCGGTCGGCACGCCGTCGCCGTCCTCGTCGCCCTCGCAGGCGTCCCCGATGCCGTCGCCGTCGGAGTCGGCCTGGTCGGGATCCGCCGTGCGGGGGCAGACGTCCTGCTCGTCGGGGACGCCGTCGCCGTCGTCGTCGGTGTCACAGGCGTCGCCCTCGCCATCGCCGTCCAGGTCGGCCTGGCGCTCGTTGGCGTCGTAGGGGCAGTTGTCGGCGTCATCGGGGATGCCGTCGTCGTCCGCGTCATCGTCGCAGGCGTCACCGAAGCCATCGCCGTCGGCGTCGGCCTGGTCGGCGTTCTCGGTCTCGGGGCAGTTGTCGACCTCGTCCGCCACGCCGTCGCCATCGTCGTCGGGGTCGCAGGCGTCGCCCTCGCCGTCGCCGTCGATGTCGGACTGATCCGGGTTGACCACGTCGGGGCAGTTGTCGCCGGCGCCGGTGCCGTCGCCGTCCTCGTCGTCATCGCAGACATCGCCGAGGCCGTCGCCGTCGGCGTCGTCCTGGGTCACGTTGCTGTCCAGGGGACAGTTGTCGGCGACGTCGGGCACGCGGTCGTCGTCGTCGTCGGCGTCGCAGGCGTCGCCGAAGCCGTCACCGTCGTTGTCGGCCTGGTCGCGGTTGGGGATCAGGCGGCAGTTGTCGTCGGCGTCGGCCACCCCGTCGCCGTCGTCGTCGGCGTCGCAGGCGTCGCCGATGCCATCACCGTCGGTATCGGTCTGGTCGGCGTTGAAGTCATCGGGGCAGTTGTCCTGCTCGTCGGGGACGCGGTCGCTGTCCTGGTCGCCATCGCAGGGATCGCCCTGGCCGTCACCATCGATGTCGGCCTGGTCGGGGTTGGCGATGAAGGGGCAGTTGTCGTCGGCATCGTCGACGCCGTCGTTGTCGTCGTCGCGGTCGCAGGCGTCACCCCGGCCGTCGCCGTCGGTGTCGAGCTGCTCGGGGTTGGCGAGCTGCGGGCAGTTGTCGGCGGCGTCGTCGACGCCGTCGTTGTCGTCGTCGGGATCGCAGGCGTCGCCCACGATGTCGCGGTCGTAGTTCTGCTGGTCGGGGTTGGCCAGGGTGGGGCAGTTGTCGGCGCCGTCGGGCACGCCGTCGTTGTCGTCGTCGCCGTCGCAGGCGTCGCCCGCGCCGTCGCGATCCGCGTCGGCCTGGTCGGCGTTGGCCACGAAGACGCAGTTGTCGCCGGCGTCGGGCACGCCGTCGTTGTCGTCGTCGGGATCGCAGGCATCGCCGGCGCCGTCGCGGTCGTTGTTGGCCTGGTCGCTGTTGGGCGTCAGCGGGCAGTTGTCCGCGGCGTCCAGCACGCGATCGTTGTCGTCGTCGTCGTCGCAGGCGTCGCCGCGGCCATCGCCGTCGGTGTCCGCCTGGTCGGGGTTGGCCGTGCGCGGGCAGTTGTCGCGGTCATCGGGCACGCCGTCGGCGTCGTCGTCGGTGTCGCAGGCGTCGCCGATGCCGTCCTGATCCAGGTCGAGCTGGTTGGCGTTGCGGATGGTCGGGCAGTTGTCGCGCCCGTCGGGCACCGCGTCGTCGTCGTCATCGTCGTCGCAGACGTCGCCGAACCCATCGCCGTCGTTGTCGGCCTGGTCGGGGTTGGCCCGCAGCCGGCAGTTGTCGACCGCGTCCTCGATGCCGTCGTTGTCGTCGTCGGAGTCGCAGACGTCGCCGCGGCCGTCGCCGTCCCCGTCCGCCTGATCGCGGTTGGGGGTGTCGGGGCAGTTGTCGCCGGCGTCGGGCACGCCGTCGGAGTCGCGGTCGCCGTCGCAGGCGTCGCCGGCGCCGTCGCCGTCGATGTCGCGCTGGTCGGGGTTCGACACGGTCGGGCAGTTGTCGGCGGCGTCGCCGACCCCGTCGTTGTCGTCGTCGCCGTCGCAGAGGTCGCCCTGGCCGTCGCGGTCGGTGTCGAGCTGGTCGGGGTTGACGACGAAGACGCAGTTGTCGGCCATGTCGGGCACGCCGTCGTTGTCGTCGTCGTTGTCGCAGGCGTTGCCCAGCGCGTCGCGGTCGTTGTTCTGCTGGTCGGGGTTGGCGACCGTCACGCAGTTGTCCTCGCCGTCGGCCACGCCGTCGTTGTCGTCGTCGGGGTCGCAGGCGTCGCCCAGGCCGTCGCGATCGGTGTCGCGCTGGTCGGGGTTGGCCACCAGCGGGCAGTTGTCCATGCCGTCGGCCACACCGTCGTCGTCGTCGTCGGCGTCGCAGGCGTCGCCGAAGCCGTCCTGATCGGCGTCCTGCTGGGTCTGGTTGGGCACGGTCGGGCAGTTGTCGCGCTCGTCGCGCACGCCGTCGTTGTCGTCGTCGCCGTCGCAGGCGTCGCCGACGCCATCGCCATCCGTGTCGAGCTGGTTGGCGTTGGAGTTGACCGGGCAGTTGTCGTTGCCGTCGGCCACGCCGTCGCCGTCGTCATCGTCGTCGCAGGCATCGCCGCGGCCGTCGCGGTCCAGATCGGCCTGATCGCCGTTGCGCGCGAACGGGCAGTTGTCGGCCACGTCGCGCACGCCGTCGTCGTCGTCGTCGTCGTCGCAGACGTCGCCGAAGCCATCGCGATCGTGGTCGGCCTGGTTGGCGTTCTGGCGGGTGCGGCAGTTGTCGCGGTCGTCGGGGACGCCGTCGTTGTCGTCGTCCGCGTCGCAGGCGTCGCCGTCGCCGTCGCCGTCCGTGTCCTCCTGGGCGGGGTTGGCGTCGACGGGGCAGTTGTCGTTCTCGTCCGGCACGCCGTCGGCGTCCTGATCGCCGTCGCAGACATCGCCCACGCCGTCGCGATCCAGGTCTTCCTGGCCGGGGTTGCGATCGAAGGGGCGGTTGTCGCGGTCGTCGGGCACACCGTCGTTGTCGTCGTCGGTGTCGCAGGCGTCGCCCTGGGCGTCGCCGTCGTTGTTGCCCTGGCCGGGGTTGGCCACGAACTGGCAGTTGTCGCGGTCGTCGGGGACGTTGTCGTTGTCGTCGTCCGCGTCGCAGGCGTCGCCGTCCACGTCCCGGTCGTTGTTGGCCTGGTTCTGGTTGGCCACGAGCGGGCAGTTGTCGGTCGCGTCCAGCACGCCGTCGTTGTCATCGTCGTTGTCGCAGGCGTCGCCCTGGGCGTCGCCGTCGGTGTTGCGCTGGTCGCGGTTGCTGATCAGGCGGCAGTTGTCGTTGGCGTCGGGGACGCCGTCGTTGTCGTCGTCGCTGTCACAGGCGTCGCCATCGCCATCGCGATCGGTGTCGAGCTGGTCGGCGTTGCCGACGAAGACGCAGTTGTCGAGGGCATCGGGGACGCCGTCGTTGTCGTCGTCATCGTCGCAGACATCGCCGCGGCCGTCGCGGTCGTTGTCGGCCTGGTTCTGGTTGACCAGGGTGGGGCAGTTGTCATTGCCATCGGCGATGCCGTCGTTGTCGTCGTCGGGGTCGCAGGCATCACCCAGCGCGTCGCCGTCGGTGTTGCGCTGGTCGCGGTTGGCCACGAGCGGGCAGTTGTCGCCGCCGTCGAGCACGCCGTCGTCGTCATCATCCACGTCGCAGGCGTCGCCCTGGCCGTCGCGGTCGGTGTCGAGCTGGTTGGCGTTGGCCGTGATGGGGCAGTTGTCGTTGGCGTCGGGGACGCCGTCGTTGTCGTCATCGGGGTCGCAGACGTCGCCGCGGCCGTCCCGATCCCGATCCGCCTGATCCAGGTTGCGGTTCAGCGGGCAGTTGTCGTTGGCATCCGGGATGGTGTCGTTGTCGTCGTCGTTGTCGCAGGCATCGCCCTCGCCGTCGCCGTCGGTGTCGAGCTGGTTGGCGTTGGCCACCGCCGGGCAGTTGTCATGGGCGTCGTCGGTGCCGTCGCCGTCGGTGTCGACGTTGTTGACCGTCACCGTGAAGTTCAGCACGGCCTCCGCGCCCTGGGGGTCGCGGACGGTGAGGGTGCACTGGAAGCGCGCGCCAGCGGCGGGGGCGTCGATGTTGGTGGCGTCGATGCGCAGCAGGCTGCCGCCCGCGAGGGGCTGGATGGGCAGGCCCGCCGCGCAGGCCCAGGCGTACGAGACCACACCGCCCTCGGGATCCACCGAGTCGCTGGCGTCGATGGTGATGATCTCGCCCTCGTCCACCGACGGGGCGGGGGTCGAGATCGGGCACCGGGGGCTGGTTGCACAGCACCGAGATGCTGGCAAACGCGGTGTTCTGGACGCCGAAGTTGTCGGTCACACGCAGCGCGATGCGCCGCTCGATGCCGCACTCGCCGCCGAAGCGGACGGTCATGTCCACGTTGCCGGCGGCGAACTGCACCAGGCCGTTGCTGTCGTCGAGGTCCCACTCGTAGCTGACGATGCGGTCGTTGAGGGGGGCGCCGGCGTTGGGGTCGAAGCTGTCGCGGCCCGAGACGGCGATGTCGGTGTTGATCGAGCCGCGCGGCGCGGCGGGCGTGATGACCGCCACCGGGGGCACGTTGCCGGAATCCACCGTGATATCAACGGACTTCACGTCCTGGAGCGGCGGGTTCTGATCATCGGTCACCCGCAGGCGGGCCGTGTACACCCGGGGCACCTCGGCCAGCGCGGGGTTGTAGCGGTGCGTCGGCCGGGCGTTGGGATCGGCGGAGTTGAAGTCGTAGTTGCCGTCGCCATCGAAGTCCCACTCGTAGCGGACGATGCGCTGGTTGGGGTTGAGGTGGAACGACTGGCTGTGGTCGAAGGTGACCACCTGGTTGATGGCCGCGCGGATGGGGTTGGCGTTGGGCACCGCCTGGGGGCCTGGGCGAAGAGGTTGCCGGCCAGCATGAGCAGGGCCCACTGGGTGCCGAGCCCGTCGATGTTGGTGTAGTTGGGGGTGTTGAAGCCGCCGTCGGCCCGCTGGCGAGACGTCAGGGTGTGGGCGATGCCGCGGTCGGGGTCGTTGTACCAGTCGAAGTTCCCGATGGTGTCGATGGGGTTGGGCCGGGCCAGCCGCAGGGCCTTCACGGCTGCGAACATGGCGTAGGTGTACCCGGTGACCCGGGCCGAGCTGCCCTCACCGGGGCCCGCGCCCCAGTTGTCCCGGACCCAGTTGTAGCTGGCGACCACGTTGGCGTTGTCGGACTGCCGGCCCGCCATCGTCCACAGCACGATGCCCGACGGCGTCACGGCCGCGCGGCTCCAGGGAAGCTGTTGACGGCGTTGTAGCCGATGGTGCCGTCAGCGGCCCACATGCTGGCGATGGAGCCATCGCTCAGGGTCTTGACGAACTGCGGGATGGTCAGGCCCCACTCGCGCTCGGCGGGGATCATGCCGATGGCGGCCCACTGGCTGGAGCTGTTGTCGGCGTGGCCGGCGGCCCAGGTGTAGTTCCACGAGCCACGCTGGGGGAACGCGTAGTTCGTGTCCATCTGGGCGTAGGCATAGCCGTCGATGAAGTCCTGCAGCACGAAGGCGCGGGTGCTGTTGCGGTAGGGACCCGTCGTCACGACCTCGTCAGGGAGGTTCGAGCTGACGATGGCGTCCATCACCATGCCGTTCTCGTAGATCTCGGTGCCACCCACCGAAGCGCCCAGGCCGTTGCCGTTGGTGTCGGGGTTGCCCGAGGCCTTGTTGGCGATGGCCTTCTGGGTGACGCGGGTGAACAGGTCGTTCATGCCGCCGCGCACCACGTCCACGTAGGGGTTGGTGTTGCGGTCGTAGCCCTCGAGGTGGCCGTGGGCGAAGAAGGCGTTGATGGCGGCCGAGCCACCGCCCGGGTTGCCGCCGTAGCTGCCCGGGGGCGTGATCCGGCCGTTGGCCGGGTTGTAGTACTTGTAGAGGTACCAGAGGCCCTCATCGATGGCGACGTTGACCCGGGCCGTCAGCGTGTTGTCGCGGATGGCCATCGGGTAGTTGGCGCTGGCGCAGTCGCCCCCGCCGTTGGCGGCCGTGCAGATGGTCAGCGTCGCCGTGAAGGGGGAGCCGGCCGCGCCATTGTAGGTGCGGCTGCCCTCGATGACGCGCCGGGCCGAGTCGTTGGCCAGCGCCTGCCAGCCGCTGTCGGCCCCGTCACCGTACTGCCAGCGGTAGCTGACGCCCCGGTAGACACCGTTCTGGGGGATCTCGGCGCCCTTCAGGCGCGTCGCTCGACCCCCGATGATGTCGTGGGGAATCTGCCGGGCCGCCGGTACCCAGGGTACCGTGGCCGCGACGGGCTGCGCGTCTGCCGCCTGCGGCAGGCCGACCATGGTCAGGCCGACCAGGATGAGTCCGGGTTCACGGCGCGACGCCGTGACCACTCCAGAGTGCCGATCATGAAACCCCCTCCGAGGAACCGCCCACGGCAGCACGGTAGCGCATCTGTTTGGTTTGAGAGAAGACCGATTCCATCGCCGATGAAATGATGAACAGTCTCGCGGCCTCGCGCGGGCGAGGCGCGCTCGGGGCACGTCTCAAGGGCGAGCCACGAGCCGGGAGACCCGGGACCGACGCTGGGGATGGGGGAGGGGGGCGGGCGGGCGCTCGGGGCGAGCACCCGGTGGCGGGCGCTCAGGGCGAGCGCCCGGTCGCGAGCTCAGTTCTCGCCGTAGGGATCGGGCACGTCGTCCACCGGGGCAGGCGCCTCGGGGACCTCATCGGGGATGGGCGCGACCACGGGCGCGGCCTGCTCGGGGGCAGCCTCCTCCGGCGCGGCCTGCTCCTCGGGGGCGGCCTGCTCGGGGGCAGCCGGCTCCTCGGGGGCGGCCTGCTCGGGGGCGGCCTGCTCGGGGGCGGCCTGCTCGGGGACGGCCTGCTCGGGGGCATCCTCGACCGGGGCCGGGGCCATGGGCTCCTCGGCCTGGATCTCGGCGACCGCAGGCTTGTCCTCGCCGACGGGCTGCTGGTCGATGACCATCTCGCCGCCAGCCGACGCCGCCGGGCGGGGCCAGGTGATGGTGAGGCTGTTGCCGTCGGCGGACAGGCGCACCCGGCGCAGGTCGGCTTCGGTGAGGGCGCCGGTCATGCGCACGCGCACGGCCATCGCGTCCTTCTTCTCCTGGGAGGGGAAGACGAGGCTGCGGACGATCTGGCGATCCTTCCACTGCTGCCAGCCGCGGTTGGCGCGCAGCTTCGAGACCTGCATGACCAGCACCATGCCGCCGTTGTCGAGGCGGGTGTCGGCGCGGTCGACCTCCATGGGCACATCAGCGTTGAAGGTGAAAGACAGGGTGTCATCACCCCCGCTGAACTCGGCGCTCTTCAGGCGGCCGTACTGGCCCGACTTCGCGGCGATCTGCTGCTCCGGGGTGGCCTCGACGGGCACCACGGGGGCCTGCTCCACCACCGAGCCGTCGGCGTTGACGTCGGAGCGGTCGAGGATGACGAACTCCACACGGCGGTTCTGGGCGTAGCCGGTGATGCCGGTCTCCTGGGTGGCGGGGCGGGACTCGCCGTAGCCGACCGCATCCAGGCGGTTCGCCTCGATGCCCTGGCCCAGCAGGTACTGCAGCACCGCCGCCGCGCGCAGCTCGGCGAGCTTCTGGTTGAAGGCCTCGCCGCCGCGCTCATCGGTGTGACCCTCGATGCGGATCTTGCCGATGCTCTTGTTGTACTGGAGGACCTCGGCCACCTGATCCAGCACGCCGAAGGAGATCGGCTTGATGGTGTCCTTGTTGGTGTCGAAGTAGATCTTCTTGAGGATGCGGATGCGGCCCTGCTCGACCACGATCAGGCCGCCGTCGGGGCAGCCGTCGTCGTCGCGGTGGCCGTTCTTGGTCTCGGGCTCCATGGGGCAGCGATCGAGCTGGTCGGCGATGCCGTCCTTGTCGTTGTCGATCTCGGGGCAGCCGTCCTGGTCCTCGAAGCCGTCCATGTCCTCGGCGTTGACCGGGCAGCGATCGTCCACGTCGGCGATGCCGTCCAGGTCGTTGTCGATGTCGGGGCAGCCGTCGGAGTCCTGGAAGCCGTCGCGGTCTTCCTTCTCCTTGGGGCAGGCGTCGGTGAAGTTGCGGACGCCGTCCTCATCGTCGTCGCCGTCGTCGATGCCCGCCGAGCCGCCCGCGATGACGACGCGATCGTCACCCAGGGAGTCGGAGGACCAGGCCAGGCCGCCGATGACGCGCAGCTCGGGGGCGCCGAAGTCGTTGATCAGGCCGAAGCCGCCCGCGAGCACGGCGCTGAGGCCCTTGTCGGTGCTGTGGAAGCGCAGGCCGAGCATGGCCTCCAGGGGGTTGGCGCCGCCCTTGTCGGCAGGCACGTCCTCGAACTGGGTGCCGAAGAGCTCGGCCACCGCCGCCACCGCGGGGGTGCCCAGGTTGGCCGAGACGCCGCCGCCGTAGGTGATGCCGTTGCCCACCGTGAGCGGGCTGAGGGCCTCGCCGTCGCTGGGCCGCACGCGGTAGCCACCGTTGGCCGCGATGGCCCACGTGCTCGCGCGGTACTCGAGCACCAGGCGGGGGTTGAAGACGAAGTTGCGCGAGGAGCTGCCGCTGCCGTTGTCGCCGGTGGGGAACGACATGGGCGACGCGAGCGCGAGGCCGAAGCCGCCGGTCTGCTTCGACGACACCAGCACGAACTTGGGCAGGATGCGCAGATCACCGAGGCCCGCGCCGTCGTCGATCGGCACCGTCTCCGAGCCCACCGAGTAGCTGAACGGGATGTCCACCGCGACCTCGACCCGCTCCGTGACGCCCACGGTGAGCATGAGGTCGAAGGTGGTCAGGTTCTCGATGATCTTCTCGACCACATCGCCATTGGCGTTGCGGCGAACCAGCGGGTTGCGGCCGTAGTTGAAGTACAGCGCAGGCACGAACTCGCCGGTGTTCGCCACCGCCGAGCCGTCCACCGAGAAGTAGTTCCACGTACCGGCGGCCGGATGCCACCCCTGGATGTCCTGAGCCGCGGCCTCTCCGACCAGCGCCACCGATGCAATCGCGGCGCCGACCAGAAGCGAGCGGTTGCGCTGCTTGGTCTGCATGACCGTCAACTCCCTCCTGCCTGTCCTGACTGGAAAATTGCATGAGCGCTGGCCGTGCGCAAGCACACGAGGACTCTTCCCCCGAAAGTCCTTGTGCTGAAGCGGCGTGAGTTCACGCGCCTCCTTCCAACCTGGGCGTCAGCCGGCGTTCGGGTCGACCATACTCCGGTCCGCGTCCCGTGGGCCAGTCCCTTGACACGCTGATTCACTGGATTTTTGTGCGAATTCCGAAACCGCCTTCTCCCCATGCGAGGAGTTTGACTATCATCCGGGCGATTGAGCGGAACCGACCAGCGTTCCAGGGGGGGGATTCGATGTTGAGCACGAGGAGCGGCGCCCGGGTGGCGTGCGTGCTGATGGCGTTCGTCGCCACGGGCGGCCTGTCGTCCGCGTGGGCCCAGCCGGCCGCCGGCCCGATCGCGACGTCGGCGCCCTGGCTCGGGGGCAACCCGGACTTCGCCCACGACATCGCGGCGGGCGTGGCCACGCGGCTGAAGTTCGGCGAGGTGCCCCGCGCCGAGGGCGGCGCCCGCACCGCCGTGCGCTACAACATCGACTTCGGGGACGGGCAGCAGACGGGGTTCCAGGCCATCGCGCCGGCGAACACCCGGGCCATCGAGGCCGCTCACACCTACAACGGCGCCGTGGGCACCCCCTTCCGGGCGTTCATCGAGCTCTGCGATGCCCAGGACGTCTGCAACCGGGCGACCTACCCCATGGTGATCCGGGTCAACAGCCTGGAGGCACGGGTCAACCGGGCCATCGATGAGGGTCTGTGGTATCTGTTCAAGGTCCAGAACGCGGCGGGCCAGTTCGTCGCGGCGGGCTCTCAGGGCGGCCTGCCCTCTGCCCACGCCTCGGCGGTCAACGCGTTCTTCGCCCACGGCCACCGTGAGGACGTGCCCCGCCACCGCAGCCCCTACACCGACGCCGTGCGCGCCGGCATGCGGCTGGTGCTGACCAATCTGCAGACCATCGGCATCGCGGCCAAGAACACCGGCAACCCCGACAGCAACGGCAACGGGCTGGGGGCAACGGTGAACGGGCGCAGCAACGAGGTCTACCAGAACGGCATGATCATGGACGCCATCGTGACGTCCGGCACCCCGGACGCCGACGTGACCACGGGGCCGTACGCCGCGCTGGTGGTCGGCGGTCGCCAGGCGACCTACTCCGATGTGTTGCAGGACATGGTGGACGCCTACGCCTGGGGCCAGATCGACTCCAACGTCGCGTTCCCCCAGCGTGGCTCGTGGAACTACACCTTCACCCCCGGCCACCCCGACAACAGCTCCAGCCAGTGGGCGGCCATCGGCATGATCCCCGCCGAGCGCGAGTGGGGCCTGACCATCCCGCAGTTCGTCAAGACCGAGAACAACCAGACCATCCGCGCGATGTGGAACGCCAACGGCACCATCGGCTACTCGAGCACGGCCTGCATCTGGGGCTGCGCTGCGGTGACGCCGTCGGGCCTCGTGCAGTGGATCATGGACGGGCGGCGCAGCGACGACGCCGAGTTCGCCACCTCCCTGCGCTGGATCGCCGACGCCTGGGGCAACGGCCCCGGCCAGGGCGCCAACGGCGACATCGTGCTGGGCTACACCTACGGGATGTTCGCCGCGGTCAAGGCCATGCGCCTCTCCAACCCCCCGGTGGAGGAGCTGGTCCGCAGCAACGGCACCCGGTTCGACTGGTACAACGATCCCGCCATCGGCATCGCCCACGTCGCCACGACCCGCCAGCGGGCCGACGGCGGCTGGGACACGGTGGGCGCCAACACCAGCATCTCGGGCATCGCCACGCAGTGGCACCTGCTGATGCTGGCGTCGAGCCTGTTCGCCCAGGCCCCCAAGGCCGTGGCCAACGCCGATCCGCTGCGGGCGGCCCTCCAGCAGGAGGTCACCTTCGACCACAGCCAGTCGTTCCACCTCAACCCGAACCAGCGCCTGGTGCGCTACGAGTGGGACTTCGAGGGCGACGGCAACTACGAGTTCAGCACGGCCGACCCCAACGAGGCGCCCATCCACCGGTACAACCCGGGCCTCAACGAGGTGCCGCGGGTCTACACCGCCCGCCTGCGGGTGACGGATGACCAGAACCCGCCCCTCCAGGACGTGGCCGAGATCCAGATCACGGTGGACACGGGCAACGTGCCCCCCATTGCGCGCATCACGCCGGCCAACCCTGCGGGCTCGGTCAACACCGACATCGCCCTCTCGGGCCGCGACAGCTTCGATCCCAACGCCGGCCCTCCGCTCAACGACCGCATCGTGCGCTACGAGTGGGACCTGGACGACGCCAACGGCCTGGTGCAGTTCGTCGAAGGCGGGGTGGACGTGGTCGCGCGCTTCGCCGGCCCCGAGTGTGATGTGGATCGTCGGGTGGCGCTGCGGGTGACCGACGTCTTCGGTGAGCAGGCCGTGGCCTTCGCGACGGTCCACGTCATCTGCAACCAGCCCCCCGAGGCGGTGGTCGACCCGAACCCGGCGTCCATCGACGAGGGCGAGGTGGGCATCATCGACGGCAGCGGCAGCTCGGATCCCGAGGGCGGCGCGCTGCAGTATGCCTGGGCTTGCGACGGCGGCCTGGCCATCCAGCCGCAGGGTGCCCGGCTCCAGGTGGATGCCTCGAACCTGGACGCCCCTCCGGCGGGCCTGCGCTTCAACTGCACCCTGACGGTCACCGATCCCGGCAACGCCCGCGACGTGGAGAACTTCGTCGTGGTCGTCAACAACGTCGACACCGACGATGACGGGGTGGACGAGGGCGACGACAACTGCCCGGCCACGCCCAACCCGGATCAGGCCGACAACGACGGCGATGGCATCGGCGACGCCTGCGACGACGACGACGACAACGACGGCGTGGTGGATCCCTTCGACAACTGCGACCTGATCCCGAACCCCCAGCAGGAGGATCTGGATCGCGACGGGCGCGGCGATGTGTGTGATCCCGACGATGACAACGACGGCATCCTGGATCCCCAGGACAACTGCCCGCGGACGCCGAACCTGGATCAGCGCGACACCGACGGCGACGGCCTGGGCGACGCCTGCGATCCCGATGACGACAACGACGGCGTGCCCGACGGCGAGGACAACTGCCCGGTCAACGCCAACCCGGATCAGGCCAACAACGACGGCGACCGCGCGGGCGACGTCTGCGACGAGGATGACGACAACGACGGCATCCTCGATGTGGACGACAACTGCCGCTTCACCCGCAACTTCGACCAGCTCGACAACGATCGCGATGGCCAGGGCGACGCCTGCGACGGCGACGACGACAACGACGGCGTGCCCGACGGCGACGACAACTGCGTGAACGTGGCCAACCAGAACCAGGCCAACAACGACGGCGACGCCCGTGGCGACGCGTGCGATCCCGACGACGACAACGACGGCATCCTCGACGAGCCCGACAACTGCCCGTTCGTGGCCAACCCCGACCAGGTGGACTCCGATGGGGACGGCCTGGGCGACGCGTGTGATCCCGACGATGACAACGATGGCGTGCCCGACGGCGGCGACAACTGCCGGACGACCCCCAACCCCGACCAGGTGGACACCGATGGGGACGGGCAGGGCGACCCGTGTGACGGCGACGAGGACGGCGACGGCGTGGCGGATGGCGACGACAACTGCCCCGGCATCCCGAACCGCGATCAGGTGGACACGGACGGCGATGGCCTCGGCGACGCCTGTGACGACGACGACGACGGCGACGGCATCCCCGACAACCAGGACAACTGCCGCCTGGTCGGCAACGTCGGGGGCGGCGACAACGACGGTGACGGCTTCGGCGACGCGTGCGACCCCGACGACGACGACGACGGCGTGGCCGATGGCGTCGACAACTGCCCGCTCGTGGCCAACCGCGACCAGGCCGACAACGACCGTGACGGCCAGGGCGACGCCTGCGACGAGGACGACGACAACGACGGCGTGCTCGACGAGGACGACAACTGCCAGTTCGTGGCCAACCTGAACCAGGCCGACAACGACGACGACGGCTTCGGCGACGCCTGCGACGACGACGACGACGACGACGGCGTCGAGGACGGGGACGACAACTGCCGGTTCGTGGCCAACCCCGATCAGATGGACACCGATCGCGATGGCGTCGGCGATGCCTGCGAGAACGACACCGACAACGACGGCGTGCCCGACGGCGAGGACAACTGCGTCCAGACGCCCAACGTGGATCAGGCTGACAACGACGGCGACGGCCAGGGTGACGCCTGCGACGGCGACGATGACAACGACGAGATCGGCGATGGCGTCGACAACTGCCAGTACCTCGAGAACCCCGACCAGGTGGACACCGACGGCGACGGCATCGGCGACGCCTGTGAGGGCGATCAGGACGGCGACGGCCTGCTGGACGACGACGACAACTGCGTGAACACCCCGAACGTCGATCAGGCCGACAACGACGGCGATGGCCAGGGCGACGCCTGCGACAGCGACGACGACAACGACGGGGTGACTGATGGCGTGGACAACTGCGTGTCGTCTCGAACCGCGGCCAGGCCGATCAGGACGCGGACGGCGAGGGCGACGCCTGCGATGACGACGACGACGGGGATGGCATCGCCGATGGCGAGGACAACTGCCCGCACGACGCCAACGGCGGCCAGACCGACCACGATGGCGACGGCCAGGGCGACGCCTGCGACGATGACCAGGACGGCGACGGCCTGGACAACGAGACCGAGCGCATGGCGGGCACCGACCCCCTCGACGCCGACACCGACGACGATGGCGTGCCCGACAACGAGGAGCCCGGCTGGGATCTCGACACCGACAGCGACGGCCTGATCAACGCCCGCGACCCCGACAGCGACGGCGACGGCCTCAACGACGGCCTCGAGCTCGGCGTCACGGCGCCCGGCCCGGACACCGACGTCGAGGCGGGCAACTTCGTGGCCGACTCGGATCCCGACACGACCACCGATCCCACCCGGGCGGATACGGATCGCGGCGGCGTGCCCGATGGCGCCGAGGACGCCAACGGCAACGGCCGCGTGGATGAGGGCGAGATCGATCCCAACAACGCCGCCGACGATGTGACGGTGCGCGATCGCGACGGCGACGGCCTGCTCAACGAGGATGACAACTGCCCCGACGAGCCCAACGAGGCCCAGGACGACCTGGACGAGGACGGGGTGGGGGATGTGTGTGATGACGACCGGGACGGCGACGGCGTGGAGAACGGCCAGGACAACTGCCCCGACACCGCCAACGCCGACCAGCTCGACATCGACGCCGATGGCCTGGGTGACGCCTGTGACGACGTGGACGACCGCGATCCCTACGCGGGCCAGTTCACGGGCTCCGACACGGCCGACTGCGCCTGCGACGCGCCCGGCGCCGACCGCGGCCCCGCGCCCTTCGCCCTGCTGCTCCTCGGCCTGCCGCTGCTCCTGCGCCGCCGCCGCGGCTGAGCCGGCCCGCCGTGGCACCCGCCCCGGGTGTCACGGCACGCGCGCGCTTCCGCTATTCGCTTGATCTTCCGGCGCCAGCGTAACTCCTCTTCTCACAAAGCTGCACGATGCATTACCCTCTCCGGGAGTTCCGGGCCGTCTGTTCGGAGGGGGGATCTGCATGGAAGCACAGCGAGTGCATGGGCGAGCCGCGAGTCGCCTGCGGTTGACGGGCTGGGGGATCGGTGTCCTGGCGATGTGCTGGGCCGGCGTCGCGGCCGGCGCGCCGGGGGCCGCGGCGGTGCCGTGGGTGAGCGCCGCGCCTCGGGTGCCGCATGACATCGTGGCTGGCCGGGCCACCCGGCTGAAGTTCGCCGAGATCCCGGCCGCCGAGGGCGGCGCTCGCACCACCGTCCGCTACAACATCGACTACGGCGACGGCCAGCAGACGGGCTTCCAGAACATCGCGGCGGCCTCGGCCCGGGCCATCGAGGCCAGCCACAGCTACCAGGGCGCCGTGGGGACGCCCTACACCGCGCGCATCACTCTGTGTGACGCGGCGGGCGACTGCGCCACGGCCGACTACCCGCTGGTCATCCGGGCCGACAACCTTGCCACCCGGGTCAACATCGCCATCGATGAGGGCCTCTGGTACCTCTACAAGGTCCAGGACGCCGCTGGTCAGTTCCGGCCGGCGGGGACCTACGGCACCAACACCTCGGCCCACGCCGCCGCCACCAACGCCATGTTCGCCCATGGGCACCGCGAGGACGGCGACCGCCGGGTCGACCCCTACGTAGACGCCACCCGGGCCGCCATGCGCTTCCTGTTCGCCCGCGTCGGGACCCGCGGCATCGCCAACAAGCGGGCCGGCAACCCGGACGTGAACGGCAACGGCCTCGGCGCCACCATCGGCGGCACCGAGATCTACGAGAACGGCATGGTGATGGACGCCATCGTCACGTCGGGCACGCCCAACGCCGACGTGACGACGGGCACCTACGCCGACGCGGTGATCGGCGGCCGCCAGGCCACCTATGCCGACGTGCTGCAGGACTTCATCGACGGCTACTCCTACGCCCAGATGGACAACAACTACGGCTTCCCCCAGCGCGGCTCCTGGAACTACACCTGGGCCGCCGGCCACGCCGACAACAGCTCCAGCCAGTGGGCGGCCATCGGCATGATCCCCGCCGAGCGCGAGTGGGGCCTGACCATCCCGGCCTTCGTCAAGAGCGAGAACAACCAGACCATCCGCTCCATGTGGAACAACGGCACCATCGGCTACTCCGACACCGGGTGCCCCTGGGGCTGCGCCGCCACCACGCCCTCGGGCATGGTCCAGTGGATCATGGACGGCCGCACCAGCGACGACGCGGAGTTCGCGGCGTCGGCGCGCTGGGTGGCCGACAACTGGGGCTCGGGCCCGGGCGAGGGCAGCACCGCCCGCATCCTCGGCTACACCTACGGCCTCTTCGCCGCCGTCAAGGCCATGCGCCTGTCGAACCCGCCCATCGAGATTCTGCGGCGGAACAACGGCACCGAGTTCGACTGGTACAACGACCCCGCCATCGGCGTGGCCCATGTGCTGACGACGCGGCAGGGGGCCGATGGCCGCTTCGGCGCGCCCAGCTACACCAACGTGGACGGCCTGGCGACCCAGTGGTCGCTGCTGATGCTGGCGTCGAGCCTCTTCGCCCAGGCGCCGCGCGCGGTGGCCCAGGCGGATCCCCTGCGGGCGGCCATCCAGCAGGAGGTCACCTTCGATCACAGCCAGTCGTTCCACCTCAACCCCAACCAGCGCATCGTGCGCTACGAGTGGGACTTCGATGGCGACGGCGCCTTTGACTTCCAGACCGGCAACCCGGACGTCCACCCGACGTTCCGGTACAACCCGGGCCTCAACGAGGTGCCGCGGGTGTACACGGCGCGCCTGCGGGTGACCGACGACCAGAACCCGCCGCTGCAGAACACCGGCGAGATCCAGATCACCGTCGACACCGGCAACGTGCCCCCCGTGGCCCGCATCACCCCGGCGAACCCCGAGGCCTTCGTCAACCAGCCGGTGGCCCTCTCGGGCGCCCAGAGCTTCGATCCCAACGCCGGCGCCCCCCTCAACGACCGCATCGTGCGCTATGAGTGGGACCTCGACGACAGCAACGGCCTCAACCAGTTCCAGGACCTGGGCCCCAACATCAACCCCCGCTTCGGCGATCCTTGCGGTCGCGAGCGCCAGGTGGCCCTGCGGGTGACGGATAACTTCGGCGAGACCCACGTCGCCTTCGCCCGCGTCAACGTGCTGTGCAACCAGCCGCCCCAGATCGTGCTCGTGCCCAACCCGGCCCGCGTCGACGAGGGCAACCAGATCGTGGTGGACGCCAGCGGCACCACCGATCCCGAGGGCAACGCCTTCCAGCTCGTGTGGGAGTGCGATGAGGGCCTGCCCATCCAGGTCCAGGGCGACCGGCTGCGCGTCGACGCCACCGAGCTCGACGCCCCGGAGGCGGGCCTGCGGTTCAACTGCTCCCTGACCGCCACCGACGCCCTGGGCGCCGAGTCGGTCCAGGCCTTCGTCGTCATCGTCAACAACGTCGACAGCGACGACGACGGCGTGGACGAGGCCAACGACAACTGCCCGGCCACCTCGAACCCCGACCAGGCCGACAACGACGGCGATGGCATCGGCGACGCCTGCGATGACGACGACGACAACGACGGCGTGCTCGATCCCGATGACAACTGCGATCTGGTGCCCAACCCCGACCAGGCCAACACCGACGGCGACCGCCTGGGCAACGTCTGCGACCCCGATGATGACAACGACACCATCGTCGACGACGCCGACAACTGCCCCCTCGTGGCCAACCAGGGCCAGGTGGACACGGACGGCGACGGCCGCGGCGATGCCTGCGATGGCGACGACGACAACGACGGCATCCTGGATGGGGCCGACAACTGCCAGTTCGTGCCCAACCAGGACCAGATCAACACCGATCGCGATGCCGAGGGCGATGCCTGCGACAACGACGACGACAACGATCAGGTGCCCGACGCCAACGACAACTGCCGCGTGGTGGCCAACGCCGATCAGCGCGACACCGACCGCGATGGCCAGGGCGACGCCTGCGACGGCGACGACGACAACGACGGCGTGGTGGATCCCCAGGACAACTGCCCGCTGAACGCCAACGCCGATCAGGCCAACAACGACCGCGACGCCCAGGGCGACGCCTGCGATGCCGACGACGACAACGACGGCGTGGCCGACCCGCAGGACAACTGCGTGTTCGCGCCCAACGCCGACCAGCGCGACACCGATCGCGATGGCCGCGGCGACGCCTGCGACGGCGACGACGACAACGACGGCATCCCCGATCCCCAGGACAACTGCCCGCTCAACCCGAACCAGAACCAGGCCGACCGGGATGGGGACGGCATCGGGGATGTGTGCGAGGACGACGACGACGGCGACGGGGTGCCCGACGCCAACGACAACTGCCCGCTGACGCCCAACGCCGATCAGACGGACACCGATCGCGACGGCGTGGGCGACGCCTGCGACCTGGACGACGACGATGACGGCATCCCCGACGTCGAGGACAACTGCCCCGCCACGGCGAACCGCGACCAGGCCAACAACGACGGCGACCGCGCCGGCGACGCTTGCGACAGCGACGACGACAACGACGGGGTGCCCGACGCCAACGACAACTGCGCGTTCGTCCAGAACTTCGACCAGCTCGACAACGACGGCGACGGCCAGGGCGACGCATGCGACGGCGACGACGACAACGACGGCGTGGCCGATCCCAACGACAACTGCCAGTTCGTGGCCAACCAGGGCCAGGCCAACAACGACGGGGACAACCGCGGCGACGCCTGCGACCCCGACGACGACAACGACGGCGTGCCCGACGACGGCGACGTCTGCCAGTTCGTGGCCGATCCCGATCAGATCGACAGCGACGCCGACGGCCGCGGGAACGCCTGCGACCCCGACGACGACAACGACGGCGTGCCCGACGCCCAGGACAACTGCCCCGTGACGCCGAACCCGGATCAGGTGGACACCGATGGCGACGGCCGCGGCGACGCCTGCGATGGCGACCAGGACGCCGACGGCGTGCCGGACGAGGACGACAACTGCGACCTCGTGCCCAACCGCGACCAGGTGGACACGGACGGCGATGGCCGCGGCGACGCCTGCGATGATGACGACGACGGCGACGGTGTGCCCGACGGCGGCGACAACTGCCGCATCGTGGCCAACGCCGACCAGGTGGACACCGACGGCGACGGCTTCGGCAACGCCTGCGACACCGACGACGACGACGACGGCATCCTGGATCCCTCCGACAACTGCCCGGTGGACGCCAACCGCTACCAGCGCGACACCGACCAGGACGGGGCGGGGGATGCCTGCGACGATGACGACGACGACGACGGCGTCGACGACGTGGCCGACAACTGCCCCCTGGTGGTCAACGCCGACCAGAGCGACATCGATGGCGATGGCGCGGGCGACGCCTGCGACGGCGACACCGACGGCGACGGCCTCGAGGATGGCGACGACAACTGCATCGACGTGGACAACGCCGACCAGGCCGACGTGGACGCGGACGGCGTGGGCGACGCCTGCGACGAGGACGCCGACAACGACGGCGTCCTCAACGACGAGGACAACTGCTGGCTGGTGGCCAACCCGGAGCAGGCGGACAACGACGGCGACGGCGTGGGCGACTTCTGCGACGAGGACGACGACGGCGACGGCGTGGCCGACGGCGACGACAACTGCGCCTTCGTCTCCAACGCCGACCAGGTCGACTCCAACGGCGACGGCGTCGGCGACGCCTGCGAGGGCGACGCGGACAGCGACGGCGTCCTGGACTACGCCGACAACTGCGTGATGGTCCCGAACCCCGACCAGGCCGACAACGACGCCGACGGGGAGGGGGACGCCTGCGACACCGACGACGACAACGACGGCATCAGCGATGCGGCCGACAACTGCGACTTCGACCGCAACTTCAACCAGGCCGACAACGACGGCGACGGCATCGGCGACGTCTGCGACGACGATGACGACGGCGACGGCGTGGCCGACGGCGCCGACAACTGCGCCACCATCAGCAACGCCGACCAGGCCGACCTGGACGGGGATGGCGCTGGCGACGCCTGCGACGGCGACATCGACGGCGACGGCCTGACCAACGACGAGGAGCGCGCCGCCGGCACGGATCCCGCGGACGGGGACTCCGACGACGATGGCGTCACCGACGACGCCGAGGTCCGCTGGGACGAGGACTCCGACGGCGACGGCCTGATCAACGCCCTCGACCCCGACAGCGACGGCGATGGCATCGGCGATGGCACCGAGCTGGGCCTGACCGAGGACGACGTGGGCCCCTACACCGACCTCGAGGCGGGGGCCTTCACGCCCGACGCGGATCCCTCGACCACCACCGATCCCACGGCGGCCGACACCGACCTCGGCGGCGTGCCCGATGGCGCCGAGGACGCCAACCACAACGGCCGCGTCGACGAGGGCGAGCTGGATCCCAACAACCGCGCCGACGACACGCAGGTGCTGGATCGGGACGGGGACGGGCGGCCCAACGACCGCGACAACTGCCCCGACGTCCCCAACGAGGGCCAGGCCGATCACGACGGCGACGGCATCGGCGACGTCTGCGACGACGACCGCGACGGCGACGGCGTGGGCAACCTCGACGACAACTGCCCCGACGACGCCAACGAGGATCAGCTCGACGTGGACGCCGACGGCATCGGCGATATCTGCGACCCCGTCGACGACCGCGATCCCTTCGACGGCCAGTTCACGGGCAGCGACCAGGCCGACTGCGCCTGCGACGCCCCGGGCAGCGATCGCGGCCCCGCCCCGCTGGCGCTGCTGCTGCTGGGTCTGCCGCTCGTCCTGCGCCGCCGCCGTCGCTGACGGCCCCTCCCCGGGGGGCGCCCGCCCCCGCGCTCGCCCCGCCTGCCGCCTCCAGCGCCCGCCCTCGATGGCAGCCCCCAGGGACCCCAAGACCCCGGTCACATGGGGCACACCGCGCCGTCGTGCGGTCCAAGCCTTTGAAATCAAAGGCCTATTTTCATTCCTCAAATTCACCTTCTTTGAAAAAATGCGGGGCGATACCATGGCACGCGGAGTTTCCTTCGGTCGCGGGCTCGCGCAGACGGTGGTCTGTACGCGGTCCGGGCGGCCGAGCAGGCCGACAGCGGCGGGTGGGAGAGGGCTCACCGAACTCCGGATCGAAAGCGACTTTACGGGCTGCGCTGGCCAGGGGCGGCCGAAGCGGGAGGGATCGATGAAGCGTCAAGGAGCCGTGGACATGCGGAGGTGGGGTCTCGCATGCCTCGCGTTGCTGGCCCCGTCCTGGGCGGCAGCCCAGGACGCGCCGGCCACGGTGACGATCCCCTGGATCGCGACGGCTCCCCAGGTGCCGCACGACATCCTCAGCGGCGTCGAGACCGAGCTGAAGGGCGTCGAGCTGGGGTTCGTGCCTCAGGCCCAGGGCGGTGGCGCCGACTTCCGCACCATCGACAGCATCACGATGGAGTCGCTGACGACCTGCAACAACGACGCGCAGGTCTTCTCGCTCAACGGGGCGCAGGTCGGTCAGCTGGGCGTCAACGGGGCCCACTGCCAGTGTGATCCGCCCGTCACCTCGGCGACGACGCGCGACGCGGCGGCCCTGGCCGCCTGGAACGCGGATCTGCAGGCGAACACGGCGCGCTTCCAGAAGGCGACGACCAACACGCACTACCTCTGGGCGGCCATGACGGTCACCCAGAACGGCGAGTCGAAGCGCATCTGCATCGTGGACCGCACCGGCGGCAACTGCACCGAATCGAACCTGTGCGCGGCCAACACCAACGCGGCCGCCGACGCCTCGCGCAACAACCGCGTGGGGTGACGCGGCGGGCGTGCAGCAGCTGGCGTACGTGGGCACGCGCTACAAGTGGTCCTTCGGTGACGGCCAGGAGACCCAGTTCGCGGCCATCCAGGACCACCGCGTCATCGAGGCACGGCACACCTACAACGGCCCGCCCGGCTCGCCTTTCACCGCCCAGCTGACCATCTGCGACGACGGCAACAACTGCACGTCGGCCAACTACCCGATGACCATCCGGGAGAACAGCCTGGAGACCCGGGTGAACGTGGCCATCGACCGCGGCCTCTGGTACCTGCACAAGCGGGCCCAGGCCAGCGGCCAGATCATCGCCGAGGGCAACTACGGCAACCTGCCTTCGGCCCATGCGGCCGCGCTCAACGCCTTTGAAGCCCACGGCCACCGCCGAGACCATCGATCCCGCCGCAGCCCCTATGCGCTGACGGTCAAGAACGGCATGGCGTGGCTGTGGGGCCGCGTCGAGGTGGTGCAGCTCGCCGCCAAGAACGCGGGCAACCCCGACGTGAACGGCAACGGCATCGGCGTGACCATCGCCGGCCGCAGCAACGAGGTCTACCAGAACGGCGTGATCATGGACGGCATCGTGGCGTCCGGCACCCCGGACGCCCTCGTCCCCACCGGCCCCCTCGCCGACCTGCGCATCAACGGCCAGCCGTACACCTACGGCGACGCCATCCAGGACATGATCGACGGCTACGCCTGGGGCCAGATCGACAGCAACTTCGCCCTCCCGCAGCGCGGCTCCTGGAACTACAACTACACCCCGGCCACCCCGACAACTCGTCGAGCCAGTGGGCGGCCATCGGCATGATCCCCGCCGAGCGCGAGTGGGGCCTGACCATCCCCAACTTCGTGAAGACCGAGAACAACGCCGCGGTGCGCTCCATGTGGAACGCCGACGGCACCATCGGCTACTCGAGCGCCGCCTGCCTCTGGGGCTGCGCAGCGACCACGCCCTCGGGCATGGTCCAGTGGATCATGGACGGCCGGGCCGCCAACGACGCCGAGTTCGCGACGTCGCTGCGCTGGCTGGCCGACAACTGGGGCGGCGGCCCCAACGAGGCCAACAACAACACGCTGCTGGGCTACACCTACGGCATGTTCGCGGGCTTCAAGGCCCTGCGGCTCTCCAACCCGCCGGTGGAGCGGCTGACCCGCAGCAACGGCACCAGCTTCGACTACTACAACGACCCCGCCATCGGCGTGGCCCATGTGCTGACGAGCCGCCAGAACGCGGCGACCGGCCAGTTCGGCGGGCAGGGCCAGAACGTGGGCATCGAGGGCCTCTACACCCAGTGGTCGCTGCTCATGCTGGCCTCCAGCCTCTTCGCCCAGGCCCCCAAGGCGGTGGCCCAGGCGAACCCGGTGCAGGTGGCCATCAACCAGGAGGTCACCTTCGATCACAGCGGGTCGTTCCACCTCAACCCCGACATCGCCATCGCGCTGTATGAGTGGGACTTCGATGGCGACGGCGCCTTCGACTTCCAGACCGCCAACGCCAACGAGCGCCCGGTGCACCGCTACAACCCGGCCATCGCCGAGCTGCCGCGCGTGTACACCGCCCGCCTGCGCGTGACGGACGCCCAGAACCCGCCCCTCTCCGACACGGCTGACGTCGAGATCACGGTCGACTCCGGCAACGTGCCGCCGGTGGCCCGCATCACGCCGGCCGACCCCGCCGGCCCCGTCGGCCGCGACATCGCCTTCTCGGGCGCCACCAGCTTCGATCCCAACGCCGGCGCCCCGCTCAACGACGCCATCGTCCGCTACGAGTGGGACCTCGACGACAGCAACGGCCTCGTGCAGTTCCAGGACCTCGGCCCGGACGTGCGCGCCCAGTTCCCGGCGCCCTGCGGCGTCGAGCACCAGGTGGCGCTGCGCGTGACAACCGCTTCGGCTTGCAGAACGTGGCCTTCGCCCGCGTGCGCATCACCTGCAACGACCCGCCCATCGCCGACATCGACCCCGATCCGCCGACCGTGCAGGAGGGCGACATCCTGGTGATCGACGGCAGCGGCTCCTCGGATCCCGAGGGCGGCGCCATCCAGTTCGCCTGGGCCTGTGCGGCCGGCCTGCCCATCCAGCCGGTGGCCAACGGCTCGGCGCTCCAGGTGGACGCGCGGGCATCGACGCCCCCGCCGGCGGCCTGCGCTTCGCGTGCACCCTCACCGTCACCGATCCGCTGGGCCAGGCGACCGTCAAGCAGTTCACCGTGACGGTCACCAACCGCGACCAGGACGGCGACGGCATCGACGACGCCCACGACAACTGCCCGGCGACGCCCAACGCCAACCAGCTCGACACCGATCGCGATGGCCGCGGCGACGCCTGTGACAACGACGACGACAACGACGGCGTGGCCGATGCCCAGGACAACTGCCCGCTGATCCCCAACGACAACCAGGCCAACAACGATCGCGACGCGCTCGGTGACGTGTGCGATCCCGATGACGACAACGACGGCGTCCTCGATGGCCAGGACAACTGCCCCTTCGCGGCCAACGCCAACCAGCTCGACACCGATCGGGACGGCGAGGGCGACGCCTGCGACGTCGACGATGACAACGACGGCGTCCTCGACGGCAGCGACAACTGCCCGCTGGTGGTCAACCGCGACCAGGCCGACCGCGACGGCGACAACATCGGCGACGCCTGTGATCCCGACGACGACAACGACGGCGTGCCCGACGCCACCGACAACTGCCCGGTCAACGCCAACCCCAACCAGGCCAACAACGATCGCGACGCCCAGGGCGACGTCTGCGACGACGATGACGACAACGACGGCGTGCCCGACGTGGGCGACAACTGCGTCTTCGTGGCCAACCAGAACCAGCTCGACACCGACCGCGACGGCCAGGGCGACGCCTGTGATGGCGATGACGACGGCGACGGCGTGGCCGACGGCCCCGACAACTGCGATCTGACCCCCAACCCCGACCAGCGCGACACCGACCGCGACGGCCAGGGCGACGCCTGCGACACCGACGACGACAACGACGGTGTGCTGGACGTGAACGACAACTGCCCGCTGGTGGCCAACCAGAACCAGGCCAACAACGACCGCGACGGCCAGGGCGACGCCTGCGACGACGATGACGACAACGACGACGTCAGCGACGCCCAGGACAACTGCCCGCTGGTGGCCAACCCCGATCAGCGCGACAACGAGCGCGACGGCATCGGCGACGCCTGCGACCCCGACGACGACAACGACGGGGTGCCGGACGTCAACGACAACTGCCCCAACGACCGCAACCCGGATCAGGCCGACATCGACCGCGATGGCATCGGTGACGTCTGCGACGGCGACCGGGACGCCGATGGCATCCCCGACGATCGCGACAACTGCCCCAACGATCGCAACCCGGCCCAGGAGAACACGGACAACGACGGCCAGGGTGACGCCTGCGATCCCGACGACGACAACGACGGCATCAACGACGACGCCGACAACTGCCGCCTGATCCCCAACCCGCAGCAGCTCGACACCGATCGCGACGGCTTCGGCGACGCCTGCGACGACGACGACGACGGCGACAACGTCCGCGACGTGGGGACAACTGCCCGCTGGTCCCCAACCCCGACCAGGCCGACCTGGATCGTGACGGCCAGGGCGACGCCAGCGACACCGACGACGACGGCGACGGCGTGGCCGATGGCCAGAGACAACTGCCCCCGCGACGCCAACCGCGACCAGCGCGACAACGACCGCGATGGCATCGGCGACGCGTGTGACGCCGACGACGACAACGACGGCGTCGACGACGTGCGCGACAACTGCCCGCTGACGGCGAACCAGGGCCAGGAGAACAACGACGCCGATGGCTTCGGCGACGCCTGTGACGACGACGATGACAACGACGCCGTCGCCGATGTCGAGGACAACTGCCCCTTCACCGCCAACCGCGATCAGGTGGACACCGATCAGGACGGCCGCGGCGACGCCTGCGATCCCGACGACGACAACGACGGCGTGGCCGACGCGAACGACAACTGCCGCCTGGTGGCGAACCCGAACCAGGCCAACAACGATCGCGACATCTTCGGCGACGCCTGCGATCCCGACGATGACAACGACGACGTCCCCGATGACCGCGACAACTGCGTCTTCACCCAGAACCAGAACCAGCTCGACAGCGATCGGGATGGCCGCGGCGACGCCTGTGACGACGATGACGACGGCGACGGCGTCCTCGATCCCGACGACAACTGCCCGCTGACCCCCAACCCCGACCAGGCCGACCTGGACGGCGACGGGGCCGGCGACGCCTGCGACGGCGACCAGGACTCCGACGGCGTGCCGGACGTGGGCGACAACTGCCCGCAGGCGGCCAACCCCGACCAGCTCGACAGCGATCTGGACGGCCGCGGCGACGCCTGTGACACCGACGACGACGACGACGGCGTGCCGGACGTGGACGACAACTGCCGGCTGGGGCGCAACAACGACCAGGCCGACAACGACCGCGACGGCTTCGGCGACGCCTGCGACCTGGACGACGACAACGACGGCGTGAACGACGGCGCCGACAACTGCCCGCAGACGCCCAACCGCGATCAGCTCGACTCCGACGGCGACGGCCGCGGCGACGCCTGCGACACCGACGACGACAACGACGGCGTCGAGGACGGCATGGACAACTGCGTGTTTGCGCAGAATCCCGACCAGCGCGACACCGACCAGGACGGCCTGGGCGACGCCTGCGACGACGACGACGACAACGACCGCGTCCCCGACGTCCAGGACAACTGCCCCCGCACGCCCAACCCGGATCAGGCCAACAACGACCGCGATCCGGCCGGTGACGCCTGCGACGCCGACGACGACGACGACCGGGTGCCGGATGTGGACGACAACTGCGTCTTCACGCCCAACCCCGATCAGCTCGACGCCGACCAGGATGGCCGCGGTGACCTCTGCGACGGGGACGACGACAACGACGGCATCCTCGACGACGCCGACAACTGCCGGGTGGTGCCCAACCCCGACCAGGCCAACTTCGATCGCGACGCGCTCGGCGACGCCTGCGACGCCGACGACGACAACGACGGCGTGGTGGACGAGCTGGACAACTGCCCGAATCGCCAGAACCCCGACCAGGCCGACGCGGACGGCGACGACCTGGGCGACGTCTGCGATCCCGACGACGACAACGACGGCATCGCCGATGGGGTCGACAACTGCGTCTTCACCCCCAACCCCGACCAGCGCGACACCGATCGCGACGGCCGCGGCGACGCGTGCGACGGCGATCTGGACGCGGACCGCGTGCCCGACGAGGGCGACAACTGTGTCGATGTGTTCAACCCCGACCAGGTGGACGCCGACGCCGATGGCGTAGGCGACGCCTGTGACGAGGACGACGACAACGACGAGGTCCTGGACGGCGACGACAACTGCCGCACGGTGGCCAACCCCGACCAGGCCGACAACGACGGCGACGGCTTCGGCGACGCCTGCGACGACGATGACGACGACGATCGCATCCCCGATGTGACCGACAACTGCCCCTTCACCCCCAACGTCCGCCAGGAGGACGTGGACGGCGACGGGATCGGCGACGTCTGCGACGACGATCCGGACGGCGACGGCGGCGACGGCGGGGCCGACAACTGCCCCGACGTGCCCAACCCCGACCAGCTCGACACCGACGGCGACGGCGTCGGCGACGCCTGCGACGAGGACGACGACGACGACCAGGTGCACGACGACGTGGACAACTGCCCCGTGGACGCCAACCCCGACCAGGTGGACACGGACGGCGACGGCGAGGGCGATGTCTGCGACGACGACGACGACGGCGACGGCGTGGCGGACGACGAGGACATCTGCCCGCTGGCCGCCGACGCTGACCAGGCCGATCTGGACGGCGACGGCCTGGGCGATGCCTGCGACGATGACGACGATGGCGACGGCGTGCCCGACGCGGCCGACGTCTGCCCCCGCACGGCGGATCCCGACCAGGCCGACGCCGACGCCGACGGCATCGGGGACGCTTGCGAGGACGACGACGACAGCGACGGCGTGCTGAACGACGACGACAACTGCCCGGCCGACGCCAACCCCGACCAGGCCGACCTCGATCGCGACGGCCAGGGCGACGTGTGTGACGCCGACGACGACGGCGACGGCGTCGTGGATCGCCTCGACAACTGCCCGATGACCACCAACCCCGACCAGGGCGACGCGGATCGGGACGGGGTGGGGGACGCCTGCGACGAGGACGCCGATGGCGACGGCATTGCCGACGACACCGACAACTGCGCGGGCATCAGCAACGCCAACCAGGGCGATCACGATGGTGACGGCCTCGGCGACCTCTGCGACGACGACATGGACGGCGACGGCCTCGCCAACGACATCGAGGAGGCCGCCGGCACCGATCCGCTGGACGCCGACTCCGACGACGACGGCGTCCGCGACGACCAGGAGCCCCGCTGGGACTACGACACCGATGGCGACGGGCTGATCAACGCGCTGGATCCCGACAGCGACGGCGATGGCCTGCTGGACGGCACCGAGCTGGGCGTCACCGAGGACGACCTCACCGACGACACCGATCGGCTGCGGGGCAACTTCACCGGTGACGCCGATCCGTCGACGACCACCGATCCGCTCGACACGGACACCGACGACGGTGGGGTGCCCGATGGCGGCGAGGACCAGAACCGCAACGGCCGCGTGGACGAGGGCGAGCTGGACCCGAACGACGGCTCCGATGACTTCACGGCCATCGACCGCGACGGGGACGGCATCGGCAACGAGGACGACAACTGCCCCGACGAGCCCAACGACCAGCAGTCCGACATCGACGGCGATGGCTTCGGCGACGCCTGCGACGACGACATGGACGACGACGGGGTCGAGAACAGCGCCGACAACTGCCCCGAGGTGGAGAACCCCGACCAGCTCGACATCGACGCTGACGGCCTGGGCGACGCGTGCGACGACGTGGACGACCGCGATCCCTTCGACGGCCAGTTCACCGGCAGCGACACGGCCGACTGCGCCTGTGACGCCCCGGGCAGCCAGAACGGCCCCGCCCCGGTCGCCCTCCTGCTGCTGGGCCTGCCCCTGCTCCTGCGCCGCCGCCGCCGGTAGCACACCGCCTTGGCGGGCACGGACCTCCCGGCCGTGCTCGCCCGACCCCGCTTCCCCCGCCTCGCTTCGCCCGGTCCGGCGGCCCTCCTTGACGGTCCACCCCGTGGACGGCCAAGATGCGCCATCCGCCTGGCCCCACCCCGCAGGAGACCCCGTTGGATCGACGCGAGTTCGTGAAGCTCAGCGCCACCGCCCTGGCCCTGCTCGCCTGCAACCGCCCCGAGGAGCGCACCCTGGTGCGCAAGGCCGAGGGGCCGCGGGTCTTCCAGCGCAGCCTGGGAGAGCCCGAGTACCTCGACCCGGGGCTGTGCAGCGAGTCGGAGGGCGGCACCGTCATCCAGGACGCCTTCGAGGGCCTCTACCAGTACGGGGCCAGCCACAAGGTCTGGCCGCCGGGCGTGGCCGAGCGCCACGAGCTCTCCGAGGACGGCAAGACCTACACCTTCTACCTGCGCCAGAACGCGAAGTGGTCCGACGGGGTCGGGGTCACGGCCCATGACTTCGAGTGGTCCTGGAAGCGGGTCCTCGATCCGGTGACGGCCTCCCGGTACGCCTCCATCCTCTGGTTCCTCGAAGGGGGCCGCGAGTACAACGAGGCCCCGACAGAGCAGGCCCCGGCCCTGCGCGAGAAGGTGGGCGTCAAGGCCCTGGACGACTACACCCTCCAGGTGCGCCTGGTGGGCCCGACCCCGTTCTTCCTGCAGCTCACGGCCTTCTACTCCTACGCCCCGGTGCCTCGGCATGTGGTCGAGAAGCATGGCGATCGCTGGGCCCGGCCCGAGCACATCGTCAGCAACGGCCCGTTCCGCGTCACCGAGTGGCAGCAGAACCAGCGCATCGTGGCCGAGGCCAACACCCACTACTGGGATCGCGCCAACATCCCGTTCGACAGGTGATCTTCAAGATCACCCAGGAGGACGACCCCGCCCACAACATGTTCCTGGCGGGGGAGACGGACTACCTCGACAGCAAGGTGCCGCCCTCGGCGCTGCCGCGCTACCTGCGGGAGAAGGAGCCGCTGCTCTCCACCACGCCGTACCTGGGCGTCTACTTCTACCTGATCAACATCAAGTCGCCGCCCTTCGACGACGTGCGGGTGCGCCGGGCCCTGAACCTGGCCATCCAGAAGTCCAGCATCGGCAAGTACGTGATCAAGGGTGGCCAGCAGGAGGCCTGGAGCATCGTGCACCCTGGCCTCGAGGACCTGGGCTACACCAAGGCCCAGGGGGACACCTTCGATCCCGACAAGGCCCGCGAGCTCCTCGCCGAGGCCGGCTACCCCGAGGGCAAGGGCTTCCCGCGCTTCCAGATCAGCTACAACACCCTGGAGGGCCACAAGCTGGTGGCCCAGTTCATCCAGCAGGAGTGGAAGAAGTACCTGGGAATCTCGTGTGATCTCGACAACATGGAGTGGAAGGTCCTCCTCAAGAAGCAACACGAGAAGGACTTCCAGATCACGCGGTTCGCCTGGATCGGCGACTACCTCGATCCGCTGACCTTCCTCGAGCTCTTCGAGGGGGCCAACCCCAACAACCGCTGTAACTTCGACGACCCCGAGTTCAACGACCTGATCCACGGCTCCGTCCGGGAGGCCGATCCGGTCAAGCGCTTCGCGATGCTCAAGCGGGCCGAGGCCATCCTCTGCGATCAGCTCCCGGCCATCCCGATCTACTACTACGTCAAGCAGGACATGATGCACGACTGGGTGGAGGGCTATCAGCACCACCTCCAGGGCGTGCATGCGACCCGGTGGTTCCGGGTGAAGGGGTAGCCGCGTGCTGCGCTATGTGTTGCGCCGCATCTTCTCGGCGGTGCTGGTGCTCTTCGTCGTCATCACGGCCTCGTTCTTCGTGATGCGGGCGGCCCCCGGCGGGCCGTTCGACGGCGAGAAGAAGCTCCCCGAGGAGATCGAGAAGAACATCCGGGCCAAGTACCACCTGGACAAGCCCCTGTGGGCCCAGTACGCGCTGCAGATGGAGAGCATCCTGCTGCACGCCGACTTCGGCCCCTCCATGAAGTACCCCGACAAGACGGTCAACGAGATCCTCGCCGACGGGCTGCCCGTCTCGATGATCCTCGGGCTGCAAGCGCTCTTCTTCGCGCTGCTGCTCGGGTTGCCCGCCGGGCTCTACGCCGGCTTCAAGCAGAACCGCTGGCAGGACTACGCCACGATGACCGGCGCCATGGCGGGAGTCTCGGTGCCCAACTTCGTCCTGGGGCCATTACTGGTCTATGTGTTCTCGCTCAACTTCCAGTGGTTCGACGCGGCCAACTGGAACGGGCTCGAGAAGGGGCTCCTGGGTCACCTGCAGTCCAGCGTCCTGCCCAGCCTGGCGCTGGGCATGTACTACGCGGCCTACATCGCCCGCCTCTCGCGCGGTGGCATGCTGGAGGTGGTCCGCCAGGACTATGTGCGCACCGCGCGCGCCAAGGGGCTCTCGGAGCGCGTGATCATCACCCGGCACACCCTCAAGGGGGCGGTGATGCCGGTGGTCAGCTACCTCGGCCCCGCCTTCGCCGGCATGCTCACGGGCTCGGTGGTCATCGAGCGCATCTTCAACATCCCGGGCCTGGGCACCCACTTCGTCGCCTCGGCCTTCAACCGCGACTACCCGCTGGTCCTGGGCACCATCGTGCTCTACTCGGCGCTGCTCGTGGCCCTCAACCTCGTGGTGGACATCCTCTACACCCTGCTGGATCCGCGGGTGAGCTATGACTGAGCCGACGCCGCCGCCGGCCACCCCGCCGGCCCCCGAGACGGAGCTGGCCAAGGGCACCAGCCTCTGGCAGGACGCCTGGCGCCGCCTGCTGAAGAACCGCGCCGCCATGGTGGGCCTGGCCGTGGTCGCCCTCATGGCGATCCTGGCCCTGAGCTTCAACCTCATCAGCGCCTATGGCACGCGCTTCAGCTTCGACGAGCAGCACCTCTCGTTCGAGCCCAAGCCCATGGGCGCGCGCTCGGTGCCGATGCACTACAACCGCCTCATCCCCCCGGAGGAGGCGCCGTTCGAGCAGGTGGACGCCAACCAGGACGGCTACGTCGATCGCGCCGAGCTGTCCCAGTGGCTCAGCGACCTGGAGTTCAAGCGGTTTGACGAGAACGGCGACGGCGAGCTCTCGGTCGAGGAGATCGACGACGCCCCCATCCCGCTGCTGAAGGACTCCGCCGAGGCCACCCACCGCATCTTCGACACCGACCACGACGGCAAGGTGACGGCCGCGGAGGCCCGCGCCACCGAGGTGACGGAGCTGCTCCCCGACGGGGACGCCCGCTGGTTCATCCGCGGCCACGACACCGACCAGGACCGGCGCCTCTCCCGCGCCGAGTACCAGGGCGTCCCCCGGCCCGAGGTGCACTGGTTCGGCACCGACGAGCTGGGCCGCGACATGCTGACGCGGGTCATCCAGGGGGGGCGCGTCTCGCTGATGGTGGGCTTCATCGCCACCTTCGTCAGCTTCCTCATCGGCGTGCTCTGGGGCGCCACCGCCGGCTTCCTGGGCGGCCGCGTGGACAACCTGATGATGCGCTTCGTGGATGTCATGTACGGCCTGCCGTTCATGTTCCTGGTGATCCTGCTCATGGTGATCTTCCAGGAGATGCCCGCCGAGTCGAAGCTCTACCTCCTCTTCTTCGCGCTGGGCGCCGTGCAGTGGCTCACGATGAGCCGCATCGTGCGCGGCCAGGTCATCAGCCTGAAGAGCCGCGAGTTCATCGAGGCGGCCCACTGCATCGGGGTCAGCAAGCGCACCATCATCCTGCGCCACCTCATCCCCAACGCCCTCGGGCCCATCATCGTGTACTCCACCCTCACCGTGCCGGCGGTCATGCTCGAAGAGGCGTTCCTGTCCTTCCTGGGGCTGGGGGTCCAGGCGCCCTATGCGTCATGGGGATCCTCGCCGCCGAGGGGGCGAAGGCCTACAAGGAGTACCCCTGGCTCATCATCTTCCCGGGTTCGGCCCTGGCCATCACCCTGCTGGCCTTGAACTTCCTGGGCGACGGCCTGCGCGACGCCCTCGATCCCCAGGTGCGCAAGGACTGACGAGATGGCCAACAACCTGCTGGAAGTCCATGATCTCGAAGTACATTTCCGCACGGATGGCGGCACCGTGCGGGCCGTGGACGGCGTCTCCTTCCACCTGGAGCGTGGGGCCACCCTGGGCATCGTGGGCGAGTCGGGATCGGGCAAGAGCGTGACCTGCAACGCCATCATGCGCCTCATCCCCACGCCCCCCGGCCGCATCGCCGGGGGCCGCGTCCTCTTCGAGGGGCGCGACCTCCTCCAGGCCAGCGCGCGGGACATGCGGCGGCTGCGGGGCAACGAGATCTCGATGATCTTCCAGGACCCCATGTCCAGCCTCAACCCGTACCTCAAGGTCAGCCGCCAGCTCACCGAGGTGCTCGAGCTGCACCAGGGCCTCGATCGCAAGGCCGCCCGATCGCGGGGCATCGAGATGCTCGAGCACGTGGGCATCCCGGATCCGGCGCGGCGCTTCGACCAGTACCCGCACCAGTTCTCGGGCGGCATGCGCCAGCGCGTGATGATCGCCATGGCGCTCCTGTGCAAGCCGAAGCTCCTCATCGCCGACGAGCCGACCACCGCCCTCGACGTGACCATCCAGGCCCAGATCCTCGAGCTCATCAAGAAGCTCAAGGAGGACGAGGGCACCTCGGTCATCCTGATCACCCACGACCTGGGGGTGGTGGCGGGCATGGCCGACGAGATCCTGGTGATGTATGCCGGTCGGGTTGCCGAGTCGGCGCCGGCGGCCGACCTCTTCCGGCGCCCCGCCCACCCCAACACCCAGGGCCTGCTGGACTCGGTGCCCCGGCTCGACGCCGACCACGACGAGCTCAAGCCCATCCGCGGCCTGCCGCCCATCGTGACGCAGCTCCCGCCCGGCTGCCCCTTCGCCCCGCGCTGCGACTTCGCCAGCGACGCCTGCCGCCGCGACTACCCGGCGCCGAAGTCCATCGGCAGCGAGCACTTCACCCACTGCCACCACCCGCTCCAGGAGGTGTCGGCATGAGCGCCCTCGTCTCGGTGCGCGACCTGCGCATGCACTTCCCCGTGCGCAAGGGCGTGGTCTTCCAGCGCGAGGTCGCCCGCGTCAAGGCGGTGGATGGCATCAGCTTCGACATCCAGCCCGGCGAGACGCTGGGCCTCGTGGGCGAGTCGGGCTGCGGCAAGTCCACGACGGGCCGCGCCATCCTCCAGCTGTATCGCCCCACCGCTGGCGAGGTCGTCTTCGACGGCCAGGACCTCACCCGGCTCAGCGAGCGGGAGCTCTTCCCGTATCGCCGCCACATGCAGATGATCTTCCAGGATCCCTACGCCAGCCTGAACCCCCGCATGACGGTGGGGGACATCATCGGCGAGCCTCTGGTGACCCACCGCCTGGTGAGCGACAAGACGCAGCTTCGGCGCCAGGTCCAGGACCTCATGGTCCAGTGCGGCCTCAACCCCCAGTACGTCCGCCGCTACCCCCACGAGTTCTCGGGCGGCCAGCGCCAGCGCATCGGCATCGCCCGCGCCCTGGCCACGCGCCCGAAGTTCATCGTCTGCGACGAGCCCATCGCCGCCCTGGATGTGTCGATCCAGGCCCAGATCATGAACCTGCTCAAGAAGCTCCAGAAGGAGCTGGGGCTGACGTTCCTGTTCATCGCCCACGACCTCTCGGCCGTCCGCCACATCTCCGATCGCATCGCGGTGATGTACCTGGGCCGCATCGTCGAGGTGGCCGACTACGAGACGCTCTACCGCGACCCGCGCCACCCCTACACCCAGGCGCTGATCTCGGCCGTCCCCATCCCCGACCCGGAGGTGGAGGCGAAGCGCAACCGCATCGTGCTGGAGGGGGACGTCCCCAGCCCCCTCAACCCGCCCTCGGGCTGCCGGTTCCACACCCGCTGCGCTGCGCGGCGGGTCAACCCGGACGTGGCGGATCGCTGCACCCGCGACGAGCCGGTGCTCATCGGCGAGCGCCGCCAGGTGGCCTGCCATGTGGTGGAGCGCGACGGCCTGAAGTCGCCGTCTCGGTAGAAGGTCAGTCTTTTCAGGGGGTTGCGCTCAGCGCCGGGCGACCTTCGTCGCCGGCCGCGCGGCGGCACCCACCTCCTCGCCCTCGTCGTCGCCGCCTTCGCCGTCGTCGCCCCCATCGTCGCCCCCATCGTCATCGGGCAGCGGCAGATCGGCGTCGGATCGCGGCCTGGGCACGAGCGGGGGTGGAGGCGCCTCGGCCCCGTCGACGGCCTTGAGGGCCTCCTCCTGCTCGCTGACGGCCAGCTTGATGCGGCGCGAGATCTCTTCCTTCTGCCACCAGGCGATGTCCACCTGGCCGAAGCGCGCCTCGGCGGCGTACTGCTCGACGTTCTGCCGGGCGGCGTCGGCCAGCTCGCCCTTCAGGGAGCGCGCCTGCGCCACCTGCTGGCCCAGCTCGCCCTGCAGCTTCGCCAGGACGGGCACCTCCTTCGCCAGCACCGCGCCGATGCGCTCGCGGTAGGTGCCCTCGAAGGCGTCGAGCTGCTCCTCGAAGCGCGCCATGCGCTCCTGCAGCGTCTTCCTGCTGTCGCCGATGCGGGCCACGTCCTCGCGGGTGGCCGGGGGGCCGCCCCCGTGCAGATCCGCGTCCCCCTCGACGTGCGCGACGCGCCCGGCCAGCTCGAGGTGCTGGCCGAAGTGGGTCATGCGGGCCTCCAGATCCTCCAGCACCGCCCGGCCACCGGCCACTGCGGGGAGGAGCGCGTCGCTGCCCACCAGGCCGGCCAGCAGCTCGGCGATCTCCTGGGCCTCGGTGAGGGCCTCCTCCTGCGCCACGAGATCCGCCTCCAGCCGCCGCGCCCGGGCCGCGTCGTCGGGCTCCGTCCACGCCAGCACCGGCTCGGAGAAGATGCGCCGCTCGTCCTGGGCGCCGGCCTCCACCATCGCCTCCCGGTCGGCCAGCGAGGCCTCCAGCAGCTGGTAGGCGTCCACGGCCTGGTCGTAGACCGCCCCCCGGGCCAGCAGCTGCCCCTTCCAGAGCTGCAGCTGGGCCGCGGACAGGTCGTCGCCGCGGCCGGCCAGCAGCTGGTCCACCAGGCGGGCACACCAGGTGTACTCCTCCCGGCGAAACAGGATGAACGTGGCCTCGGCGAGGGCCGCGGCGAACTCGGGATCACCCCGGGGCACGCGGCGGTAGTGGTTCCAGGCGCGGGCGTCGTCGTTGCGGGCGGCGGCCAGCCGGGCGAGGGACAGGTGGATGGCCGCCCCGATGCGGGCGTGGCGGGCCACCTCGGGGGGCGGCAGCCGCTCATCCTCCGTCAGGGGGATGGTCACCACCTCGCGGGCGGCGCCGTCGTCGTCCAGGTCGTCGAGCCAGGGCCGCTCGGGCGGGGCCGGCCGGCTGCGCTCCCACGCGGCCAGCGCCTCCTCGAAGGCGGCCTGGGCCTTCACGAGCTGGCCACGCTTGAGCTGGATGATGCCCTGAAAGTAGACGGCCTGGAGGTGCCAGGGATCGCCCTCGGGCACCTGGGCGAAGAGATCGGCGGCCTCGTCGAGCACGTCGTGGCTCACCAGCGCCTTGGCGTACTGGTAGAAGACCGCGGTGTCGGCCTGGGCCAGGCCGTCGTCCTCGTCCAGCTCCCGGCGAAAGCGCCCCCAGAGCGCCCGCAGCTCGGGCAGCGTCAGCGAGCGCCCCGACAGCTCCAGCAGCCGCGCCAGCCGACGCCGCCAGACCGTGGGGAGCTGGCGCGGGTGGTCGACGGCCTGGCGCAGGTAGGTGCGCGCGGAGGCATGCAGGCCCAGGGCCTCCAGGGACTCGGCCAGGTACTCCAGGGCCTCGGGGTAGGCGAGGTGCTCCTTGAAGGCGGGGCGGGCGACCAGGCCCATGAGCTGGAGGGCGGCGCGGGGGTGATCCTCGGCCAGGAAGGCCACCTGTGCGTCGTTGAGGACCTTCACCACCTCGGCGGCGTCCACCGCCAGGCTGGTGTCGAGGCGGGCCTGGGCCTGGCGGAGGGACGCGTTCATGCCTCGCAGCTCCTCGATGAGCTGCACCCGCGATGGCACGTCGTCGACCTCGTGAGCCGAGAGGCCCACGGGGGCCAGCGCGACGACCATGGCGAGGATGAACCGCAAGCTGCTCCCCGAGCGTGTGCGCGACCTGACGCGGCCTGGACGGGATCTGCCCGAAAGCACGATTCATTCCGCGCCAGGGACGCACGGCGCCCTCGTCTCAGAGGCAGCCCGCACCCCAGGCGTCACGATCCAGGCAACGGACTATAGCAGGCCAGCGGGCAGAAGCGAGGAACCCCCGCGCTTGCACAACGCGCGCGGCCGGGCTCTCATGCGGGCGACGGGAGGTGCGACATGGGAAGCCTGGTGCGCTTGGCGGGGGTGGTGGGGCTGTGGGGGTGCGGTGGGCGGCCGGTGACGCCCCCGCCGGTGGCCCCCGTGGCGGCCCCGGCGCCGACGTGGGCGCTCTTCACGGACGAGGGCCGCGTCGACCTGCTCCAGGCCCAGGCGGGGGTGCTCTGGACGCTGGGGACCGGGGGGCTGGGTCGCTTCGACCTGGCGTCCGGCGAGTTCACCGCCGACAGCGCGGCCCCCACCGCGGGCACCGCCCTCGCCGAGGCGCCAGACCGGACGCGCTATGTGGCGACCGGCACCGGCCTGTGGTGGCGGGCGGGCGGGGGCGCCTGGACCCTCCTCGACGATCCGCCCCTGAAGGCAGGCATCGCCGACCTGGCCCCCCGCGCGGCCGGCGGCGTCTGGCTCGCCCTCCCGGGGGGGCTGGGCTTCGCCGATGGGCCGCAGGTCCGCCTCCTGTCCACGCGCCACGCGGCCCAGGACGTGGCGGTGGGGCCCGACGGCACCGCCTGGTTCGCGACGCGGGCGCGCGGCGTGGTCCAGGTCGTGGGTGACCGCCTGGAGGAGCACACCACCGAGCAGGGCCTGTGCGGCCAGAGCGTCCGGATGGTGGCGACGGACGCCAGCGGCCGGGTCGTGGCCACCTGCACCGGCGAGGCCGACGGCCGCGTGGCGGTGCGTTCCGGCGGCACCTGGACGACGTACCCGCTGCCCGGGGTGGAGCGGCCCGTGCTGGCGGCCTGGCCGGCCCCGGAGGGCATCGCCATCCGCTCCGCCACCGGCTGGTGGCTGCTGGCCGAGGGCGGCGCGGGCACGCCGGTGGCGCCCCTCGACGCCAGCGCCCTCGGCGCCGGACCGCCGCTGCTCGACGCGCCCGCCCCCCCCGCCGCGGCCCCCGCCAGCGGCGCGGTGGTCGTCCCACCCCCCGTGCCCATGCCCCCGCCGATCGCCCCGCCGCGGGTGCAGGCGACGCCGCTGCCGGTCATCCGCGCCAGCGCCGGCCCCGCGGCCGGACGCGGCGGGCCCCGGGTCCTGCGCCGCGCCCCGGAGCTGGCGCCGGTGGACGGCCCGGCGACGGCCTGGGCGGTCGGGCCCGACGGCACCACCTACCACGCCCTCCCGGGTCGGGGCGTCGTCGGGCGCCGCGGCGACCAGCGCCGCCGGTACTCGGCCGGCGGCCTCCTGGCGCCGGCGCCCGCGCGCCTGGTGGTCGACGCCACCGGGGCCGCCCTCGTGGTCACCGCGGATGGGCGCTTGCTCCGCGGGACGGCGAAGGGCCTCCAGGCCCAGCGGGTCTCGCCGATCCCGGGGGCCCGGGTGCTGGCGGCGGGCCTCGACGCCGGCCGGGCCCTCGTCATCGTCCTGCTGCCGGGCGAGCGGCCCGACGCGCCGGCGCCGGCGCCCGTCGACGTCCCCCGATCCCGCGACGACGTGGTGGAGCCGCCGCCGCCCCCGCCGCTGCCTCCGCCCGGCCCGGGCGCGCTGGCGGTCTACCGGGCCGCCGACGACAGCTACGCCGAGCTCTCCCGGATCCCGCTCCCGACCCGACTGGGGGGCCCGCTGCGGGTGGGCGCCGTCGCGGTGCAAGGCGCGGACGCCTGGCTGGCCCTCTTCGAGGGCGCGGGCTCCCTGCGGGCCATCGGCCTGGGGCATTTGTCGTCTGGTTTCACGACCTTGCAGGTCATCCAGCCCGGGGATGAGGGCGGCGTCACCCTGCCCGACGCGTGGATCAACGACATCGCGCTGGGTCCCGACGGCGCCTTGCTGCTCGCCACGAACTCGGGCCTGGTGCGCTACGCCGGCGGCCAGACGCGGGTGTACGACGAGAACGACTTCCTGGACAGCGAGCTGATGCAGGCGGTGGCCGTCGCGGGCTCGACGCCCTGGGCGGGCAGCTTCGAGGGCCTGGGGCGCATCGGGCCGGACGGCTACGAGCCCGTGCGGCACCCCGCGCTGACGCGGCGCATCCTGGCGCTGGCGCCGGCCGCCGACGGGGGCGTCTTCGTGGGCACGGGCGCGGGCCTCTGGCGCGGTGGGCCCGACGGCTCCTGGCAGCCGGTGGCGGTGCGGGGCCGCGAGGACGTCGGCGAGGTCACCAGCGTGGCCACGGGCGGCGGCGTCGTCTGGATCTCGACCGCCGACGGCCTGCTGCGGGCGAAGCTGCCCTGACGCCGGCCCCCAGCAGGCGGCTAGTCTCGCTTCTGGTGGCCGGGCCCGAGGATCTTCGGCAGGTACGTGGCGTAGTCGAACTTCGGTGAGTGCTTGCGGTTGTGGCACTGGGTGCAGACCTCCTCCGGCACCCGCAGGCGGGTGTAGGCTTCGCCGCCTCCCATCTCCACATGCTTCTCGCCCGGGCCATGGCAGGCCTCGCACTGCACGGCTTCCTTGCCGGCCGTCTTGCCCATGACGGTGCCACCGGGCTGCTGGAATCCGACGACGTGGCAGCTCACGCACTCCGCGTCGAAGGTCTTGCCGGCGTCGACCAGCGTCTGCCACGCCCGGGCGTGGGGGGTCTGCTTCCACACCTGCATGGGCTCGTCATGGCAGTCGACGCACTGGGCGTCCCCGACGAAGGCCTGGCCGCCCGCGGGCACCGGCGGGATGTCCCCGGCGGCCGCCAGGTTCATCGCCTTGAGGGCCTCGTTCCAGCGGGTCATCCAGCCCGTGACCTCCGGGTCGGCCGGCGCGTCCTTGGGCAGCGGGATCAGGCTGTATTCAAAGCGCTTTCCCGTCGCCTGAGGCGGGGGGAGGGCGGCCAGCTCGGCCTCCAGGCCGGCGATGGCGGCCTTGAGCTGTGGTGAGGGCATGCGGGCGGCCATGTCCTTGCGCATCTGGATCTGCAGCTTCAGGCGCTGAACCTGCCGCGCGTGGTCGCCGACGGGGTCGGTCAGGCGGCCGGGGCCCGCGGCGTCCAGCAGCAGCACGCGGCCCAGGTTGCGGCCGCGGTCGCCGGCCTCGATCACGTAGGTGTCCCCGACGGCGGTGGCGGCCTCGAGCTCGTCGGGGTGGTCGCCGAGGATCCACAGGTCGACGCCCTCGACGCCCCGGCTGACGGGCCGCAGGTCGGCGCGGGTGAGGGCAGCGAGCCCCACGATCACCTGGGCGCCCTGGGCCCGCAGCGCCTGCGCCGCCGCCTGGGCGGCGGGGAGGGGGTCGGTGCTGGTGCCGCCCTTCAGGGGCACGCCCGCCGGGGCGACGCCCAGCAGGCCGACCTTCAGCGCGCCGAGGGGGAGGATGCGGCCGACCCCGCCGGGGACGTTCACCGTGACGTCGGGCAGGCCGGCGGCGGCCTGGTCGTAGAAGGCCGCGCCCTGGCCCAGATCGCTGGCCCCGGGCACGAACGCGTCGACCCCGATGCGCCGCAGGGCGTCCCCCAGCAAGCGGGCCTTGCTCTCCTCCTGGCCGACCTGGTGGGCCTTCACGGCGCCGTCGAAGAAGGTGGGCCCCACCACCAGCACCGCCGTCGGGCCCTCCGCGCGCTCGGCCGCGACCCGCGCCACCGCGCGGTCGACGCCGCCCAGCAGCAGGTCCACCGTGCACCCGCAGGGCTCGATGTACCCGATCATCGAGGAGAGGACGAGCAGGCGAGGGGGGCCCTGGGGGGCCGGGGCCGGCTCCGCGCGCGGGCCGCCGCACGCCAGCAGCAGGCATGCCGTGAGGAAGGGCAGGGTCGGCGCGAGCGGGCGCACACGGTGGGGGCGCGGCATGGGTCCTCCTCGACCAGGGGGGCGCCAGGATAGCGGCGGGCCCGCGTGGCGTCACGCGCCGCCGCCCCCGGGGCGGGCGGGCTGGCGGCGCCGACCGTGCAACGACGCGAAAGCAGACAAGATTCCCGCCCCCAGCGCCGGTCCGGGGCCCCCGTCGCCCGGCACCGCCCCGGACCGGCGTGCGGATTGACTCGCGGCCGGGCCTCACCCACACTGCCCGGCGAGTGCACTGCCCGGACGCGCCGTGGATCGCACGCTCCCACTGTGTCCCGTCTGCCAGACCCCCACCCCAGCCAGCGCGGCGGCCTGCCCGTCCTGCGGGGTGGCCCTGGATGCACCGGGCGGCCACCGCACGCTGGTGGGCCTGCCCGGCATCGCGTCGCCGGGTCCCGAGGCGACGCTGCTCGGCCTGCCGCCACCCCGCCTGGTGCCCGGGCCGCCCCCGCCCGTGGTGCTCATGCCCGCTGTCGCCGACGACGCCGCCGAGGAGACGCTGCTCGGGCCGCCGCAGCCCGCGGGCCTGCCCCTCGACGATCTGGACGGCGCCACCCTGCTGGACAGCTTCGCGCCGATGCCTGTCGTGGCGCGGGCGCCCTCGTCGACGCCGGCCCCGGCCCTGGCTGCCGAGCAGGACGCCATCGTGCTGGACGAGCCGCCCGACGCGCCCCTGCCGGCGCTGCGGACCACGGGCGCCGCGCTGCGCACCGCGGATCTGGACGCCTCGCGCCTCGTCGCCACGCGCCGGATGCCGGCGGCGGGTCCGGGGCGCTGGCGGCAGGCGGGCCTCTTCGTCGGGGTCGCGGTGGTGGCGGGGCTCGCGGCCGCGGTGGCCATCATGCTGCTGCGTGACGACTTTCGCGCCGAGCTGGCGGGGGATCTCTCCGTGACGCGGACGTCGTCGGGCTACCTCGTCCAGGTGGGGGTGCGGACGTCGGGGCCGGCGCGGGTCACCTGGCCGGGCGGCCGCAGCGCGGTGGATGGCGAGGCCACCCTCCGCTTCGAGCTGGAGCGCGCGGCGACGCACCTGGGCGACAACACCATCGCGCTCGAGGTGTCGCCGGGATCCGGGCGCCCCCGGACGCTGACGGTGCACGTCCTGGTGCACTACGAGTGGCTCGGCATCCTGCAGGAGGGGGGGGCGGACGGCCTCGTGGCGGGGCTCAAGGTCCAGCCCGGCTGGGCGGTCGAGCTGGCCGCTCCGGGCCGCGTCGAGGCGCGGGCCGGGGGCGAGGTGCGCCTGTACCTGCCCCGCCCGGGTCCTCCCGCCGTCCGCTTCAAGCTGCGCTCGCCGGCGGGGGAGGTGCTCACCTTCGACGAGCCGCTGCGTCGGTCGTCGCCATGACGGCCGCCGAACGGTGCCTGGCCTGCGGCGCGGGCCTGGCGCCCTCGGCCACCCGCTGCCCCGCCTGCGGTGCGGCCCAGGGGGGCGCCAGCGGGCCCGCCAGCCTGGTGGGGAGCACCATCGACGATCGCTTCCGCGTCCTGCGCCTGCTGGGCACCGGCGGCATGGGGGCGGTCTTCCTGGCCGAGCACCTGGGCCTGGGGCGCCGCATCGCCATCAAGCTGCTCCGGGCTGAACTCCGCGAACACAAAGAGCTTTCCGGCCGGTTTCGCCGCGAGATCACGGCCGTCTCCCGCCTGACGGATGCCCACACCATCACCGTGTTCGACTCGGGGGAGTGGCGCGGCCTCATGTACCTGGTGATGGAGCATCTGCAGGGGCGGGATCTGGCCGAGGCGCTGCACGACGAGGGGCGCCTGGCGGTGGAGCGGGCGGTCGAGGTGGCGTGCCAGATCTGCTCCAGCCTCGCCGAGGCCCACCGCCATGGCATCATCCACCGCGACCTGAAGCCCGAGAACATCTTCCTGACGCGCACCGCGGGCGGCGGCGAGCTGGTCAAGGTGCTCGACTTCGGGCTGGCCAAGCTGCTCGATCCGGCCGACGGTCCCGGCGCCTTCGAGACCCAGAAGGGCACCCTGCTGGGGACGCCGTGGTACATGGCGCCCGAGCAGATCGAAGGCGGGGCGGTGGGGGCCTGGACCGATGTCTATGCCCTGGGGACGCTGCTGTACCGCATGCTGACGGGCCGCCACGCCTTCGATGGCCCGAGCCCCATCGCCATCCTGGACAGCCATGTGCGTGGGGGCATGCCCCCGATGGACCCGGCGCTGGGGGTGCCGCCGGCCCTCGAGGCGGTGGTGGCGCGCCTGCTCGCCCGCCGCCCCCGGGATCGCTACGCCGGCGCCCTGGAGGTGGTGCAGGCCCTCGCCCCGTGGCAGCCCGCGCGGCCCGGCGCGGTGGAAGCCGGCCCCCCCCGGCCCCGCCTCGCGCTGGTCGCGCCGTCGTCCTTCAGCACCTCCGCCGTCGTCGAGCCGGTCGCCCCCGCCGACAGCGTCCCCGCCGCCACCCGCGACGACTTCGCCCGCTTCGAGCGCCGCCTGGTCTGGCGGGATCGGCTGCGCCGCGGCGCCCTGCTGCTGGGCGTCCTGGCGGCCGTGGGCGCGGGCGTCTGGTACCTGGCGCTGCGGGCCCCGCCGCCCCCCGACGCGGAGATCGAGCCCAACGACGACACCCGCCAGGCCACCCCCCTCGCGCTGGGGCTGCCGATCCGGGGCTTCGTGGGCCGGCGCCTGCACCCCGATCGCAGCGACCGCGACGTGTACGCCGTGGCCGTCCCCCGGGGCGAGGGCGCGCTGGTGGCCGAGGTCACCGGGGTGCCGGGGCTGGACGTGGTGCTGGAGGTCTTCGACGCCGGCGGGGATCGCCTGGCCCTGGCCAACGACGCGCCGGTCGGGGGCGGGGAGCGGCTCCGGCTCGAGCAGGCCGCCGGCGGGGTGGTGTACGTGGTGGTGCGCGAGCTCTGGGTGCAGGGAGTGCAGCCGTCGGAGAACTCGACGGACGCCTACGCGCTGACCGTCCGCTGGCAGCGCTAGCACCACGATGGCCCGCAAGTGCTTGTTTTGAAGAGAGAATCCCTGCCGGCTGCCGATGTCTGGCTGCATGGGGCCTCGGTGGGCGACGCGCGGGCCCTCGCGCCTCTCGTCGGCGCGCTGCGGGCGGCGCGGCCCGAGCTGCGCCTGCTCTACACCGCGTGGACGCCGGAGGGGCGGGCCATGGCGCGACAGCTCTTCGCCGAGGTGCCGGTGCACCGGGTGCCGTGGTCGGTGGCCCTGCGGCCATCGCTGGCGCGGGTGCGGCCGCGGCTGGTCGTGTGGGAGTACCTGGAGCTCTGGCCGGCGTGGGTGGCCGCGTGCCGCCGGGCGGGGGCCGCGACCCTCGTGGTGGACGGGCGCGTGAGCCGGCGCAGCCTGCGCATCCGGCCGCTGCTGGCGCGGGCGGCCGGCCGGCTGGACGCGTTCTGCGCCCGCAGCCCGGGGGACGCGGCCCGGGCGGCGCGCCTCGGCGTGCGGCCGGAGGTCCTGCGGATCCACGGCAACGGCAAGCATGACGGGGTCGCGGTGGCGCCGCCGACGCCGTCGGCCGACCTCGCGGCGGCCGTCGGGCCGGTGGACGTGGTGGTGGGCAGCCTCCACCCCGACGAAGAGGCCGCGGCGCTGGCGGCCCTGGCGGCGAGCGGCCTGCGGGCCCTGATCGCCCCCGGTACCCACGGCGCGCCGACGCCCTGATCGCGCGCGCGGACCGGCTCGGGGTGCGGGCGAGTCGGCGCACGGCGCCGCTGCCCGGCGCGCGCTGGGTCATCCTCGACACCGTGGGCGAGCTGGCGGCGGCCTATGCCCTGGCGCCCGTGGCGGTGGTGGCGGGGAGCTTCGGCCGGCGCGGGGGCCAGACGCTCATCGAGCCGGCGGCCCACGGGCGCCCCGTCATCCACGGGCCCCGCACCGAGAACGTCGCCGAGGAGGTGGCGGCGCTGGCCGGGCAGGGGGGCTACCCCGTGGCGGACTGGGCGGCCGCCTGCGCGCTCGCGGCGCGCCTGCGCACGGAGGGCGGCGTGGATCCGCGCCCCGCCCTGGCGACGCTGCCGGGGGCCACGGCCCGCAACCTGGCGGTGGCCCTGGCGTTGCTGGACGGCCGCGCGATCCCGGGCCTGTGATCCGGGGCGGAGAGTGGTAGGATGATGTAGGTCCTGCGAGGAGGTCGCCATGTCTGCGGACGCCCCCGGCCGGGTGGTCAAGCTCATCGCCCCCGATGACGATGACCTCCCGGACCTGCCGCCCATCCGCCCGGGCGGGCGCCCCCCGGTGACCGCCGTGGACGCCGAGGCCCTCGCCGCCGCCGTCGCCCGCATCGCCGCCGACACCGCCAGCGCCGAAGACCTGACCCAGGTGGTCCGCGCGGAGGAGGACGGGCTGGACGCGCTGATCGCCCTGTTTCCGGGGACGCCGCGCCTCGATCGCCACGCCGTCGATCCCACGAGCCTGCGGCCGTCGGCCCACAGCGCGGTCATCGGCGCGGTGCTGCGCTTCGGCGCCCGCGCCGTGCCCCGGCTGGAGGCGCTGCTCGATCACCTGTCCCCGGAGGTGCGGTTCTACGCCGTGAGCTGCTTCGGGGCCTTGCCGGCGGCCGGCAGCCTGGAGCACATCGGCGGCCTGCTCTTCGACAAGGACTCCACCGTCCGCGAGGCGGCCGCCGCCGTCATGGAGCGGCACCGCGCCGAGCCGGCCTTCGCCCGGGCCTCGGCCCAGGTGCTGCGCGCCCTGGGGGACGAGTCCCACGTTCGCCGCCGCTTCGCGGCCCACGCGGCCGGTCGCCTGCACCTCGCGGGGGCGCTACCCGCCCTGGTGGAGCAGCTCAGCAGCGCCGACGGGGGGCTCGTCGAGGCGGCCCACCGGGCGCTCGTCGACGTGACCCTCCAGGACTTCGGCCTGTCGGCCTGGCGGTGGCGGGCGTGGCTCGACCAGCACGGCGAGGCGCCGCGGTTCGAGTGGATCCTGGCCGGCCTGCTTTCGGAGCACCGGCATGTGCGGCAGAGCGCGCTGCGCGAGGCCGTCCAGGCCGCTGGCGTCGAGCACGGCTACGAGGTGGACGCCCCGCCCGCGGATCGCGCGGCGGCGGTGGAGCGCTGGAGCACCTGGTGGGAGGTCGTCGGCCGCCGAGGGCTGGCGCGCTCGTAAGACCCAGACATCAATGACTTTTCCGGTTGGCTGTCGGCGCGCTCTACAGGGCGCCCAGGCCGTGCAGGACCAGCGCGCAGGCCACGGGGGCGGCCGTCTCGGTGCGCAGGACCGGCCCCAGCAGCGTCACGCGGATGCCGCCCGCGGCGTCGAAGCGGGCCAGCTCGTCGGGGGAGAAGCCGCCCTCGGGACCCACGCAGACGGTCACCGGGGCGGTCAGGGGCACCTCGACCAGCGGTCGCCCGCCCTCCGGGTGCAGCACGAGCAGCAGGCCCGGGACCTCGGCGGCGAGGGCCTCGGCCACGGTGGAGGGGGCCTCGACGGCGGGCACGTCGGCCCGCCCGCACTGGCGCGCGGCCTCGGCGGCGACGCGGGCCAGGCGATCGAGCTTCCCGTCCTTGCGGCCGCCCTCGAGCCGCACCACGCTGCGCTGGCAGGCGAGCAGCCGCACGCGCTCGACGCCCAGCTCGGTGGCCTGGCGCAGCACGGTCTCCAGCTTGTCGCCCTTGGGCAGGCCGTACCAGAGGTGCACGCCGACGCCAGCGCGCCCCGGGCGGGGCGGGCCATCCGGGCGGGCCAGCCAGCCGTCGGGGGTGCTCACGAGGCTGGCGTCCACCTCCAGGCCGGCGCCGTCGAAGACCACCAGCGGGGCGCCGGGGCCCAGGCGCCGCACCACCGTCAGGTAGTGGACCGTGGCGGGGGCAGGGCACGTCGCCCACGAGGGCGGCGCCGGGGCCGGACGCGGTCGCTCACGCGGCGCGCAGGTGCAGGATGACCCAGTCCCCGTCCTCGCGGCGATCCACCACGGTGAGGGGGCGTAGGCGGCCCGGACGGCCTCCTCCTGCGTCTCGAGCAGGCCCGAGGAGCAGGTCGCCGGCGACCCGGGCCTTGACGTCCTCGGCGAGCGCGATGAGCACCGGCGCGATGATGTTGACCACCACCACCGGGAAGGTGGCGGCCTCGTCGGGCCGCTCGCCGACGACGAGGCGCACCCGATCGGCGACGCCGTTGGTCACCAGGTTCTCCGCGGCGTTCTCCAGGGCCACCGCGTCGTTGTCGGTGGCCACCACGGTGTGGCCCAGCAGCGCCGCGGCGATGGCCAGGATGCCCGAGCCGGTGCCGACGTCGAGGACGGTGGCCGAGGGGCGGTCGCCGAGCACGTCGTCGAGGGCCGCGAGCACGCCCCGGGTCGTGGCGTGCTGGCCCGTCCCGAAGGCCATGCCCGGGTCGATGATGATGTGGTGGGCCACGTCGGGCAGGTCGGCCTCCCAGGGCGGGCGCACGGCGAAGCGCGTCGACAGCCGCAGCGGCCGGAAGAAGGCCTTCCACCCGTCGCGCCAGTCCTGGTCGTCCCGCCGGCGGGTCTGGATGTTCACCGGCAGGCCGAGGCTCTGCAGCACCTCGCCGAAGGCCAGCCGCAGGGCGTCGTCGGGGGCGTCCTCCAGGCCGACCACGACCCAGGCCACCTCGGCGTTGTCAGCCTTCGTGAGCGTCCCGGCGTCCTGCACCTCGACGGCCACCCCCAGCGCCTCGGCCAGCAGCCAGGCGGCCGTCTCGGCCAGCTCGGCGGGGACCTCGGCCTGGGCCTGCCACCACGTCGTATTGCTCATGCAAGTCCTTGATTTCAGGGAGAAACAGGGGCCGCGCCGTCGACCTTGGCCTCGACGCGGTTGGAGCGCAGCAGCGTCTGGCGGATGAAGCTGGCGACCACCTGGGGGCTGAGGGTGGTGAGGGCCCGGCTCCAGGAGTCCAGGGCGTCGGCCCCGGTGAAAGAGGTGCCGATGGCGGCCTGCTCGACCAGCCACCGGGCCCGGTCCACGGGGGCCCGCAGGCGGACGCGGGCCTGGGTGGCCAGCCGGCGCGTGACCTCGGCCAGCCGCTCGGCGTCCACGGGCTGGGCCGTGAGCCGGTCGAAGGCCGTCTCCAGGGCGGTGCGGGCGGTCGAGAAGCGATCGCGGGGGCCACCAGGCGCACGCCGAGCAGGCCACGGCCCGCCTCCACCCGCAGGAACGGCTGGGCTCCGACGCCCCGCAAGGGATCGAGGGCCGCGGCGAGGGCCGTCCGGCCCGGTGGCCAGCTCGAGGGTGGTGGCGGCCAGGGCCGGCCCGGCGCCGTCGGTGGGCCACCAGTAGCCCGCCATCGCGAAGCTCTCGGGGGCGTCGAGGGTGCGCTGGGTGGCGGGCTGGCCGGCCGCGGCGGGGGGCGGGCGCCGGGCGCGTCGTGGCCGGGCGGCGCTGGGCGAAGCGGCGCTCCAGGCCCGAGACGATGCGGGTGTCCACGGCGCCGGCCACGCCGATGAGCAGGGCGGCCTCGCGGACGTGGGCCTGGTACCAGGCGCGGACGACGCCCGGGGCCAGATCGCCCAGGGCGGCCTCGGTGCCGAGCACCTCGGGGAGGCCGGCCGCCTCGCGGAAGAGCTGCTCGACCCGCTCGGCCCCGTGGGTCGTGGCGTGGTGCAGGGCGGCCTGGGCCATGGCCCGGGCGGCCTCCGTGCGCGCCGGCGTCCACTCGAGCTGGCCCAGGCGGCGCTCCAGGGCGTCGAGGGCGGCGCCGAGGTGCGTCGGCAGCACCTCCGTCGACAGCAGGATGTGGTCGGCGGCCACCTGGGCCTGGAAGGCGGGCTCGCCGGCGGCCGGCTCGGCCAGGGCGGCGGCCACCATGGCGGCCAGGCCGGCGCGCTTGGCGGGCACCTGGGCCGCCCCGCCTTCGATGCGCACGACCAGGCCCACGCCCGTGGCCCCGGCCATTGGGTGCACGACGACGGTCAGCCCCTCGCCGCGGCGGTGCACGCCGGCGGGCGGGGCCGCCTCGGGCCGGGCCAGGCTGAAGGCCTGCTCCATGAGCCGCGCCGCCCAGGGGCCGTCGTCGTCGGTGCGCACGGCGTCGGGGGCCAGGATGACGGCGGCGGCGCGATCGAGGCGCAGCACGCCGCGGGCGGTGTCGGCGATGGCCCGGGCCTGGGCGGCGTCGAGGGCCTGGTGCCAGGCGTCGAGGGGAGCGTCGGGCCACCGGCCCTGGACGGCCGCGCGCCAGCGCGCCTCGCCCTCGACGTCCAGGGCCCGGCCGGCGTCGTCGACGCGGCGGCGGGCCTCGTCGAACGTCCCGGGGGCCGCCGGCACGCCGGCCTGGGCCACGACGCTGGTGACGAGCACCTGCCACGAGGCGTCGATGGCCGTGGCCGGCACGCGGCAGCGCGCCAGGATGAAGCCGCCGCCCTCCGGGGTGCTGGCGAACACGCGCACGGCGTCGGCCGGCACGCCCGCCCGCCGCAGGCCCGCCTGGAGGCGAACCTCGGCCAGGGCGGCCAGCAGATCCAGGGCCGCCGCGTCACCCGGGGTGGCCGCGTCGGCCGGGAAGGCCAGGGCGAGGGTGGCCTTCTCGGCGCGGGTGTCGAGCAGGCGGAGGGCCAGCTCGCCGGGGGGCGTCGGCGCGCCGTGCTGGACGACGGCCACGCCGCCCGACCACGGCCCGAGCGCGTCCGCGGCCTCGCGGCGCACCTCGGCGGCGTCCACGTCGCCCACCACCACCAGGTGCGCGCCCCGGGGCCGGTAGCGGGCCTCGAGGTAGCTGGTGATCTGCTCGGGCAGCAGCTTGCCAAGGGCGGCGGAGTCGGGGAGGGGGGCCCGGGCGAGGGCGTGGCCATCGTAGAGATCCGCCACCACCGCCTCGGTGGCCCGGCGCGTGTCGTCGCGGCGGGCCAGGTGCTGGGCGTCGTCGAGGCGCGGCGCGATGGCCCGCCAGGTGGCGGCGTCCACCGTCAGGCGGCCCAGGCGGGCGCCCACCCGGGCGAGGGCCTCGGCGAGCTGGTCCTTCCCCACCACCACCTCGATGTCGGTGGCGTCCCGCGTGACGTAGCCGCGGATCTGGCCGCCCATCCGGCGCACATCGGCCCGCAGCCCCTCCTCGTCGCCCAGGAACGCCTCGAGGCCCGCCTGGGCCGCCCCCGCGGCGTCGGGCCGCTCGTGCTGGGCCCCGGCCGAGAGCCGCAGGTGCAGCGCCACGACGCCCGTGCCGGGGCGGGCCACAACGTCGAGGGCGAGGCCGTTGTGCAGAGCGTCGGCGGGGCGCGCGGCCTCGCCGCCCGCGCGGTCGGGGCGCGCGCCCGCCCGCGGGCCGCAGGCGGCCAGCAAGGCGAGAGGCAGGATGGAGACCAGCAACCGCATGGCGCGGGTTTTAGCTGGCTTGCGGCGGCCTGACAACCGTGCCGGCGGTCGAGCCCCGGGGGGTGGCGGCGACGCCGCGCGCGACCCGCCGCCTGGATGGTCGAGAAAGCTGACACGCGGCCACGGTGCCAGTACCTTGTGGGCGATGATTCCGCAGGCCGAGATGTCTCGCGTTCGCGCTCGCGCGGCGGCCCTGGTCGCCGAGGCCGATCGCCTCGTCCAGCCGGACGAGCGCGCCGCACGACTGACGCAAGTCGGCGATCTTTATCGAGATTCTTCGGCAGCGCACCAGGCGAGCGAGTACTACTTCCAGGCGGTGGCCGTGCACCCCGAGGCCCCGAACGTGGCCCTCAGCCGCCTCGCCCAGCTCGCCCGCGAGACGGGGGACGTCGCGGTCACGGCCAACCTGATCGCCGGCCTGTCCCACGCCGGCCACTGGAAGGACGTGGTCACGGTCCTGACGCGGCAGGCCGACTCGGTGCATGACAGCGACGAGCGGGCGGGCCTCCTGCTGGAGGCGTCGCGCATCTGCACGCACCGCATCAACGACTTCGGCCGGGCGCGCACCTACCTGCTCTCGGCGGCGCGCGCGGCGGGGCAGGCCGTCCGGCCCGCGGTGCTGGAGCGCCTCGAAGACCACCTGCGCCGCAACCCCGCCGACGACGCCGTCGCGGTGGCCTACGCCCGGCTCCTCACCACCGAGGGCGATCCCGCGCGGGCCGTGAAGGTGATGGTGCGGGCGGCCCGCAACGCGCTGGAGAAGCCGCGCCGCGCGGCGCTCCTGTTCGACGCCGCCATCCTCTGCGCCGACCGGACGCGCCAGCCCGTCGACGCGCTGGTGCACCTGTACGAGGCCCTGACGCTGGATCCCGAGCTGCACGCCCAGGTGCAGGCCCGCCTCGACGCCATCCAGGCCCGCTGGCTGCACCTGCCCCAGGTGGGGGACGCCCTGGAGGGCATCTACACGCGGCTGCGCCAGCCGGAGCGCGTGCAGGAGGTCATGGAGGCCCGGCTGGCCATCGCGGCGCCGGAAGAGCGCGGCGCCCTGCTCCAGCGCCTCGCCGAGCACGCCGAGTACCAGCTCATCGAGCCCGAGCGGGCCTTCCAGCTCTACCGCCAGGGCCTGGAGGAGGGGCGCGGCGCCCTGGACGTCTTCGCGGCCGGCATGCGCCGGGCGGGGGCCGAGGGGGTGGCGGGGGCGGTGGACACCATGTCCACGCTCTTCAGCCGGCTGGGCCGGTGGCGCGATCTGGTGGACGTCCTCGACGGGGAGGCCTCGCTCCAGGCGTCCGATGCCGATCAGGCGGCCCTGCTCTTCCGCGGAGGCGAGATCCTGCAGACCCACCTCGACGACCTCGAGGGGGCCATGCAGCGGTACGTGAAGGCGTTCCAGCTCCAGCCCCGCAACCCCCGCTACCTGGCCGCTGGCGAGCGCCTCTACCGCCGCCGGAAGGACTGGCGGATGGTGGATCGCCTGCTCGGCCTCCAGGTGCAGATCGCCGCCGAGACGGATCAGCGCCAGCGGCTGCTGGTGGAGCAGGCGCGCGTCCGGCACCGCAAGCTCAACGATCCCCTCGGGGCCTACGCCGTGGTGCAGCAGGCCCTCGCGGCGGGCCCCATGGAGCCGGCGACCCACGCGCTGCGGGAGCTGGTGGCGGACGATCGCGCCTTCCCCCAGCTCGAGCGGGGCCTGCGCGATCAGGCCGCCTCCGCGACGACGGACGCCGAGGCGGTGGCGGATCTCAAGGCCCTCGCGGCGCTGCAGCTCGAGCTGCGGGGGGAGCCGGGGGCGGCGCTCTCGGTGCTCGCCGAGGCCTTCAAGCGGGCCCCGGCCGACGTCGAGCTGTTCCGCTCCGTGGCCAGCATGATGGCCGAGCACGCCGAGCCCCAGGCCCACGCCCGCTGGCTGGCCGAGGCGGCGGCGCGGCGGGGGCTGCCGGTGGAGCTGCGCCTGGCGGCCCTGGGATCGGCGGCGCGGCTCTTCGAGGACACCGAGAACCTGGGCCAGGCCCGCGACGCGCGCCGGGCCGCGCTCTCCCTGGCCCCGCGGGATGCCGACCTCTTCGAGGCGGCCCTGGAGGCGGCCCGGGCGGCGCAGGAGCCGGGGCCGCTGGCGCGCCTGCTGGGCGAGGCCCTGGACGGCGAGCGGGGGCCGACGGATCCGGCGCCGGCGGTGCGCCAGGCGTGGCGCCGCGAGCTGGCGGCGGCGCGGCAGGCCCTGGGGAACGAGGAGGGGGCGGCCGAGTGCTGGCGGGCGGTCATCGCCGAGGCGCCCACCGATCCCGAGGCCTTCGGCTGGCTGGCAGCCTTCTACGAGTCCCAGCAGGCCTTCGAGGCGCTGCGGGGCCTGCTGGACACCGTGGCCGAGGCGCGCGAGGAGGCCGAGGGGGCGCCCCCGCTCGAGCTGCTCGAGGAGCTGGCCGACCGGGCCGAGGGCGCCCTGGCCGACCCGCGGCTGGCGGTGGTGTACGCCCGGCGGCTGCTGGACGCCGAGCCCGACTCCGAGGAGGCCCGGGAGCGGCTGCACCGCCTCTTCGGCGCCCTGGGGGATCGGGAGGGGCAGATCGGGCTGCTGGAGCTGGAGCTGGTCACCGCGGCGGCCGAGGCCCGCGAGCCCCTGGCCCTGCGCCTCGTCGAGCTGTCGAGCGTGCCCCCGGTGCTGCACGCGGCGCGGCGGCGGGGCCTCGAGGCGCTGCTCGCGATGGCGCCCGACGATGTGCGCCGGCTCGACCAGCTCGCGGCGGCCCTGCGCGACGAGGACACGCCGGGGGCCCTCCAGGCGCTGGCCGGGGTGCTGGCCCGGCGCTGGGCGGCCGCGCCGGATCCTGCGCAAATCCGGGTACTTCGCGAGCTGGCGACGGTGCTGGCGAGCCTCGGGGCGGCTCCGGCCGACGTCACCCGGGCCTGGACGGCCGTGCTCGACGTGGTGCCCGACGACGACGACGCGCTGGCCGGCCTGCAGACGGCCCACGCCCGGGCGGGCGACGACGAGGCCGTGCTGCGGGTCATCGGGCAGCGGCGGGCCGCGCTGCCCGCCAGCCGCCGCGGCGAGCGGCGCCGCCTGCTGCGCGAGGCGGCCATGGTGGCGGAGGTCCGCCTGGGGGACGCCGCGCGGGCCATGACGATCTGGGAGGGCGCGCTGGCCGACGTCCCCGGCGACGCCGAGGCGCTCGACGAGCTCGTCCGGCTGGCCGAGGGGGCGACGGACACCGAGGCGCTGCTGCGCTTCGGCCGGCAGCGCATCGAGCAGCTCGACGGCGAGGACCGGCTGGCCCTCGCGCGGCGCCTGGCCCGGGCGATCGAGGCCGATCCCGCCGCCATGGAGCGCCTGGGCGAGGACGCCGTCGACGAGGCCGCGCGCCTGTGGGGGGTCGTGCACCGCGCCGAGCCCCACGCCATCGACGCCCTGGAGGGCCTGGCCCGCGCCGCCGATCAGCGCGGTGACCGGCCGGGCCTGCTCTCGGCCCTGGATCGGCTGGCCGAGCGCCTCTCCGGGGCGGCCCTGCGGCCCATCCATGTGCGGCGCGCCGCCGTGTTCACCGACATGGGCGACCTGGGGGCTGCCGTGGAGGCCTGGGAGGCGGTGCGGGCCCAGGATCCCGACAGCCGCGAGCCCCTGACGGCCATCCGGCGCCTGTCGCTGGAGCGCAAGGACTGGTGGAGCGCGGCGCGCACCCTGGCGGCGGAGCTGCGGTTCGTGCAGGACCCCGCCGAGGCCCTCGCCCTCAACCGGCAGCTCGCCCGCCTGTCCATGGACGCCCTCGGCGATCAGCTCGGCGCCATGGCCGCGTGGGAGCGCGTGCTCGATCTGCGCCCCGACGACGGCGACGCGCTGGCGGCGCTCAAGGGCATCTACGCCGATCTCAGCCGCACCGACGACCTGGTGCGGGTGCTGCGCAAGCTGCTCGACCGGGCCCCCGATGACGCGGCCCGGGTCCGCGAGCTGGTGGACGCGGCCCGCCTGCTGGAGAAGCTGCGCGGCGACCTGGGCGAGGTCTTCGAGTGCTGGCGGCGCGCCTTCGTGCTGTCCACGGGCGATCGCCGGCCCCTGCTGGCCGAGCTGCGGCGCCTGGCGGAGGCGGCGGGCCTGTGGCGGCGCTTCGCCGACGTCCTGGATCTGGCCCGCAAGCGCGCGGAGGGCCCCGGCGAGGAGGCCGTCTTCATCGTCGAGCAGGCGCGGGTGGTGGAGCGCCACCTGGAGGATCCCGAGCGGGCGTTCCATCTGGCGCGGGCGGCCTTCCAGCTCGTGCCCGACGACGGCCCCACCCTGGCGCTGCTCGTCCGTCTGGCCGAGGCCCGGGGCGCCTGGGACGAGGTGGTCGAGGCCCGCGTCCTGGTGGCCAGCCGCGGCGTCGATCGGGCGCGGCGCGCCGAGCTCCTACGCCAGGCCGGCGAGGTGACGGAGGTCCAGCTCGGCAAGCCCGACGACGCCTTCGAGCTCTTCGCCCAGGCCCTCGACGCCGGCAGCAAGGAGGCCGAGGCCGCCCTGGTGCGGCTGGCGGAGGGGCGGGGGCTCTGGCCGCGCCTCATCCAGGTCGTCAACGCGCGCTGGAAGGGCCGCAAGCCCGTCGGCCCCCGCATCGACGCCCTCCTGAAGCTGGCGGGCCTGCTGGAAGAGAAGGCCCAGGACTGGGAGCGGGCCTTCGAGCAGGTGGTGATGGCCCTGCAGCTCGATCCGCGCCATGAGCGCGCCCGCGCGGCCGCCTGGCGCCTCGCCGACGAGCACGACGCCTGGCCCATCATCGCCCGGGTCCTCGACTTGAAGGCCAACGACGCCGAGGACACCTGGATCAAGGCGTCCCTGCTGCGGGATCTGGCCGAGATCCAGGCGGATCGGCTGGGGGATCCGGCGCGCGCCTTCCTGACGCTGAAGCGCGCGTTCGCGGTGCGGCCGTGGGACGAGGAGACGCAGCTCGCCATCGCCATGGTGGCCAGCCGCACGGGTGCCCAGCGCGAGCTGGCGGTGTTCTTCGAGGAGGAGGCCGGCTGGGCCGAGGAGGCCACCACCCGCACGCGGCTCTACCGGATGGCGGCCGACATCCACCAGCGCGCGGGCGACGCCGCCGAGGCGGCCCGCATCCTGGAGCGGGTGGCCGAGATCGAGCCCGCCGACGCCGGCACGATCGACGCCCTGCTGGCCCTGCGCCGCGAGGCGGGGGATCCCGCCGATCTGGCCGCGGCCCTCGACGTCCACGCCCGCCAGGCGCCCCCCGAGCGCCGCAAGCCCATGCTGGAGGAGCTGGCGGATCTCTACGCCGGCCCCCTCGACGCCCCCACCCGGGCCGAGGAGACGTGGCGCCAGCTCCTGCTGCTCGATCCCGGGGACGCCTGGACGTTCGCCCGCCTGGCCCGCAGCCTGCGCGAGCGCATGGCCTGGCGGGAGCTGGAGGCGGCGCTGGAGCGGCGTGCGCGCCAGGTCAAGCCGGCGGACCGCGTGGCCCTCCTGGGCGAGCGCGCCGACATCCTGTGGACGCGGCTGGGCCGCATCCCCGAGGCGTTCGCGCTGTGGGTCGAGGTGGCCGAGGCCCACCCCGATGATCTGGACCGGCTCTTCCTGCTGGCCGAGCGGGCCGAGGCGGCGCGCGGGCACGCGGCGCTGCTGGCCTGCGCCGAGCGCAGCCTGGCCGTGGCGCCCCCGGAGCAGCAGCCGCGGCTGCTCGTGCTGATCGGCCGCACCGCCCGCGACCACCTGGCCAACCCGACCCGCGCCCTGGACGCGCTGTCGCTGGCCCTGGAGCTGGCCCCCTCGGCCGCGCTGGCCCGCGAGGTCGCCGAGCTGCTCAAGGCCCGGCGCCGCTTCGGCGAGCTGGTCGCCCTGTACCGCGAGCACGGGCCGGCGGTGACGGCGCACCCCGACGAGGCCCTCGACAGCCAGCCGGCGGTGGAGCGGTGGGCCCTGCTGGTGGCGGCCCTCCAGGCGGACCAGCTCTACCGCCTGGACGAGGCCACCCAGACGATCCGGGGCCTGCTGGATGCCCACCCGGGGTCGGTCGACGGCTGGGAGCGCCTGCGCAGCCTCGCCCTGCGCCGCCGGGACGGCGAGGAGCTGGCCGAGGCGGTCCTCGGGCTGGCGGGGGCCGCGGCCCCCGCGCTGGCAGTGTCGCTCCTCGAGACGGGGGCGCGCGACGTCGCCCGGCTGGGGGCCAACGACCGGGCCGTCGAGCTGTGGAAGCAGGTCCTCGCCCGCGCCCCCGGCCGCACCGAGGCCCTCGACGCCCTCGAGGCCCTGGCCGGCCGCCAGCGCGACGCCGATCTGCGGGCCGAGACGCTCGCCCGCCGCGCCGCGGCCACCCGCGGAGGGGAGGAGCGCGCGGCCCTGCTCTGCGAGCTGGGGGCGCTGCACCGCGACGTGCGGGGCGACGCCGTGGCGGCCTGGCAGGTCTACCAGGAGGCCCTGGACGCCGCCCCGCGCCACCTCGACGCCCTGGAGGCCCTCGCGGAGCTGGCCCAGGAGCGGGGCGACGACGTGGCCCTGGCCGAGCTCACCCAGCAGCTCATCAAGGCCTTCAAGCGCAGCCGGGCCGAGGCGACCCGTGGCCGCCTGGCCCCGCGCATCGCCGAGCTGCTCCTGCGCCGGGCCCAGCAGGCCGCCGCCGCTGGCGACCCCGCGGGCGAGCTCGCGGCCCTGGAGGAGGGCTGGGCCATCGCGCCGCGTCACCCCGAGCTGGGGCAGGCCCTCGCCGATGCCCTCCAGGCCCGTGACCGCCTCGCGGACGCTGCCCGCATCTACACCGACCTGCCCGCGCCCTCGGCCGAGGGGGCGGACGCCGCCGCGCGCAAGGCCGCCGAGCACCTGCGCCGTGCCCGCGCCTTCGAGGTGGCCGGTGATGATGGGCGCGCGGTCCGCCACTTCGACGCCGCGACCCACCACCCCACGACCCAGGTCGAGGCGCTGGGGTCCCTGGCCCGCATCCAGGAGGCGGCCGGCCGGTGGGAGGCCGCCATCCGGCTGCACCTCAAGCGCGCCGAGGCGGTGGAGGCGCCCGCCGAGCGCCATGCGGCCCTGGTGGCCGCCGGCCGCATCGCGGAGCAGCGCCTGGGCAAGCAGGGCAGGGCGGTGGGGCTGTACACGCAGGCCGTGCGCGACGGCCTGGCCAACGCCGAGCTGCTGCGCGTCGCCCTCCCGGCCCTGGCCGAGCTGGGGGCCCCCACCGATGCCCTGGCCGCCGTGGATCGCCTGCTGGCCGACGAGCACGACCCCCGGGGGCGCGCCGCGCTGCTGGCCACGCGGGCCGAGATCTGCGAGCGCGCCGGCGACCAGCCGGGGGCGCGCTCCGCCCGGCACGACGCCCTGGCCCTGGGTCCGGTGGACCTGGCCGCCGCCCGTGGCCTGCTTGATCACCTGGACGAGGCGCCGGCGGCCGATCAGGTCGAGATCCTGCGCCGCATCCGCCGCCAGCTCACCCATGAGCGCGGCCCCCAGGCCCGGGCCCTGCTCGCGGCCCTGGGCGAGACGCTCATGCGCCGCGGCGATCCGGCGGGTGCCCTCGAGGTCTTCGGCACCCTCGTGGGCCTGGATCCCCGCAGCCTGCCGGCCCGGGAGGCGCTGGCCGACCTGCACCTGCGCCTGGCCGATCCCGACGACCCGGCGGCGTTCGCCCACCTCGAGCAGGCGGTGACCCACCAGCTCGCCGTCGTGCGCGCTCGCCCCTTCGAGGCCTCCCCGCTGCGCGGCCTGATCGAGCTGTACACGCGATGCGGCCAGCCGGAGTGGTGCGCCGATCCCCTCTGCCTCCTCGACGCGCTGCGGCAGGCCACCCCCGACGAGCAGGCCCGGCGGGCCGCGCTGGCCGCGGCCCCGCCCCCGTCCCCGTCCTCGACGCGCCGGGCCGCATGGAGCGCGTCCAGCGCGACGTCTGGCGCGAGGCCGCCGGGACGCTGCTGCGGGCCGTCTTCGGGTGGCTGGGGGAGGAGCTCGACGCCCTCTTCGGCGGCGCCCCCACGGACGCCCCGGCCGGCGCCCGCCTGGCCGAGGACGAGCCGACGCTGGCCGAGGACTTCGTGCGCGTCCGCGCCTCCCTCGGCCTCCAGGCGACGCGCCTCTGGGTCGTCGACGGCGATCGCCCGCCCGGCATCTGGCGCGTCCACCCCGTCGAGATCATCGCGGGCCGCGCCTGGCTCTCCGGCCCGCCCCGGGAGCGCATCTTCCGCCTCGCGCGGACGCTGGAGCTGGGCCGTGGCCCGGCCATCCTGGCGGCCTACGCCCCCGAGGACGAGGCGCGCGCGCTCTTCGGCGCCGCCATCGTGCTGGCCCTGGGGGAGGACGGCATGTCCTTCGCCCGCGAGGTCGGGGCCCAGCCCGCCCTCGTCAGCGGCTGGGTCGAGTTCCTCGGCAGCCGGCTCGACCAGGGCCGCCGAGACGCCCTGGAGCGGTTCGTGGGCGCCGTGGTCGCCACCGGCCCCGCGTCCTTCCACGTCTGGGCCGGCGCCGTGCGCCAGGCGGCGTGCCGGGTGGGGCACGTGCTCTCGGGCGATCTCGCGGCCGCGCTCGCCGCGCTGCGCGACGAGGCCCCGGGCGGCCTGCGGGCGCCCCGGCGCGACGGCCAGGAGGATCTCCGGGCGCTCTTCGATCGCGCCCCGCTCATCGCGGAGCTGCACGGGTATGTCTTCGGGGAGGAGCTGCTGGCCCTGCGGCGCCTGCTGGCTCGGGGAGAGTCGCGGCCGCCCATGATGGGCCGACTGCGTTGAGCGCGACCGCCCTCGGGGCGGTCTACATCCCGCTCACGATGCGCCAGCCGTCCTTCTCCTTGCGGAAGGTCAGCCGGTTCTTGTCGGACTTGTTGGACCAGCGGTCCTGGTCGCCCACGCCGATCAGGTACTGGCTCTCGTACTCGAAGTCGACGGTCGCCTGCTGGTCGTAGACGGCGATGTCCTTGATCTGAATGTCATATCGGACGGCCTTGACCTCCGACTTCAGGTCGTCGAGCACCTTCATCAGGCCGTCGTGGTTGTAGTCATCGCTGGGATCGCTGGTGGTGCTGCCGTTCTCGAAGTAGCCCCGGCTGACCATCGCCCGGAGGGCGTCGGCGTCCCGCTGGACCAGCGCGACGCGGTAGCGCTCGACGAGATCCGCCAGCTCCTGCTTCTGGCTCGAGTACTCGATCTCGGTGCCCTTGACGTACCGGGGACCACAGCCCGAAGAGAACAGCCCCAGCACCAGCGCGAAGGCCGCGCCGTGTCGACGGGTGAGCATCGCCACCTCCCAGTTGACCACGCCGGCCCAACGTCGAGGCCCCGCGGGCCTATTCCTCGTCGCTGCCGGAATCCGCCGCATCTTCCGGGCGGCCCGGATCCTTGTCAACACCGGCCGACGCGAAGAACCGCGCCCGTCGGGCCCAGCGCCGCAGCACGAAGCGCTCGCCCCGCTCGATCTCGGGATCGGCGTCGGCGGCGAGGGCGTCGAAGGCGGCGCCCGCCTCGGCGTACTGCCCCAGGTCGAAGCGCGCGCGGGCGATGAGCCGCGCGGCCTCGAAGCGCAGCGCCGAGTGGGGCAGCCCCCCGGCCAGCGCCGCCGCCAGGGCCTCGATGCCCTCCGCGAAGCGGCGCTCCCGCAGGTGCCGCCTGCCGACCAGGTACTGCACCACCGGCGAGCCCGGATCCGCGGCCACCGCCTCGTCGAGGGCCGCGTCCGCCGCCGCCAGCGTCGCGCCGGGCGGGGCGGTCAGCAGGCGCAGGATGGCTGCCGCGGCCGGTCCGCCCGCCAGGCTCAGGCGCTTCACGGCCAGCCGCCGGATCTGATCCCGATCGTAGGCCTGCGCCAGCAGCGCGTCGTAGGCGGCCCGTGCCGGCTCGGCTTCCCCGGCGGCGGCCTGCAAGTCCGCCAGCCACTCCCGGGCCCGCATCCGCGCCACCGCGCCGGCGCGCTCGTCGTCGGCGACTTCCTGTGCAAGATCGCGAGCCTGGGCCACCTCACCCGTGGCGAGCAGCAGGCTGATGCGGGTCAGCCGCGCCGCGACGTCGCCCGGCACATGGCCCAGCAGCTCGGCCAGCTTCGCCAGCGCCGTCGCCGCGTCCCCGGCGCCGACCGCCTCGCTCGCCTCCCGGCGCAGGGCCGCCACCTCATGGGCGCAGACCTTGGCGAAGATGGCCGGCTGATCGAACCGGGCCTCCGCCTCGGCGAGGGCGCGAGGATCCAGGGGCAGGGCGTCCAGGCTGGCCTCCCACGCTGCCACCCGCGCGTCGAGCCCGCTGGGCACCCCCCCCGACCGGTAGGTCTCGGCCACGGCCTCGGGGCCCTCCGTCTCGCGCTCGAACCGGACGAACGAGCCGCAAAGCGTGTAGGCCGTCCGCGAGTTCTGGCTGAGGAAGCCGGTGGGATCGAGCAGGCGTCGCAGCGGCGGCGCCGCCCCCACCCGGCGCATGGCCGCGCTCCACTGGTGGCCGTCGAGCCGGCCCGACTCCCAGGTGGCCGCCACCGCCAGCCCCTCGATGAGGCCCATATGGGGCAGGGGGCCGTGCATGCTCAGGTGCAGCGGGCCCGGCGCAAGCTCTGCCGAGAAGACGTGGGCCAGCTCGTGGATGCCCACCGCGTCGCCGACCTGGAGCGCCTGGATGTGCAGGGCGCGCTGCCAGGGCTTGGCGATGCGGCTGCGGCCCGCGCCCATCAAGCGCTTCTTGCTGGCCAGGTCGGCGTACAGGTAGATGGCCGGCCGCTCGCTGGGCTCGACGCCGAGGAAGTCCTTGAGCTCCTGGTAGGCGAACTCGAGATCCCGGGCGAGGGCCGTCACCCGGCCGGGGGACCAGTCGGCCGGGTGGTACACGTCCAGGTGGGCCGTGGCCCGGTGGCCCCCGAGGGCGGCCTGCACGTAGCCCGCATCCCGGAAGACGTCCCGCGACCGCGCCAGCAGCCCGGTCGCCACCGCCAGGCCCACCGCGGCGGCGGCCACGATCCGCCGACGCGGCAGCCCCGAGAGGGCCACCAGGGCCACGACCAGCCCCACGTCCTGGGCCCGCGACGCCAGCAGCCGGTCGCCGATCTCCACCACCTCGTCGTAGAGCGAGCCGGGGTAGTAGCCCAGGAAGAGGTTGAAGGCGTCCACCGGCGGCTGGAAGTAGAACCGCAGGAGCGCCAGCGCCACCGTCCCCAGGACGACGACGACGAAGAGCAGGACGCCACGGCGCGGGGCGACGCGCCCGATCGCTACCCCGACCCCGGCCGCCAGCCACGCGGTCATGCCGGGCAGCAGCGCGTAGAAGATCAAGCCTTCCAGGTAGTTGCAGTTCTGGACCCGCAGCGCGTTGAGGCTGATGGGCAGCAGCGGCAGCGCCGCCAGGGCCGTCGCCCGCAGCCCCGCGTGGGCCCACGCCCGCCACGCATCCGGCTCTGCCCGCCGCGCCCGCACCCCCCGGGCACCCGCGCAGAACGTCACCGGCAGGCCGACGGCGAAGGCGAACTCGAACGCCAGCAGGTTGAACAGCGGCACGAAGCAGAGGGCGACGGCCGTCGCGACCAGCACCCCGCTCCAGATCGGGGTGAAGAGGCCCCGTCGCACCGGCTCAGAGCCCCGAGCGCGGCGGGTAGAAGCGCGCCTTGCGGCCCACCGTGATGCCCGCCCGCCGCGCCTGGCCCACGGACAGCTCGAGGACGTAGCGCGACGGCGTGTTCACGCCGCGGCCGCTCAGCGTCAGCGGCTCGGCGTTCTCCACCACGCCCACCACGTTCCAGTCCTCGTCGAGGAAGATCATGTCGAGGGGAATCAAGGTGTTGAACATCCAGAACCGCTGCACGCGGGTGCTGGCCAGCAGGAACACCATGCCCCAGTCGGCCTTCATGGAGGGCCGGCACATGAGGCCGCGCTGGGTCTCGAAGGGGGCGGCCGCGACCTCCACCTGGTACGTCACCTCGGGGGCCCCCTCGAAGACGATCTGGCCCGTCTGGTCGTTGGCCTCCCCCGTCATCGCGGGCGGCGGGATGCACTGGCCGCCGAAGCAGCGGTTCGGGGTGTCGCAGCCGCGCTGGTCGGGGGTCCAGTCGCCCGTGCAGTCCCGATCGGTCTGGCAGGCCGGGGCGGGCGGCGCGGCCGCGTCGCTGGGGACGCTGGCGGGGGCGGGCCGCGGATCCGCGGCCAGGCGGTCCCCGCAGGCGGCCAGCAGGAAGGTCACGGCGAAGCAGAGGCGAACGACCACGCTCAATCTCCGAAGAGGGCCCGCAGGTAGCTGCGGTTGGGTTCGAGGAAGCGGGCGGGGGGCGTGCCGTCCAGGGCGGCGCGCTCGACGAACGGCCGATCACCCCCTGCGTCCATGAGCCCGCCGTCGGTGTCCTGGGGATTGTGCACCTCCCCCGGCACCCGGGCCAGCCCCAGGGCGTGGCCCACCTCCTGGGTGATGGTCGAGCCCACCAGGTTGGCGAGCGCGCTCAGGGCCCGATCCGCCTGGGCCGCCCGGGCACCGCCGGGCACCTCCCCCGGCGCCAGGGGGCGCGCCGACGCCGACAGGGCGGGGGAGAAGGGCCCGAACACCTCGTCGAACCGCGGGTCCGCCAGCAGGTTGGCGTCGGGCTGGCTGGGCGACAGCGCCAGAAACGACTCCAGGAAGATGCCCCCGTAGGCGAAGCTGCCCGCCGCCGCGCTCTCCGCGTTGCGGCCCCCCAGCAGCTCGTCGAGGCGCCAGTTGTCGTCGTCCTTCACCGGTGAGTTGTCGGCCCCGAAGAGGCCCAGGCCGTTGGGATCTCGCCCCCCGATCTCGACGGTCAGGTGCTCGGCCTGGCCGGGGGGCATCGTCTCGGCGAAGAAGACCCGCAGGCCCGCATAGTCGCGCTCGCAGACCGCCAGGATGAGCGCCCGCAGCCGATCCTCGGCCCCCGCCAGCCCGAAGCGCGCGAGGCTCTCGCGAAAGCCCGGCAGGTACACCAGCCGCACCCACTGGGTCGCGGGATCCACCGTGAAGGTGGCGTGCACCGGCGCCGACTCCGCCCGCTCGAACCCGGCCAGCAGCTCCACCCAGATCTGGCCCACGAAGCGGCCCGCGCTGGCCCCGAACCCCGTGGGCCCGTCGTCCCCGATCACCGTCCGCAGCGCCAGCCGCACCTCGCCGTTGTCGATCCAGGCCTCGGGCAGCAGCAGCAGATCCACCGGCGCCCCCGCCTCGCCCTCGGGACCGAACGCCCCGACGGCGTGCACCAGCGTCGCCGTCCGGGCATTGGCGTCCCCCGGCAGGAAGCCCTCCCCCAGCAGCGCGATGGACTGGCCCCGGGCCGCGTGCTCCGGGCTCAGGGCGCGCACCCGCGGCGGCCCCTGCGCGAACGCCAGATCCACCGGCGCGGTCTCCTGCTCGACGCCGGCTGCGCTCGTGGTCCGAAGCTGCGCCCGCCCCCGGAAGCGGCCCTCGGCCAGGCCCAGCGCGCCCGGCTCCAGGAAGACCCGCCCCCGCCGCCGTCCCTGCCGGTCGAAGAGCGGCAACACCACGTCTACACTGCGGATTTCGTCGTCGAGGGTCGTGAAGCGCCCCTGCATGACGAGCACCGTCTGGCCCTCTGCCCCGTCGATGAGCCCGTCCCCGGCGATGGGCAGGAGGGCCCCGGGGGCCACGACGTCGGGCGCCTCGACCGCCGCCAGCGTCGGCTCCAAAAACGGCGCCCAGTCCAGCAGCAGCGGCACCTCGGTGCGGGCGTCCCAGGGCTGGTCGGCCGGCGAGACGATGACGGTGAGCGTGCCCGTCAGGCGCCCGGCGCGCCCCCGGAAGACCTCGGCGATGGCGTCGCCCACCACCAGCTCCAGCCGATCGGGCTGCACCCGCGCCGGGCTGAGCGTCACGTCCACCCCGGCCCCCCGCACCTCGCCGCGCAGGCGCACCACCGTCTGGCCGGCGTCGCCGCGCAGGAAGCCACCGCCGTCGATGATGATCACGCTGCCGGGGACGACGCTCTCGGGGGCGAGGGGGGCGACGCGGGGCGGCGTCGGGCGCGCCCCGACGGGATCGGGCACGTCATCGGCGCAGCCGGCGAGGGCGAGGAGGGCGAGGAGCGCCCCGGCCAGCGGGCGGGCCAGCGCCCCCAAGCGTCAGCCCTGCTGGCGGCAGAAGGGGGCCGCGCCCGCCTCCTTGTCGCAGGTGTAGCCGCCGCGGCAGTCGTCGCTGGTGTCGCAGAGGGCCATGCAGTACGTGGCCTCGTTCTCGAACTCGACGCAGACCGACCCGGCCGGGCACGAGCCCGGGGTGCAGGGCGAGACGGTGCAGTACCCGCCCCGGCTGGCCCGGTCGCACAGGCGGCGGTTGCCGCACTCGGAGTCGGAGCTGCACTCGTCGCCGATCTCGGCGCCGCAGGCGGGCAGGAGGGCGAGGACGAGCACCAGGAGGGACACGCGCATGGGGCACACTCCGCGTTCGGAGCGCCCTGATACCGGATCCGGCGCCCCGCCTGCAAGCGCAGGCCGCGCCAGGCGCTACTGGATGGGCGGCGCCGTGACCGGGCCGGTGGGGGCCCGGAAGTCAAGGATGAGGTAGTTGCCCTCCTGCCGCAGATCGTAGCCGACCTGCTCACGCAGGCGGATGGTGACCCGGGTGCGCGTCTTGTCGCCACGCACCGGATCGGCGTCGATCTCGCGGACCGCGGTGGGGAACCACCCGGTCTTGAGGGGCCGCCCGTCGTTCTTGCGGTGCAGCTTCGTGTCGGTCAGCTCCAGCACCACCTCGTCGGGGCGGGCCGAGACGAGCTGGTAGGTGGGGGCCTCCGAGGTCTGCAGGAACACCCGTCCGCCCTCGCCCACCATCTGGAAGCCCACCCACGTCAGCAGCTTGATGCCGCCCTTGCCCGCGAGCTGGACCTTGCCGGGGGCGTCGTCCTTCTGGCCCGGCTGGACCCCCAGGTAGGGGCCCGTGCGCAGGGTGCCGTTGCCCTCCTGGGCGCCGGCGGGGGCCGCGAAGGCGACGAGGCAGAGCGCCGCGCCGGCGAGGGAGAAGAAGGGGGTTCGCCGCATGCCTGGCCTCCCGGGTGGCTTCAATTCCGATGCCCTCATCTGGTACCACAGGCCGGGCAGAGCGTCGAGGGACGGCGTCGACCGGCTGGCGAGGATGTGACGGTGACGAGAAAAGCCATTCGGATCAACGGGTTGCTCTGTGTGCTGGCCCTGGTGGGCTGCACGAAGAGCGCCCCGGAGGCGCCGACGCCCGCCGCGGAGACCCCGGCGGGCCCGCCGGTCGTCGTCACCCGCTTCAGCGTGGAGGACGCCACCCCCGCCGAGGCCCGGCGGTTCACGCCGACCCCGGACGACCTGGGCCCGAGCCTGCGCGCCCGCCTCGAGGCCATCGGGCTGCGGTTCGCCGACGACGCCCCCGACGACGCCGCCCGCCTCACCCTCACCGCGCGCCTCGTCCACGGCTTCACCGTGGGGGAGGGCCTCATCCCCGCCGCCGACCCGGCCCCGGCCGGGGCGCGCAGCCGCGCCGTCTGGGCCGTCGAGGCGCGCCTGCGTGCCCCGGGCAGCGCCGAGGGCCAGCACATCTTCCTGGAGGGCATGGACGAGGCCCCCGTCGAGGGGGATGGGGCCCTCGGCGCCCGGATCGACAAGGCCTTCGACCCGGTCGTCCAGGGGCTCAAGACCCGGGTGGGCCTCCTCGGCCTCGGCACGCCGGCCCTCACGACCCGCCTGGACGACCCCGATCCGGCCGTGCGCCTCGCCGCCATCGACCAGCTCGCCTTCCGGCGCGACGCGGCCGCCGTGGAGGCCATCAGCCGCCGCACCCGGATCGAGAAGGAGCGTGAGGTGCTGCTGCGCCTCATCGGCGCCCTGGCCGAGATCGGCGACGACGGCGCCGCCCGCGCGCTCATCGATCTGGCCAACCCCCGCGACCGCGAGCTGCTGCGGGCCGTGCTGGACGCCCTCTCGGTGGTCGGCGGCGAGCGGGTGGGGGACTTCTTCGACATCCTGGCCAGCCACGACGACGCCGACGTGCGCGCCATGGTGGAGGACGCCCGGGCCCGGCTGCAGCGCAAGGGGGCGCCATGAGCGCCGCCCACGCCGGGGTCAGGCTCGAGCGGGACGGTGACGTCGCCACGCTCATCGTCGATCGCCCCCACGCGCGCAACGCCCTGGCCCCCGTCACCATGCAGGCCCTCGAGGCCGCCGCGGCCGAGCTGGCCCGCGAGATGACGGGCGAGCTGGGCCCCCGGGTGGTCATCGTCACCGGCGGCCACGGGCACTTCATCGCGGGGGGCGACCTGCGCGCCCTCGCCGCCCACCACACCGAGGCCGACGGCGTCTTCGTCGCCGAGACGATGCAGCGCGCGCTGGCCACCCTCGCCTGCCTGCCCGTCCCGGTCATCGCCGCGGTGGACGGCGGGGCCGTCGGGGGCGGCGTCGAGGTGCTGCTCGCCTGCGACCTGGTGGTCGCCGCCGCCGACGCCCGCTTCGCGCTCCGCCAGATCCAGATGGGCGTCCCCACCGCCTGGGGCGGGGCCCGCCGCCTCGCGGCCCGGGTCGGCCGCAGCCGCGCCCTGCACCTGCTGTGGACGGGCCGCTGGCTCACCGCCCCCGACGCCCAGGCCATCGGCCTGGTCGACGTGGTCGCGCCCGCCGGCGTGGGCGCCCGCCCCGCCGCGCTCAAGCTGGCCCGCGAGATCGCCGGGCACCCGGCCGCCGTGCTCGCCACCCACAAGCGGCTCATCGACGACCCCACCGCCGACGAGACGGCCCTGTTCGCCGCCGCCTGGGCCGCCGAGCCCCACGTCCGGGCCGTGCGCGCCTGGCTCGACCACCGCGCAACCTCTCGTTCCACCAAGGAAATCTCCGAATGACCAGCCCCGGCCGCTTCATCGTCCTCGAAGGCATCGACGGCGCTGGCACCACCACCCAGGCGCGCCTCCTGACGCGCTGGCTCACCCGCGCCGGCCGGCGCGTCCTGCAGACGAACCAGCCCAGCGGCGGCCCCGTCGGCACCTTCATCCGCCACGCCCTGCGCCAGCGCATCGTCGCGGGCGACGGCCAGCGCCTCGACCCCCGCGCCATCGCCGGCCTCTTCGTCGCCGACCGCGCCGACCACCTGCACAGCGAGATCGAGCCCGCCCTCGCCGCCGGCACCGACGTCATCTGCGACCGCTATGTGATGTCGTCCCTCGCCTACCAGGGATCGGAGTGCGATCCCGCCTGGATCGCCGCCCTCAACGCGCCCTTCCGCCGGCCCGACCTCACGCTCTTCGTCGACGTGCCCGCCGACGTCGCCGCCCAGCGCCGCGCCCGCCGCGGCCTGGCCGCCGATCTCTTCGAGGTGGACGCCTTCCAGGTGAAGGTCGCCGCGGCCTACCGCGAAGCCGCGACGCTCCACGGCGCCCTCACCATCGACGGCACCGCCAGCATCCGCGCCGTCCAGCACGCCCTGCGCGCGGCCATCAGCGCCCTGGGCTGAGGCCTGCCCCTGCGGCTGGCCCCCGGCCCCTACTCGTCCTCCGCGGGCGCCTCGGCCGGCTGCTCGGCCGGCTGCTCAGCCGGCTGCTCGGTCGGCTCCGCCTCGGGGGCGGCCTCGAAGGCAGGCTCCTCCGCCGCCGGCTCGGCCGGCTCGTCCGCCTGGCTGCCCTTCGGCGGCGTCTTGCTGATGTCGAGCGTGCAGCCCTCCCGGGTGCCGTGGTCGGTGCGGACGTCGTGGGCATCGGAGGCGGCCTTCGCCTTCGCCCGCGCGGCCTCCAGGACCGCCTGCGCGCCGGCCTTGTCCTTGCCGATGGCCTGCTCGCAGACCTTCGCGTACGCCTCCTTCTGCACGGCGGCGTGCTCGTCCTCATGCCGCTTCACGGCGCCCGCGAAGCGGTCCCACTCGGCCTTCGCCTCGGCGCTGGCGCCGTCGCGGTGCGTCCAGACGGGGAGCGTCCGGGTGCAGGTGACCGTCACCTCGCACCGCCCCACGACGCCGGGCTTCGTCCCGCCGAGCCGCATGTAGGGCTTGCAGAACATCGAGCCGGCCTCCTTGTCAGGCCGCGCCGCGATCTCCTGCAGGACCTCCTTGAACGTCCGCCCCTTGAAGGGGATGACCCCGTCGTTGGTGACCCACTTTGTCGGCAGGGCGCCGCTGGAGGCGCTCAGCTCGCCCCAGTCCGCGCCCTCCTCGGGCGCCGCGGGGGCCGGCTCCTCGGCAGGATCCACGGCGGGCTCCTCCACCGGGGCCTCGTCGGGATCATCCTGGGCCAGGGGTGTGGAAGGGAGGAGGAAAAAGGCAAACAATAACAATGGGTTGCGCATGCAATGGTCTCCGCGTTGCCGACCCCGCGCGCGAGTCTGACACAGCGGGAAGGCGGGCGGAATCGGGGGTCTACGGGGTCGACCCCGTCGTGTCTGCGGCGGGTGCCTTCGGGGCGACCATCCGCTTCATGCAGGCGGCGCTCGCCTCGCCGGCCGCCTTGATGTCGGCGATGTCGGCCTCGCCGCCGAGGACGTCCTTCAGCGCCACCAGCGCCGGGGTCGTTCGCTCGGCGGCCTGGCTCGCGCACGCGATGTCCGGGCAGGCGCAGATCGCATCCCGCATGGCGTGGGCCGCGAGCACGGCCCGGTACCCGCCGCGCAGGCAGTCGACGGCCCGCGCCCGGGCCTCCGCCGTGACCTCGCCGGGGTACGTCCTTCGGAGGGCGTCAAACGTGCACATGGGGTCGCGGCAGGCGCACAGGGCGTCGGCCAGCGCCGGGGCGACGGGGGCCAGCGCGCCCGGCGGGATGGGGGCTCGCTGAATGGCCTTGAGGCAGCCGAGGGCCGACCGCCAGGCCTGCCCGAGCTCGACGCCTTCGGGCTTGCCGGCGAGCGTCAAGAGCCCGGTCAGGGCGGCGTCGGGGTGCAGGCTGCTGCAGACCCCTGGGCCACGGTCAGGACGTCGGGATCGGGCGCAGGCTGGGCCAGCGCGAGGGTCAGGATGGCGAGAGGGTGGGCATGATCGTCGGCTCCGGTGAGGTGGAAGGGCCGGCGAGGCCTTCGCCTTCGTGGCAGACGATCTGACAGAGAAAGTGCCCTACTGCAACTCCTCGATGGCACGGTCCAGCCCGTCCGGGTCAGCTCGAACATGGGGATGATGTCGCCGATGGCGCTGATGGTGCTGTGGTGCCAGTACTGCTCGGGCATGGGGTTGAGCCACGCCGCCTTGCGGAAGTGCTGGGCCAGCTTCTGCAGCCAGCCGATGCCGGCCTGCTCGTTGTGGTGCCAGTAGTCGATGGCGCCGTACTGGGCGAAGAGCTCGTACGGGGCCATGAAGGCGTCGCCCACGAAGATGAGGCGCGTCTCGGGCTGGAGCCACCGCAGGAGCTCGCGGGTGGTCATGGCGTCCGTCATCCGGGCGTCGCGCCACACGGCCTCGTAGACGCAGTTGTGGAAGTAGAAGGCGTGGAACTCCCGGAAGTGCGTCGCCCCGTGGGCGGCGCTGAACAGGCGGCTGCACAGGTCGGCGAAGGGATCCATGGACCCGCCCACATCCATCAACAGCAGGACTTTCAAGCGGTTTTCCCGCGGGGGGTGCAGCCGCACGTCCAGATCGCCGGCGTTCTTGGCGGTGGCGTCGATGGTGCCGTCGATGTCCACCTCGGTGGCCCGGCCGTCGCGGCCCAGGCGGCGCAGGCGGCGCAGCGCCACCGAGAGCTGGCGGACGTCCAGCGTCAGGTCGCTGCGGTACTCGCGAAACCGGCGCTGGCTGGCGATCTGGATGGCCAAGCGTCCGCCGCCGCTGCCGCCGACGCGGATGCCCTGCGGGTTCTGGCCGCTGTGGCCGAAGGGGCTGGTGCCGCCGGTGCCGATCCACTTGTTGCCGCCGTCGTGCCGCTCGTCCTGCTCCTTGAGCCGCTCCTCGAACATGCGGCGCAGCTTCGGGGTCGTGCCGCTCCAGCATCGCCAGCTCCTCCGGGCTGAGCTGGGGCACGGGCAGCGGCTGCTCCAGCCACTTCTCCACCGCGTCGGCGAGGCCGGCGGGGGCCTCGGCGCCGGCGAAGAAGTGGGCGAAGACGCGATCGAAGATGTCGTAGTGCCGCTCGCTCTTGATGAGGGTGGCGCGGGCCAGGGCGTAGAAGCGGTGCAGGTCGGCGGCGGCGAGACCCATGGCCAGGCACTCGACGAACATCAGCCACTCGCGGGTGCTGACGGGGACGCCGTTGACGCGCAGCAGGTAGAAGAAGTCCAGGAAGAGGGGCTCGGGCCGCGCGGCGGCGGCCGCCGGGGCCGTCACGTCCAGCCCTTGCGCTTGCGGTGCCGGTCGAACGCCTCCAGGTCCTGCTCCTTCTTCAGCAGCGAGCCCAGGAAGGGCACACGGTCGGTCAGGTCCTCGGGGTCGAGGCCGCCGCGCACCAGGGCGGCGATCCAGTCGATGAGCTCGCTGGTCGACGGCTTCTTGCGCAGCTCCGGCAGGCCGCGCAGCCAGTAGAAGCGGGCGATGGCCTCGTCGATGAGCGTCTGGCGCACCTGCGGGTGGTGCACGCGCACGATGCGGCCCATCAGATCGCGCTCGGGGAAGGCGATGAAGTGGAAGATGCACCGGCGCAGGAAGGCGTCGGGCAGCTCCTTCTCGTTGTTGCTGGTGATGATGACCAGCGGGCGGTGCCGGGCCGTGTGCTGGTCCCCCGTCTCGATGACCTCGAAGCTCATCTGATCGAGCTCATGCAGGAGATCATTGGGGAATTCCAGATCGGCCTTGTCCACCTCGTCGATGAGGACGACGGCGGGGGCGGGGTGCAGGAAGGCCTGGCCCAGCCCGCCGAAGCGGATGTACTGGCGGATGTCGCCGACGTCCTTGTCGCCGAAGCGGCTGTCGTGCAGGCGCTGCACGGCGTCGTAGACGTACAGCCCCTCCTGGGCCTTGCTCGTCGACTTCACGTGCCAGGTGAACATGGGCCGGCCGAGGGCCTCGGCGACGGCCTCGGCCAGCAGCGTCTTGCCGGTGCCGGGCTCTCCCTTGATGAGCAGGGGGCGCTGCAACGCCAGGGCGACGTTCACGGCCTCCTGCAGCTCGAGGGAGGCGATGTAGCGGTCGGTTCCGGTGAACTGGGCAAACATGGGCGAGAGGATGCCACAGGGCGGCGCGCCGTTGCCATCGCGCGGAGGGCGGGTCTATCGTCGGCGGGCAGAACCGACGGAGGAACGCCGTGGCCGACAAGCCAAGCTGGCGCGATCGCGACCGCCGCAACGACCAGAGCAGCCACCGCCGCGAGGAGCGCCCCCGCGCGGCGACGCCCCGCGTCGAGACCGCGACGGCGGCCTACAAGCGGCAGCTCGATGCCCTCTTCGACGGCAGCGCGGCCCTGCCCGCCCACCTCAAGGAGAAGCTGGGGGACGCCCCGGTGGGGGAGGCGGGGGAGCGCCAGAAGAAGCTGCGCGCGGTGATGGCCGCGAGCGGTGGCGAGCTGGTCAAGGCGCTGGACGCCTTCCTGGCCGACCACGCGATGCCCGACGACCTCGACTTCGTGGAGCGGGCCCTGGCCCACCCGAAGGACGCCGTGCTGCTCGCCGCCCTCGGCGTGCTGGAGGCCCATGTGGGGGCGGGCAAGGTGGTGCCCCGCAAGGCCCTGCTCAGGTCGCGGCTGGAGGAGGTCGAGCTCAGCTCCTTCGATCCGCGCGTCCAGCAGAAGGCCGCCGCGCTGGCAGCCCGCCTGCGCTGACGGGAATCTCAAGACCGCCCCGCGCTGTCTCTTGATGGTCCGCGAACCCAAGGAGGGCCCCCGCCCCATGAAGCGCCACCCGCTGGCCGCCCCTCGGCTGCTCGCCCTCGTCGCCCTGCTGCTCGCCGGCTGCGGCGGCCCGCCCGTGCCCACCCTGCCTCGGGGCGGCGGCGCCGGCCGACGCCGCCGCGCTGGCCGCGGCCGCCAACGCCTTCTACACCGCCCCCGATCCCGCGGGCATGCGCGCCGCCATCGAGGCCGCGAAGGCCGCGGGCCCCGAGAGCGCCCTCTACCACGAGCTGGCCGCCACCCTCGCCCGGTTCGAGGATCGCGAGCGCGACGAGCTGGATCACCTGGCCAGGGCCCTGCTCGATCCGGCGGGCGACGCCCCCATCTACCTGCTCAACCGGCTGGTCGCCCTGCACTGGACCTACGCCGAGCGCGCCCGCCTGGTGGCCCTCTTCGAGGCGCTGCGTCGCGACCACCCCCGGGCCGACGTCCGGGCCATGGCCGCGTGGATGTCCTCGCATTCCTTGCACATTCAGGATCGTGCCGCCGAGCAGCAGGCTGCCGTCGACGCGGTGACGGGGCGGCTGAAGCTCACGGTGATCGGCACCTGGGACAACGACCAGGGCAAGGGCTTCGACGCCGAGTACCCGCCCGAGCGCGAGCTGGATCTGGGCAAGCGGTACCCGGGCTCGCGGCTGGAGGTGGGCTGGCGCGACGACCTCCCCGAAGATCCCCGCGGCAAGCTGCACCTGCACGCCATGATGGAGCCCGTCCGGTGGCAGGTGGCCTACGGCGCGGCGGCGGTCAAGGTGCAGGCGGCGGGAGACTACGAGCTGCGGCTCTCCACCACCGATCCCGTCAAGGTCTGGGTCAACGACATCCTGGTCTTCACCGGCCAGCGGCTCAGCTCCTGGACGTTCGACGGCGTCGTCCTGCCCGTGAAGCTGCGGGCGGGCACCAACCGCGTACTGATCAAGACCGCCCACGGCGAGGCGGGGGCCTGGATGCTGGTGGCCCGCATCACTGGCCCGGGCGGCGCACCCATCGGGGCGGAGGGGCTGGCCCAGGTCAAGGCCGACAGCCCGGTCGCCGACGGTGCGCGGCCCGTGGAGCGCCCGTACACCGAGGAGAGCCTCATCCCCCAGGCGGTCGAGGGCGTCCCCGACGGCCCCCGCAAGGGCCTGCTGGCCGCCGCGTTCACCGAGGACGTCGGCCTGGCGGTGCCCCGCGTGAAGATCGCCGAGGCCCTCTTCCAGGCCTACCCCGACGCCCTGCTCGTCCGCTGGCTCAAGGCCGCCGCCCTCTGGGACAACCAGGAGCGCGGCAGCACCTCGGACCTGCTCAACGAGCTCAGCGAGAAGTTCGGCGCCGAGCTGCCCCTGCTGGCGCTGAAGCAGGCCCGGTTCTGGGACCAGCAGAACCTGCGCGAGAAGGCCCGCCAGCAGCTCACGGCCCTGTGGACGGCCCACCCCGATCGCGACGGCGCCGCCTTCGCCCTCGCCGACATCCTGGAGCGCGAGAAGTGGAACGAGGAGCGCTGCCAGATCCTCGAGAAGGTCGACGCCCGCCAGCCGGGGCTCGAGCACGCCCGCGAGGCCCTGGCCGAGTGCTACGAGGCCCTGCGCTTCTACCCGCGCGCCGAGGCCATCTATACGGATTTGTTGAAGAACCTGCCCAACAGCTACACCGCCCTCAAGCGGATGCACTGGCTGCACCAGGGCAACGACAACTACCCGAGCGCGCGGGCCTACGCCGAGCGGTGGGCGCGCGCCTGGCCCCATGACCGCGAGGCCTGGGAGGCCCTGGGCGAGACGCTGCGGCGCGCCCGCGATCCTGCCGGCGCCCGCGCGGCCTGGATGAAGCTGGTGCAGATGGCCCCCATGGCGGCGGAGGCCTACGACCGGCTGGCGCGGCTGGCCATGCAGGGGGGCGACCGCGCCCAGGCCATCTCGCTGTGGAAGGAGGCCCTGGCCCGCGATCCCGAGAACGAGTCCCTGGCCAACCGCCTCCAGTACCTGGCCCCCGAGAAGAGCGGCCCCTGGCTGGCCGACGTCCCGGGAGAGGACGCCCTGGAGGCGGCCATCCGCCAGCGCGACGCCGTGAAGCCCGCCGACGGCACCGACCTCATCTACCTGATGGACGACGAGGTGACGTCCCTGGCCCCCGACGGCAGCACCATCAACGTCGTGACGCTGGTGGCCCACGCCGTCAACCAGGCGGGCCGCGACAACCTGACGCAGATGAGCCTGCGATCCAGCCGCGCGCGCGTCATGCACGCCTTCGCCGTGGACGCGCTCGGCAAGCGCATCGAGGCCTCGTCCATCCGCGGGGGCGTCGTCCGCTTCCGCCAGCTCGGCGAGGGCTCCACCGTCGTGCTGCAGTACCGCGTCGACCAGCGCCCCGACGGGTACCTGGCGCGCTTCCTGGCGCGGCAGTGGTGGTTCCAGGCCCCCGGCGTCCAGACGGTGATCAGCCGCTGGGTGCTCTGGGCGCCGAAGGGCACCACCTTCCTGGAAGAGGGCCGCGGCGGCTACGAGCACACCCAGGTAGAGAAGGACGACCAGATCCGGGTGGTCTGGCAGGCCCGCGACACCCCGCCGGTGCTCATCGAGCCCAGCATGCCGACGCTCTCCGAGGTGGCCTGGCATGTGGCGGTGAGCAGCGTGCCCGACTGGGACACCTTCTGGCGCTGGGAGAAGGCCCTGCTCCAGGACGCCTTCCGCACCAGCCCCGAGCTGGAGACGCTGGCGGCGACGCTGGCCCAGGGCGCGACGACGCCGGCCCAGAAGGTCCAGCGCATCCACGCCTACCTGATGACCAACATCCGCTACCAGCAGGACTACGAGGGGGCCATCGCCGGGGTGAAGCCCCACGCCGCGCCCGTCGTGATGGCGCGCCAGTACGGCGACTGCAAGGACAAGGCGGTCCTCTTCATCGCCCTCGCCCGGCTCATGGGCATCGAGGTGCACTTCGCCCTGGTGCGCACCCGCGACGGGGGCCCGGTGCGCCTCAAGGTTCCGATGCAGCAGTTCAACCACGCCATCGTGTACGTGCCCGCCCAGGAGGGCATCCCCGAGGGCCGGTTCTACGACCCCACGGTGGATGCCCTCGACGTGGACGTCCTGCGCCATGACGACCAGGGCACCCTGTCGCTGGTCTTCAACCCCATGAACGACCAGCACTCGTGGCGCCCCATCCCGTACCAGGACGCCAGCGTCGACACCACGCTGGTCGACACCGCCCTGACGCTGGCCCCCGACGGCCGCGCCCAGGGCGAGATGGAGCTGAGTGCCCACGGCCGCATGGGCAGCCTCATCCGCCGCGCGGCCCGCAACCCCAGCCAGTTCGGCCAGCTCATGCAGCAGCAGGTGGTGCGCACCTTCGCGGGCGCTCGCCTCGAGGGCCACCAGGCCATGCAGATCGACAGCGTCCTCGAGCCGGCGAGGGTCCAGCTCCAGCTCACCGTCCCCAGCCTCGCCCGGCGCGAAGGCAGCGAGCTGCGGCTCAAGCCCCCCATCGAGTGGTCCCCCCAGGACTGGTTCGGCCTCGCCGATCGCCAGCACCCGGTGCTGCTCGGCTCGCCGCGCACCCTGCGCTGGAAGGTCACCCTCGATCTGCCCCCCGGCGCCCGCGTCAAGCGCCTCCCCGAGGCCATCGACACCGGCACCGACTGCATCCGCCTCAAGCGCACCGTCACCGCCCAGGGCAGCGCCATCGTGGCCGAGCAAGAGGTCCAGATGCGCTGCGAGCGCGTCGACGTGAAGGACTACGCCGCCCACCGGGCCATGAGCGAGCAGATGATGCGCAGCCTCGACGAGGAGATGGTCATCGACGTCAGCCGCGTGAAGGCGCCGAAGGCCACCGCCCAGCGGTAGGCGGTGGACGAGAAGGGCGATTTCGTGAAAGAGTCACGAATCGGTCCATCCCGAGGGCGGAATGCTCATCGAGTTCACAGTTGGGAACTACCGCTCCTTCAGCAACGAGGTGACGCTCAGTCTGGCGAAGGCACCCCTCCGCTCCAGAGATCGCGCCCTCGACGATCGCAACACCATCGTCGTCAACGAGCGCTTGAGCGTCCTGCGCTCAGCCCTCGTGCATGGGGCCAACGCGAGCGGAAAGAGTAATCTTTTCAAGGCCTTCAGGTTCATGTGCGACTTCGTCGTGAACTCCGCTCGCGGTGGCCAGCGGGGCGACGCCATCCGGGTCGAGCCGTTCCGGCTGCACGAGGGGCTGCGCGACGAGCCGTCGTCATTCGAGGTCGTCTTCCGGCAGGGCGACCAGCAGTACCGCTATGGCTTCGAGGCGGACGCGACCACGGTGTCGCGGGAGTGGCTCTACGTCCAGCGGACGCGTGAGGCTGTCCTCTTCGATCGAGGGCCGGGCGACCACTTCGAGGTTCGGCCGGCCATGAGGGCCTTTGGCGAACTGAAGGCCATGACCCGCAGCAACGCGCTGTTCCTGTCGGTGGCCGCGCAGTTCAACGTGCCCATCGCCGCCACCGTCCTCGACTGGTTCAGCGCCATCGGCTTCCTGGGTGGCGTGGACGACGAGAGCGGACCCTGGACCGCCCTCCAGATGGAGACGGACCCTGACTTTGCGCGCCGGGTCAACGCCCTCATCTGCGCCCTCGACCTCGGGATCGGCGAGATCACGGCTCGCTCCCGGGCGCTCGATCGGACGGAGCTGCCCGCTGGCATGCCGGGGGAGGTGGTCGATCGCCTGCTGGAGGAGGTGCGCCACGTCGAGGTGAGCGCCAGCCATGCCATCCAAGACGAGGCGGGGGACGTGGTGGGTGAGGAGCAGTTTGATCTGGAGGAGCACGAGTCCGGCGGCACGAGGAAGCTCTTCGCCCTGGCTGGCCCGCTGCTCCAGACCCTCGCGCGGGGCACGGTCATCGTCATCGACGAGCTGGACGCGAGGCTGCATCCCCTGATCAGCCGGGCGATCGTCAAGCTCTTCCACGATCCGACGACCAACCCGCGGGGAGCGCAGCTCATCGCGCTGAGCCATGACACCGGCCTCCTGGATCGCAAGCTCCTCCGCCGGGATCAGATCTGGTTCGTCGAGAAGAACCGCCGTGGTGAGAGCAGCCTCTATGCGCTCTCCGAGCTCAAGGAGCGCAACGACGCGGTCTTCGAGCAGCAGTACCTGCTGGGTCGCTATGGCGCGACTCCTCTGCTCTCGGGGCTTGAGCAGGTGGTGGGTGGCGCCGAGCGGTGAGCAAGGTTGCCCAGCGCCGGAAGGACGAGAAGGCCGAGGCCCGGCGTGAGGCCCGGGAGGCCAGACGAGCGTCGCGACGTGCGGCCGGGCGGCCGGTCGACGCCATCGAGCTGCGCCCGCGTTTGCTGATCGTCTGCGAGGGAGAGCGGACCGAACCCCAGTACTTCAGCGGCTTTCGCTTGAACGGCGATGTGGTGGGTGAGGGCGATCACACCCTTGGGCTCGTGCGCAAGGCCATCGCCCGGCGCGACGAGGATGGCCAGTTCACCGAGACGTGGGTCGTCTTCGATCGCGACAGCTTCGAGGCGGAGCGCTTCAATGCGGCGCTCGACCTTGCGCAGCGAGAGGGTCTGCGGGTGGCGGTGACCAACCAGGCGTTCGAGCTCTGGTACCTGCTGCACTTCGAGTACTGCGACGCCGATCTGCACCGATCGACGTACCAGGAGCGGCTGACGCGCTATCTGGAACGGCCCTACCGGAAGAAGGACCCGAGCATGTACGCGCAGCTGCGCCCCCGACAGGGCGAAGCCTGCCGCAATGCCGCCCGGCTCCTGCTGCTGCACGGGGAGCGCTGGAACCCCGAGGGCCAGGGACCCGGTACGACCATCCACCTCCTGGTCGAGCGCCTCAACACCCTGGAGCGATAGGCGTTCCCGTCACGCCGCCAGCGAGACCACCACGGCGCCGCGGGGGCGCGCTTCGAGGCGCCGATGAGCGTCCGCGATGCGCGCGAGCGGGAAGACCTGATCCACCACCGGCCGCAGGGCGCCCTCGTCCACCAGCGACCGCAGATCGGCGAGCAGGGCGGGGGAGGCCATGGCGACCCCGGAGAGGCCCCGCTGGCCGCCCACCAGCTTCGACCAGGCCATGCGCGCCAGCAGCCGCACGCTCACCAGCGTCGTCAGGTAGCGGCCGGTGGGGGTGAGGGCGCGGCGGGCGTGGGCGAAGTGGCTCACGCCGGGGGTGTCGAAGATGACGTGCCACGTCTGCCCGGTGGCGGCGAAGTCGGTGGTCGTGTGATCGAGGATGTGGTGGGCGCCGAGGGACCGCACCAGGTCGTGGTCGCGGCTGCAGACGCCGGTGACCTCCGCCCCCAGGTGCCGCGCGAGCTGGACGGCGGCGCGCCCCACCCCCCCGGAGGCCCCCAGGACCAGCACCCGCTGACCGGGCTGTACGTGTCCGAGATCGTTGAGGAAGTACCACGCGGTGAGGGCGCTGTACGGCAGCTCGGCGGCGTCTTCGAAGCGCATGCCCTCGGGCATGAGGCCGACGGGGCCGTCGGCCTCGACCACCAGGTACTGCGCGTGGGCGCCGTGCATGACGCAGCCGAAGACGGCGTCGCCGACGGCGTAGCGCGTCACGCCCGCCCCCACCTCGGCGACCCGGCCGGCGAAGACGGTGCCGGGGATGGCATGCCTGGGGCGGAAGAGCCCGGTGATCAGGCGGCCGAAGAGGCGGGTGAAGCCGAGGAAGTCGGCGGCGCGCATCCGGCGATCCCCCTGGGTGATGGCCGTGGCCTGGACCTCGACCAGCACCGTCCCGGGGCGGACGGCGGGCGTGGGGACGTCGCGCAGGGCCAGGACATCGGCGGGACCATAGCGGAGCTGGGTGACGGCGTGCATGGGGACCTCCTCGGGGACAGCGTCGGTGTGAGGGCACTGTAGCCACCGGCAGTGCATGGGTCTTCGCCGAAGATCGCAGGCGTGCTATGCAGTCTCGCATGGATTGGCAGCGCATCGACTTCGACTGGAACCACGCCCGCGCCTTCCTCGCGGCCGCCGAGGAGGGCTCGTACTCCGCCGCCGCGCGGGCGCTGGGCACCGCCCAGCCGACCATTGGCCGGCAGGTCGCGGCCCTGGAGGCCGAGCTGGGCGTCACCCTCTTCGAGCGCGTCGGCCGCGGCATCGCCCTCACGCCGACGGGCCTCGACCTGCTCGACGAGCTGCGCGCCATGCGCGACGCGGCGACCCGCGTCTCGCTCGTCGCCGCGGGCCAGGCCGCCAGCCTGGATGGGGAGGTCACCATCACCGCCAGCCAGGTCGTGACCGCCTACGTGCTGCCGCCCATCCTGGCCGCCATTCGGCGCACCCACCCCGGCATCCGCCTGGAGCTGGTGGCCAGCAACAGCGCCAAGGACCTGCTGCGCCGCGAGGCCGACATCGCGGTCCGCAACTTCCGACCCACCGAGCCGGACCTCATCGCGCGCCACCTGCGCCACGACGAGGCCCACCTCTATGCCACCCCCGGCTACCTGGCGAGCATCGGCCCGCCCCGCACCCCGGCCGACCTGCTCGCAGCCGACTTCTTCGGCTTCGACCGCACCGACCTGATGATCAAGGGCCTCAACGCCCTCGGCATCGCCGTCACCCCGGCCCACTTCCCCCTGACCTGCGCCGACCACATGGTCCAGTGGGCCCTCTGCCGCCAGGGCCTCGGCGTCTGCATCATCATGGCCTGCATCGGCGACGCCGACCCCACCGTCCAGCGCGTCCTCCCCGACCTGCCCCCGCTGCCCATCCCCATGTGGCTGACGTGCCACCGGGAGCTACAGACCAGCCGCCGCGTGCGGGCCGTCTTCGACCTGCTGGCCGAGGGGCTGAGCGAGGACGTCAGCCCGGCGCCTGGACGCTCGCCAGCAGGGAGCCCGCCAGGGCTGTGAAGAAGGCCTCTGGGCTCGTGGCAGCGGAGAGGAAGCGCAGGGCGGGTGCAGCCGGGTCACTGCTACGGGCGGATAGCAGGACCGAGGCGGCCGTGTACAGGCGTTCCTCCATGAGTCGCTCACAGAGGATGCGGTAGCGCTCTGCGTACGAGGCACCCCGAAAGGCCGGGACTACCGGAAAGTGGGGCGCGTCAGCGCGCACCGGTGCCCGGACCTTCTCGCAGTCCTCAACGAGGACGAAGAAGCCGACAAACGGCGGTCGTGGGTCGGCGGTTTCGCCGGTCGTGCCGCCGACTGGCCCATACGCCTGAGCGTGTGCGGCACGCCAGAGGTCGACTGCGCTGCCGACGGCCTCCTCGGTTCGGTTGTTGAGGTTGTTGCCGAAGGAACCCACCTGAGACTTGAACTCCAGGGCCGCGAGCAGTCGCCCGCGGAGCACGACGACCACATCCCA
>JAWKQS010000039.1:0-82454 GCA_041389985.1 bacterium
GGTGGGCGGGAAGGCCAGGGCGTCGTCGACGTACGCGATGGCCGGGCTCTGGAGCGGCGCCTCGACGGGCCGCGCCAGGGTGGCCTCGAAGGGCTCACCGCCCGTCCAGCCCTGCAGGTAGATGTGCTCGTCGTCCATGCGGGCCGTCAGCAGCGCCTGGCCGGCGTCGTCGCGGACGACCAACTCGTCGGCGTTGGCGTCGATGGTGAAGTCGGCCTCCCCCACCCGACCGGCCCAACGGACGGCGTCGCCGTCCCGGCTCACGTCGAAGGTCTCGATGGCCTGGGAGCGGCCGTCCAGGGTCCGCAGGGCCAGGGGCGCGTCCTAGGCGTCGACGGCCGAGGGGGCCTCGGCGCAGGCGGCGGCGGAGAGGGACAGGGCGAGAGCGATGAGGGTGCGAGCGTTCATGGGGACCTCCGTGGTGTGACGACTACCTGCGACATTCGGGGAGTCTTCGCTCTGGACGGCGCCGGTCTGACAGGCGGCTCGAACTTTTTCGGCGAGAGGCGGAAGCGTCTTTGAAATCGGAGACCTGGCGTCACACGGTGCCGACGAGGGCCCACCGAGAAGGCGCCACGGCGGCTGCCGGCCGGACGCGACTCGCCTATACTGCCGGCACTCGAAGACGAGGGGCTGCATGACCTGGGATGACGAAGAGGACGCCACGCAGTACCAGGTGGTGACCAACCACGAGGAGGCCTACAACATCTGGCCCGCCGACCGGCCGGTGCCGCTGGGCTGGCAGCCGGTGGGCACGGTGGGCAGCAAGGCGGAGTGCCTGGCCTACATCGAAGCGGTGTGGACGGACATGCGGCCGCTTAGCCTGCGCAGGGCGATGGAGGAGCAGGCGAAGCGGGATCGCGAGGAGTAGCGCGACGCAGGCCGCCGCTCCTTCGCGGGCGCCTCGGGGGTGCAGTCGGCCGGTTGCAGCGGCCGTGGCGCGACGACGGTCTGCGTGGTTCGCGGAGGTCTGCCCGCGCGGCGTTGCTGGTCCGGCAGGCTGCGTGCCCACTTCTCGGAGAGGCGAAAAGATCCTTGAGATCAGATACCTGTCGCCAGGCGGTGCCGACGAAGAGGTGCTCGGCGCCCAGGCTCGCGCTCGACGCGGACGTCGCGCAGGCCTGCGGCGGCCATGAGGGCCGCGAGCTCATCGGGTGGCGGCAAGACCCGGATGGAGTCGGCCAGGTAGCGATAACCTCTTCGTTTCGATGCTGGAACGATGGGATTACGTAAGTACCTCCGGACTCCAGCACTTCGATCAAGCCGGCCGGAAAACCCTGTCAGTACGCTGCACACGTGGACGGTCACCCTCGAAGGTTCCCTTGAGGACTTCGGCCGGGAGGACCAGGCCAACAGCGGTCGTGCGCACGACCTTCGCTTCCCACGGCAAGGACTGCGTCGAAATGTCAATACGAAATCTGCTCAGAACCCTCATCTTCGAATCGAGAGAAAAGCCATCCCGGAAAACATACCCGTCTCGGTGAAAGACAGCCAGTGAGTCCCCGGAAAACTTGGAAGGCGCCGTCTCGGCAAGGTCGACGTCAAAAACGCCAAGACACATGTCATCAAGCCGGGATAGAATTGATCTCGCGAGTCCCTCGGTTACTTCAGAGTGAAACCTGACTGTGAACCGACATTCGACCCACCCCCGGCCTTCGAAGTCCTGCCAATCGTCGTACTCCCCATGGACGCCCCGCCAACTTCCACCGCTGTGCATCCATTCAAACTCCGTGAAGACCGACGGCCTGTCGGGCAAGGACGTCAAGGTCTCCCGGTCCGCTTGAAAAGACTCCACGACTTCATCCACCACGAGGAACGCGGGCACATCTCTCCAATCGAAGCCCGTCTTGTCCGTGTTCGCGAACTCGAACCTCCAGCGAGCATTCAGTCGATCACGGTGAGGCTGATGGTAGATGTGACCGTCATCATCGTCTCCAGCCACGAGGTAGTTTCCATGCTTCATGTCCCGAATGTAGAAGCAGTCTGGCTGGATCTCCTCCAGCTTCCACTGGGCGTTGCGTCGATCTTCGTGATGCAGATGGTAGACAGCGCCATCGTACTCGTCTCCCGCCACCAGATACCTGCCGTGTTTCTGGTCCTGGATGTAGTAGATCGCATCGTTTCCTGTTCCGGACACCTTCTCGAAGGTCCACCCGGCGTTGTGGCGAGGGCCGCCGTTCGACTCCAGATCCTGATGGTACACGTGACCATCGTGCTCGTCTCCAGCCATCAAATACTTGTGATGCGCGCTACTGATGAGATGAAAGTACATCGGCCTGGCCATCGATACCCTCCTCGGCGGACTTGTGAAAACAACCTGTGAGCAAGCCTGCCGCACCGCCTCACCAACCGCAAGCCCGAACCACCCAGGTAGAGTCCACACCAGGTAGAGCCCAACGTGTTCAAGCCCTGCCTGGCCCCACGACCCGACGCAGGCCTCCGCATCAGCCACGAGCGCGAGCCGGACGACGCCCTCGTCGACCTCGAGCGTGTACCCGGTTCCTCCCGAATCGTCAGCCTCGCAGGCAGCGGTTCTACGGGAAGGCCGGGGGCGCTCCACGCCGGGGAGAGCGAGCCAGCTTTCGCATGAGCTCAAGATGGCGTGTCGAGCTGCTCCACTGAAGAATCCTCCACCCGGAGCTTGTCGTGTTCGAACCTTCCATTTACCTTTTCGGCCGGCCAGACGTCGCCATCGGCGGTCGTGCGTACGACCGTCGCTTCGAAGAACAGGGTCCTCCTTTCATAGACAAGGTGTACATCCGCCACAACTCGGCCTGTCGAATCGAAATCGTCCTCGACCTTGATGGTCCACTTCATCAGACCAGATGCAGTCAAGGCGGACCCATCAAGGCTGAACTCGTGCTCCTCGGGGAGACCTTCGTCCCAAAACCTGGCCAGAATTGACTTCGCGAGCACCTTCGTCACGCTGGGCTGGAAACTCATTGTCCACTCGAAAGGCACCAGCTTCGTGGCTTCGAAGATCTGTGGCCCCGTATCGGCAGGGAGCCATTCAGCTCTCAAGACGATCGGCGGTCTGGGGGCAACCAGCGGCCTCAACTCGGGCCCGCCCTTGGTGAAGTGTACAGACTGCACTTCTTCATCCACGACGAGGAAGGCGGGCCCGCCTCTCCGATCGAAGCCCGTCTTGTCCTCGTTTGCGAACTCGAACTTCCAGCGAGCATTCAGTCGATCGCTGTGAGGCTGATGGTAGATGTGACCGTCATCGTCGTCCCCAGCCACGAGGTATCTTCCATGCTTCATGTCCCGAATGTAGAAGCACTCTGGCTGACTGTCGACCTTCTCCAGCATCCACTGGGCGTTGCGTCGATCTTCGTGATGCAGATGGTAGACAGTGCCATCGTACTCGTCTCCCGCCACCAGATACCTGCCGTGTTTCTGGTCCCGGATGTAGTAGATCGCATCGTATCCTGTTCCGGAGACCTTCTCGAAGGTCCACCTGGCGTTGTAGCGAGGGCCACCGTTCGACTCCAGCTCTTGATGGTAGACGTGACCATCGTGCCGGTCTCCAGCCATCACACACTTGTGATGCGCTTCATTGACGAGATGAAAGTACATCGGCTCGGCCATCGAAACCCCTCCTCGGCAGACTTCCGAATTCAACGTGGGAGCAAGGTTGCCGCATCTCTTCACCAGGTGCAAGCGTGGCCGCCCACGTAGAGTCCACAAGCGTGGTGTTCGAGCCCTGACCCCACGACCGGATGCCAGCCTCGGCGCCAGCGGCGGGCGCAAGCCGGACGGCGCGCTCCTTGTCTTCAGGCGAATACTTCGTCCTGCCCAGGTCCCCGGCCTCTCAAGTATCGGGGTCCCCGAGGAAAGCCGGATCGGTTCACATCATCCTCGTCAACAACCGACACCTTCAGAGGGAAGCCTGCCAGGTGGATCAGCGACTGGCCAGCGTCAACCCCCTGATTGATGGATCAAGACACCCGCTCGATTCTCCAGCGAGCGTTCATTCGATCGTGGTGAGGCTGATGGTAGATGTGACCGTCATGGTTGTCCCCAGCCACGAGGTACATCCCATGCTTCATGTCCCGAATTTGGAAGTACTTGTTGTCGAGGGGCTCCAGCTCCCACTGTGCGTTCCATCGATCTTCGTGATACTGATGGTAGACAGCTCCATCGTTCTCGTCGCCCGCCACCAGACACTTGCCATGCTCCACGTTTTCTATGTGGTACCTCCCACGGGCTCCTGGTCCGGACACCCTCTCCAAGGTCCACTCGGCGCTGGTGGACGCATGATCCTGATGGTAGATGTGACCATCGTGATTGCCCACCAAGTACATACCATGCGCTCCGTCGACGACATGACACCTCGCCTGGAGCATCGAAACGCCTCCTCTGCGCACTCTCAGATCCCGCGTGTGCCGAACGTAGCGTTGTCTCTTCGTAGGGTTCAACGGTAGATTCGTGCCCTGAGACGATGGCAGGTCCCGCAGACGAGCCGTTGCCGCCGGGCTGGCAGCCGGTGGGCAAGGTGGGCAGCAAGGCGGAGTGCCTGGCGTACATCGAAGAGGTGTGGACGGACATGCGGCCGCTCATCCTGCGCAAGGCGATGGAGGAGCAGGCGAAGCGGGATCGCGAGGAGTAGCGCCGCCGCTCCTTCGCGGGCGCCTCGGGGGTGCAGTCGGCCAGGGGCGGCGGCGGTGGTTGGACCACGGTCTGCGTGGTTCGGGGAGGTCTGCCCTCGCGCCGCTACGCTGGGGCAGGCAGCGTGCCCTCCTCCCGAAAGAGGCGAAAACGTCTCTGAGGTCAGAGATCTGGCGTCACGCGGTGCCAACGAAGAGGTGCACGGCGCCCAGGCTCATGCGCTCGACGCGGACGTCGCGCAGGCCAGCGGCGGCCATGAGGGCGGCGAAGTCATCGGGCGGCGGGAAGGCCCGGATGGAGTCGGCCAGGTAGCGATACTCAGCGTCCCCCGAGAGCCAGGCGCCCAGGCGCGGGATGATGTGGCGGACGTGGAAGCGGGCGAAGGGGGCCAGGGGGCCACCGCGGGGCCAGGAGAGCTCCAGCACGGCGACGGGGCCGCCGGGGCGGGTGACGCGGGCCAGCTCGGCGAGGGCGCGGGCCCGGTCGGGCACGTTGCGGATGCCGAAGCTGATGCACGCCCCGGCGAAGGTGGCGTCGGCGAAGGGCAGCGCCTGGGCGTCCCCCTCCACCAGCCGGACGCGGTCGGCCACGCCGGCGGCGTCCACCTTGCGCTGGCCCGCGGCCAGCATGCCGACGCTGGGATCGAGGCCGACCACGGTCGTCTCGGCGTCGCGGGCGGCCAGGGCCAGGGCCACGTCGGCGGTGCCCGTCGCCACGTCCAGGAGGGGCCCCGTCGGCAGGGCGGCGATGAGACGCCGCCGCCAGCCGGCGTCCATGCCCATGCTCATCCAGCGGTTCAGGCGGTCGTAGCCCTCGGCGATGCCATCGAACATGGCCCCGCTGCCATCGGCGGCGGCGGTCATCGGTCCCCCTCCAGGACGACGGCCGCCACGGCGGCCAGCTCGGCGCGGGACAGCGCCTGGGGGGCGTCGCTGCGGGCCTGCGTCGGGTCGGGGTGGGTCTCCACCATCACGCCGTGGGCACCGACGGCGCGGGCGGCGGCGGCCAGGGGCGCCACCAGGTCGCGCCGGCCGGTGGCGTGGCTGGGATCGACGATGACGGGCAGGCGGTGGATGTGGGCGACGAGGGCGACCGTCGAGAGGTCCAGCAGGTTGCGCGTCACGTCGTCGAAACCCCGCACGCCGCGCTCGCACAGGATGACGCCGGGGGCGCCGGCCGCCAGGGCGTGCTCGGCGGCCATCAGCCACTCCTCCAGGGTGGCCGAGAAGCCGCGCTTGATCAGCAGGGGCCGGCCGGCGCCGCCCGCGGCCTTCAACAACGCGAAGTTCTGCATGTTCCGCGAGCCGATCTGCAGCAGATCGGCGGCCTCGGCGACGAGGCCCACATCGCGCTCGGAGAGGACCTCCGTCACCAGCGCCAGGCCGTGGGCGTCGGCGGCGGCGCGCAGCCAGGCCAGGCCCTCGGCCCCGGCCCCCTGGAACGCGTAGGGCGACGTGCGCGGCTTGAAGGCTCCGCCCCGCAGCACGGTGGCCCCCGCCGCGGCGGCGCGCTCGGCGGCCCCGAAGGCCGTCGCCTCGGACTCCACGCTGCAGGGGCCGGCGATGAGGACGGGGGCGGCGCCGGGGCCGATGGACGTCGTGCCCACCGCCACCGTCGCCCCGGCCGCGGCGTCCACGCGCGGGTGGCCTGCGGCGGCGTCGAGGACGGCGACGACGCCGGGCAGATCGGCCAGGCGGGCCCGGTCCACCGGGGGCGAGGGCGGGACGACGGCCAGGGCCTGCACGCGGCCGTCCGCGTCGCGCAGGGCCACCGTCCAGAGGCCATCCGCGGCGAGCCGCCGCGCCAGTGAGCCGGCGTCCGCGTCGGGCGCCAGGGTGATCAGCGTGTTCATGCGCACCTCCGTGCCAGAGCTTCGATGAAGAGAGCAAGCCCATCGCGCGCGGGGCCGGCGGGGAGCTGTGCCAGCAGGGTCCGGCCCGCGTCCGCGTACTGGGCGACGTCCGCCCGGGCCGCCTCCAGGGCGCCCGTGGCCCGCACTCGCTCGATGGCCGGGCGCAGGCACAGCCCCTCGCCAGCCGCCACCCGGGCCAGCAGCTCGCCCAGGGCCGGGTCCCGCTCGGTGGCCAGGATGAGCGGCCACGTCAGCTTGCCGTCCCGCAGGTCCGCGCCGATCTCCTTGCCCGTCACCGCCGGATCGCCCTCCAGATCCAGCAGGTCGTCGACGAGCTGAAAGGCCAGGCCGAGGGTGTCACCCAGCTGGGCGAGGGCGTCGAGCGGCGCCCCCCGCAGGCCCCCGAGCCAGCCCCCCGACCACAAGCAAAACCTGAACAAAGACGCAGTCTTGCCCAGCGCCGTCGCCCGCCAGGCCGTCCGCTCCGGGACGAACCGGCCCCGACGCTCGAGCTGGGCGACCTCGGCCTGGACGAGCTCGTCGAGGACCCCCAGGAAGGCCTCGCGGATGGGATCGCCGGGCACGTGGCGCAGGGCGGCGACCAGCAGGTGATCGCCGCCGAGGACGCTGGCGTGGTTGCCGTACACGACGCGGGCGGCGGGCAGGCCGCGGCGGACGTCGGCCTGGTCGAGTACGTCGTCATGCAGCAGGGTCGCGGCGTGGGCCAGCTCGGCGGCGATGGCCACGCCCCGCACCGACGCGTCGAAGGGGCGGCCGCCGAGGCGGGCGGCCAGCATGACGGCCAGCGGGCGCAACCGCTTGCCGGGGCGCACGAGCAGGTAGCGCGCCGCCGCCCAGCCCAGGCCCGCGCCGTCCGACGAACGCGGGCAGGCGCTCGGGCAGGGGGCGCCAGCTCACCTCCAGCAGCAGGCCGCCGAAGCTTGAGGTGTAGGCTTCGTTGTCGCCGGTGCCGCCGCCGCCATAGAAGGACAGCCCGATGCCGAGCCCCGGCAGGGCCTCGTCGCCCACGCGCAGGCGGCCGCCGCTGCCGAAGAAGCTGCCGGGATCGCGGCCCTCGCTGTCGCTGGCCTGGCCGAGGATGACGCCGCCTCCGGCCCCCACGTACCAGCCCCGCGGACCCCGATCTTCGGGGGCGGCGGAGGCGGTGGCGGCGAGCAGCAGGGCGGTGGAGAAGCCCAGCAGGTGCGGGGCCGGGCCACGTAGAGCAGTCATGGGCGAAACGTGGCACAGGCCAGCCCGTGGGCGCAAGGCGGCGCGCCGGGAGCGCTCGCCGCGTGGCCGTGGACGTAGACGGCGCGACCCGCTAGGGTACCGCGCCGTGACCAGGCCGAGAGGAACCTCGATGGACTCCAAGAACTCCCCCCCCCACCTGGCGCCTGCGCCCGAGCGTCTGGGCGTCCTCCTGCAGGGCATGGGGGCCGTGGCCAGCACGTTCGTCGCCGGCGTCATCGCCGCCCGCAAGGGTCTGGGCCGCCCCGTCGGCTCGCTGACCCAGCTCGCGCACATCCGGCTGGGGCGGCGGACCGACAACCGCAACCCCATGATCCGCGACTTCGTGCCCCTCACCGATCTCGACGGGCTCGTCTTCGGCGGCTGGGACATCTTCGGCGGCGACCTGTACGACGCGTGCAGCACGGCCGAGGTGCTCGACGGGCGCCTGCTCGACGCCATCGCCGACGATCTGCGGGGCATCAAGCCGATGCCCGGCGCCTTCGATCCCGACTACGTGAAGCGCCTCAACGGCACCCACATGAAGACGGGGACGCGCCGGGACTGGGCCGAAGAGCTGCGCGCCGACATCCGCCGCTTCAAGGCCGACAATGGCCTCGAGCGCTGCGTGCTGATCAACTGCTCGAGCACTGAGGTCTACATCGAGCGGGGCCCGGCCCACGAGACGATGGAGGCCTTCGAGGCGGCCCTGGACGCCGACGACAAGACCATCACCCCGTCGATGCTCTACGCCTACGCGGCCATCATGGAGGGGGTGCCCTACGCCAACGGGACGCCGAGCCTCTCGGCCGACATCCCGGCGCTCGTGCAGCTCGCCCATGAGCGCGCCGTGCCCACCGCCGGCAAGGACTTCAAGACGGGCCAGACCCTCATGAAGACCGTGCTGGCGCCCATGTTCAAGGCCCGCATGCTGGGGGTCCGCGGCTGGTTCAGCACCAACATCCTGGGCAACCGCGATGGCGAGGTGCTCGACGAGCCGGGCAACTTCAAGGCGAAGGAGATGACCAAGCTGGGGGTGCTCGACACCATCCTCCAGCCCGGTATCCACCCGGATTTGTACGGGAATCTGTACCACAAGGTGCGGATCAACTACTACCCGCCCCGGGGGGACTCCAAGGAAGGCTGGGACAACATCGACATCTTCGGGTGGCTGGGCTACCCGATGCAGATCAAGGTCGACTTCCTCTGCCGCGACTCCATCCTGGCGGCGCCCATCGTCCTGGATCTGGCCCTCTTCCTCGACCTGTCGGCCCGCGCGGGCCGCAAGGGCGTGCAGGAGTGGCTGTCGTTCTACTGGAAGAGCCCGAACACGGCGCCCGCCGTGTACCCCGAGCACGACCTGTTCATCCAGCTCACCAAGCTGAAGAACAACCTGCGCCACTTCATGGGTGAGGAGCTCATCACCCACCTCGGCACCGAGTACTACGACGAGTGAGGGGGGCGGCCGGCCCTCCCGGGCCGGCCGGGTGCGCTACTGGCCGAAGCCGGGGGGCAGACCCCCGGGGCCCATGCCCGGCAGCGGAGGCATGCCGGGGGGCAGGCCGGGATCGCCCTCGGGCGGCGCCGGCAGATCTTCCTTGATGAAGCGGTCGGGGGTCTGGTCCAGCAGCGAGCCGATGCCCGTCACCGCCGCCGTCACCACGTACGCGCTCTGCTCCGACTTCACGTACCGGTTGCTCTCGGACGCCGCCGCGCCGACGGTGTAGCGCGTCAACGCGTCGCCCTTCTTGATCTCGACCACGGCCTTCTCGGTGGCGTCGAAGCCGTGCTCGGGCTTGACGGTGCGGCCGATGGGGGCGACCAGGCGCACGAGGCGGGCCGCCGAGACGAAGGCGTCGATGCGCGCGGCGTCCGTCGGGGCGTCGGGCGGCAGCTCCGCGACGCGCCACTGCCCGTCCACCTTGCTCAGCGTGACGGTGCCGCGCTGGTTGGTCAGCTTGATGGCGTCGGGATCCTCGACCTTGACGTAGTCGGCGTCCAGGTAGCTGGTCAGGGTGTCGCGCAGCTCATAGGCGGAGAAGCCGCGGGCCACGTACACCGCGTCCTGATCGGCGAAGCGCACATGGGCGCTGCTGCCCTTGGCGCTGCCGACGACGAGGCCCTGGTCCTTGCCCCCCATCGTCAGCGTCAGGCGCCGGCTGAAGTCGCGATCCCCGACGTCCAGGTTGTTGTGGTTGGCCTTGTTGCTGGCGATGGGCGCGCGGATGCGGGCGTCCACGACCTTCTTGATGACCTCCTCGACCTTCTTGGTGTCGGCGGGGTAGTCATCGGCGTCGGGCACCACCCAGCCATCGCCCTTCTTGGCGAGCTTCAGGGTGGTCTCCTTGTCCCCCGACTTCGCGACGATGGCCAGCCCCGTCACGTCGGCCACCGACGCCCCCGGCAGCAGGGGCTCGGTGTCGATGGCGGACGTCGAGCCGCGCATGCTCCAGGTCACGGCCACCAGGGCCACCTGGAGGAGCAGGGCGCCCGCCAGGATCTTGTTCGAGCGGCTCATGCCTTGTCCTCCGGGGTCACCGTCGCGGGGGTCAGCTCCATGGGCCGGGCCATGCGGCGCCGGGTGGTGGCGATGGCCAGCACCCCGAGCAGCGCCGCCAGGACGATGACATAGTTGATGATCTGCCGATCCCGCTTCTCCTCCGGCTTGAGGGGACGAAGCGTCCGCGCGAAGGCCCCGGCCGAGCGGATCTGCAGCAGATCCGTGTCCTGGAGCGCCCAGTCGAACAGGTTGCGCACCAGGTTGCGGTTGCCCCGGTAAGGGCCGCCGCCGATCTGCGCGCCGAGCTGCATCACCAGGTCGGAGATGAACTCCGAGCTGCCCACCACGGCCAGCCGGGCGTCGGGGGTGCTGCTCTTCAGGGTGCGGCCGGTCCGGTCCGCCTCGATGTTCTTGCCTTCCTTCACATCAGCCCCGAACAGCGGCGACGGCTTGTCGGCGAAGTAGCTCGGGAACGAGCCGACCACCGTCACGGCCATGGGCTGGCGGCCCGTGGTCGCCTCGGGATCCAGGCCGAAGCCCGAGTCGGGGAAGGCCTTGAAGTCGGGCTCGAGGATCGTGCTCTTGCGCAGCCAGCTCCCCTCAGAGCTCTGCAGCAGCACCTCGCCGGTGCGGTTGGCCAGCTCGGCGGCCAGGCGGACGGGAGAGGCCCACGTCAGGGCGACCGACGGCACCCCCGCCAGCGCGTTGTGGCTCGGGTTGAAGCCATCCTGGCGGATGTCCGCGAAGAAGGGGTAGGGGATGAGCTCGATGCGCTCCATGACGTAGGGCCCGCGCTGCTCGCGCACCGGCAGCGGGAAGCTGGTGTTCTGGGGATCCATGATGAACGCGTCCTCGACCGTGACGCCGTACGCCTGGAGCAGGTCCAGCAGCTTGTCGTCCACCTTCTTCGCGGTGATGCCCGTCCGCTCCGGGCTGATGGTGTAGGCGCCGGCGAGCACGATCACCGAGCCGCCCCGCATGAGGTACTGGTCGATGGCGAACTGCTGCTTGTCGGTGAGGTTGCCGGGCTTGGCCACGAGGAGCACGTCGATGTCCGCGGGCACGGCGCCGTCGTCCAGCTTGACCCGCCGCACCGTGAACTCCTCGCTCATGGCCTGCTCCAACCCCTTGAAGTCACTGCGGGTTTCCGGGGGCTGACCCCAGGGCATCTGCTGCCCGACCGCCTGCTCCTCCGTCATAGAGGCCGATGGTCTTGAGGAAGCCGGGCGTGCCGCGCTTGATGGCCGCCTCGATGGCCGTGCGCAGGTCCGCCTCGCTCAGGCCGCCCTGGGGGAAGATCTGCTCGGCGTGGTCACCGGTCTGCAGCAGCAGGTGCATGAAGAAGCGATCTTCGCTGAAGGGATCGACCGCCATGGGCTGGAAGCGGTAGCGCGCCAGGATGTCCTGCTGCAGCGCGGCGTTGCCGTCGGGGTTGACGATCTCGAAGCTGAAGCGGCCGCCCCGCTTCGGGCCCAGGGCGTCGGCCACCTTCTTGAGGCGATCGGGCACCTCCTTGAACTCGGCGGGCAGCTTCTCGGCCGGGCTGATGTACGCCGTGAGCTTCGCCTGCTGGTTGTTGCGGGCGAGGACCGACTCCAGGCTCTCAAAGCCCTGGCTGACCTTCTTGATGGCGCGGGTCACGTCGTACTCGGCGTTGCGCAGCCGCACCTGCACGTCGTTGTCGTCGGCGTGGATCTCGATGAGATCCTGGAACGAGAGCACCTCGTACTCGCTGCCGTAGCGCACGAGGACGTGGAAGTACGAGTTGACGACGGCCTCCTCGTTCTGGCCCGAGATGCGGAACGGCACGCTCTTGATGCCGTACTGCTCGTCGATCTCCTCCTCGATCTCGGCGGTGGGCTCGACGAAGCTGACCGTCACCTTGCCCCCGCCCCGGACCTGGTACTCGCTGAGGAAGTCCTTGAGCCGGGGCACCAGCGGCGCCAGGAGCGGGTGGGTCTTCTCCGAGAAATACCCCGTGATTTCAAGAGGTTCGTTGAGGCCGGCCAGGACGCCGGTGGTCACGTCGCTGATGCTGTACTCCCCGTCGGCGGTGAGGTCGGCGCGGGCCTTGGTCACGGGGGCGAGCCAGAGGTTCAGGGCCACGGTGTTGAGGGCGGCGAGGCCGATGGTCAGGAGCATGGCCGGCCGGCGCGTCTTGCCGTCGCCGGGCTGGCCCTCCAGGCGCTTGAGCTCCAGGAACTGGACGTTGAGCACCAGGAAGAACCCGGTGAGGCTGAGGTAGTAGGCCAGATCGCGCAGGTCCAGGACGCCGCGCTCGATGCTCAAGAACCGGCTGCCCGAGCCCAGGCCGCGCAGGACGTTGCCCGCGTCGGCGCCCACCAGGCCGGCCACGCTGTCGGAGCCGATGAAGTACAGGGCGGAGCAGACCAGCGCCGTCACCATCAAGGCGACGATCTGGTTGTCGGTGCGGGCGCTCACACACAGCCCGATGGCCATGTACATGCCCGCCACGAGCAGGGCGGCCACGTAGCCGCCCAGGACCGGCCCCCAGTCCAGCTCGCCCAGCATGGACACCGTGATGGGCAGCGGCAGGGTGAGGAGGAGGGCCACCGCCACCAGGGCCATGCCGGCGGCGAACTTGCCCAGCACCAGGTCGCGGGTGCGCAGGGGCAGCGTCAGGAGGATCTCCAGCGTGCCCATCTTCTGCTCCTCGCTCCACTGCCGCATGGTCACGGCCGAGACGAGGAAGATGAGGAGGACGGGCAGCCACGAGAACAGCGGCCGGACGTCGGCCAGGTTGCGCACGAAGAACTTGGAGTACGTGAAGAAGATGAAGAGGGTGCCCACCAGGAAGACACCCAGGAAGATCAGGGCGATGGGCGAGAGGAAGGAGCTGCGCAGCTCCTTGCGGGCGATGGTGCGGATGGCGCCCTTCATGCGGCCTTCCCCTGGGCCCGGGACACATGGTCCGCCATGAGATCCCGGAACACCTGCTCCAGGCTCGGGGTGGCCGGCGCCACCTCGCTCACCGCCCAGCCGGCCCCCATGGCCGCCTTCACGATGGCAGGGGCCGCCTCCGGCCCCTTCACCTTCACGCGGTAGCGATCCACACCCCCGGCGCTGTCCGCGGTGCGGACCTCCAGCACGCCGGCCACGCCCTTGAGCGTCTCGGCCACCCGCGGCGTGCCGGCGGCGACCGCCAGCCGCACGATGTCCGTCGACAGCAGCTCGGTGAGGGTGTTGTTCGCCGCCAGGTGGCCGTCGATCAGGATGACCACCCGGGAGCAGACCGCCTCGATCTCCGAGAGGATGTGGGTGGACAGGATGATGGTGGTGTCACGGGCCAGGCGGCGGATGAGGCTGCGGATCTCGATGATCTGCACGGGATCCAGGCCGTTGGTCGGCTCGTCGAGCACGAGGACCTCCGGCTTGTGGAGGATGGCCCCCGCGAGGCCGGTGCGCTGGCGATAGCCCTTCGACAGGGTGTGGATGGGCCGCGTGAGCCAGCCCTCCAGGCCCGTGGCCCGCACCGCGTCGGAGATGGCGGCGCGGCGCTTGTCGGCGGGGATGCCCCGCAGCTCGGCCATCATCGCCAGGTACTCCTGGACGAGCATCTCCGGGTAGAGGGGCGCGCTCTCCGGCAGGTAGCCGATCTGGCGCTGGACGCCGATGCGGTCCTGGCGGACGTCGACACCGCCCACGGTGACGGTGCCTGCGGTCGGCTCGAGGAAGCCGGTCATGATCTTCATGACGGTGGTCTTGCCGGCGCCGTTATGGCCCAGCAAGCCGACAATCTCCCCGCGCGCGACCTCGAAGGACACGTCGGAGACCGCCCGGACGGTGCCGTAGCGCTTCTCCAGACTCTGTACCGAGATCATCGCTGACTCCACAGTGGCCCTGGCCGCCACCCGGCGGCCATCCATGACGTGGTTGGCTTCGGAAGCTCCCCCGGCCAGCGTCGAGTGCGCCGGCTCACGGGACCGCGGTCCCATAAGCACGGTGAGGCGATCTGCCAGGGGGTCTCCGCACTTTTACATCCAGAACACCCTCGCGCGCGGCAAAACCGGGCTCACCCGCCAGATGTTCCCACCTCGGCGGCCTGCCCCGATCGGTGCCTTTGTGCCGTGCCTCCGAGAGGAGCTAGACTACGCCATTCGTGGAGGGAGGCGGAATGCGTGGTTTGAGAGCAGCGCTCGTCTGCGTGCTGGCCCTCGGCTGGCTGGCGGGCTGTGACGACGAAGGCAAGGATCCCAAGACCGTGGGCCCCGATGTCGATCAGGGCCTGGTCGACATCCTGGCGGCGTGCGAGGACGGGCGGGACAACGACGGGGACGGCCTCGTCGATCTGGACGACCCGGGCTGCACCGGCGCGTCCGATGAGGACGAGACGGACGCCCCGCTGGCGGCGTGCGCCGACGGCCAGGACAACGACGACGACGGCGCCATCGATCTGGCGGATCCGGGCTGCGCCGACGGCGCAGACAACGACGAGTCGGACGATCCGCCGCCGCCGCAGTGCGACGACGGCCTGGACGACGACAACGACGGCGCCACCGACCTGGCGGATCCGGGCTGCGCCAGCGCCCGCGACGACGACGAGTCGGATGATCCCGCCCTGCCCGCCTGCGCGGACGGCGCGGACAACGACGCCGACGGGTTCGTGGACTTCCCGGCGGATCCGGGCTGCGGCTCGGAGTTCGACGACGACGAGGGCGGCGATGGGCCGCCTCTGCCGCAGTGCTCCGACGGCATCGACAACGACATGGACGGCCGCGTCGATCTGGCCGATCCGGGCTGCACCAGCGCCGCCGACCCCCGCGAGCAGACCCCCGACGAGCGGCCGGTCTGCTCGGATGGCCTCGACAACGACGGCGATGGCATCGTCGACTTCCCGCTGGAGCCGGGCTGCAGCTCGGCCGGCGACGACGACGAGGAAGATCCCGCCCGCGCCCCGCAGTGCGGCAACGGCGCCGACGACGACGCCGACGGCCTGACCGACTACCCGGTCGATCCCGGCTGCGCGGGCGTCGGCGACGGGGACGAGACGGATCCGCCCGTGCTGCCCGCGTGCAGCGACGGGCGCGACAACGATCGCGACGGCCTCATCGACTACCCCGCGGACCCGGGCTGCTCCAGCGCGGCCGACGGGACGGAGCTGGGGAGCTGCGGCGGCACCTACGACGTCGTGGATCTGGAGAGCGGGCGGGAGTTCCGGGGCAACACCGGCGGCGGCCCGTTCGTGTCGGACGGCACCTGTGGCGGCCGCGGCTCGTCGGAGGTGGTCTTCGGCTACCGCGTCGACGAGCCCATCGAGGCCCTCGAGATCACGACCCAGCACCCCGACACGGCGGTGGAGACGGTGCTCTACGTGCGCCGCGACTGCCTCGATCGCGACACCGAGCTGGCCTGCAACCGCGAGCCGCTGGACGACGGCGTGGCCGGCAACCGGCTCGTGGTCCCCAACCCGGCCCGGGGGGACTACTACATCTTCGTCGACGGCGCGACGGGGGCCAGCGGGGCCTTCGTGCTGACCGTGAACGCCGTGCCGCGCCCGGAGTGCCGCAACGGCCGCGATGACGACGCCGATGGCCGCGTCGACTACCCGGCCGATCCGGGCTGCGCCGATCCCGACGACACCACCGAGGTGGATCCCGATCCGCTGCCCCAGTGCGCGGACGACGACGACAACGACGGCGACGGCCTGGTGGACTACCCCCTCGACGTCGGCTGCTTCGCGGCCTCCGACAACGACGAGGTGGACGTCTGCGGCCAGGGGGTGCAGGTGCTCGATTTCCCTGTGGAAATCGGCACGGTCCTCGGTGACTCCAGCGAGGGCGGCAACAACCTGACCGGGACGTGCGGGGGCCAGGCGGCGCCCGAGCGCATCTACCGGTACGCCCTGCGCCACAACGCCAACCTGGCGTTCACCATCAACCACGAAGAGACCATCATGAACACCCTGCTCTACGTGCGCGCCGGCGACTGCACGGCGGCGCAGGCGGAGCGGGGCTGCGCGCCCCTGGCCGTGGATCCCCGCGGCGGGCCGGGCGGCGGCCGCGTCGAGATCGATCGCGCGGCGCCGGGCGACTACTACGTGATCGTCGACAACGCCTTCGGCCTCGGCGGTCCCTTCCGCCTGAGCGTCGAGGTGGAGCGCCTGCCCGCCGGGTGCAGCGACGCCTTCGACAACGACGGTGATGGCTTCATCGACGGCGAGGATCCGGGCTGCGAGTCGCCGGACGACGAGAACGAGGTCGAGGAGGCGGGGCCCTTCGCCTGCTCCAACGGCCTGGACGACGATGGCGACGGCATCATCGATTATCCGAATGATCCCGGGTGCTTCGGCCGCGGTGACCAGGACGAGGGCGACCCCATGGTCCAGCCGGCCTGTGCCAACGGGCGCGACGACGACATGGATGATCTGGTGGACTACCCCGCCGACAGCGGCTGCTCCTCCGCCGCCGATGACAGCGAGGTCCTGCCGCGGCCCGCGCCGCTGTGCAACAACCGCATCGACGACGACATGGACAGCCTCGCCGACTACCCGCTGGATCCGGGCTGCGCGGCGCCGGGCGACCTGTCGGAGGCGGACGACGACATGCCGCCGGCCTGCGCAGACGAGGCCGACAACGACCGCGATGGCCTGGTGGACTACCCGTTCGATCCGGGCTGCGAGGCGGCCGGCGACCAGAGCGAGAACGACCCCGATCCCCGGCCGGTCTGCAGCAACCGCGTGGACGACGACGGCGACGGGCGGGTCGACTTCCCGCGGGATCCGGGCTGCACCTCCGCGGCGGACGCGGACGAGGCCGATCCGGCCTTCCAGCCCCAGTGCGCCAACGGCCGCGATGACGACGGCAACGGCCGCATCGACTGGCCCGACGATCCGGGTTGCCGGTTCGCCGCCGACAACACGGAGCTGCAGCAGGGGCCGGTGCTGGCGCGGTGCGCCGATGGCATCGACAACGACGACGACGGCCTGGTGGACCTGGCCGACATCGGCTGCACGGGCGCGCGGGACAACGACGAGGCCGATCCGGCCCAGCCGCCGTTCTGCGCCAACGGCCGCGATGACGACGGCGACGGCCAGGTGGACTGGCCGGCCGACGACGGCTGCGCCGCGCGGGGCGACGAGTGCGAGCAGGCGGGCTACGGCATCTGCAACGGCCAGTGCCTGGATCTGCAGAACGATGTGAACAACTGCGGGGTCTGCGGCCGCGCCTGCAACGACGGGGTGGAGTGCATCCGCGGCTTCTGCGGCGGGCTGTTCACGTTCGAGGGCATCCGCCAGAACGTCCCCGACGCCGATCTGGGCGGCTGGGAGGTCTGCCACCGCGACCTGTACGCCGAGAGCGCCGCGGTCATCAACAACATCCTGGCCGCCTGCGACGGCGACTACGTGATGTACGGGTGCCGCCAGGTGGGCCAGCCCAACTGGCAGCTCGTGGCCATGGGTGAGCGCGACATCGTCTTCCGCAACACGGGCGACAACAACAACGTGCTCAACGACCACAACGGCGTGTCGTGGTACTTCAGCCAGGGCTACTCCATCGGGTTCGTGCAGCCGGGCACCGGGGTGTCGCGCAACTCCTGCGACACCGGCAACGCCCAGCCGGATCTGCGCCTGTGCTGGCACACGGGTGGCGGCCGGCTCAACGGCGGCTACCGCTGCGGCGCCCGGACCGGCCTCAACGGGGCCCGCGACTGGGAGCGCGTGATCTGGACGAGCCGGTAGCGGCGTCGCCCGGAGGCTCCATGGCGTCCACCGAGCACCAGGCCCTGGCCGATCGGTTCCTCCAGATCGCCTCCACCCTGCCCGATGAGGTGCTGGGGGGCGACGATCTGGAGGCGGAGCTGGCCCGCTTCGGGCGCGGGGACGAGCGCCTGCTCGGCTTCTACACCCGCGAGGGCGTCCTGACCGCCCTGGAGTCCTACGGCATCCTCGACACCCTGCGAGGGCGGGGGTACGCCGCCTTCGAGGTGGACTTCGATCTCCAGCCCTACCACCACACCCTGCGCCTGCTGGCGGACGGCGAGGTGGTCTGCGAGACGCGCCTGCGCCGGGCGCGGGGGGCGACGGATCCCTGCATCGCCGAGCTGCAGCGCCACTTCCGGCCCGAGCTGCTGGTGGTGGACTGGCTGCACCTGGCCGAGCCCCGCGGCCAGTTCACGCCCGAGCGGCCCCGCCTGCCCGGGCAGGTCCAGCCGGGCAGCGGCGTCGGCGTCGAGGTCTTCCTGATCCTGGTCATCTGCGCCCGCCGCCTCGGCCTGCACGGGCTGGTGGAGGTGCCCGAGCGCTTCCACAACGCGGTGCTCTACCGCGAGCGGGCGCTGTTCATCGATCCGGCCTGGGAGGGCACGTTCGAGGCCCTCAGCGGCCTGCTGCAGACGCGCTCCCTGGCCGAGGTGGCGTGGGCGATGGAGGAGGGCCGGGTGGTGGACGCCCACACCGGCGCGCCCATCCGCTGGCGGCCGCGCGAGCAGCTCCTGGCCCTGGATGAGCGGCTGGCCAGCTACTTCGAGCTGCCGGCCTGGCGCCGCGAGCGCAGCGCGGCCCGGCAGCGCTGCCACCCCGTCTTCGTCGAGGCCTGAGCGCCCGTCAGCGGGCGAGCCACCGGTCGACGGCGGCCTCGATCTCGGCCGCATCCCCCTGATTTCCATAGAGAAATGCTGCGATTCGCTCCACCAGCTCGGCGGGCTCCGGCTGGCCGGCCTCCCGCAGCCGGTCGGCGTAGCGGGCCAGCGTCTCCGCCGCCGGTCGGGGCAGGCGGGCGTGCAGGCGCGCCTCCAGACGGCCCAGCGGCGGCCAGACGGGCGGCGGAGGGGTGGAGCGCCGTCGCTCGCGCCGACGGCGGATCAGCAGCAGCGTGACGACCAGCGCCGCGATGGTGGCCAGGATGCCCAGCAGCTCGCTGGCGGTCAGGTTGGCCAGGCGCTCGACGCCCTGGCGCAGCCACCGCTTGAGCTGGTCCCAGCGGGCGCCGAGGCCGTCGAGGGCGGCGGCCTGCTCGCCCTCCAGCGAGCCCGGGGGCGTGGGATCCACGGTGCGCCAGGCCCCGTCGATCCAGACCTCCGCCCAGGCGTGGGCGTCGCGCTGGCGCACCACGTACCAGCCGCCGGCCCGGTTGTGCTCGAAGACGCGGAAGCCCGAGACGAGGCGCGCGGGCAGGTCGAGGGAGCGCGCCATCAGCACGAAGGCGCTGGCGAAGAGCTCGCAGTGGCCCCGGCGGCTGCTCGACAGGAAGAACCACGCCGGATCCTCGCCCGCGGGCACCTCGTCGAGCTCGAGGCTGTAGGTGAAGCCCGTCAGGAAGCCGCGCCGCAGGGCGTCCACCTGGTCGAGGGGGGTGGTGGCGCCGGCGGTCCAGCGGCGGGCGACCTGTCCGAAGCGGTCGTCGGCCCCCCGTGGCAGGCCCAGGTCGCGCTCGCCGGGGCCGGCCAGCGGGGGCGGGGGCTCGTCGGCCACCCGCACCGTGTAGACCCGCGGCTCGGTGCGCAGCGCCTGGGGCACGTGGGCGATGCCGTACTCGTCGATCCAGGCGCCCTCGGGGGCCCCGGCCACGGCGCGCAGGCCGAGGGGCGCGAAGAGCGCGACGCCGGCCTCGGGCTCGGCCTCGATGATCACGGGGGCACCGCCCTGGTCGTCCAGGCGCATCTCGCCCTCGACGCCCGCCGTGGGCCGGCCCTCCATGGGCACGATGCGGCGTCGCCAGCGGCCCCGGTAGTAGTCGGCGTAGACCTGGCCGCGCAGGTGGTCGAGGGGGCCATGCACCCGCATGACCACGGTGTCGGAGGTGACGATCTCGCGGACGTGGCCGAGGGTGATGTCGCCGTCGCCGAAGCCCGAGCGGGCCTGATCCTGGTTGAAGAGCGGGCTGAGGGCCTGGCTGACGGCGGGCTCGGCCGCGGGCAGGCCGACCCCCAGGCCGGCCATGACCAGGCCGGCGAAGCCGAGGGCGGCGACGAGGGGCAGCAGGGCGCCGCGCCGGAAGCGCAGGAGCGGAGGCGAGCCCCGATCGGCGGTGGTGAGGGCGAGGAGCAGAGCGGCCAGGCACGCGGCGGTCGCGATGCCGAACTCCACCCGGGTGGTGGCCTTGCCCAGGCCCATCAGCGCGAGCACGGCGGAGGCGAGGACGAGGGTGCGGCTGCGCGGGGTGAGGGGCTGGGCGAAGCGGGGCAGGGCGAACCCCAGGAAGCCGAGCGTCCACAGGGCCCCGAAGCTGGGGCGCCCTGGGAGAAAAGTGTAAGCAATATAGAGGGTTGCGGCTACGCCGGAGAGGTGCAGGGCCAGGGCGCCGAGCAGCCCGGGGCGACCGCGGCCTCCCTGGCGGGCCGCGAGGATGGCGCCGACGGCGAAGACGATGCCGAGCACCCGCCCGGGGCCGCCCTGCATGGCCAGCAGCAGCGCGGGCACCTCGAGGGCGAAGCCGACGGCGGCGCGGGAGGCGCGCGGCTCGCTCATCGCGGCAACCCGAGCTCGGCCCCGGCGAGGGCCTCGGGGGCGACGACGGCCAGCCCGCCCGCCTGCGCCGCGGCTCCGGCGCCCGGCCACCAGCCAGGTGTCCGGGGCGGGGGCGGCGTGGGGGCCGGGGCTGGTGAAGACGCTGTAGGTGGCCAGGCCCGCGGCCCGGGCGCGGCGGATGTGCCCCTGCCAGGCGTCGTCGGCCCGGCCGCATGGGGCCACCACGGCCAGGGCGTCGAGGGCGAGATCCTCGGGGCGGACTGGGGCCCGACCACGACCACCTGGGTGGTGGCGCCGGCGATGACGAGGGTGGTGGTGGCGCCCGCGCCCACGGCGAAGCGGACGAGGGAGGCGGCGAGGCTCACCGCGGCCTCGAAGGCGGCCTCGTCGGCGCGGGGGGCCTGGGCGTGGAAGAGGACCACCGCCCGCCGCCGGGCCGTACGGCGGAAGGTGCGCACCATGGGCTCGCCCAGGCGGGCCCATGACAGGGCGTGCAGGTCGCGGATGCGGTCGCCGGGGCGGTAGGGCCGCAGCCCCGCCAGCTCGTAGTCGGCGCCGGTGGTGATGCCCCGGGCCGCCTCGCCCAGGTCCTCGGGGACGAGGTGGGGCGGCGGGAGGCCGAGCAGCCGCACGGTGCGCGGGACGACCGTCAGGCGGACGGGGGCGCTGGTGATGCGGGGCCCGAAGGCCAGCCCCAGCGGGCGCACCGAGGCCGCCGAGAAGCGGCCGATCCAGCGGTGGCCCCGCTGGAGGAACCGGGCGCGGGCGATGACCTCGGCGCGGCCCCCGGCGGCGAGGGTGGGCAGGCTCGGGCGCCTGACCACCCAGGTGCCGTCCCAGTCGAGGAAGGGGCCGAAGATGCGCAGGGCGTACAGGGCCGCGCGGCCCGGGTTGTCGAGGCGGATGGTGAAGGTGGCCACCTCGCCGGCGGCCACCCGCGGCGGACACCGGACCGAGACGGCCAGGGGCCCGGGCCGGGCGAAGACGAGGCGGCCGAGCCAGGCCGCGGCCAGCAGGCCGAAGAGGCCGCAGAAGACCAGGTAGAGATTGGAGAACTGGACGTCCATGCCGGCGGCGCCCGCCACCATGGTGGCCAGGAAGACGCCCTGGCCCTCGGGCGTGAGCACCAGCACGGGGGCCACCAGCGGCCGCAGCGTCCGGGCCAGGCGGCCCCGGGCCCACCGCTCCCAGCTCTCGGGGTTGCCCCGGATGAGGATGTAGTTGAGCCGGCGCAGGTTCACGGGGGCGTCACGCCGCCGGTACGGGCACCGCCCGGACGATCTCCTGGACGAGCTGCACCGGGTCACGGCCGGCGTAGCGCGCCTCGGGCACCAGCTCGAGGCGGTGGGCCAGCACGGGGCCGGCCAGGGCCTGCACGTCGTCGGGCAGCACGTAGCGGCGGCCCAGCAGCAGCGCGCGGGCCTGGGCGGCCCGGAAGAGCGCCAGGCTGCCGCGGGGGCTGGCCCCCAGCCGCAGATCGGCGTGCACGCGGGTCGCCTCCACCAGGGCGACCACATAGCGGCCCACCGTGCGCTTCACCTCGACGCCGCGGGCCTCGCGCTGCAGGCCCACCACCGCCTCGGCGCTGGCCACGGCCTCCAGCCGCCCCAGGGGGTGTGCCGTCTGCTGGTCGTAGAGCAGGGCCACCTCCTGCTCGCTGGCCGGGTACCCCAGCCCGAGCCGCATCAGGAAGCGGTCGAGCTGGGCCTCCGGCAGGGGATAGGTGCCCTCCGCCTCGATGGGGTTCTGGGTGGCGATGACGAAGAAGGGGGCCGGGAGGGCGCGGGTCACCCCGTCCAGCGTCACCTGCCCCTCGCTCATGGCCTCCAGCAGCGCCGACTGCGTCCGCGGCGAGGCCCGGTTGATCTCATCGGCCAGCAGCACCTGGGTGAAGATGGGCCCGGGCCGGAACTCGAACGTCCCGTCCGCGGGCCGCAGCACGGCGCCGCCCAGGATGTCGGTGGGCATGAGGTCGGGGGTGAACTGCACCCGCTTGAAGTCGAGGGTGAGCGACCGGGCCAGGGCGCGGGCCAGCGTCGTCTTGCCCACCCCCGGGACGTCCTCCATGAGGATGTGCCCCTGGGCGACGAGGCCTACCAGCACCAGGAAGAGCACCTCGTCCTTGCCGAGGATGACCTGCCGCAGGTTGGCCAGCAGCCGCGCGCCGTCGGGGTGCTTGACGAATTCATCCATGATTTCAGGGGTCTTCATCGGTTCCCGGCTCAGTGGGCCGCCAGGATGTGGTTGCGGGCCAGCCGGATGCTCACCGCCCGCGCCAGGCCGGCGACCGTCCCGCGATCGCCGAGGACCCGGACCACGGGCCGGCCCTCCGCCTCGGCGGCCGTCGCGTAGGGGGCGCTCTGGGCCTCGTCGACCAGGGTCGCGCTCCACAGGACGAGGACGTCGCAGCCCTCGACCCGCCCCCGCACCCGCGCCGCCGGGGCGGGCTCGGCGTCGGCCACCAGCCGCAGGTCCAGCGGCTGGCCCTGGGAGAGCTCCCGCAGGACGCGCTGGGTGGCGTCGGTGCCGCCGATGACCAGCAGGCGGCGCACGCCGGCCCGGGCGCACTCCCGGACGAGCCGGGCGAACCAGCGCCGGTCGGCGGAGTCCTGGCAGACCTCGCAGCGCGCCGCGTCGTCCACCCGCACCCGCAGGCGATCGTCCAGCCGGGCGATCTCGTCGCAGAGGGGGTGGGCGCAGATGCGGGCGACGCGCCCGCTGATCATCTTGGTGAGCGCGGCGGCGTCCACCTGGCGGATGGCGCGGATGAGGCCCAGGGCGCCCTCGCGATCCGCGAGGAGGGCCCGCAGCACGTCGGCCTGGAGCCGCACGTCGTCGAGGCCGAGGCCCTGCAGCAGGCCGTGCAGGGAGTTGCCCATCTGCACCACGCGCTCGAGCTCCAGCGCCCGGGCGCGCCAGGCCACCTCCCGCTGCACCGCCGACTCCAGATCGGCGATGGTCGCCTCGCGCACCTCGCGCTCGGCGTCCGCCCCGGCGAGCTGATCGCGCACGTCGCGCAGCTCCTGCTGCAGCTCGGCGCACGTCTGCTCCAGGGTGCCCCGCTCGTCGGCGGCGGCCTGGAGGGCCTGGCGCTGGGTGGCCCGCTCCAGCAGCACCCGCTCATGCTCCTGGCGCAGCACCACGAGGGCGTGGCGATCGGCGTCGGCGGCGGCGAGTGCGGCCAGGGCCTCGCGCAGGCGGACCTGCTCGGCCTCCAGGCGCTGGCGCAGGATGTCCAGCTCGCGGTGGACCTGATCGCGATCGGCCTCCATGCGCTGGAGGCGCAGCTTCAGGATGTCCTCCCCCGACAACCCGGTCGACGGCCGCGCGGAGGGGCGCGGCTGGGGTCGCTGGGCGGCCATCGTCGCCTGGCTGCTGGTGGGGGCGGCGGCCAGCCCCTCGCTCAGGCCGGCGGGCAGGTGCTCCTCGAGGAGGTCGGCGAAGCTGACCCGGAAGCCCTCCGACGCGCGCGACGCGCGGCGGGGCGGCTCGGTGACGTCCGTGGGTCGATCGGGCGGCCGCACCACCCCGGAGGGGCGCTCCACCACGCCGCTCAGGCGCTCCACCGGCGAGCCCGTCGGCCGCGGCGGGGGGATGCGGTCGAAGGCCCCGGTCTGGCCGCCCCGGCCCAGCGCCCGGCGAGCCGCCACCGCGACCTCCGCCCGGATGGTGTCCCCCCGGCGGGCGTTGGGATAGCCGTTGGTCCGCAGCCAGTCCAGGAGGACCGGCTCGGCCACGCCGAGATCCGCCGCCAGCTTGTACGCCTTCGTCTTCACGCTTCGCCTTTGCCGACCGGCCCCGATGATAGGGGTGGCGCATCGCGCTTGTCACCTTCGACCCGGGTGAGACGCAGCAGGTCCCGGGCAGGTCTCGCCCCGACTCGCCCGACGCGGCCTGGGGCGCCGGATCGGCGGCTTCGGGGGCCTTGGATCTTCCCTCCCCCGGGCGCTACGCTGGTGGGATGCGGTGGTCACGATGAGCCGGTTCCCCCCCTGGTCGCTGCTGGCGGCCCTCGCGCTGGTCGCCTGCGGGGAGCCCGAGGGCCTCACGCTGGCCTCGCGCCTCGACCCCATCCAGGGCGGGCAGATCGAGAAACCAGCGGCGCGGGTGGTGGGCATCCTCTTCCAGGCGGGGGGGCAGCAGGGCATCTGCTCGGGCTCCCTCATCGCCCCCAACCTCGTGATGACCGCCCAGCACTGCGTGGCGGAGATCCGCAGCCCGCAGGTCATCTGCGGCCAGTCAGCCTTCGGCAACCTGTACCCGGCCTCGGCGTTCTACGTGACGACCGAGACGCAGATGAGCGACCAGGCCCGGTACTACCGCGTCCGGCACGTGGCGGTGCCGGTGCCCTTCGCGGACAACTGCGGGTTCGACATCGCCGTCCTCGTGCTCACCCAGCCCATCCCGGCGGCCGAGGCGCAGCCGCTGGTGCCGCGCCTGGACGGCTGGCCCCGCGCCGGCGAGCGCTTCACGGCCGTGGGCTTCGGGCACATCGGCAACGACACCGGGGCCGGGACGCGGCGCAGCATCACCAACCGCCAGCTCCTCTGCGCGGGGCCCGACTGCGCCCAGGCCGACGGCGTGACGGCCACCGAGCTGGTGGGCAACGACGGCACCTGCCAGGGCGACTCGGGCGGGCCGGCCCTGGACGCCCAGGAGCGCGTCCCGGGGGCCCTGTCCCGCGGGGCCGAGGGCTGCGCGTACCCTGTGTACGCCGGCGCCTTCGCGTGGGCGGACTGGCTGAAGGCCCAGGCGCTCGAGGCGGCCGACGCGGGGGCTACCGCGCCCCGACTGGGCCGAGCCGCCGGTGGCCGACGCCGACGGCGACGGCGTGGCGGACGAGGACGACAACTGCCCCCGGGCGGCCAACCCCGACCAGGCCGATCTGGACGAGGACGGCCAGGGGGACGCCTGCGACGCCCGGCTCGATCGGGAGTGCCCGTGTGCCGGGCCTGCGACGCGGACGCCGACTGCGGGCCCGGGGCCTACTGCGATCCCAACGGCTTCTGCTTCATGGTCTGCGCCCGCCAGGCCGACTGCCCCGGTGCGACCACCACCACCTGCCGCGCCTACGACGGCTTCTCGGTCTGCGTGAACGCCGATGTCGACGCGGCCGGCCTCTGCCACGACGGCTACCGCTGCGGGAGGTGGCATCGCCGCCGCCGCCGCCGCCGCCGCCGGAGGAGCCTCCGCCCGTCGACGCGCCGCCGACGAGCCCCCGACGACGTCGCGCCGCCGCCCCCGGCTGCGGCCGTCCCCACACAGGGCCCGCTGGTCATCGGCTCGGGGGTCGGGCGGGCGCGGTATGTCGGGGGGTGTGCGGCCAGCGCGGGCGGCTCGGGCGCCGGGGGCCTCTGGCTGGTGGGCCTGCTGGTCCTGCGCCGGCGCCGCCGTCAGCCCAGGGCGGCGAGGGCGGCCGCGTAGTCGGGCTCCTGGGCGATCTCGGGCACCAGCTCACGGTAGACGACCCGGTTCTCGCCATCCACCACCACCACGGCGCGCGCGCAGAGCCCCGCGAGGGGGCCGCTGGTCATGCGCAGGCCGTAGACATCCGCGAAATCACTGCGAAAAGTCGAGAGCGTGACCACGCCGTCCAGGCCCTCGGCCCCGCAGAAACGCTTCTGCGCGAACGGCAGGTCGGCCGAGATGTTGATCACGGTCACCCCCGGCCGGTAGCCGGCCTCGGCGTTGAACTGCCGCACGGACATGGCGCAGACCGAGGTGTCGATGCTGGGGAAGATGTTGAGGACCTTGTAGCCGCCGAAGCTGCCCAGGCCCTGCTCGGCGAGGGAGGCGCTCACGAGGGAGAAGGCGGGGGCCGCCGCGCCCACGGCCGGCAGGTCGCCATTGGTCTGGATGGGCTTGCCGCCCAGGGTGATCGTCGCCATCGCGCTTTGCTCCAGAGATCGGGAGGTGTCAGGACCGGCGGGCGTCAGCGGCCCGCCGCGACACGGATGCACGACCACCGGCCGGGGTTGCCGCCGATCGGCCGGATTGGATCGAAGGCCGCAGGGGGTCGTTTACAAACCATTCACAACCCTTTGAACCCCGGCTGACCACCGCCGCCACGCCCCGGGCTACCGTCGCTCAGCATCCGGCCACACGAGGAGAACCCTCCCATGCGCACCCCGCTCGCCGCCCTCGCCGCCCTGCTCGCCCTGGGAGGGGCGGCCCAGGCCGGCATCATCTTCCTCCCCGGCAGCTACGCCGACGGCCGGTTCACCCCGGCCCCGGCCGAGCCGGCCCGCACCTGGCAGACCCTCTACAGCACCACCCGCGCCACCATCACCGAAGCCGCCGTCCAGACCGTCGCCCAGGAGATCCTGACCGGCGCGGGCGACTTCGTGGGGGTGATGCCGCTGCCCGACGGGGCCGAGGGCGCCACCGTCGCCCTCCTGGCCGATGGCGCGCCGGTGCCGTTCCAGGTGCTCAAGGCCGCCCAGGCCCAGGACCTCTACGCCGAGCTGGCGCGCCGCACCGAGTCGTCCCGGCTGGTCGCCTTCGCGGGCCGGCCGGCGGTGCTGGTGCCGCGCATCGCCCTCGGGCACCGGACCCGCCTGGAGATCAGCCTGACCCTCCCCGTGCAGTCCACGGGCGGGCTGCACGACGTCCGCATCCCCCTGCCGGCCACCGCCTCCGGCGCGGCGCCGGCGCGGCGGGTCACCGTCGAGGCCACGGTCCTGGCCAGCCGCCCGCTGCGCGCGGTCTTCAGCCCCACCCATGACGTCGAGGTGGATCGCCCGGCCCTCAAGGAGGCCCGCGTCCGGTTCAGCCAGGACGAGGTGGCGGAGGGCGACGAGCTGCGCCTGCTCTTCGCCCCGGACGACGACGCCGTCGGCCTGCGCGTCCTCACCCACCGCCCGGAGGGCGACGATCACGGCTACTTCCTGCTGCTGGGCAACCCCACCGGCGGCGACGGGGTGGCCCCCGCCCAGAAGGACCTCATCCTGGCCCTCGACATCTCCGGCTCGATGCGCGGCGAGAAGCTGGCGCAGGTCCAGCTCGCGGCCGAGTACGTCGTCGAGCACCTCAACCCCGGCGATCGCTTCAACCTGATCGCCTTCGGCAGCGAGGTGCAGCGCTTCCGCGACGAGGTGGTCGCGGTGGATGACGCCAGCCGGGCCGACGCCCTGCGGTTCCTGCATGGCCTGCTGGCCGTGGGCAAGACCAACATCAGCGAGGCCCTGCGCGCCAGCCTGGCGGGCAAGGCCGAGGCGGGCCGACCTCGGCTCGTGCTCTTCCTGACCGACGGCACCCCCACGGTGGGCGAGCTGGCCCCCGAGCGCATCCTGGCCAGCGTGCCCGAGGGCGGCGGCACCCCCATCTTCGCCCTGGGCGTGGGCCATGACGTCGACGCCCACCTGCTCGACGGCCTGGCCCTCAAGAGCGGCGGGCGCTCGCTCTACCTGGAGCCCGAGGACGAGATCGACGTGAAGGTGGCGGCCCTCTACGACGGCCTGAGCCACCCGGTGCTGACGGGGGTGAGCCTCGACTTCGGCGGCCTGGCGGTGGATCACCTGTACCCCGAGGCCCCCACGGCGCTCTTCCGGGGCCAGGAGGTCCTGCTGGCGGGGCGGTACACCGGCGGCGGCGCCCACACGCTGACTCTCAAGGGGACGCTGCGCGGCGCGCCCCAGCAGCACACCGTGCAGGTGGACTTCCCGCAGAAGCCGAGGCCCGACGACGCCTTCGTGGCCTGGCTCTGGGCATCGCGGCGCATCGGTGACCTGCTGCGCGAGATCCGCCTGGAGGGCCAGACCCAGGAGCGGGTGCGCGAGGTGGTGGAGCTGAGCCTGAAGTACGGCATCCTGACCGAGTACACGGTCTTCCTGTCCGACGCCGGCCGCACCTTCACCCCCGAGGAGGCCACCGCCGCCGCGGCCGAGCTGATGGAGACCGCCAACGCCCAGTCCTCGGGGCGCTGGGCCGTGCAGCAGGCGGGCAACGAGCTGGGCCTGCGCCACCGCAAGGTCAGCTCGGTGGACAACAACTTCTACAAGGACCGGCAGGGGACCGTCCGCAAGGCCGAGAAGGTCCGCACCATCGACGGGCGGGCCTACTACCAGCGCGACGGCAAGTGGGTCGACGCCGCCTCCCGCGCCAACAAGACCCGCCGGGTCAAGAAGTACAGCCCCGAGTACTTCGAATTGATCAAGAAGAACAAGAACTTCGCCCGCGCCCAGTCCCTCGGTGGCGACACCGTGATGGACTTCGAGGGCGAGCGTCTCGAGACCTACTGAGCCTGGAGCACGGCCATGAAGCGCACCCTCGTCTCGCTCCTCGTGAGCACCCTGGCCGCCGGACCGGGCCTCGCCCAGCCCCAGGCCCCCATCCAGCAGCTCCTCAACGTCGACAACAACGTCAACGACTTCCGCGTGCAGCGCCGCGGCCTGCGCTGAGGCGGGTTCGGCGACGCCTTCGGCAACGGCTTCGACAACGTCAACGAGGGCTTCGGCCAGGCCGCGCCGGCCGAGCGCAAGGCGTTCGACGGCGTCCTGACGGCGAAGAAGATCGCCCGCGCCATCGACGACGGCATCCTCTTCCTCAAGCGCCAGCAGGCCGAGGATGGCAGCATCGGGGGCAACAGCTACGCGGCGGGCGGCAGCACGGCCCTCGCCGCCCTCGCCATGCTGGCGGCCGGCGCCAGCCCCCTGAGCGACCCCCAGCTCAAGCGCGCCCTCGACTACCTGATGACCCTGGAGGTGGACAACACCTACGTCCATGGCATCCGCGCCAACGTCTGGGAGTACGCGCTGCGCAAGGTGCCCGACAGCGCCGAGTACAAGAAGGCGCTCTGGGCGGACGCCGAGTGGCTGATGCAGGCCCTCGGCGATCGGCAGGCGTGGCGCTACTCCATGAACTCCCAGGACTGGGACAACTCCTGCACCCAGTACGGCGTCCTGGGCCTCTGGGCGGCCGAGCGCGCCGGCTTCGATCCCGGCGATGCCTTCTGGCAGAAGATGTCCGACCACTTCCTGACCGTGCAGGGCGAGGACGGCGGCTGGGGCTACCAGACCGGCGGATCGTCGGCGAACATGGCCACCGCCGGCCTCGCCAGCACGTTCCTGGTGTTCGACATGCTGCACGCCCGCAGCGTCTACAGCCGCGCCAACCCGCGCGCCTTCAAGGAGGGGGCCTCGGCGAAGGTCCTGGCGGCCGTCGAGCGGGGGATGGAGTGGCTCGGCAAGCAGGAAGGCGGCATGGACAACGGCTACTTCCTGTACGGCATCGAGCGCACCGGCGTCGCCTCGGGGCGCAAGTACATGGGGCGACTCGACTGGTTCAAGGAGGGGGCCCAGGTGGTCCTCGGCCAGCAGCTCGCCGACGGCTCCTTCCCCAACAGCTACACCCCCGTCATCGGCACCGCCTTCAGCACCCTCTTCCTGGTGTACGGCGGCGCCCCCGTGGCCATGAACAAGCTGCAGTACGGCGAGGGCCACGACTGGAACCTCAACCCCCGTGATCTTGCTCAGGTTTCCCGGCATCTCTGGGGGGCCTACGAGCGGCCGGTCAACTGGCACACGGTGCACATCGACGCCCCGGTGGAGGAGTTCGAGGCGCCCATCCTCTTCATCTCGGGCACCGAGGCGGCCCGCTTCACCGACGCCCAGGTGGACCGGCTGCGCGACTACATCCAGCGCGGCGGGACGGTGCTCGCCGAGCCTACCGACCACGCCCCGGAGTTCGCTGCCAGCATGGAGGCCCTCGTCGGCCGCCTGTTCCCCGCCGCCACCTACCCCGGGCGGACCCTGGCCCCCATCGCCGCCAGCCACCCGCTCCTGACGGCCGCCCGCCACCCGTGGAAGCAGGCGCCGCGCCTGCGGGGTGTCTCCGATGGCAGCCGGTTGGTGTTCCTGCTGTCGGATGAGTATCTGTCGGCCCGGTGGCAGGTCGGCGAGACGGTGGACGAGGCCTTCGATCTGGCCCTGAGCCTGCTGTTCTACGTGACCGACCAGAAGCCGCTGGTGGGCAAGTTCGACCGGGCCGTGCCCGACGGGCCCGCGCAGGCGCCCCGCGACCGGGTGCTCACGGTGGCCCGGGCCAGCGTCGATGGCTCCGAGGACGCTGAGCTCGGGGCCCGGGCCTGGGCGGGGCTGGGGGGCTGGTTCAGCCACGCCACCGGGGCCCGCATCCAGGATCTGGGCGCCGTCCCCCTCGATCCCCGCGGCCTGGAGGGGGTGGCCCTCCTGCACCTCACCGGCCGCCAGCGCTTCACGCTGGAGCCGGCCGAGCGGGCGGCCCTGGCGGCGTTCGTCGAGGGAGGCGGGACGGTGCTGGTGGATGCCTGGGGTGGCTCGCCCGAGTTCGCCGACGCCGCGCGCGTCGAGCTGCAGGCCATCGTGGGACCCCTGGAGAGCCTGCCGGCCACCGAGGCCATCGTCACGGGTGACTACGAGGGTGGCACGGATCTCTCCCGAGACATCCGGTACACGCTCCCGGCGCGCCGCCTGCTGCAGCGTCACCTGCCGCAGCGGCACCTGCTGCAGGGCCGCCTGCCGCAGAGCAGCGCCGGGGCGCTGCGCGGGCAGAGCCTGTGGGTCGCGCGCGCCGGCGAGCGGCCCGCCGTGTTCTTCTCGGAGGTCGACCTCAGCGCGGCCCTCGCGGGCGTCGGCATCCCCGGCGCGGCGGGCTACCGGCCCGAGTCGGCCCGCCGCATCGTCACCAACCTGGCCGCCTGGCTCGTCCGCGAGACCTGAGCGCGCCCGAAAACCCCCGTGCCCAGCGGAATTGCACCGCCAGGGCGGACGGTTTCAAGACTTCTTCACCCCCCACGAAATTGGTCCTGGGTTCTGGCACAAACCCGTGCTAGTGTCCGCGGCCGACAGGAGGTAATGGCGCGTCGCGGGTCGGCCACGGCGTGAATGAGGCCTCCCTGCTGAGGAACGTGCACATGAACCGCATTCTCATCGCCCTGTCCTTCGTTGGTCTGACCTTCGCCACCACCGGCTGCTCCAAGGATCCGGCCGAGCAGGCCGTGGGCCTCATGGAGGAGATGGCCTCCATCGCGGACGCCAACAAGGACGACTGCGACAAGATGGGTGACGCCCTCAAGGGCTTCATGGACAAGAACGGCGAGACCCTCAAGAAGCTGAAGGACAGCGACAAGGACAAGAGCGCCGACGAGAAGAAGGCGATGATGGAGAAGTACAAGGATCGCCTCGGCGCCGCCATGGGCAAGATGATGCCCGCGATGACCAAGTGCGCCACCAACGAGAAGGTCAAGGGCGCGATGAGCAACATGTGATTGCCTGACGGCAGTCACGCTCATCCCCTCGCCGGGCCGGCCGGCCAGCCGTCGCCGGGCCCGGTGCCTCTCCCCTCTCTCATCGCAGTCAGCGTGCCTCTGGCTCTGCCAGCAGGGTGCTGGAGTGAGCGGACCGCGCACCCGGCGCCGCCGACAATGCTGAGGATTGTCGAGGACTTCTGACGTCGCAGCGGCTGGCCTGCGTGGGCCGTCGATGCGACGGGAGCTGCTCTCAGCCGCCTGCCAGACGTCGTGCGATCGCCCGCAGCACCGTGGGCTCGATCAGCATGGCCCAGTGGCCCACGTCCACCTCGACGACGGTGGTGCGCGCGCCGGGCTGCGTGTCCAGGCACGCCTGCCACGCCACGATGGCATCGCGACGGCTGTAGAACGCGGTGACGGGCACCGGCACGGGTCCCCGCTCGGCCAGCTGCGCGGCCACCGCGTCCAGATCCACCCCGCGCCAGGCCAGCAGCGGCCCGAAGCGGGTGGCGCGCAGGCCCTCGACGACGGGCGTCCCCAGCGTCACCACCTGCCGGATCGTCGCCGGCGCCTGGCGCGCGGCCTCGCGGGCGATCACGCCCCCCAGGCTCCAGCCGATCAGCGCCACCGGCCCCGGCAGCGTGGCCGCGCGCGCCACGAGCCGTGCCGCGAGCCGGCCCACGCCGCCGCCGCGGTTGACCCCCAGGCCCCAGCCATGGACCCGGTGGCCCTGGCGTCGGAGGTAGCGGCGCAGCACCAGCGTGACGGCGTCGCCGGTGAGGTAGCCAGGAACCACAAGGATATCGAGGGGTTCTGCGGCCGGAGCGCGGTCGGGCCAGAGCCTCGGGGCGTGCAGGGCGGCCCGCGCGACGTCGAGGCCTTCGCCCAGCAGGGAGCCCGTCGGCGGCATGGCGCTCATGCGGCCGCGACCCGCTCCAGAAACGCGCAGGCCTCCGCGACGGTGAAGCGCAGGTCCTGGTGCTGGGGGACGTGGCCCAGGCCCCGGGCGACGCGAACACTGCCGGCGGGCAGGTGGGCCTCGAAGAAGGCGCGGCCGTGGGCCGGCAGCAGTCGCTCGTGCTCTCCCCACAGCACCTCGACGGGCACCGCGAGCGCGTGCAGCTCGCCCGGTGTCAGCAGATCGTCCGTCCGGGCCTGCTGCACGGCGAGCCGCAGGCCGGGCCGCGCCGCCCGACCGCGGATGACGACCGCGGCCACGTGGCGCAGGCCGGGGGCGCGCAGCTGCATGCGATCGATGAAGGCCAGCACGTCCCCGTGGGTGGCACGCCGGAAGATGGCCGTCGTGCGCTCCAGCTCGTCCTGATCCATGGGCGCCCCGCCGGGGGCGAGGAGGAAGAGCCCCGCCACCAGCTCGGGGCGGGCCAGCGTCACGCGGATGGCCGCCAGGCAGCCGAGGGAGTTGCCGACGATCACCACGGGCTCGGACGTGAGTTGCCCCAGGGCCTCGGCCAGGGCCAGCGCGCCGCTGGCCACCCGCCCGTCGGGGGGTGGGGTGCTCAGGCCGTGGCCGGGGAGGTCCAGCGCGAGCACGGCGCGGCAGCGGGGGACGAGGGCGCGGATGAGCCGGGCCTCGTCCGCCGCGCACGACCCGAGCCCGTGCAGGATGAGGACGGGCGGCAGCGGCCCGCGGCCCGGCACCTCCAGGGCATGGATGCGCCCCTCGGCGTGGGCGATGAAGCGCCGCCGGATGCCCCGGATCCGGAGCGTCCGGACGACGAGGCCGTCGGCGAGGCTGGCGAGGGCGCGGTGCACGGCGTTCTCCGCATGATCGGACGCCTCATCGTCCGGGATGCGCCGCCCCGGCGCCACCCCCATTGACGGCCCCCCGACGGGCTGCTACCGAGGAGCCACCGTCACTCGGAGGCCCCCATGGCAAACCCCGCGCTCGTCCGCATCGCCCTCGTCCTGTTCGCCCTCACCCTGGCCGCCTGCGGCAGCAGCAGCGGCCCGCCGGGCACCGAGGCGGGCGCGAAGGAGCTGCTCACGAAGCTGCTGGATCCCGGCGCCGACCACGCCGCGCTCAGCAAGGCCCTGCGCCCCACGAAGGCGGACTACGAGGCGGTCTACGGCAAGGACGCGGCCGAGAAGCTGGAGGCCACCTACGGGCCCGCCTGGGAGCAGGGCAAGCTCGTCATCAAGCCCAACGACGGCCAGACCGAGCTGAAGCTCTGGAGCGCATCCGCCGAGGAGCTCAAGGCCGGCACCGGCAACGCGGGGGAGTTCCCCGGCGGCTACAAGAAGATCGCCGACAAGCTCCAGGCCGGCGTGACGATCTATCGCTTCAAGTTCGTGAAGCCGGGCGAGTCGCTGGGCATGGCCTTCGACGGCCTGGTGCACGTCAACGGGCACTGGGTCATCATGCCCAAGCCCTGGCGCGCCCTCGGCGAGTGACGCAGGCGCCGCGGGCGTCGGCGGCCGGTGCGCCCCGTGATGGTGCCCCGTCATGGTGCCCCGTCATGATGAAGTCATGACGGACGCGTGATGCCCCCATCGCCCGCCCGACGCCGGCGGTGGGCATCCTGGAGACGTCACGCACGGGAGGTCTCGATGGGTCGCGCAACCGGCTGCCTCTTCGCCCTGCTCCTGGCCGGCTGCGGTGCGGGCCGGGCCCCGTCCATGGCCCCCGCCGAGAGCCGCCCCGACGCCCGGCCGGAGGTCCGGCCCGAGGAGCCCGGGCCGTTCGCGGCCCTCACGGTCGTCCAGGCCGGGCCGCTGGCCGGGATGCACTTCCACCACTACGGCGTCAACCCGACGGTCGACACCGCCGAGGAGCAGAGCTCCACCTTTGGCCTCAACGCCGACACCGCGGCCTGGGAGGTGGCCCGCAGCCACCTGGTGCGGGGCACCCTGCCGCCCCCGGCGAGCGTGCGGGTGGAGGACTTCGTCAACGCCTTCCGGGGCGGCGATCAGGCCCCGCCCGCCGACACTTTCTCGTTGCAGATCGAGGCCTTCCCGTCACCCAACCGGCCGGGGTACCACGTCGTCCGGCTGGATCTGCGGGCCGGCGAGGCGCCCCCGCGGCCGGTACGGGTGGTGGCCGTCGTGGACGTCGCCGGCCGGGACGCCCAGCGCCTGGATCTGGCGCGGGAGGCGCTGCGCCAGGTCTTCGCCCGCCTCGGTCCCGGGGATGAGGTGGCGGTGGTGGCGGCCGACGGGCGCCTGCTGCTGGGACCGCGGGCCCCCGACGATCCGGCCGTGCGCCCGGGCCTGGTGGCCCTGGAGGCGTCGTCGGCGCTGGCCAGCGGTGGCCTGGCGGCGGCCTACGCCCTCGCCGCCGAGAGCCCCGCGGGCCATGGGCGGCAGGTCATCTACTGCGGCGACGGGCGGGTCGATCGCGAGGCCCGGGTGTTCGACGGGCTGGTGGAGGCGGCGCGCCGGGGCCAGGCCCTGGGCATCGGGCTGACGGCCGTGGGCGTGGGGCTGGGCCAGTACGACGACGCCCGCATGGCCCTCCTGGCCCAGGCGGGCGGCGGCCGGTACCTCTACGTCGATCAGGCGGCCACCGCGCAGAGGTCGTTCTCGGAGCGCCTCCCGGCCGCGCGGCCCGTGGTGGCGCGAGCGGCCCAGGCCGAGGTGGTCTTCGATCCCGCCGCCGTGGTGCGCTACCGCCTGCTGGGGCATGAGCGGCACGCCGAGCGCCCGGCGGATGGCCTGGCGGTGGCCGGGGGCGACGTCCCCGCGGGCCAGGGCCTGAGCGTCCTGTACGAGGCGAAGCTGGTTCCCGGAAACGGCCGTGATCTCGGTGTCTTGCGGGTCCGCTACCGCCGGGTTGGCGGCGGCGAGGCGGCCCTGTTCGAGGCCCCGCTGGCCCGGGCGGGCGTCCGGGACGCCTACGCGCAGGCCAGCGGGGAGGGCCGCCTGGCGCTCGTCGCGGCGGCCTTCGGCGAGAAGCTGCGCGGCGCCTGGTGGGTGCGGGGCGTCGATCACGCCGCGCTGCTCTCTCAGTGGGACGCCCTGCCCGCCGAGCTGCGCCAGCGGCCCGACGTCGCGGAGCTGCGCCGGCTGATCGCCCAGGCCGGCGCCCTGGAGGCCCGGAAGACCCCGGCCGCCGGCCGCGCGCCCGTGGCGGGCATGGACTTCGACCACGTGCCCATCCTCAGCGAGTGATCCGCCGCCTCCTCCCGCTGCTGGTGGCCGTGGGCCTGGGCGTCGCCGCGACGTACACCGGGCTCTTCCTGCTGCACCGCACGTTTCAGGCCGAGCGGGCCGCGGCGCTGGGGGAGCTGGCCGCCCGGCGGCAGGCGCTGGAGCAGTACGCCCGGGCGGCGCTGGCGCGGACGCTCGCCCAGCGCATGCAGGCCCTCGGGCCCCGGCTGCGGGCGGCGGCGACGGATCCCCTGGCCCCCGGGGCCGACCTGCTGCTCTGGCAGGGCGGGGCGCAGCGGCTGCCCCGGCTGCAGCGCTCCGCCCCTGGCGAGGCGACCCCGGCCCGCATGCTCTTCGAGGCGCTGGCGGCGGATGCCCCCCCGCCCACGCCCGATCAGGACGACCCGTGGGCGGAGCGGCTGGAGCGCCGAGCCGCCCTGTTCGCCGCCCTGGACGCCGGGGATCGGGGGGCCATCGAGGCCGGCTTTCGCGGCGTCCTGGCGTCGCTCGCGCGCTACGTCCTGCCAGCCGAGCAGGATGTGCCGTACCTGCTGGCGCTGCTCGATCGCTTCGAGCGCCGGGGCCGACCCGACCCGGCGCTGCTCCGGCTCGTCCTGCACGACGGCGTCCCCGACGGCCAGGGGGGGCGGATCGAGAGCGTCCAGCGCCGCCTGCTCCAGCGGAGAGAAGCCTTTACAGTCAAGGACTTCGAGTTCCTCGCGGCGGAGACGCGGCGCCTGGGAGCCGGCGCGGGCGTGCCCGACGCGGACTTCGTGGCCCGGGCCGCGGAGGGCGGCCCCGCGCTGGCCGCCGAGGTGGACGAGCCCACCATCCTGCCGGGCGGCTTCTACGCCGAGCCGGCGCCGGGGGGCGCCCAGGGCTTCCGGGTCGCGCCGGGCCCGCTGCTGCAGGAGCTGACCCAGGAGATGCGGGCGCGCAGCCTGCTGACGACCGAGGAGCGCGTCGAGGGGGAGCTGGCGGGCCTGGTAGCGGCCATCGGCCTGCGCGTCGAGTCGCCCGTGTGGGCCCGGGCCCACGCGGCCGCCGATGCCGCCTACTGGCAGAAGTCGCTCCTGCTGGCCCTCTGCGCCGTGCTGGTGGCCGGCGTCGCGGCCCTGGCGGTGGCGGGCCAGCACCGCAAGCAGCGCTACCTGAGCCTCAAGAGCGACTTCGTGTCGGCGGTCTCCCACGAGCTGCGCACCCCCCTGGCGTCCATCCGCCTGATGGCCGAGACGCTGGAGCGGCGCCTGGCCGGCGAGGCGCGGGCTCGCGACTACCCGACCCGCATCGTGGGGGCCGTGGACGGCCTGGCCCTCATGGTGGAGAACATCCTCAGCTTCAACCGGCTGGACCGGGGGCGCTGGGTGGCCCGGCGAGAGGCCATGGCCCTGGCCGACGTGCTGGATCGGGCCCGCGACAAGGTGGTGCCCCACGCGCCGCGGCCGGTCCGCTGGGCGGTGGAGGGGGCCGAGGGCGTCTCCCTGCGCGCCGATCCCGAGCTCATCGAGCTGCTCATCGTGAACCTGGCCCGCAACGCCGTGCAGTACACCGAGCGCCCCGAGGCCCAGGTCACGCTGACGGCCACGGTGGGGGCCACCCGGGGCCGCGGGCTCTCGCTGGCCGTGGCCGACAACGGCCGCGGCATGTCGCCCGCCGTCATCAAGCACGTCTTCACGCCCTTCTACCGCGCGCCCGAGAGCGCCGGCAGCCGGGGCAGCGGGCTGGGGCTGGCCCTTTGCCAGCGCATCATGGCGCTGCACGGCGGGCGGCTGAGCGTGACCCGAAGCAGCCCGGAAGGGACTGTTTTTACTTTGGAATTTCCCCCGGAGGCGGTGCTGTGAGCCACATCCTGGTGGTCGAGGACGACGAGAACCTGCGGCTGGCCCTCGTGGACAACCTGGAGGACGAAGGCCACACGGTGCGCGAGGCGGCGACGGTGGCCGAGGCCGAGGCCGCGCTGGCGGCGGGACCCGCCGACCTGATCATCCTCGACCTCATGCTGCCCGACGGCGACGGCTACGGGCTGTGCCGGCGGTACCGGGCCGCGGGCGGGGCGGCGATGATCCTCATGCTCACGGCGCGCAGCCTGGAGGAGGACGTCGTCCGGGGCCTCGACGCCGGGGCCGATGACTACCTGGCGAAGCCCTACCGGCTGCGGGAGCTGCTGGCCCGGGTGGCGGCGCTGCTGCGGCGGGGCGGCGGTCGACCGGCGGTGGGCTTCGGCGGCGTCCGCATCGATCGCGCCGCCCGGGTGGTGACGGGGGCCGACGGACAGGCGGTCGTCCTGACGCGCACCGAGTTCGATCTGCTGCTCTGCTTCGACGACCGCCGCGGCCAGGCCCTGACCCGCAACGAGATCCTCGACCTGGTCTGGGGGGAGGACGTGGTGGTCGATGAGCGCACCGTCGACAACTTCGTCTCCAACCTCAAGCGCAAGCTGGGCTGGACGCCCGACGCGCGGTGGCGGATCGGCACGGTCCGCGGGGTGGGCTACCGGTTCGAGGTCGACTGACAAGGCGCGCCGGCCGGCCGCGGGCGACGATTCGGGCGCGACCGGGCTTTACGCCGGCCGCCCTGTTCCCCTACCGTCCCCGCCATGCGCGCGTACCTGCCCCTCCTGATGTGCCTCTTCCTCGTCGGTCCGGCCACGGCCCAGCCCGAGCCGCCGGCGGCCAGCGCCGCCAGCAGCGAGGCCGACGCGGATCGGCGCGTTGCCGCCCTGGCCGACGAGCTCAAGAGCCCGTTCTGCCCGGGCAAGACGCTCATGACCTGCACCAGCTACCAGGCCTACCAGCTCCGCAAGGAGATGCACGAGATGGTGCAGCAGGGCCTGACGGATGCGCAGATCGTGGCCGAGCTGAAGATTCGCTACGGCGACGACGTGCAGAACCCGCCGCAGCCCTGGTACACCTTCTTCGTGCCCCTCCTGCCCTATGTGCTGGGGGGCATCCTGGTCTTGCTGGTCGTGCGGCACTGGCTGCGGCGCGGCAAGGCGGAGCCGGCCCCTCCGACCCCGGAGGTGGGGAGCGAAGACGCCGAGCGGCTGGCGCGCCTGCGAGCGCGCATCGCCGCCCCGGACGATGACTGACGATCACCCCCGATCGACGATGGGAGAAGTCATGCGGATCGCGATGCTGATGGTCGCCAGCCTGGCGCTGGTCGCCTGCAACCAGGGCAAGGGCCCGGCCGACGCGCCGGAGGCCCCCAAGAGCCCGGCGCCCGCGCCGGCCCAGAAGGCGAAGATGGTGCCCCGGGAGGGGGCGGTGCCCATGGCCGGCCAGCCTGCCGGCAGCCAGCCCATGGCCGCCCAGCCCGCCGGTAGCCAGCCCATGGCCGCCCAGCCCGCCGGCAGCCAGCCCATGGCCGCCCAGCCCGCCGGCAGCCAGCCTGCCGCCGGCAGCCAGCCCGCCGCCGACGCTCAGCCAGCCCGCCGCCGGCAGCCAGCCCGCCGCCGGCGGCCAGCCCTTCCACCCCGCGCCCGAGAACGGCGTCCTCAAGGGCAAGGTGGATCTGCTGCCCGCCCTGCGCGACCGCGTGAAGGCCGGGACCGCCCTGTTCATCATGGTCCGCCGAGACGAGGGCGAGGGCCAGCGCGGGATGATCCTGGCCGCCAAGAAGCTGCCCGTGAGCGGCCCCGACATGTTCCCCATCGAGTTCGAGGTCACGGGCAAGGACGTGATGATGCAGGGCACCCGCCTCTGGGGGCCGGTCCGCGTCGAGGCGCGGGTCGACACCGACGGCGACGCCCTGAGCAAGCTCCCGGGCGACCTGACCGGTGGGCCGGTGGTGGGCGAGGTCAACAAGGACGGCCTCGCCATCACCATCGACACCGCGCTCTGATCCCGCCGGCTGCCGGAATCGACGGCCGATCGGCTCCAGCGTCGCGCATCCGTCACACGACTGCGATACAACCCCCGGGCTGACCGCACCGGAGGATCCATGCGCCGCCTCGCTTGCCTGATCGTCCTGGGCCCCGGCCTCGCCGCCGCCCAGGGCTACGCGCCCCCCGATCCCATGCCGCCCTTCGCCCGCCAGGCCCCCCTGCGCCTGGGCGGCTATGTTCAGCCGGGCTTCCTCTTCACCAAGGACACCCCCTTCAACGCCCAGGATCGCGACGGCTTCGTGATCTTCGACGCCCGCCTGATGGGGGAGGGGACGACGCCCCTGGCCGACGAGGTGGACCTGGCGTTCAAGTTCAACTTCGACGTCAGCGCCGGGACGTTCGCGGTGCGGGATGTCTACGGCAGCGTCGCGCTCTACGACCGGCTGGCCCTGGACGTGGGCCAGGTGAAGGTGCCCTTCTCGCTGGCCGAGCACACGAGCGAGGCGCGGCTGCAGTTCCCCGTCCACACGCCGGTGCGCACGCGCTCGCAGCTCCTGCGGGGCGCGGGCCTCACCCATGGCCGCGACCGCGGGGTGCGCCTGCGGGCCGATGGCCTGGTGGGGCAGGTCTGGCTGGCCGGTGAGGCCGGCATCTTCAACGGCGAGGGCCAGAACGCCGTGGAGAACCTGGACGACGAGTACCTGTATGCGGGCCGCTTCGAGATCGGCCCCCTGGGCGTCCTCGACCACGACGAGCCCGATCTGACGAACAGCAAGCCCTTGTGTGCGCTCGGCTTTTCCCTCTCCTACACGCCGAGCAGCGCCGGCCGCTCCCAGGGCGTGGGCGACACGGGCGCCAAGGACCTGCGCTACGCCGCCGATCTGCGCCTGCGCTTCGCGGGCTTCTCGCTGCGCGGCGAGCTGACCCACTCCAGCCAGGACGGCGACGGCGACAGCCAGGACGTGGAGCGCTACGGCGTCTACGTCCAGGGCGGCTATGTGCTGCCCCTGGCCATGAAGGTCCAGCTCGAGCCCGTCGTGCGGTGGTCGCAGTATGACAACCACGACGGCTCCGACGGCGTGGTCGAGGTGGCCACCGCGGGGGGCGTGGAGGCGCGGTACGACATCCCCGACAACAGCGAGATCCGCATGATCGATCTGGGCCTCAACGCCTACCTGGCCGGCCACGCCCTGAAGGTGATGATCATGTACCGGCTCACCGACTTCCTCGAGGGCCCCAAGACCGACGCCGGTCTGCGCGAGCTGGCCCGGACGGGCAAGCTGGGTGCGGACGCCGGCAGCGGCACCGTGCTCATCGGCGACGCCCTCTACACCCTCGTCCAGGTGGGGTGGCTGTGATGCTGCGCGTGCTGATGGCGGGAGCGCTCCTGCTGGCCACCGGGTGCCGGGGGGGCGGTCGAGGCATCGAGGACATCGCCGCGGGCGGCGCAGGCGGCGCGGGTGGCGCGGGCGGTGGTGGGACGACCGACGCGGGCGCGACAGACGCCGGCGCGGATCTCGTGTGCGACACGCCCCAGGCCGAGTTCCCGCGCTGCCCGCTGCCCGTGGGTGATCCCTTCGGCATCCCCGCCGAGGGGTTCCAGTCCGACGCCAACACCACGCTCGCCGGGGGGCCGGCGGCCTACGCCTACGAGAACCAGGACGTCTACGGCCCCCCCGACCAGACCCAGAGCTTCGTGGGCCGGCTGGCCCGCGGCGCGGCCCTCAGCCCCACCGGCTTGCCGGGCGAGCCCGTCACGCTCCTCACCTGGAGCGCCACCGGCGACTGGTACCCCCTCGGCGACGCCACGACCGATGAGCGCGGCTACTACCGGCTCTCCCTCGCCGAGACGGAGCGCTTCGGAATCGGCGACCACGTGACGTACGCCATCTCGCGGGCCGACGCGACCTGCGCCCCCCACGGCGTCTTCCTCTGGCCGGCCGGCACCCACCTCGTCATCACCGACATCGACGGCACCTTGACGCTGGCCGACGCCGAGCTGACGCGCCAGATCGGGGATCCCACCTACGTCCCTCGCGCCAACGCCAACGCCGCGGAGCTGATGCAGGCCTGGGCAGAAAAGGGCTATAAAGTCGTGTACTTGACTGCCCGTCCCCACACCTTCCGCCTCCAGACCCGCGCCTGGCTGGACCAGCTCGGCCTGCCCTACGGCCCCGTCATCACCGCCGACTCCCTCGTCTTCGGCGAGTCCGCCCGCACCTACAAGCGCGCGGCCATCCAGGAGCTGGTGGACGACTTCGGCTGGGTCATCGACGCCGCCTACGGCAACGCCAGCTCCGACATCCAGGCGTACGAAGACGCCGGCCACCCCAAGGATCGCACCTTCATCATCGGCGAAGAGGCCGGCCAGAGCGGCACCGTCGCCATCCCCGACCAGGACTTCGGCCCCCACATCCAGACCTATGTCGCGGCCCAGCCGGAGGCCCGGCAGCCGGTCGAGCTGGTGCCGGTTTCTTTCTGCCACTGATTTCGACGAAAGTAGGGCCGCCCCAGGAGCCGGGGGGCCGGGACCCTCCCGGTCCAGTCCGGGGGCTTGATCCGAGAAGGAGGAGTTCGTGACGCGAGGCATGTTGCGGATGGTGGCGGTGCTGGGCCTGCTGGCCCTGGCCGGGTGTGATGATGGAGGGAGCGACCCGGCCGATGGCGGCGCCGGGGGCGCGGGCGGCGCCGGGGGCGGCGCCGGTGGCGGTGCCGGTGGCGCCGGTGGTGGGAACAACGGCTGCGAGGCCGAGGTCCCCGCCGAGTTCGCCGCCCTGACGAACCCGTTCGCCGGGGACGCCGCGGCCGAGACCGCCGGTCAGGCCATCTACCAGGGCAGCTGCGCCTCCTGCCACGGCGCCACCGGGGCCGGCGACGGCATCGTCGCGGATCCCGCGCCCACCGACTTCACGGCGGGCGACGAGGATCGCTGCGATGGCCTCCTCTTCTGGCGCATCTCCACGGGCGCGGCCACGGGCCCCGCGGGTTCCACCATGGCGGCGTACAGCGGCGCGCTCACCGACGACCAGATCTGGCAGGTGATCACGTTCCTGCGCACCTTCGAGCCCTGAGGACGCCCCGATGACCGATCTGCCCCTCCTGGACCGCCGCGGCCTGCTCAAGCTGCTGGGCTGCGGTGGCTGCGCCCTGGCGCTCCCGTCCCTCTCCGGCTGCACCATCGCGGAGGTGTTTGGGGGGGCGACGCCACGGTCACCTTCAACGTGTCCGAGAGGCGCGTATGCCGGCCTGGCCACGGTGGATGGCGTCGCTGCCGTCGACCTGGCCGGCCGCAACGTCCTGCTCATCCGCACCGCGCCCGATGCCATCGTCGCGGTCTCCCGCATCTGCACCCACACGGGCTGCGACATGGCCCCCGACCGCCTGGGCACGTGGGACGGCGACAAGCTCATCTGCCGCTGCCACGACTCCCACTTCGACGCCGAGGGCCATGTGCTGAAGGGGCCGGCCACCCGCGATCTGGCCAGCTACCCGGTCCAGTTCGATCCGGCCACCGGCGAAGGCACCCTCACCCTGGGGGCGGCGCCGGCGCCGGTCGACATGGGCCCCCCCGCCGCCGACGCGGGGGAGCCGGGAGTCGTCCCGCCCGAGTTCGCCGACCTGGTCAACCCATTCGCGGGCGATCCGGCCGCCGTGACCGCCGGCGAGACGCTCTACCAGCAGTGCGTCGCCTGCCACGGGGCCCAGGGCGAGGGCAACACGGCCTTCATGCCCCCCGCCAGCGCGTTCAACGTCGACCAGTCCGAGTGGACCGACGGCTACCTGTTCTGGCGAATCCGCACCGGCGCCGTCGGCGGCCCCCCCGGGTCGGTCATGGGCGCGTACCCGGGCATCTCCGATGACGACACCTGGCGCATCATCACCTTCCTGCGGAGCCTTCAGCCATGAGGCTGCTCACCCTGGCGCTGTGGGCGCTCCCGGCGGTGGCGGCCGCCACCCCGCGCATGTCCCTCACGGCGGGCACCCCCTGCGCGGCCTGCCACGTCAACCCGAGCGGCGGCGAAGGCCGCAGCGAGCTGGGGTTCGGCGCCATGCACCGCGTGGGCGTCGTCACCTGGGACCAGCTCGGCCTCCAGGCCTTCCACGACGTCAACAGCAACGCCTGGCTGGACGGGGCCCTGGGCTTCGGCATCGACCTGCGCATGCAGGGCGCCCGCCTCGGCCGCCCGGAGCTGGTGGACACCGACACCGGCACCGAGACGCAAGTGCCCGATTATACGTGGTTTCCCATGCAGGCTCAGCCGTACGTCACGGTGCGGCCCATGACAGAGCTGACGCTCTACGGCACCTTCCTGGCTGGCCCCGGCACCCTGCGCGACGGCAAGATCTGCGATCCCGTCTTCCAGGGCATGAGCTGCTATGGCGCCCAGGCCATCTACGAGCCGGGGGGCACGGCCCCCACGATCCGCGCGGGCGTCTTCCAGCCCTCCATCGGCGTGCGCAACGACGATCACACGCTGCTCATCCGCGGCGATGCCGCCAACCGACGGGTCCCCGTCATCGCCCCCGGCTACGCCGAGGCCGGGGCCGAGGTGGCCTGGCAGCCCGTGCAGTGGGTGCGCATGGAGGCGGGCGGCTTCCATACCGGCAACCTGGACAAGGCGCTCAACGACGGCGCCGACACCGCGGATCTCTGGCCCGTCGCCTACCAGGCGCGCCTCACGTTCCAGCCGCTGCTGGAGTTTGGCGGCGCCGCCCCGCCGGCCGAGGTGGACGAGTTCGCCGACTTCGACACCCAGGCCGAGCCGGCCCACCCGTTCATCCTCAACACCTGGCTCGGAGCCTCGGCCTTCGGCAGCGGCGACTTCCTGATGGTCAACGCCTTCCTGGGCCTGGGAATCCATGAGGGACTCTCGCTGCTCTCCGAGCTGTCGTGGTCCTCGCGGACCATCGAATATGTCACGCTGAACGGCGTAGTCGGCCTCAGCTACGCCCCCTGGGCCTGGATCGCCGCGAGCGCCCGGGCCGAGCGGGCCACCACCACCACCGCCAGCGACGAGATCAAGACGGTGCAGTACGTGGCGGGGGTGGAGCTCTTCGTGGTGCCGGGCCTGGAGGTGCGGCCCGAGTACCGCCTCGTCGAGACGGACGACTACCGCTTCGGCCAGGCCACGCTGCAGGTGCACCTGTTCTACTGAGTCCCCCTCGCCGGCCTGAGCGCCGGCCCTCGAAAGGAGATGCCCATGCGGTCCCTCATCGCCCTCGCCCTCTTCGCCCCGGCCCTCGCCCTGGCCGCCCCGCAGACTGCTGAGCTGTCCGGCGAGATGAAGTTCATCAGCGACGCCCCGCTGGAGAAGATCGTCGGCACCGCTGCCGGCGCGGGCGCCCTGACCCTCGATCCCGACGATCTCACGACCATCAAGGGCACCATCAAGGTCAAGGTCGAGTCCATGAAGACGGGCAACGACCAGCGCGACGAGCACCTGCGCAGCGCCACCTGGCTCGACGCCGCCCAGTTCCCCGAGATCATGTTCGAGACGGTCTCGGTGGTGGTGACGAAGCCGGTCACCGGCGACGAGGTCAAGGAGGCCGAGGTGGCCGTCACCGGCAAGTTCACCCTGCATGGCGTGACCACCGAGATGACCACCCCGGCCGTCATCAAGTGGAAGGGCGACAAGCTCAAGGTCGACACGAAGTTCCAGGTGAAGCTGGACGCCTACAACATCAAGGGCCGCGACGGCGTGGTGGGCAGCAAGGTCGGCACCAACATCGACATCGAGGTGAGCCTGAAGGGCGTGCTCAAGGCTGTCGCCCCGTGAGGGCCCTGGGCATCGTCGCCATCGCGCTGGGGCTGGGAGTCGCCGGGGTCTGGCTCGCCTCCGGCATGCACATGGCCACCCAGACCGAGAAGCTGGTCGAGACGCGCACCAAGGATGACTTCGGCGACGAGGTCATCAACCGCAGCTGGGAGAAGACCTTCGAGCTGGGCCTCGACTTCGCCGGCCCCGGCGCCGGCGGCCTGCTGGGCGTCGGCGGCGTGCTGATCTTCCTGGCGCGTCGGCGCCGCAAGGCTGCCCGATCAACCGCCACGGTTTCGCTGCACTTGGACGCGCCGTCGGCCTGCCGCGAACATCTAGACTCTGGACGTGTCAGAGGACCAGGGCCGCCGCGGCGATCGCCCCGGCGGAATTTCCCTGAATTCGCAAGCGTTTGAAGGCCTTGTACTTCCAGGAGGTTCCCATGCGACGTGCCGCCACCGAAGAGCTCATCCAGCGTGTCCTGCGCGATGACTACCTGGCCCTCGGGGTCATCCACTACCAGATGACCGAGGAGATCGGCCCCTCCAGCCAGTGCCGGATGGTCATCACCCTGCGCCACCAGAACGGCCCCCCGCGCGACGTCACCATCGAGGGCGAGGGCGTCGGCTTCGTCGACGCCGCCTTCCACGGCCTCATGGGGCACTACGCCAAGGAGTTCCGATCCCTCGAGACCATTCGGTTCACGGGCTTCGAGGTCCATGGCCAGATGCACACCAGCAGCCAGCATGGCCTCGACGCCGAGGGCGAGGTGCGGCTGACCGTCAACAACAGCGAGGGTCGCGCCTTCCAGTTCAGCCAGAAGGGCCGCAGCACCGTCGCCGTGACGCTGCAGGTCGTGGTGCAGGCGATCGAGTACTTCGTGAACTCCGAGCGGGCCTTCATCCGCGTCCACCGCGCCCTCGTCGACGCTCGCCAGCGCGATCGCGCCGACCTCATCCAGACCTACACCGCCCAACTCGCCGAGCTGGTCAACACCACCAGCTACACCGACGTCATCGAGCAGATCCGGCGCGAGGCGCTCTGACCCTCGGCCGGCGTCCAGCCCGCCAGCAGCCTCGCGCTCTCGTCGAGCGTGCGCTAGCGTCCTCGGGGACGGCTGCCCTCGGGGGATGACATGCGCAGGTACCTGCTTGCCCTGATGCTGCTTCGCGGGATGGCCGCCTGCGACGACACACAGCGCTCATCCGGGGTGGACTCGGGCGGCCTCGGCGCGCCACCACGGACGCCCGTCCCGCCGACGCCGAGGCAGAGGACCAGGACCGCGGCGCCGACATGGCCTGTGCCGACATGGCCGCCGCCGACATGGCCCCGGTCGGCGACATGGCCGCGGCGCCGACATGGCCCGGATCGGCGACATGTCCGCGCCCGACATGGCCCGGATCGGCGACATGGCGGTCCGTGACATGACGGTCGGCGACATGGCCGCGCCCGACATGGCCGCGCCCGACATGGCCGCGCCCGACGCCAGCGCGCCCGACATGGCCCGCGTCCGTTGCTGGCTGCGCCCCGACATGGCCGCGCCCGACATGGCCGTGCCCGACATGGGCCCCGTCGGTCCGATCGAGTGCCAGGACCGCGCCGCCTGTCCGCCCGACCATGCGTGCATCGCGGGCGCTGTGCCAGCTACGTCGAAGGTGGAGGAGGGCGCCGAGGGGTTCGTGCAGGTCGAGGACCTGGTCGCCGCCTGCGATGCGGACGGCACCATTCGGCTCCTGACCATGCTGGAGCCCGGGGTCGACCGTCGCTTCGGTCACCTCATCGTCGGCCGGCCGGGCGCCTGGGAGGTCAGCCCGCCCCTCGGCATGGCCTGGCGCAACAGCGCGCAGCTCACCAACGGCACGCGCCAGGGCGGCGCGACCGCGCACCTGTCGTTCCTCGCCCATGCCTACCGCGGCATCATCGTCGATGGGCGTGGCACGGTCACCGAGCAGCGGGTGATCACCCGCCACGACCACGCCTTCACCCCGGGCGGCGACCTCTGGATCCTCACCCAGCCCCAGATCGCGGGCGGGATCGACGACCGGTACCCGCTGCGGCTGTGGCGCCCGGTGGACGGCGCCTGGGAAGTGGACGAGGTCGAGCGGGACGTCGGCTTTGGCATCCACCACCACCTTCGCTTCGACGCCCAGGGGCGGCCGGGATCTGCGCCTCGTCGGCGGAGTCGGTGGCCTCGTGCGCCGCTACCGCCAGGGTGTCGCCGGCTGGGAGACCGAGAACATCTGGCGAGAGAACCTGGGCGGCAACCAGATGGCCGGGGCAGCCATCAACGGCCCGGACGGCAAGACCCACCTCCTGCTGGGGAACATCGACGCCGAGCGCCTGACGCTGGTGTACCTGCAGATCGGGGACGCGGGCGTCGAGCGCCAGATCGTCGCGCTGGATGCGGCCCTGCAGGTCCAGTACGAGCCCGAAGGCTTCAGTTCGATGCCAACGGCAACACAGCACTTCCTGGTCCATGGCCCGGCGACACCGGAGGCCAGCGGCCCTCGACTGCGGCGCATCGACCCAACCGGCACCGTCACGGCCGGCGTCGTGGACACATCGACTTCACGACGCGTTTGGCGCCGGCCATGAGCCCTCGCCGTCGGTCCCGGGCGACGTCACCCACTCTTCACGGCCCGCCGCGACCGCCGAATACGCATCCGGACCTGGCGGCTGGCGCGGTAGCGGTCTGCCCGGCGGTCTGGCGACCTTTTTCAGAAAATCTGCGACACGCAGCGCGACTGTTGAAGGGATAGGTGGACCGACAACGGAGACCGCCTCCCATGGCCGAGAAGCTGCGCATCAGCTCCCCGACACGCCGTCGCGACCGCCCGCCTCACGCCGCGCTCATGATGATCTACGAGACCACCAGCAAGGTCGTCGACGACCGCGCTTCGCCTTCATCCCCACCGAGAAGTGCCGAGATCCTCCTGGGCGTGCTGGGCCGGAGGCCAGCGCCTCTTCCCGCTCATCGACGTCTACGCCTTCCACTTCCTCTCCAACCACCTGCACCTGCTCATCGGCAAAATCTGTACAAGAGCCTTCCTCGAGTGGACGCTTCGCGAATCTCCAAGCGAATCAACAAGTTGCTGGACCGGACGGGGGAGCCTGCGACAGAACCACTGCATCAGATCACGACGCTGGAGGACGCGCTGGAGCGGCTGGCGTACATCATGGGGCAGGGGGACGGCGCAAGAATTCTGGCGCTGCACCCGGCGGAGGACATCTTCCCCAGCTCGACGCCGACGCTGCTGTTCAGCAAGCCGGTCGAGGGGTCTTCACGTACGCCAACCGGGAGCCGCTGAAGTGACGGTGCCGGAGGTCGACCGGCTGCCGGGCCTGGAGAACCACAGGCGCGAAGGAGCACCGGGCGCTGATGTGGCAGCTGGCCGACGACCTGGCGGCGCAAGCGCCGCCCGAAGCGGAAGAAGGCGGCAAGCGGGTCCCGACGCCGGAGGCGCTGCAGCGCTGATGAGATCGATGACGCGGCCGAAGCAGCGCGACCGCAGCCCGGCGCCGGTGGTGCGGCCCGCCCGAGCACCGAGGCGGGTGGCGCGAGGCCCACCAGGCCCTGCGGGCGGCGTACGACGTGGCGACGAGGCGCACGCTACGCGTGGCGGGAAGCCGAAGCGACGCAGCCGCGCGTCCCGTGGCCTGCCACACGCTGCCACCGCCTTCGCCCGGCCGAGGCGACCGCGAGCCGGCGGGCCTGACCGCCGCGGCGGGCCAGTCGCTGACGTGCGGGGCCGTCGGGCCGACGGGGAGGTGCGTCCGGAGGGAGTGGCCGGGGCACTCGGTGCGAAAGTGTGCCGGGCCGACCGGGTTCCAGACATCCGGTGGGCCAGGCCTGGCGCCTTCGGGCACACCGTCCGGCCCGATTCGCAGCACGGCGTCAACCACGCTGCATGATTCCTCTTCATTCTGGCATACCCGGTAGGCCTGGGACGGCCCGGCCGGGGCACTCGGTGGTGTGCCGGGCCGACCGGGTTCCAGACATCCGATTGGGCCAGGCCTGGCGCCTTCAGGCACACTGTCCGGCCCGATTCGCAGCACACAGCGTCCAACCACGCTGCATGATTCCACCTTCCTTCTGGCATACCCGGTAGGCCTGGGACGGTAGTAGGCCTGGGACGGTAGGCCTGGGACGCCCGGCCCGGTTGGCCCCCGCTCGATCGGCTCCGTCAGCCGCCGCTGTTCGACGGGGTCATCGTCACCACCACGGACTTGGAGGCGGGGGTGTTGCTCTCGCGGGCGACGCTGCGGGCCGGCACCAGGGGGTTGGCCTCGGGGAAGTAGGTGCAGACGCAACCCCGTGGGAGCGACTGCTGGACCACGGCGAAGGCGGGGGCGTGGCGGACTTCGCCGTCGAAGTGGCTGTGGAGGTCGACCAGCTGGCCCTCCACGAGCCCCGCGGCGGTGATGTCATCCGGGTGCATCATCACCACGCGGCGCTCTCCGAGGATGCCGCGGTAGCGGTCGTCGAGGCCGTAGATCGTGGTGTTGTACTGGTCGTGCGACCGCACCGTCATCATGAGGTACTGCCCGGATTCCAGTTGAAGTTCAGGCACTTCGATGGGGGTGAAGCGGGCCTTCGCGGTGGCGGTGTGCCACACGCGGTCGCGGGCGCCGTTGGGCAGGCGGAAGCCTCCGGGCGCCAGCGCGCGGGTGTTGTAGGCATCGAACCCGGGGATGACGGCTTCGATGGCGTCCCGGATGCGGTGGTAGTCGGCGGCCAGGCCGGCCCAGTCGACGGTGCTGCGGTCGGCGAGGGTGGCCAGGGCCAGCCCCGCCACGATGGCCACTTCGCTCTTCAGCTCTGGGCTCGCGGGCGCGAGGTGGCCGCGCGATGCATGGACCTCGCCCATGGAGTCTTCGACCGTGACCCACTGCTCGCCGCTGGCCTGCACGTCGCGCTCGGTGCGGCCAAGGCAGGGCAGGATGAGGGCTTCCCGGCCGGTGACCAGGTGGGAGCGGTTGAGCTTCGTGGAGACCTACACGGTGAGGTCGGCCCGCTGGAGGGCCTGGGCGGTGTAGGCGGTGTCGGTGTGCGGAGTGGAAGTTGCCACCCAGCGCGAAGAATACCCTGGCTTCGCCCCCGATGCAGCTGTGGACGGCAATCGACCGTGTCGTGGCCAGGGTGGCGGGGGGCTCGAAGCTGAAGTGGGCCTCAGGCGGTCGAGGAAGGCTGCCGCCGGCCGCTCCACGATGCCCATCGTCCGGTCGCCCTGGACGTTGCTAAAGCCACGCACGGGGCAGGCGCCTGCGCCGGGTCTGCCGGAGATTTTCTCAACATCAGCAGGTTGACGACCATGCGGATGTTGTCGACGGCGTTGTGGTGCTGGGTGAGGCCCATGCCATTCAGCAGGCGATGGTGGCCTTCGAGGTCAGGTACAGCTCCGCGATGCGTTCCATCTCGGCGCGGGGCAGGCCGCTCTCCCGCTCCAGCACGGCCCAGTCGGCGGCGCGGACCGGGGCCGCGTGAAGGCGTCGAAGCCGTCGGTGTGCTCGGCGATGAAGGCGTGGTCGAGCACGGTGCCGGGGCTGCGCCCTCTTGGGCGAGGATGGTCTTCGTAGATGCCGGTGAGCAGCGCCACGTCCCCGTTGAGCCGCACCTGCAGGTAGTCGGTAGCGATGGCGGTGCCGCGGCCGAGCAGGGCCAGGGGCTTCGGGGCCAGGCGAACCGCAGCAGCCCGGCCTCTGCAGCGGGTTGATGGGGCCACGACAGGCGAGCGCTGCGCTTCGCGGCGGCCTCCAGCGTCACCAGCATGCGCGGGTGGGTTGGTGCCGGGGTTCTGGCCGATGACCAGGATGAGGTCGGCTCGCGCTGAAGTCGTCGAGGGTGACCGTGCCTCTGCCGATGCCGATGGTGCTGCCCAGGCCCTGCCGCTGGACTCACATGGCACGCGTTCGAGCAGTCGGGCAGGTTGTTGGTGCCGAGCTGCCGCACGAAGAGCTGGCAGAGGAACGGGCGCCTCGTTGCCGTGCGCCCCGAGGTAGAAGACGGCCTCGTCGGGGCTCGCCAGGCCGTTGAGGTGTCGGGCGATCAGGCTGAAGGCGTCTTCCCAGGCGGTGGTGGGCACGTAGCGATCGGCGCCCGCGGGCCGGTACATCGGCGTGGTAAGCCGGCCCTGGGCTTCGAGCCGCGGAACGCGGACTGGGCGGCGAGCTCGGCCAGCGTCCACTGCGCGAAGAGCCTGGGGTGACGCGGCGGTCGGGTGGTCTCGGCGGCCACGGCCTTCTGCGCCGTTCTCGCAGAACTCGAAGGGCGGTGGTGATCTGGGCCGGGTCCGCCAGCAGCCCGGGCAGTCGAAGCCGGCGACCTGGTTGGTGCGCAGCAGCGCCTGGGTGCCGCGGGAGCACGCCCGGGTGGGCCGCGGCCTCCTTGAAGGTGCTCCAGAGAGGCCGAGCCGCCGGCGGGAGCGTCGTGCGGGCGGGTGGCGATGGGGACGAGGCGTCGATCAGGCATGGCCCATGATGGCCCGGGGCGGGGGCGGGGAGGCCAGGGGCAGGTGCCTACCGGCAGGCGTCCGCCGGCGGCGGCGCAGTCGGCATCGGGATCTGGAGTGCTGGAGGCAGGCGACGCAGGCGTCGAGGGAGAGCAGGGTCCGCAGCCCCGGGTGGCCTGGATGGGGTGACCCAGGCGGTTGAGCCCCCCTGGCTGCAGGTGAGCGCCTGCCGTGAGGCTGGCGCAGAAGTCGCCGCAGGTGGCGGGGCCTGCGTGGCCCCCGGCGCCACCTTCACCGCCGGCGCCACCAGCGCCACCAACGCCATCCTCGGCCGCCGCCAGCGCCTCCAGCCCCGCCTGGCCCTGCCCGCGCCGCCCGCGTCGGGGTCCACGCTGATCCCGGCGTCGCTGCGGGGCCGCACCCCGCGGCCGGTGGAGCAGTCCGAGCCATCCTGGCAGTCGAAGTTGCAGACCCCGCCGTTGCAGCGGAAGTCGCACGTCGCCCCCGGGGCGCAGTCGAGGTTGCAGATCCCGCCATTGCAGGTGACGTCGCAGACCGAGTCGGCGAGGCAGTCGATGTTGCAGACGCCGCCGTTGCAGGTCCAGTTGCACTCGCTCCCGGGGGGACAGTCGACGTTGTTGACCCCGCCGTTGAGGCTCTCACCGTCGTCGGGGGGGCAACCGAACAGGGTCAGGGCAAGGGTGCAGGTCACGCCGAGGCTGCGCAGCATGTGAAACTCCAGTGTGGGTGTGCGGAACGGCGGGCCATACGCGCCCCGGGCGCTCCGCATTCACCTCCACCCTCGCCTCGACTTTCGACCCGGCTTTCGGTTTCTGGGGGCGCGACGAAGAGAGGCGCGGGCGGGACCCTGTGGTATCGTGCGCGCCATGGTCGACGACCCTCTCCTGGGCCGGACGGTACTCGGCAAGTACCGCATCGAGCGCATCATCGGCTCGGGCGGGATGGGTACGGTCTACGAGGCATCCGATCTCCGGCTCGGGCGGCCCGTCGCCATCAAGGTGCTGCGCCCGGCCAACGGCGACTTCGGCGACGTGGGCCGGCGGTTTCGGCGCGAGGCGCGGACCATCGCCCAGGTGACGCACCCCAACCTCGTGACTTTGCTGGAGTTTGACCTGCTGGAAGACGGCACGCCCGCCATGGTCATGGAGCGGGTCGACGGCCAGAGCCTGCGGGAGCTGATGCAGAGCCGGGTGCTGGGGGTGGGGGAGGTGCAGGAGATCCTGCGCCAGAGCCTCTCGGCGCTGGGAGCCTGCCATGAGGCAGGCATCGTCCACCGCGATCTCAAGCCTGGCAACGTGCTGGTGGAGGAGCGGGGCGGCGAGCTTCATGTGAAGATCATCGACTTCGGCCTCACGAAGATCACGGGCGCCGGCGCGAACAGCGTGCTGACGGCCGCCGGCGAGATCTTCGGCAGCCCCCGCTTCATGGCGCCGGAGCAGTGGATGGGCCAGGACGTGGATGGCCGCACCGACCTCTATGCGCTGGGGCTGATCGGCTACTGCTTGCTGCTGGGCAAGCACTTCATCCAGCCCGGCAACCCGGTGGACGTGTGCCGGGCCCACGTCCAGCAGCCGCGGCCCGTGCTGGTCCAGGACGCGCTGGGGCAACGCATCCCGGCCCACGTCAACGACGCCCTGCTACGGGCCACCATGCCCGTCCGGGAGCGTCGCTTTCCCGACGCCCACGCCATGCGGGCGGCGCTGCTCGGCCAGGCGCCGTCGCTTGAGCGTATGCCGCGGGTCGATGTGGCGGCGGAGGCGGCCCTGGTCCTCCCGCCCCCGTCGGATGGGCCGATGCCCGCCGACGACGGGGCGACGCTGATGGACGATGGCCTGGCGGCCCGGGTCATCATGGCGGCGCGGGATCCGAGCGGCAGCTTCGACTCGGGGCCCCAGGCGCCGCCCGTGAGTCCCCGGGTCACGCTGGATCCCGACGCCCGGCGCGATGACTCCCTGGATCTGGCGACCCGGCCCGTGCCCCATGAGGCCGCCAACGCCATCACCACCATCGATCGCGCCGAGTTCGAGGCCGCCCTGCGCGCCACGGCCGAGCAGGATCGGCCCGAGCGCCCCCGGGCGCCGCGTGTCCTGGAGGCCCCGCCTCCGCCCCGGGCCGGGGGCAGCCACCCCAGCCGCCCAGCGGTCCGCCCCGTGGCCGCGCCGGCCGTCGCGCCCGCCACCGCGCCCACCCCCGCGCCGGCCGTCGAGGACGAGGGCAGCATCCGGCCCTGGATGCTCATCGTCGCCGGCCTCGTCGCCGCCGGCACGGCCGCCGCCGTGGTGCTCTTCCTCAAGTGAGCGCCGCGCTGGCCTTGCCTGCCCGCGGCGCCGGCCGGTTCGCGCCGACCCCGACCGGCCGCCTGCACCTGGGCAACGCCCGCACGGCGCTGCTGGCCTGGCTCGACGCGCGGCGCGCCGGCCTGCGCACCGTCCTGCGCGTCGAAGATCTGGATCCGTCTGCGATCCCGCCAGGGTGCCTGGAGGAGCAGCTCGCCGATCTGGCGTGGCTGGGGCTGCGGTTCGACGAAGGACCCGAGGAGGGCGGGCCCGTCGGGCCGTACCGGCAGTCCGAGCGAGCCGACCTGTACCGGGGCGCCCTGGCGGCGCTGAACGCCCAGGCGCTCATCTATCCCTGCTGGTGCTCGCGGCGCGAGGTGCACGACGCGGCGCGGGCCCCCCACGCCAGCGACGAGGGTCCCGTCTACGCGCGCACCTGCGCCCCTCGGCAGCGCCGGCCCATCCCGGATCTGGATGCGCTCCCGGTGCGGCGGGGGCGGACGCCGGCGTTGCGCCTCGACGTGGCGGCGGCGCTGGGCGGCGGCCCGATCATCGAGTTCGATGACGCCATCGCCGGCCACCAGCGCTTCGCGTTGGTGGAGGCCATGGGCGACTTCATCGTCCTGCGCCGTGACGGGGTCGCGGCCTACCAGCTCGCCTGCGCCTGGGACGACGCGGCCATGGGCTGTACGCGGGTGCTGCGGGGGCCGACCTCCTGCCCTCGACGGCCCGCCAGCGGCTGCTGCTGCGGGCGCTCGGCCTGCCCGAGCCCGTCTGGGCCCATGTGGGGCTGGTGGTCGATGCCCAGGGCCAGCGCCTGGCCAAGCGCGACGGCGCCATCGCGCTGGCGGGCCTGCGGGAGGCGGGGTGGCTCCCGAGGCCGTCCGTCGCCTGCTGGCGCGACTCTCGGGCCTGCCCGACACGGCCGACCTGGATCTGCTCACCGAGGCGTTCCGGCTGCCCGGCCCAGAGGCGGTCGCGCTGCCCACGGAGTGGCCCTGATGCGCCGACTGCTGCAAGCCTTCGTCGATGAGCGCGTGGTGCTCGCGGTCATCACCTTCAATCTGGTGGTGCTCTTCGCCCGCTCGTACCCGTCCATGCACGCCCACGATGCCTCGCTCTTCGTGCTGGACTATGTCTGCCTGGTCTACTTCGTCGGCGAGATGATCACGAAGATCTCGCTCTTCGGCTGGCGGACGTACTGGGCCAGCGGCATCAACCGCTTCGACTTCGTGATTGTCGCGGCCAGCGCACCCACGCTGCTCGCGCCGTTCACCCATGGCGACGAGCTGACCGTCGTGCTGGTCTTCCGCGCGGCGCGCTTGCTGCGCTTCCTGCGGGTGCTGCGCTTCATCCCCCACGCCGATCAGCTCTGGGCCGGCATCGGGCGCGCCCTGCGGGCGTCGGTGGGGCTCATCCTCGCCATCGTGCTCTACCTCGTGGTCATGGGGCTGATCGCGTCGCACCTCTTCGGCGAGGCCGCGCCTGATCACTTCGCCGACCCGATGACGTCCATCTATTCGATCTTCAAGGTCTTTACGGTGGAGGGCTGGTACGACGTGCCCGACGCCATCGCCCGCTCCGAGGGGCCTCTCATGGGGTTCGTGGCCCGGGGGTTCTTCACCATCGCGGTCGTGACGGGGGGTCTGCTCGGCCTGGGCATCACCAACGCCGTCCTCGTGGACGAGATGGTGATGGACAACAACGACGAGCTCGAGGAGCGGATCACGGCGCTGACGCTGGAGGTCGAGCAGCTGCGTGTGGAGCAGGCCGAGCTGCTGGGGCGGCTGCAGGCGAGCGTCGAGGCCCTCGGCACCCGGCGGACGGAGGACGGCTGAGCCGCGCTGCCGTCAGGCCGCGTGGGTGTCGACCGCCTGCTTCACTTCACGGTGCAGGATGAGGTTGGTGAGGAAGCCGCGCTCGAAGCCGGAGCCCTCGAGCACCGCGACCTGGGCGGAGAGCTCCTCCCAGGCTTCGGAGAGGGCCTGATCGGCCGCCGCCTGGGCGCCCCGGGCCCGCGCCACCAGGAAGCGGCACCACGCCACCTCCGTCGTCAGCCGCCGCAGGTTCTCGTCCACGGCCAGGGCCTCGCCCACCACCCGCTCGAGCTGCTCCAGGGCGTGGGTGGCCTCGTCCAGCCGCTCCAGCGTCAGCAGCCCGCGCACCTGCACCACCCAGGCGCGGATGCGCGCCGCCCAGTGGCCCATGGCGGCGGCTTTTTCTGCGGCCTCCCGGGCGTAGCGCAGCCCGCCGAGGACGAGCTTCTCGCCCCGGGCGAAGAGGGCGAAGTTGGAGGCCAGCGCCACCAGCGCGTCGACGTAGACGCGCTCCCCGTCGGCCTCGCGCCCGAGGTCCTTGAGGCACTGGGCCAGCAGCGGCATCGCTTCGTCGAACAGCCCCCGGTTGACCAGGATCTGCCCCCGCCCGATCGTCGCGGCGGCGTGGGTGACCCGGTCGGCCGCCTTGTCGACCAGGCGCAGCGCCTCGCCGAAGTGGATCTCGGCCTCGTCGAAGTCGCCCAGCAGGCTGTGCAGGTCGCCCAGGCGCAGGAGCAGCCGCGCGCGGAGGCGGGGCGCGCCGACGTCCCGGATCAGGAGCTCGGCACGCCGCAGCAGCCGGTCAGCGTCCACCAGTCGGCCCTTGGCGAGGAAGACGTCGGCCAGGGTGTCGATGACCATGGCCTCGTCATGGGGATCGCCGCGCATGCGGTGGATGCGCCAGGCCTCGAACAAGTGCTGGAGCGCAGGCACCTCGCGGCGGCGCCCTGCCAGCACCACGCCCTGGGCGTGGCGCATCCGCGCCCGGAAGGCCGGCGTCCAGGGGGCTCGGGTCCCGCCTCGGCGATGGCGGCTTCGAGGATGCTGGCGGCGTCGGCGGGGCGGCCGCTCTGCCAGGCCACCAGGGCCTGGGCCAGCCGGGCCCGGCGCGCCGCGGGTCGGCGTCCACGAGGCCATGGGCCGCGGTGTCCACCTTGGCGCGGGCGTCCGCGAGCTCGCCGCGCCGCAGCGCGATCTCCGCGGTACGCATGGCGATCTGCCGGCGGTCGTCGTCGGTGCCCACCGCCGAGGCGAGGTGCTGGGCCTCCCGCAGATCCACCCGCCGCAGGGGCGTCGCGCCGAGGCGCGCATACACGCGCTCCCGCAAACGCACGATGGCGTACAGGTAGCGGTCGAGCTGGTCGGGCTCGACGTTGTTCAGCACGCCGATGGCCTGGCGGCACAGCTCCAGGGCCGAGGGCAGGGCGTTCATGCGCAGGCTGCGCCGAATGCCGGTGATGAGGCCGTCGAGGCCCCGTCCGGGCAGGCCGGCGGCCGCCAGGTGGCGCGCGGCGATGGAAGGGAACGCCGAGGTGCCCCGCAGGCGCACGAACACCTCGCCCGCGTCCTCGTGGAGGAGGCGGCGCCGCTCGGTGCCCATCTGGCGGTAGATCTCGTCGCGGACGAGGGGGTGGCGCAGGTGGGCCGAGATGCCCTGGCCGCCCAGGTCGGTGATGATGAGCCCCCGGGCCTCCAGCCGGCCCAGGGCGGGCAGCAGATCGTCGTCGGCGACCCCGCGGCGCGAGGCGACCTCCTCGAGGGCCCGTCCACCCACCGAGTCCTCGATGATGGCCAGGACCTCGAGGACCTCGTTGGCGATGTCGTCCAGGCCCAGGCGACGCCGCACCACGATGGTGGCCAGGTCGGTGACGGCGCCCTCGGGCAGGGGGCGCAGCTCCGTCCAGCGCCGACCCTTGCGGCCGATGATCCCGTCTTCGACGAGCTGGCGGACGGCCTCGGCCAGCAGCAGCGGCGAGCCCTGGGCGCCGACCGTGAGCCGCAGGCGCGTCTGCTCGTCCAGATCGTTGGGATCGAGCACCGCGTCGATGAGCTGCTCGGACTCGTCCATGTCGAACGGCGCCAGCGACATCTCGGTGAAGCCGCTGAAGCGCCCGACCTCGCCGGGCACCGTGAAGTGCGCGTCGTACGTGAGCAGCACCATGAGGGGGGCGGTGGGCTCGACCCGCCGCAGCAGCTCCCCCAGGCGCGTCCAGGTGGGTCCATCCAGCTCGCTGGCGTCCTCGAACACGAGGAAGAGCGGCGCGCCCGTCCGGTCGACGGCCTGGCGGGCCAGGGCCTCCACGACGGCCACCAGGGCGTCGCGCATGGCCAGGCCGATGGCTCGCGGGGACCGCTGCGCGCCCTCGTCGTCGTCGCGCTCCTCCCCCAGGTACCGCATGATCCAGGGCAGGTGCCGCTTGAGGGGGCGCCCGGCGAGATCCGTGAGCTCGCTCAGCGTCCGCGCGACCCGCTCCTCGTTGGCGGGCATGCCCAGCCCGGCGCCGAAGACCGGCCGCAGCAGCGCCGGGATGGCCCAGTCGGGCAGCTCGAAGAGCCGGGCGGCCGGGGCCGTGAGCGTCACCGGGCGGTGGCCGAGGCGCTGCTCGACCCGCTCCAGGAACGTCCTCACCAGCGTCGTCTTGCCCAGGCCGTCGACGCTCTTGATGCCCACGACCTGGTGGATGGAGTCGGGGTGCGCGGAGAGCGCGCGCAGGCGGCCCCAGAGCTGCCGCAGCTCCTCGGCGCGTCCCACCGGGCGCGTCATGCTGTTGAGCAGCAGCTCCGGCGCGGCGGGGGCCGGGGCCACCGACGGCTCGCGGGTCGGCCGGCGCTGGGGCTCCACGGGGGGCGGGGGCCGCACGGGCAAGGTGCCGGGCGAGACCGACTCCATGGAGGGCATCGACACCCGCACGAACCGCTGCTGGTGGCGATCGGCCAGCGTGCAGATGGCCTCGCGCAGGGTGGCCCGCAGGGCGCGGAGGTCGTCGATGTACTCCTCAAGCAGCTCGGGCTCCGGCATGGCCCGGATGGCCACCAGATCCTCGACCCCGAAGAGCAGCCGGATGGTGGCGGAGAGGTGGATGCCGCCCGTGCGGAGCGTGGCGAGATCGCGTTGCAGATCATCGAGATGGAACGGATCGCGGGTGCGGGCATAGCGCACGAGGTGCCGGCTGGACTCCTCGACGACGCGCTTGAGCAGGACGGGATCGGCGCTGGCCAGCGCGGCGTCGCCCTCCCGCAGCGATGGCAGCAGATCGGCCGCCAGCTCGCTCACGTGCTGTTCGATGTATCCGAGGAGCAGTTCCACGACCCGCCTCCACCAACCCGACGACTCTATGTGTCACGGCCGCCGTTGTCACGCCCTGGTCGACCTGCTAATGAGGACGGCCGTTTCTCGCGGCTCCGCGCGGCGGCCAGGCCCCGTCGGCGTGCCGCCGGGACACCAGGAGGCAGCATGGAGACCCCGGTCCAGCCTACGCTCCTCGTCGTCGACGACGACGCCTCCAACCTCGCCAGCCTCATGCGCATCTTCGAGCGGATGGACCTGCGGTGCGTGGCTGCGAGCGGGGGCCGCGAGGCGCTGGACGTGCTGCGGCGCGTGCCCGTGGACGTCGTCCTCACCGACCTCATGATGCCGGATGTGAGCGGCGTCGACCTGCTCAAGCACGTCAAAGCGCTGGCCCCCGACACCGAGGTCGTCCTCATGACGGCCTACGGCACCATCGAGCGGGCGGTGGAAGCGATGCGGGAGGGCGCCTACGACTTCGTCACGAAGCCGTTTCGGCGCGCCCAGATCGAGCGGGTTGTCCGCCGCGCGGTAGAGAAGCAGACGCTGCTCGCCGAGAACCGGGCCCTGCGCGCCCAGCTCGCCGATGCCCGCGGTGGAGGCGAGGCCGGCGCGCCGGGCATCATCGGCAACTCGCCCGCGCTGCGCCGGGTGCTGGAGGTGGTGCGCCAGGCCGCGCCGTCGTCGGCGACCGTCCTGTTGATGGGCGAGAGCGGCACCGGCAAGGAGCTCTTCGCCCGGGCCGTCCACCAGCTCTCCCCCCGGGCGGGCGGCCCCTTCGTGGCGGTCAACTGCGGCGCCCTGCCCGACACCATCATCGAGGCGGAGCTCTTCGGGGCGGAGAAGGGCGCGTACACGGGGGCCACCAGCACCCGCGACGGCCGCTTCAGCCGCGCCCACGGCGGCACGCTCTTCCTCGACGAGGTGGGCGAGCTCGCCCCCCATGTGCAGGTCAAGCTGCTGCGGGTCCTCCAGGCCGGCGAGTACGAGCGGGTGGGGGGGACGCAGCCGCTGTACAGCGACTGCCGGGTCATCGCCGCGACCAACCGCGATCTGGGCAAGGCCGTGAAATCCGGCGACTTTCGCGAGGATCTCTACTACCGCCTCAACGTGATCCCCATCACGCTGCCGCCCTTGCGGGCGCGCCAGGCCGACGTGCCCCTGCTGGCCGACTGGTTCCTGCGCCGGTACGCCGAGAAGAACCACAAGGCCATCGAGGGGCTGTCGGCGAAGGCCATGGCGCGCCTGGTGGACCATGCCTGGCCGGGCAACGTGCGGGAGCTTGAGAACACCATCGAGCGGGCGGTGGTGCTGGCCCGGGGGCCCATCCTCGACGAGGACGACCTGCCCGAGACCATCGTGGGCGAGGCCCGCGACGCCGAGCAGCTCGTCATCCCCCTGGGCACCCCGCTGGAAGAGATCGAGCGCCGTGTCATCCGGGAGACGCTGCGCTTCACCGAGGGCGACAAGCGCCGCGCCGCCCAGCTCCTGGGCATCGCCACGCGCACGATCTATCGAAAGCTGGAGAGTTGAGGCACCCTCTGAGCCGCCGGCCGGGCGCCCTCCGTCGCCCGGTGGCCTTCGACAATTTGGCAGGACGCCCGGCGACGCCCGCTGCGCGGCTGACAAATTGACAAAGGCGTCGGCGGAGGAATGGCGCTACCCTGGCGCGCCATTGGTCCACGCGGCTCGTGAGATGGGCGGCCGTCTCGGGCCCCGGCGCGGCGCCGGGCTCGACGAGGCCGGCCGGGTGGCTGCGTGGCATGGATCTTGGTTGCCCGGTTCGCCGGGCTGATGCAGCCTGCGCGACCCCCGGGTCGGTGGGCCCGAGCGAGCAGAGAGCGAACGCACCGGTGAGCACATGGAGCGGCTGACGAAACGATACTTCTGGGTGATCAACCTGGTGCTCCTCGCGGTGCTCGCCTGGTTGTCCGCTCGGGTGATCAACAACATCGTCGCTGGTGAGATCGTCGCCCTGCCGACGCGGCCCCGGCCGCCGGCTGCGGTCGAGGCGGCCCGCGCCGACGGCAACGCGTCGCGCAGCGACTGGGCGGCGACCATCAACAACCGCAACCTCTTCAACTCCGCGCCCCCCGAGCCCGACGACGACACCGACGACGGCGGCGCCCCCGAGCCCGACGACGGCGAGGTCAACCTCGACGGCGTGCCCGGCGAGGGGGAGGACTGCAAGAAGAGCGAGGCGTCCATCGGGCTGTCGGCCACGATGGTGGCCGAGCCGGCCGAGTGGTCGATGGCCGTGGTGGACGATGGCCAGGCCACCGACGCCCGCCTCATCCGCGAGGGCCAGAAGGTGTCTGACTTCGTGGTGGCCGCCATCCAGCGCGAGCGCATCGTGCTGGCCAAGGGGACGGCCTTCGAGTGCGTGGAGCTGGGCGAGCGCATGGCCGCCCGGGGCGGCGGGCGGACCATCGGCGCGGCCCCGACCGACGCCCCCACGGGCGGCGGGACGTCCTCCAAGATCCGTGATGGCGTGAAGAAGACCGGCGCCAACAGCTACGAGATCGATCGCCAGATGCTCAACGAGCAGCTCGAGGACCTCAACGCCCTGAGCCGCCAGGCCCGCGTCATCCCGCACTACCGCGACGGCAAGCCCCAGGGCTTCAAGATCGTCGGGGTGCGACCCGGCAGCCTCTACAGCCAGATCGGCGTGCGGTCCGGCGACATCCTCAAGTCCGTGAACGGCGAGGAGATCAGCAGCCCCAACAAGGCCTTGGAGCTGTACGAGAAGCTCAAGAACTCCGACAACGTGGCCGTGGACGTGGAGCGGCGTGGCCGCAAGGTCACCCTGGACTACTCGATCAAGTGATGATGAAGCACCTCGGATACAACGCCCTCCTGGTCGCCCTGTTCCTGGGCGGCTTTCATCCCTCGGCCTTTGGCCAGGATCGCCTGCCCGAGCTCGGCAAGCCGACCATCCCCCGCCTGGAGGGTGGCCCGCTGCCGCCGACGCCGAAGATCAAGGGCGATCTCAACCGGCTGGCCCAGCTGAAGAAGAAGGCCAAGCCCATCGGTGATCCCAAGGCGGGCGCCGATCCGACCGCGGGCGGTGACGACACCGACACGGCGGACACCAAGACGAAGCGGCGGTCGCCCCCGGGCGGGGCCGCGCCGGACGTCGCCGAGAAGCCGGTGCCGAAGTGGCAGCAGGTCGACGCCAAGGCGGAGGACGACAAGCCGACCCTCAGCGCTGATTTCATCAAGAACTGCGCGCGGTTGCAGCCCGGCGTCAAGGTCCACCTGGACATCTACGACGAGGAGCTGGAGTCGGTCGTCAAGCTCATCGCCTGCATGACCGGCAAGAACATCATCCTGGGCAAGCCGCTCAAGGGGAAGAAGATCACCATCTACTCCCCGACGCTGGTCACGGCGACGGAGGCGTACCGCGCCTTCCTGACCGCCCTGTCCGTCAACGGCCTGACCGTCTCGAAGAAGGGCAGCTTCCTCGAGATCATCGAGATCAAGGACGCCCAGAAGAGCCCCGAGCTGCCCTTGTCCGAGGGGCGCATGCCCCCGGCCGAGGATCGCATGGTCACCCAGGTGCTGACGATGCGGCATGTGGATGCCCAGGAGATCAACGAGGTCATCAGCCGGCTCGCCAGCCCCAACGCCCAGATCATCGTCCACCAGCCCACCAACCGGCTGATCATCACCGAGCTGGCCTCGAACCTGCGCAAGCTGCGCAGCTTCATCGACTCCCTCGACGTCCCCGGCGGCCAGGAGCAGCTGTGGACCTACGAGGTGGAGCACGCCCAGGCGTCGGACATCGCGGCGAAGATCCTGGAGGTCTTCGAGCAGCAGGATCGCGGCGGGGGCGGCTCGGCCGCCAGCGCGCGCACCAAGAAGACGGCGGCCAAGGCGCGCTCGACGAAGAAGGGTGACACCGGCGGTGGCGCCGCGGATGTGTCGAGCGTCGGGGAGTCGGATCTGGACGTGCGCGTCAGCAAGGTGATCGCCGACGAGCGCACCAACCGGCTGCTCATCCTGGCCACCGAGCGCAGCTACCGGCGGGTGAAGCGGTTCATCCGCTCCATCGACATCCCCATCGAGGGCGATGGCCAGGTGCACATCCACCAGCTCAACCACGCCAAGGCGGCGGACGTGGCCAACGTGCTCTCGAACCTGAGCCAGGAGCAGCGCAACCGCGCCAACCAGGGCGGGGCGGCCAACAACCGCCGGGTCCGGGGGGCGGCGGCCTCGAAGGCGAAGGCGGCGGCGGGCGCGGCGGACGGCGGCGGCGGCGGCAACGGCTCGGCCGCGCTCTTCGAGGGCGAGGTCTCGGTCACCGCCGACGAGGACACCAACTCCCTCGTGGTCACCGCGAGCCTCAAGGACTACCTGTCCCTCAAGCGGGTCATCGACGTGCTGGATCGGCCGCGCCGCCAGGTCTTCATCGAGGCGGTCGTGATGGAGGTGTCGGTGCGCAACCAGCGCCAGTTCGGCATCTCGGCCCACGGCATCCTGGACGAGAGCCTGGGCGGCGAGAGCCTGCCCATCCTCATCAACCAGCCCAACCCCATCAACACCGTGTCCCTGCTGCGGGATCCGACCACCGCCGCGGGCCTGACGGGCCTGGCGGCCGTCTCGGGCGGCACCATCACCGTCGCGGGCCAGGACGTGCCGGCCTTCGCCGTGGCCGTCCGCGCCCTCGCCCAGAGCGACGACGTCAACATCCTCAGCACGCCGCACATCCTCACCACCGACAACGAGGAGGCCGAGCTCACGGTCGGCTCCAACGTGCCGTTCATCGCGGGCATCGGCGGCGGCCTCGGTGGCCTCGGCGGCGCGGCCGGGGCGGCGGGCATCGGCGGCCTGGGGCTCTTCCAGAACATCCAGCGCCAGGACGTCGCCCTGACCCTGAAGATCACCCCCCGCATCAACGCGGCCAACTTCGTGACCCTCGAGATCGACCAGGTGATCGAGGAGATCGAGTCCATCGATCCCGACGTGGGCCCGACCACCTCGAAGCGCAGCATCAAGAGCACCGTGGTGGTCAAGGATCAGACCACGGTGGTCATCGGCGGCCTGCAGAAGGAGCGGCAGCTCCAGAACAAGTCGGGCTTCCCGATCCTGAGCGAGATCCCGGTCATCGGGTACCTGTTCCGCGACTCCAACACCGAGCACGAGCGCCGCAACCTGCTGCTCATGCTGACGCCGCACGTGATCGAAGGCCCCGCGGACTTCAAGGCCATCTTCGAGCGCAAGATGGAGGAGCACCGCGAGTTCCTGGCCCGCTTCCAGCGCGACGGGGACGAGGTGCGGCTCGGCGTCGACTACGGCAAGAAGCACGGCGCCCTGGAGGCCATCCACAAGTCCATCGAGGAGGGTCGCTCCGAGATGGCCGTGCTGGAGGAGCTCAAGCGCCAGAACATGCGCCCGCCGCTGCCCCAGGAGCTCGACGGCATCGACCTGGAGGAGTACCCCAGAAGCCCGGCGCCCCGGCCCCCGAGGGCGCGCCGGCCCCCAACGAGGATGCCCTCGAGGCGGGCCTGGGCGAGCCCGAGGACGAGGTCGCCGACGACGACGCGGCCGAGCCCGTGGACGGCCCCGAGCTGCCGGTGGCGCCGGTGCCCGACGGCCCGGTGGAGGCGGCCCAGTGAACTTCGACCAGCAGCTCACCTCGGCGCTGCGCCGCCGGGGCATGACCGAGGCCCAGCTCTCGGAGGTGGACGAGACCGCGCGCAACCGCGGCCTGCGGCTGATGGACGCGGTGCTGCACCTGCGCTACCTGCCCGAGGCCGACCTGTCGCGCATCGTCGCCGAGCTGCTGGGCATGCGGTTCGCCGCGAAGCTGGACGTCGAGGAGCTGGAGGTGGAGCTGACCCTCAACCTCCGGGTGACGTTCTGCAAGGACCAGCTCATCCTGCCGATGCGCCGGACCGGCCGGCACATCGAGGTGGCGATCGCGGATCCCTTCAACCTCGAATCCCTTGATTCGATTCAGCTTTTCCTGGGGGCCCCCGTCGATCCGGTGGTGGTGCCCGAGCAGGAGCTCATCGACGCGATCAACAAGGTGTTCGACCGCCGCGCCGCCGCCATCGACGTCCTGGACGAGATGGACGAGGAGAAGGTGGTCAATGTCGACGGGGGCATCGAGGAGCTCGAGTTCGACATCATCGACACCGATGACGAGGCCCCCATCATCCGGCTGGTCAACGCCATCATGGCGCAGGCGGTCAAGGAGCGGGCCTCCGACATCCACATCGAGCCGTTCGAGCGCTATCTGGCGGTGCGCTTCCGCGTCGACGGCGTGCTCAACGAGATCGCCCAGCCCTCGAAGCGCCTGCACGCGGCGGTCTCGAGCCGCATCAAGGTCATGGCCGGGCTCGACATCGCCGAGAAGCGCATCCCCCAGGACGGCCGCATCAAGCTGAAGGTGGCGGGCCGCGACATCGACATCCGCCTCTCGACGCTGCCCACCAGCTTCGGCGAGCGCCTCGTGATGCGTCTGCTCGACAAGACGGCGGTGCTCAAGGACCTGGGTCACATCGGCATGGGGGCCTGGGTCCTCGACCAGATGAACGAGATGATCACCCGGGCCCACGGCATCCTGCTCGTCACCGGCCCCACCGGGTCGGGCAAGACGACGACGCTCTATGCCTGCCTGGCCAAGATCAACAGCCCGGTGCGCAACATCATCACCGTCGAGGATCCCGTGGAGTACCAGCTCCCGGGCATCGGCCAGACCCAGGTGAACGCGAAGGTCGGCCTCACCTTCGCCGCCGGCCTGCGCTCCATCCTGCGCCAGGACCCCGACGTGGTGATGGTGGGCGAGATCCGCGACAAGGAGACCGCCGAGATCGCCATCCAGGCGTCTCTCACCGGTCACCTGGTGTTCAGCACGCTGCACACGAACGACGCCGCCGGCGCCGTGACCCGCCTCGTGGACATGGGCGTCGAGCCCTTCCTGGTGGCGTCGTCCGTCATCGGCATCATGGCCCAGCGCCTGGTGCGGACGCTCTGCAAGGACTGCCGCCAGCAGGTGGTGCCGCTGGAGTCGGAGCTCAGCCAGGTGGGCTACACCCGCGAGCGCTTCCTGGCCGAGACCAACGGCTACGTCTACCAGGCGGTGGGCTGCCAGGAGTGCCGGGACACCGGCTACCGGGGCCGGACGGGCATCTACGAGCTGATGGTCGTCGATGACGACATCCGCCCCCTCATCATGGAGAACCGCGACTCGGGGACGATCAAGAAGACCGCCATCCGCAAGGGGATGCACACCCTGCGCGACGATGGCGCCCGCAAGGTGATGGCCGGTGACACGACCTTCGCCGAGATCCTGCGGGTGACCCAGGACGACATGCTGGACCTGGAGTAGCCCGTGGCCGCTTTCGAATTCCGAGGCATCGACAAGAGCGGCAAGGAGATCAAGGGCGTCCGCGATGCCGAGAACGAGAAGTCCCTGCGCGCCGCCCTCAAGCGCGACGGGATCTTCCTGACCAGCGTCGGCAAGGGGAAGGCCGAGGGGGGCAGCCTGCTGTCCGCCGAGGTCGACATCGGTGGGTTCTTCGAGCGCGTCAAGCCGGCCGATGTGTCGATCTTCACCCGCCAGCTCGCGACGCTGGTGAAGGCCGGCATTCCCCTGGTGGAGTCCATCGGGGCGGCGGTCGATCAGGTCGAGAAGCCGAAGTTCCGCAAGATCCTGGGGAAGATCAAGCAGGACGTCACCGAGGGCCAGAGCCTGGCCCAGGCCATGACGGCCCACCCGGAGGTCTTCACCCCCATCTTCCCCAACATGGTCCGCGCCGGCGAGGCCTCGGGCACGCTGGACAAGGTGCTGCTGCGGCTGGCCGAGTTCACCGAGGCGTCGGTCAAGCTGCGCCAGAAGGTGCGCGGCGCGATGATGTACCCGGTGATCATGGTGGGCGTCGGCGCGCTCATCCTCGCCGGCATGTTCGTCTACGTCATCCCGCAGATCACCCAGATCTTCCAGGACTCGGGGCAGGAGCTGCCCCTGATCACCCGGGCCCTCATCGGCTTCAGCGACCTGCTGCGCAACTGGTCCGGGGTGGGCTTTCTGGCCTTCATCGCGGGCATCTTCCTGTTTCGCCGCTGGAAGCGCTCCCCCAAGGGCAGCCACAAGTGGGACCGGGCGAAGCTCAAGTTCCCGGTCTTCGGATCGCTGTTCTTGATGATCGGCGTGGCCCGGTTCACCAAGACGCTCGCCACGCTGCTCAAGAGCGGCGTGCCGCTGCTGACGGCCCTCGACATCACCAAGAATGTTCTTGAGAACCAGGTACTTGTCGAGATCATCGACGAGGCGCGCGTCGCGGTGAAGGAGGGGGCGAACCTGGCCGATCCCCTCAAGCGCAGCGGGCGCTTCCCGCCCATCGTCACCCATATGATCGCCATCGGTGAGCGCTCCGGCGCCCTCGAAGAGATGCTCGATGTGGTGGCCGATGCCTATGAGACCCAGGTCGAGGCCCGAATTTCCGGCCTTACGACGCTGTTGGAACCCGTCATGATCGTCGGCATGGGCGTCACCGTCGCCATCATCGTCTTCGCGGTGCTCATGCCCATCCTGCAGATGAACGACTTCATCCAGTGAGAAGGAGGCCTCCCATGCGAGCCACGCTCCGCCGCCGCCTCGCCGCCCGCCAGAAGCAGCGCGGCATGACCCTGCTCGAGATCATGATCGTGATCGCGATCCTCGGGCTGCTCGCCTCGGTCATCGTCGTGGCGGTCATGAACCAGTTCGACAACGCCAAGGTCAACGCCGCCAAGCTCAAGCTCAACGAGCTGGAGAAGGCCCTGCAGCTCTACAGCGTGCAGGTGGGCGAGTACCCGAGCCAGAACGAGGGCCTGCGCGCGCTGCTCCAGCCGCCGGATGGCAGCAAGCCGTTCCTGAAGGAGAAGAACGTGCCCAAGGATCCCTGGGGCGCGGAGTACCTCTACTTCAACCCGGCTCGGGGTGGCGGCAACGCGGCCTACGAGGTGGTCTCCAAGGGTCCCGACGGTCAGGAGGGCACCGAGGACGACATCAAGCCCGGGGGCAAGTGAGCCGACGATGAACGCCCGATCCCGCCGCCGCGCCCCGCGCGGCATGACATTGCTCGAGGTCCTGATCGTGCTCGGGGTCCTCGTGCTGATGACCGGGATCGGCATCTCCTCGTTCGGGGCGCTGAAGGGGACGCAGCTTCGCACCCAGACCAACCGGCTGGCGGCGGCGGTGCGGCACACCTTCAACCGCGCGGTGGCGACGGGCCTCTACATGCGGCTGGTCGTGGACATCGACGCGGACAGCTACTGGGTGGAGGCGTCGGCGACGCCCCAGTTCCTCAGCACCGAGAAGCTCAAGGAAGGCGAGGACGCCGAGGCGGCGGCCCGGGAGAAGGCGGAGAAGGAGCGCGACGAGGACGCGCCGCCCGCCCCGAGCCGGGAGCGCTATCAGGAGGACGGGGTCATCCCGCGGGTCACCATGGAGCGCGGTATCGGCATCGACGGGGTGTACACCAGCGGCCAGGACGACGTGTTCCGGGGGGGGAAGGCCTATGTGCACTTCTTCCCCAACGGGTTCGTCGAGCCGGCCATGATCTACACCACCGACGGCGATGAAGCCTTCTTCACCCTCATCGTGCAGCCGCTCACCGGCAAGGTGACGCGCAAGCCCGGCAAGGTCGATCCCGATCGGGACTTCGGCCGCCCCGAGCGCGAGGAGGAGGAGGGCCGATGAAGCGCCGGGTCCGCGGCTTCACCCTGCTGGAGGTCATGATCGCCATGGCGATCCTGATCCTCGCGCTGACGGCGCTGCTGGGCCACGAGGGCGTGGCCATCCAGATGAGCGACTTCAGCAACCAGGCGAGCCGCGCGACCCTGCTGGCCCAGGGCAAGATGCTGGATCTCGAGCACAAGCTCCTCAAGGACAGCATTGACGTCCTGGACAACTGCGAGTCGGGAGACTTCCGCGATGAGGACATGCGGAAGTTCGAGTGGGAGGCCTGCGGCTACAAGCTCGAGATCGAGGACGGCGCCGTGGAGCGCCTGACCGAGCAGGTGATGGCCCTGCTGACGGGCTTCTCGGGCGGCGGGATGGACACCGGCGCCATCGCCGGCCTGGCCGCGGCGGCGCAGTCGGCCAACCCCGACGATCCGGGCGCCAAGATGCTGGGCCAGATCCAGATGGCCGTGGGCGCCATCCCGTTCTTCCTGCAGAACCTGGAGGACAAGGTCCGCAAGGTGCGGCTGGTGGTGAAGTGGAAGGACGCCGTGGCCGATCGGCAGGTGGTCCTGGAGCGCTTCGTCACGTCGCTCGGCGTCGGCCAGCAGGCCGTCAAGAGCGACCTGCCCCCGGAGGAGCAGGACCCCGACAACAGCGGGGGCGGCTTCAAGAAGGACGGCGACGCCAAGGGATCCGACGACGCGCCGCCCGAGGGGATCGAGAAATGACTCGTCGATCCAGGCGCCTGCGGGCGTTCACCCTCATCGAGGTCATGATGGCCCTGGTGCTGCTCGTCGGCGTCGCCGCGGCCACCTGGAAGAGCATGTCGCTGTCGTTCGAGACCAAGCGGCAGGTCAACGCCATCAACGATCGCTACCACGAGGGCCGCCAGGTGATGGCCCGCATCGCGCGCGAGCTGCGCATGGCGTTCCTCATGCGGGTGCTGCCCGAGCAGCTCCGCGAGGAGGATCCGGCCTTCGTCACGCGCTTCCTCGGCAGCGACGACGAGCTCTACTTCGCCACCACCGCGCACCTGCGGCTGCATGCCGGGGATCGCGAGTCGGACCAGTGCGAGGTGCACTACTTCCTCAAGCGCGGGGACCGGGACAACGGCTACCGCGGGCAGACGCTGTATCGGCGCGAGAGCCACCGCATCGACGACAAGCCCGACAAGGGCGGCTCGGTGTGGCCCGTGGTGGATGGCGTCAAGGAGCTCAAGTTCGAGTTCTGGGATGATCGCAAGGAGGTGGGCGAGGACGCCTGGACGAGCGACTGGGACAGCGACGACAACCAGATGCTGCCCGAGCGCGTCCGCATCACCCTCGTCCTGGAGCGGCTGGAGGGTCAGCCCATCCGCTTCGTGACCCAGGCGGCGCCGCGCATCCGGCTGCCCATCAGCCCGCTGGAGAACTGATGAAGAATCAGGCACTTCGACGCGCTGGACGCAGCGGCAGCCTGCGGGGCATCGCCCTGCTCATGGTGGTGAGCATCATCGCCATCCTGGGCCTCGTGCTCATCGAGTTCTCCAGCTCGGCCCGCACCCACCTCAACGCCGGCATCAACGTCCGCGACGACGTCCGGGCCACCACCACCGCCGAGACGGCCCTGGTGATGACGCGGGCCTGCCTCGATCAGACCGCCTGGGGCCCCCTGGCGGGCCAGATGCGCAACATGAACATGGAGCGCCTCTGCGACCTGATGCTGGGCATCTTCGTGCGCGGGCGCGTCGACTTCCCCATCGGCGGCCTGTCCATGGAGCTGCAGGGCATCGAGGGCGTGGGCCTGGCCTCCGGGGACGTGGAGGACATGCAGCTCACCTCCGAGGAGAGCTACATCGGCCTTGCCGGGCTGTACTGTCCCGGCCGCGCCCAGGCCAACTGCTCCAACCGGCTGAGCACCATGCGCCTGCTCATGAGCGAGCTGTGCAACCCGCAGATCGCCCACGTCTTCGAGAAGGAGCAGGCCGACGGCAAGCGCTACACCCGCGAGGAGGTGGTGGGCAACCTCATCGACTGGGTGGATGCCGACGACAACCGCATCTACATCGATCCGGCCACCTGGTCGGTGAGCGAGGGGGTCGGGGAGGGGGAGGACGCCTACCTGCGCGAGGGCGGCGTCCGCTACCGCAGCAAGGACGCGCCCTTCGACAGCATCGAGGAGCTGCGCCTGGTGCGGGGCGTCAACGATGACCTCTTCGACTTCCTCAAGGACAAGATCAGCGTGCACTCGGCCGGCCGGGTGGACGTGAACAGCGCCTCGGCCGGGGTGATCGCGTCGCTGCTGCGGGCGTCGGCGCCGGGCTTCGGCGGCTCCTCGGAGGCGGCGGCCTGCGGCGTCGAGACGGAGGCCCCCGCCATGGCCGGCGGCGAGGCCGTCCAGGACTGGTACTCGGTCTACGCCCAGCTCATCGTCGAGGCGCGCACCGCGAAGCAGGGCTTCTTCATCTCCAAGCCCTTCAAGAACAAGAAGGACTTCGTGAAGGTCGCCCAGAACCCCGCCGCCGCCTATGTGGAGGCGATGGGGCGCATCATGGGCCAGCAGCTCACCGAGGCCGACTACATCGACCTGCGGCTGGGCCAGCTCGGGCCGTTCTTTCGCCAGCAGGTGCTGCCCCTGTTCCTCAGCGGCCAGCTCGTCCAGTGGGACGTGCTGGAGCGCGCGGTGCGCACCGACAACAATCTCTACCGCCTGCGGGTTCGCGGTACGGTAGGCAACATGACGCGCCAGCTCTTCGCCGTCCTCCGGCTGGAAGGCAAGACCGTGCGCACGCTCTATTATCGAGAGGAGTGATGGCCACCAAGATCGTCGGGCTCGACCTGGGCACCCATTCCGTCAAGGTCAGCGAGCTGGTCACCACTTTCCGCAACTTCGAGCTCGTGGGCTTCGGCTCCGAGCCCGTCGAGGTCGAGGCGGACGAGGCGGTCACCCCCGCTCTGCTGGCTGCCGCGGCCCGCCGGCTGCTGGATCGCCGTGGCCTCTCCGGGGAGACGGTCATCTGCGCGCTGCCGCCGGAGAGCATCTCCACCGTCACCCTGGAGTTCCCCTTCGATCAGCCGAAGAAGCTCCAGGCCGTGCTCCCGTTCCAGCTCGATGAGGTCATCCCCTTCGATGTCGAGGACGTGGTGCACGACTACCAGATCATCGAGCGCCGCCCCGATGGCGCCTCGAAGGTGCTGGTGTCGTATGTGAAATCCGAGGTGTTTCGGGACTTTCTGGCTGCGCTGGAGGCAGAGGGCATCGACCCGAAGGTCGTCAGCGTCGGCCCGCTGTCCTGGTACAACCTCTACGAGCACCTCTTCGGCAGCACGACGGCCCCCCTGGCCGTGCTCGACATGGGCCACACCCACACCGAGCTGTGCGTCTTCGAGGGGGGCAACCCCGTGCGCATCCGCGAGATCCCGGCGGGCGGCCGCGAGGTCACCCAGGCGCTGGCGCAGGTCTTCAAGGTAGACCAGGCCCAGGCCGAGCGGGGCAAGCTGGCCGAGGGGGCGCTGCTGGCCCCGGGCGAGCCGGGCGACGGCCGCCGCCAGCTCATCCACGACACCTGCGTCGAGGCGCTGCAGCCCATCGTCGCGAGATCCGCCGGTCCCTGGGCGCCCATGACGTCACCACCGGCCGCTCCATCGACCGGCTGCTGCTGACCGGGGCGCCAGCCAGCTCAAGGGCCTGGTCCCGTGGCTGGGGCGACCCTGGGCGTCTCGGTGGAGCTGCTCGACCCGCTCTCGACGGCCTTCAACAAGCTGGCCGACCGGGGCGAGCGGGTGCGGCCCACATCGGCCGCTCGCTGGCGCTCTCGCTGCGCGCCTTCCAGCGCCACCCACCACAGCATGATGGACTTCCGGAAGGCGAGTTCACCGCCTACACCGGAGACTTCGGCTTCCTGCGGGGTCGCATCATCTCGGTGGGGGTCTCCCTCATGATGATCGTGGTCCTGGGGGCGATGGTGGCCGTGTCGCGCAAGCGCGTCCTCGGGCCAGTACCTCACGCTGCAGAACCAGACCCGCGCCCTGTCGACCGAGATCCTGGGCCAGGAGAACGAGGACGCCGACCTGCTCTTCTCGACCATTACGGCCCAGCAGAAGCAGGACGGCACCATCCCCGAGGTCAGCGCCTTCGAGGTGCTCAAGGAGCTGTCGGATCATCTCGTTCGACCTGAAGGTGGACGTCGACAATCTCGAGGATCGACCTCTCGGCGCAAGATGCAGATCCAGGGGAAGACGAACGTGGCAGGCGACGTGGAGCGCCTGGTGGACGCCATCCGCCAGACGAGCTGCTTCAGCAGCCGGGTCAACAAGGAGCGGGTCGAGAAGTCCATGGACGACAAGACCAAGTTCCGCCTCTCCGCCAGCTCCACCTGCATCTGAGGAGCGCGCACGATGGCTGAGCAAGGACGCATTGGGCGCCTCTTCGAGACCTTCGACCGCCTGTCCACGCGGGAGAAGATGCTGGTCGGCGGGCTGGTGACGGCGCTGTTCATCACCGCGGCCGTGGTCATCTGGCTGGTGATCGGGCGGCAGATCAGCAACCTGGAAGAGCGCAACAAGGGCCTGCGCGAGACGCTGGCCCAGGTCAACGAGCACACAGGCCGCAAGCGCCGGCTCGACGCCTACCAGCGCCGGCTGGAGGAGAACGACGTCAAGCTGGTGCGGCTGATGGAGAGCCAGGCGACGAAGCTGGGCATCACCATCGAGGACTTCAAGGAGAACAAGCGCTTCATCACCGAGAAGCACAGAAGCTGAAGAAGACCCAGGGACGCACAGGTGAAGGACCTGCTGGGAGAGGAAACCAGACGGTGACCATCCGGCGGGTCAGCCTAGACAGCTCACCCAGTTTCCTGGCGGCGCTGGAGTCTCGCCAGGGCCCATCAAGGTGACGCAGCTCAAGATCGACACCCTGTCCAGCGACCGCCAGGTGCTGCGCCAGGTGCAGCTGACAGTCTCCACGTACCGCAACGAGGAGGTGGACCTGCTGTGAAGGATTTCTCAAAGTTCCGCGAAGTTCCTCGCGTATGCGGTGTTCTTCATCGCGGTCCTGGTGTTCTTCTACCTCACGCTGCCCATCGAGGAAGGCCCGCGCGCTTCCTCGTGCGCAAGGCCTCCGATGAGTACAACGCCGATCTCGTCTTCCCCGCCGATGACTCGGTGCGGGTCTGCGGGCTGGCGTGCGTCGAGGCCGAGAACGTGACGCTCACCTTCCGCCCCTCGGCCGAGGAGCTGGCCGAGTTCCAGGAGGCTCAGCGCACCTGGAAGGAGTGGAAGGCCGAGGAGGAGGCCGCGAAGGCCGATGGTGAAGAGGGCGCCAAGGCCGACGGTGAAGAGGGCGCAAAGGGCGACGACAAGGGCGACGACAAGGGCGACGACAAGGGCGACGACAAGGGCGCGAAGGGTGCCGACAAGGCCCCGGCGCCTGCGGCGGCCGCGGGCTCTGACGCCCCGGGATCGGACGCTCAGGCCGAGGCGGGCGACGACGCCCAGGCCGACGGCGTCGCCGGCAAGGCCGCCGCGGCGAAGGCGCCGGCGAAGGCCGCCGGCAAGGCCGCCCCGCCTCGCCCCGTCTACCCGGCCGAGCCCATCGAGCTGGCGCGGCTGCGCGCCGAGCTCTCGCCCCTGCGCCTCGCGCGCGGCCTCATCGAGGGCCACCTCGAGGCCGAGGTGCTGGGCGGGACGCTCAACGCCGAGGTCAGCCAGACGGCCGAGGAGCTCAAGCTCAAGGGCACCATCGCCAACCTGGATGTGGCCGAGCTCTCGCTGCTCAAGCGCCTGGTGCCGCTCCCCATCAACGGGGTGGTGTCCATCGATCTGGATCTGGCGGTGGAGCTCGACGACCAGAAGAAGCCGCGCCTGGACCTGATCACCGGCACCGCCGAGCTGCACGTCCGCGGCGCGGCGGTCGGCCCGGGCCAGATCGAGAGCAAGAAGCTCGGGGCCTTCCCCTACTTCGACGTGCCCCGCACCCGCATCGCCGATCTGGGCGGGCGCATCGTGTTCGAGAAGCGGCGGGCCACCTTCGAGGACTTCACCATCTCGGGGCCCGACCTCGAGGGCGACATCACGGGCTACATCCAGCTCGCCGCCGAGCTGGAGCGCTGGGGCCCCCGCGCCCACCTGCGCTTCAAGTTCAGCGACAAGTTCCTCGAAGATCACCGCGACGTGAAGACGGCGATGACCAGCATCCCGTACCTGCGCAACGGCCAGAAGGACGGCTACACGGGCTTCGCCGTGACGGGGGCCTTCGGCAAGCTGAAGTGGAGCCCCCGCAAGGACAGCCCCTACAAGTCGGCGGCCCGGGGCAGCCGCGCGCCCGAGCCGGACGCGGAGGGCGATGACGAGGACGCCAAGGCGCGTCCGGCGCCCGTCGACCGGCGCGCGAAGAGCCGCACCGACCGCCCGCGGGGTCTCGACACGGCGCGGACCGACAAGCCGACGGGGGCCGAGGCCGCCGAGAAGGCCCGCAAGGTCTTCGACACCAAGGGCAGCGGCACCGACACCGCGGCGCCGCCCGTGAGCCGGCGGCCGCCGTTCGCCCGCCCGGGCATCGTGCCGGAGCTCCCCACCGACGAGCCCGAGGAGGCCCCGGAGGAGCCCGAGGAGGAGGTCACGCACGAGGCCCCCGAGGAGCCGCACGAGGAAGAGAAGGAGCCGGAGCCCGAGGAGAAGCCCGAGCCTGAGGGCGACGGGGCCGGGGGCGAGGCCACCGGGGGCGAGGCGGGCGGCAGCACCGAGGGTGACGGCACCGACACCGCCGAGGAGCCTCAGTAGCCCGCGGGCGCCTCGCTCATGGGCAGGCCAGCGCGGCCTGCGCCGCGGGCAGCACGAGCGCCACCCACGCCGCGTACATGCGCCCCGAGGGGTGCAGCCCATCCGCCGCGATCAGCCCTGGATCCTCGCCAGCCGCCTGCTGAGAGCCTGGGCGTCACATCCACATAGCGCACCCCGCGGTCGACCGTGATGCGGCGGTTGACCGCGTTGAACTCGGCCACCTCCCGGGCGATGCGGACCGGATCGATGCTCAGGCCGAAGGGCGTGACGCTGTAGTCGGGGATCGACAGATTGGGCCGCGGCAGCGATCCAGCGCCGGCGAGGGCGATGGCGCGGTCGAGCAGGGCCGTGAACCGCAGGCCGTAGGCCTCGGCAGGCTCATGAAAGAACTGATCATTGACCCCGATGAGCAGCGTCACGAGGCCGAAGGGCCCGGCCAGGGCCTCGCGGTCGAGGGCGTCGGCCAGCGCGAACGTCGTCCAGCCGTTCTGGGCGATGTAGCGGGGATCGCCGATGGCCTGCCGGCGGCCCCGGAGGGCGCCCACGAGCTGGGCCGGCCACCGCTCGGCGGGCTCGACGCTGGAGCCGATGGTGTAGGAGTCGCCCAGGGCCAGGAAGGCCGGCGGGTCGGCCGGGCGGGCCGCGTCGGGTCGAGGCGGCGTCGACCGTGGCGTCGGGCGGGCGGCGTCGGCCGTTGCATCCGTCGATCGGGTCAGGCCGCGTCGTCCGTGGCGTCCGGTCAGGCGGCATTCGGTCAGGCGGCGTCCGGTCGGGCGGCGTCCGGTCGGGCCGCATTCCGGGTCGGGCCCGCGTCGGGTCGGGCCGCGTCCCGGGTCGGGCCGCGTCGGGTCGGGCCGCGTCGGGTCGAGGCCGCGTCGGGTCGGGCCGCGTCTGATCGCGAGAGTCTGGCCGGGCCGCGTCCACCGGACAGGTCCAGCGCGCTCGCTCCGTCCGAGACACCCCCGCAGCCGGCGAGCAGAATCCAGAGCAGCAGTCGGATCTTCATCTCGCGACGTTGACCAGATTGCCCTGGCAGATCAAGCGGTTCGCACCATGACGGTCGTGCCGTGCGGCGCGTGGGGCGCGAAGCCCAGCGGGCCGTAGAAGGCCTGGGCGTCCCGCGTGCCGAGGAAGACGCGCCACGCCGCGCAGCGCAGGGTGGGCCAGCAGCAGGCCCATCAGCGCCCGGCCCAAACCGCGCCCCCGGGCGCCCGGCACGACGCAAACGTCCAGGATCCAGGCCGCGCGAGCGCCGTCGCCGAAGGCCCGCGCAGTTGCCCCAGCAGCTCGCCGCCAGGGTCGTGGCCAGCACCAGGCTGCCGAGCCCCGGTGCGCGGCGACGATGGCGGCCGGGTCACTACATGCCAGTACTGCTCGGCCAGCAGGGCCGCGACCTCCGGCAGCCGGTCCGCGGACGGCGCCACCCACAGCCTGACCCCCGCCGGGCCCACCAGCGCTGCGGGCAGCTCCGTGTCGGGGGCCGCCTCGCGCAGCGCCTCCAGCGCCTCCAGGTCCCCCGGCGCGCCCCGATCCCAGAGGCCGGCCACCACCTTGCGGCGCCAGGCCATGGGCCGCTCGGCCCCGAGCTTCTCCCGGCTGACGAGGCCGGCCAGGGGCAGGGCGGCGATGAAGAGGCCGTCGAGGGCGCCCCGGTACAGGGGGGCCTCGGTGTCGATGGGGGCGAAGCCGCCCTCGAGGCTGCAGCACCCGGGTGAAGGCATCCAGCGCCCGCGCTCGGGCGCCCGGGCTCTTCGAGAGGGGCGAGGACGCCGTGGACGGCGACGCTGCGGTAGTGGTCGCGGGGCAGGCGCGGGCAGGGTCGAAGGAAGGTGCTGGGGATGCGAACCACGACCTCGCAGTGGCTCGCGACGACGGGCCGGCCGACGAGGGGCCAGCTTCTCGCCCCGGGCGCCGCCATGGAAGACGAGCTGGTCGTCCACCAGGGCGCCATGGAGGGGGCGGCTGACGGGGGCGCCGTCGGCATCGGGTGCCGGCGGCATTTGCAGGACGGGGGCCGGGCGAGCAGGGCGCGGGCGGCGGCGGGGGACAGCCGGAGCAGGCATAGTGCGCCTCTTTGGTGACCCCAGCCTGGATCGCTTGCTGGTCCATCAATAAGATCCGGATTCGACAAGAAAGGTAGACCAGTCATGGGGTTCACGCCCACCGTCACGCTCCCCGCCGGGGCGGGCCGCTGGCGGCCGCCTGGGCCGCCAGCTCGCGCTCGACATCCGCCGCGGTCGGCTGCGCCCCGGGGAGCGCCTGCCCGGCAGCCGCCGCCTGGCCGAGACCTGGGCGTCCACCGCAACACGGTGCTGGCGGCCCCTGCGCGGGCTGGAGGCGGAGGGTGGATCCGCACCGAGCCCGGCGGGACGTTCGTGGTGGATGCGCTGCCCGACGTCGCGCCGGTCCGTCTGGGGCCGCCCGGAGCCCGCCGCGTCGGGACCCGGCTATGCGCTGCCGGCGATGCTGCCGGACCTGGCCTGGTCGGCGGCGCGGCCCGGCGTCCTGCCGCTCCTGGGCGGCCTGCCCGTCTGTCGCTGGCCCCCGCCGAGGCGCTGGTGCGCGCGTGGCGTCGGGCCCTGCGGCGCGGGCCGGCCGTCCTCGGCTACGGCGATCCCCGCGGCGTCCCGGCGCTGCGGGAGGGCTGGCAGTCATGCTCCGGGCCCTGCGGGGCCTCGCGGTCGGTCCCGCGCACGTCCTGGTGACCCGCGGGGCCCAGCTCGGGCTGTACCTGGCCGCGCGGGCCCTCCTCCGGCCCGGCGATCGGGTGGGGGTGGAGGCCCTCGGCTATGGCCCGGCGTGGGCGGCCCTCGCCTCGACCGGCGCGGAGCTGGTGCCCCTCGCCCTGGACGCCGAGGGCCTGGTGGTGGACGCCCTGCCGGCGGATCTGCGGGCCATCTACCTCACGCCCCACCACCAGTACCCCACGACGGTGACCCTCCCCGCGGCGCGCCGGCTGGCCCTCCTGCGCTTCGCCGCGGCCCGCCGGATCGCCCTCATCGAGGACGACTACGACCACGAGTTCCACTACGACGGGCAGCCCGTCCTGCCCCTGGCCAGCGCCGATCCCGACGGCGTGGTCATCCACTGCGGCACCCTGTCCAAGGTCTTCGCGCCGGGTCTCCGCGTGGGCTACGTGGTGGCGCCGCCGCCCGTCATCGAGGCCATGGCGCGGTGGCGCACCGTCATCGACCGGCAGGGCGATGCCCTGGGGGAGACGGCGATCGCCGAGCTGCTGGCGGACGGCGAGCTGCCCCGACACATCCGGCGCATGCGGCGTATCTATCAGGAAAGACGGGGGATTCTGGTGGATGCCCTGCGCGCGTCGCTGCCGTCGCTGGCGTTCTCGGTGCCCGCAGGGGGCATGGCGCTCTGGGCGCGCCTGCCGGGCGAGGTGGACGCCGACGCGTGGGCGGCGCGGGCGCTGGCGCGGGGGGTGGCCGTGCAGCCCGGCAGCCGGTTCGCCTTCGGCGGCGGGGCGACGGCGGCCCTGCGGCTGGGGTTCGCGGCGCTGCCCGAGGCGGGGCTGCGGGAGGCCGTGCGCCGGCTCGCCGAGGCGGCGCCTACGCGCCTGGACGCCGCAGGCGATCCGCCAGCTTCTCCGCGATGAGGCGGGCGATGGCCATGATGGTCACCTGCGGGTTCACGCCGATGGTGCCCGGCAGGACGCTGGCGTCGGCCAGGTAGAGGCCCGGCAGGTCCCACGCCTGCCCATCCGGGCCCACGACGCCGCCTCGCGCGTGGCCGTGCATGCGGCACGTCCCCATGATGTGGGCCGTGAAGTACTCGGTGTCTTCGACCCGGGGGGGCTGGCGGTACAGCGTCTTGATGTCGTCGGGGGAGCTGATGACGGGGTGGTGGTGGAAGGGGGTGTAGACCTCCTCGGCGCCCGCCGCGAAGTAGAGCTCCGCCATCAAGGCCGCCGCCCGCACGAACTTCGCCTGGTCGGCGTCGGTGACGTCGTACTGAATCCATGGGACGCCCAGAGGCAGCAGGCGCACCCGGCCTTCGCTGTGGTCGTCCACCAGGATGCCGCCCGTCGCGATGTACCGCGCGTCGCGCATGCGCTCGGCGAGCTTCGGCCCGAAGTCCGGGAAGATGGCCGACATGAACGCCAGCGGGATGGCCCCCGGCGCCAGCAAGATGCCTTCGTCGCGAAACTGCACGCACTGCCACGCCTGGTGGGTGCCCTGGAGGTTCTCGACCGGCGAGGCGAAGCGGGCCGACATCTTGATGTTGGGGTGGATGGTGAAGTGGCGGCCGACGTGGCCGCACTCCTTGCCGATGCGGTTCCGCTGGAGCAGCAGCGGCGTCTGGATGGCGCCGCAGGCGAGGACGACGGCCCGGGCGTTGACGGTGAACCGCCGCGCCTGCCAGGGGTCGGCCAGCACCCCCTCGACCCCCGTCGCCCGGCCGCGGGTGGTGATGACCCGCTTCACCTTGCAGCGGGTGTACAGCAGGCCGCCTGCCTGGAAGAACCGGGGCAGCCACGAGTACTGCGTGCTCTGCTTGGCCCCGGACGGGCAGCCCGTCACGCAGTCGTTGCTGCCGACGCAGTGCTTCTGGTTGCGCTTGTTGCGCGACAGCTTCCAGCCCAGGGCGTCGGCGCCGCGCTTGAAGGCGTCGTTCACCCCGCCCTGGCTGCCGTCGTCCTGGTAGCGGGCGTGGATGGTGGTCTCCACTTCGTCGAAGTATCGCTCCAGGCCGCGGGGCGACAGCTCGGGCAGCGCGCGCTCGCGGACCCACGCCTGCAAGACGTGGTCGGGCGTGCGCCAGCACATGCCGCCGTTGACCACCGTCGTGCCCCCACGCACTTGCCCTCGAGGTAGGGCACGGGGCTGCGGCCCATCATGGCGGTGGCGCCGCCCGCCCGCATCAGCTTGCTCAGCATGGAGGGACGTGGGCCGAGTACTCGCGGGTCGGGAACCAGTCGCCCTCCTCCAGGACGACGACGCGCAGGCCCGCCTCGGCGAGCGTCGCGGCCACCGTGGCGCCGCCGGCGCCGCTGCCCACCACCACCACGTCCGCGGTGATGAAGACATCGCCGCGGGTGTCAGCGGGGGTGATGATGGCGTCGGGCTTGCGCTCCGACGCGACGAAGTCGGCGGGCGGGTGCCCGGGTACCCAGTCGTTCATCCCGCCGCCTGCTCCGCCGCCGAGTCGGCCACCGCGGCCAGAAAGCTCAAGAAATCCGCGGGGGTGACCACGCGGCCGTCCGCCAGCGGGGCCGGCACGGCCGGCAGCTTCGCCGGGTCGGCCGCCAGCAGCCGCGCCCGGAGGGCCTGGCGGGTCTCACGCCACTCGCGGCGGCGGTAGCCCAGGAAGGCCTCCACGTCGGGCCGGGAGTACGCGGCGAACGAGATCATCACCTTGAGCAGCATCACCAGCATCCGCACCTGGGGCACGGGGTGGTTGGCGATGGCCTCCATGCGCTGGATGGCCACGTGGCGGTCGGTGAACGAGAGGGGCTTGAGGCCGGGCCCGAAGAACGGGCTGAGCACCTCGATGCCGTAGAGCGAGCCGAGCACCGCGAGCTGGATGGCCGGCGGGTAGGCGCGCAGGGTGCGCTCCACCTCGTCGAGGACCCCGTCGGTGAGGTCCAGCTCGAACTCGGGCCAGCGGGGCACCATGGCGTCCACCACGGCCCGGGCGATGCGGCGCGTGTAGCCGCGGAAGACGAACTCAGGACCCATGGTCGATCACCTCCGCCGGCCTCGCCACGCCCGGCTCCACACAGTGGTCGAGGGGGCTGACCCGCCCCGTGATGGCCGCCTCGAGGCCGCGCGCGTGATCCAGCCAGGCCGTCACCACGGCGTCGGGCACCCCGTGGGCGGCCAGGACCTGCTCGAGCAGGCGGTTTCGGCGCAGGAACTGCCCCTTCATGATGCGGTGGGCGTGGTGGGCCTCCCGCATGGGGCGGCCCGCGTAGGGCACCCGCTCGCCCAGCACCCGGGCCGTGTGCTGGTACTCCAGCTCCACCAGCCGCGCCTTGTCCTTGCCCAGGAAGAAGAAGCCGATCATCGGGTCGGCGAAGACGCGGTCGTAGAAGTCGGTGAGCACCGCGCGGAGACCCGCCTCGCCGATCTGGTCGAAGAGCGACATGGCGTCACGGTAGGGCGCCGGCCCGGTCGGCGCAACCGCGCGGCGCAGGGACGCGCAGGGACAGCCGTCCCTGGCCGGCCGTGGCCTCGAAGTAGTTGAAAATCAAAGGGTCGTCGTCGGGGCCCGCGGCGGTGAAGGCCAGGGCGTCGGCGCGCAGGCGGGTGATCTCGTCTTCGGGCAGGGGCGCGGCCGTGAGGACGACGACGCCCACCGCGTAGGGGGCCTCCCGGGCGGGTCGCTCCTCGAAGGCGGCCCGCAGGTCGGCCGGGGTCAGCCGGCAGGTCCCGGCGGCGCTCAGCCCATCGGGGCCGGGGCGGGGATCGCGCAGGAACGTCAGGGTCGGCAGGGCGTCGAGGGGGGTGAGGCCGAGCAGGTAGCGCTCGACGGCGGCGTAGGGCACGGCGTTGCCGCCATTGGCGATGAGGCCCGGCTGGCCATCGGGGCGCGCGGGCGCGGCGCTCCACCGGCCGCCCGGCTCACGGCGCAGCAAGCGGAAGCCGCCGAGCTGGCCGCCGGTGTCCGCGTGGCCGAAGCCGCCTG
>JAWKQS010000040.1:0-78034 GCA_041389985.1 bacterium
TCGATGTCATCGCGCTGCTTGAGGATCTCGAGGCGCGCGAGCCCGGCGGCGGCGAGGATCACCAGGTCCATCCGCCGATCGCCTTCATCGTGGACCCGCCCGACGCGGGTGGGCACGTTGCCCCGGATCGACGTCACCTCGGCGCCGGGCCAGCGCCGGCGCGCGAGGCAGGTCCGCCGCAGGCTCGCGGTGCCGATGCGCCGGGCGTCGTCGGGGCTCTCGCCCGCGCGGACCACCAGGCAGTCGCGCACGTCGGCGCGCACGGGGATCGCCCCCAGGACCAGGCCGGCGGGGAGCTGCACGGGCATGTCCTTCAAGCTGTGCACCGCCAGATCGATGCTGCCCTCCTCCAGGGCGACCTCGAGCTCCTTGGTGAACAGCCCCTTCCCGCCGATCTCGGCCAGGGGGCGGTCGAGGATGTGGTCGCCGCGGGTGGTGAAGATGATGCGCTCCACCTCCAGGCCGGGGTGCAGCTCCCGCAGGCGGGCCGCCACGTGATCCGCCTGCCAGAGCGCCAGGGCCGAGCCGCGGGTGCCGATTCGAATGCGCACTGCTCTCTCCTTCACTCGTTCTCGTCGTCTTCGCTCAGGCCGAAGAGGACGCGGGCCGCCCGGACGACCTCGGCGTCCCCCGCAGCGGCGCTCTGCTTGAGGCCCACCATGGCGTCGTGCAGCAGCTTGTTGACCAGGCCATCGGCCAGGCGCTCCACGGCCTTCTGCTGGGCCGCGTCCAGGCCGGCGAGTCGGGCCGCCGCCCGCTCCAGCTCGCCCACCTTGATGGCCTCGGCCTTGCGGCGCATGGCCTGGATGACGGGGGTGACCGCCTGCCCGGCCAGGTCGCGGACGAACCGGTGGGCCTCGGTCGCCACCAGCGCCTCGGCCGCCTCGGCCTCGCGCCGGCGCTGCTCCAGGTTGGTGTCGGCGATGGCCTGCAAGTCATCGACATCATACACGAAAACGTTGTCCAGGCCGTCCACGGCCGGATCGACGTTGCGGGGCACTGCGATGTCGATGAGGAAGATCGGACGGTACTTTCGGGCCTTCAGGGCCCGGGCCATCATGCTGCGATCGATGAGGTGGTGCCGGGCACCGGTGGACGTGATGACGATGTCCGCCTCGGTCAGCAGCTTCGGCAGCTCCTCCAGCTCGCGGGGGTGGCCGTCCAGCGCGGTGGCCAGGGCCACGGCCCGGTCGAGGCTGCGGTTGGCCACCAGCAGCGACTCCACCCCCGCGCCGCGCAGGTGGCGGGCGGCCAGCTCGCCCATCTTGCCCGCGCCCACGAGCAGGGCCGTCCGCCCCTCCAGCCGACCGAAGATCTGCCGGGCCAGATCCACCGCGACGCTGCTGATCGAGACCACGTTGCGGCCGATGCCTGTCTCGGTGCGCACCCGCTTGGCGACGGCGAAGGCGCGCTCCACGGCCCGGTTCAACGCCGGCCCCGTCAGGCCCGACGAGCGGCAGAGATCGAAGGCCGTCTTCATCTGACCCAGGATCTGGGGCTCGCCCACCACCATGCTGTCGAGGCTGGCGGCGACGCGGAACAGGTGCCGGATGGCGTCCTCGCCCCGGTGCAGGTAGAGGTGCGGGGCCGCCTGGCCGACGGGACCGTGGGCCAGCACCTCGGGCAGGCGATCGGCCACCGGCTCGGAGTCCACCGTCGCGTACAGCTCCACGCGGTTGCACGTCGACAGCACGAAGGACTCCTGGCAGCCCACCGCCCGGGCCCGATCGGCGGTCTCCGCCAGGGCGCCCTCGGGCACGGCGAAGCGCTCGCGAATCTGGAGCGGGGCGGTGCGGTGGCTGAGGCCGAGCACCACGAGCGTGCTCATCGCGCCATCCCCAGGCTGTACTGCATGACCACCACCAGCGCGGTGATGAGGCCGGCGGACGTCAGGATGGCGGCGCGGCGGCCCCGCCAGCCGGCGGTGATGCGGGCCTGGAGCACGACGCCGTAGATGACCCACGAGATCACCGCCAGCACATAGGTCAGGTGGACGCCCGTCTCGCCGCTCTTCACGGCCTGGGCGCTGCCGAGCAGCAGGGCCAGGGTGTAGAAGGGGAAGCCCACCAGGATGCCGCGATAGGCCAGCCGATCCAGGACGTCGAGGGGGGGAAGCCGCCGCTGCAGCAGCCCCTTCTGCTTGGCCTTGAGGGATCGCGACTGCGCCAGGTACAGCAGCGACGCGCCCGTCGCGAAGGCGAAGGCCGTGATGCCGACGAAGGCGAGGCCGATGTGGATGCGCAGGAGCCAGCTTCGGACCGTGTCGGAGACCTCGGCCGGCTGGACCACGAAGAGCGCCAGCAGCGCCAGCATCGTCGCCAGCGCCGTCACGAAGCTCCCCAGGGCGGCCAGCGGGTAGCGCCGCAGCAGCATCCAGTACAGGGCGCAGAGGCTCCAGCCCGAGATGCACAGCCAGAAGCGGACGCCGCCCTCGGCCCCGGCCCGGACGGCGAACACCGCCAGCAGGCCGGCCCAGAACAGCAGCGTCACCGTCAGCAGCGTGCGGGCCGCCTGGGCGAGCGCGTTGCGGTTGGTGAAGAGGTCGGCCAGGTAGGCCGCCGTCGTGGCGCCGTACGCGCCGGCGCCGATGGCGAACAGCAGCTCCACGTCAGTCCTCCTCGCCGCGGGCGGCCACGGCCGCGATCCAGCCCGCCACGACCTCGGGGGAGGGCGGGGCGCCCGACTGTAGCACAGCGGCCAGCGGGCCACAGGCCAGCTCTCGCAAGCGGACGTCGCGGTCCGGCGCCCCCGCGAGGCGGCGCCGCGCGTCGAGCATCGCCTCTGCACACACCTGGAATGAATCGGGACTCGAGAAGTGCTCCCGGAGCGCTGCCGTGGCGGCGGGTGCACCGGTGCTCAGCGAAGCCACCACCGGACCGTGGCGGACGACGGCGGGGAAGTGGACATCGGAGTGCTCGGGGTCGTCGGCGCGGCACACGAGGGCGCCCTGGGCCCGGGCCGCCGCGGCGACGGCGGCGTTGACGGCGGGCGGCGCGCAGGCCACGACCAGGAAGGCGCCCGCGCAGTGGGCCTCCTCGAAGCACCCCCGCACCCCCTCGTCGGCCTCGGCGTCGGCGGGCAGATCCGGCGCCACCCAGCGCAGGCGGGCGCCCGCCGCCCGGAGCGTCCCGGCGCGGCGACGCCCCACCGGGCCGGCGCCGACCACCAGCACCCACCGGTCGGTGAGGCGGACATGGAGGGGAGCCACATGGGCGCTCCTCGGGCGGATCAGCCGATCAGGCGATGGCTCCGTCCACGAGGGACTTGAGGCGCTGCCGGGGGTTGGGGGGCAGCCCGGCGAGCTGGCCCACCACCTGGCCCTTGCTGAACATGAAGATGGCCGGGATGCCGCGGATGCCCAGGCTCGCGGCCAGGCGCTGGTTCTTGTCGGTGTTGACCTTCACCACCTTGACGCGGCCCTTGTACTCCGAGGCCAGGGCCTCGATGTGGGGGCCGATCGCCCGGCAGGGGCCGCACCAGGGGGCCCAGAAGTCGACCAGGACCGGCACGTCGCTCTGGACGACCACGGCGTCCCAGTCCCCTTCGCTTACATCGATGTAGTCGGCCATGCAGTGCCTCTCGCTGTCGCAGGGCCCGCGCACGCGGGCGGAGTGGAAGATGATGCCTCAGAAGACCGTGCGTCGCAGGTTGATGTTGAGGAGGAGGCCCATCGCAGCCATCACCGTCAACACCGAGGTCCCGCCGTAGCTGAGGAGGGGCAGCGTCACGCCGGTCACGGGCAGCACGTTGAGCACCATGCCCATGTTCATGACCACGTGCCAGAAGATCAGGGCCGCCACCCCCACGGCGACGTGGCCGCCAAACTTGTCTCGGGCCCGCACAGCGCTTCGCAGCGCGACGAGCACGATGCCCAGGTAGATGACGAGGACCAGGGCGCCACCCACGAAACCGTGTTCTTCCGCCAGGTTGGCGAACACGAAGTCGGTGTGGTTCTCGGGCAGGAACCCGCCCGCCACCTGGGTGCCCTCGCCATGCCCCTTGCCCAGCAGGCCGCCGGAGCCCACGGCCACGCGAGCCTGCCGGGCGTGCCAGCCGGCCCCCAGGATGTCGGCCTCGCTGTCCACCAGCGTCAGGATGCGGTCCTTCTGGTAGTCGCGCAGGACGAAGCGCCAGGCGATGGGGGCGAGGACGATGGCGCTCACCACGACGATGAGCATCGTGCGCTTCTCGAACCGCTCGAACGCCAGCATCGAGCCGGCGATGAAGAGCAGCATGAGCGTGTGGCCCAGGTCGGGCTCCTGCAGGATAAGCAGCATCGGGGCGCCGAGCATGGCGGCCACCGGCAGCAGATCCTTGAACCCGTAGCCACCGGGCCGGGTCTCCTTCTGAAACCAGCTCGCCAGGCTCAGGATGATGGCGATCTTGGCCAGCTCGGAGGGCTGGAAGCCCACGAACCCGAGGTCGATCCAGCGGCGCGACCCGTTGATCTCGCGGCCGAAGATCAGCACAAGGACCAGGGCGATGATGACGCCGCCGTAGAAGACCGGGGCGTAGCGCTGCAGGTCGCGGTAGTTGACCACCGCGACGCCGGCCATCACCCCCAGGCCGAGGAGCATCCAGTACAGCTGGCTGAGGTAGACCTCGGAGCCCGTCGCCCGGGAGGTGGACTGGAGGTTGAGGACGCTGACGGCGCTCAGCAGGACCACCAGCCCCACCAGCGCCCAGTCGATCCGGCCGACGTTGGCCAGGATGCCCTTCATCGCTGTCGCGAAGCTCGCCCGCCCCGGCCCGCGCCGCGCTCGGGGAGCCGATCACGGTCCACGGCCGCCGTCGTCTGGAAGATCGGCTCGATGCGCTGGTGGTAGGCCTCGAGGATCTGGCGGGCGATGGGGGCGGCGTCCTTGCCGCCGCTGCCGCCGTGCTCCAGGAAGACCACCACCACGAGGCGAGGGGACTCGTAGGGGGCGAACGCGGCGAACCAGGCGTGGTCGCGGTCGCGGAAGCGCTTGACCGACTGCCGCATGCTGTCGCGCTGGATGCGGCGGACCTGCGCCGTCCCGGTCTTGCCGGCCACCGTCCCGTAGGGGAGGGCGGCCAGGTGGCCGGTGGCCAGCTTGTCGTCGTTCACGGCCCGCTCCAGGGCCTTGTCCACCAGGGCGATGTGGTCGGTGTCGACGCCCAGCGTCCGCTGGGCCACCGGCTCGAAGGTGCTCACCACCTGCCCATCGGGGCGCCGGATGGACTCCACCACCCGCGGCGTCCAGACGGTGCCGCCGTTGGCGAGGGCGCCGTAGGCGAGGGCCATCTGCACGGGGGTGGTGCGCACGTCGCCCTGGCCGATGGCGGTCGAGAGCGCGAGGCCGGCCTGGTAGCCGCCGTGGGCCTCGTGGTGGGCCCGGGTCGGCACCACCCCGGCCGACTCGCCGTTGATGCCCAGGCCCGTCCGGGTGCCGAAGCCGAAGCGCTCGCCGTACACCGCCAGGGTGTCGATGCCCATGCGCTCGCCCAGCTTGTAGAAGTAGACGTCGGCGGAAGCCGCCATGGCCTCGAAAAGATTGACCTTTCCGTGGCCGCCGCGCTTGTGGCAGTGGAAGACGTGGTTGCCGTACTCGTAGCGGCCCGGGCTGTCGATCTCTTCGTCGGCGTCCAGGACGCCCTCCTCCAGCCCCGCCATGGCGGTCACGACCTTGTAGACCGAGCCGGGGAAGTAGGCATGGACCGACTTGTCCAGCATGGGGTTGAAGGGGTTCTCCTGGATCTGCTGCCAGACCTCCGAGGAGAGCCCGCTCGACCACTCGTTGGGGTCGAAGCCCGGCTTGGAGACGAGGCCCAGGACGGTGCCGTCGTTGGGATCCAGCACCACCGCCGCCCCCGACTCGTGGCGCGCGAGGGCCTCGACCAGCAGGCGCTGGACCTCGATGTCGATGGTCAGCCAGAGGTCGTGGCCGCGCTCGGGGGGGATGATGCGGTTGTCCTGCTCCATGGCGTGGCGGGCCCAGCCGCCGTCCTGGCGGGCGCCGCGGACGTCGACCACGTAGCGCTCCAGGCCGTTGTGGCCGGCCAGGATCTGCTCGTACCGCTTCTCGAGGCCGAAGCGGCCCACCATGGAGTCCTTGGTGTAGCGGCGCTCGGTGTCCTTGAGCTCCTCGGCCCGCGGTCGACCCAGATAGCCCAGGAGGTGGGCCCCCAGCTCGCCGTAGGGGTACTCGCGCTTGAACTCCACCTGGACCGAGAGCCCGTCCGCCCGGGCGCGCAGCGCCTCGACCCGCGAGACCAGGGCCCGATCGATGTCGCGCTCCACCCGGATGGGCTGGTAGCGCCACATGCCGCGGGGCTCCTCGATGCGCTCGCGCAGGTGGATGGCCTCGAGCTCGTCGAGCTCCAGCACCTCGCGGACCCCCGCGACCAGCGCGTCCAGGTCGCGCACCTGGGCCGGCGTCACATACAGATCGAAGGAGGGCCGGTTGACGGCGAGGACGCGGCCGTGGCGGTCGTAGATGGTGCCGCGGTCCGCCGGCAGCACCACGTCGCGCACGAAGTTGCGCTCCGACGCCGCCTTGAGGGAGTCGCCCTCCACGAGCTGGAGGTGGGCGAGGCGCAGCAGGAGCCCGGCGAAGACCAGCACCACCGCCAGCATCAGCCGGCGCGCGCGCTGCTGGTAGCCCCAGGCTGCCCCATCCAGGTAGACGTCCGCCATGAACCCCACGGTCGGTCACCCGACCCGTCGTTGCCCTCGCGCGGCGCGCGAGGCGACCCGGCGGCGGATCCGGCGGGTCAAAACGGCTCGCACGCTAGCAGATGAGCAGCACCGAGCCAACGGGAATCGCGGCCGCGGCCTAGCCCAGCCCCACCTCGCGGCGCTTCGACACCAGGGCGTCGAGCCGGTCGAGCACGGGGAAGGCGAGGGGCACGCAGAGCATCAGGAGGGCCGTCCGCGGCAGCAGCAGCGAGCCCACGCGGGCGCCGATGGCCGTCTCGCCCAGGAAGATCCGGCAGATGGCCACCAGCAGCAGCAGGCTCACCAGGCTGCCGGCCCCGCCGAGCAGCAGCCGGCCCGGCAGGCTCTTGAACCGGACGCGGTCGGCCAGGAGGCCGGCCAGCAGCACCAGGAACACCGCCTGGAGGATGTGGATGCCCACCGGGCTGCCCACGAAGCCGTCCGTCATCAGGCCCACGCAGGCGGCGGCGACGAAGGCGCTCGTCGCCCAGCCGCGCGACACCGCGAGCCACAGCACCACCACCACGGCGAAGTCGGGCGCCCAGCGCGTCAGGGCGAACGCCTCGCGCACGAAGAGCTCGCCGCACAGCGCGAAGAGCCCGAGGACGATGGGCAGGAGGACGCTCACTTCTTCTTCCGGTCTTCCAGCTCATACCGCGAGCCGTCGGCGTTGAGGCCCGACGGCCCCAGGACCACGAACACCTCCTCCAGCGTGCCGGGGTCCATGAGCGGCCGGATGGTCGTCTTCTTGAAGGGCCCGCTCTCGGGCTCGCCGACCTCCATGACCTCGCCGACCACCAGCCCCCGGGGGTAGCGCCCGTCGTCGCCAGTGGTCAGGACGCGCTCGCCGCGGATGGGAGAGACGGACTGGGGCAGATAGCGCAAGTGTGCGGCATAGCGGTCATTTTCGCCGCTGCCCACGGCGATGGCGCGCGCCCGGCTCTGCTCGAGCACCACGTCCACGGCCGAGCGGGGATCGGTGATGAGGAGCACCTCGGCGCGGCCGCCGTCGATGCTGCGGATCTGGCCGACGACGCCCTCGGGCGCCACCACCGCCATGCCCTGCTCCACGGGGCCGTCGCCCACGTCGATCACGATGCGGAGGACCCGGAAGACCTCGGAGGACGAGCGCGCGACCACGCGGGCCGCCCGCAGGCGCAGGTCCTTGCGGCGGTCGCCCAGGTCGAGCAGGTGGCGCAGGCGGGCGTTCTCCTGGGCCAGGTCGGCCGTCCGGGCCGCCTCGCCCCGCAGGATGCGCACCTCGTCCTGGAGCTGGCGGTTCTCGTCGCGCACCGAGGTGAGGGCCACGTAGTCCAGGAAGAAGCCGCGGACCGCCTGGCCGCCCTCGGTGACGGCGGCGTGCAGCGGCGCGATGGCCCAGCCCACGGCGCTGGTCACGCGGGCCTGGCGGTCGAACCGGATGAGGAGGGAGGCGGCCACCACGAGGCCCAGACCCACGAGGACGCCGCGCCGGGAGCGCTGGCGGCCGGCCGTGCCGACCGATGAGCTGCGTGGGTTCACGCGGGGATCAGGCGTCCACCGCGACGCTCTTGAGGAGATCCAGCTCGTCGAGGGCCTTGCCGCAGCCCAGCACCACCGCCGACAGGGGATCATCGGCGATCATGACCGGGAGGCCGGTCTCCTCCCGCAGGAGGACGTCCAGATCCTTGAGGAGCGCGCCCCCGCCCGCGAGGACGATGCCCTTGTCGACGATGTCGGCGGACAGCTCCGGGGGGGTGCGCTCGAGGGCCACCCGCACCGCGTCGACGATGGCCGCGATGGGCTCCTGGAGGGCCTCGCGCACCTCATCGGAGGTGATGGTCAGCGTCTTGGGCAGGCCCGCCACCATGTCGCGGCCCTTGACCTCCATGGTCTGGGTGCGGCCGGTGTCCCAGGCGTTGCCGATGTGGCACTTGATCTTCTCGGCCGTCGGCTCGCCCACGAGCAGGTTGTAGCGCCGCTTGAGGTGCTGGACGATGGCCTCGTCCATGCGGTCGCCGCCGACCCGGACCGACTTCGAGTACACGATCCCCGACAGCGAGATGACGGCCACCTCCGTGGTGCCGCCGCCGATGTCGACGATCATGTTGCCGCTCGGCTCCGTGATCGGCAGGCCCGCGCCGATGGCCGCGGCGATGGGCTCCTCGATGAGGTAGACCTCCCGGGCGCCGGCGATCTGGGCCGACTCCCGCACGGCCCGCTTCTCGACCTCGGTGATCCCGAAGGGGACGCCGATGATGACGCGGGGCTTGACCAGCGTGGTGCGCTGGTGGGCGCGGGTGATGAAGTGGCGGATCATCGCCTCGGTGACGTCGAAGTCGGCGATGACGCCGTCCTTCATGGGCCGGATGGCGACGATGGAGCCGGGCGTGCGGCCCAGCATCTCCTTCGCTTCGCGGCCGACGGCGAGCACGCGGCGCACGCCCCGGGTGTCCTTCTTGACGGCCACCACGGAGGGCTCGCTCGAGACGATGCCCTTGCCACGAGCGTAGATCAGCGTGTTGGCCGTGCCGAGATCGATGGCGAGGTCGTTGCTGAACATCCCGTACAGGTAGTCGAACAGCATGCCTCGTCCTTCCGGGGGCGGCCGTTGAAACCGCGACGATATAGCAGAGGGCCCTGGGGAGGACAAGCGACAAACCGGGGAGGGGCGGATCGGGTGGGCTTTCGAGTTGACCCCCTCGCGGGCGTGCCATAGGATTCCGCGGCCCGAGAGCCGGGCGGGGCGCGACCGTCGACGCCCCGGCGGTTTGGGCCTGGCCGTCCCGGAATGCACGCATGCTCACGAAACTCCGAGAGAAATCGCAGGGATTCCTGATCCTCGTCCTCTTCGGGATGTTGATCTTCGTCTTCATCTTCTTCTTCGGTCCCCAGGCCGAAGGCTTCCGCCCGGGCGGTTCCCAGGGCCCCGCGGTCGGGGAGGCCGCGAAGGTCCGGGGGCAGGAGATCACGATGCGAGAGGTGGACATGGTGGTCCGCCGCTCCCTCGACTCCTCGGACATGGAAGACGGCGAGCTGGGCAAGATGCGGCGCGAGGGCGCGCTGCAGCTGGTGGATCAGGTGCTGCTCGAGCAGCGCGCCCGCCAGATGGGCCTGGCCGTGGGGGCCGACGAGATCTCGCGCTTCATCACGAGCGACGAGAACCCGGACTACCCCTACTTCCTCGATCACCAGAAGAAGTTCGACTACAGCCGCTACGAGGCTCAGGTGGGGCAGTGGCTCGGGGTGAGCCCCGACCAGTACCGCCGCGCCAAGGAGCGTGAGCTGCTCGTCGAGCGGTACCTCGACTTCCTGCAGAGCCAGATCAAGGTCTCGGAGGCCGAGGTCCGCGCCGCCTTCGACCGCGCCCAGCGCTCCTGGAACGTGGAGTACGTCGAGGTGGCGGCCAGCGACTTCCCCGCGGGCGAGCTGCCCACGGCCGAGGAGGGGGCCGCCTGGGCCGCCGCCCACGCCGACGAGGTGCAGGCCTGGTTCGACGCTCACAAGAAGGACTACGACCGCGAGAAGGAGATCCGCGTCCGCCGCATCCTCGTGCGTCTGGCGCGGGACGCCGACGACGCCGCCAAGAAGGCCGCTCGCGAGAAGATCGACGGCCTGCTGGCCAAGGTGAAGGCCGAGGGCGCCGACTTCGGCGAGATCGCCAAGGCGGAGTCCGAGGGCTACTACAAGACCTACGGTGGTGACATGGGCTGGCAGAGCCCCCAGAACACCTCGGCCCCGGACTACGAGCTCTACGCCAGCCTCGCCCCCGGCCAGATCTCCGAGGTGCGCGAGTCGCCCATCGGGCTGTGGTTCGTGAAGGCCGAGGAGGTCAAGCCGGCCGTCAAGAAGACCCTCGACGAGGTCCGCGGCGAGATCGGCCAGGTGCTGGCGAAGCAGTCCGTCCAGAAGAAGGCGGCCCGCACCGCGGCCGAGGCCATCCTGGGCCAGGTGAAGGCGGGCACGGGCCTCAACGAGGCCGCCATCGCCAGCCTGCCGGGCAAGGCCCCGGCCGCCCCCGAGGGCGGCGCCGAGGACGCGCTGCCCGAAGAGGGCGCGGCGCCCGCCGAGAAGAGCCCCGAGCCCGAGTCCCTGGTGAAGGCGACCGGCCCGTTCACGGCCAACCGCCCCGCCTACGACGTCATCCCGGGCATCGGCAAGTCGCCGACGCTGGCGAAGCGCCTCGCCACGCTCACGGCCGAGTCGCCCCTGGTCGACGAGGTGCTCGAGGTGGACGACCGCTTCATCGTAGCGCGCCTGCGCGAGCGCAAGGAGCCCACGGACGCCGAGTTCGCCACCGAGCGCGAGAAGTTCACCAACCAGCTCAAGGCGGCCCGGTCGGCGCAGCTCTTCGGCAACTGGAAGGCCATCGTCTTCGGCCCGGTGGCCCAGCGCGAGGTCTTCCGCAAGTTCGCGGGCGGCGCCCTGCTCTCGGGCCTGCCGAAGGTGGATGGCAGCGCCATCGCCCTCAACGCCGAGCAGCTCCCCGAGCCTGTCGAGCCCGCCGCGCCCACCACGGCGGTCCCCTGAGCCGGCAGCCCGCCGTGCCGTCGGCCCCCGTGGGGGGTCGGCCTGCGACACCACGATTGCCCGTTTCGGGGTCATGCCGTAGCATCGAGCCCAGCCTGACGTCGGGCTGGGATCGTTGGGAGCGATGAAGTGGCTGAGTCCCCCGGCGCTGCGCAGGCGGGAGCGGGTCTGACCGGACCGTGCCCGGCTTGTGGCGGCCTCATGCGCGTGCGGGTCTGCGTGCAGTGCGGCCTCGATGCCGCGCCGGCGGAGGTGGGCGATGGCACGCCCTGGCCGGTGCTGGGCTCCCACGTCGAAGGCCGGCGACCCATCCTGCTGGAGCAGGCGCTGCCGGCGGACGACGGCGCTCGGCGCTTCCTCGGTCGCGACGACGAGGGCGCGCGCTACGAGATCTTCGGCGTGGTGGGCAGCGACCCCCAGGGGGCCCTGGCCGCCCGACGCCGCGCCCACGAGTCCTTCCCGCACGCCAGCTTTCCCCCCGACCGGACGGTGAACGCCGGGACGCTGCGCTTCACGGTGACCCACCTGCCCGAAGGCGCGGAGCGGGTGCCGAAAATCGTGAGCCGGCTGGTCGAGGCCGAGAGCGTTGATCCTGTTGAGATCATTCGGAAATACGGCGTGCCTGTCGTGCGGCTCTTCGCCGAGCTGCATGACCGCGGCTTCTTCCTGAGCGAGCAGGATCCCGACGAGCTGGTGGTGTCGGGCGATCGCTGCCGGTTTCTGCGGCCCCCGACGCCGCACCCGGTGGCGGGTGGCGCCGTGGCGCCCGGCCTGCGGCGGGTGCCCTTCGGCTATGGGGCGCCCGAGCTGCACGGGCTGTGCGGCGGGCGGGTCGATCCCCGAGCCGATGTGTTCTTCGCCGGGGCGGTGCTGTACTACCTGCTGGCCCGGGTGCCGCCCCTCGAAGAGGCGAGCGATGCCATGGACCGGCTGCCCTCGCCGACGGTGTACCGCGACGATCTGCCCCCCGGGGTGGTGGCGGTGGTGCGGCGGGCGACGTCGCCGGTGCCGGCCCGGCGCTACGCCGACTGCCGGGCCCTGCGCACCGCCCTGGACATCGCCCTCGCCAGCGAGGACGCCCGCCGCCAGGCGGCGCGCCGGCGGCTGGGCCTCAAGCTCGGCCACGAGCTGCACATCGGGGTGCTCAAGGGGCAGTACGCGCCGCAGAACCAGGACGACCTGTTCGTGGCCTACGACGCCCGCAACGGCGTGGGGCTCTTCCTGGTGAGCGACGGGGTGAGCATCTCGGAGCATGGCTCGGGCGACATCGCCAGCGAGTGCGTCCGCATCGAGGCCCACCGCCTCTGGCAGGAGCTGCCCCGCGAGGATGTGGGCGACGGCGCGCCGCGGCCGAAGCTGCCCGAGGAGCGCGACGCCCGCCGGGCGCTGCTCCAGGCGACGCTCGATCGCGCCAACGCCCGCATCGGCGAGATCATCCACCAGCGGCTGCCCCGCTTCCCGGGTCCCCCCGAGGGCATCATGGCGGCCACGGCGGTGGCGGCGCTCCTGGACGGCAACCGGGTGACGCTCTGCTCCATCGGCGACAGCCGCATCTACCTCATCCGAGACGGGCACATCACCTCGCTGCTCTCGTACCATGACCTCTGCACCCAGCTCATCCGCATGCGGCGGGCGACGCCCCGGGTCGCGCGGGCGGCACCCGCGGCGGCGGCGCTCATCCGGTGCGTGGGCGAGTTCGAGAAGGACGAGAACGACCAGCTCGTGCCGGTTCCGCTGCAGCCCGAGTTCCGCGAGCTGACCATCCTGCCCGGGGACGCCCTGGTGCTGTGCAGCGACGGCATCCCCGACTACGCGGGCTTCGACGACGAGCACGCCGAGTCGCGCATCTGCCAGACGGTCGAGGGGGCCCCCGGCGCGCCCTGGGCGGCCTTCGAGCTCATGGTCCTCGCCAACCGCGGGGGCGGCGGCGACAACATCTCCTGCATCGTCATGCGCTTCGAGGACGCGGAGGGGGAGGCGTGAAGCGACCGCTCGGCCTGACGTGCGTGGCCTCTCCCCCCCTCACGCAGGGGGGGCTCGGCGCGGGCGTGGTGCACGGCCTCGTGAGCCTGACGGTGGGCACCCTGGGTCCGCCCATCGGCCTCGAGCTCAAGATTGCCCGGGTGTGCCCCCATGACCGGGGCCTGCCCGTCCTGGCCGACGCCTTCCGGGCCGTCGCCGAGGCCACGGGCGCCCGCGACTCCGTCATCTTCGCCGGGCGCCACTCCACGGGTGTGGCCCGCGCCGGCCCCGAGCCGGTGCACGCGCTGCGCTCGCCCTGGCCGGATCTGGTGGGCGCCTTCTCCGGCGTCGCCTCGCTGCTGGGCGGCGAGGACGAGGGACGAACGGTCTGGCTGCTGCTGGTGGTCGAGACGGCCGTCACCGAGGTGACGCCCGCCGCCATCCAGGCGCTCCAGGGCCTCGTCGATCTGGGGGCCGGCGTCGACATCATCTGCACCCACCCGGCGGCGGACATGGGCCTGCTGTCCCGGCTGGCCCAGCGCACCGGTGGCGAGCTCATCCAGGCCTCGGCGGCCGAGATCGTCGAGCGGATGGTTCGGCGAGTCGGGCTGCTGCGGGATCAGCGCCTGCGCGGGGCGCGCCTCGATGTGCGGACGCCGCGGGGGGTGCGCATCCAGCGCGTCTTCCGGGTGGATCCCACGCCGGCGTTCGTAGGCCTGCTGCCGGCCAGCGCCGACGCCTCGCTGCTGCTGCCCGTCGGGCCCGTCTCCGCCGAGGCGCCGCCCGCCTGGCTGATCTCGGCCATGACGCCGGGTCGGGGGCCCGGGCGCTACCGCCTGTTCGACGTGAGCCTGCGCTACCAGCAGGGGCCCGAGACCCTCGGCGCCGAGGCATCCGCCAGCCAGACCCTGGTCGCGGAGCCGCCCCGCATGCTGCCCGTCGAGGCGGCGGTGAACGCCGCGCTCAGCCGGGTCGACACCGCCGCGTGGATCGAGGAGATCGCCCGGGCCTACCAGGGCCACGACGCCCGCCGCGTGGCCGGGCTGCTGGACCGGCTGGTCCGCCACGCGGTCACGCTGGACGACCGGGCGCTGGTGTCCCGGGCCTTCGACCTGCGGCTGTCCTTCCTGCGCTCCGGGGTGCTGGAGCCCACCGATCTCAACGCGCTGCGCCGGCATGGCGCCGCGTCGAGCCGGGCGGCCGGCTGACGATTCCTCTGTCTCTTCAGGGGGATGCCGGAGTCGGGTCCGACTGGCCGGAAGTCAACAGGAGCACCCCTCGCATCGACGGCTCCCTCGCACTCTCCGAGTGCTCGGCCCGCTCACTGCTCCAGCGCTCTAGATGTCGACGTCCACCGGCAGCGAGGGCCGGGAGCGGATGCGCTCCGGCGGGCCACCCCAGGCGACCAGCGAGAAGGAGTAGCTGCCCGTCTCCAGGGTGAGGACGAGCGCCTCGCCCTCGGTCTCCCAGACGTAGCTGCGGGCGCCGTCGGTCTCCTGGTGGCCGGAGTCGGGCCAGCGCATGCCGTGCACGGCGTACGAGGCCGCGCCCGCGATGGGATCCCAGCTCAGGCGAATGGTCTTCTCGCCGATGACCTCGACGCGCAGCTCCGGTCGGGGCAGGAAGCCCGTCTCCCGGCCGCAGGCCAGACACTCCACCGGCCGGGCCTGGGCGTCGCCCAGATCGTCATCCAGCTCCTGCTCCAGCAGGCAGAGCATGGCGCAGCGCTGGTCCGCGCAGGCGCAGCCGCCGAAGCGGGCATTCTCGCGCTTGCGCCGGGCGATCTCGCTGGCGTCGTCGGCGGCCCGCTCGGCCGCGGAGAAGCGCCGGGCGGCGTCCTCACCGAACATGGGGACCTCGCGCCGGATCGGCGTGTACATCCCCTGGGTGGTGGCCTCGACGTCGGGCGCGGAAGGATCCGCCTCGCCACAGCCGGCGAGCCCCAGCATCCCCAGCACGAAAAGCAGGGCAGCGCGGCGCATCACCAGTCCTCCTCCCCATCGTCCGGGCCCTCTTCGGGCTCCGTCACGGTCGCGCCGGTGTAGACGGCGTAGACGCGGGCATCGGCGCGGTCGGCCGCCTGGGCTTCCAGCTCCTGGTAGCGCCGGCGGACGAAGGCAAACAGCTCGTCGCGAAACGCCTCCATGTCTTCGGGCGTCGCGCGAAACGTGAACGTGCGGGCCGCGGCCGTCTCGGGCTCGTCGCTCAGGAAGCGGCGGCGGACGGTCTCGGTGACCACTTCGAGGTGCTCGTACAGGGCGTCGACCCGCGACTCCCAGTCCACCTCGCTGGCGAGGTCCTGGTGGCTGGCCGTCACCTGGTAGCGCGGGCGGGCCGGCGGCCGGGACGCGACCACCTCGATGCGCCCCTCCCGCAGGAGGGCCCGGACGGCCAGGCGGGTGCTGTCGAACTCGTTGCAGTGGGGCAGGCGCTCGGCCAGCTCGTCCATCGTCATCGGGTGCTGGCGCAGCAGATCCTCGACGCGACGCATGAGGTTCGTCTCGGTCTCTTCAAAGAAGCCGCCCTTGTTGAAGCGCGCCGAGAGCGCCTTCACCGTCCGGGTCGACTTCCCGAAGATCAGCGAGATCAGGTTGATGGTCGAGTGCTTGCGCTTCGCCTCGCGCCAGAGGGCGAGGGTCATCATGTCTTTGACGGTGTCGAGGGGGTAGTTGAAGTCTACCGCCATCTTCACCGCAGGGTAGAAGGACGCGAACAGGATCCGCAGGACGTACTCGGGGTACGGGATGCCCTGCGGGGCCGTCGGCTTGCCGGATGGCGCGTTGGCGGCCATGGAGCCTCGCTGTCGACTGCAACCCCGGCACTCTACCGATCCGGGGGGCGTGGCCGCAAGTGCCCGACATGCGAAGTGGAATTCCTCGGACCAGAAAAGGCCGCGCAGGATCTTCGCCACCGGCGCCCGACCGCGCTAGACTTCCCCTTCGTGCCCTCCCGGAGGTGGCCATGGCTCGCCCGGATCCGTTCAGCGTCGCACGCCGCCCGATGGCGCGCGGCCAGGCCGTCTTCGACCTCACCCAGCGAGGCCATGTCTCGCCCGCCGTCACCCTCTTTCAGGGCCAGCAGCTCGATGTGTCGGCCCTCCACGGGCTGCTCGACGCCGCCGAGGTGATGATCGAGGGGGCCCCGTACGGCGAGGGTCGGTTCCAGGGCACCGCGCTCTTCACGCTTGATCTGGCGGGCGTGCCCGACGCCGACGCGGTCGCGCCGCGCCTGGCCACGGCGCTGCGGCGAGACGCCCGAGCCCGGCAGGCCATCGAGGATCACTGCCGCCGCGCCCTGGCCCGGCTGCTGAAGACCGAGATGCCGACGGCGCTGGAGGCCTTCCCGCTCGCCCGGGCCGAGGGCACCACCGTGCGGGTGGACGTCGAGCTGGACGCCCCGCTGGTGGGTGCGAGGAGCGTGGCTGGCCGATGAACCCCCCGCCGGCACCCGGCGGTCCCGAGGTCCTGTACTCCCAGAGGCAGGTCGCCCGGTTGACCGGCATCCGGCCCGAGAAGCTGCGTCGTTGGGACAAGAGCGGCCTGCTGCCCACCCGACCCCGGGCGGACGGCACGCGTGGCTACGCCTTCCCGGACGTCATCGCCGCCCGCGCGGCCGCCAGCCTGCTGGACCAGGGCCACACCACCCGCGAGGTGCGCGAGGCCGTCGAGGCGGTCCGGGCGTGGCGCGGCCAGGCCGGCCACCCCCTCGCGGCGCTGCGGATCTACAGCGAAGCGGGCCGGATGGTGGTCCGGGTCGATGACGCCCTGCTGGAGCCACGCTCCGGCCAGCTCATCCTCGATCTGTCGCTGGCGAGCCTCACCCGCGAGGTGAGCGGCCAGGTCATCGAGGTGGATCCGAGCCAGATCGACGCCCAGGTCACCGCCGAAGAGTGGGTGGAGCGGGGTATCGAGGCCGAGCTGCAGGGGCTCGATCCGGCGGTGGCCGAGCGTCGCTACCGCCGGGCCCTGGAGAAGGATCCGCGGCACCCCGGCGCGCGGGTGAACCTGGGCAACGTGCTCTATACCCAGGGGTGCCTCGACGAGGCGGCCAGCCACTACCGGGCCGCCATCGAGGGCGCGCCGGACTACGCCGACGCCTGGTACAATCTGGCCAACACCATGGACGACCTGGGCCGCCCCGACGCGGCGGTCAGCGCCTATGAGGAGGCTCTGCGGCTGGAGCCCGACTTCGCCGACGCCCACTTCAACCTGGCGCTGCTCTGGGAGAAGCAGGGGCAGCGCGGGCGGGCGCGGACCTGCTGGTCGACGTTCCTGCGCCTCGCCCCCGAGGGCGCCTCGGCCGCCATCGCCCGCAGCTTCCTGCTGGAGGGCAAGGACGCGTGAGCGGCGCGCCCGTCCACCGGACGCAGGTGCCGGTCGCGTGGGGCGACTGCGATGCGGCTGGCGTCGTGTTTTATCCCAATTATTTCAAGTGGATGGATGCTGCGACCCATGGCCTCCTGGAGGCCGTGGGGCTGCCCCACCGGGCGCTCACGGCGCGGTTTCAGGCCGTGGGCCTGATGCTGGTGGATGCCCAGGCCAGCTTCCGGGCCCCGGCGACGTTCGGTGATGTGCTGACCATCGAGACCCGCGTGGTCGACCGGTCCGCGCGCCGCGTCGTGGTGGGCCACCGCGTCGTGCGCGGGGACGTGCTCATCTGCGAGGGTCGCGAGGTGCGGGTCTTCGCCCGGTCGACCCCGGGAGGCATCGAGGCCGCCCCGCTCCCTGCCGAGCTGATCGCCCGCCTCGTGGGCGCGGACGCCTGACGTCAGGGCACCAGCCAGCGCGCGCTGAAGCCGCCGGGCCCGGGCTCGAAGCGGATGCGCTTGTGCTCGGCGGCCGGCCCCACCTGCATCCAGTCGATGCGCTCGATGGTGCACCGCACGACGCAGAAGCTGGCGCGGGCCGCGGCCTGGACGGCCTCGCGGGCCTGGGCCGTCGCCAGGTCGTCGACGGCGTGTCCGGGCGGGGCGACCGAGGCGTACTCGCGCCAGGCGTGCGGGGGGAGGGCCGCCCAGGCCGCCTCGGCGATGGCGTCGTCGCGGTGGACCGCAGCCCGGGTGGCGATGCGGACCTGCTCCTTGACGCGCGGCTCCCAGAACACCCACTCGGCCCGCGGGTCGTCGGCGAGCTGCCCGATCTTGGCGGACCGGGCGTCGGTGTGGAAGTCGAGGGTGCCTGCCACGGAATCGACCCCCCGCAGCACGAGGATGCGCGCGGCGGGGCCGGCGGTGGCGACGACGGCGGTGCGCCAGGGGTGGGTCGGGGCGCCGACGGCTTCGGCGAGCTTCTCGAAGGTGCGGGCCAGCACCCGCTGGTGGAACGGATCGTCCATCGAGGTCTCCTCGCGACTCAGCGCCGGCGACACGGTGCACCGCGCCCGGCCCGGGCGCAAGGGGGTCGGCTGCAAGTGCCTGGAACTAGGGCTTTTCCTCCGGCGCGCCCCCCTCGGCGCCCGCCTTGAGGAGCGGCGAGCGGGGCCACCGGCGGCGGGCGTCCTCCCACAGCCGCCTGGCCTCGTCCACCCGGCCGAGGCGCTGGGCCTGCCGGGCTGCGGCCGCCGCGGTGGCCGGGCTCGGCTCGAGGGCCAGGGCGCGGATGAGGCCCTTCAAGGCGGCCTCGGGCTCGCCATGGCGCGCCTGGATGCCCGCCCGCATCACGAGCACCTGGGCGCGGCGGGCGGGATCGCCTGCGACGCGCCGATCGAGCTGGTCGAGGGCCGTGTAGGCGAGGGCGGGCTCGCCGAGGCGCCCGTGGACGCGGGCCGAGAGCGTCAGCAGCTCGGGCGAGCGCTCCTCCAGGCTGCCGGTGGCGTCGAGGGCGGCGTGAGCCGCGGCGGCGTCGGCGGCGTCGGCGGCCAGCAGCGCCCGGAGCGACCAGGCCGGCGTGGGGTGGCCGTGGTCGAGCAGCCAGGTGGCCTCCGCCGTGGCGCAGGGGGCGTCCCCCAGCACGCGGCACGCCTCGCCCAGCAGCTCGCGCCGCAGGGGGTCGTCGGGGTGCTCCAGCGCCAGATCCTCCATGATCACGCGCAGATCCGCCACGCGGCCGGCCTCGGTGAGCGCGTTGGCGAGCAGGCGCCAGCCCCGGGGCGTGGCGGGCACCGCGGCCTGGACGTGGCGGGGGAGGGCAAGCCGTCCAGCGACCTCGCGCGCCAGCTCCCGGTCTCGCCAGGGGGCACGCTCTGCGGCCAGGCGGTACTCCAGCGCGGCCTGGGCCGGCCGCCCCCAGGTGACCAGCAGCCGGGCCGAGAGCAGGTGGGCCTGGTGCCCGGCGGGGAAGCGAGCGAGGGCGCGGTTGATGTAGCCCAGTACCTCGGCGGCGGGCGCCCCGGCGGTCGCGCGGGCCTGCGCGATGGCGAGGGGGATCTGGGGATCGGCCGGGTGATCGGCCGCCGCGGCGGCCTGGGCGGCCGGCGCGGTGGTCGCGAGGCGGGCGAGGTCGGCGTCGGCCTGCCGGCCGGGCAGTCCCGGGCCCCCGATCGCCAGGAGGCCGAGGCCGATGGCCGCAACGGTGCCCACACCGGCGGCGGTGACGGTGCGTCGAGGCGGCGCGGCCTCGGTCCGCCGCAGCGCGCGGGCGACCCCGATGCCCAGGACGGCGGCGACGGGGAGGGCGAGGCCCGCGCTCTCGAGGCCGAAGTCGACGAGCTGCTGGAGGCCGACGGCGGCGAGGCCCGCCACGATGCCCCAGTCCGTGGGAGAGCCGCGCGAGGAGAGGCCGGGCAGCAAGCGGACGAAGGCCAGCGCCCCGCCGCCGATGCCCAGGACGAGCCCGGGCAGCCCGGCCTCGCACGCGAGCTGGAGGAGGTGGTTCTCGGGGTGGGAGATGGTCCCGGCGACCAGCGTGGTCTGCCAGGTGGGGTAGACGAGGGCGAAAGTGTCGCGGCCGCTGCCGGTCAGCCAGACGCTGCGCGCGTAGGGCAGGGCCGCCTGCCACGCCGTCACCTTCCCGTCAGCGTCGAGGTGGGCCAGGGTCTCGGCGTTCCACTCGGGCAGGATGACGAGGGCGCCCGCGATGCCGACGCTGGCGAAGACCAGGGCGGCCACGGCGCTGACGCGGGCCCGCTGCCGCCACGCCTCGGGGCCGCGGGTGGCGTGGGCGGCGGCGGCGAAGGTGGCCAGGCCGATCCCGAGGGCCACATGCCCCCCGCGCGAGCCGGCCAGCAGGGCGGCGGTGAAGCAGAGCAGGGCGCCGACGATGGCGGCCAGGCGCGCGCGCACGTCCTCCGCGCGGGCCAGCAGGCCGAGGGTCACGAGGCCGGCGAGGACCTCGAAGCCGGCGAGGGTGTTGTTGTTGACGAACGTGGCGAAGAAGCCGGTGAGGCTCGCGCGGTGCCGCAGCGGGTACAGGCCGTAGATGGTCTCGGCGCCAGCGGCCCACTGGGCCAGCCCGACCAGGGCGACCACCGCGCCGGCAACGGCCAGGGCCCGCAGCACCCACGCCTGCCGGGGGCGATGCAGCGCCGCCGCGGCGAGGGCGGTCGCGGTGAAGCCGGCCTGGAGCGCGAGCCCAGCCCACGTCGCCGCCGGATCGAGGGAGAGGGGCGCGGGGCCGGCGACGGCGAGGTCGGCCCGGCGCTCGGCGGCCAGCGGACTGAGGACCTCAAGCCAGCCCAGCGGCAGCGGCACGAGCTGGAGGGCATAGAAAAACGTCAACAAGATCGGGGGGATGAGAGGCCAGGGCAGCCGCATGCCCCGCTGCGGCCCCAAGACCTGGGCGAGCGCCGCGCACAGCAGGGTGGCGAGGGCCAGGGCCGAGAGCGCCAGCCGGGCCTCGATGCGCGTGCCCCCGACGGCGAGGGGCGCCGCGACGACGAGGGCGCAGAGCAGGGCCGCCGCCACGAGGCGGGCCACGCGATCGGCCGGCGGGAAGGTCATGGGCCCGGCCCCGCCGCCAGGCGCTCTGGCTCTGGGGCCGGCGTCACTCGTCGCGCCGTCCGGGCAGCATCCAGTCATCGCCGAAGGGAACGCAGACGTCGGCCCGCTCCAGGGCGGGGGACAGGCCACCCTCGACGCCGTAGACCTCGACGCGCACCTCCCGGGCCCGCAGGAAGTCCACCAGCTCGGCCAGATCGCCGTCCCCGCTCGCCAGGGCGATGGCGTCCACGCGATCGGCGAGGCCCGCCGCGGCCAGGGTGATGCCGACCTGCTGATCGCCGCGCAGGGAGCCGTCGATCCGGCGCCGCAGGACCTTGACCCGGGTCTCGTAGCCCGCGCCGCGGAGCGCGTCGAGGAAGGGCGTGTTGTCGACGCCCTCGCCACGCACCGCGAAGGCGATCGCCCGCACGAGGACGCGGCCACCCACGATCCGATCGAGGAGCTGGCGATAGTCGATGCGCGCGCCGCCGCGCTGGCGGGCGGCGTGGTAGAGGTCGCTCGTGTCCACGAGGACGGCGACGCGCTGGCCGGGAGGGGCCAGGAGAGGCAACGGTTCGGTCACGAGCGCTCCACCATCATGCACGCGCGGGCAGCGTCACGACGAACCGCGCACCACCCAGGTCGCTCTCCTCTACGGCGATCGCCCCGCCGTGGTCCAGGACGATCTTCTTGACGATGGCGAGACCCAGGCCGGTACCGTCCCGCTTGCCGGTGACGTAGGGGTCGAAGATGCGATCGCGGTCGACCGGCGGGACGCCGGGCCCGCTGTCGTCCACGGCGATGCGCGCCCCGCCGCCGGGCGCGGGGGAGAGCCGCAGGCGGATGCGGGCGGGCCGCTCGACCTCGGCGCAGGCGTCGGCGGCGTTGTGCACCAGGTTGGTCAGCGCCTGGCGCAGCAGATCGCGATCGAGCGCGGCGGGCAGCGGGCCCTCGGGGGCGTCGAGCTCGAGCCCTCGACATGGCCCAGGGCCGCGAACACATCCCGGCAGAACGCGGCGGCGTCCTCCACCTTCGGGAGACGCCGGGCAACCTCGCGAAGCGACTGAAGTTTTCGACCAGGCGCTTGAGGACGTGGACCTCCTGCTCGACGATCTCGCGGGCGGTCTCCAGCACGCGCTGGTGGCGGGCGTCGTCGCCCTTGTAGCTCTCGTGGGCCTGCTGGGCGGCCAGCAGGATGGGGGTCAGGGGGTTCTTGATCTCGTGGGCCAGCTTGCGGGCGATGCCCTGCCAGACGGACACCTGGGTGAGGTACTGGACCCGGGCCTGGGACTCGGCCAGGCGGGTGGCCATCTCGTTGAACCCCTGGGAGAGATCGGCCACTTCGTCGCGGCCCGAGACGGGGACGCGGGCGGCCAGGTCGCCGCCGGCGACGGCCGTCATCGCGGCGCGGAGCTGGCGCAGGCGGCGGGTGACCCGGCGGGCGGTGACCACGCTGACCAGGGCCGCCAGCAGGACGGCCAGGGCCAGGTAGCCCACGAAGCTCCAGGCGTAGGCGCCGGCGAGGCCGCGCCGATCGGACTCCAGGGCCCGGAAGGGCTCGATGACGTCGCGCTCCATGGACCGGAAGCGCGCCAGCCGCTCGGCCTCGGTGCCGTAGGTCAGCCGCAGCCCGGTGAAGCCGGGCAGGCCGGTGATGGGGAACGTCTCCGTCCGCGTCAGCCAGCCCGCCGGCGGGGCCTCGGCCTGCTCCAGCGGAGTGGCGCCGGCGCGCTCGAGGGCCAGCCCGAAGACCCCGGGGCGCCGCTGCTCCCGCGCGAGCCAGGCCGCCAGCGCGGGCTGGCCCCCCTCGGCCGCCTCCCGGAGGGCCTGGCTGGCCGCGAGCCCCTCGCCCAGGGCCCGAAAGCGCCCCTTCTCGGCGTGGACGTAGGCCCCGTACACCTGCACCGCGTCGTCGAGGGCCTGGGAGACCAGCGGGTTGAGCCCGGCCCCCAGGCTGCGCTCGAAGAGCACGCCGGCCCGCCACAGGGCCACGCCGAGGGGCAGGCCCGTCAGCAGGATCAGGAGGGCCATCAGCTTCAGCTCAAGGCGGCCCATGGGGTCCCTCCACCGGAGGCCGGAAGAACGGCAGCCGGTCGGCGCGGAACGGGTGCCCCTCCACGACGATGACCCGCTCCGCGACACCCGGCCGCAAGTTATCGAAAAAACGAGCGAAAGAGCCCAGGAGGCTGCCGCTGAGGGGATCGAGGGCGGCGTCGGCGCGGGGGGAGGCGAGCCAGCTGCGCATGCGGGCCACCTGGTCCGCCGTGAGGGGGTTGACCTCCAGCCGAGCCGTGGCGCGCAGCGTCTGGTCGTCGGCCGCGACGCCGCGGGCCACCACCACGCCCTCCACCCGGCCGAAGTCCGCCACGAAGGCCGCCACGCTGGGCCAGGTGCCCACCCGGGAGCCGTCGGGCCCGTCCACGACGGCGGTGACCTTCTCCTCCCAGAGCTCCCAGCGGACGCGGGCGCCGCGCCAGGTGTCGCCCGCGAGCTCGCCATCGGGGTGCCGGCGGATCTCCACGCGCAGGTGCAGCGTCGTCGTCAGCCCGCTCCCCAGGCGGTGGGCGAGGGGCGCATCCAGCAGGCCGCTCAGATCCGACGACAGCCGCAGGTCGGCGCCGTCGCGCTCGATCCACAGGGCGGCCGGCGGCGCCGCCAGCCCCACCAGGAGGGCGAGCAGGGCGGTCATGGATCCAGCAGCAGGAAGAGGTTGCCCACCGACAGGCCCACCACGCCGATCTCGCTCTCGATGCGCAGGCCCACGTCGATGGCGGCGTCCATGGGCAGGCCGGGGCCGTCGGGGTTGGCGATCTCGGAGGGGCTGCCGAGGCTGAGGAGCGCGGCGCCGACGAAGAGCTCGACGCCGTTGTGCTCCTGGCGCGGCCCGGCGCCCACCGGTACGCGGTACTCGAAGCCGAGGCGGCCGGCGAAGTCCTCGTAGCGCTGCTCGTCGAGGGCGCGGTCCAGCAGCCCTGGCCCGCGGCGCCGGGCGAAGTTGAGGCCCAGGGCCCGCTCGGGGATGTAGGGGTGCAGGTCACCGATGAAGAAGCGCTCGAAGAAGGGGGCGTCGCCCATGACGGCGCCGGCCTTCAGATCCAGCCGCAGCACATGACGAAACGGCAGGCGCCAGTACTGCTCGAAGCCGGCGAGGAACCGGGCGAAGGGGCCGACGCCGGCGGCGAGGGCGAAGGAGGCGCGGCGCCCCCGGGTGGGGAAGGCCGGATCGTCGCGGGTGTCGTGGTGCAGGCCGAGGCCCGCCACCGCGAGGACACCGGCCCCGTCGTCCAGGGCGAAGTCGAAGGGGTGCTCGGTGCCATCGGCGTCGATCTGGGTGGCGGGCGAGCGGGGGAGCGTCGCGTCGAGGTACTCCAGGCGCAGGCCGGCGGTGCCGTAGACCAGCGGCACGAAGGCGAAGCGTACCTGCGCCTCCAGGCCCGCCCGCTGGTAGGGCACGAAGATCTGGGCGACCGGCGCGCCGTCGAGGAGCTGACCCCGGGGACCCACGAAGGGCTCGTTTCCGTTCAGGAAGCGGGCCTGCACCCGCAGGTCGACGCCGTCGAAGAGCGCCGCTCGCCCCAGAGCCAGGCGGAAGGCCTGCTGGTCGCGGGAGCCGACCGCGCCCACCTCGGTGGACAGGCCGAGGCCGACGGGGTCGATGTCCGAGATCTCCAGCCCGCCCCAGAGCTCGGTGGGGCGGGCGTGGCCCAGGTGGATGGCGTCGATGCTGGTGGTGGTGCGCTCATCGCACTCGAAGACGACCACCGCCCGGCCCCGGGCGCTGCCTCGCTCCAGCCTGGGCTGAACGGTGTGGAAGAGCCCGGTCTCGAGCAGGCGGGCGCGGGCCTCGGCCACGGCGGCCTCGTCGACGGGCTCGCCGGCCACCAGACCGCTGCGGTGGATCATGGCTTCGCCGCGCCCCAGGCGGACGCCGCGCACGGTGACGCGCTCGATGACGAGCCCGTCGGCGGGGGGCGGGGCGCCCAGCAGGAGCGCCAGCGCCCAGAGGCCCGCGATCACGCCGCGGCGGCCGCGGCGGCCTCGACCAGGGCCACGAGGGTCAGCACACCGAAGCCGGTGCCCCCCTTGCGGATGTAGCCGTCGTCCTTCTCGGCGAGGACCGGCCCGGCGATGTCCAGGTGGGCCCAGCGGCAGTCGCCCTTGAAGTGCTGGAGGAACTGGGCCGCGGTGATGGCCCCGCCCCACTGGCCGCCCAGGTTGGCGATGTCGGCCCGGGCGCTCTTGATGGTCTCGGCCAGCTTCGGATCGAGGGGGAGCCGCCAGAGCCGCTCGTCGGCCGCCTTGGCCGCGTCCGCGACCTCCGCCGCCAACCCCTCGTCATCACTGAACAATCCGCCGTAGTACTGGCCCAGCGCCACGAGGCAGGCCCCGGTGAGGGTGGCCAGGTTCACGATGGCGGAGGGCTTGAGCTTCGTCGCGTAGTGGATGCAGTCCGCCAGCACCAGACGGCCCTCGGCGTCGGTGTTGAGCACCTCCACCGTCTTGCCCGAGTACATGGTCAGCACGTCGCTGGGCCGATAGCTGTTGCCGCCCGGCATGTTCTCGCACGCGCCCACGATGCCGTGCACGGGGATGTCGGGCTGCAGGGCCACGATGGCCTGCATGGCGCCGAGCACGGCCGCCGAGCCCGCCATGTCGATGTACATCTCGATCTGCGACTTGGGGGGCTTGAGGCTCAAGCCACCGGAGTCGAACGTCAGCCCCTTGCCCACCAGGGCGATGGCGCCATCGGTGCGCCCGCTCGGGGGCGTGTACGTCAGGTGGATGAAGCGGGGCTCGCGGGTGGCGCCCTGGCTGACGGCGACGATGCCGCCCATCCCTTCCGCCTCGATCTCGGAGCGGGTGAGGACCTTGAGCGTGGTGCCCCGCGCAGTGGCGATGCTTGCCGCCACGTCGGCCAGGCGCACCGGGGTGCAGACGTTGGGCGGCTCGTTGGTCAGCGTGCGGGCCAGGCAGACCGCGTCGGCCAGCCGGGTGGCGCGGGCGAAGGCCCCCTTGCCGCTGGCCTGGGTGAGCACGGTGCCGCGGGTGACCTTGTGGCGCGGCGCCTCGGCGTCCTCGGTCTGCAGGGCGTTCCACCGGTAGGTGCCGAGCAGCAGCCCCAGAGCCAGAGACTCCAGGCCGTCCGTCGGCGCGACCAGCCCGACCTCGCCATGGCGCCCCGCGAAGGCCTCGTCGGCGGCGCCCGCGGCGAAGTCGCGCAGGCCCGCGGGGGAGAGCTTCGCGCGATCTCCGAGTCCGATCACCACGACCCGCGCGGCCGGGAGGCGCCCGATCGTGTCGACGCCCACCCTCTGGCGGGGCCGGCCCTTGAACAACAGCCGATCGCAGGCCGCCGACAGGGCCCCACCCAGGGCCTCGTCGAGCGCCTTCTCGGCGGCAGACGGTCCTTCGTCGGCGAACCGACCCACGGCCAGCACCGCGGTGGTGCCGGTGCCGGCATAGGCAGTGATCGGACCACCGAACGTGGACAGCTCCATCGGCTCCTCCTCGCACATCAAGAACGCCGGGTTGTATCATCGCCCGTCCGGGGGCTGCAATCGAGCGCGCACCCGGGACGCACCTGGCCCCCGGCGGAGACCCGATGTACGAGACACACAGCCCCTCCCAGCGGTTGCTCTTCTGCCGCGCGGTCGCGAACATGAGCGCTGCCGACGGTCGCCTGGTCGAGTCGGAGCGCGCCGAGCTGGACGACCTCGTCCACGCCCTGGGCTTCAGCGCCGACGATCCGGTGGTGCAGCGGACCCTGGCCAGCGAGCTCATGGCGCCGGGCCCCATCGGCGAGGTGGTGGCCGGCATCCGGCCGGGCCCCCTGCGCTTCGCGCTGCTGTGCAAGCTGGTGGACGTGGCCTGGATCGACGACGAGCTGCACCCGGCCGAGCGCCAGCGCCTGGAGCAGGTCTGCGCCGTCTTCGGGCTGGAGCCGGCCTGGATCGAGGATTTGCATGGCTTCCTGAAGGCGCCACCGCTGGCGGCTCCGGCCGGGCCCCTCATCCTGCGGGCGGCGGCCTGCATGGTGGCGGCGGACGGCGTCGAGAGCCCGGCCGAGGGTCGGCGTCTCCAGCGCCTCGCCGCGCACCTGGGTCTGGGGCCCGCCGAGGTGGAGGGCGCCCAGGCGCGGATCGCCCCGCTGGCGTCGGTGGTCGCCGGCCTCGAGCCGCGGGGGGCCCGCCTCTACCTGCTCCGGGTGCTCATCGAGCTGGCGTGCGTGGACGGCGAGGTGCACCCGGCCGAGCGCAGCGCCCTCGCCGGGGCGGCGGTGGCCCTGGGCCTCACCGAGGAGCAGGGATCCACCCTGATCGCGCTGGGCTTTGACCTGGGTCGCTCCGATCGCGCCCTGCTGAGCTGAGGCATGCTCAGCCGTGCCGACGTCGCGGCCCTGGTCGCGGCCCTCAAGCCGCGGGTCGACGGGGGCCAGATCCAGCGCATCCGCGAGCCCGATGACCAGACGGTGGTCCTCTCGGTGCGCGTCCCCGGGCAGACGACCCACCTGGTGCTGAGCGCGACGCCGGGGCTGGCGCGCCTCGCCGCCTCCCCCGAGGGCACCGCGACGCTGCCGGAGCCGACGACGCTCGGGCGGTGGCTGCGGCGGGCCGCGCGGGGTCGCCGTCTCTCAAGCCTCGAGCAGCTCGGTGACGATCGTGTGGTGGCCGTTCGCTTCCCCGAGGGCAGCCTGGTCGCCGAGATCGGCCAGCACCCCGGTCTCTACGCCCTCGATCCCCAGGGCCGGATCGTCGCGGCCAGCCGACGGCCGCCGCGGACCGAGCGGGATCTGCGCCCCGGGCGGCCGTGGGTGGCGCCCGCGCCGCCGCCGCCCGCGGAGCCCGCGGTGGCGCGGTTCACGGATCCCGAGGCCGTGGAGGCGGCGGTGTCGCTGGGGCCGGCGGCCGCCGCCAGCCGGGACACCGCGCGGGACCGGCTCGCCGCTCGCACCCGCAAGCGTTTGATTCGCTTGCAGAAAAACGTGCAGGCTGATGTGGCGCGCACCGAGGGTGCGGCCCGCTGGCGGCGCTGGGGGGAGCTCCTGGTCGCCCAGCAGCATGTCGCGCCGCGGGGCACCGCGCAGGCCGAGGTGGTCGACTGGTACAGCGAGGGCACGCCGACGGTGCGCATCCCCCTCGACCCCGCCCTCGACGCGGCGGCCAACGCGGAGCGGTTCTTCCAGCGCTACCGCAAGGCGGTGGCGGGCACCGAGAAGGCAGCGGCGCGGCTGGCCGAGGTGGAGGCGGCGCTGGCGAGCCTGGAGGCGCTGGTCGCCGGGCCGGGGGATGCGGCCGCGCTGGAGGCGGCGCTGCGCGAGGCCGGTCTGCACCGCGCCCCACCCCCGCCGCCTCGCGTCCGCGACCGCGAAGAGCGGCTGCCCTACCGGCCGTACACCAGCCGGGCCGGCGAGGTCATCCGGGTGGGGCGGGGCGGCGCCGACAACCACGCCACCACCTTCCACCACGCGCGGGGCAACGACCACTGGCTCCATGTGCGGGACGCCGCCGGCGCCCACGTCGTCGTCCCCGAGCCGGCCCGGGGCCGCGAGCCCCACCCGGAGACGCTGCTGGACGCGGCGGCCCTGGCCATCCACCACTCGAAGCTGCGCGGCGAGCCGGGCGCCCTGGTCACCCACACGCGGCGCAAGCATGTGCGGGCCGTCCAGGGCGCGCCGGGCCGGGTCACCGTCGCGGACGCCAGGACGCTCGCCGTCCCCGACCTCGACGCCCGCATCGAGCGACTGGAGCCGCGGCGGACGTGAGCGGTCGATTGCGGGGCCGCAGGCGGCTTTGTACGCTCCGGCCTCCACCGAGATGGAGTCGCCGATGGCCCGCTGGAGCACCGCCTGGACCGCCTGCCTGCTGCTGACCCTGGCCGGCTGTGACACCGAAGAGGCCGACCCCGGGCCGGCGGCGGAGGCGCCCCACCCGACCGCGCCCGGCTTTCGGCAGCTCTACGAGGCGCTGTTCGTGCCCTCGTGCTCGGCGCAGGCGTGCCATGGATCCGCGCGGGGCGTGGCGGGCCTGAGCTTCGCCGAGCCGCGGGCCGCCTGGACGGCGCTGACGACGGCCCTGCCGGTCAACCCGGTGGCCGCCGAGCGGGGGGATCGGCTGGTGGTGGCGGGCGATCTCGACCGGAGCTTCCTGTGGCAGAAGGTCGTCGTCGACAACACCACGCTCACCATCGAGGGCCTGGGGGCCCGCATGCCCCTTGGGGGCGCCGGCGCGCCGGGGGCCGGCACGCTGGCGGCCTTGCGCGCCTGGATCGAGGCCGGGGCGCCCTATGAGGGCCAGCCATTCGAGGCCGACTTCACCCAGAACGAAGACACCAGCCACTACGTGGCCTGTGAGGGCGGGGACGCTCAGGCGCTGCGCGACTGCTTCGGGCCCGCGCCGGAGCCGGGGGTGGTGCGCTACTACAGCGATCCCCTGGTGATCCCGGCCCGCTCGGAGGTCCAGATCTGCACCTATCTGGATGAAGAGACCACCGAGACACGCGCCTTTCGGAGCTTCCGGGCGCGGCAGATGACGGGCGGCCACCACAGCGCGCTCTACGTGGCGTTCCAGCCCGAGGCACCCGGGGTCCGAAGCTGCACGGGCGCCGCGATGACGAACCTGCGGATCCTCGCGGGCGCCTTCTCGGGCACGGATGGCCTGGTCCCGGACGACGTCCGCCTGGAGCTGCCCATCGGCCGGCAGGTGGTCCTCCAGAGCCACTACATCAACCCCACCGACGCGCCGATCACGGTGATGGACGCGGTGGAGCTGACGCTGACGACGGCGGAGGAGACCCCCGTCCTCGCCGACTCCTTCGTGCTGAACATGGACGCCTTCGACATCCCGGCCGGGGCGGTGGCGCACGAGCACGGCAACGGCGCCGGGTGCCGGGTCGGCCGGGAGATCTCCTTGCATTCCATCCAGTTGCACATGCATGAGCATGGCGTCTACATGGAGCTGGTCCGCACCTCGGCGGGGGGCGTGCCCGAGGTTCTGTTCACCGAGACCGACGGCATCCTGATGCGGGAAGGGGCCGCCGCGCGGCTGCTGAATCCGCCGCTCATCCTGCACCCGGACGACCGGCTGTCGGTGCGATGCCGGTGGGACAACGGCGGCGAGGAGCCCCTGGGCTTCCCCGATGAGATGTGTGCGGCCTTCATGTACTACTCGCCGGGCGAGGGCTTCCTGCTGTGTGATGACGACGCGACACAGCCCGAGATCCTGGGGGCGGGGGGCGACGGGGAGGGCTGCGTGGCGCCGGGGGCGCCCGGCAACGAGCGCGGCGTGGGCCGCTTCTGCACCGCCCAGGGCGGCGAGTGCAGCGGCAACGGCGACGCCCGGCTCTGCCTCGCCACCTTCGATGCCCGGGCCAACTTCTGCAGCCTTTTCGGCTGCATGGCGGACGCGGACTGCGGGACCGGCGCCGTCTGCCTGGACCAGGACGTCGCCTCCGCGTGCGTGCCGGTCCAGTGCGCCGACTGATCACGAGCCTGCTCGGGCTGCTGACGGCCTGCGGCGGCGAGGAGGCTGAGCCGCCGTGCGCCGGGCTGGGGACGCTGGTGGCCGAGCCGAGCGCGTGGCGGGTGGTCGGGGACGCCGACGACCCCTTCGGCCCGCGGACGGATCGCTGCCCACCGCAGCGCCACCGGATCGAGACCTCGCCCGACCGACGGTGGCACGAGCTCGGGACGCGTGACTGCCACGCTGCGACGCTCGTGCAGCCCCTGGTGGGCACGCTGTGCGCGGGCCAGCCCTCCGGCTCGACGTCTGGCACTTCCCCTCACCCACGTGGAAGGCGCGTGGTCGGTGGAGGTCCGGATCGGTGGGCGGCCCGCGATGGCGCATCGGGAGGCGGTGTCGGCCGTGGCCGGCCTGGCCGTCATTCGGGGGACCGTCCGGCCGACGTCGCCGATGGCGACTTGATCGCGCTGCGCCTGACCAACCACGGCACCAACACCTGGAACCTGTACGACCTCTTCGTCGATGGAGAGCCGCCGTGACACGTCACGACCGCGGGTTACCCGAACTTTTTCCTTTTGAAATCAGCGGACTCGAAAAAGTCTGCGACACGCACCGCGACTGACCGAAGGGAAGAGAGGCCCCCACCCGCGGAGGACTCCCCCATGGCCGAGATGATCATCATCGAGTACCGCGAGAAAGCGCCTCTACAGCCCCCGGCTGGCGTCTACGTGCTCGTCTTCGAGATCACCTGCAAGGTCACCAACGACCTGTTCTTGCTGGCGCCGCAGATCCGGATGGTGGACCTGTTGACCGGCATTCCTGGCCCAGGCCAGCAGCGGGTCGGCGAAGAGGACGGCTTTGCCTTCGACTTCGACCTCTACAACTACTACTTCATGTCCAACCACCTGCACCTGCTGCTGGGTGTGGTGGAGCTGGTGGACAAGAGCCTCCTCCTGGAGTGGGTCTGCCGGGAAATCGCGAGCGAGTCAGCAAGTTCCACGACCGGACGGGCCAGTGCCTCATCCCGAACCACGCCATCCAGGTCGTCTCGGAGGAGCACGCCCTGGACCATGCGCTACTTCATGGGCCAGGCGACCGCCGAGTTGAAGTCGAGGCACCCGGCCGACGACGTCTTCGCCTGCGCCAACCCCGCGCTGCTGCGGGGCGAGCTGCGCGGCACCTTCGTCCGCGGCGACGGCCGCAGCGAAGAGCTCACGGTCCGCCTCGACCGCCTGCCAGGCCTCGGTGAGCTGACCCCAAGAGCACAAGGCGCTCATGTGGGAGCTGGCCGACGGCATCGCCGCCGAAGCCCGCCCGCGGCGCAGAAGGCCGGCCTGCCGGTGCCGGATCCGGAGGCCGTCGGTACGTCGACCCGATGACGCGCCCCAAGGAGCGCAAAGCGCAGCCCGCGCCGGTGGTGCACGGCACGAAGGAGGACCAGGAAGCCTGGCGCGAACGCCACGCCGAGCTGAAGGCCGCCTACAAGATCGCCCACATCGTACTGGAAGTGGCTGGAGGATCCGACGCGGCCGCTCATCCCGTTCCCGGCCTGCACCATCCCGCCGTCGCACGCGAGGAAGAAGCTCAGGCAGCGGGCCGAGAGTGGCTAACATGCGCTCAAGTAGTTGAAATCACGCAGAATGACCGCCCGCAGCGGGGGCCTGGAGACAGGTGCGTCCGCCAACCGTCGACGCCGAACGTCCGCACCCAGCCAGCCACGCCATGGGCTCTCACCGCCAGCCCAACCGCCCCGTGTCCCGCCGGTGGGGAGCACGAGCCACCCCAGAGGCGGCGACGAATTCCAGCCTGGCCACCCAGGTGCACCTCTTGTTCGACGAACCCTGTAGGGAGAGAAGGGGGACGCACGGAGACGAATTCCAGCCATGCCGTCCAGCTACACCTCCCCATCGACGAACCCCGTAGGGAGAGAAGGGGGCACGGCGGAGACGAATTCCAGCCATGCCGTCCAGCTACACATCATCTTCGACGAACCCCGTAGGGAGAGAAGGGGCACGGCGCGGGCAGCCCGCGGGGGTCAGGCGGGCCAGATGCGGCTGACGCCGAGGACGTGGGAGGTCCCATGCAGGTAGCGCTGGGCGTAGATCTGCCAGCCGTGGGGTCCCCGGCGCCCGACGATGGCCGCGCGGACTTCGCCGCCCTGATAGGGGTACTGCTTGCGACCCCAGATGACCACACCGGGGCCGAGGTAGAGCCTCTCCAGGTGGTTCTGGAGCGCGACGCCGTCCACGAAGCCGTTGGGCTTGATGTGGGTGCACTCCACATGGCCGTTGTGCTCCCGAATGATGAAGGCGCAGCCCGAGAGCTGGCCGGTGGTCATGCTGGAGGCGCCTTGCAGGGTGTGCAGCTTGCCGATGATGTGGTTCGCGTTGGAGTGCGCATCGACATCGGTGTGCATCGCGATGGCAACGGCGCGCCACACGGGGCCCCGGGCGAGGGGCGAGATGACGATGCGGTCGTAGCCGGCGCCGACTGCGATGCCGGGCTGGAGGAGGTCGTGGATGTAGGTGCCGTCTGCGGAGGACGTACGCTGGACCTTGAAGTCGGTCGGGCCGTCCGGTGCTCCGGTGACGTAGGCCGGTAGGCGCTGCAAGGCTTTGTAGGGGTCGGAGTTGAGCTGGGTGATGATGGGCTCGCCCGCGACGTAGGCGAAGATCTCGCGCGTGGCCTGGGGGAGCTGGGTCTCGGCTTCGACCTTCACGTAGTTGATGAGGTCGATCATCGGCAGGCCACGCAGCGAGGTCGACCAGCCCGGCTTCGAGGCCTGCCACGCGAGGATGGCCCGGGCGACCGCCTTGAGGGTGTGGCCGCTCTTGGCTTGCACGTAGGCGGCGAGGGCCTGGTCGATCTGCTGGAGGCCTGCACTTCGGCCGTGGAAGACGCGGCTGGAGTGGTTGACCCAGGTGGCAGGGTTGAAGGGCATGGCAAACTCCTGAGATGGGGCGTGGGCCGAGTGGAGCAGCCGCGCCCCGGGATGGCAAGGGACGCGACGCCGGCGCCAGTCGAGGCATCCAGGTGCCCATGAACGCCCTGCGCCACCTCCGTGTCGTCGGCCTCCTCGAGGGCTGCTCCTATCTGCTGCTGCTCCTGGTCGCCATGCCGCTCAAGTACGCCCTGGACCTGCCGCAGGCGGTGCGCGTGGTCGGCATGGGTCATGGGGTGCTCTTCGTGCTCTTCGGCCTGGCTGCCCTGCGCGCTGGTCTCGCCCACGACTGGCCCGGCCGGCGCTACGCCTCGACGCTGGCGGCCGCGCTGCTGCCGTGGGGCACCTTCGTGCTCGCCCGCGAGCTCCGGGCCGAGCTGGGGGGTGACCGGCCATAGAGGCAGCGGCACCTCCGCTGCCACGGCCGCGGGCGAGAGGCCGCGGTCACCGCGGGGAGGTTCGCCGAAGGGTCGGGATCGCTGTCTGGAGGGCGGCCTCGATCTGGGTGGGGTCGATCTCCCCGCAGTCCATCAAGTCGGCCAGCGTCGCTGTGCTCGGCACGATGATCCGGTCCCGGTGGTGACGATGCCGGGCGATGACGCCAGGCGGCTGCGGCAGCCGCCCACAGCAGGCGTCACATAGAGCGTCACGATACAGAGGCAGAGCTCGGCACACGCCCTGGAAGAGCCGCTCGTCATGGCAACGCCGTCCGATCTGGCGGTGCTTGCCCGGGATGCCCTGCTGCATCCTGCCACCAGGCTGCTTCGCAGAGCGTCGAGTGTCGGGGAGCGGCGCAGACCTCACGTACCCACGTGGGCCCAGCGGGCCAGGGCCGGGGCCAGCCGGGCCCGCTCGGCGGCGGGGAGGCCCGCGATGAGGGCCCGCAGGTCGCGCAGGAGGTCGAGCGGTGGGGGGCGGTCGGGCCAGCGTTGCGCCAGCCCGGTGAGGTGCGCGGTGGCCAGGTCACCCAGCGGGGCCCGGACCACGTCTGGCGACGTACAGGGTGCGCCAGAGGCCGGGCTCGCGGGCGAGCCGTCGCCGCTCGGCGTCCGCCTCTTCTTCCTCGCTCATGGCGTCGGCCGGGGTGCCGGTGGGCGCGCAGATCTCGATCTCACGCTGGATGGTGCAGGTGTCAGGCTGGTCGACCTGCCAAGCGTAGTCCGCTCCGCTCTCGACGATCTTCACGATGGGCAGGTGAGTGAGCGGGTCGCTCAGGTCGATGAGCCGGACTTCGTACGGGGCCCCCCAGTAGCAGCCGCTCACCGCGAGCGTCCTCCGGGACGGCGAGGCCTGGTACCCGGCCCAGCAGAAGCCAAAGCCCTCATGAGCTTCCGGCGCCAGGTGGTCGGTCCGGCGGCCGGTGTCGAGCTCGATGACGGTCTGGCCCTGGTAGTCCTCTCCGCAAATCAAATAGTCGTGGCCCGCGGGGTGGTCCTCGACCCAGACGAAGGGGAATTGTCCAAAGTTTCTGAAGACTTCGGCGATGACCTCGCCGCCCCGTAGGATCCGGCCACGGCTGTAGGCCCAGGTGCGGGGGGCTTCGCTGTGGGTGGAGATCTCGAGCACGTAGCGACCCGACGGGGAGGCGTGGGTGGCGCGCTCTCCGACCTCGGTCTCGGGGCGGCAACGCCACCGGCGGTGGGCCGCGAACCAGGCCATCCGGAGCGGCAGGGGGACGAGGTCGCGCAGCCGCCGCACCTCGGCGCGGTCGGCATCCGGCTGGAACCGCAGGTCGAGCCAGGCGCGGAGCTCGGCGGTCATGGGCTCGAAGTCCATCACGCCGACAGCATAGCCGACCCGGGCCGGCGCGGGGCCTCAGTCGTGGGCGACGTGCTGGAGCAGCCGGCGCAGGTCGTCCTCGTCAGCGTAGCGCTTCGCCGTCGGGGCGCGCGGCGCACGCTTGGGCTGGCTGGCGGCGAGATCGGCCAGGGGCGGGTGATCGAAGCCGCCGCCGTCCACATCCACGAAGATCGGGTTGCTGTACCCGAACGGCCGCGCGCCACGGCTGTGGATGACGGGGAACATCGAGGGGCCGTCGTCGCCGCTGAGCACGGCGATGACGTAGGCGTCGGCGGCCACCAGCAGGGGGACGTCCACCTCCAGGCGGCGCCGGAAGTGGCCCGGGACGACCTCTTCACGGGCGGCGGCGGCCCAGTCGAGGGGCACGCTCACGGTCGCGGCGATGGGGTCGGCGCCGGGTTCGGCGTCGATGCCGATGCCGTCGCGCAGGTTGCTGTACAGCCGCAGGGTGTCGAGGGTCATCCAGTCGGGGGTCTGGATGGTCAGGTGCACCGTCACCTCGCCGGGCTCAGCCGCCAGCGTGTCGCCGGGCGCGGCCGCCTGGTCGCCCTGGCGGACCTCGATGGCGAAGAAGGGACCGCCGGAGCCGATGAGGCGGCCGGCGTTGACGGCCCGGGCCATGGCGGCCGGATCGAAGGTGGCGATGGAGTCTGCGCCGGCGGGCAGCGCCACGAACGAGCGCGGCGTCCCGGCCTGGCTGCTCAGCCGCTTGTGGGTGTCGCTGACGGCGGTGGCCGTGGGGTGGAAGCCACGCCCGACCATCTGCAGCCAGTAGCCCATGATCTGCCAGAACTTGTCGCGGCTGAGGCCATTGTAGATCTCGAAGGCCGTGAACCCCTCGTCCCACAGGCCCGTGTCGCCGGTGACCGGATCGGGCTCCGTCGCCGGCAGGCGGAAGAGCGTGGGATCGGTCTTCGACGTGCCGCGCAGCACGTCGGCGGCGACGGCCGAGAAGAAGCCGCCCTCCGGGTGGTTGACCTGGGCCACCACGTCACCGGGCTGAACCGTGCGGAACCACTGGAAGATCTCGGCGGGGGTCTTGCCCGGGCCGGGGCCCCCGGCCCAGTCGTAGGCGCCGCCGTTGCGGCTCGCCGGGTCGCGGATCATGGGGTAGCCGTTGTAGTGCCCGTAGTCGAAGGTGGTGAGCTCCAGGCCGACCATGGAGGCCAGCTCGGCGCCGGCGCCAAGGGCGGCGATGGTGGGGGCGAAGTCGGTGATGTAGTCGTGATCGGTGCTCACGAGCACGTCGACGCCCTCGCCGAGGAAGGTACGGACGCGCTCGTCGTTGGGGACGGGCGCGTCGGGCGAGTTGATGGCGTGGACGTGGAAGTCGGCCGAGAGGGTGCCGGCGGTGTCGACCACCGGCTCGATCTCGGCGGTGAGCTCGCCGACGACGCCCGCCACCACTTCGACCGGCTCCCCGCCGCCCGTGATGGCGTCCGCCGGCCAGACCGACCAGGTGATGCCGCGGCTGACCGCCACCTTGTACGTCCCCGGCGCCAGCGGGATGAGGGCCTCGCCGTCCATGCCGGTGAAGACGCTGGCGGCGGTGCCGGCGAGGGGCCCGTCCAGGGTCACGTCTCGATCGCCGGCGACCGGGAAGTTCGGGCAGTCGCCGTCGCAGATCACGGTGACCTTGCCGGGGCTGGGGCTGCCGTCGGCGCGGCGGACGTGGACGCGCAGGGCGGACGCGGGCCCCACGGCGACGTCGACCGTGGTGTCGGCCCCGGCAGCGACGGCGACATCGGCCACCTCCACCGGCGCGCGCTCGGGGGACCAGGCGCGGACGCGCACCGTGCCGGCCGGGATCTCGAGGGCGTAGCGTCCGTCGGCGCCCGTCCGGGACTGGTTGAGGGCGTGGCCCTCGGCGTCGAGCGCGGTCACATGGACGGCCGCCGGGCCGTCGGGGCCGGTGACCGTGCCGCGGACCTGTCCCACCGCGGCGCCCAGGGCCCGCCAGGCCGCGCCCAGCATGGGCGCCGGGTCGCGGCCGCCAGCGAGGTACCAGTGCTCGTAGGTGGCCGTCGCCCCTGGCTGCAGGTGCAGGATGCCGGGCAGGTTGGCCTGGACGCCCGGGCGGGCCAGCAGCGTCGGGAGGACGTTGTTGTTGCCGAGCAGCGAGACGGCCACCCCCGAGACCGAGACATAAGAGCCGCCCAGCGGCGCGGGAAACGTGAGCGCCGGATCGGGCCGCGGGACGTAGGCGTGGGCGCTGTCCGGCGAGATGAACGCCAGCATGACCAGCGGGTCGGCGGAGAGGGCCTCGGCGCTGAGGCCGCGGTAGCCAAACCCACCGAAGGGGCCGTAAGGATTGAAGAAATCCACGTTGCCGCCGGAATCGATGAGGTGCCCGACGGGGGAGTGCACCGCCTCGCCGCCGTCGTTGCGCAGGGCGGTGACCACCCGCACACCCGCGTCGCCGGGCCGCAGGATGTAGTAGGTCGTCACCGTCAGCGGCTGGAGCGTCTCGGTCGCCCAGCCGAGGGAGAGGGCCCCGCCGCCCAGGCCGGCCAGCAGGCCGTTGACGTTCACGAAGTCCAGCAGCTCCAGGTGCCCGGTGACCGCCAGCACCGCCGGCCCGCCGTCGCCGCCGTCCCGCAGGATGTCGAAGCGATCGGGCGCGACGGTCTGGGCCAGGTGCACGAACAGGCAGATCTCGCCGAGAGCGTCCTGGCCGGCTTCGCCCATGGGGCGACGCGCGTCGGCGTCGATGAGGTTGCCGCCGTAGGGACAGGGCCCGATGACGCGCTCGGCCGCCTCGACCACGAAGCGCACGCGGCCGTTCTCGATGAGGTAGTCGCCCAGCCGGCCGGTGGCCGCCGGGCCGCCGATCAGGTCGGCCTCGCCCGCGACCACCGCGACCCGGGCCGCGCCCTCGCCGCCAGGCACGGGGTCCAGGAAGGGCGCCAGATCCACGTCGACCGGGGTGCCGGGCGGCGGCCGCATGGCGTCGGGCGCGGCGGCGTCGGCCGCGGCGTCCCCACCGGCCGCGTCGGCGGGAGCGGCGTCCCCAGGGCGGCGTCGGCGGCCGCGTCGGCCAGGGCGGCGTCGGCGCCGCTCGCATCCGGTGCGGGCGTCTTCGACCCGCCGTCGTCATCGCACGCCACCAGGGCGAGCACGCAAGCCAGCCAGGACCACTTCATCGATCTGGACCTCCCCGTTTGAGCCTGCGTAACACGATTGCCACGTTCATGTCACAGCGAGCGCGGGGGTGGTGGCGGGGGCCCGGGGCGGGCTACCTTCCCTGCGCCGGGTGGCCGACGGGAGGGGGCATGGCGCCGCGTGGAGGCGGGTGGATCGTGCAGGTCGTGGGGCTGGGCGCGCTGGCGGGCGCCGCGCGCGCGGAGCCCGCCCCGCGGGCCACGTGGCGCTTCGATCTGGGGCTGACCGCGAGCCGCTTCGAGCAGCAGGTGAAGGCCGAGATCGGCGGCGCCCGGGGCGAGCGGCTGGTGGAGGAGTCCCTCGTCGGCGTGATGGCGCTGGCCTCCTGGCGGGCCTGGGGTCCCGTCAGTCTGGGCTGGTACGGCCAGGTCGACACCGGCAGTCGGCGCGCGGGGCGCTTCGCGGGCCTCGACGCCGACCAGAAGACGGTCGTCGAGGGCGAGGTGGGGGGCGACTTCACCGAGATCTGGACCGGCCCCTTCGTGCGGGCGGACTACCGCGGCCTCTTCCTGGAGCTGGGCTACGGGGCCGTGGGCTGGCGCGACGATGGCGCCCGCTCGGATCTGGTGGACGAAAAGGGCAAGGATGACAAAGCCTTGCGAACGTCGCCCACGGTGGCCTGGGCGGTCGGGCTGGGGGCGGCGCTGCCCGTCTTCGACGCGCTCGACGTGGTCTTGAGGCTCCAGTACCGCGTGCGCTACTACGATCGCCGCGGCGACGCGGCCCTCGCCGACGCCCTCGTGCACGGCACCCAGAACTTCACGCCGTTCTTCGGCGCCGCCTGGCGGCTGCCCTGAGCCCATGCTGAGCCTCGTCGCCCTGCTCTGGTCCCTGCCGGTGGATCTGGAGGCCGGCCGCCTGGAGATCCTGGGCGCGGCGTGGTGGGCCCGGGAGGGGGTGGCGGCCCGGCAGGGGGGCTTCGCGCTGGAGGCGGCCGCAGCCCATGGGCGCGCCGACGCCGCCTGCGCCGAGGGGCTCGTCGTGGTGGAGGGGCCGCTGACGATCTCGGGCGGGGGCGGCCGCGCGACGGCGGCGGCGCTCCAGGCCTGCCTGCCTGAGGGCCCCGTGCGGGTCGAGGGGGTCGCCCTCGCCGCGCCCCGGCTGCACCTGACGGCGGAGGCGGCCTCGTGGGCCGCCGGCCAGATCCGGGCCGAGGGGGTGAGCACGACGGCCTGCACCTGCCAGCCGCCTCCGTGGCGCGTGACGGCGACCCGGGCGGACGTGACGCCCGGGGAGGGGGTCTGGGCGACGTGGCCCGTGCTCTGGGTGGGGCCGGTGCCCGTGGCGACGGCGCCGCGCTGGTATGTGCCCCTGGCTCGCCGGCGGACCGGATTTCTCTTTCCTTTCATGGGGTTCGACGGAGAGGACGGCGCCCATCTGCGGCTGCCGCTCTTCGTGACGCTAGGGCGCAGCGCCGATCTGACGGTGGCCCCGGGGTGGCGGCAGCGCTGGGGGGTCACGTCCCATGGGGCGCTGCGCTGGGCGGCCAGCGAGCACGAGACCGGGGAGCTGGCGGCCCGCGGCGTCTGGACGGACGGGATCGCGGTGTCCGGGCGGGGCAGCCTGCCGCTGGGCGGGGCACGGCTCGCCCTGGAGGGGGCTGGACCACCGACGAGGCCGTGCGGCAGGCGCTGACGCCGGGGCTCGGGCGCGAGGGCGGGATCACCTGCGGGGGCGGTGGCGCTGGGCGTGGCCGGCTCCCGGACGGGGCTCGGCCTGCGGGTCATGCAGCTCGATGATCTGCGCTTCCGGCAGTCGCTGTCCGTGGCGCCCGATGTGTGGCTGCGGTGGCAGGCGGCCGCCGGGCCTGCCTGGCTGGCGCTGCATGCGCGCACGATGACGGTGTTGGAAGACGGGGCCGCCCGGACGCTCGCCGACACGGGCCTGGAGCTGGACGCCGTGGCCTGGCTGGGACCGCTGCGGCTGCGTCCCGTACTGTGTGGGGCGTCGACGGTGCACCTGGACGATGGCCAGGGGCAGACGGGCGCGGCCTGGGCCGGGGGCGAGGCGCGGATCGCGGCGGCGCGGGGGTTCGGGCCGCTGCGCCACGAGATCGGGCTGGTCGTCGACGGGCGGCTGGCCGAGGCGGCGGCGGCGGCGCGCGGGGCGTTTCTGCCGGTGGATCTGCCCCTGGCGAGCCGACAGGTGGGGGTGACGCTCGAGACCCGGCTGGCCGGCCCCGGGCTGGCGGCCTCCGCGTCGCTGCGCGGCGGGATCGAGGCCGAGGCCCCGGTCGAGGGGCTGGAGCTGCCGTTGCTGCGGATCGGCCTCGAGGCCGACGCGTGGTCGGTGGACGCGGCCGCGGCCGGTGACGAGGCCGTCTGGGCGCGGCTGGAGGCGCGGGGGGAGCGGGTCCGCCTGGCGGGTGGGTTCGCCCGGCTTCGCCCCAGCGCCCGCACGCCGACGCTGCGCCGCCTGGGCCCGACCCGCCCGCTCGCGCTCTCGACGCTGACGGGTGACCTGTCCACCGCGGACGCGGCGGTGGGCCTGACCCTCGGTCGCGCGCAGCTCGGGGTGGACGCAGCCGCCGACGTCGACGCGGGCGCGCTGCTTGGTGAGGGCGCCAGCGTCGGCTACACGAGCGGGTGCGACTGCTGGTCGGCCCACCTCGGCGTGAGCCATGAGACGGGGCGGTCCCGGCCGGATGTCTGGCTGCGGCTGTCGGTGCCGTAGGCCGTTCGCCGCGCCCGCGGGCGTGCCGGCTTGCTCGCGCCCGCCGCGAGGGACACACTCATACGAGTCCATGGTCGTGACGGTCGGCGCTCGGTGAGTGACCAGCATCAGAAAAAGCCTCTGCGGGGGCGCCTGGGCCTGGAAGAGACCCTGCCTTCCGGCGAGGAGACGGCCGCGCCGAGCCCGGGCCTCGATGCTCCCCTCGAGCCGGGCGCGGCCGTGGGGGAGTACCGCGTCGAGGGGCGGCTGGGCGCCGGGGCCTTCGGGACGGTGTACCAGGCCGTCCACCCCCTGATCGGCAAGGCGGTCGCCATCAAGGTGCTCAGCCTGCGGTGCTCGGCGGATCCCTCCATCGTCGCGCGGTTCGTCGAGGAGGCCCGGATCGTCAACCAGATCCACCACCCGACCATCATCGACATCTTCGCCTTCGGGCAGCTGCGCGACGGCCGACATTACTATGTGATGGAGCTGCTGCGGGGGCCGACGCTCCGAGAACTGCTGCGGCGAATCGGCCCCCTCTCGCCGGCGCAAGTGCTTGAAATCATGGGTCCAATCGGCGCGGCGCTCGATGCGGCGCACCAGCTCGGCGTGGCACACCGGGATCTGAAGCCGGCCCACATCATGCTCCAGGAGCCGGGGGCGGGGGCGCGGCCGCGCTTGCTGGACTTCGGCGTGGCGAAGCTGCTCGATCCCGAGGAGGGGCCGGGCATCCGCACCCAGACGGGCGCGACGGTGGGGACGCCGGCGTACATGGCCCCCGAGCAGTGCATCGGGAAGGGGGTCGACCACCGCGCCGACTACTATGCCTTCGGGGTGGTGCTCTTCGAGCTGCTGACCGGCCGCCTGCCCTTCGAGGCCGACTCGGGCTTCACGATGATGGCGGCCCATGTCTCGGAGCCGGCCCCCATGGCCCACGCGTCCCGGCCGGGCATTCCCCCGCCGTTCAGCCGGGCCATCGCCTGGCTGATGGAGAAGGACCCGGCGGATCGGCCGGGGTCCCTCGGGGAGGTGATTGCCCTGCTCCAGGACGTGGTCGCGGGCATGCCGGTCCCCGGCGCGCTGGCGCCGCCTCGGCGGCGCTGGTGGCTCCTGGCGGGCGGCTTGCTGGCGGCGGTGGGGGTCGCGTGGGGCCTGCTGAGGTCGTCCGATGCGCAGTTGACTGCGGTTCGGGCGCCGACTGCGCCGCCGACTGCGCCGCCGACTGCGCCGCCGACTGCGCCGCCGACCGCGCCGCCGACCGCGCCGCCGACCGCGCCGCCGACCGCGCCCGGGTCGGTCACCCTCACGCTGGCGGGGTTGCCCGCGGACGGTGAGGTCAAGGACGCCGACGGGCTGCTCCTTCGCCGGGGGCCCGGGCCCATCGACCTGCCCCATGGTGGGGCGGGGGTGGGGCTGCGGGTCGAGGCCGCGGGCTTCGAGCCGACCCTCGTCGAGGTCGTCCCGGACCGGACCCAGGTCGTGGACGTGGAGCGTGGTGCCGCTGCCCGCCCCCGGCCAGCGTCCAGTCCGGAAGGGTCCGGGTGATCGTCGCGGGCTGGACGATCTGGAGCCCTGGTAGCCGACCCCGCGAAGTTTCTGCCGGCATCGTGCGGACTTCAGGCCTCGTTGTCGCGTGCCTGGGCGGGGGAACCATCCCCGGGGAGGTTCGCCCACGTGCATGCCGCAGACACCGCCCGGGCGGAACCATGCAGCGTCCTTGTCTCGGTCGACGCCGAGGCCATGCGGGCCTGGCGAGCGGCCCGGGCGCTGGCGGGCGAGCAGGGGTGCTGCGCATCCACGGGGGTCGGTCGGGGCCACGGCGCGATCTTCGTGGCGAGCTTCGGCGAGGCCGCGCCCGTGGGGCGTGTGCGGCGGTGGTGGCCGCTCCGCCTGCTGGCGCTCATCGCGCTGGCGTCGGCGGCGGGGCTGGCAGCGGCGGGGCTGGCAGCGGCCAGCGGGGGGCTGGCCCTGGCGGACGTGGTGGTCCAGGCGGTCGGCCGCGGCAGCGCGTCCCCCGTGGAAGCTCGGCTGACCCCTGCTGCACCGAGCGTCGCTTCGACGACCACGGCGCCGCCCGCGCTGCCGCTCAAGGCCGCCGGACTCGACCCCGGACGCCCTCCCGCTGCGAACCGTCTCGCCCCCACGAGGCCAGCCGGTGTAGCGTCGACGGTGGCCCCCCGGCCCGGGATCCACGATCTGGAGCCCTGGTAGGGAAGGCAAGAGAGGGGAGAGCAGGATGATCACACCCATCGGCCTCGCGCTGGTGGCGGCGCTGACGGTATCGCCGGCGACGGTAGAGCGGGCTCGGACGCTGTACGACGCCGGCAGCGAGGCCTACCGGCAGGGCCGCTACCAGGTCGCCATCGAGGCCTTCGAGGAGGCGAACCGTCTGGTCAACCGACCCGCGGTCACCTTCTCGCTGGCCCAGGCTCGGCGGCTCCAGTACTTCGTCGATGGCGACCGCAAGAACCTGGAGGCGGCGGTCGAGGGGTACCGCGAGTACGTCGCCGCCGTCGAAGCAGGGGGTCGGCGTGATCACGCGGTGCAGCACCTGTCGACCCTCGCGCCGCTGCTGGCCCGCGCCCAGGCCGCGAACCCCGAGGATGAGGCCGAGGCCACGGCGCGGCTGATCATCTCGTCCACCGTGGAGGGCGCGGTGGCCCGGGTCGACGGCGGCGAGGTGGCCCCCATCCCGGCGACGTTCGAGGTCCGGCCCGGCCAGCGGCGGGTGGTGGTGGAGGCCCCCGAGCACCAGCCCGAGGCGCGGACCATCCTGGCAGTGGGGGGCAGCGCCGTCGCGCTGGACCTGCACCCCCTGCCCATTCCAGGGCGCATCGGCGTGCAAGCCCCCGAAGGTGCTCGGGTTTTCCTCGACGGGGAGCCCCAGGGGCGGGCCCCGCTGGAGGGGCCCATCGAGGCCGACGCGGGCGACCACACGGTGGTGGTCGCGGAGCGGGGCCGCCTGCCGTTCATCCAGCCGATCGCGCTGCGGCGGGGCGAGAACGCCCAGGTGAGCGCCGAGCTCCCGCTGTCCAGCCAGCGGATCGCGGCGTGGTCGCTGCTGGGCTCGGCGGTGGCGCTGACGGCCGGGGCCGGGGTCTTCACGGGCCTCGCGCTCGACGCGGAGGCCGACGCCCAGGACCTGGAGGGGGCGGCGGACCGTCGTGATCTGACGGCCGCGGAGGCGCGGGACTACCGCCGCCTGGAGGGCCTCCGAGACGAGCGGGTCGATCGCGCCGTCGCGCTGGGGGCCGTGGGGGGCGCGGCCCTGGTGACCGGCGTGCTGCTCTGGGTCTTCGACGAGCCCGAGGCGCCGCGCCGGCCCCTGCGGCTGAGCCAGCCGCTGGGCGTGGGGTTCTCGTTCTGACGGGCTCTCGACAACCGCGTGCTCGATGTGCACCCTGGCGCCATGGACGTGGAGCAGGTGACGCGGCTGCTGCTGGCTGCGACGGACGGGGACGCGGGGGCGCAGGAGCAGCTCCTCCCGCTGGTGTACGACGAGCTGCGGCGGCGGGCCTCCTCGGCCCTGCGGCGAGAGCGGGCCAGCCACACCCTCCAGCCGACGGCCCTGGTGCACGAGGCCTGGCTGCGGCTGGTGAACCAGGAGGGCATCGACTGGAAGAGCCGGGAGCACTTCTACGCCATCGCCTCCCGGGTGATGCGGCGCGTCCTCGTCGATCACGCCCGGGGGCGCCTGCGGCAGAAGCGGGGCGGGGATCAGATCCGCGTGGAGCTGGATGACGGCATGGGCCTGTCGGTGGGTCGCGACGCTGACGTCCTCGCGGTCGACGCCGCCCTGGAGGCCCTCGCCGCGCTCGACGCCCGGCAGGCCCAGATCGTGGAGCTGCGCTTCTTCGGCGGGCTGACGGTCCAGCAGGTGGCCGAGGTCCTCGAGATGTCGAAGCGAGCTGTCGAGGCCGAGTGGACCATGATCAAGGCCTGGTTGCGGCGTGAGCTCTCCCCCTGATCCGAGCGCCGCGGCGGCCCGCCATGCCCAGGTCCGCGCGCTCTTCCTCGCCGCCCAGGACGTGCCGCCCGGCGAGCGGTCGAGCTGGCTGGCCGGCGCGTGCGACGACGCCGAGGTAGCGGCCGAGGTCGCCTCGCTGCTCGACCACGTCGTCGAAGAACCCCTGCTGGAACAAGAGGTTGCGGCCGAGCCGGGTCTGGATGAGGCGGACCCGCTCGGGCTGGTCGGCGTCACGCTGGACGACCGCTACGCCGTCGAGCGCTTCGTGGCCGCAGGCGGCTTCGGGTTCGTCTACCGGGCGCGGCAGATCCGGTGGGATCGACCCGTCGCCGTGAAGGTCTTCCGCCCGACCTTCTCGGCCGCTGACGAGGCCTGGCTGCACCAGGCCTTCGTCAAGGAGGGGGCGCTGCTCACCAGCCTCTCGCGCCGGACGACGGGCATCGTGCAGTCCTATGACCTGAGCAGCTGGGAGCGGCCCGATGGCAGCCGCCTGCTGTACACGGTGCTGGAGTGGCTCGACGGGCGGCCGCTGTCGGCGGCCCTCGGCGACGGCGCGTGGTCCCTGGACCGGACGCTGGCGGTCATCCGGCCGGTGGCGCAGGCGCTGGCCGTCGTCCACGAGGCGGGCGTGGCGCACCGCGACGTCAAGCCAGGCAACATCTTCCTGGTGGAGGAGGAGGGGGTCGTCGGGGTGAAGCTGCTGGACTTCGGCGTCGCCAAGGTCGCGGCCGAGCGGGCCGGTGGCTTCAAGAGCACCGCGGGCAAGGTATCGGCGTTCACGGTGGGCTACGCGGCACCCGAGCAGCTGAGCCGGTCGGTGGGCGCCACGGGGCCGTGGACGGACGTGTACGCCCTCGCGCTGGTCGCGGTCGAGATGCTCGCCGGGCAGCGACCCTATGGGGACGACAGCGACGTCATCCGGGCGATGGCCCGGGCCCGGGATCCCGTCCGCCGGCCCACGCCGCGCAGCCTCGGTGTGGACGTCCCGGCGGCGGTCGAGGCGGTCTTCGCCCAGGCGCTGGCCGTGGAGCCGGCCCGGCGGCACCCCGACGCAGGCGCCTTCCTCCGGGCGCTCGAGGCCGCGCTGGCGGCGCCCCCCCCGCGGCGCTGGCTGCGCTGGGCCCTCCCGGCGGCCCTCGCGGCGGCCGGCGTCGCGGCCTGGCTGCTGCTGCGGGGCTAGCCTCCGAAGAGGGGGAGCGTCTTGCCCGCCGCGACGAGGCGGGCCTCGGCGTCGAGCAGCGCGGTCCGCGCGGTGCCATCCAGGCGCGCCAGGGTCGCCTCGGCGTCCAGGAGCGGGATGGTCGCGGGTCCGTTCGACCACCACACGCAGGCCAGCAGGTCGGCCGCGGCCAGGGCGTCGCCGGCCATGAGCGCGCGGATGGCCACCTCGGCGCGCTGGCGACGGGCGAGGAGGCGGGGATCGGGGCGCCGCAGCAGCGCGATGCCCAGGGCGGCGGCGACGCCGGCGGCGACGAAGAGCCACGGTCGCGCCGCGGATGGCCCCGTCGCGGCGGCCACGCCGGCCAGGCTCAGGCCGAGGAGGAGGGGAGGCGCCCCGGGCAGGCCGGCGCGGCTGGCCGGGGCAGGCGCGTCGAAGCGTGCGAAGAGGGCCGCGTCGCCAGCGGCCGGCACCTCAGTGGAGGATGAGGGCCTTGGCATCCGTGAAGATCTCTTCGCCGATGGCCATGAACTGGTTGAGCATCTTGGCTGACTTGAAGCGCGCCGCTCCGGTGGTGAACTCGATCGCTACCTCAAGCTGGGTGGTGGCCTGCGCGCCCTTGCCGAAGTTGATCAGCTTCCCACCCCAGGCGCCGATGGTGAGCTGGTAGTACCAGCCCACCCACTTGTTGAACATCAGCGCGGGTGGGATGTCGGTGACCCAGACCTTGCCGCCCGCCGCCGCCCCTGGGATGAGCTTGCCGGAGCTCAGGATGGCCTCGCCGGTCTTGGCCGTCGTGTAGTGGAACCAGACGTACTTCCCCGACTCACGCATGAGCGCGCCGCGCGAGAAGAAGATGTAGGCCAGCTTCGAGCCTTGCATGACGGGCACCACACAGCTCAGCGCCGCCACCACGAACTCCCACCACGCCACCTTCTCGCCGTGCCACAGGCGCCATGCGATGGAGCCGATGGAGTAGAGCGTCGACATGACCGTGATGGCGGTCATCACGCTCGGGAGGCTCACGAACTCGCCCGTCGGGTCGATGTAGGTGGCGGGGGCGTTGAGGCTGTACGTGTACGGCGCGAAGGTGCGCGGATCGAGGGGCGAGCCGAAGACCGCGTCGGGGCTGATGAAGCGGCCCGCCCGGGGATCGTAGCTGCGGGCCCGCAGGTGGACGAGGCCGGTGGTCGGATCGGTGGGCATGCCCAGGAAGCCGCGCTCATCGGGCCCCAGATCCCCGTCGATGATCTGGCCCCAGGCGTCGTAGTCGACGCGCCCGTCGACCGCGCCCTGGGCGTCGGCCCAGCCCGTCACGCTGCCCCGGGGGTCAGTGACGGCGAATCGGGTCCCGCCGGCGTCGGCCACCCCGTGCAGAATGGGGCCGGCCACGTAGCCGCGCAGGAGGCGGCCCTGCGCGTCGTAGTCCACCAGCGTCCACGGGAGCCGGAAGGTGGCGTCGGGGCCCTGGTCGCGGGGCGCGACGAGGTGGCCGACGTGGATGCCGTCGACGTCGTCCGCGACCCGGTTGCCCAGGTGGTCGTAGGTGTAGCTGCGGGTGCCGTCGGGCCCGTCGACCTCGCGCAGCCGGCCCTCCAGGTCGAAGGTGAGGTCGATCTGCTGGCCGCCCTCGGTGATGCGCACCAGCTCGCCGCGATCGTTGTAGTCGAAGACGCGACCCCCGGCCTCGAGCAGGCGCGAGCGGTCGTCCAGCCGGTGGACGTCCTGGGCGCCGCCCTCGGTGATGGAGGCGATGTTGCCCCGGGCATCGTAGGTGTACACGCGGTCGAGGACGTGGGCGCCCGCCTCCAGGCGCTCCTCTCGGACCATCCGCTCGTTGGGGTCGTAGGTGTAGCGGCGCTCGACGCCGGCCTCGTCGACCTCCCGGGTGATCAGGCCGCGCGCGTCGCGGGTGAGGCGGCGGTCGGCGACGATGGCCCCGTTGGCGTCCTCCGTGGTGAGCTGCGTGACGCGGCCGCGGACGTCGCGCATGTACAACTGCCGGATTCCATTGGCATATTCGATGGACGTGAGCTGGCCGGCGGCGTCGCGGCCATAGGTCACCAGGGGCTGGCCGCCCTGGACGATGGCTGCCAGCGACCCGAAGACGGGGTCGTAGAGGTAGTCCAGGCGCCACAGGTCGCCCGCGGGCGTGCGCGCTTCGGCGAAGGTGCGCCGGCCGGCGGGATCGTAGCCGAAGCGCAGGCGGGCCCCGTCGGGCTGGGTCATCTGGGTCAGGCGACCGCCCGCGTCGTAGGTGAAGCCCGTCACGCCGCGCGCATCGGTGAACGTCTCCGGGCGGCCGAAGCCGGTCCAGGTCATGCGGGACTCGGTGCCGTCGGAGCGCGCCTCGCGGATGAGCCGATCGGCGGCGTCGTAGGTGCGCTCCACGAAGGTCCCGTCGGGGTGGTCGATGCGGGTGAGGTTCCCCACGGCGTCGTAGGCGTAGTCGGCGGTGGCGCCATCGGGGTACTCCATCGACGTCATGCGGCGGCAGGGATCGAAGGTCATCCGCGTCTCGCGGCCGTCGGGATCCGTGACCGACCGCAGCTCGCCGGTGCCCAGGTAGTCGAAGGCCCAGCGGCTGCCGTCGGGCAGGGTGGTCGCGACGACGCGGCCGTCGTAGGTCCGGTCGAAGATCGTGCGGCCGCCCGCCTCGTCCACGCCAGCCGTCAGCCGCATGTCGCCATCCACCTCGAAGCGGCGCTCCGTGCCGTCCGGGTAGAGCTCGCGGGTGACCATGCCCTCCAGGGTGTGCTCGTAGCGGGTGGTGTGGCCCAGCGCGTCGGTCATGGAGGTCACGAAGCCGTTGCTGTCCCGGGTGAGGGACATGGGCGCCGGCCAGGTGTCCTGGATGACCCGGCCCTCGCCATCCCGCTGGATGCTCTGGACGATGCCGTTGGGGAGCTCGGTGCTGACCTCGAGGCCGTCGCCATCGTAGCCGCGCCGCGTCAGGCCGCCGCCCGAGTCCTGCTCGGTGAGGGCCCGGCCCTGGCTGTCATAGGTCCGCCGCAGGAACAGGCCGCCGGGCAGCCGATCCTCCAGGGGCCGGCCCTCGGCGTCGTAGGTCCAGCCGTACTCGGCCCCGTCGGGCTGCACCAGCCGCGAGCGGTTGCCGGCCACGTCGTACTCCACCTGGGTGGCGCGCCCGAGGGGGTCCACCACCCGGGTCACCCGGCCGAGCGCGTCGTAGGTGAACCGGGTCTCGGCGCCGCAGGCATCGACCCGCGCGGTCAGGTGGCCCTCGGCGTCGTAGGTGTTGCGGGTGGTGCCGCCGGCGCGGTCGAGCTGGGTGAGCACGCGCCCGTTGCCGTCGTAGGTGAAGCGCTCCTGGGTGCCATCGGGGAAGGTGACCTGGCTCTTGCGACCCTGGCCGTCGTAGGCGAAGCGCACCTCCTCGCCCCCGGCCATCCGCTGCACCGTGGTGTTGCCCTGAGCGTTGTCGACGATCTCGGTGACCACCTGGCCGTCCACCGTCAGCGTCGCCGTCCCCGCGCCGGGCGGGTAGTCGAGCTCGGCCGTGCGGCCGTCGGGCAGCCGCACCTGGCGCAGCCGGCCCTCGGCATCGAAGCCATTCTCGTGCACATGGCCGAGGGGCGAGACGATCCGGGTGGGCAGCTTGTGGGTGCCCTCGAAGCTGTAGGTGGTGACGCGCCCTCCGGCGTCTCGAGGCGGGTCACCCGGCCGTTCTCGTCCACCTCGCGCCGGATGGTGTTGCCCTCGGCGTCCGTCTCCTCGACCACGTTGCCGAGGGCGTCATAGACCAGCACCCGCTCGTCGCCGTTGCGGTCGGTGACCCGGACCTCCTGGTTGTCGGGGTCGTACACGACGTCGGTCTGCGCGCCGTCGAGCCCGAAGCCGGTCAAGCGGCCGTCGGCGTCGTAGGTGGCAGCCATGGGCGTGCCGTCGGGCCGGATGATGGCGATGAGGTTGTGGCTGCCGTCGTACTGGTAGCGCCAGGTGGAGCCTACCCGATCGGTGACGGCCACGAGGTCCCCGCGCCCGTCGTAGGCGTAGGTGTAGGCGGCGCCGTCGGGATCGGTGACGCGGGTGATGTTGCCGGCGGCGTCGCGGACGAAGGCGACGGAGGCGCCGGCCGAGTGGACGATGCCATTGGCGTTGAACTCGACCTGGACGCCGGCGCCGTTGTCGTAGAGGTCGACCCCGCGGCCCTGGGTAAAGACGACGCGCTCCCCGTTGGGGCCGCGCAGCTCGAACCGGCGCGGATCGAAGGGCGTGAAGTCGAACTGATCGAGCAGCTCGCTCTCGCCCGGGAAGAGCCAGATGGCGTCGTTGTCGAGGGTGCGCAGCGTCCAGCCGGCCGGGGTGCGGCCGTCCGCGACCCACCGCACCGTACCGAGGCAGACGCCGTCCAGCAGCGAAGTGTTGGCGATCTCGGGCCGGAAGCGGAAGAAGCGGTCGCCGCCCGTGAAGCTCACGGTCATGTGGCGCAGGGTCTCGGGGGCCGAGCAGCCGAACTGGATGCACTGGCCGAGCACCTGGCGCTCGCAGCGCTGCTCGTGCTGCCAGCCCTGAGCCACCGCGCGGTTCTGCACCACGTAGCCGCTCGAGATGTCCAGCGTCCAGCCGAACCCGAAGCCCCGGCGGCCCTTGTCGCGCGAGTCGTAGCAGCGGTCGATGGTGATGGGCAGCCCCGCGACGTCCACGCGCATGTCGTTGACACAGAAGCGGATCTGGCCGGGCCGCGGGGCGGCGGCCACCTGGATGACGCGCTCGATGAACACGACGCGGCCCCCGGCATCTTCGGCCGTGAGGCGGATGCGGTTGTAGCCGGGCATCATCCGCTCGACCGGCAGGTCAGCGAGGACGGCATCGAGCGCGGGCTGGTTGCCGGTGGCGAAGTCTTGCAGCTCGGCGCCCCCGTCGAGGGCCGCGAAGCCGAGCGTCCAGCGCACCAGCGCCACGTCCTGCACGGTGCCGCGGACGACGGCCCCGCCCTGGACCTCGGCGGCGTCTGCCGGCGCGGTGATGGCGACGACCGGCGGATCGACGTCGCCCGGGGCGTTGACCCGCAGCTCGGCCTGCTCGGTGGTCTCGTTGCCGGCGGCGTCGCGGGCCGTGGCGACCACGGTGTGCACGCCGGGCTGGGCCGGGGCGTTGAGGTTGGCCACGCCGTTGGCGTCGAGGGCGATGGCCTGGCCGTCGAGGGTGGCGCTCAGGGCGGTGACGCCGCGGTCGTCGGTGGCCGTGACGGTCACCCGCACCGGGGTGCCGGGGTCGGCCACGGCCGGGACGATGGCGATCAGGATCTCGGGGGCGAGACGTCGGGGCAGGCCTGGGACTCGTCGACGCGGCCGTCGCAGTCGTCGTCGAGCCGGTTGCAGGCCTCGGCGCCCGCGGGCTGGCCCGGCACGGCGTCGCAGGTGGTGGCGCCGGCCACGCACTGGACGGTGCCGGGGCGCTCGCACACGCCCTCGCCCGCAGTGCAGGGGCCGCCCGCGTCCACGGGCTGCTCGTCGATGCGCTGGTCGCAGTCGTTGTCGCGCCCGTCACAGACCTCCGCGGCCGGCACGCACGCGGCGATGGTGAAGCTGCCGGTGAGCGTGCGGCTGCGCCCGTTGATGTCCTCGGCGTAGAGCCGCAGCGCCCACTGGCCCACCGGGATGACGGCCGGATCGAGGACGCCGATGGCCTGGTTGGCCACGTTCTGGCCGCCGCGGCTGATGATGTTGGCCGCCGGGTTCGCCTGGGGGCCGTAGGACAGGATCCACTCGACCAGGTTGGCGTCCTGCACGCTCGCGACCACGTCGGTGGGCTGGCGGATGGTGCTGCCGTTGGGCGGGGCATGAAGCGTAAGTTCCGGGAATGCAACGTCATTCGGGTCGAGGACGCGCATGCGGACGGTCTGGCGGCCCTCGTTGCCGGCGGCGTCGCGTGCGGTGCCCACGACGTCGAAGTAGCCGGGCTGGGCGAAGTTCACGAAGGCCTGGCAGAAGGCATCGAGGGGGATGTTCTGGCCGGCGATCGTGAGAGCGCAGGCCGTCACGCCCACGTCGTCCTGGGCCTGCACGACGATCTGGATGACCGTGCCGCGGTTGATGGGGTTGCCCTGGACGAACAGGTTCACGACCGGCGGGGTGACGTCCACCGCGCAGGCGTCGTTGCAGGCGTCGAGGATGCCGTCGCCGTCGCAGTCGGGCGCGCCGCCCTGGATGTCGCAGGCGTCGGGCACGCCGTTGCCGTCGCAGTCGCGCTGGCGGCCGAACTGCAGGTCGCAGGCGTCCCACTTGCCGTTGCCGTCGCAGTCGGGCTGGCCTTCGTCGGCGCGCCCGTCGCAGTCCTGGTCCTGGTTGTCGCAGACCTCGGCGGCCGGCGGGCGCGGGACGGCGTCGCAGGCCAGGGCGCCCGCCACGCAGGCGATGGTCCCGTTGACGGCGCAGCCGCCGTTGCCCGCGCTGCACGCGCCGCCCGCGTCCACGGGCTGCTCGTCGGTGCGGCCATCGCAGTCGTCGTCGGCGGCGTTGCAGTGCTCGGCCCCCGGCTGGCCGGCGACGGCGTCGCAGGTCAGGTTGCCGGCCACGCACTGGCGCGTCCCCGGGCGGAGGCAGGCGCCGACCCCGGCGCTGCACGCCACGCCGGCCCCCTGGGCCTGCTCGTCGGTGCGGCCGTCGCAGTCGTCGTCGGTGCTGTTGCAGAGCTCCGCCGCGGGCTGCCCGGGGGCGGCGTTGCAGGCGGCGACGCCCTGGCCGTTGCAGGCGATCTGGCCGGCCCGCGCACAGGCGCCCACGCCCACGTTGCACGCGTTGCCGAGACCCAGCCCCTCGTCGGTGCGGCCGTCGCAGTCGTTGTCGACGGCGTCGCAGGCCTCGGCGCCCGGCTGGGCGGCGACGGCGTCGCAGGTCAGGCTGCCGGCCACGCACTGCCGGGCCCCCGCCCGCAGGCAGGCGCCGATGCCGGCGCTGCAGGCGTCCCCGACGCCCAGGGCCTGCTCGTCGGTGCGGCCGTCGCAGTCGTCGTCGGCGCCGTTGCACTGCTCGGCGCGGGGCTGCCCGGCGACGGCGTCGCAGACCGGATCGCCCGCCGCGTTGCAGATGATGCGGCCCTGGGCCGCGCAGGCCCCCTGGCCGGCGCCGCAGGGCTGGCCCAGGCCGAGGCCCTCGTCGGTGCTGCCATCACAGTCGTCGTCGATGCCGTTGCAGATCTCGTCGCCGGCGCCGACGCGGGGATCACAGACCGCCGGCGCGCCGCCCGCGCAGGCCGGGATGGCCCGCGCGCACGCCCCGACGCCGCACGGCACCTGGCCCTGGCTCTCGTCGGTGGCGCCGTCGCAGTCATTGTCCAGGCCGTCGCACTGCTCGGCCGCGGCCTGGGCCCGGGCGGTGCAGATCTCGGCGCCCCCCTGGCAGGCGCGCTGGCCGGGGCCGCAGACGCCCGGGCGGCCGGTGGCGCAGTCGCCGAGGTTGGCCAGGTCTTCATCGGCGCGGCCGTCGCAGTCGTCGTCGAGGCTGCTGCACTGCTCTGCCCCCGGCGCGCCGGCCTGGGCGGTACACGCCAGGGCGCCATCGGGGCCGCAGGATGCTCTCGCCTCTGGGCGCGGCAGGTCGAACCCCCGCCTCGCAGGCCTGGCCCAGGGCGAAGCCCTCGTCGGTGCGGCCATCGCAGTCGTTGTCGAGGCTGTCGCAGCGCTCGACGCCCGGCGGCGAGGCCACGGCGTCGCAGAGGATTTCGCTTCCGTTACAGGTGGTTGCGCCGCGGGCCAGGCAGGCGCCCATGCCGTCGGTGCAGGGCTGGCCGACGCCGACGATGGCGTCATCCACCTGGCCGTCGCAGTCATCATCGATGCCGTTGCAGGCCTCCGCCCGGGGCAGCACGGCCCCATCGCAGGCGGTGAAGCCCGACCCGTCGGGCAGGCATCTGGCGCCCGGCCCGGCAGATGCTCCTGGCCTGGCGGTCCCTGCGGGACCGGGGTAGCAGTCGCGGCTCCCCTGGGCTGGCAGGCGCAGCCGCCCGCCACGTCGTCGATCTGGCCGTTGCAGTCGTTGTCGGCCAGGTCGCAGATCTCGGCGGCGGGCAGCACCTCGCCGACGCAGGCCTCGAACTGGCCGAACCGGCACTCGGCCACGCCCGCGACGCACGGACCCTGGCCGGCGGTGCCCTCGGGCCCCCCGTAGCAGGCCTGGGTCAGCCGATCCCCGGCGGGGGTGCGGTCCACGCGGCCGTCGCAGTCGTCATCCTCGCCGTTGCAGACCTCGATCCCGGGCAGGACCTGGCTCCTCGAGGCGCCAGGAGTCCCCGCCACGCAGTTGATCGGCCGCCGGCAGCAGGCGGCCACGCCCTCGGTGCCCTCGGGGCCGTCGTAGCACGACCGGCTCAGCGGCCCGCCGGCGAGCGCCTCGTCCACGTTGCCATCGCAGTCGTCGTCGGAGCGCTGCTGCACTGCTCGGCCGCCGGCACCCCGGCCACCGCCTCGCAGCGCGTCTCGGCGGCGTCGCGGCAGACGGCCTCACGGCGGGCGCGGAGAGGTGCGGCGCTGCGGCTCGCCATGCAGGCCTCGCCCAGATCGGCCCAGTTCTCGTCGGCGGTGCCGTCGCAGTCGTCGTCCAGGCCGTTGCAGGCCTCGCTGCCGGGGGCGCCGGCGACGGCGTCGCACGCCACGGCGCCATCGGGACCGCAGGCGAGGGCTCCTCGCGGCCGCAGACCTCACGCCAACGCGGCAGGCCTCGCCGAGGGAGGGGAAGTCCTCGTCGGCCGCGCCATCGCAGTCGTCATCGGCGCCGTTGCACAGCTCTGCGCCCTGGCGTGCCGGCACGCAGGCCTGGCCCCCGTCGCAGGTCACCCGGCCGACGCCACATGGGCCGGCGAGGCCGGTGTCGCAGGGGGCGTCGACCACGCAGTCACAGCCCTCGTCCACCGCGCCGTCGCAGTCACCGTCGGCGCCGTCACCGCAGACGTCGTCGGCGACGCAGTCCACGCAGGTGCGGCTGATCGCTTCGCAGCGGCGGCCGGCGCCGCAGTCGTCGGGATCGAGGCGGCAGCCATCGGCGCAGGCCCCGCCCGGGGTGCACCAGGCGCCAGCGGCGCAGCTCACGTCCTCGGCGCAGGCGCCATCGGCACACAGGCCGTCGGGGCCGCAGTGGCCGCCCGGGCAGCCGCCCGCGACGCACCGCGGCACGCAGACACCGTCAGGGCCACACACCTCACCCGGGGGGCAGCTCTCGGCGGTGCAAGCGGGCGGGGCGGCGTCGGGCACCGCCGCGTCGGGCGTCGCCGCGTCCTGGGCGGCATCGGGGCTCGCTGCGTCGGGCCGGGCCGCGTCCGGCCGGGCCGCGTCCGGACGGGCCGCATCGGGTCGGCCTGCGTCCTGGATCAGGGTGCCATCGACGACGGACTGATCCGCCACCGTCCCCGACTCGCCCCCGTCGTCGCAGCCCGCCCACAGCACCACGAACGCCAGCCACCCAAAGCGCCACCGACCCATCTCGTCCCCCCGTCGGGCCTGCTGCCCGTGGGGGAAGTGTACAGCGGCGCTGGAGGAGGATCAGCCCTGTTCGTGGGTAGGCAAAAGACCCACATTCGGCCGGATGACGCCTACTTGCCCGGATCGAACTCGCCGACGGAGCGCAGGTAGGCCAGCTCAGCCGGGCCCAGCCAGGTGGGGGGGGCGTCGGGGTTGGCGCCGGGACCGAACCAGGCGGTGTAGAGCTCGGCGGCCCACTCCTTGTCCGAGACCAGGGCGAAGGGATTGTTCCACTGGGAGAGGCGCTGGTAGAGGTCGGGGGAGAGGATGCTCAGGGTGCCGAAGAGGAAGTTGGCGTGCGCGAAGCCGCCGCGGACGGCCTTGCGCCCGAGCTGCTTGCCGTACTTCGACTGCTTGAGGGCGTCGACCAGGGTGGGGAACCGGCTGGCCAGCCCCTCCAGGCGCTCCCACCAGTCCGCCTGGGAGTCGCCCTCGCCCTTGTCCACCGCGGTGCTCAGGTCGGGGCCGCCCTTGAAGCGCTCCTGCAGCAGCGCGACGGCGTCGGCCACGTCGGTGGCCTTGGGCTCGCAGGCCCGCACGAAGTCCTCCACCGAGGTGGTCTGCCAGCCGGCCTCTTCGCGCAGCTTGCCCGAGGCGGAGCCCCGAAGCTGGTGGTCGACGGCGTGGCCGATCTCGTGGCGGAACGCCCGCGCGTATTCCTTCGCGGGGGTGTCCACATCCTCGGCCTTGTACTGGCTGGCCATCGCGTCGACGACGGCCCGCTTCATGGTCGGGTCGAACTCCTCACCGGCGAGCTCGGGCCGCTTCGCGCTGCCCGCCAGCGTCCGGGCGACGGCGGCCTGGCTGCGCATGGAGGCGGCGGAGATGTTGTGGGACTTGTCGCCGTGGTACCACGGCAGGTTGGGGTTGCGCTCGACGCGCTCCAGGTAGCCGCGCTCGCTCTCCACATGGGCGGCGGGCAGGCGCGCCGCCTCGGCCGTCAGGGCGTTGAGCTCGGGCCCCGTGAACTCCTTGCCGCCCTGGCCCTGGGCCACGGGCACCCCCAGCACCTGCTCCAGGATGATCAGCCGGTGGGCCGTGGGCATGGTGCCCGCCAGCGTCGCCAGATCCGCCCGGGCCGCCGGATCGAGCGCGTCGGCGTTGGCCACCAGCAGCTCGAGGATCTTCGGCCAGAAGGCGCCCTCGGGGTACAGGCCGGCCGGATCCACCTCCTTGCCGTCCACCTCGTAGCGACCCGCCTTGAGCAGGATCACGTTGGCGCGGGGCACCGACGCCGCCAGCCGCAGCAGGTCGGGCAGGGTGGCCGCGCTGGCGCCCCGGCAGGCCTCGATGAGCTCCTGGGCGCTGGGCTGGACCTCGGCGCTCTGCCCGCGGGCGGCCTCCGGGTTGGCCTCCGCCTCGACCGGCTCGGCGGTCTCGGTGGCGCGGGCCGCGAGCTCCTGACCACGTACGTCGTACATGGCGGCGAAGATAGCATGGTCGGGGGCGGGCGCGCCTCCTGGAAGACGCGCCCCTCAATGCTGACAGCCCGCTGTCAGGGATCGGGCGCTCGCCGGGTCCAGGGGGTCGCCACCGGTCCGCCGGCGCGGCATGCTGCCGCCAGGAGGTGCCCATGTCTGCGTTCGTCGGCTTCCCGCCCGATCTCTTCGACTTCCTCGCCGAGCTCTCGATGAACAACAACCGGGAGTGGTTCGAGGCCCACAAGGCGCGCTACGAGGCGTCGGTGCGCGAGCCCGCGCGGGCGCTCATCCGGGCCATGGCGCCGCGGCTGGGCCGGATGTCCGATCACTTCGTCGCCGACGATCGCAAGGTGGGGGGCTCTCTGATGCGGGTCTACCGCGACACGCGCTTCTCCCACGACAAGACCCCGTACAAGACCAACGTGGGCATTCAGTTTCGGCATGTGGTCGGCAAGGACGTCCACGCGCCGGGCCTGTACCTGCACCTGGCCAACCCGGGCCCCGGCGAGGACGACGGCCTCTTCATCGGCGCCGGCACCTGGCACCCCGACAAGGAGCCCCTGGCCCAGATCCGGGCGGCCATCGCCGAGGATCCCGTGGGCTGGCAGGCCAGCCAGGTGGACGAGGGGTCGGGCTGGCGGCTCTCGGGGGATGCCCTGAAGCGTGCCCCCAAGGGCTTCGATCCCGCCCACCCGGCCATCGCCGACATCTGCCGCAAGGACTTCATCGCCGTCACGAGCCTGGAGGCCGAGCAGGTGCTCCGGCCGGACTTCCCCGACGTGCTGATGGACCGCCTGCTGGCGACGAAGGCCTTCGTCGCCTTCCTCTGCCGTGCGATGGGTGCCGCTTTCTGAAATCCTTGGAAGATCGGGAGGTTGCTACCTGACCTCCACCGGATCGACGGGGTGCACCCGCCACCGGAACGGGGCGGCCTCGAGGTGCCGCGGCAGCTCGGCGGCGTCCCCCGGCGGGAGGCCCCGCAGGTAGGCGTCGAGGCGGTCGGCGTCGGGCACCGTGCTGGCTGACACGAAGGCGAAGCCGGTGACGCCTGGCTTGAGGGGGGCGACGAACCGCCAGGCCAGGGTGTCGGCGCTGGCGCGGCAGCGGGCGTCGGCGCTGGTGCACACGAGCCGGGTGCCCTGGGCGTCGGTCTGGATGAGGGCGCCCCAGGCCTCCGCACCCCGCAGCCGGGCCAGCAGGCCGGGGGTGCCGAGGCGCATCATCAGGTGGAAGCTGTCCCCGGGCTCGGCGACCCCGTGGCTGCGGATGGCGCTCTGGGCCGAGACCGCCACGCCGGCGCCTTCGGGGGGCGCGGCCGGCAGCAGGACCAGGGCCGCCGCTGCGGCCAGCGCCGCGCCGGCCACCGCCAGGGCGATCCGGCGGCCAGGGAAGGTGAGCACCTTGCCGGGGGCGGTGGTGGTGACCTCTTCGCCGAGCAGGCTGCGGTACCGCTCGGGGGCCAGCGCCCGCAGCTCCACGCGCGCGGCGGGGCTCTGGCGGATGGCGTCGAGCAGCCGCGCCTGCTCGGCCGGCCCCAGGCGGCCTTCGATGAGCGCCGCCACGCCCTCCGCGTCGGGGAGGGGCCCCGCGGGCGGATCGAGCGCGGGCAGGAGGCGCTCGAAGAGGTCGTGGACGGCCCCCTCGCGCGGGGTCTGGATCAGCGGGCTCTGCATCGCAGGCCTCCGGGGTCTGAGGGCGGGCCGAAGGCCCGGGGGTCATTCACAAGAGGGGCGGTCCGAAAAGGGCGAGCGCCGTGGCGAAGAGGTCGTCGAGGTCCAGGCCGGCCGCGAGGCTGCCCAGCAGGCTGCGCAGGTCGCGCTCCGACAGGCCGAGCTCGGTGCGGGCGCGGCGCTGGAAGCGCTTCCAGATCTTGTCGCGCGCCTGGCCGATGCGTCGGAAGACCGAGGAGGTGTCGATGCCCAGGTCGGCCCCGATCTCCCGCAGGACGTCGCCATCGCGGTAGTACCGGCGCAGGAGCGCCCGGTCGGCCTCCGACAGCTCGGCGACGCACTCGGTGAAGACGGGCGTCAGCAGCCGGGTGGCGTGGGAGACCTCGAGCTGGGCGTCGTGGCGGGCATTTGGGGCGGCGAGCTGGTCGAGCCGTGGGGCATCGCCCTCCGCGCGCTGGCGTCGCAGCAGGTCGATGACGAGGCGCCGCGCCGTGACCCGCAGCCACCCCTGGAGCGTGCCGGCGCCCCGGTAGGCGTACAGCCGGGCGCTCGTGGGATCGTCCACCTGGCGCGGGGTGAAGAGCGTCGCCACGAGCTGGGCTTCGACATCCTCGGCGATGGCTCCCGTCGGCGCGTAGCGCTGACAGAGCCGGGTGAGGTAGGTGCCGAAGCGCTGCATGAACAGCCGGATGGCGCGATCGTTGCCCGCAAGGCAGCCGAGGACCAGGTACAGGTCGGGGAGCACGAGGCGATCGAGCGCCTCCAGAGAGCGGGGTGGCTCGCCGCCGCTCAGGACCTCGTCGACGCGGTGCTGGAAGCTCGCCAGCGGGACACCCAGGTCGCCATCCTGCTGCCGCAGGAGCAGCCACATGGCCTCGATGCGCGCCCCGATGGGATCGGTCAACACGGGTCTCCGGGTGGCGAGAGATCGGGTCATCGTAGGCCGTGGACATGGGAAGTCAACCTGTGTCGGGTCGAGCCGGGCGAGGGACGGGGCCGCCCGGGGGCTTTTGCGCGGCAGGTCGGCGCCGGGGCCGGAGACGACGAATTTCTCAGGGAGATCAGCGGCCTGGCGGACCCGGACGGGCCGGTCTTGCGGCCGCCGCCCGCCCCCGGCACCATCCGCGCATGCCGTTCGTGCCGCCGATCCCCTGCCGCGCGGGGGTCCCCCTCGCCACCCTCACGACCCTGGAGGTCGGCGGACCCGCCCGCTGGCTGGCCGAAGAGCTGGCCGCGGACGACGCCGTCACCGCCATTGCCGCTGCGGACGCGGCGGGCGTCCCGGTGCTGGTCCTCGGTGGCGGCAGCAACGTGCTGGCGGGCGACGCGGGGTTTGCGGGCCTCGTCGTGCGCCTGGCGGGCGGTCCGCCGCAGGTCGCCCCGGCGGGGGACGCCGTCGAGGTGACGGTGCCGGCGGGCGCGGCGTGGGACGCCTTCGTGGCGTGGGCGGTCGATCGGGCGCTCGCCGGGGTGGAGTGTCTGGCGGGCATCCCCGGCCAGGTCGGCGCGGCGCCCATCCAGAACATCGGCGCCTACGGCCAGGAGGTGGCCGAGGTGATCAGCGCCGTCGAGGTCTACGATCGCGACCGCGGCCGCCGATCGTGGTGGCCGGCGAGCGCCTGCGGGTTCGGCTACCGGACCAGCCACTTCAAGCGCTCCGGTCGGCAGGTGGTGCTGGCGGTGCGGTTTCGGCTGCGACCCGGCGGCGCCCCGACGCTGCGCTATGCCGAGCTGGCCCGGCACGTCGGGCCCGAGGCCGGGCTGGCGGAGGTGCGGGCGGCGGTCCTGGCCATCCGGCGCGGCAAGTCGATGGTGCTGGATCCGGCCGACGAGAACCGGCGCAGCGCGGGGTCCTTCTTCCTCAACCCGGTGGTGGCGCCGGCCGCGGTCGCGGAGGTGGAGCGGCGCCTCGCCGACCGTGGCCTCGCCGCCGAGGCGATGCCGCGCTGGCCGGCGGACGGGGGGATCAAGCTGTCGGCGGCGTGGCTCATCGAGCAGAGCGGGCTGGCGAAGGGGGCCGGCGTCGGGCCGGTGGGGCTGTCGACGCGGCACACCCTCGCCCTGGTGAACCGGGGCGGGGCGACGGACGCCGACGTCCTGGCCTTCGCGGCCTTCGTTCAGGAGAAGGTCTTGACTTCCTTCGGAATTTCCCTGGAGCGCGAGCCGGTGGGCGTGGGCCTCTGAGCCCGCCCCGGCCCGATCAGCGGTCGAAGCAGAGGCGCTGCGTGGTGGCGAGGGTGCGCTGGTGGCCCTCGGCGAGGGCCGTCACCAGGGCGGCGCCCGCGGCCGAGGCGGTGCGGCCGAAGGCGATGATGCCGTCTTCATGGCCGGCCATGGCCAGCAGGCCGCGGTCGAGCAGGGGGGTCTCGCGGGCCAGGCGCGCCACCTCGAAGGCCATGTCCGGGGTGCCGTAGGCCACGTCGGCGCGGCTGGTGGGCAGGCGCAGGGCGTCGCGCTGCTGCCAGATCACGGGGCTGTGGACGTGGAAGACGTACCGGATGACCGGGGAGAGGTCGTAGAGCGCGCCGTGGGTGAGGGACTCGCTCGACGGGGGCGCGGGGCCCACGCTCTCGACGGTGTTGCGCCGGGCGTCGCAGCGCCGGACGAGGCAGATGCCGTCGGCGTCGAAGCACCGCAGCCCCCCCGTCTGGGTGGCCGAGATGAGGAACGGGCGTGCCCCGCGGGCCCCCGGGAAGGGCCCCACGCGGGCCGACAGGTTGCCGTAGCCGGCGCCGTCGTAGCGGGCCGGATCCTGGCCCACGCCGCCCAGCCGCACCAGGACGTCGCGCCACGCGATGAGCTCGGCGCGCAGGGCCCCGACCTGGTGGGCGGGCAGGACGCCCGGCGTGTGCCGCAGATCGAAGCGGATGACGCCCTCCCGGGGTCACTTCGCGGCCTCCGGCCGGCCGATGGCTTTCACCTCGGCGCGCAGGCGGCGCAGCTCGTCCGGGCCGAAGACGTCGCCGCCGAAGCGGACGTGCTCGTAGCGCTCGACGATGGCCCGGGCCCGCGCCACGTCGGGGGCTTCGCGGCGGGCCAGGCTCTCGACGAACTCCCGGGCGGTGGTGCCGGGCCGCCGCTCGAAGCCGCGCTTCGCGTAGGCCCGCACCAGCGCGTCGAGCAGCTCGGCGGCGGCCTCGGCGGCCCGGCGGCGGGCCTGCCCGGGGGCGTGGCGCTGGCGGCGGCGCAGCACGATCCCGACCAGCAAGAGCGCGAGCAGGCCGCCCAGGGCCCACTCGCCGACGCGGCGGAGGTCGCCCCGCGCGGCGCCCGACGGCCCGAAGAGGTCACGCCAGACCGCGCGGGCGGCCTGGAGCGCGCCGGCCTGATCTTCCAGGTCGTACTCGATGATGTACTTGTACCAGCGCATCCGGAGGGCGTCGGCCATCTCGCGCAGCCGGGCGAAGATCCCGGCCTCGGCCGCCCGGGGCGGCCCCCCGGGGGTGGGATCCCGAGTCAGCCAGTGGTCGGCGTCCAGCCAGACCTCGACCCAGGCGTGGGCGTCGCCCTGGCTGATGGCCAGGTAGCCGCCAAACGAGTTCCAGGTGCCGCCGAGGAAGCCGTTGACGTTGCGGGTGGCGATCCCCTGGGTGCGCAGCAGGATGCTCATGGCCGTCGCGAAGTACTCGCAGTGGCCGCGGCGCTGGATGAAGAGGAAGTCTTCGAGGGGGGCGAACCGCTCGTCCCGCCCCAGATCGAGCGTGTAGGTCAGGTTCGTCTCCAGCCAGCGCTCGACCCGATCGACGGCCTGGCCGACGGTGGTGGCGTCGCCGATGATCTCGGCCGCCAGGGCGGCGACGCGGGGGGCCTGGTCGAGGGGGATCTGCAGGTAGCGCGCGGCCTGGCGCCGGGCCCGCTCGCGGTACGCAGCCAGGGGGGTGTCCAGCAGGTCCGCCGGGGGGCGCTCGCGCCGGCTGTAGGCGGTGTAACGGAAGGCCACCTGGTCGGTCTGCTCGTAGACCACGTCGCCTTCGGGATCGCGGCGGACGGCGCGGCGCTTCGCCAGCGGCACCTCGGTCCCGTCGAGGGCCACCGCCTCCAGCCGCGTCAGGCCGAAGAGGACGCGGGCCTCCATGGGCTCGAGGTAGACGCGCTGCTCGACGACGGGAGCCTCGGGCGCGCCCCACGGCGCGACGGGGTAGACGCCGTCCTCCAGCCGCAGGGGCCGGTCCATCCCCGCGCGGGACTTCGTCCAGCGTCGGCCGTCGTAGTGATCGAAGGCCAGGGCCCGCCAGTAGGGGGCCAGGGCGGCGCGGTCCGTCGGCCGGGGGAACTCGACCCGGATGACCACCGTGGGGTTGTCCTTGATCAGGCCGAAGTTCCCCAGCTCCACCTGGTCGGTGAAGCCCGCCATGGTGATGCCGGCGCGGCGGTGGCTGAAGAAGGAGCCGAAGCCGACGCGGGGGAAGAGGAAGAAGACGGCGGCGGCCCCCGCGAAGACGCCGAGGGACAGGGCGCAGGTCACGACCAGGAAGCGGGCCCCACCAGCTTGCGGGAGTTCATCACGCGCTGCACGCGGACGGGGCGCCCCTCCAGCGATTCCCCGTACTTGAGCAGGTAGTTCTCCTCCATCTCGCGCTTGAGGTGGACGAGGATGAGGGTCCAGGTCGTGGCCACGACGTAGATCAGGAACAAGACGCCGTAGCTCAGCTCGGCGTTGAGCACCGTGGCGGCCGTCATCTGCAGGAACGACAGCACGTAGAGCTGCTGGTAGTCGCGGCTGGTGCGGCGGTTGAAGAGCCGGTTCAGGGTGAGGAAGAGGACGAAGTCGCTGGCCGCCTGGAGCACCGAGGCGTCGACGACGACGGCCACGCCGGCCCGGGCCAGCATCAGCAACGTCGCGATGTTCCACAGCTTTTCGTAGCGTGCGAGGGAGACGCGCGGCGGCTCCCACCACCACGAGGCGAGGGCGCCAAGGACGATGAGGGCCGTGCCGAGCGGGCCCACGTCGCCGCCCAGCAGCACCGCGGCGAGGGCGGTGCCCACCATGAGGTAGGTGCAGACCTTGTGGACGACGATGAACCGCACGTCAGGCCCCCGCCTCGAAGACGTGGGTGAAGGGTCCGCTCACCAGGTGGCGCGCGCGGCGGTGGCTGATGAGGACGGCGCCGTCGGTGCCCCCGGGCACCCGGGCGGGCTCGGCGTCGGGGGTGAAGGCCAGCAGCGCCAGCACCCGGAGCGCCTCGGCGAGGCCCCGACCGTCGGCGTCCACGCGGTGGCTCTGGCCGGCGGTGCGCAGATCGACCGCGTAGCCGCGCTGGGTGAAGTGCACGAGCAGCGACGCGGCGAGGTCGCAGCACTCGTCGAGGGCGTCGCGATCGGCCGGCTGCTCGGCGTCGATCTCGGGCGTCAGGCGGTCGTTGACCACCAGGACGAGGCGCCGCGTGCCCTGGCTGGCGTACTCCCGCAGGATGAGGCGCCCCTCGCGCGCGGACCGCTTCCAGTGGACGTCGCGGGCGTCGTCGCCCGGGCGGTGGTGCCGCAGCCCATGGAACTCGCGGCCGAGCCCGCGCCGGTGCTGGACCAGCTCGCCTACCAGGCTGCGGGCCGGGAGCGGCAGCTCCGCCACGGGGCTGATCCGCGGCAGCACCACCAGGGTGTCGGGGGCCACCAGCTCCCGGGACTTCACGAAGAACGAGAAGGGGAAGCGGGTGCCCACGCGCAGCCCCTGGTAGGCGTAGGCGCCGCGCCGGGGAACTCGGAGCGGTAGCTCGTCTGCTGGCTCGCCCCGGCCGGCACCTTCAGGAAGTAGCACTTCTTGGCCACCGGGCGCCCGTCCACGATGTCCTCGACCTGGATGCTGAACGAGGGGACGCGGGCCTTGGTGTTGGTGAGCGTGATGCCGGTCAGGAAGGGGCGGCCGGCGTGGACGTCGCGGGGGAGGTCGCGGATGACCGAGAGGCCGCGCAGCGTCTGCTCCGACAGCACCCCGCTGACGATGATGAACGAGAGCAGCATGCCCAGCACGAGGAACAGCAGGTTGTTCCCGGTGTTCACCGCGGCGAAGCCGATGCCCAGCGTGATGGCGACGAGGTAGCGGCCTTCGCGGGTGAAGCGCAGGCGACGCGCGGCCCCCGGCGGGCGTCGGCCCGGTCCCAGGCGCCAGAAGACGGCGATCAGCAGGAGCGTGAGGCCGGCGCCCAGGGTCGAGACGCGCAGCACGACGCCGATGACCGCCACGACCACCGCCGCGCGCAGGACCTTCGCCCACAGGCGCGGGGGCGCGGCCGGCTTCGTCATGGCGGACGACCGATCATCGCGAACGACTCTGCCACGGGGGGCGGGCCGCGGAAAGGGCGGCCGGGAGCAGGGGGCCCGGAGGGGCTACCAGCTCGCCTTCACCACACCCGGCAGGTTGCCCTTGAGGGCCTCGTCCCGCAGCGCGATGCGCGACAGGCCGAACTTGCGGTAGTAGGCGCGGGGCCGACCGGTCAGGACGCAGCGGTTGACGATGCGGGTCGCGCTCGAGTTGCGGGGCAGCTTGCCCAGAGCGGTCTGCGCGGCGACCTTGTCCTCGAAAGAGGCGTTGGCGTCCTTCGAGATGGCGACCAGCTCGGCGCGGCGGCGGGCGTAGCGGGCCACCAGCTTACGGCGCTGCTCGTTCTTGGCGATCTTGCTCTTCTTGGCCATGGGCCCGAAACTCCTTGAGAATTCGCGTTCGGCGTGCTGTGCCCGGCGGGCCGTCGCTCACGCGAGCGCTCCACGAAAACGCGTCCACAGACCGAGGCGGCCCGTGGGTCGGCGGGGCATCCTGCACGAAAGGCCTCCGGGACGCAACCGTTTTTCGGCAGGACGTCGGCTCGCGGGCGGCGCAGAAACGGGGGAGACGCCCCCGCCGGGCCCCCGCCGCGGGCCAGGAAGCGCGCGGGCTGGACGGGGCCCCTTCCGCCGGCCTCGCCATGGCCTTATCATGCCGCCCGTGCAGATCTCGTGGGCCAGCGGTGTGCGGGTGGGGGCGCTCTCGGTCGATCCCGAGGGCCGGGTGGGCGTCGCCCTGTGGACGCACCGCGTCTGGCGTCGTCCGCCCGCGCGCCTGACCCTGGGCAGCGCGCCCCTGGCCGCCCTCTGGGAGGGGGTGCAGGGGCTGCCGTTCGGCGTCGGGGCGGTGGCGGCCGGCCTGCGGCTCGAGCTGTTGCCCACGGGGTATGGGCCCGGTGGTGCGGCCGCCCTCCTGGCCGAGGACGGCCAGCGCGCCCTGGTCGTGGGGCCGACGACCGCCACCCTCACGCCCCGGCGGGTCGACGACCTGGTCCTGGCGGCCCCGGCCCCCGCGGCGCCGCCCACCGACTGGCTGGCCCAGGCCGAGGCCGCCGCCACCGCCGGCAGCCCTCTGCGCCTGGTCGCGCCGGATGGGGCCGCCGCGGCCGCCATCGCCGAGGCCCTCGACGCCGCCGGCATCCCCCACGCCCGCCCCGGCTGGCTGCCCGGCGGTCGGTCCGGGGCCCGCGTCCGGGTCGTGGGGCGAGGGAGCGGCCTCGCCGTGGATCTGCGGCCGGGCGTCGATCACGCCTGGCGGGTACAGTTCGCCCGGACGTGCAGCGCCGAGCGCGTCTGGGTGCACGGGCCGACGGCGGACGCCCTCGCGCGCCGCCTGACGGAGGCGGGGCTGCCGGCCCGCGTGATCCAGGCCCCGGCGCAGCTCGTCTTGTCGGGGCTGGCGGCCCATGAGAGCCGGGCGCTGCCACCCAGCCACGGCCCGGTGGCCCGCGCCCCCGAGGAATAGGGAACGCGGCGAGCCGACCGCTCGCCCGGGCCCGCGCAGCGTTCCCCGACGCGGCGGACCTTGCATCCAGCGGGGAAGAGCGGTACCCAGCGGTCCGGACGCGTCCCCGCGGGTCGCTCCAGGAGGCATCATGCTCCCCTTCGGCATCGGCTTCAGTGAAGTCCTGCTCATCCTGGTGGTGGTCCTGCTGGTGGTCGGACCCAGCCGCCTCCCGGATCTGGCCCGGTCGCTGGGCAAGGGCATGCGCGCGGTGCGGCGCGCCGGGCGAGACCTGCGCGACGCCATCGACACCGACGACCTGAGGCAGCAGGTGTACCAGCCCATCCGGCAGTGGCAGCGCGAGCAGGACGAGGCCGACGCCGAGCTGCTGGCCGAGGAGGCCCGGGAGCACGAGGCGGCCCGGGCGAAGAAGGCGGCGGCGAAGGCCCGCCCGGCGGCGGCGCAGCCGGCGGCGCCCGCGCTGCCCGCCCCGGCGCCGGAGGTTCCGTCGGCGCCGGCTGCGGCGCCGGACGCCGAGGCGGACGACGATCACGACGAGGAGGGCCCGGCCATCGTGGCGCGGGATCCCCGGGCGGGCCTGCGCACCGTGGCCGCGCCCCCGGGGGAGGGGAAGCCGGGTGAGGGGAAGCCGGGTGGCGACGACACCCCCTGATCCGACCGAGCTCGAGGCCAGCCGTGCGCCGTTCATGGCGCACCTGGAGGAGCTGCGCTGGCGCCTGCTGCGGGCCATCATCGGCGTCGTGGTGGCGGCGAGCGTCTGCTACATCTTCCACCAGGAGCTGTACGACTTCCTCACGGATCCGCTGATCTCGATCCTGGAGGCGCGCAACCTGCCGCCGGTGCTGAAGTACCGCACGGTCTCCGGCGCCTTCATGTTCCACTTCAAGACCGCGATTCTCGGGGGGATTTTCTTCGGGGTCCCCATCATCCTCTACCAGTTCTGGCAGTTCGTCGCCCCGGGGCTCTACCGCCACGAGCGCCGCATGGTGCTGCCGTTCGTGGTGTCGGCCACCATCTGCTTCGTGGGCGGCGTGGCCTTCGCCTACTACACGGTCCTGCCCTACGCCTTCGACTTCCTGCTCGACTACACGGTGACCTCGGGCAGCCACCGGCTGGAGCCCGACATCACCGTCGAGGACTACCTGGGCTTTGTCACCAAGCTGCTGCTCGCCTTCGGGCTCGTGTTCGAGATGCCCATCATCACGGCGTTCCTGGCGGGCATCGGCGTGATCACCCACCGCATCCTGCTGCGGTTCTGGCGGTGGGCCATCGTGCTGGCGTTCGTGATCGCCGCGGTGCTCACGCCGCCCGACTACATCACCCAGGTGATGCTGGCGGTGCCGCTGTGCATCCTGTACGGGCTCAGCATCCTCATCGCGCGGGTGCTGACGCTGCGCCGCGAGCGGGCGGCCGAGGCGGCGGGCGACGAGGCTGGCGACGAGGCTGCCGACGAGGCTGACGAGGCTGGCGAAGCCGGCGAGCCTGGCGAGGCTGGCGTCCCCCGCGAGGACGAGCCCCGGTGACGGGCAGCGTCCGCGAGATCACGCTGGAGGTCCATCCCGACGAGGCGTCCGGCGAGGCCCTGCGGCTCGCCGCCGCGCGGGCGCTGGGCGTCGACGAGAGCCGGGTGCAGGAGGTGCGGCCCCTCCGGCGCGGGGTCGACGCGCGCCGCGGCCGCGTCCGGGTGGCCTTCCAGCTCGCCGTGGCCGTCGACGGGCCGCTCCCGCCCCCCGCCCTGAGCGTGCCCGACCTGCCAGCCCTCACCGGGGCCCCGCCCGTGGTCGTGGTGGGCGCCGGGCCGGCCGGCCTGCTGGCGGCCTGGACGCTGGCCCGGCAGGGCGTGCGCTCCGTGCTCCTCGACCGCGGCGCCGACGTGCGGGGCCGCCGGCCGGCCCTGGCCCGCCTCAACCGCGAGGGCGTGCTGGATCCCGACAACAACTACTGCTTCGGCGAGGGCGGCGCGGGCACCTTCAGCGACGGCAAGCTCTACACCCGGGCCACGGGGCGGGGGCCCATCCAGGATCTGATGGAGCTGCTGGTGGCCTGTGGCGCGCCGCCGTCCATCCTCTACGAGGCGCGTCCGCACATCGGCACCAACCGCCTGCCCGGGGTGGTGCAGGGTCTGCGGGAGCGGCTGGTGGCGGCGGGCGTGGACGTCCGGTTCGGCGCGCGGATGAGCGGCTTGCTGCTCGACGGCGCCCGGGTGGTGGGCGTGCGCCTGGCCGACGGCGCGACGCTGCCGGCCCGGGCCGTCATCCTGGCCACCGGCCACTCGGCGCGCGACGTCTACCACCTGCTCGATGCCCACGGCGTGGCCCTCGCGGCCAAGCCCTTCGCCCTCGGCGTCCGCATCGAGCACCCCCAGGCCCACATCGACGCCATCCAGTACGGCGCCCTGGCGGGCCACCCGGCCCTCGGCGCGGCGCCCTACACGCTCAAGCGCACGGTCGAGGGGGTGGGGGCCTACAGCTTCTGCATGTGCCCGGGCGGCTTCATCGTCGCGGCGGCCACCGACCCGGACGGGGTGGTGGTCAACGGCATGAGCCCGTCGCGCCGCGACTCGCGCTTCGCCAACTCGGGGCTGGTCGTGACGGTCGGGCCCGAGACCTACGGGGAGGGGGCCCTGGCCGGCCTCGCCTGGCAGGCGGCCGTCGAGCGCGCGGCCTTCGTGGCCGGCGGAGGGCGCTTCCGCGCGCCGGCCCAGCGCGTGACCGACTACCTGGCCGGCCGCGTCTCGACCGATCTGCCCGACTGCAGCTACCGGCCGGGCCTGCAACCCCATGATCTTCGTACTCTTTTGCCTGAGCCGGTGGCGAGCCACCTGCCGGCCGCGCTGCGCTACTTCGACCAGCACCGCATGCGGGGCTACGTGACCGCCGAGGCGGTCCTGGTCGGCGTGGAGTCGCGCAGCTCCGCGCCCGTCCGCATCCTGCGGGATCCCGAGCGCCTCGAGAGCCCGTCCCACCCCGGTCTGTTCCCCGTGGGGGAGGGGGCTGGCTTCGCCGGCGGCATCGTGAGCGCGGCCCTGGACGGGGCCCGCGTGGCGGGGGTCGTGGCGCGCGGGGTGGGTGCGCCCGGCGCGTGACAATCCACGGACGTCGGGGGTATTGGTAGACATGCGCGAACGCTCAGAGGAAGAGCAGGTCGAGCGCTCCGAGGCGGATCAGGAGCAGGAGACTGCCCGTGAGGCCCGGGAGCGCGCCGAGGAGCAGGCTCGGTCGGACGAGCAGGCGAAGCAGGATCAGCAGGCCCAGAAGGCCGCGAAGCCGCGCTGGCAGCGCAAGGCGCGCCTGCCGCTGCGGGGCTTCCTGCAGGGGCTCCAGGCCGCCACCCGCGCCGCCGACGCCTTCCAGAAGGCGGGCGTGACGCTCCCTCAAGCCGTCTTCGATCAAGTGGCAGGCTTCCAGCTCGTGCGCGATCGCGAGTTCACGATGACGCTGCGCTTCTCGGCCCAGGTCCCCATGGGGGGCGAGATCCTGCACTTCGGCTCCCAGATCACCGGTCGCCTCGGCGATGGGGCCATCGAGAACCTGTCGGGCGTCAGCCTCGGCGGTCAGGCGGTCCACACCCTCGACAAGACGGCCGAGGGACCGACCGCCATCCTCGCGGACGGGGATCGCCGCGCGCTCAACCCGTTGGAGGGCTTCGAACCATGACGATGGCACGCCTGCGCGGGGCCCTGCTCTCGCTGTCGACCCTGGCGGCCGCCCCGGTCGGGGCGGTGGAGCTGGCCGCGACACTCGGGACGGTGCAGACCCAGGCCCCCGGCGCCGCCGACTGGCAGCCCGCCGCCGCGGGACCCCTGGCCCCGGGCACCCGCTTGCGGGTCACGGCGGGGGCGGGGGCCCAGGTGGTCTTCGCGACCGGCGCCGCGTGGCTGCGGGACGGGACGGAGGCCGAGGTCGCCGGGGAAGCGGAGCTGCGACTGGCGGCGGGGGGGGTCCAGATCCGGCTGAACCCCCCGGCCGGCAAGGCGCCCAGGGCCCCGCGCTTCCAGGTGGGTGCCCCCTGTGGCCAGGTCGGGGTCGTGGACGGCGCGGCGGTGGTGCTCGTGACGGACGATGAGGGCTGCGCCATCTCGAACCACCTCGGGCCGAACCTGGACGTGCGCGGCGCCCGCGGCGGGCGAGTGGCCATCAAGCGCGGGGCCGGCGTCGTCGTCGAGAAGGGCCGGCCGGGCCGCCCGGCGGCGCTCCCGGCGCCCCCCGCCTGGGTGGGCGGCAAGGGCCTGACGGCCACCGGCCGCCGCGCCGAAGACGCCCTGGTCCGCGGCCGCCTCGCCACCTCGGCCGGCATCAGCCGGGTGCGTGTCCGCCTGCGCTCGCTGGCCGAGGAGCTGCCCGCGGGCGAGGCCGAGAAGTCCACGGGCGACCCCATCTTCCGAAGCCGTGGCCTCGCAGCGGGGACGTGGGCGGTCGAGGCCGTCGCCCGCGACCAGGCGGGGCTCGAGAGCCCGTGGTCCGATCCCCTGGTGGCCGAGGTCCAGGCCGTCGACGGCCCGGTGCCGTTGACCGTGGGCGTGGATCCGGGGTTGCCGACGGGGTGCGCCTGGTCGGGCAGCGGCAACGCCCACTGTCCCGGCGGTGACGTCCCCGTGCAGGTGGCGACGGCGCAGGTGGCCTTCATCGGCGGGCCGATCGCGCGGGGCAAGCCGGCGACGGTCAAGCTGTCCATCGCTGGCGCCGCGGTGCCGCCCGTCCTCGAGCTCTCCGTGGCCGGGAAGGCCTGGCCGCTCGCGGCCACCGCCGCCGGCCTCGAGGGGACGGTCGTGGTGCCCGCCGGCGTGACCGAGGCCGAGATCCGCGACCCTGACCAGGTGGACGGCCCCCCCGTCGCCCGCCTGCCGATCCCGTGAGGCGCGCCGTGACTTCATCGTCGACCCCCGTCGCCCGGATCGCCGGGCGGCTCCTCGCCTGCCTGGTGCTCGCGCTGCCGGCCCTCGCCTTCGGTGGGGCGGCGCCCTACGCCGACTGGATCTTCCAGGTGGATCGGGCCGCCGACGCCCGCGACGACAGCCGCCTCATCGAGCTGGCCCGCGAGTCGCCCCACTTCGCCCGCATCTGGTTCTACGGCAACATCTTCGACCTGGGCGTCTCGGGCATCCCCGAGGGTGAGAAGGCCCGCATCCGCCTGCGGGCGGAGCGCTTCGCCGAGGGGCTCGCCCAGACCGAGCCGCCGGACGAGCAGGCCCGCCTGACGCTGGAGCTGGATCCGGAGGCCCTGGCCAAGGAGCAGGCCGCCCAGCAGGGGCTCTTGAACCTGGCGCTCAACGACGTCTCGCCGGTGTCGGCGGCGGTGGCGGCGCTGGGGGACACGCCCGACGCGCAGGTGCCGCGGGCCGCCTTCCACGCGCTGCTGCACCGCGCCTACCTCGCCAGGCCCCGCCTGGGTGGCGCGCGCGACGCCCTGCGCCTGACCGAGGCGGCCCGGGGGCTCGCGGAGGCCATGGCGCTCGTCGATGGTGATCTGGGCCCCTGGCGCACCCTGGCCGCGTGGCAGGGCGGCGAGCAGGTGGTGGCCGACAAGCCCACGCTGGTGGAGGAGCGCGTCATCGCCGGCTTCAACGGGCTGGTGACGGGCGACGCCGCCGGGGCCCAGCGGCTGCTGGACGACGCCGTGCGGGCGCTGTCCCAGGCGGGCGAGCCGCCCCTGCGGGTCTCGCTCATGGGTCTGGGCAGCGCGCTGGTGGCCGATCTGCGGTCCGACGTCGCGGGGGCCCGGGGCGTGCGTGCGCGGGTCGCCAGCGCCCTGCAGGTGCCGTGGATGGTGGCGTCGCTGCACCGCCAGATCGTGCTGGGCCATGTGCGCTCCGGCGACGCCGACGGCGCCGTCCGCGCGGCCGAGGTCTTCCAGCGCTCCCGCGAGGGCGTGCGCCCGCGGGTCGAGGATGGCACCGCCCTCAACGCGGCCGTCGTGCTCTGGCGCGTCGAGGCGCGGTCCCGCTTCGAAGCGGGGCGCCTGGACGCCGCCGAGCGCCTGCTGGCGGCGGCGCGGGTGCAGGCCGACTGGCTGCGCAGCCTGGAGCTCCTGGGCGCCACCGTCTCGGAGGCGCGGCGCCCGGTCGAGGCGCGCACGCGAGCCGGGCGGGCCTCCGAGCTGGCGGCCGGCTTCGGGGCGCTGGCCCACCGTCGGGGTCGGTTCGAGGCGGCCATCGAGGCGTTCGAGGGTGCCCGGGCCAGCGCCGCCGAGGCGGCCGATCCCCGCCTCGAGGGCCTCGCCGGGACGGCGCTGGCGCGCAGCCTGCTCGCCGCCGGCCGCCTGGACGACGCCGCCGCAGCGGCGAGCGCGGCCCTCGATCGGCTGAAGGCGGGCGGGGGCGAGGCCCTCGCCGACGGGTACCTGGCGCGGGGCGAGGTGCGCCTGTGGCGTGGCGACCTGGCGGCCGCTTTCGCCAATGCAAACGAGGGGTTGCGGGCGATCTCCGGGGGGACGCCGGCGCTGCGCGGGGCCCTGCATCGGCTGGCCGCGGCTGCCCTCGCCGCGGATGGTCAGGCCGAGGCCGGCATCGAGCGCCTGCGGTTCGCCGCCCAGGTGGCCGACGAGCCCGCCACGGCCCGGGCCCTGGCCGTGGCGCTGGAGCGGGTCGGGCAGCTCACCGAGGCCCGCGCGGCCCTGGCCGCCCACCTCGCGGACCCCGACGCGGCCGTCGCCGACGGGTGCCTGGCCGCCCGCCTGGGGGTGGGGGCCGACGCCCAGGCGCGCCTCGCGCCCTGGATGACGGGGACGGATGGCGACGTGGATCGCCGGGTGCGCGCGGGGGCCTGCCTGCTGCTGGCCCTGGACGCGAGCCGGGACAAGGCCCGCGTCGCGGAGGTGGCGGCGGCCGTGAACGGCGTGCTGGCCCACGCCGATCCGGCGGACAGCGCGGCGTGGCTGGCCGTGGCGCCGCCGCCGACGCCGCCGCCGCGCGGGCGCAGGTCGAGGCGGCCGTCCGCGACTGGCTGCTCGGCCGGGGTGACGGCCACGGGCGGACGCTGCTCATCGGCCACATCCGCGCGGTGCCGCACCCCGAGGCGGCCGTCCAGGGCGCGATCGATCGGGCCTTCAAGGAGAAGGTGGAGGCCTCGGTGCTGCCCCTCGCGATCTGGTGGCAGCGGACGCGCCTGGCCCTGGCCAGCGCGGCGCCGCGGCCGGGCATCGATGTGCCGGCGCCGGCGCTGAACGCCGCGCGGGGGGCCCTCGCCCAGGCCTGGTTCCTGGGCCGGGTGCTGGCCGACGCGGCGGTGGAGCCGGCGGCCCGGCAGGACGCGCTGCTCGCGCGGCAGGCCGCCTTCGGGGCCCTCGCGACGGCCATCGCCGGCCTGCGCACCGCGGCCCCGCGCTACGCCGCCTACGCGGCCCCGGCGGTGCCGACGGCCGACGCCCTGGCCGCGCCCGCCGACCGCGTCCGCAGCTTCTACGTGCTGGGCACGAACGAGAGCCGCGCCTTCACCGCGAGCCCCGGGGTCGCCGCCCTGCGCGTCGACGCGCTGCCGGGGCGGGCGGCCACGGCCGAGCTGGCGGCCGAGGTCCAGAAGGGCCTCGGCGCCGGCGCCTCGCGGGCGCTGCTGGCCCGCGCGGGCGGCGCCCTCGTGCCCCAGGCGCCGGCCCTCGCGGGCCACGGCCTGCCGCTGGAGATCGAGGCCGATGGCCCCCTGGGCCTCTTCCCCTTCCCGGCGCTGACCGTCGACGGTGCCCCCCTCGCGGCGCGGCGCGCCGTCCGGCTGCGGCTCGGCCTGGCGCCGCGGGCCGAAGCCCCTGCGACGCTGGGCCCCGTGGCCGTGCTGGGCGACTGCGCCGCCGAGTGCGCAGCGCGGGACGCCCTCCAGGGGGCGGGGATCGACGCCCAGGGTCCCGTGAGCCCCGAGGCCGCCGCCGGCCGCGTCCACCTCGCCGCACGCGTGACCGCGGCGGGCCTGCGGGCCGGCGAGGCGCCGCTGCCGACCGCGTGGCTCGCCCGCGCCGATGGCCGCCTGGGCGAGGTCGTCGTCGGCGCCCGCGCCGCCGAGCTGACGCCGAAGGACGCCGGCGCCCGGATTGACGCCGGACGCCGCGTGGCTGCCGCGGCGCTCCAGGGCGGGGCTGCCGCCGTGGTGGTGCCCGGGCTGCCCGGCGAGCTGGCGGCCATCGCGCTCTGGCGCCGGTCTCAGGGCCACCGGACGCGGGTGGTCCACCACGTCGGCGCGCCCATGACCGTCGTGCGGGAAGAGGTCGGCGGGCCCGCCCGCGCGCTGGCCGACGCCGTGGCGGACTGGCAGCGCTTCACGGCCGCGCAGTCCACCGATCTGCCCGATGGGGGCGCGGCGGCCATCGCCGGGCCGGTGGTCGTGGTGCCTTGAGGGGGCCGCGCACGCGCTTCCCGCTGCGCCTGAAGCTCTCGGTGATGGCGGCGGCGCTCACCGTGCTGCCGCTCATGGGGGTCGGCCTCGCCCTCATCAACATCAACGTTCGGGAAATCCGCAATCGTATCAAGGAGTTTCAGATCGTCGTCGCGGACGACGTCGGCCAGGCCGTGCGCATGTCGCTGCATGGCGCCGAGACGGCCCTCGCCGCCATCGGCCACCACCTGACCGACGCCGACCTGCCCGAGGGCGAGCGGCTGGCCCGCGCCCTCGCCGCCGTCGGGGCCGATCCCATCCTCGACGAGGTGGCGGTCTACGACGCCGAGGGGGCCTTCATCGACGGCATGCGCGAGGAGGGGGCGCTCCCGCGCACGCACCCGCCCGTGCTGGCGCCGGCGCTGCGGCCCGAGGCCGGGGTGGTGGCGGTGGGCGAGGCCGTCATGGCCGACCAGGTGCGCGTGCCGCTGGCCATCCGGCTGGTCGTCAACGGCCGCACCACGGGCTTCCTCACCAGCCTCGTCTCGCTGGCCGACGTCCAGGCCCGGGTGGATCGCCTGGCCTCGACGCACTTCCCCGAGCTGCCTGATCCCCTGATGGTGGTGGATCAGCAGCGGCGCATCCTGGCCCGGGGCGACCGGCGCGCGGGGCCGCTGCTGGAGCCGGCCCCCGACTCGGCCCTCGTCACCGGCCTGGATCCCGCCGCCATGCGGGCGGGCCTGAGCGTGGCGGAGGAGTACACCGGCCCGGATGGCCGGGCAATGGTGGGGGCCGCCGTCCGCGTGCAGGACCACCCCTGGGCGGTGGTGGTGCAGCAGCCGCGGGAGGTGGTCTACGGGGTGGTCGACACCATCCGGGCCAGCGTCATCGGGGTGATCGGGTTGGCCGCCCTGTTGGCGTTCGCGGGCGCCCTCTTCGTCGCCCGCCGCATCAGCAACCCGTTGCGCGAGCTGGCCGCCTTCGCGGCGGATCTGGCCGCCCGGCGCTTCGACCGTCGGGTGCAGGTTCGCACCCGCGATGAGCTGGCGCTGCTGGGCGAGGCCATGAGCGGCGCCGCCGCCGACCTGCAGGCGAGCGAGGCGCGCATCCGCGAGGAGCTGGCCATCCGCAATGATCTCGGGCGGTACCTGCCCGGGGAGCTCGTCGACAAGGTCGTGCGCCGGGAGCAGGACATGGGCCTGGGCGGCCGCCGCACGCCGGTGACCGTGCTCTTCGCCGATGTCGTGGGGTTCACGCCGCTCACCGAGCACCTGCCCCCCGAGAAGGTGGTCACGGTGCTCAACGAGCTCTTTACCATCCTGACCGAGATCATCTTTCGCCACGGAGGGACGGTCGACAAGTTCATCGGCGACTGCGTGATGGCCCTGTGGGGCGCGCCGCGGGCCCAGCCCGACCACGCCACCCGGGCGCTGCTGGCCGCCGAAGACATGATGCGCTGGCTCGAGATCGGCAACGCGGGCTGGCAGCAGCGCTTCGGCATCTCGCTGCAGCTCGCCATCGGCGTGAACACGGGGGAGGCGGTCGTGGGCAACATCGGCTCCGAGACCCGCATGGAGTACACGGCCATCGGCGACGTGGTGAACGTGGCGGCCCGCCTGGAGGCCATCGCTCGGCCCATGCAGGTGCTCATCTCGGAGACGACGCGGCGCGCGGCCGGGGATCGCTTCGAGTTCGTCCCCCTGGGCGCCCGCGAGCTGTCGGGGCGGTCGGAGCCGGTCCAGCTCTTCGAGGTCAGGACGTGAGCGTCGACGACGCCGACGAGCGGCCCTCCCGGCGCCGCGCCCCGGGCCCCCCCATCGGTCCGGGCACCCTGGTGGCGGGGCGCTTCCAGATCGAGGGCCTGCTGGGCGAGGGCGGCATGGGCAGCGTCTACCGCGCGCGGCAGATCGCCCTGCGGCGGCCCGTGGCCCTCAAGGTGCTGCTACCCCACCTGGCCTCCGATGAGCTGGCCCGCGCGCGCTTCGAGCGGGAGGCCCGCGTCGCCTCGCGCCTGCGGCACCCCAACGCCGTCGAGATCTTCGACTTCGGGCAGGCCGAGGGCACCCTCTTCCTCGCCATGGAGCTGCTGGAGGGGGAGTCGCTGCGGGCCGTCCTGGAGGTGCAGACCGGCGTGCTGCCGCTGCCGCGGGCCCTGCGCATCGCCGCCCAGGTCGCGGACGCCCTGGTGGCGGCCCACCGCGAGCCCCTCATCCACCGCGACATCAAGCCCGAGAACATCTTCCTGTGCGTCGACCGCGCCGGGGAGGAGCGGGCCGTCGTGGTGGACTTCGGCCTCGCCTTCATCGCCGATCACGACGAGCTGGGCCGGGTGACGCGGCAGGGGGCGCTCTATGGCTCACCGGCGTACATGTCGCCCGAGCAGGCCCGGGATCCGAGCGTCGAGGCCCCGACGGACATCTACTCGCTGGGGTGCGTGCTCCACGAGCTCGTCACCGGGGTGCCGCCCTTCGCGGGCGGGGGCCTCCAGGTGCTCAGCCGCCACTGCTTCACGCTGCCGGAGAGCCCGCGGGCCCGCTTCCCTGAGCTGGACATCCCGCCCGCGCTCGACGCCCTCATCCTGCGCATGCTGCGCAAGCAGCCTGCGGCGCGGCCCCCCGCCGAGGACGTGCGGCGCGCCCTGACCCGCCTGCTGGACGGGCAGCGAGAGGAGTCCGAGCGGGTGGCGGCGCGGGCGACCGGCCGCGCCGCGCGCATGGTGCCGCCGGCGCCGCCCAGCCAGGAGCCCGTGTCCATGGCGGCGCTGGTGGTGCGCCCGGTGGGCGTGGACGACGAGCAGCTCGTCCACGCCCTCCAGGCCAACGACCTGGAGCTGGATCCCGCGGCGAGCGACTGCGTGGTCGTGGCGCTCGGCCAGCCCATCGAGCGGCTGCTCGCGCTGACGGCCTACGGGCCGGTCGTCGCCGACGCCGACCCGGCCGACATGAGCCGCATCGCGGACCTGCTGCGGGCGGGCGTCGCCGAGGTGGTGCCCCGACCGGTGGCGGCGGACGAGCTGGTCCGTCGGATCCGCCGGGCCGCCCGCCGCCTGGGTCGGTGAGGAGCGGGCGGGTGTCGAGCCGAGGTCCAGTCCCCGCGCCGCTGCGCCCCGACGGTCGCAAGTACTCGATCGGAAACGTAAATGTCGGCGCAGGCCATCGCCGGGGGCCCCGCGCCGCGGCCGCCATCGGGCTGCCGTCGAGCTTGCAGGGTGGCGGCGGCTCGCGGGTTCTCTCCGGTGAGCCCACGGTCCAGGCGGATCTCTGATGTGTCGACCTCTGTTCTCCCTGCTCTGCCTCTGGGC
>JAWKQS010000041.1:0-75391 GCA_041389985.1 bacterium
CCCCACCACGCGCATCCGCTGGCCCCCTCGACTCCAGCTCACCTGCAACGCTGCACCCCTCCGCTGACAAACCCGGTCGCGAGATGGACGATGGGCCTCCGCCAGGGCTGAAACTCTGCACTCTCCCGCCGAGATACCCGGTTGGTTCGATGAGGGGTCCGACCAGGTGGCGCTCAGGCGCGGAGGCTGATTGGATCGAGGTGGGCGTTGGGCCGTTGGAGGCCCCGCACTCGCCTTCCGGAGGTCTCCATGCGTGCCATGCTCTCGCTCACCGCACTCCTCGTTCCCTGCGCGGCTCTCGCTCTCTCGAAGCCCCTCCAGGTCGTGCCTGTCGGCGGCAGTGGGCCGTCCTGGGCGCCGACCCAGGCCGTGGGGGCGCCCGACTGCCAGGGGGCGGGGGATCAGGCGCAGGCGTGGGCGACGCTCCGGCCAGATGAGGGGCTGCAGTGGCTGGAGCTGGACTACGCCCAGGCGGTCCCCGTGGCCAGCGTGCGTGTCTTCGAGAACTTCAACCCCGGCGCGATCGTGAAGATCGAGGCGGTGGTGGACGGCGAGGCGGTCGAGATCTGGTCGGGATCGGCGCCCCGCGGGTCCGCACCTCAGGTGTTCGAGGCGCCAGCCTCGAAGAAGGTGACGGCGTCTCGCCTCCGCATCACGCTGGACACCTCGCGCGTCTCGGGCTGGAACGAGATCGATGCCGTCGAGCTGGTGGGGCAGGATGGCAGCCGCCAGTGGGCGTCGGATGCCCGGGCCAGCAGCACCTACGCCTCGGCGACGGGCGCGGTCGGGCCCCTTGATGGTCTGGTCGGGAAGCGCGTGAAGCTGCGGGTGGGCGGTGAGGTGCTCCGGGGGACGCTGAAGTCGGCGTCCGGGCCGTTCTTCTCGTTGGAGTCCGCGTCGGGTGAGGTGCTGGTGAACGCGGCGCGGCTGGACTGGATCGCGCTGGACTGATCGGCGCGTCGACCGGGGAAGCCGCGCTGCTTCAGGCTTCAGGGTCCGGTCGTCCCGATCCAGTCACGGACCAGGTCATATTGTGGGTCGCCCGGTCCCCAGATCCGGCCGGCGCTGTGGCCATACTCGCCTCGCGTGTAGCCGAGGAGCGGGCTGGCGTCCGGGTCGTCGGCGCTGATCCACGCGCTGGTGGCGGCGTAGCTCTCGGCCAGGGCGGCGGCGTCCGGGGTGGGGCCGGCGATGTGCCAGAAGCGCTCCGGGGCGGTGTGGCAGCTGCAGCCCTGGACCAGGAGCCCATGGATGACGCTCTCATAGCCCTGCTCGCCCGGCGGCGCCACCCCCGGCAGCATCGGGGCTTCGAAGAGCGCGAGCCACCCGATGACCCGCGCGTAGGACAGGTTCTCCACCGACTGGTAGACGGCCGGGTGGGGGGTCTTGGTGCCGTCGCGCTCGGGGTCGATGGTGGCCTCGCCCCGGGCGTAGGTGAGGAGCAGGCTCGCGGCCGCGTCGCCCGGCTTCACGAAGTCTTGCAGGTCCTGCCAGCCCGCCTCGATCTGGTCTTCGTCGAGCTCGACGCCCGAGTAGAGCCGCCAGCTGCCGTCGGCCGGGGCTACGCCCTTCCCGTTGGCGCCGGCGAAGTGGCAGATGCCGCACTCGGTGTCGAGCCGCAGCCGAAACTCGCTGGCGTACAGCGCCCGCGGATCGCCCTCGACCTCGGTGCCCACGCACCGGTTCGCGACGCAGAGGGCGTCGGGGCCGCAGCCCTGGGGGGTGACGCACTCGTTGTCGGTGCCACAGGCCAGGAGGAGCGCGCAGATGAGCGCGTGGGCAGGCGGTGCGGGGCGGATCATGGGTGCAGGCTAGCAAATCCGCCGGATTCCGCCAGCGTCGCCGGCGGTTGACGCCGCGGAGGGTGTGCTCAGCGTCTGCCGCCGTCTCGGAGGGCCTCGTCGTGTTGATGAACCTGCAGAACTCTCTCCACACCACCGCGCTCGTGCTGGCGCTGGGCGGCGTCGCCGCGCTCGTGGGCTGGCTGGCCGCCGGGTCGGCCGGCGCCGTGGTCGCCGTCGGGGTCATGGTCGTCAGCGTCGTCGTTCGCCACCAGGGGGCGACCCAGGCGCTGCTGCGCCAGCTGGGGGCCGCCCGCGTGCCGGATCACGTGGCGCCGGGCCTCGCCCGCCTCCTGGCGGTGCTGAGCGCCCGGGCCGGGCTGCCGGTGCCCCGCCTCTTTCTGGTTCCCCTGCCGGTCCCCCAGGCCCTGGCCATGGGCTCGGCCGACGCGCCCCTGGTGGCGGTGTCGCCCGCGCTCCTGGACCGCCTGACGCCTCGCCAGGTGGCGGCCGTGCTGGCCCATGAGCTGTCCCACCTGCGCCACGGCGATCTGCGGGTCATGCGCCTCGCTGACGCGGCCGTCGCCGTCACCGGGGGTCTCGCACGGCTGGGCCTGCTGGCTGGCATCATCGCCCTCATCGCAGGCGCGCCCATGCCGTTCTGGGTCCTCCTGCTGCTGTACCTGGCGCCGTCGGGCATGGTGGCCCTGCGCCAGGCGCTGTCGCGGACCCGCGAGTTCGCCGCGGACGCGGGCGCCGCGCACCTGACGGGCGATCCCGCCGCCCTGGCCGATGCGCTGGAGGCGCTGGAGCGGCCGCACCGGGCGCGCTGGTGGTGGCAGCCGATGGCCCCCGCCGCCGAGCCGGAGGACTGGCTGAGCAGCCACCCGTCCACGGCCGAGCGCGTCCGCCGCCTCCGCCTGCTCGCGGTCTGATCCGCGCGCAACCCGCGGGCGTCGCGTGTATCCTCCCTCCTCGACGCCCCTGCCCTGGAGGACTCCCGTGGACACCCTCGCCGCGATGCGCGCGCGCCGCACCGCCCACCGCTGGCAGCCGACCCCCGTCGACGACGCCGTGGTGGATCGCTGCCTCGAGGCGGCGCACCAGGCGCCCTGCCACAAGCACACCTGGCCCTGGCGCTTCACCGTGGTCGGCCCCCAGGCCCGGGCGCGCATCACCGCCCTGGCCATCGAGCTGAAGGCCGGCGGACGGCCGATGCACGACAAGCAGCGCGCCTTCCTCGTCAGCCAGTTCGGCAACCCGGGCGCCCTGGTGGTGGTCAGCCAGGTGGTGGCCGAGGACGCCGAGCGCGCCCGCGAGGACTACGCCGCCTGCGCCTGCGCCATCGAGAACATGATGCTCGCGGCGACCGCCCAGGGCCTGCACGCCAAGTGGTCGACCGGGGGGCTGACCCGGCACGACGACGTGCGCACGCTCCTTGGCCTCCCGGAGGGCGAGGAGGTCGTGGGCTTCGTCTGGCTGGGCGAGGCGATGGAGCTGCCGTCGGTGAGCCGCCCCCCCGTGGCGGAGGTCACCCGGACCGTGCCCTGAGGTGGCCGACCCACGCGAGCCGGGCATCCTGACCGTCGCCGGGCGGTGCGAGCACGAGGGCGACCGCGTGAAGGGGTCGCGCTTCCTCGCCATCGTCGACGTGGCCGCTGGCGTGGACGATGCGCTCGCCCGGCTGGCCGAAGCCCGGGGCCGCTTCCCCGACGCGACGCACCACTGCTGGGCCTGGCGGGGCGATGGGCGAGACGCCTTTCGCTGGGGGGACGACGGCGAACCGGCCGGCTCCGCGGGTCGACCCATGCTGGCCGCCATCGACGGTCGGGGGCTCTCCCACACCGCGGTGATCGTCGTGCGCTGGTTCGGCGGCACGAAGCTCGGGGTCGGTGGGCTGGTGCGGGCCTACGGCGCCGCCGCCGCCGAGGTGATCGCCCGGGCGGGCGTCGTGTTCGAGCCCTTCACCACCGACCTGGACGTGACGTTCGACTACGGGCTGTCGGGGGCGGTGCAGTCCGTCCTCACGGCCCATGGCCAGAGCCCGGTCGACGCGGACTATGGCGCGGAGGTGCGCCTGACGCTCCGGGTGGTTGATGCGGAAGTCGCCGGAATCAAAGCGGATATCGAGGAGCGCACCGCCGGGCGCGCGCGCTGTGTGCTGCGCCCCGGTCGAGGCCGCGTTTCCTCCGACGCGGCGCCGCGGTAGAGTCCGCGCCGGTCCAGTGGGAGCGCCATGAAGCCGTCGGATCTCAAGGTCGACCGTCCCTGGTTGCCCGGCCCCCCCGCGGTGGCCCACGGGGTCGCAGGGGTGTGGATCAAGGGGGCCATCGGGGCGGCCGTGGGCGGTCTGTGCTGGATCGCGGGCTTCTCGACGCTGGCCGTCGTGGCGTGGGCGGTGGCGGGCACGGTGACGCTGGCCTCGGTGGCCTCTCCCGCCGCACGGCGCGCCCTCGATGGAGGCCTGGCCGCGCTGGGGCGGGGCATCGGCCGCGTGATGACCTGGGTGCTGCTCACGCCCCTCTTCCTGGTGGGCTTCACCATCGTGCGCGGCGTCCACCGGCTGAGCGGTCGTGACCCCCTGAACCTGCGCCCCTCGGAGGCGCCGTCCTACTGGATTCCGGCCGCCGAAGAGGCGCGCCGGGCGCGGCGCGTCCGCTCGCTCTTCGCCGCCGAGCCCCTCATCCACCGCGGCCGCCGCTGGCCCATGGCCCTCGCCGGGCTGCTGGCGCTCGCCCTGATCGCCGAGATCGCGTTGCGCTTCATGGGCTTCGGCGATCCGGTCCTGTACATCGACGATCCCGTCGTCGGGTACTACCCGCAGCCGGACCAGGCGGTGAGCCGGCAGGGCAACCGCGTCGCCATCAATGCCTTCGGCATGCGCTCACGGCCGGTCAGCCGCGAGAAGCCGGCGGGCACGTTCCGGGTGCTCATCCTGGGCGACTCGACCGCCTTCGGGGGCTCCTACCTCGACCAGGACGCCATCTACCCCGCCCTCCTGGAGCGGCACCTCACGGCCCTGGCCGGGGGCCGCCCGGTCGAGGTCCTCAACGCGGGGGTGAACGGCTGGGGGCCGTTCAACGAACTCGCCTATGTGCGTACTTTCGGGGACTTCGACGCCGATCTCGCCCTCATCGCGCTGCCGTACGGGGACGTCTTCCGTCCCCACGCCGGCCTGGTGACGAAGCCCTTCCCGAGCGCGGCCCACCCACCGACGCTCGCCCTCGAAGAGGTCGCCCTGCACCTGCTCTGGCGGGTGCGGACCTGGGCCGTCGGCAAGCCGTCGGCGGCGCAGCGGGCGGCCCAGGGTGCGCTGGGGGTCGCCGCCTACGCCGATCTCGCGCGGCTGCTGCGCGCGGGGGGCGCCGAGGTCCGGGTGGAGGTGCTCCCGACGCCCGCGGCCGGCCTGCGCGGCGACGTCCGGGAGGAGGAGCGGCTGTTCGTCGATCGGCTGGTGGCGGAGGTGGGGGCGCCGGTTGGCTTCCCGGTCGGCCTGTTCGCCGAGGTGGCCGGCGCCTACCACGACTTCGTCCACCTGGCGGGGCCGGGCCACGTCCGCTATGCCGAGTGGCTGGCGGCGCGCATCTCGGCGGAAAGTCAACGATTCAAGGTGTTTACGGAGACGTCTCCGACGGGCCGCCGGTAGCGCCCGCCTCAGAGGTTCAGGCCAGGGAGTCCGCCTGCCTTCTCGGCGGGGGCCGACTCGGGGGCCGACTCGGGGGCCGCCGGCTTCGGGCGGGTGGCCTGCGTGGCCACCTCGTTGTAGGTGAAGCGCTTCGCGGCCCGGTTCCAGGTGTAGACCTTCTTGGACCCGGCGCCGTCGAGGATGATCGCCTTCGCCCCCTCGTAGGTGCCCTTGCCCCAGCGCGCCGCGATCTCCAGGTCCTCGGGCGTCTTCACCTTCAGGTGGTCGGCGAAGATCTCCTGGGCCTCCGGGGAGCCCGCCTGGTAGCTGAAGATGCGCAGGCCGTGGTAGTCGCCCGAGCGCTCGTCGACGATCAGCTCGGGGGCGCCGTCGTCGTCCACATCCGCGCCGTCGAGGGTGATGAGCGCGGGCCCCGGGGCCATGGCCGACGCGCCGACGAGGGACAGCGCCGGCTTCCCGCGGCCGTCGGGCAACGCGATGGCGAGGAGCTGATCGACGACGGCCAGCCCGCCGCCGTCCTCGGCCACTTCGCCCGCAAACTCCTCATCCACCTGCAGATACACCAGCGCACAGCCACCGGGGGACGGGCGGGCAGGGGGAGACGCCGGCCGGTCACGACCTTGTCGAACTCGGGGCCAGGCGGGCGGCCGAGATCCGCGGCGGCCACCTTGCAGGGATCCGGGCCCTCCGCCTTCCGGGTCTCTTCGGGGGCTGCGCCACAGCCGCCCAGCAAGGCGGCCAGGGGCAGGGCGGCCAGGGGCAGGGCGAGCAGGGAGAGCGACGTGCCAGGGGACCTCCGACGTGAGCGGCTGACAGTCAAGCTCCGAACGCCCGCGCTGGCAAGTCCAGCGTCAGGGCACCAGGGCCGGTGCCCCCGGGCCACCCCGCGCTGCCCGGGCGTCACGGCGCGCCGACCGCCCAGCGTCCAGAACATCACGTTGTCGGCGGTGCCCTGGCAGGCGGCACCCCGCGCCCCTGGCTGCCGCACTCGCTCGCGAAGACCACGCCGTCGCCGTCGCGATCGCAGGCCAGGGGGCACTCGGCGGTGTCGCGGATGGGATCGTGGCGATCCGCGAAGGGCTCGGTCGTGTGGTAGAGGCCCAGGCCATGCCCCAGCTCGTGGACGCCCAGATCGGCGACGGCCTGGGGGAAGTCGTCGAGCAGGGGGGACCGGATGGCGATCACCGCCGCGGCGACCCCCGGCAGGGCGAACGGCGCCGGGAGGCCACCCGAGAAGCCGCTCTGGCTGGTGCCTCCGTCCACGACATCCCCCATCACGTAGAGGGCGATTCCGCCTGACAAATCCGGTGGAGTGGCGGCCGCCAGGGCCTCCAGGCCGCCCAGGATCGCCTCGGCGGGTGTCGAGGACGAGCTCGACCGGCGCGTCGGGGGCCAGGGCCCGCAGCGTCGCCTCGACGGGCACCCCGACCAGGTCCTCCAGGGCGGCCTCCAGCGCCAGCGCCATGCGCGCCAGGGCCGGGTCGTCCGCCGTGCGGCCCCCCGCCGGGGAAAGAGCACATCGACGGCCAGGAGCGGGCGCCCGCCTTCAGGAAGGCCTCCACCTCGACGGGGCCGGCCTCGGGGCCGGCGCTGACGACGCGGAGGGTGTACCGGCCCGGCGCGAGGGGAGGTCGTCGGCCCCCGGCCACAGGGCCACCGCGACCTCGGGGTTCAGGCTGGTCCGCCAGGGGCCGTCGCCGGGGAGGGCCCGTGTGCCGCCCCGAGGGTCCGTCGACCTCGACGATGGCGTACAGCCCGCCCGGCCGACCCGGGCCTGGACCAGCGCGCTGGTCGCCTCGGGGGGCACATCCAGCTCGAAGGGGACGTCGAGGACCTGGGGGCCGAGGCTCTGGTGGGCAGCCCAGCCGGCATCGAGCGTCGTGGCATCCAGGGGCTCCGCGTCCAGCGGGCCAGCGTCCGGCGGGCCAGCGTCCAGCGGGCCAGCGTCCGGCGGGCCAGCGTCCGGCGGGCCAGGGCGGGCGGCGTCGACCTCCGACGACCCGGCATCCAGGGCCTCGGGCGCCCGGGCGTCGGGTGGCTGGCCCCGGTCCGCCACCCCGCGGCCGCCGTCGGCCATGGGCCGGGTCGCGGGCTGCACATCACACGCGGCCAGCGCCATCAGCACGGCCATGGCGACCCCGCCCCACCGCCTCCCGGGTCTCCCCACGCCGCCTCCTCGCCGCCTCCTCGCCGCTTCCACCCCGGTCCCGTCCCGTGGCATGCTGTCCCGTGTGGCGCCGGGACTCAAGCGGCGTCACCTCGCGGGAGGGAACATGAAGCCGATTCATCTGATCGCCGGCCTGGGCGGGCTGGCCATCGTGGGCGTGGTGGTGTGGTACCTGCAGATGGCGTCCTCGCTGCCCTATGAGACCACGACCCAGCGCGGCATCCCCGACGTCGCGGCCCCGGGCTCGGGCGCCCCCACGAGCGAGGCGCCGCCGACGGAGGCTGCGCCGTCGACGGAGGCCGCGGTCGTCAGCGACGCAGCGCCGGCGACCGCCGCGGCGCCCGACAGCGGCGCCGAAGCCCCGGCCACGGACGCCCTCTGAGCTTCCCCGCGCCCGGCGCTGGCTTCGGCCGTCGGCGCTCCCTATGCTGCCCCCATGGCACGTCTGCGCTCGCTCCTCGGTGGAGGCCTCGTCGTCCTCGCCCTGCTGCTGATCGGTGGGTCGTTCTGGTACCTGAACCGCCCGATCGTCCCCGCTGAAGCGCCCGTCGTCCCTGCGCCAGACCAGGGGCCGATCGCCGTGCGGCCCGGCCCCCCCGGCGAGGCTCGCGGGGAGCCCGACGCCGAGCCCGCGTCCTGGCCGGAGGACGCCCCCGCATCCTGCATGGCCGCGTGCATGACCCCAGCGGGGCCCCGGTCGGGGGCGCGAGCATCCGCGTCGAGCGGGGGACGACGGTGGTAGCGCGCACCCGGAGCGGCGCCGACGGCCAGTTCACGCTGCGGGATGTGCCGGCCCGCCCCGAGGTCATCCGGGTCGAGGCCGAGGGCTATCGCCCCTTCGCGGACGCGCGGCCCACGCTCCCGCCGGGCCGGGATGTGCCCTACGACGTCGAGCTGGTGCCGGTGCCGGGACTACGCGGGCTGGTGCTGGCGGACGAGCAGCCCGTCAGCGGCGCGGTGGTGACGCTGCATGGGCTGATTCGCCGGCCGCTGGGCTTCGCGCGCAGCGATGACGCGGGGCGGTTCTTCCTGCCGTGGGTCGACGGCGCCACGGCCGTGGCCGCCCAGCAGGCCCAGCATGGGTCGGTGCGTGAGGCGGTGAGCGGCCCCGGCGACGTCGTGCTCCGCCTGCCTGCCGGCGGCTTCGTGTCCGGGCGGGTGGTCGACGAGGCGGGCCGCCCGGTCGAGGACTTCTCCATCAGCGCCTCGCCCCTCACCTGGGGCCGGGGGGGACCGCCTGCGCAGTCATTCTCCAGTGATGACGGGCACTTCCTGCTCGGCCCCCTGGCGGCAGGGCGGATGGAGATCTGGGCCGCCGCGGAGGGCTACCAGCCCGCTGAGCGGCGGGACGTCGACGTGAAGGCCGGCGAGACGGTCGAGGGGATCACGCTCACGCTGCGCACCTCGGTGGTGCTGGAGGGCCAGGTGACGGACGCCCGGACGGGCCGCCCGGTCGAGGGCGCGCAGGTCATCCCCGCCGAGTGGCGCTCGGGGGCGCTGGCGGAGGCCGTCGGCGCCTACACCGACGCCGACGGCCGCTACCGCCTCGACGCCCTGCCCGGGGTGCGCACGAGCATCCGGGTCAAGGCCGACGGCTACCGATCGGTGCTCATCGGGGGCGTGGAGGGCGCGCCTGGCAGCCGGATCGTGCGGGACTTCGCCCTCAACCCGCAGAGCCGCGACCAGATCCCCGGCAGCGAGCTGACGGGCGTCGGTGCCGTGCTGGCAGGTCACCCCGATGGGGTCCGCATCGGCCAGATCCTGCCCGGCGGCCCGGCGGAGGGGGCGCTGGCCGCGGGGGACGTGGTCGTCGCCGTCGACGGCGAGCCCATCAAGGGCAGCGACATGTCGAAGGTCGCCCAGGCCATCCGGGGCGAAGAGGGCTCAGAGGTGGAGCTGATGGTCCGCCGGGGTGGCGAGGGCGAGCCCGAGCGCGTCGTGCTGGTGCGCGGGCGCGTGACCGTGCCGGATCGGCACCACATGCCGAGGAACTGACGTGGAAGCGGGCGAGTGGCGGGTCGTCCCGCTGGCCAGCGGCGAGCGCGGCGCGGTCCAGATCATCGCGGTCGACGGCCCGGTGGTGGGGATCCGGGTGGGCGCCGCCCGCTGGGGCTGTGATCCGGGGCCCCTCGACCTGGCGGGCCTCGACGTGGTCGCCGACCACGTCCCCGTGCTGGCCGCGCGGGTGGAGGGGCTTCCCCTCGTCGGCCGCACCGCCGTCCCTGCCGGCGCCCTGGACGGGGGCTACGCGCTGTGGGTCCAGGCCGGCCGGCGGCCGGTCGTGGACGCCCCCCTCGAGGTCGTGCTGGGGGCCCTGCTCGGCGACTGACGCCCACGCCGGGCGTTTGCCCGTTTACGCCGGCGTTCAACGGCGGTAACGGTGGACAAACTGCGGGAGGGAGCGATGCGCTGCATCTTCGCCCATGGCTTCGAAGGCGTGCCCCAGGGCCGGAAGTTCCACTACCTGCGCGAGGCGCTGGGGCTGGAGGTGGAGGCGCCCTTCCTGCCGCGCAAGGGGTTCTCGCTGGAAGACCAGGTCGGTGTCCTGCTGGAGGCCATCGACGCGGACCTGACGCTCCGGCTCGCGGTGGGCTCGTCCATGGGGGCGCTGGCGCTCGCGGTGGCGGCCTCGCGGCGCCCGCATCGTGACCTCCGCCTGGTGCTGCTCGCGCCGGCCGTCGGCCTGCATGACGTCTGGGCCACCCAGCTCGGTGCCGACGGCATGGCCCTCTGGCAGGAGATGGGCCAGCTGCAGTACCGCCACCAAGGCGTCGGCCAGGAGGTCGGCCTCCCCTATGCGCTCTGGACCCAGTGTCGGGACGCCGCCGACGTCGCCGTCACCCACCCGGTCGTCATCCTCCACGGCCTCACCGACGACGTCATCCCCGTCGAGAACGCCCTCGCGCTGGCGCGGCGCTCGCCCGGGATCCGGCGGTTCGTCGCGGCTCCGGACGGCCACCGGCTGCTGGACTCCCTGCCGCTTTTGGGTGAGGCGACGCGACTTGTGCTGGCCGATTGATCCCACCCCCCGCTGTGCGGTTGGATGACGCCATGCGGTGGCTCGACTTCGCGGCCCTCGGGGCTGCGGCGGATCGTCTGGATGAGCTGGTCGCGGTGACCGACGGCATCGATCGCTTCTGCACCAGCAGCCGGTGGTCGCTGCCGGCACAGCGCGCCTTCATGCCCGCCGCCGAGCCCTTCATCACGGAGTCCGCGGATGGCATCGTCGCTCTGATGACGGTCGTCCTCCCCGACGGTCGGCGGGTCGGGGTCCCCCTGGAGGCGAGCTGGGGCCTGGCCAGCCCGTTCGCCAGCGCCAGGCCGGGGGCCCTGGTCGGGCAGCTTCGCCGCATGCTGGAGAGTGACCGCGCGCCGGAGAGCCTGTACCTGTCGGGCGTCTCCCGGTCGGGGCCGTGGTTCGAGGAAGTCCTGCGCGGCTTCATGGGTCGTGCGCGCTTCGGCCTGGGCCGGTCCTGTGGGCGGCGGGTGGCCGACCTGCGGGGTGGCATCGAGCCCTGGCTGGCCTCGCGCTCCCCGCGCTTCCGGGCCAACCTGCGGCGCGCGGCCCGCCGCGCCGAGGATGTCGGCGTGCGCTTCAGCTGGCACCCCGACATCCCGGCGGAGGCCGTCCCCGGCATCTTCGACCGGATGATGGCGGTGGAAGGGCGAAGCTGGAAGGGCATCGCCGGGGTCGGGGTCCAGGAGGGCGAAGCCCGCGACTTCTATCGGGAAGTCGCGCTGCGCCTCGCCGCCTGCGGGGAGCTGCGCGTGCTCCTGGGTCGGCAGGGGGACGACGACGTGGTCTTCGTCCTCGGCGGGGTCTTCAAGGGCGCGTTCCGGGGCCTCCAGATGAGCTTCGACGACGGCCTGCGGGATCTGAGCCTGGGCAACATCGCTCAGTTCGAGACCATGAAGGCGCTCGCGGCCGAGGGCGTTGCGTCCTATGACCTGGGCACGGAGATGCCCTACAAGATGCGGTGGGCCCCCGAGGGCCTGGAGACCGTGACGCTGGCCCTCTTCCCCGATTGAGCGCCGGTCAGCGGCCTGCGCGGGCCGGGCGCTATTTTTTTCTCAATCTGATCAGGCACTTCGAAAATAGTCTGCGACACGCGCCGCGACTGACCGAAGGGAAGAGAGGCCCCCACCACGCGGAGGACTCCCCCCATGGCCGAGATGATCATCATCGAGTACCGCGAGAAGCGCCTGTACAGCCCCCGGCTGGGCGTCTACGTGCTCGTCTTCGAGATCACCTGCAAGGTCACCAACGACCTGTTCTTGCTGGCGCCGCGGCTGAAGATGGTGGACCTGCTGACGGGCATCCTGGCGCGCGCCCAGCAGCGGGTCGGCGAAGAGGACGGCTTCGCGTTCGACTTCGACCTCTACAACTACTACTTCATGTCCAACCACCTGCACCTGCTCCTCGGGGTGGTGGAGCTGGTGGACAAGAGCCTCCTCCTGGAGTGGGTCTGTCGCGAAATCGCGAAGCGAGTCAACAAGTTCCACGACCGGACGGGCCAGTGCCTCATCCCGAACCACGCCATCCAGGTCGTCTCGGAGGAGCACGCCCTGGACCGGATGCGCTACTTCATGGGCCAGGCGACCGCCGAGCTGAAGTCGAGGCACCCGGCCGACGACGTCTTCGCCTGCGCCAACCCCGCGCTGCTGCGGGGCGAGAAGCTGCGCGGCACCTTCGTCCGGGGTGACGGCCGCAGCGAAGAGCTCACCGTCCGCCTCGACCGCCTGCCCGGGCTCGGTGAGCTCTCCCCGAAGGAGCACAAGGCGCTGATGTGGGAGCTGGCCGACGGCATCGCCGCCGAAGCCCGCCCGCGGCGGAAGAAGGCCGGCCTGCCCGTGCCGGATCCGGAGGCGGTGCGCTATGTCGACCCGATGACGCGGCCGAAGGAGCGCAAGCGCAGCCCAGCGCCCGTCGTGCACGGCACGAAGGAGGACCAGGAAGCCTGGCGCGAACGCCACGCCGAGCTGAAGGCCGCGTACAAGGTCGCCCACATCGCCTACTGGAAGTGGCTGGAGGATCCGACGCAGCCGCTCATCCCGTTCCCGGCCTGCACCATCCCGCCGTCGCACGCGAGGAAGAAGCTCAGGCAGCGGGCCGAGAGCGGGTGATTCGAACACAACTGCCTGAAATTACATGGGATGAGCGTCTGGGGTTGACGCCACGGGGTCGTGTGGGCGTCGAACGCGTCGGTCCGCCTGCCCAGGCCGCCGAACGCTCGCGATGGCCGTGCAACAGGCCCCAGCCCCAGGTGTGCCCCCAGGCAGCCACGCCTGGAGGAACTGCGTCCAGCCACACCGCCGCATTACACCCTCTCGGAGTCAAACCCCGTAGGCACGAAGGGCCGGGCACCCGACATCATTTCAGGCAGGGTGGCATTGTGCGCCCGCCAGTAGTCGAACCCGGTGCCGCTAGCGGCCCACGTCGCGTTGCCAGATCGCGGCCATGGTAGCGAGGGCGGCGAAGACCGTGGCGCCGGCGATCTCGGTCACCAGCGTGGGCGAGAGGACCATGGCGATGGCGCCCATGAGCACCGGCAAGGCGGCGAGGGCGATGCGGCCGTGGGTAGCGACGCTCATGAGGGCGATGCCGCTGGCGTAGAGGACGAACTCGAGGGGCAGGGCCGACAGGAACTCGACCCCCGAGACCGCCAGGACGGCGCGAAAGGCGAAGCCGCTGACCAGCGTGAGCATGGTCATGGCGACGATGCGGCGGTTGATCTGGCTGGCCGCCAGGGCGCGGCGGCCGCGGTACAGGAAGAGGCCCGCGACGGTAATGAGCAGCAGCGAGTGGGGCAGGTACCAGGCCGGGCCGAGGGGGCCGTGGGCGACGTGGCGGGTCAGGACGCCGGCGACCATGGCCATGGCTCCCAGGGCGGCGCCCAGGCCGATGGCGACCCGGACCCGGGTGCGAGCGCCGACCTCCGGCGCGAGGTCGCGCTCCATGGCCCGCAACGCGGCCAGCTCGAGGGCGCGGGCGGTGGCCTCGGCGTGGGCCCGGGCGAGCTGGTTCTGCAACGCCGGGGCAGGCTCGGGCAGCTCGGCGTACAGCGCCTCGGCCGCCGCGGGGTGGTCGGCGTCGAGCTCGAAGGTGATCATCCGCTCGAGGGTGGTCTGCAAGCCCCGCCGCGCGGCGTCGTTGCCCGGCCACATCTGCAGCGCGTGCTCAAACCCGAAACGCGCCGCGCCGTAGTGTCGATAGATGCGCGCCGACTCCCGGGTCTGGGCGGCCAGGCACTCGACGAGCCGCCCCAGCCGCTGCTCGGCCTCCCGCGCGACCGCGATGCTGCCCAGGTTGCGCAGGTGCCGGGCGACGGCCAGCCGAAAGGCCTCCGCGTCCGGGAAGCGATCGGCCGGATCCCGCGCCATGGCCCGGTGGCATATCTCGGCAAGATCGTGAGGGATTTCAGGGTCATAGACCGCCGGCTCGGCGCGGAAGGCCCGGAACATCGCGGCCTGCACCGTCCGCCCCTGGTGCGGGGGTTCGCCGGTCAGGAGCTCGTGCAGGACGGCCCCGAGCAGGAAGACATCCGTTCGGACGGTGATGGGGTTGCGCCCACCGCCGACCATCTCCGGGGCCATGTAGCCCGGCGTGCCCGCCACCTGGGCGTCGTGCAGCTCGCCTTCGTCCAGGCGGACGGCGATGCCCCAGTCGAGCACGTACACGTCGCCGAACCGCCCGATCATGATGTTCTCGGGCTTCAGGTCGCGGTGCACGACCCCGCGAGTGTGGGCGTAGTGCACCGCCTTGGCGACCTGCATGAGGATGTCGAGGTTCTTCTCGCGGGCTGTCTCGCCGGTGAAGGCCTCGGCGCGGTCGTCGGGGTGGTCGATGAACTGCCGCCAGGAGATGCCATCGATCCGCTTCATCACCAGCATCGGCTCGCCGTCGGCGGCCTGGCCGATGGTGTGCACGGGGATGATGTTGGGGTGCTCGAGGGCGCCCGTCAGGCGGGCCTCCCGCAGCAGGCGAGAGCGCGTCTCGGGGCTCGAGATCTCGCCGCGCAGGACCTTGACCGCCACCTCCCGCTCCAGCCCGCGCTGGTGGGCCAGGTGGACGACGGCCATGCCCCCCTCGGCGAGGGGGCCGGTGACCTCGATCTCGCCCGAGGGCATCGCGGGCAGCAGCGACAGCTCTTCGCCAGCGCGGGTCGGGCGGTTGACCGACTGCGGCACGATGGTGGCGGTGATGGTGTCCGACGTGCCGGCCACGCCCAGGCCCGCCCACAGGCGCACCAGCTCGTCGTTGCTGAGCTCGGCGGTCGGCGTCGTCACCTCGCCTCCGGGTAGAGCCGCCGGATCTCATGCCCCGGCCGCAGGTCGTGGACGCTGGTGTAGCGCCGGCTCAGGTCCAGCCGCAGGTACACCTTGTCGCGATCGAACAGCCCATAGGAGGTCGAGAGGCAGATCTGGTCGGCGCCCGTCCTCTCCCAGCCCTCCCGCACGACGTCGTGCCCGAACGCCACGAACGCGTTGGGCCTCCCATCCAGGCTCGTCGCCCGCAGCAGCGCCTGGGCCTGGGCCGCCGTGGCGGACCGGCTCCAGAGCAGGGCGCCCAGCGTGCCGGCCTTGTACATGTCGTTGATGCGCAGGTGCGCATGGCCGGCGTAGTCGAGGCGCTCGAACGCGTCGAGATCCGGCTCCGTCGCGCCGGGCGAACCGTGGGTGAGCACCACGCCGCAGCGCCCCACCGCCAGCAGCGGGAACCGCCGCAGGAAGGCGTGCATCCGCTCGCGCTCGGGCCCCAGGGCGGCGTCCAGCACCGCCGCCTCGTCGGGGTAGAACTTCGGCACCACCGGCCCGCCGATGTGCGCGTGCTCGTGGTTGCCCAGCAGGCTGAACGCCCGCTCCGTCCGCGAGAACACCTCGAAGTCGAGGAGCAGGCGGGCCGACTCATCGGCGTAGGGCGTGCCCAGGTGGTCCGGCCAGGCGCCCGGCGCCAGCAGGTCGGGGCTCGGGCCGTGGACCAGATCGCCCACGAAGGCCAGCACCGGGGCCCCGCCGGCGGCCCTCTCGGCCGCGTAGATGGCCTTCAAGGCTTCGTAATCCTTGAAGTTTCCCTGAAGGTCCGTGGCGACGAGCAGCGCCCCGGCGTCGGGCAGGCGCGCGACCTTGCGGTCGAAGCACCCGGGGAGCGCGCGTGGGGGGGTGGCTGCCATGGCCAGCATGATGCGGGGCGGCCTGCGGGTTGGCCAGTGGAACCTGACCCCGGCGGCACCGGGCACGGTTCCGGTTGCACGTTGACGGGGCGGCCGGGGTTGGGACGGCTGGAGCCCCGGCGTTCGGGGCTGGAGAGAGGAGACGAGCATGTCCAGCCACCCCACCCTTCGCGGCGTCCTTCGCCTGTGCCTGGCCCTGATCCTGGGCCTCGGCGGCGCCGTCGCGCTGCCCACCGAGGCCGACGCCGGCGTCTTCAAGAAGCTCAAGAAGGCCGTCAGCCAGCCCGCTCGCACGATCGAGAAGAGCAGCGACAAGAGCATCGAGAGAGCCCGCAAGCAGCTCAAGAAGGCCGGCCAGGAGGTCGACGCGGCCACGGGCCTCATCGCCGACGCGGTGGAGGAGGCCTACGACTACACCGACGCCGAGCTCAACGCAGCGCTGCGCTACACAGAGCGCGAGTTCGAGAAGATCGCCGCGACCGTCGAGGACCTCGCCGCCGCCGCCGCCCAGGCCCTGTACCGGCGGATCTACGAGCAGCACCTGAAGGACTACACCGACCTGCTGGCCAGCCTCGCCACCCGGCTGCCGGAGCTGACCGACCGCATCGAGACCATCGCCCTGCACCTCGCCCGCGGCAACTTCGTCAAGGCCGAGGAGCTCGCCCGCGAGCTGCGTGACGCCAAGGTCTTGCAGCCCGTCATCGAGAAGGCCCACGCCCTCTTCGGCACCTCGCTGGTCATTACGGTCGACGGCGACGTCGCCGGCCGCCTGCCGGGCGCGGGGGTCAAGCCCTCCGTGAACTGGAACAACGCCTTCGGCATCGCCATCAACCTCGATGCCAGGGAGGACCAGAAGGCCGTGATCTTCGGGACCACCGGCGCGGCCGCCGGCGCCAACCTCACCACCGACCCGACGAACGTCGGCGGCCTCGACATCGGCGCCAGCATCGGCTTCTCGGCGGGCAAGCCCGCCAACGTGAAGGGCGCCGCCATCGACGTGAGCGGCTCCGTCGGCATCAACACCTGGAGCGGCACCGTCAGCATGGGCCTGCCCGTCAACGCCCGGGGCGTCGGCAAGCCCAACAGCCTCCTGGTCGGCGTCCGCCGCGGCGTGCCCTTCAAGAGCCAGCCTGGCCTCAACGGCGACGTCACCGTCGGCGCCAGCTACACCGGCGTGATCGACCGCATCGCGAAGGAGCGGCGGTGCGGCCCAGGCCCGGGTCCGCTATCCTCCCCGCCGGCCGCGACGGCGCGGCGGGGGAGTGCGGCATGGAGAGCGACCTCGAGATCGCCCGGCGGGCGCGGCTGCGGCCCATCCTGGATGTGGCGGCGGAGCTGGGCCTGGGGCCGGCGGATGTGCGGCCCCACGGCCACGACAAGGCCAAGATCGAGCTGGGGGCGGCGGCGGACGCGCCCATGGACGGCCGGCTGATCCTGGTGTCGGCCATGTCGCCGACGCCGGCGGGGGAGGGGAAGACCACCGTCACGGTGGGGCTGGGCCAGGCCCTCGGGCGGCTCGGCGCCAGGGCCCTGGTGGCGATCCGCGAGCCGTCCCTGGGGCCCGTGCTGGGGCTGAAGGGCGGAGCGGCGGGCGGCGGGCACGCGCAGGTCGTGCCGATGGAGTCCATCAACCTGCACTTCACGGGCGATCTGCACGCCATCACCTGCGCCCACAACGTGCTGGCGGCCCTGGTGGACAACGCCCTGCACTTCCGCGAGGGCGCTGGATCCGCGGCGGGTGACCTGGCGGCGGGTGCTGGACGTGAACGATCGCGCCCTGCGGCAGGTGACGGTGGGCCTGGGCGGCGCGAGCCAGGGGGTGCCCCGGGAGACGGGCTTCGACATCACGGCGGCCAGCGAGGTGATGGCGGTGTTCTGCCTCGCCCGCGACCGGGCGGATCTGCGCGCACGCCTGGCGCGCATCGTGGTGGGCGAGACCTATGATCGCCAGCCGGTGACGGCGGGGGATCTGGGGGCCGACGGCCCCATGGCGGCCCTGCTCGACGAGGCCCTGGCCCCCAACCTGGTGCAGACGCTGGAGGGCACGCCCGCCCTCGTCCACGGCGGGCCGTTCGCCAACATCGCCCATGGCACCAACAGCATCATCGCCACCCGCATGGGGCTGCGCCTGGCCGACTACGTGGTGACGGAGGCCGGCTTCGGCTTCGATCTGGGGGCCGAGAAGTACTTCGACATCGTGTGCCGCACGGCTGGCTTCGCCCCCTCGGCGGTGGTGATCGTGGCCACCGCCCGGGCCCTCAAGCTGCACGGCGGGGCGCGGCTGGCCGACCTGAAGCAGTGTGATCTCGCGGCCTTGCGGCGCGGGCTGGCCAACCTGGACGCCCACCTGGCCACGGCGCGGGCGTTCGGGGTGCCGGCCGTCGTGGCCATCAACAAGTTCGCGACGGATGATCCCGCCGAGCTGGCCGCCATCCGCGCCCACTGCGCGGACCTGGACCAGCCCGCCGAGGAGGTGGACGTCTTCGCCCGTGGGGGCGAGGGGGGCCTGGCCCTGGCCCGTCGCGTCAAGGCGCTGGCCGACGGCCACACCACCGGCTACACGCCGCTGTACGATCTGGCCCTCCCCCCCATCGAGAAGATCCGCGCCATCGCGACGCAGGCCTACGGGGCCGCCGACGTGCACCTGACCCCCGAGGCCGCCCGCAAGCTGGCCCGCGCGGTGGAGCAGGGCTTCGGCGGCCTGCCGGTGTGCATGGCCAAGACCGAGAAGTCGCTGACGGATGATCCCAGGGTGCTGGGGCGCCCCACGGGGTTCACGCTGACGGTGCGGGACATCGTGATCAGCGCGGGGGCGGGCTTCATCGTCGCGCTGACGGGCGATCTGCTGCGGATGCCCGGCCTGCCGCGCCACCCGGCGGGGTTGTCGCTGGGGGTGGACGCCGACGGCCAGATCGTCGGGCTCGCCTGATCGCGGAGCGTCGACATCCGGGGCCGGCGGTGCCACCCTGGGGCGTCACCCACGCGCCGGAGCGCCCATGCTCGCCCCCTTGCTCGCGCTCAGCGTCGCCCTGCTCGCCCCGGCTCCCGGGGTCGAGGAGGCGGCCCGGACCCTCGACGCCTTCCACGCAGCGGCGGCCCGGGCCGATGAGGCGGCCTACTTCGGCCTCTTCGATCCCGACGGGGTGTTCGTCGGCACCGACGCGACCGAGGTGTGGTCGGTGGAGGCGTTTCGGGCCTACGCCCACCCCTTCTTCGCGAAGGGGAAGGCGTGGACGATGGTCCCCGACGCGGCCGGCCGGCGCATCCGCCTGGCGGCCGACGGCAAGACGGCGTGGTTCTACGAGCCGCTGGCCCACGAGAAGTACGGCGCCCTGCGGGGTAGCGGCGCCCTCGTCCGCGGCCCGGACGGCGGGTTTCGGGTGGCCCAGTACATCCTGAGCTTCGCGGTGCCCAACGATCGCGCCGACGCGGTCATCCAGGCCGTGTCGCTCCCGGCCGCGCCGTAGGCTGGCCCTGGCGTGCTCTTCCACTCGCCCACCTTCTTCGTCTTCTTCGCGGTGGTCCTGCTGCTGTACCGGCGGCTGGGGCTCGCCGGCCAGAACCACCTGTCCCTGGTGGCCTCGTACATCTTCTTCGGCTGGTGGGACTGGCGCTTCCTGGGCCTGCTGATCTTCTCGACGGCCGTCGACTTCTACGTCGCCCAGCGCATCGAGGCCACGGACGAGGCCCCGCGCCGCAAGCGGTGGCTCTGGGTCAGCCTCGCCACGAACCTGGGGTTGCTGGCCTTCTTCAAGTACACCGGGTTCTTCGTGGACTCGGCCGTCGACCTGCTGCTCGCCCTGGGCCTGCAGCCCCACCGGCCCGTGCTGGGCATCCTGCTGCCCATCGGCATCAGCTTCTACACCTTCCAGACGATGGCCTACACCATCGACGTCTACCGCCGGCACACCCGGGCCACCCGGGATCCGGTGGCGTTCGCGGTCTACGTGGCCTGGTTTCCCCAGCTCGTGGCGGGCCCCATCGAGCGCGCCGACCGGCTGCTGCCCCAGTTCAGCACGCGCCGCCTGCCGACGCGCCACCAGCTCGGGTCGGGCGCTTTGTTGATGCTGATCGGGTACTTCCGCAAGGTGGCCATCGCCGACACCGTCGCGCCCCACGTCGATCGCATCTTCAACGCTCCCGGCGGCGCCTCCAGCGTGGCCATCGCCCTGGGGGTCGTCCTCTTCGCCCTGCAGATCTACGGCGACTTTGCCGGCTACTCCGACATCGCCCGCGGCGCCTCCCGCATGCTGGGGGTCGAGCTGATGCAGAACTTCGAGCACCCGTACTTCTCGACCAGCATCACCGAGTTCTGGCGGCGCTGGCATGTGTCCCTCTCGAGCTGGCTGCGCGACTACCTGTACATCCCCCTCGGCGGCAACCGGGGCGGCGCCTTCAAGACCTACCGCAACCTCATGCTGACCATGCTGCTGGGCGGCCTCTGGCACGGAGCCGGCTGGAACTTCGTCATCTGGGGCGGGCTGCACGGCGGGGCCCTGGCCGTGCACAAGCGCTGGCGCGGCGGGCATGTGCCCCGGCCGGGCCGCCTGCGCCTCGTCCTGAGCTGGGCGGGCACCATGGCCCTCGTCTGCTTCGCCTGGATCTTCTTTCGGGCCCACACCCTCGACGAGGCGCTGGCCGTGCTGCGCGGCCTCTTCGCCTTCACCGGCGGGGTGCCCGGGAGCATGGCGCTGGTGGCGGTGGCCGCCGTGGCGGCCTTGCTGCTGATCGACGTGCCCCAGGTCCGCCGCGGTGAGCACGAGGCGATGCTGCGCTGGCCCTGGTGGCTGCGCGGCGCCGCCTACGCCGGCCTCGCCCTGGCCACGCTGCTGCTCTCGGGCAGCCCCTCACCCTTCATCTACTTCCAGTTCTGATGCCGACCGCCGCCCGCCTCCGATCTCTCCTGCGCGGCAAGGCGGCTCGCCTCTGCCTCGCGATCTTGCTCCTGGTCGAGCTGGGCGTGGCCCGCCCCGACTGGCTCTGGAAGCTGGTGCCCCGCAGCGGGGCCGGCATCATCGACGTGCTGGAGGCCCGCGTCATCGCCCACGCGGACGCGCCCCGGATCGTCGTGCTGGGCTCCAGCCGCGTGCGCGACGCCCTGTCGCCCCGGGATCTGGAGCGGGCGCTGGGCTTGTCCACCGGCGCCGTCTTGAACCTGGCGCTGACCTCCGGCACCCCGTTCGACGCCCTCACGCTCTACCGCCGAAACCGCGCAACTCTGCGGAAGGCAAAGTTTTTGCTCGTGGGCGTCGAGGACTGGTACCTCAACGGCGCCATGGTCCCGACCGAGCGGGACCGCCGCTTCGCCACCCTCGCCGAGCGGTGGGGGGACTGGGATGGCGAGCTGCGGCTGTCGCTCCTGCTGGGCTTCGTCTGGCGCACCTACGACGCGCGGGACGTCATCCGCGAGACGCTCCAGGCCGTCGCGCGGCGCGGGGTGCGGGACGTGCCCCTGGGGCCCGACGGCCGCCTGCGCTGGCGGGCGGATGATCCCCAGACGGGCCCGGTGGACGTGGACGTGGTGACGGAGCTGGACGGCTTCTTCCGCGAGGATCGGCCGGGGCAGGGGCGCGTGGCCCAGCTCGACCGCCTCATCGCCCTCGCCCGCGCCGACGGCGTCGAGGTGCGGCTCTTGCGCGTGCCCTGGCGCGACGCCTACCTGGACGCCCGCCGCACGCGCCACCCCGCCGCCGACGCCCGCTGGCGGGCCTACGTCGACGGCCTCTCCCCCCCGGCGCTGGGGGCCGAGCGCGCCTCCGCCATCGGGCTCTTGCCCACCGACTTCGTGGACTACGGCCACCTGGCCGGCCGGGGGGCGACGCTGTTCGCGAGCCTCGTGGCGGACCAGGTACGGGCGGCCGGCCTCGCCCCGTAGTCGCCAGAGCCCTCCGCAGCACCCCCGCAGCACCCCCGGCCGCGGCCCACCCGCGCCCAGCCCTTGCCCTGCCGCGCCGCTTGGGGTACTGCCGTGCCTTCGCTTCTGGAGGGCACGATGGCCGCGTTTCGCCCTGTCTCGCCGCAGGTCCACTTCCCCGATCTGGAGGAGGACGTCCTCGCGCTCTGGCGCGCCCGCGACGTCTTCCGGCAGAGCGTCGAGGGGCGCTCTCAGGAGAGCCGCTACGTCTTCTACGACGGCCCCCCCTTCGCCACCGGCCTGCCCCACTACGGGCACCTGGTGGCGTCGACGCTGAAGGACATCGTGCCGCGGTACTGGGCCATGCGGGGCCACCGCGTCGAGCGCCGCTTCGGCTGGGACACCCACGGCCTCCCCATCGAGATGGAGATGGAGAAGCAGCTCGGCCTGTCGGGCCCGGGGGACATCCGCGCCTACGGCGTGGCCGAGTTCAACGAGGCCTGCCGCGGGGGGGTGCTGCGCTACACCGCCGAGTGGGAGAAGGTGGTCAGCCGCCTCGGGCGCTGGGTCGACTTCCAGAATGACTACAAGACCATGGACCCCTCCTTCATGGAGAGCGTCTGGTGGGTCTTCCGGCAGCTCTGGGACAAGGGCTTGATCTACGCGGACTTCCGCGTGATGCCCTTCTCGTGGCGCCTGTCGACGTCGCTGTCGAACTTCGAAGCGAACATGGACTACCGCGACGTCCAGGATCCGGCCATCACCGTGACGATGCCGCTGCTGGACGCCGAGGAGTCGCTGCTGGTCTGGACGACGACCCCCTGGACGCTGCCCTCGAACCTGGCCGTCGCCGTGGGGGAGGAGATCGAGTACGTCCGCGCCCGCAAGGCCGGCGAGGAGACCGTCTACATCATCGCCGCCGCCCGGGCCGAGGCCATCCTGGGCAAGGGCGTCGAGATCCTCGACCGCTTCCCCGGCAGCCAGCTCGTGGGTCGCCGCTACGCGCCGCTGTTCGACTACTTCGCCGAGCTGGCCGACCGGCCCGAGGGCGAGGGCCGGGCCTTCGTCGTCATCGCCGCGCCCCATGTGACCACCGCCGACGGCACCGGCCTGGTGCACATGGCCCCCGACTTCGGCGAGGAGGACTTCCAGGCCTGCCGCGCCGTGGGCATCGGCGTCCTGCAGTCCGTCGACGACGAGGGGCGTTTCGTCCGTGACATCAAGGACTTCGCCGGCCGCAACGTGAAGGAGGCGGACGCCGACATCATCCGCTGGCTGAAGGACGCCGGGCGCCTCGTCCGCCACGACACCATCCAGCACAGCTACCCGTTCTGCTGGCGCAGCGACACGCCCCTCATCTACAAGGCCGTCCCGGCGCGCTTCGTGCGCGTCGAGGCCCTGCGCGAGCGGATGCAGGCCCACAACCAGACCATCCACTGGGTGCCCGAGGCCGTGGGCCAGAAGCGCTTCGGCAACTGGCTGGCCGACGCCCGCGACTGGAACGTCTCCCGCAACCGCTTCTGGGGCACCCCCATCCCCATCTGGCGCTGCGAGGGCTGCGGCGCCGAGCGCTGCATCGGGTCCATCGCCGAGCTCGAGGCGGCCACCGGGGCCGAGGTCACCGACCTGCACCCCCACCGCATCGACCACCTGACCATCGCCTGCGCGGACTGCGGCGGGCAGGCCCGCCGCATCCCCGATGTGTTCGACTGCTGGTTCGAGTCGGGCTCCATGCCCTACGCCCAGCGGCACCACCCCTTCGAGGGGGCCGACACCTTCGCCGCCGACTTCCCGGCGCGCTTCATCGCCGAGGGCCTCGATCAGACCCGCGGCTGGTTCTACACGCTGCTCGTGCTCTCGACGGCGCTCTACGACAGCCCGCCGTTCCAGAACTGCATCGTCAACGGCATGGTCCTGGCCGAAGACGGCTCCAAGATGAGCAAGCGCAAGCAGAACTACCCCGCGCCGGACCGCATCTTCCACGAGTACGGGGCCGACGCCCTGCGCGCCTACCTCATCAACTCTCCCATCGTGCGCGCGGAGCCGCTGCGCTTCAGCGAGCGGGGCGTGAAGGAGGTGGTGCGCACGGTGCTCATCCCCCTGCGCAACGCCTGGTCGTTCTTCGCCCAGTACGCCAACATCGACGGCTGGGAGCCGCGCGCCGGCCTGGCCGCCGCGCCGCCCGTCGCCGAGCGCCCCGAGCTGGACCGCTGGGTCCTCTCGGTGCTCCAGTCGCTGGTGGCCGAGGTGAACGCCCAGATGGAGGGGTACTACCTGTACAAGGTGGTGCCCCCGGTCCTGGGCTTCATCGACGATCTGACCAACTGGTACATCCGCCGCAGCCGCCGCCGCTTCTGGCGCTCGGCCGACGACGCGGCGGGCCGCCAGGACAAGGCGTCGGCCTACGCGACGCTCTACGAGGTGCTGGTGACGTTCTCCAAGGTGCTGGCCCCGGTGCTGCCCTTCATCAGCGACGCCCTCTACCAGAACCTGGTAGTGGAGCCCGGCGCCGAGGGGCCCACCAGCGTGCACCTGTGCGACTACCCGGAGGTGCAGCCGGCGCTCATCGACACGGCGCTCGAGGCCCAGGTGGCCCTGGCCCGCAGCGTGGTCTCCATGGGCCGCGCCCTGCGCGAGCAGCACCGGCTCAAGACCCGCCAGCCCCTGCGCCGCGTGCAGGTGGTGCACCACGACGCCGCCGCGCGCGCCGCCCTCGAGACCCACGCCGACATCATCGCGGAGGAGCTCAACGTCAAGGCGGTGGAGGTCGTGGCCGACGACGCCGGCCTGGCCACCCTGGGCTTCAAGGCCGACTTCAAGCGCCTCGGCCGCCGGCTGGGCAAGCGCATGAAGGAGGCCGCCGACGCCATCGGCGCCCTCACCCGGGCCGAGTGGGACGCCCTCGCCGCGGGCGGCTCGCTGACCATCGCCGACGAGCCCATCACCGCCGAGGACGTCATCGTCACCCGCACGCCGCGGGGGGATGTGGTCATCGAGACCCAGGGGGCGGTCACCGTCGCCCTCGACACCGAGCTGGACGCGGGCCTCGTCGCCGAGGGCCTCGTGCGCGAGGTGCAGAGCCGCCTCCAGCGCCTCCGCAAGGACTCGGGCCTGGACGTGACCGACCGCATCCAGGTCGAGCTGGCCACCGACGACGCCGAGCTGCGCGCCGCCATCGCCGCCTGGGCCGACGCCATCGCCCAGGAGGTCCTGGCAGAATCCTTCGTGGTTTCAGAGGGTTCGAGCGGCGAGCACGCCTACGACGTGGAGGGCCGCGCCCTCGCCGTCACGCTGCGGCGGGCCTGAGTGGGGCTGTACCTCACCCTCGCCCTGCGCAACCTGCGGCAGGGCGGCCGGCGCACCTTCCTGCTGGGGGGCGCCATCGCCTTCGTCACGCTCCTGCTCGTCACCCTCTCGGGCCTGGCCTCGGGCCTCGAGACGACGCTCATCCGCTCGGCCAGCACCCTGATGAGCGGCCACGTCAACGTGGGCGGCTTCTTCAAGCCCACCCGCAGCCAGGTCGCCCCCGTCCTCCAGGGCGTGGGGGCCCTGCGCGCCCAGGTGCACGCCACCCTGCCCGACGCCGAGATCGTCGACCGGATGCGCGGCTGGGCCCGGCTGATCAGCGGCCGCAGCTCGTTCTTCGTCGCCCTGGCCGGGGTCGACATCGCCGAAGAGACCCGCCTGGCCGACGTGCTCCAGGTGGTGGAGGGCGACCTCGACGGCCTGAAGCAGCCCGGCACCGTGGCGCTCTTCGTGCGCCAGGCGGCGCGCCTGGAGGTGGGCATCGGCGACGAGCTGACGCTGAGCGCCGCCACCCTGGGGGGCGCTGACAACACCGCCGACCTGCGCGTCGTGGCCATCATCCGCGACGTGGGCTCCCTCTCGGCCCTCTCGGTCTTCGTGCCCAAGCAGACCGTCCGCGACCTCTACCGCCTCGAGCCCGACACCACCGGCGCCATCCAGATCTACCTGGACGACCCCGAGGCCGCCGTCGCGGCCATGGCCCGCCTGCGCCCCGTCCTCGAGGAGGCCGGCCACCGCCTCATGAAGCACAGCCCCAAGCCCTTCTTCATGAAGCTCCAGGAGGTCATCAGCGAGGACTGGGCCGGCCAGCAGCTCGACCTGACCACCTGGCGCGACGAGATCAGCTTCATGGCCTGGATCGTGACCGGCTTCGCCACCCTGCGCTGGCTGCTGCTCTCGGGCCTGCTCATCATCATCGTCATCGGCATCATGAACACCCTGTGGATGGCCATCCGCGAGCGCCGCGCCGAGATCGGCACCGTGCGCGCCATCGGCATGAGCCGCCGCCAGGTGCTCGGCCTCTTCCTGCTGGAGGCCACCCTGCTGGGCGCCCTCGCGGCGGCCGCCGGCGCCCTCCTCGGGGCCATCGCCATCCTGGTCGTGGACGCCGTGGGCATTCCCATCGGGCAGCAGGCGTTCCAGATGGTGCTGATGAGCGACCGCCTGCACCTGGAGCTGCGGGTCGTGGACCTGCTGGGGGGCGTCGCGCTCATCACCGTGATCACGGGCCTGTCGGCGCTGTACCCTGCGTGGCGTGCGGCCCGCCTGCGGCCCGTCACCGCCATGGGCTGAGGAGGCCTCGATGATCCGCGCGCTGCCCCTGCTGCTCCTCGTCGCCAGCGTCGCCCCCGACGCCGCGGCCGCCCCCCTCGACGCCCCCGCCATGCAGGCCCTGCTGGCCCGCTTCGACGAGAAGATGAAGAGCGCCGGGGACTTCACCGCCCGCGCCTACATCGAGACCCGGGAGAAGGACAAGCCGGACGTGGCCTACGACGCGGTCTACTACCGCCACGACGCCGACGACCGCTTCCTCATCCTCTTCCTCGCCCCCAAGGCCGAGGCCGGCAAGGGCTACCTGCGCATCGACCAGAACCTGTGGATGTACGATCCCACCGTGGGCAAGTGGGAGCGGCGCACCGAGCGCGAGCGCATCGGCGGCACCGGCAGCCAGCGCGGCGACTTCGATCCCGACAGCTACGCCAACGACTTCACCCACACCTACGTGGGCGAGGAGAAGCTGGGCCGCTTCACCGTCCACCACCTCAAGCTCGTGGCCAAAGAGGGCGTCGACGTCGCGTCGCCCACCCTGCACGTCTGGTTCGACGCCGAGAGCGAGAACCTGCTGAAGGTGCAGGAGCACGCCCTGAGCGACCGCCTGATGCGCACCGTCTACTACCCGAAGTGGGAGAAGATCCCCGACCCCCGCTCGGGCCGCGACGTCTACTATGCCAAGGAGATCCGCATCTTCGACGAGGTGGAGAAGGAGAACCGCTCCACCATCGCGGTGCGCTCCGTCGACCTGGCCGACCTGCCCGCCAACATGTTCACCAAGGCCTGGCTGGAGTCCAAAAGCCGGTGAACCGCGCCGCCGTCGCCCTGGTGCTGGTGGCACCGCCCGCCCTCGCCGACGTCGCCGAGCTGAGCGTCCGCCCCCACGTCGAGGTGCGCACCGGCCGCCTGCTGCGCCCCGACCAGGCGGGCGGCGCCACCGCGGCGGGGGACGCCTTCCGCTACGGCGCCGGCCTCACGCTGGGGCTCGGGGTGCACTTCGCCTGGACGCTGACCGCCGGCTACACGTACGACACCACCACCACCCTGCGCCGCCAGCCCCTCGATGTCTCGGTGAGTGAAGACCTGGACACCTGGAGCCACGACCGCCACGCCCTCCTCGCCGGCGTGACCTGGACGCCCAGCGACGCCCTCACCCCCGTCGTCGCGCTGGAGGCCGGCGCCGCCGCCCAGGCCCTGCGCGGCGCCCACGCCCCCGCCGCCGAGTGGGGCCCCATCGCCCGGGGGTCGGCCGGCTTCGAGTGGAAGTTCAAGGACTTCTGGGGCCTGGCCCTCACCGGCTTCGCCGAGCAGGAGGCTGGCTTCGGCTACGGCGGCCGCCTGGCACTCTTCGGCTCGGGCTACCTGGACTGAGCGCTCCGTCGGCGCGGCGACGCGCGTTTGCTCTGTTGCACGGCTTCGACTTGACAACAACCCGGCGTCGCGGCAACGCTGGCGGCACCTCGGTGATGGGCGCCGGGGCGTGATGTGGAGAGCGGGCACATGGAGCATTTCCCCCCCCCCCCCCGGTGCATTGGAGCCAGGTGGGGACGCTGGCAACGAGGACTGATACTCATCGCGTTGGCGACAGGCGCGCCTGCTTGTACGTCGATGGACGCCGATGACGAGGTGGCGCACGTCCAGGCCCTCGCGGTGCAGGCCGACGGACTCCCCGACCCGAGCGACCAGCCGGTTGACGCTGGGGTGTTCATGCAGGTTGCGCCCGAGCGGGCCAGCCGTGGAGAGGTGCCGCCCCGGCCCCTCACGCCCGAGAGCCTGAGGTCGTACCTGTCACGGGGTGCATCGCTCGCCGTCGTTCGAGTCGCTGGCGTCGAGAAGCGGATGGAGATCCGTGTGATCGATGGACTCTCCTACCACTTCCCCCGAGGCCTGGCGCGGTTGGACATCGAGCGGGTCGTCGCAGGGCGTCGACTCCCTCGGCAGCTGGACGTCGAGTTCGCGGACGTCCAGTACGGGGTCGACCTGGTGGCTGGCGAGCGCTACCTGCTCCCGATCGGCGCCACCCGCTGGGGGCGTCCCGAGATCCCCCGCCGGCACGGCGACCTCCCCACTGCCGCGCTGAGACTCGAGGCGGACCAGATTCCCTCTGCGGCCGTGACGGTCGATGCCCTGCTGGCGACGCTGGGGGGGCAGTAGCATGCGTGGCACGATGCTCGTGGTACTCCTCGGCCTGCTCGGAGCTGGCCAGGCCGGGGCCTACGAAGGCTGCTACCAGCCCAATGGCTGGTGCTACAACCTGTGGTGTGGCAATGGGAGCCCCTGGAACGGCTTCGTAGGTGGCGGATCCATCGACTTCTACATCGATGACAGCTTCTACGGCCAGGCGCAGGTGGTGGGCCTGCCCGCCGCGACCGCCGAGAAGATCGTCCTGGAGTCGCTGGCGTCCTTCCGGGCCGCGACGGGATCGGTCGTCAACTTCCGCTACCGCGGCCACTCCGTCGACCTGGCCTGTGGGAACTCCTTCGCGCAGGCCACCCTGATCGTGATGGCCACGCCCCCGAATGACGACTTTGCCGGCTGGTCGAGCTGCAACGGGGGGGACGACGGCTGCACCTACGCGGGTGGGAGCTTCGGCAGCCTGGCGTGCAGCCAGATTCACTTCGTCGGGGGAGCCCAGGCGGGTCACGTTCTCGGCGCCGACTCTCTTCGGAAGCTCGTCATGCACGAGGCGATGCACACGCTGAAGTTCGCCCACTTGAGTGAGTGCGATATCGACGATGCATCGGTCGTCGAGGGCGAACTTACCTCCTTCCGATGGCTCACCAACGCGGACATCCGGTACCTCTGGTACGACTACGGCCGGGCCTCCGCGGACATCTGGCGGCGCCAGGCAGCGCCGCCGGGCAGCTACAGCTTCAGCGCGCCGTCGCAGATCTACCCGGCGGGCGAGACGCTCTCACCCGTGCGGGCGAGCACCGCGGGTGGCCGTTGGCACGCGGTGGCCTTCCTGGAGTGGATCGGCAGCCAGGCGGTGACGTTCGCCCGGACCGTGATCTATGAGAACAACGCCTGGACGGCGGCCGAGACGGCGACGCCGACGCGTGTCTTCCACACCCCCGCGCTGGCTCACGACTACCACGGCTTGCCAGGCACCAGCCGCTGGCTCGTCGCCTCTGCCCGGGGCGACGCCTGGACGATCCCCGAGACGGACCACACGGCCGACGAGCGCGACGTCGGCGGTCCCACCTGGACGGCCCAGCCGGTCCTGGCCGCCGACCTCGAGAGTCCGCATGTCGGGGCCGACCACGATCCGATCTCCGACCGGTGGGTCGTCGCCTTCGTGGATGATGGCAACCGGCTGCGGCTGAGGACGTCTTCGCCCGGCAGCGGCGCCTGGTCGGCGATCTCTCTGGCGCCGCCGCTGCCCGGGGTCGACCCTGAACTCAAGTGCTTTGGCGCCCCCGATGTCGCCTGCAGCCCGGTGGCAAGTACGGGCCTGCTGGCCAACTGCCTGGCTGTCTGTCTCTCGCAGCCGCGCTCGGGCCAGGTGGGCACCGTCTGGGCGGTTCCGTTCTCGATCGCCGGGGGGACGGGAGTCGTGACGTGGGGCAACCCCTTCGACACCAGCATCGGCGCGCACTTCGGGCCACGCATTGCGGCCAATCCCGCCCCAGCCGGCGCGCTGCAGTTCGTGCTGCTGTCGTCGGGCCTGGATCCGACGAGCGCCAGCGGCTACTTCGCTCAGTTCGACGATATCTACATCTCGGAGAGCGAGTTTGTGTACATCGGCCCGGCCCCCTGCCGGCCGACCCAATGACCTTGATGCCGCCGGATGTGGGCTACCATGTCTACAATGGCATCCCCTACCTGGACTACACCTATGCGACACCTTGATGGGTACTTCCTGCTGGTGGCCGCCTGCCTCCTGGGCTGCGGTGGGGAAGAGGCGGACTCGGGCAGCTGCTCGCCCGACGTCGAGTGCCCGCGCGGCGACACCGGCTGTGCGATTCTTACCCGCCAGAAGCGGCGAGAGCCCTTGTTCACCTACACATGCGATCCCGGGACCTACGAGGTCGCTCAGGTGGGGCCGTTGACGCAGACGTTCAGCTGCCAGGCCACGTTCCGGCGCTTCGAGGGCTGCGAACCCTCGGAGGTGTGGCCAGCGCCGCTGACCTGGCGGACGACCTATGTCGACGACGTCGGGTGCCGGGTCACGGTCGAGGTGCAGGTCGACGGCGAGGTGTTGCCGCTGGTCGGCTATGCATGCAGTCAAGAGCCCGGCAGGTTGCAGCTCTCCGAGGCGAACCCTGAAGAGGTCAGCCCTCCCCCCCCGCTGAAGGGTGCGCGGTTCTTCTACGACATCCCAGCGCCCGCCGGCGTGACGCCGCGGGTGCATGTCCCGCCGGACGCCGGGGTTCCCGCGCCGGCTCAGCCTCGACCCGACCCATTTCCCTGATGCCGCCGGATGTGGGCTACCATGTCTACAACGGCATCCCCTACCTGGACTACACCTATGCGACACCTTGATGGGTACTTCCTGCTGGTGGCCGCCTGCCTCCTGGGCTGCGGTGGGGGAGAGGCGGACTCGGGCAGCTGCTCGCCCGACGTCGAGTGCCCGCGCGGCGACACTGGCTGTGCGACTCTCACCCGCCAGCTGGGGTCTCGCACGGTCCCCATGCTCACCTACATCTGCGATCCCGGTACCTACGAGGTCGCTCAGGTGGGGCCGTTGACGCAGACTTTCAGCTGCCAGGCCACCTTCCGGCGCTTCGAGGGCTGCGAGCCTTCGGTGGTACGGCCAGCGCCGCTGACCTGGCGGACGACCTATGTCGACGACGTTGGGTGCTGGGCGACGATCGAGGGCGAGGCAGACGGCGAAGCCTTCCGATTCGTCGGCCAGGCGTGCAGTCAGGCGCCAGGCACCTTGTACCTCTGGGAGGCCTCTCCGGAGGAGTTCGAGCCACCTGCCGGGTGGGAGCGCGCCCGACTGTTCTACGACATCCCTGCGCCCGCCGGCGTGACGCCGCGGGTGTATGTCCCGCCGGACGCCGGGGTCCCCGCGCCGGCTCAGCCTCGACCCGACCCACTTCCCTGATACCGCCGGATGCGGGCGACGAAGCCCCGAGGAAGCTCGAAGGTACCCGACGCCGACGTCCACGGCCTCCGGGGGTAACGCGGAGCTAGAAAAAGCAGCGAAAACGCTGCGTTCTGTAGCACCGAAGGACCGAACGCGGCTGTCGACAGCCGGTTTTCGTACCTCGGAGGTACCGAAGCCGGTCGTCGACCGGCTGAAACGGTACCTTGAAGGTTCCGTTTCGGCCGGTTGGGGACCCCGGTTGGTATGTGGTTGCTACAAGCTGCAGCCTCGTCGACGGTCGGCGGTATGCTCGGGGTAGGTAGAGGGCATGACAAGAGGGTCCGGTGCTTCCGCTCGGTTGAGCTGCATTGACGTCGCCGGGCCGGGGTGCGACCGTCGACCAGCCCCCCCACCACCAGGAGCTTGTCTGATGGCCCTCCCTGACTTCCGCCTGCTCTGGCTCGGCTACCCCCATGGCGCGTCCACCGAGGTGAAGGCGCGCCTCGGCGGGAAGCTGGCCTACGACTGGATCACCAACACCTGCACCATCCGCACGAGCCACGCCTTCAACATGGCGGGCGCGCCCATCCCCAAGAAGTACAACGGGTTGAACGTGATCCAGGCCCCGACGGGGCTGTACTACGCCTACCGGGTGGCGGAGTTCCTGCGCTACATGCTGGCCGAGTACGGCGCGCCGGATCATGTGGAGGAGGGCGAGGCGGGGACCATCACGGCGGCGAAGTTCGCCGGGCAGCAGGGGGTCATCTGCTTCGAGGTGGCGTCGTGGAGCGACGCGACGGGGCACTTCGATCTGTGGAACGGGACGCAGACGGTGCACGGCGAGTACTTCGACCGGGCGCACAAGGTGAGCCTGTGGTCGGCGGCGACGACGTCGGAGCCCTTCGCGCTGCAGAAGGGCGTCGGCAAGGGGCAGCCCAACAAGAAGGCCGACGTGAAGGTGGTGCAGCGCTTGTTGAACTGCCACATGGCCGACGTGGGCCGGGTGGACGGGGACTGCGGGCCGCGGACCATCTACGCCATCCAGAAGTTCCAGGAGTGGTACGACCTGCCGCCCAACGGCCAGGTCAGCCCGGACGGCGTGACGTTCCGGCGGCTGACCCAGGGGTGAAGCCCCGGGACTGACGGCCGGCCCCCGCGGCGACCCTACTCCACGCCGCGGAGCGTTAGCCGGCCGCCGGTCGGCACGCTGCCGGCGGCGGGGCTGAAGAAGATCCCCGAGGGACAAAGCGCGGTCGGCGTGAGCCGGTACTCGTCCGGTCGGAGGGTCCGCGCGGCGACCGGCTCGGCGCAGTCGGCGGCGTCGCAGGCGACGTCGACGCGCAGGCTGCGGCGGGCCGGGTCGGCCTGCTCGGCGGCCGTGGCGCAGCCGCGCAGGCCCTGGTCGTCCACGACGGCGCAGGCCGGGGCGACGTCGAGGCAGGTGCCGTACTCGAGCGCGGGCAGCGTCTCGACGGCCTGGGCCAGGGGCAGCGCATCCCGGCACAGGCCGCAGTCGAGGCGGGGGTCGCCGGGGGCGCAGCCGAGGGGGAAGCTGCGGGCCAGCTCCAGGTAGCGGTGGCCGGCGTAGGCCTCGCCGGCCGCGCCCTCGCAGGCCACCCAGGGGTCGCCCTGGCAGCGTCCGCCCGGGCAGCAGGCGTCCACGTCGCTCGGATCGAAGGCGGGATCGCCGGGGTCGCAGGTGGGCGCGGGCTGGCCCCGATCGAAGCGGACGGCCCGGCCGTCGGCGTCCCGCAGCTCGCCGCCGACGAAGGCCCAGATGGCGACGGCGCCCGGATCCCCTTTCAGATCAAGCAGGTGGTCGCGGAACGTCGCGACGGGCTCGAGCTGGTCGCGGTCGTACTCGCAGTTGGCGTTGGAGGTGCGGCTGATGGTGCACACGTCGCCGCCGCCGCCGCCGGGCTGGCAGGCGGGCACGGCGGTGGCGTCGGGGAAGGCCGCCGGGGCGGAGCAGTCGTCCTCGTCGCTCACGAAGACCACCACCAGGTCGGCCTCGGGCCGCAGGAAGTCGGGGGCGGGGCCGGCGGCGCAGGCGGCGGCGTCGTAGCGGCCGTCGACGCAGCAGCCCCCGAAGGCCGCCGCGTTGGGGCCATCGCAGGCCAGGGCGCGGTGCATGGCCCACAGGCCCGCCTCGAAGCCGTCGCCGCCGACGCCGACCAGCGCGAGGCACTTGAACCAGCCCTTCAAGGTGGTGCCGTCCACCTGGTCGCGCGCCCCGATGATGGTGGGCAGGGCACGGCCGCCCAGGAAGTCGTCGCAGTCGGCGGTGTCGGGCGGCGCGTCCGTGTCGCAGTTGACGGCCATCTCGGGGGCGGTGGGCTCGGCGATGAAGCGGCCGCGGCGGCCGGCGGCGACGAGGTCGGTGGTGGTGACCGCGATGCGGGCGTCGACGGCCTGGACGTCGGGGACGATCTCGGCCATGGCGTTGGCCAGCCCGGCCTGCTCACCGCACATGGAGCCGGAGTCGTCGATGACGAAGAGCACGTCCACCGCGTGGGGGCCGGCCGGCGCGATGGTCTGCTCGAGGCGGCGGGCGCGGGCCACGCAGGCGCCAGCGTCGCAGGCGAGGCCGGCGCCGCAGTCGGCGTCCCGGGCGCAGCGGGCGAGGCAGACGCCGCCGACCCCCGCCGGCAGCACGGCGCAGGCGGCCTCGGCAGCGGGGGAGGCCGCGGTGGCGCAGAGGGCCGGCGCGCCGCCCGCGCAGGCCGCGTCCTCGGCGCAGGGGGCGGTGCAGACGCCGCAGACGCAGGCGCTGGCCTCGCCGCAGATCGCGTCGTCGTCGCAGGCCAGCAGCCAGTGGGTCTCGCTGCCCGCGCGGGGGCCCGTCGGCGTCACCGGGCGGTCGTTGCAGCCGCCCAGGGCCAGAAATGCGAGCATGATCAAGAGGTTGTGGCGCATCAGGGGCGAGCCTCCAGGTCGTCGTCCTCCAGGACGGTCTGGCCCACGTAGACCAGGGTGCGGGTGGGTCCGCCCGGCGGCGGGGCGTCCGGGCAGGCCTCGACGCGCTCGCGCAGGGTGGACAGGCGCGCGCGCAGCTCGGCCAGCAGGCCCAGCACCTCGCCCTCGAGGGGGTGGCCGGGCCAGATGTCGAAGCCGTAGGTGCTGCCGCCGACGGCGTCGCGGAAGGCGGAGCGCGAGCGGCCCTGGCGCAGCTTCGTGCACAGCGCGGTGACCATGGCCTGGAAGTGATCGAAGACCGCGGCCTCGAACCCGACGGGGGAGCCGATGGGGATGACGCACTCGTCGCAGCGCCAGGCGTCGCCGTCGGCGCGGGGCTGGCGGCGGGCGCGGCCCTCGGCCTCCAGGTGGGCGAGGGCGCGGGCGAGGCGCTCGGGATCCAGCAGCGTGGCCTGGGCGAGCTGCTCGGCGGTGGCCGGCTGGTAGCGGTTGATGGCCACGAGGGCGAAGGCGGCGTCGGCCTCGCTGGGATCGCCGTCGGCGGCCTGATCGCCGGGGCCGGCGGCGCGGTACAGCGTCCGCTCGCCGCGGCCCGATCGGAAGAGCATGCCGCTCTCGACCAGGTCGTTGAGCACGCCGCGCACGAGGGCCTCGTCGTCGTAGCGGAAGCGGTGCAGCACCTTGGTGCGCTCGACCACCTGGTGCTCCTGCACGAAGGCCAGCACCACCTCCCAGAGGGTGCGGCCGCGGTCGGTGGCGCTCTCGGAGAGGCGCTGGATGCGGGCGTGGTAGGTGCGCAGGGCCATGCCGAACATGTCGGCGATGACCTTGCCCCCGACGCCCTGGGCCCGCAGCTCGGCCACCAGGTCCAGGAAGACCTGGTTGGCCACATGGGCGAGGGGCGCGCGCACCCCGGCGGCGGTGGCCAGGTGGGCGATGAGCACGGTGGTCTGGCGGACCACCGCGTCGATGAGGTGGGTGGCGTTCATCGGCTCCTCCTGGGGCCAGACTAGTCGGCCGACGGCCCCGCTGGGAGTGCCCGCAGCCGCCGGGGCCGGGTGCAGGATCCTGCACCCGCAATCGGTCGCCCCCGGCCTTCTTCATCTACCTTCGGACCGCCCAAGCGGGCAGAATCCCCCGGCACCGACCGGGGAGAAGGACCCGTGGACCAGAAGGACCTCGAGTATTTTCGGCTGCTGCTGCTGTCGCGCCGCGAGGCCCTCATGGACGCTCCGCCGCAGGTAGAGCCGCTCCGGGACGCCCCGAGCGACAAGGTCGATGAGGACTTGCAGCCGCTGGCCGAGATGAACCAGATGATCGCCTCGACGCGCAACAAGGCGCGCCTGGGCTCCATCCGCCTCATCGAGGAGGCCATCGAGCGCATCGATGAGACCCCCGAGGAGTTCGGCCTGTGCCGGTCGTGCGAGGAGCCCATCGTGCGCCGCCGGCTGGAGCTGATGCCCTGGGTCACCCTCTGCGTGGACTGCCTCAGCCGTGAGGAGCAGGCCCAGGCCAACCGCGCCGCGGGGGGCCGCCGCCACCTCACGGACTACGACGAGTAGGCGGCCCGACGCAGCGGCCGTCCGGAAGTTCTGCTGGGAAATCAGGAGGTTGTATGCGTCGTCTCGTGAGCCTTCTCGCGCTGCTGCCCGGCCTCGCCCAGGCCCAGGCCCCCACGGGCATCCGCGCCATCGACTGGGCGAACCGCACCTACGGCGAGGGCGAGCAGGCCATGAAGCTCGTCAACGGCGAGTGGGAGCGGACCCAGGAGGATGAGAGCTACACCGAGTCCATGCGCCTGGTGGGCGTCGCCTACGGGGACGTGAACAAGGACGGCGTCGAGGACGCGGTGGTGCACACGGCCTACAACGGGGGCGGCACCGGCACCTTCGACAGCGTGGACATCTACACCCCGGGCAAGGCCGGCCCGACGAAGAACGGCCAGCACCCCGGCGGGGACCGGGGCGACGGCGGGGTGGACGCGGTGAAGTTCGACGGCGGCGCGCTGCTGCTGACCCGGCGCGGCTCCCTGGCGGTGGACGGGGCGTGCTGCCCGTCGCTGACCATCCAGGAGCGCTGGACCTGGGCCCCCGGCGGGCCGGTGCTGGACGCCGAGGCCCAGCGCGTGAGCGTCGACGCGACGCCCTCGGGGGACTACGCCGCGCTGCGCAAGGCGGGCCTGGCGGCCCTGGCCACCGACGCCACCCAGGCGGCGGGGACGCTGCGCGACGCGCTCGCCCTGCACCCCACGGATGCCGTCGCGCTCCAGGAGCTGGGGCTGGCGCTCATGAAGAGCCGTGAGTGGGTGGCCGTGCCGGTGCTGTACCACGCCCTCGCCATCTCGCCCGACAAGGCGAAGCCTTCGATCCTCTACAACCTGGGCATGGTGTGCATCGAGCTGGATCGGCCGGCCGACGCGGTGAAGGCGCTGGAGAAGTCCCTGGCGCTCCGGCCGGGCAACGCCCCCACCGAGGCCGCCCTGGCCCGGGCGAAGGCGAAGCTGGCGGCCGCGGGCAGCGGTCCCCCCAAGTACTGAAGAGACAGAGGGTTTCTCTGCGGCGGGCTCAGGGGGCGCAGGCCGCCTCGCCCAGGGCGGGTCCGCAGGTGGCCGCGTCGTCCGGCGTCGGCACCGCGGCGCACTGCCGCGCCCGGCAGGCCAGCTCCGGGGCGGCCAGCCGGCTCCCCTGGCGCAGGCAGGCCAGCCGGGCCACCACCTCATCGTCGCCATACAGGCCGTGGTAGCGGTCATGGCAGCTCGCCAGCAGGCACTCGCACAGCGCGACCACCTCGGCGGGGGCCTCGGCCGGCAGCCCGCCCGCGTCCGGGTGGGGGGGGCGCACGCCGGCGTCCTGCACCGGGGCCGGCGCGGGCGTGCAGGCCGCCCAGGCCTGGGCCCAGTCCAGGAAGTCCAGGTAGGCCGGGTCGTCCAGGCGCGGGAACTTGTCGCCGCCGCCGTGCTCCAGGCCGCCGACGCGGCGGGCGAGGGGCTTGAGCAGCAGGAGGGAGCGGGCCGGCTCGGCATGATCGATGTAGCCCGCCGCGACGACGCGCCGCATCGTCTCGCGGGCCGAGGCCAGGTCGGGGCCGTCGCGCATCCACAGGGGCGCGCCGCGGGTGCCCGCCGTGATGCCGTCGTCGGCGTGGCAGTGCGTACAGCGGCCGTGCCAGCGCATCACCCGCACCTGGAACCGCAGGGCCAGGAGGGATCGTCGCAGGGTCGGCCCCGGGAGACCCAGGCGTCGGGCGGGCCAGCGTCCGCGGGGCCGGCGTCCAGCGAGCCGGCGTCCAGCGAGCCGGCGTCCCGCGAGCCGGCGTCCAGCGAGCCGGCGTCGGCCACCGCCGGGGTGGCGTCGAGGTTCGGGCCTCCGTCGGTGACCGCCGGCCGCGCCGCGTCCGCCGGCTGACCGGCGTCGCCGACCGGGGCGCCGCAGGGATCGGCGATCTGGCCGCAGGCGGTGGCCTGGCAGCGCGCGCTGTACTCGATCCACGCCAGGAAGCCGGCGCGCTCGGCGGCCGAGGCCTCGGCCGACGGGCCCCCACGCCCCCGATCGATCAGGCGCAGGATGTCGCTCTGGGCGGGGTGGTCCAGGTCGACGAGGCCCTTGTCCACCAGGCAGGCCATGCTGGCGCAGGGGGTGTCGCGTACAAAGCCAGTGAGATCAATGCCTTGCAGGTGGCAGGCGCCACAGCTCGCCGGGTGCTCGTCCTGGAGGAGCGGCTCGATGCGCTGGTGGTAGACGAAGGCGGCGGCCTCGCCGGTGCAGGCCGCCTCGGCGGGGGGCGGGCAGAGGTGCGCCGGGCACGGCTCGGCGGGGCCCCGGCCCAGGCAGCCGGCCAGCAGGAGAGCCCAGAGTCCGCCGACGAACCGCATGTGCTCAGGCCGCCTTTGGTCGCTTCCGCCACCACTTGAAGTAGAGGACGAGCGCCGCCACGATGACCGCCGCGCCGCCCAGGACCCAGTGCTGGGCCCCCTTCATGACCTCGACCACGGTCTCCCAGTTCTCACCGAACTTCCAGCCCAGCCAGATCCAGACGGGCACCGAGACCAGCGCCGCCAGGAAGTCGAGCAGGACGAAGCGGCCCACCGGGAAGCGCACGGTCCCGGCCGTCAGGTACACCGCCGCGCGGATGCCGGCCACGAAGCGGCCGAAGAACACCGCCCAGCTCCCATACTTGTCGAACCAGCCGGTCGCCTTCGCGCGCCGCTCCGGGGTGAGCAGCTTCGCCAGCCGGCCCTTCCCCTCCGACGCCGTGCCGATGCGGCGGCCGATGTAGTACAGGCAGGTGTCCCCGATCAGGATGAAGACCATGCTGATCGCGAAGTGGATGTAGACATTGATCTTTCCGGCACCGGCCATGGCGCCGCCGAAGATCAGGGGGATGTCCTCGGGGATGGGAAAGCCCAGGCCCGCCGCGAAGAGCGACAGGGCGACACCGAAGTAGGTGAACTGGTCGAGGTAGGCGGTCAACCACTCCAACGGGCGGGTCCTTTCTGCCGGTGCGGGGAGGTTCTTTCATCGATGGCGGGGTGGGCGCAACCGATTCGCACCCGGGATCGCTTTGAGGCCGGGGCCGCCTGGCCACCACGGGCCCCGACGAGGCTCAGGGGCGGACGCAGCGGACGCGGCCGACGGCCTCGGGGCTGCTGCGGGAGACGACCGACACCTGGCCGGAGATGAAGCTGACCAGCCAGGCCGCATCGGCGACGCCGGGGACCTCCTCGGCGCCGTAGAACACCGGGGAAGCGTCCGCGAAGCCGTCGACGCCCATGTGGACGCCGCGCCCGCCGTTGGCCAGCATCAGCCAGTCGAACCGGCGGTTGCCCAGGACGGCGTCCTCGACCCGGGTCCCCGCCGGGTTGGGCTGCCAGGTGGACAGCGACTCCAGGAGCGTGGGCGGCCGGAGAGGCCCGGGGGGTGGCTGGCCGCGGATGGGCGCGCAGGTCACCGCGCCGGCGTAGGCGCGCACGGCGCTCTCGGTGCCATCTACCCAGGTCACGCCGGTCCAGGGGTCGTGGATGTTCGCCGTTCTCGTCGGGCCCCTGGTGGATGCGGACGCGCCGGGCGAGGATCGGCCGGCGCGTGATCGGCGCGGACGCACAGGAACTTGATGACGCCCGGGATGGCGCGGGGATCGAGGATCTGCTGCTCGCCGCCGTTGCCCAGGCGCACGCCGAGGGGGGCGATCCGCTGGCCGTCGAGGGTGTCGCGCATGGTGCGGCTGAGGTACCACGGCGGATCGTCGACCACGATCTCGGGGAAGAGCACCGCGAGCTCGCCGAAGGCCGGGCCCCGGATGGGCATGCTCTGCAGCTCGAAGACCGTCGGCAGCCGGCCGCCGCGCGCGGTGCAGGCCTGGTGGGCCAGGGCGGGCGTCTCCATCAGCGTCGGCGGGAAGAGCCAGGTGATGTTGGTGCCGGCGTCGAAGAGCTCGTTGCCCCGCCGCAGGAAGCGCTGGGGGACGCTGAGGTCCGGGTCGGGCAGGTGGAACCGGGGCCCCTGCTCGTTGCAGCCGACGGCGGTGCTCGTCCACGGGCAGCAGTGGTCCGCGACGCAGCGGGCCTCGAGGCCCCCCTCCCGGCAGGCCACCCCGTCGAGCTGGCCGAGGCAGGCGTCGCCCGGGCAGCGGTCGCGGACGCCGGGCTCGTTGACGGGGGCGCAGCGGCCGCTGGAGCCCGGCCCCCGCGGCTCGCAGATGTGGTTCTCGTCGCAGGCGAAGCGCTCGGAGTAGAGGTTCGGATCCTCCTGCTCGCAGAACCCGGAGCGGCAGACTCCCCAGAAAAAGGTCTTCTCGACCAGGCGGTTGCAGCCCTCGGGGCAGGCCCACGACTGGATCAGCAGGCAGCCGGTGCCCTCGTCGGCCTCGGCGCAGGGCTGGAAGCACGCGTCGAAGCCCGCCTCGTTCGGGCAGCGGTCGCACGCGTCACCGATGCCGTCGCCGTCCGCGTCGCGCTGGTCGGGGTTCGCGTGGTCGGGGCAGTTGTCGTCGGCGTCGCGGGTACCATCGCCGTCACGATCCTGGGCGGGATCGCCACCAGCACCGCCGTCGCCGCCCGCGCCACCCGCGCCGCCGTCGCCGCCCATGCCGCCGTCGCCGCCGTCGCCGCCCATGCCGCCGACGCCACCCGCGCCGCCGACGCCACCCGCGCCGCCGACGCCACCCGCGCCGCCGACGCCACCCATGCCGCCCTGATCGGGCACGGACACATCGGGCGGGGCGGCGTCCACCAGCGGGTCGGCGTCAGGGCGCTGGCCGGGCGTGCAGATGCCCTCCGCGCACCACTGGCCGGCGACGCACTGGCGGTCGCTGCTGCACGCGAAGCGCTCGTCCTCCGCCACATCGCTCTGGCAGCCGGTCACCGAAGCCAGCACGAGCAGGACCGAAAAGAGGAGGAATCTCATCGTGTTACCTCGGCCTCGTGACGCAGATGTACCCAGCCGGCGCGCCGACGCCCTCGCGGACGACGGCCCCCGTGCCGAGGTCGACGACCCAGCCCACGTTGAAGCCGCCCTCGACCTCGACGGGCTCGGAGGTCCAGATGCGCGCAGCGCGACGGCCGAAGGCCAGGCCGTCCCAGTCGGGCCAGTACCCGGGCCCCGGGGGGTCGGCGACGTTGTAGGTCAGCAGCGAGATGGCCTCTTCCACCGTGGGCAGGCTGGCGCCTTCGAGGCCGCAGTCCGTCTCGGCGACCCGCAGCGAGAACCCGGCGTTCAGCAGGCCAGCCACCCAGGTCAGCTCCGTCCACGGGTCGACGGGGCCGTCGGCGTCGGGCGTGTCGAACGCGGCGCGCCGCGCCGACAGATCCTCGACCTGGGCGGGGGCGCTGACGCAGTGGACCAGGTAGCCGTCGCCCACCGCGATGAGGGGGACGGCCTCGCCGGTGCCGATGGCCAGGTTGACCCCCATGGCCCGGTTCAGATCCACCCGCGTGCGGCTGATGAAGGTGCGATCGGCGAAGAGGGGCCAGGCGACCGCGGTGCGGGCCTCGCGGCGCGCCTGGGTGCGCCCCGAGACGCCGTGCAGCTCATACCAGGTGGGCACCCGCCAGACGCCGCCCCGCCGCATCGACACGTCATCGCAGTAGCGGTGGGCCCCCGCCAGATCGCCGACCGCGCCCGTCTCCAGGGACCAGAGGATGCCCGTGCGCATGTCGCGGATGGTCACGGGATCGATCACCTCCAGGCGCAGCCCCTGCTCCGGGGGTGGCGGCCGGCCGAGCCTCGGGCCGTTCTCGTTGCAGTGGACGTCCAGGCAGGTCCAGGGCTCGCAGACGCCGGTGACGCAGCGCGAAGGGGTCTCGGGGTTGCCGCAGATCTGGCCCTCGGTCTCCAAGCGGCACGGCAGCTCCTCGATGCAGATGTCGTCGGGGACGCAGGCGGCTTCGCCGTCCACGAAGGCGCAAAGCTCGTCCTGGCGGCAGTAGCTCAGGCTGCCGCCGGCGTCGGCGAACTCGCCACACGTCCCCGCGATGCAGCGGCCGCGCTCGTAGTGGCCCAGGCGCGCCGATCGGCAGGTGCGCTCGATCTCGCAGCGGTAGGTGACCACGACGCACTCGGCGTCCTCGTTGCAGCTCTCGCAGTGGTCGCCGATGCCGTCGCGATCCTTGTCCTGCTGGCCGGGGTTGGGCTCGCTCTTGCAGTTGTCGAGGACGTCGGGGACGCCATCGCCGTCGGCGTCGCCTTCGACGCCTCCGCCGGCTCCGCCCACGCCGCCCCCGCCGCCGCCGATGTCGCCTCCGCCGCCGCCGCTGCCGCCGCCGCCGCCCATGCCGCCGCCGCCGCCGCCACCGACCGCCGCCGCCGCCGCCGCCGCCGGGCCCTGGTCCACGTCGGCGTCCGGGCCCCGCCCATGCCTCCCGGCCCCGCGGCGTCCGGCCGGATGGTCGCGTCGGCCGGGGTGGCGTCCGCCCGGGTGGCCGCGTCGGGGCCCCGCTCGGTCTGGCAGGCCCCCGCGACGCAGTACCACCCGGCTCGGCAGTCGCCGTCCACGTCGCACGCGAACCGAGCGTCGTCGGCGACCTGGCTCTGGCAGCCGAGGCCGAGCACGAGGCACAAGGTGATGGGCTTCACGGCGTCCCCCCCGTCATCGGCGTGATCCTACGACGGCCGTGGGGTCGATGTCAGGTGGCCCGGTCCAGGGGCCAGTGCTATGGTCACCCGACGGGGCAGGACGGCCCCGGGCGTGGGAGATCAGCGCTGGCCGAGACGGACGATCCCGGGGGTCACCCGCACGACACCATCGCGCAGACGCCCGCGGTGCTCCTGGGCCGTGCGCCCACGGAGGATGGCACCCCCGCGCCGCTGAGCTCCGCGCCCGCGGTGGCCGCCGTCTCCCTCATCGGCCGGCGGCTCGGGGGCAAGTACGAGGTCAAGGCCATCATCGGCCGCGGCGGCCTCGGCACCGTCTACCGGGGCATCCAGGCGCCCATCGGCCGCGAGGTGGCCATCAAGGTCATCAACCGCCAGCGCGCCGACGATCCCAGCCTGCGCAAGCGCTTCCAGCGCGAGGCCGCGGCCGCCGCCCACCTCAAGCACCCCGGCATCGTGGCCCTGTACGACTTCGGCGAGGACGCCGGCGAGCTGTACATGGTGATGGAGCTGGTGGACGGCCGCGAGCTGCGCCAGATCCTGACCGACGAGAAGCGCCTGGCGCCGACGGTGGTGGTCGACCTGGCCCGCCAGATCTGCGAGGGGCTGGCCCACGCCCACGACCGGGGCCTCGTCCACCGGGACATGAAGCCCGAAAACATCATGATCTCGAAGACTTCCTTCGGATCGTACCGGGCGCAGATCCTCGACTTCGGCATCGTGAAGTCGGTGCGGGCCGACGCCCCCATGTCGACGCCTCTGGGCCACCAGACCCGGGCGGGCGTCATCATGGGCACCCCCGCCTACCTCTCGCCCGAGCAGGCGTACGCCCGCGGCATCGGTCCGGCCACCGACCAGTACAGCCTGGGGGTGATGCTCTACGAGATGCTCACGGGCGAGCTGCCCTACCACAAGGGCAGCGAGTTCGAGGTGATGACGGCCCACTGCATCGCCCCCTTCCCGCCGATGCCCGCCGAGGCGGAGGTCCCGCCGGCCCTGGAGGCGGTGGTGCGCCGCGCGATGGCGAAGACGCCGGAGGAGCGCTTCGCGGACGTCCAGGCCCTGGCCGATGCCCTCACCGACGCCCTGGCCGGGCGGTCGGCGCCGGCGCCGGTGGTGGAGGCGCCCGCAGAGGCCCCCGCCGCGCCGGCGGCCGCGGGTGGCGTCGGGCGCCGGTTCGCGCTGGTGGTCCTCGGGGGGCTGGCCCTGGGCGGGGGCAGCGTCGCCATGTGGGCCAGCCGATCGGGGGATCAGCCCCCCGAGGCGGATGTGCGCACGGTGCGGGTGGGCGAGGTGGCCACCCCCTCGACGGGGCAGGCGCCGGAGAGCGCGGCGGCCCCCGAGACGGCGGCCCCCGAGAGCGTGGCGGCCCCCGAGACGGCGGCGCCCGAGAGCGTGGCGGCCCCGGAGACGGCGGCGCCCGAGAGCGTGGCGGCCCCCGAGACGGCGGCGCCCGAGAGCGTGGCCAGCGCCAGCCCGCCCCGACCCCACGCCCCGGCCACGGCCGCCCCGCGTCGGGTGCGCATCTCGAAGCTGGTGGCCGACTGCGCCAGCGAGTTCGCCGACATCCGCAAGAGCTCCCGCAACCAGTCGCTGTCCCGCGGGTCGGGCCTCTGCCAGCGCGTGGCCCGCCTGGGCCAGCGCGTGCGCAGCGGCCAGTGCTCCGCGCCCGTCTCGGGCATCGACACGCTCCTGTCGCTGTGTGGGGAGTAGCGTGCTGCGCAGATCCCTGATCTTCCTGGCGTTCTGGGCGCTGGCGGCGCCAGCGTGGGCCGCCGTGCCCAACCGCAGCCTGTCGTTCGTGGCCCTGGCCGGGGCCGACGAGCCCGTGGCCGTCGAGACGGCCCGCCGCGTGGCGAAGCACGCCGAGCAGCGGCTGGGCCTCAACCCGCGCAAGATCCACGTCATCGAGAAGGTCCCCACCCGGGCCGCCTTCGTCGAGCTGTTCCGGCGCGGGGCGCCGTTTCAGTACGTCAGCCAGGGCGACGTGGTGGTGGTCTACATCGCCGGCGCCCGCGACAAGCAGGGGGGCCTGGCCCTGGCCGACGGGGTGATGCCCTACGACGAGGTGGCCCAGGTGGCCCAGCACCTGCGCGACGGGCCGGGGGAGGGGCTGGGCTTCTTCAACGGCACCGTGCTGCTGGTGATGGATCGGCAGGGGGGCGACAAGGTGCGGCTGAAGGTGCCCACCGACACCGCCTGGCTGGATCTGCTGGCCGCGCGGGCGCCGGCGGTGGATCCGTCGCTGCCCGCCCCCGATGTGCGCGACCCCCTCGCCATCGCGGGGCTGGGGGCCCTGGGCGAGCTGGGGGGCAGTGGCAAGGTCACCCCCGGCGCGGTGGCCTGGGTCGGGGCCCTGGAGCGCCTGCTGGCGGACGCCGACCAGGACGGCAGCATCGAGTCGCTGCGGCAGCAGGCCCAGGGGGCCCGGGACGGCACCGGCGTCTCGGCGACGCTGCTGACGGGGCCCGGCTACGAGACGGGGCGATTTCGCTTGCTGATCCAGCGGTTGCGGGTGGTCATCCACCCGACGCTGCTGGCGAACGTCGAGACGGTCCAGGTGCTGGAGGCCCTGCGGCGCGAGCTGGAGCGCGCCGTCCCGGCGAGCCTGCGCGATCAGGTGCGCATCGAGCGCATCGACGAGGCGGATCCCCGCGCCGACGTGGCCTGCCAGGCCGTGGCCAACCGCACCACCGCCCACCTGGAGTGCGTGGAGGGGCGCGCCCCCATCTTCGCCGACCAGCTCGACGTGACGAACCCCGAGGAGGCCCTGGCGCCGGTGGTGCAGCAGGTCCTGCGCGACTACAAGGCGCTGGGGGCCACGGACTGGTCGGCGCGCCGCCGTGATCTCAAGCCGCTGGACGTGGTGCTGCTGCTCGACACCTCGCTGTCGATGGCCTACCACGACCCCACCCGCGACACCGATCCGACGCTGCCCGATGCCCCGAGCAAGCGCGAGATCTTCCTGGTGCGGCTGGCCGCGACGCTCTCGGCCCACGCCGAGACGACGGGTCGCCCGGCGCGGCTGACGGTGCTGCTCTTCGGCGACAAGGTGGTGCCCCTCAACCTGCCGGGCGGCAGCACGGTGACGCTGGCGAAGCGCCTGGATGCGGGCCAGCTCGCGGCGTTCGGGGCGGTGTTCAAGGCCGCCGCGACCCCCATGCCGTACACCGGCATCCGCGACGCCCTCACCGAGGCCGCCCGGGTGCTGGCGGTGGGGGCGCCCGACGCCGCGCGGCACGTCATCCTGCTCACCGACGGCCGCGAGTCGGTGGTGACGACGGATCCCGAGCGCGCCGTGCGCGACGCGGCGGCCGCCGTCCACGCCCTGGGGGCGACGCTGCACGTGGTGGGGCTGACGGAGGGCAAGCGGCTCGGGGCCTACCTCCAGCGGATGCGGGCCGGGGACGACGTCCTCAAGCGGTACGTGGACCTGCTCGACATGACCTACGCGCCGGCGGCGTGCCGGCGGCACGACGCCTGGGATGCCGCTCAGGCGCGGACGTGCGGGGCCTTCTACGCCGGTGTCATCGAGAAGGCCGGCGCCTACGACCCCTTCCTGCTCGACCGCATCCGCCGCGCCGAACGCGCCGGCGTCCCCACGGGGGTCTTCCTGCAGCCCGACTCATCGGCGGCCTTCCAGGGCGAGCTGCAAGCGCTGCTCAGCGCCCTGACCGGCGGCGGCATCTACCTCACGGCCGGGGGCCAGCGCGGCCCGGCGGCGGCCGGTGCGGACGGAAGGGTGCGGGATCGTTGGCGATTCGACCTCGATCTGGCGGGCTCGGCGCGGGTCGTCCTCTACAACCGCACCGGCCTGACCGATCTGAAGTGGACGTTCACCCAGGATGGCCAGCCCATGGGCCCGGCCGAGGGGGTCAAGGTGAGCCAGGAGAGCGCCGCGGTGACGTTGGTGACCCTGCCTGCCCCCGCCCGCGGGGTGTGGGTCATCGAGCGAGAGGGCATCCCACAGTGAAGCACCCCACCCAAGCCGGGCTCGCCCTCCTCGCCCTCGGCCTGCTCGGGGGCGCGGCCTCCGCCCAGGACGCCGGGATCCCCGCCGCGCCCGCGTCGGCGCCGGGATCCGAGGGCCCGGACAAGGCCATCGTCCTCACGGACAGCGGCCTGTCCATCACCGGCCTCAAGCAGCGCTACGCCGCGGAGGAGGCCATCGAGCTGGTGGTGGCCGTGCCGCGGCAGAACGTGCTGCGGGCCCGCACCGAGGTCGCGCTGATGCGCGATGACACGGCGGGCCGGCCCATCTACCAGGACATCCGCGACTACGACCGCTTCACCCATGTGGAGGCCCTGAACTTCAGCATCCGCCTGCCCGGCGCGGAGCGGACGGGCCAGCTCGCGCTGCTGGTGCGGGTGCGGGGCCTGCGCAACCGGGGCGAGGGGACGCCCGCCGAGGCCTTCGAGGACGCCCTGACCTACCGCATCGGCTTCGAGGCCGCGGCCGGGGCCGGCGTCGTGGATCAGGGCACCCGCCTGGAGGGGCGCGTGTACTTCGGCTTCAACGACGCCGCGCTGGACGAGAAGTCGGCCGCCCAGGTGGAGGCGTGGGCCCAGGCCCTGAAGGCCGAGGCGGCGCTCTCGGAGCTGCGCGTCGAGGGCCACGCCGACAAGGTCGGCGGCTCGGGCTACAACCTGGAGCTGTCGCGGCGGCGCGCCGAGGCCGTGCGCGCGGCCCTCATCGAGCGCGGCATCCGCCCGGGCATCATCCGGGTCGTGGGCTTCGGCTTCGATCGCCCGTCCGTCAAGGATGCCTCCCCCGATCCCGACGACCGCGGGGTGTGGCAGAACCGCCGCGCCGAGGTGGTCTGGTTCCGCGAGCGCCCCGCGCCCTGAGGCGCCGCGCGCGCCCCTCCCTCGAAAAACCAAGGGTTTTCGCGAGGATGCGAGAAAGTTCCCGCCCGATGTGATCGTTCGCCGCCCTGGCGCGTGCAAGGCTCCCGCGAACCGAACCCACTGAAAGGCAAGCAGAATGTCTCGCGTGAAGCCCTCGCGTGTCCGCCGGGCGTGTGCCCTGACCGCCGCCCTCCTCGCCCCCTCCGCGCTCGTCGGCTGCGGCGCCCATGACACCTTCGTCCGCTCCGACGACTCCTCCCTGGGCCGCGTGGTGGTCTATCGCAACGGCATCGCCTACTACGAGCGCAAGGCGGAGGCCGCCGACGGCAAGGTCACCCTCACGGTGCCCCAGGACAAGGTGAACGACTTCCTCAAGTCTCTCACGGTGACGGAGCTGCGCACCGGCAAGCCGGTGCCGGTGTCGTACCCGACGGCGGGGGCCACGGTGGGCGATCAGGTGCAGATGACCATCCAGGTCCCCCCGGACGTGGGCCGGGATCTGCAGATCAGCTACATCACCGACTCCCCGGCCTGGAAGCCCAGCTACCGGGTGGTGGTGGACGACGCCGGCAAGGTCAACGTCCAGGGCTGGGCCATCGTGGACAACACCTCGGGCGAGGACTGGGAGCAGGTGCGGGTGGGGGTGGGCGCCAGCTCGGCCCTGTCGTTCCGCTATGATCTGCGGTCGGTCATGCATGTGCACCGCGAGACCCTGGGCGGCGAGCAGGCGTTCGCCCACGCCCCGCCCACGGGAGGCGCGACCCACAAGGCCCCCGCCGACGAGGGCCTGCTGCTGGCGCTGGCCGAGGAGCAGGTACCCCGGCCGGCGGGCCACCCGACGACCATCGTCGCGGGCTCGGACGTGGAGGACGACCTCATGAAGGAGGCCCCCGCGGCGGTGGGGCGCGAGACCCTCGCGGCGGCGGCCCGGCCCGTGGCGCGCAAGGACGCCGATCAGGCCGTCCCCATGGCCCCCCCTCCCGCGCCGGAGGATGGCCGCATCCAGGGCCTGGCCAACCGGCTCAAGAGCAGCCGCGAGACGGTGGTGGTGGAGGGCTACGTCCCCGCCGGCGGCGGCCCCGACCAGGGCCTCGATCAGGCCAACCGCGTCCGCAACCGCCTGGTCGAGCTGGGGGTCGCCCCGGATCGGGTGCAGGTGAGCAGCAAGGGCTTCGTGGCGGGCAAGCAGGGCGTCGAGCTGCGGGTGGTGAAGAGCGACCAGAAGCCTGACGACGACGGCCAGCCCGTGGGCGAGAGCCACTTCGACTCCGGCGTGCCCATGACCGTCGCTCGGGGCACGAGCGCCATGGTGGCCGTGATGGACGCCAGCACCGAGGGCGAGGTGGTCTACGTCTACAACCCCGACGCCGATCGCGGGGACGACCGCTACGCCTTCCGCGCGGTGCGGTTCAAGAACCCCACCGACTCGACGCTGGAGACGGGCCCCGTCACGGTCTACGGGGCGGCCCGGTTCATCGGCGAGGGCCTCACGGATGCCATCCCCCCCCACGCCACGGCCCTCATCCCCTACGCCCTCGACCGGCAGGTGAAGGTGGATCGCACCACCGAGACCCACGATCGGCTGGGCAAGCTGGTGGAGGTCAAGCGGGGGGTCATGACCGTCGAGGTGCGCCACGTCCGCACGACCACGCTCGAGGTGCACAACCGCAGCCACGCCGCGGCCACCGTCTTCCTGCGCTACGACCTGCCCGCCGGCTGGACCCTGGGCGAGGCCCCGAAGGTGTACGAGTCCCAGGGGGAGGGCCGCCTGTTCGCCATCGACCTGCCGGCCGACGCCCGAAAGTCCATCAAGATCGAGGCCTTCACCCCCCTCGACCGGACGGTCGACCTGCGCTCGACCGTGGGCCTCGATCTGGTGCGGGCCTGGCTCTCCACGAACCCGAGCGACGGCCCGCTGGTGCAAGCGCTGAGCCGCGTGGTCCAGATCCACGACGAGCTGATGGAGGATCACGCCCGCATGCAGGGGCTGCGCGAGCGCATGGACGAGCTGCGCGCCCGGTCCGCCGAGCTGACCGACCAGATCCAGCGCCTGGCCGGCGCCCGCGGCGGCGAGAGCCTGCGCCAGCAGCTCGCCGGGCGCCTCGCCGACATGGAGCGGCGCATTCAGGAGGCCACCCTCGAGGTCGTCCAGCTCCAGGAGAAGCAGATGCTGGCCCGCATCCGGTTCCAGGACGGGGTGGCCGAGCTGAGCATGCCCCGCAGCCCCGGAGCCGTCGCCCAGGGCCGCTGAGCCTGCTACATTCCCCCGCCATGGACGCACGGACCTTCGAGCGGGAGCTCTCCCGCCTGCGCGAGTCGGCCCTGAAGGACCGGGGCAACCCGGAGTGCTTCGAGTCGACCGGCTGCGAGAACTGCAGCCGCTGCCTCTTCTGCACCGACTGCCGCGACTGCCATGGCTGCACGTACGCCGTGGACTGCGTCGGCTGCACGGCGCTGACCCACGCCCAGCGCTGCACCGCCTGCCACAAGGGCACGCACCTGGTGAGCTGCACCCGCTGCGTCGACAGCCGCTACCTGGAAGACTGCGTCGACTGCGCCGCGTGCACCTACTGCTACGGCTGCGTCGGCCTGGTCGGCAAGGAGTTCCACCTGCTCAACCAGCCCTACGACCGCAAGACGTGGTTCAAGCTGGTCAAGGCGCTGCGCGCCGAGCGCGCCGGTCAGCCCCGCACGCCCAGGTAGTAGCCCAGGCCCAGGGTCCCGAGGGACGGGAACTTCTGCTTGAGGATCTCGGTGAGGTCGCCCTGGGGCGTGATGTTGAGCAGCGTCTCGTGCAGCAGGCCCGCGAACTGGCCCCAGTTCACCTCCAGCAGCCCTTGCCAGGCCATGTACTGCATCCCGCCGATGACCAGGATGCCGACCACGATGCCGATCTTGAGCACCATGCGCGAGGCGAGCCCCAGGCCGATGCCCAGCAGGAGCAGCAGGCCCCCCTCGCTCAGGTAGGGCAGCACCGACTGCATCAGCTTCGCGCTCTGGACCTTCTCGGCCGCCTTCGCGATCTCGCCCTGGAGGGTCGGCTCGTCCATCTGGACCGCGGGATCCTCCATGTTCAGCAGGTTCTCGGCCCGGGCGCGCCGCAGGCTGAGATCGAGGCCGCGCTGGATGGAGCCGAGGCGGGGGGGCGGGTCACCCTCGGCGCCGTCGGGGATGGCCTCGCCGTCCTCGGGCACCGGCGCGTCGAAGCGCACGGAGGACAGCAGGCGATCGCGGTAGGTCTTGATGTTGTCCGCGCGCTGGGCCAGGGCGTGCTGGTCGATGAGGCCCTGGGCCATGAGGTAGCGCGCCACGGCAGAGCCGACCATCACGGTCCAGGCGAGGGCCGCGATGGAGATCACCAGCGGGCGGGACAGGAATGGGACGAGCTTCTTGTTGCCGTCGCTCACGGCACCTCCCGGGTCAGAGCAGGCCCTCGGCTTTGAGCCAGGCCCACGTGTCTTCGAGCATCTCGCGGAGCGGCACCGGGCGGTACCCCAGGTCGCGTTCGGCCCGATCCGATGATATCCGCACCGACTTCTGCAAGGCCCCCAGGTGATCGGGGGTGAGGCTGGGCTCCTGGCGGCTCAGGCTCGCGCGCAGGACGGCCAGGCGGGCTCGCAGGCGCAGGCGCCAGGGCTTCGTCGGCCGGCCGGGGACCTCGCGGTCGGTGACCTGCCCGATGAGGCGGACCACCTCGGTGAACGGGGCGTCGGCGCCGCCGAGCAGCCAGGTGTCGCGGGCGCCGCGCTCGGCGGCGGCGATGTGGGCGCGGGCGACGGCGGCGGCATGGCAGAAGGTGGCCTCCCCCGCCGGCACCCACGGCCACCGGCCGCGGTGGACGTCGCGCATCATCCCGGCGAAGCCCCCCCGATCGTAGCGGCCGATCAAGTAGCCGGGCTGCAGGATGCAGGTGGGGAAGCGGGCGTGGCCGGCCTGGCGCACGGCCCGCTCGGCCTCGGCCTTCGTGCGCTCGAAGAAGCGGGGCGAGAAGCGGCCGCGCTGGGGCGTATCCTCGCGGATTTCTTCGGTTTGCAGGCCGTAGGCGCTGAAGCTGGAGGTGTAGACGAAGGCCTTCGCCCGCCGGCGCTGGGCGGCCTCGAGGACGCGCCAGGTGCCCTCGACGTTGGTGCGCCACTGGCGCTGGCGGCGGGCGCGCCAGGCGGTCAGATCGGCGGCGGTGTGGACGACGGCGTCCACGTCCGGGGGGATGGCGGCCAGCAGGGAGCGCGCGTCGAGGACGTCGCCGACGACGGTGCGGGCGGGGAAGCGCCGCAGCCACGATGTGCTGGACGTGTGGCGGTGCAGAGCGACGACCTGCCAGCCGGCCGCGCAGAGCTGCTCGACGAGGTTGACACCGAGGAAGCCGGAGGCGCCGGTGACGAACGCGGTCCTGGACACGGGGAGCCATGGGGGAAGTGGTCGCGGCGCCTAGCAGACTCCCCGCGCCCGGCGGCGTCAACCTCGCTTGCAAGTGGAGCCACGGCGTGCCAGCGTACCGCCCATGCGCACCTGCATCCCCTGTCTGGCCCTCCTGATGGCGCTGCCCCTGGCGGGCTGCGGAGACGAAACCACGGACGACCTGGCCGCCGAGCCGGGCTTCCTCCACCAGGCGCTGGGCCTGGGGGTGTCGGTGGTCAGCCCCAACGGGCTGGGGACGATGACGCCCACCACCCCGGGCCTGGGGCCCAGGCGGGGACGCCCGACGGCATCGGCCGTGGCCCCGGTGAGGGGGAGGCCGGACCGGTAGGCGCCGGGTGCCCGGAGGTCTGCGCCCGCCTGGTGGAGTGCGAGCTGGATGACGACTCTCGGTGCGTCCAGCAGTGCGAGGGCATCCGCCAGCAGCTCGGTGGGCAGGCCCAGGCGGTCATCGACTGCGTGCTGAACTCGCGCTGCAACCGCATCCAGGCCTGCATCCAGGACCTGGACATCAGCGATCCCAGCGAGGCCGCGGCGCCCGCCGTGGGGTCGAGCACGCCGCGCGCCACGTCGCCCGCGCCCGCGGACGGCATCTGAAGCCAACTCTCTGATCCTCAAGCTGATTTCGACACCGGAGTAGCTGATGCGTACCTCGATCTTCGTCGCCCTCGGGCTCCTCGTCCTCGCCGGCACGGCCCAGGCCCAGCCCGTCCGCCTCGCGGATCGGGCCGCGCTCCAGTTCAACCTGGGCGGCATCTTCACCAGCGCCCCCTCGGCCTTCGACGGGGTCGGCGTCGGGGGCCGCTGGTCCCTGGACGAGAACATGGCCCTGCGCGGCGCGGTGGGGCTGAACCTCTCGACGGTCACCACCGACACCAAGAGCGGCGGTTTCTCCTCCGACTCCGAGGACAAGACCGACGCCTACGCCATCGAGGGCGGCGTCGAGGTGGTGCTGGCCAAGGCGAAGTCGGCGTACCTGTACACCGGCGGCCTCCTCCAGCTGGGGTATGGGTCCACCGACCCCGACGGCGATGACAACGACGGCTCCACCACCTCGCTGACCCTGGCCGGCATGCTGGGCGCGGGCTACTTCATCATGGATGGCTTGACGCTGGGCGCCGAGTACCGCCTGGGCATCAGCAGCGTCACCGAGACCCAGGAGCGCGGGAACAACTCCGAGACCGAGCGCTCGACGCTGGTCATCGGCGTGGGCACCGTGGGCTTCCACCTGGGCTTCTGGTTCTAGGCTCCGCCAGCAGGCACGGGCATTGCTCCTTCAGGCCCCCGAACCCTGAAGGAGGAGTGCCCCATGCTTCGCTCTCTGCTGATCCTCGCCGCCGCGACCACCGCCACCACCGGCTGCATCGAGCTGGGCTCGTCGGGTGGTGACACCGAGCCGGCCGGCAACGGCCCCATCCAGGCCCCCCTGGCGGGCGATCTCGATGTGCCCGCCGACGCCACCGGGTGTGAACGGCCGGTCGCATCGACGCTCTACCGGTACACATGGTCGGACGCGGGGCGGCTGACCGCCGCCGTGCAGGCCGACGGGGCCGACACCCCGCTGGTGCAGCACGCCTTCGACTACGACGAGGGCGGCCGGCTCGTGCGCTGGACGTCGGCGACCGCCGACGGCGAGAAGGTGCGGACGCTGGAGCGCGACGCCGAAGGCACGCTGACGGCGTGGGGGATCGAGCCGGGCGGCCTGCGGGTCACCATCGAGCGCGGCGAGGGCGAGGTGGTGCTGGAGGCCACCGGCGAGCTCTACCTGGAGCTGGACGACACGCTGCCGCCGGGGGTGACCCTGGCGGCGCTGGCGCCCGACTGGGTCGCGGCCGAGCCCGAGATCCTGGCGGCGGTGGCGCTCCTGGTGGCGTCGTCCCAGAGCGACGACGCTCTCGCCCAGGCCCTGACCGAGAGCCACCTGCGGCAGGTGCAGCTCCTCGACGCGGCGGGCCGGCCGACGCGGCTGGGCCTCGACGTGAACGGCGACGGGGTGGATGACTTCGTGAAGACGTGGACCCGCGAGGACGCGACCGAGACGCTGGCGATCGACGAGGACGGCGACGGCCAGGCGGACCACCGGGTGGTCTCGGCGCTGGGCGCCGACGGCCTTCCGGTGGTCGAGGAGTCCTTCGACGGCGAGAAGCTGGCCCGCCGGGTGACCTACGATCGGGCGGCCGATCACCTCTTCGAGGATCAGGACGACGAGGGGGATGGCACCGTGGATCTGCGCTCCACCCTCTTCTTCAACGCCCGCGGCAACCGCGTCCTGAAGTACGACGATCGCAAGGCCGACGGCCGCCCGGAGTGGCGCAAGCGCTACATCTACGATGAGGCGACCGGCCTGCGCGCCTTCGACGAGAAGGACGAGAACGCGGATGGCCAGATCGACGAGCGGTGGGAGTACCGCTACGACGCCGCCGGCCGTGTGATCGAGGAGCGCATCTCGAACCCGGCCCCGGGCCAGTGCGGCGCTCGCTGGTAGGACGCAGGGCTTCTCGTTCAAAACCTACTGAATTCAACGGGTTGTACCGCTTGAAGGCGCTCCCGTGGGCGGGCAGCCCGCGGTGCCTCGACTCTCGCACCGGCGTGCGGGAGACTGGGCCCGCCATGACCACTGATCTACGCCTCGCCGAGTTCGCCCGTCCCCACAGCGACCTGCGCCGTCGCCTCGTCCAGGCCATCCTGCGCGGCGAGAAGACCTCGACGTCCAGCTTGCTGAGCGAGTACGGCCCGGACGACCCCCTCCCGGAGGTGGGCGAGCGCTTCGTGCTGATCGACGAGCTGGATCAGACCGTGGGGATCATCGAGGTCACCGAGGTGCGCGTCGTCCCGCTCGGCGAGGTGGATCTGCCCTTCGCCCGCGACGAGGGCGAGGGCTTCACGTCGGTCGCGGCCTGGCGCGCGGCCCATGAAGCGTTCTGGTGCGAGGCGGGGGCGGGCCTGCCCGACGACACGGCGATCGTCTGCGAGCGCTTCCGGCTGGTGGAAGGGCGAGCACCGACCGGGGCGTGAGCGACGGCGACGCCCCGTCGCCCGACCTGGCGCGGACTTGAAGCCCTCGGGGCACTCATGCGACCGTCCGGCCGGGGGGGTGGACGGGGGTTGAATGAGGCGGTTGCTGGTCCTGGGCGTCCTCGCGTCCGGGTGCATCGAGCTGGAAGATCAGTGTGGGCCCTCCCAGGCCTGTCCGACGGGGCGCCTGTGCGTCGAGGGGGTCTGCGCACCGGGCGCGGCCCCGGACGCGGCGCTCTTCGGCGATGGCGGTGACACGGGGGGGCGGCTCGACGCGGCGCCGGTCGTGGACGCCGCCCCGGATCGGGGCGCGGTGGATCGGGGGGGGATCGCGGATGTGGCCTTCCCGGAGGACGCAGCCGTGCGGGACGTGGGCGCCGCGGATGCGGGGGCGCGCGACGCGGCGGCGGAGGACGCGGTCGTCCTCCCCGACGTCAGCGTGGTGGACGCCGCCTTGGCCTGCGTCCCGACGGTCGAGCGCGATCTGCCGGATCCCGACGGCGCCGACACCGACTGCGATGGGCTGGACGGGGCGATCGATCGTGCCCTGTTCGTCTCGCCCCGGGGCAGCGACGCCGACGGCGACGGCTCGCCCGAGCGCCCCTTTCAGTCCATCGGGCGCGCGCTGAGCGTGCAGGATCCCGATCGGACCGAGATCTACCTGGACGGTGGCCTGTATCGGGAGGCGTCGACCCTGCTGCTGGGTGACCGGTCGCTCTACGGCGGGTACCGGTGGGTGGACGAGGGCTGGTCCCGACCCGGCGGCGCCGGATCCCGGATCGAGGTGGGTCATCCCCACGCGGTGCGCATCGTCGCGCCCGCCGTGCCGGTCGTCATCGACGCCGTGGAGTTGCAGTCGGCTGCCGGCCGGCTCGGGGGGGCGGGCTTCTCCGAGCTGTCGTCCATCGTGGTCTCGGTGGTGCGCGCGGATGCGCTCGTGACGCTGCGGGATGTGGCGCTGCGGGCCGGCTCCGGCGCCGCGGGCCTGGCCGGGGGCAACAGCCCCGACGGGGCCCTCGGCGGGCGCGATGGCCAGGCGGGGGCCCTGGGCGGCCTGGGGGGCGGGCACGTCCCGCGCGAGGCGGCCCCGTGCGACACCCCCGGGGGCGATGGCGGTGCCCTGCTGGGCGACGGCGAGGCCGGGGTCTGCGCCCCGAATGGCTGCCGGCCGGCCCAGGGGGGGACGATCCTCGACGCGAACGGCCAGGCCGGCGAGCCCGGGGCGGACTCCCCCGACGGGGCGGCGGGCGGCGAAGCGGGCCGCCTGGATGCCAACCGCGGCTGGCAGCCGATCTTCGGGGGCTCGGCCTCGCGGGGGGGCCCTGGCGGCGGCGGCGGTGGTGGCGCTGGCTCGGCCGTCGGGCGCGGCGGCGGGGGCGGATCCGGGGCCTGCGGCGGCCCCCGGGCCCGCCGGCCTGGGCGGCGGGGCCTCGGCGGGGCTGGCGCTGGCCGGTGGCCGGGTGCGCCTGGAAGGCGATGTGCTCATCGAGACGTCCGCCGGGGGCGCCGGGGGCGACAGCGGACGCCCGGCCACGGGGGCGTGGGCGGGCGCGGGGGCGCCGGCGAGGGCGGCGCGGGCCGGGCGGCGATGGCGGGCCCGGCGGCTGCGGCGGCCATGGGGGCGCGGGCGCCGGTGGCCCGAGCGTCACCATCTTCGAGCTGGTGCCGGGATCGAGCGCCCTCGAGCTGGGCAACCCCGAGGCGCTGCGGCTGCTGCCGGGCGCCGGGGGCGAGCCCGGACGCTTCACGCCCAACGCGCGCTGCCCGGATGCCCAGTCGCGGGCCCGGGCGGGGGTGCGGGGCAACCATGTGTGCTGTGCGCGGGGATCAGGGCGGTGACTGTGTGTCACCGTCGCCCTGTGGGTCGTAGCGGGGAGACGATGGGGGAGCTGAAGCGAGGGCTGGTGGCGTGCCTGCTGCTGGCGGCGGCGTGGGGCTGTGACGACGGGGTCGCCCCGGGCGCCCGCCGGGCGCGGCGCGACGCGGCGAGTCGATCGGGGGTGCGGCACGCTTCATCGAGGGGCCGAGGCCTGCGAACGGCAACCGGGGACGGCGACGGCTGCTCGGCGCGATGCGGCGCGGGCGCGCGCGGCGATGGAGAAGCCTGTATGAGGGAACTTGCAGGCGCGAGACGGCTGCGCCCGACTGCACGCTGGCCGCCGTGCGGCAACGCGCTCGAGAGGGGAGGCCTGCGACACGGCGTGGTCGACGCGATGGCTGCGCGGCGGACTGTACCCGCAGGCGCGGTGGACGGCTGCTGGACGCCGACGAGGCCCGACGACGGCACCGCCGGGATGGCTGCTCGCCGATGTGCGAGCGAGCCGCGGTGCGGTGACGCGTGCTGGACGCCGGCGAGGCCTGCGACGACGGCCACCGGCCGGGGACGGCTGCGACGCGGCCTGCGCGGTCGAGCCGCCGGGTGCGGGCGGCGTGCTGGAGGCGGCGAGGCGCGCGCCCGCGCGACGACGGGAACGTGGACGCGGCGGTGCGCGACGCGGCGCAGGTCGATCGGGGGGAGTGCGGCAACGGCTTCATCGAGGGGGCCGAGGCCTGCGATGACGGCAACCGGGAGGACGGCGACGGCTGCTCGGCGCGATGCGAGCGCGAGGCGCGCTGCGGCGACGGCCGGCTGGATCCCGGAGAAGCCTGTGATGACGGGAACTTGCAGGCGCGAGACGGCTGCGCCCCCGACTGCACGCTGGAGCCGCCGTGCGGCAACGGCCGGCTCGACGAGGGGGAGGCCTGCGACGACGGCAACGTGGTCGACGGCGATGGCTGCGCGGCGGACTGTACCCGCGAGGCGCGGTGTGGCGACGGCGTGCTGGACGCCGACGAGGCCTGCGACGACGGCAACACCCGGGCCGGGGATGGCTGCTCGCCGATGTGCGAGCGCGAGCCGCGGTGCGGTGACGGCGTGCTGGACGCCGGCGAGGCCTGCGACGACGGCAACACCGAGCCGGGGGACGGCTGCGACGCGGCCTGCGCGGTCGAGGCCGGGCCGGTGTGCGGGGACGGCGTGCTGGAGGCCGGCGAGGCCTGCGACGACGGGAACGTGGAGGCGGGCGACGGCTGCGCGCCCGACTGCACGGTGGAGCCTCCGGTCTGCGGGAACGGCCGCGTCGAGGCCGGCGAGGCCTGCGACGACGGCAACCTGGACGCGGGCGACGGCTGCAGCGCGGCCTGCCGCATCGAGGGATGCGGCGACGGCGAGCTGCGCGCGCCGGAAGAGTGCGATGACGGCGGTGTGATCGCGGGGGATGGCTGCGACGCCGACTGTCAGGTTGAGACGGTCGACATCACGGGGGGCGGTCGCTACTTCGGCGGCTTCCAGGCGGGCAGCTTCGACCGCTACACCTTCACCCTGGCCGCGCGCAGCGATGTGCGGCTGGACACGAGCGACGGGGGCCCCGGCTGCCCGGGCGACACCGAGGCCCAGATCTTCGACGCCAACGGCGTGGAGGTGCTGGCGGACGTGGGGGACGGGGAGTGCGCGAGCATCCGCGGCCGCCTGCTGCCGGGCCGCTACCGCGTCCTCGTGCGGGCGGAGGTGGGCATCGCCCGCTACGCCCTCGACGCCGCCTTCATCCCGGTGCCCGTCCAGGTCTGCGGCGATCGGGTGATCGGCGAGGGCGAGGAGTGCGATGACGGCGGCGCCGTGCCGGGCGATGGGTGCGACGCCGCCTGCCAGGTGGAGCCCGTGGACATCAGCGCCGGCGGCGACTTCTTCGGGTCGTTCCCGGCCCGCAGCCTGGATCGCTATGTGTTTCGCCTGGATGGCCTGTACCAGGTGGATCTGGCCACGGGTGACGGGGGCGGCGGGTGCCCCGGGGACACCGAGGCGCGGCTGACCACGGCCGCCGGTGATCCGGTGGCCCAGGCGGCCGACGGGGCCGTGGCCCCCTGCGCGGGCCTCGCGCTGCGGCTCGGGGCGGGGGACTACACCCTCGTGGTCAACGGGGCGGGGGGCGTGGGCGTGGGCGCCTACTTCCTGCGCGCGACGTTCCGCCCCGTGCGCGCGCCGGGGGCCCCCTGCGACCCCGCCGGGCGGCTGGACGTCTGCGCGGACGGGGCGATCTGCGGCGGCAACCCGCCCCTCTGCCGGGTGGGCGCCTGCGGCGATGGGCGCCTGGATCCCGGCGAGCAGTGCGACGATGGCGGCGTCGCGCGGGGCGATGGCTGTGATCAGGACTGCTTCGTCGAGGCCTGCGGCAATGGCCGCCTGGACGCCGGCGAGGACTGCGACGACGGCAACCGGGCGCCCGGCGATGGCTGCGACGCCGCCTGCCGCCGCGAGGCCGCCTGCGGCGATGGCCGCCTGGATCCGGGGGAGGAGTGTGACGATGGCAACCTGCGCCTCGGCGATGGCTGCGACGATGCCTGCCAGCGCGAGCCCTTCTGCGGGGATGGCACCGTCGATCCGGGCGAGCAGTGTGACGATGGCAACCGCGTCGAGGGGGATGGCTGCGACCTCGCCTGCCAGCGAGAGCCCTTCTGCGGCGACGGCGTCCTCAACCCCGGGGAGCAGTGTGATGACGGCAACCGCGTCGCCGGCGATGGCTGCGACCTGGCGTGCCGCCTGGAGCCGCGCTGCGGGGACGGCCGCCTGACGGCCGGCGAGCAGTGTGACGATGGCAACCTGGTCAACGGGGATGGCTGTGACAGCCAGTGTCGCATCGAGGTCGTCGGGCCGCGCTGCGGAGACGGTCGCCTGGACGCCGGCGAGGCCTGCGACGACGGCAATGCCGTCAACGGCGACGGCTGCGACACCTTCTGTACCCGGGAGGTCTACGATCTCATCGGCCATGACACCACCGTCCAGGGCGCGGTGCCCGCCAACAGCCGGGATGTGTTCCGGTTCGCGGTCGACGATCGCAGCTATGTGGGGGCCGCCACGAGCCTCGGCGGGGCCTGCCCGGGTGACACCATCCTGTCGCTCTACCGCGTCGGCGGGAACCGCCCCCTGGTGGCCCAGGACGACGACGGCGGCGGCGGCGGCTGCTCGCTGCTGCGGGTCAACGACCTGGCCGCCGGCACGTACGAGCTGGAGGTCACCGCGCGTGGCGCGCTGCCGCTCTACGCCGTCCAGGTGTACCAGACGGTCATCGTCGATCGCGTCGGCAGCTTCCGCGGGGCCTTCGTGCGCGGCGGCGATGACAGTTTCTCTTTCAGTCTCAATGACTTCGCGTTCATCTTCCTGGAGACGACGGGCCAGCCGGTCTGCCCGGGCGACACCGTGATGCGCCTGTTCGAGCTGGACGCCAACGGCAACCGGATCGAGCTGGTGTTCGACGACGACGGCGGCTTGAACCTGTGCTCGGCCATCTCGGAGTTCCTCGGTCCGGGCGACTACGAGGTCGAGGTGCGCGGCTTCGCCGACGGCGTCGCCATTGCCGGGTACCTGCTCACCGTCGATCTGTTTTGACGAGGCAGGCTCGGGGCTGACACACTGCTACGCGGGCCAGTCGGGAGACTCATCGAGAGAGAGCGCTGGCGCCTTGAGGAACTGGGCACCCCTCGGAGACGCGACATGTTGACCACGCAGGAATCGTTCGCGCGGCTGGACGCCGCCCTGAGGCCGACGTCGGCAGACGACGAGCTGGTGGCGAGGCTTGGGCAGAGCCTCGAGACCCGCATCGGCCACCACCTCCCCGGCTTCCGCAGCCTGCACCCCGCGGGGGCGTACAGCCGGGGCGCCGCGCCGCGGCCCCCCGATCCGGTGGATCTGCTGGTGGAGGTCGACGCGCCGCTCGGGGCCGACGGCCGCCCGGCGGTCCCCGCGCACCCGCTCCTGGCCCGGCTCGCGCTCCTGGTGGGCGGCACGACGCGACCTCCCCGGCGCCGCTGCCGCCAGGCCGTGGACGTGCGCTTCCCCGACTGGAACCTGGGCTTCCACCTGCTGCCGGCGGTCCAGGGGGCCGAGGCCTGGTGGATCCCCGACAGCCAGGGCGGCTGGCTGCGCACCCAGCCCCAGCAGCACCGCGACGACCTCGTCAGCGCCGACCACGCCGCCGGCGGCCGCCTGCTGCCGCTGCTGCGCATCCTGCGCTGGTGGCGGCGCGCCCGCGACGCCGCCGGTGAGTCGCTGCCCTGCGGCGGCTTTCACCTGGAGACCATGGCGAGCGAGCCTTTTCGTCAATGGTTTCCGCAGCCTGCGCCCACGAGCCTGCCCGAGGGCCTCGCCGAGATCTTCGCCCAGCTCGCGCGCAGGGTGCATGGCCCCTGCTCGGACTCCACCAGGGCCGGTCCCCGCCTCGACGACACGCTGGCCCTCGACACCCGCCTGCACGCCGCCGATCAGCTCGCCGAGGCGGCCCGGATCGCCCGCGCCGCCGTCGCCGCCGACCGGGCGGGCGAGCTCGAGCAGGCCCACCTGCGCTGGCGGGTGCTGCTCGGGCCCATCTACACCTTCAACCGGTAGGCGCCCGCGTCAGAAGCGGGCGGTGAGGGCCGCTCCGGCACCGAAGGGCGTCAGCCGGACGGCCTGGTCCTCCGGGGCGTCGTCGAGCAGCAGCCAGGTGCCTGTGCCGGCCGCCGCCACGCCGAGCCCGATCAGGACGCCGCCGATGAGCTTCTTGCTGCTGCCCTCATCGTCGAGTCGCTGCTCGCGATCGGCCGAGATGGGGGTGCCCTGGCCCTGCCGGGAGCGCTCCAGCTCGGCATGGTCGGCGAGCCCCAGCGTCAGGAAGACACCCCCCACGGCCGCGCCGGCGGCGCCGCTGCCGATGAGGATCCACGCCGTGCTGGTGTCGCGAGGCGGCGGCGGCGGCGGGGGCGGGGGCGCCGTGCGGATGGCGTCGCGGGCGGCCACCAGAGGGGCCAGCCGGGCGGCGGCCTTCTCGCGCAGCTCCGCCGAGGCGGTCTCGTCGGCCGCCAGGGCCTCGAACCGCGCGATCGCCGCGTCCCGCTGGCCCAGCTCTTCGTGGCACCGCCCGATGTTGTAGACCAGCTTCGGATCGGGGAAGAGCGCCAGGGCCTCCTCGAACAGCACCCGCGCGGCTGCGTAGTCGCCGGCCTCGTAGCGATCCATGCCGGTGCGGTTGAACTGCTCGACCTGGGCGGCGGTGGCCGGATCGACGCCGGGGGCCGGCTGGGCGACGGCGGCGGGGGCGAGGCTGGCGAGGGCCGCGTGGGCGAGGGCCGCGAGGGCGGTGGCACGCCGAGGCGGGCGGGGGGGCAGGGCCATCGGGCCTCCTTCTCAGTCGACGGTCCGGATGACGGGGCGCTGGAGCGGCGCCGTGGCAGGGGCGGCGGGGGCCTCGGGCTTGATCCGGGGCCGCCAGCGACGCGCCCGCGTGGGCGGCGCGGCCGGCGCCGCATCCGGCGGCGGGGCGGGGGCAGCGTCGGGCGCCAGGGCCGCGTCGGCCGGGATCACCCCGTCGGCACCGCCAGCGTCCGCGGGGCGAGCATCCGGCTGGGCGGCGGGGGTCGCGTCGCGCGGGCCCGCGTCCCGTGGCGGGGCATCGGCCGGTCGGGCGTCGGCGGCGCTCGCAGGCCCGGCCTTCGCAGGCCCGGCGCCGGCGGGCCCGGCGTCCGGGGTCCGCAGGGCCCAGAACCCGCCCCCCAGAATCACCAGCAAGATCAAGAGGATGAGCGCCCACGGGCGTCGCCGTGGCGGGGCCGGGTCCATCGCGTCCGCGTCGACCATCGCGTCTGCGTCGACCATCGCGGCCGCGGCGGGGGCCGCCGGGGAGGGGCCGGGTGGCGCGGCAGCCTCCGCGACCTGCGCCGGCTCGGCGGCCGGGCCGGGGATGGGCGGCGGGGCCGACGCGACGGGCGGCCGCGTGCTGCCGCGGAAGGCGGGCTCCGGGGGGCGCGCGCTGCCCGGGGGCTCCGAGAAGGCGTCATCGATGCGCTCGTCCAGCCACTCCAGCCCCGCCTCCGACCGGTCCTCCTCGGGCGGCGCGCCCCGCTCATCGATCTTCGCCAGCGTCTGCAGGAGCAGCACCTGGAAGGGCACGCGGATGGTCTGCGGGCAGTCCTCGGCGGCGCCGGTGGACAGGCTGCCACCCGTCCGCTCCAGCAACGACGACAGGGCGGCCTCCCCCGCCAGCTCGCCGGCCACCGCGTGGATGATCTCGCCCTCGTGCAGGTGGATGGCCCCGGCGTCCGCCACCCGCAGCACCGCGGACCGACGACCGTGGTGCAGGATCTGGAGCAGGTCCGCCAGGCCGAGGCCGTCCACCTCGGCCTGGAAGCGCGCCTCGGGCGCTTCGGCCCGCCGCATCGCCGCGTCCAGCTCCTCGGGGGTGAAGGGCTTGGCCAGCACGTCGATGGCGCCGAGGGCCCGCGCGGCCTTGTAGTCACGGACCGTGGCGTAGGCGCTCATCAGGAGCGTCCGGGTGGCGGGAGAGGTCTCGCGCACCTTGCGCAGCAGATCGAGGCCGTCGCGGCCCCCGAGGCGCAGATCCGTCAGCAGGACGTCGGGCTGGATCCGCCCGAGCTGGGCCTCGGCGGTGGCGAACCCGGAGGCGCAGCGGACGTCGTAGCCGCGGCGGGTCAGCTCTTCCGACAGGGCCTTGAGCAGCGCCAGGTCATCATCGACGAGGAGGACCGAGAGGCCTGCTGGGGTGGCGTCCGTCAACGCATGCTCCTCATCGCCAGCGAGCGCGGCGGCTCGATCCCCCAGGCTCCACGATACGAGCCCGGCGGCCCGTCGTCGAGATCCCTCGCCGCCCCGGTCAGGCGGCCGGCTGGCTGGCGCGGGGCAGGGTGAGGGTGACGCGCAGGCCGCCGCCGCTGGCGTTGGCCGCCGCCACGCTCCCGCCATGCAGCGCCACCGCCCGCGCCGAGATGGCCAGGCCGATGCCCGTGCCCCCCGAGCCGCGGTCTCGGCTGTCGCCGACGCGGTGGAAGGGCTGGAAGATGGCGGCCAGGTGCGCCTCGGGCACGCCCTGGCCGTGGTCGCGCACCTCGACCTGGGCGTCACCGTCGGCGGCGGTCACCCGCACTTCCACGGTCGTGGCCTCGGCGGTGAAGCGCACGGCGTTGCGCAGGACGTTCTCGATGGCCCGGCGCAGCAGCTCCTCGGCGCCGCGCACGGTGCAGGGATCGGCCACCGCCAGGGTGACGCGCCGCCCCTGGCCGCTCGCCTCGAAGTCGGCGTCCGCCACGACGGCGGCCACGATGGCCGTCAGATCGACCGGAGCCAGATCGATGGGGCGGTCGGCCTCCTCCAGGCGCGTCAGCGTCAGCACCTCGCCGATGAGCTGGCCCAGGCGCTCCACCTCGCGCTCGATGCGGTCGAGGGGGCCGGCGGCGTCGGGGCCGGCCTTCTGGCGGGCCAGGGCCAGGGCGACGCCGAGGCGGGCCAGGGGGGAGCGCAGCTCGTGGGACACGTCCCGCAGCAGCCGGTGCTGGCCGGCCAGCAGGCCCTCGATGCGCTCCGTCATGCGATCCAGATCGCGGCCCAGGGCCGCGGCCTCGTCCTCCATGCCCGCCAGCTCCGGGCCGATGCGCGTGCTCAGATCCCCGGCCGCGAGCCGCTGGGCGCCCGCCCGCAGCCGCCGCAGCCGCTCGGTGAGGTGGCGCGCCAGGATGTAGCAGATGACGCCGGCGACCAGCGCGATGATGACGAGGCGCAGGGCCAGCGTGTCCGGGCTCACGTACTTGAGCAGGCGGGAGGTGCGCAGGTCGGTGCCCACGACCACGGCGCCGCCGGGCAGAGGCTCGGCGAAGGTGTAGGCCTCCTCCGTGAGGTGGCGTCGCGGCTCGCCGGCGGCGCCCGCCTCGCTGGCCAGGCTCGCGGCCACGGGTACGGGGAGCGTGCCGATCACGCGCCCGTCGACCACGAGGGCGGCCCGCAGCCGGGTGCGCTCTTCCAGCCGCCCCAGCACCGCCTCGGCGGCCGCCGGCCCGCCGGCCCGCAGCTGCTCCAGGGCCTCCTGCCCGCGCAGCCGGATGCTGTCGGCCGCGAGGCTGCGGATGCGCTCCACCCGCCACTCGGGCACCGTCGTGGCGTAGATGACCGCAAACGCCGCCCCGATGAGCGTCATCGCCACCCAGAACGACAGGAAGATGCGGACGAAGAGGCTCTTCACGGGCGCTCTCGCCGGTCCGCGAACTGGTAGCCCACACCGCGCACCGTCTTGATCAGCTCGCGCCCGCCCGCGTCGCCCAGCTTGCGGCGCAGGTTGCTGACGTGCACGTCGATGCTGCGGTCATACGGGCTCCATGGTCGCCCAAGTACTTGATCCGCAAGGTCTTCTCGGGTGAGGGCCCGGCCGGCCGCCCGCAGCAGGACGTCCAGCAGGGCGAACTCCACGCTGGTCAGCGACAGGGCCTCGTCGCCGAGGCGGGCCTGGCGGCTGGCCGGATCCAGCTCCACGTCGCCCACCCGCACCGCGCCGGGGGCCGCGCCGACGCTCCCCGCCGCCTCGGCCCGGCGCCGGATGGCCCGCAGCCGCGCCACCAGCTCGCGGGGGTTGAAGGGCTTGGGCAGGTAGTCATCGGCGCCCATCTCCAGGCCCACGATGCGATCCACGTCGTCCCCGCGGGCGGTGAGCATGAGCACGGGCACCGCCGACCGCTCGCGCAAGCGGCGCAGCACGTCGAAGCCGCTCATGCCGGGGAGCATCACGTCCAGGATGACGAGCCCGTGGCCGCCGTCCAGCCGCGCCAGGCCCGCCTCGCCGTCGTGCACCGCCTCCACGACGAACCCCTCGCTGCCGAGGTAGTCCCCGAGGAGCTCGCAGAGCTCTTCGTCGTCGTCGATGAGCAGCACGTCGGCCAACGGTCGTCACCCTCCCACCGCGATGGTAGCCGGCCCGCGCCACCCGAGGCGTGAAGAAGCGTCAGGGGCGTCACCGGGCGCCTTTGCAAACCTTCACGTTTTCTGCCCTTCCTTCACCCCGTTCGCGGCGGAATTCGGGGAAGCTCCTCCCCATGAGCCGGCTCTTCCCCCTCAGCGCCGTGTTCGTGGCCGGCGCCCTGACCGCATGCGGCGGGGCGCCGGCGGCGGGGCCACCGCCCGCACCGGACGCCTTCCTGGCCCCCGTGGAAGGCGAGGCGTCCCCGGCGCGCTGGTGGGTGGCCTTCGGCGAGGCCGATCTGACGGCCCGCGTCGAGGCCAGCCTCGCGGGTAGCCCCACGCTGCACGCCGCCCGCGCCCGCATCGCCCAGGCCCGGGCCACCGCCCGCCGGGCGGGGGCGGACGGCGGCCTCAGCGCCGAGGCCGAGCTCGGGGCCATCGCCCGCGCCCCCACCGACGGCGGCGCACGCGCCCTCAGCTTCCCCGCCGGCATCTCGGCCCGCTACGAGCTGGACCTCTTCGGCCGCATCGACGCCGTCGTCGAGGCCGCGACGCTCGACGCCGACGCCAGCGCGGCCGCCTTCGACGCCGCCGGCCAGACGCTCGCCGGGCAGGTGGCCTCGGCCTGGTTCCAGCTCGCCGAGCGCCAGGCCCAGCGCGCCATCCTGGCCGACCAGACCGCCCTCAACGCCCGCGTCCTCGGCCTCGTGGAGGAGCGCTTCCGCTTCGGCAAGGCGGGCGCGCAGGACGTCCTGCGCCAGCGCCAGCTCGTCGAGTCCGCCGTGGGCGACGGCGCCCGGCTCGACGCCGAGATCCGCGTCCTCGGCCACCGGCTGGCCGTGCTCGCGGGCGCGCCGCCCGCGGCCCCGCCGGCCCTGGCGCCCACCTGGACGCTGCCGCCCCTGCCGGCCACCGGGGTGCCCGCCGCGCTCATCCAGCGCCGGCCCGACGTGCGCGCCGCCTGGCTGCGGGTGCGGGCGGCCGACCAGCGCGTCGCCGGGGCGCTCGCCGAGCGCTTCCCCCGCTTGAGCTTCTCCGCCTCCCTCTCCAGCGGCCATGTGCCCCTGGCCGTCGACAACTGGCTGGCCCAGCTCGCCGGCAACCTCGTCGCGCCGCTGCTGGACGGCGGGCGCCGCGAGGCCGAGGTCGATCGCACCCGGGCCGCCGTGCAGGAGGCCCTGGCCACGTACCGGCTGGCCGTCCTGGAGGCGCTCTCGGAGGTGGAAGACGCCCTCGCCCGGGCCACGCACCAGGTCGAGCTGCTCGCCAGCCTCGATCGCCAGCTCGAGCTGGCCACCGGCGCCGCCGAGCGCGCCCGGGACCGCTACGCCGCCGGCGCGGCCTCCTACGTGGACGTCCTGGACGCGGTGCGCACGCTGCAAGCCCTTGAAAGAGCGAGGCTTTCCGCCCGGCGGGAGCTCTTCCAGCACCGCATCGATCTCTACCGCGCCCTCGCGGGCGACCTGCCCGCCGCCGAAGGAAGCCCCCCATGAGCGCCTCCCCCTGGCCCCGCCGCGTCGCCCAGGGCGTCCTGGCGCTGGCCATCGTCGCCGCCGGCCTGGCCCTGGCCACGTACCTCGTGCGGACGAAGCCCTCCATGAAGCGGCGGCCCCAGGCGCGCCAGGCGCGGCTCGTCGAGGTGGAGCCCGTGACCCGGGTGAGCGAGGTGGTGGTGGTCCCCGCGGCCGGCACCGTGAAGCCCGCCCGCGAGATCGACCTGTACGCCCGCGTCTCCGGCGAGGTGGTGGAGGTCGCTCCGGCGCTGGTGCCCGGCGCCGTGCTGGCCGAGGGCGACCTGATCGTCCGGGTGGACGACGCCGACTACCGGCTGGCCGAGCGGCAGGCCCAGAGCGCGCTGGCCCGGGCGCGCGCCGACCTGCAGCTCGAGCGGGGCAACCAGCGCGTCGCGAAGGCCGAGCGGGAGCTGGTGGGCGGCGACGTGGCGGGCGACGAGGCCCTGATGCTGCGCAAGCCCCAGCTCGCCGCTTCGCTGGCCGCCGTCGAGGCCGCGAAGGCCGCCGCCCAGCGCGCCGCCCTCGACGTGGAGCGCGCCCGCGTCACCGCCCCCTTCAACGCCGTCGTCCGCGCCCGCCAGGTCGACCTGGGCAGCCGCGTCGCCCCGACGACCCCCATCGCCCGCCTCGCCGGCGTCGACACGTGGTGGATCGAGGCCGCCGTGCCCGTCGACCACGTCCGCTGGATCCACGTCCCCACCGGTCCCGACGACGCCGGCTCCACGGTGCGCGTCTTCCACGAGGCCGCCTGGGGCCCGGGGGTCAGCCGGGAGGGCCGCGTCATCAGCCTGGCCGCCGACCTGGAGGAGCGCGGCCGGCTGGCCCGCCTGCTCGTCGGCGTGGACGACCCCCTGGCGCGGCGCACGCCCGACGCCCCGGCCCTGTACCTGGGCGCCTGGGTCCGCCTCGAGATCGACGGCCAGCGCCTGGAGGATGTCGTCCCCCTCGACCGCGCCCTGCTCCGCGACGGCGACCGGGCGTGGGTCATGGGGGCCGACGACAAGCTGGAGATCCGCGCGCTGGACATCGCGTGGCGGGCCCGGGAGCGCGTGCTGGTGGCCTCGGGGCTCGTGCCCGGCGACCGCGTCGTGCGCACCGACCTGGCCACGCCGGTGGCCGGCATGGCGTTGCGTGTGCTCGGCGAGAGGAGCCGGGAGTCGAAGGAGCGCGCGGCCCCGGCGGGTGCCCCGTGAGCGGGGGCCGCGGCGAGGGCGTCGTCGGCTGGTTCGTCCGCAACCGCGTCTCCGGCAACCTGTTGATGATCTTCCTGATTTTCGGCGGCCTCTTCACCGCCCTGCGGATCAAGCAGGAGGTCTTCCCCTCCTTCGAGCTCGACGAGATCGGCATCCGCGTCAGCTACCCCGGCGCCAGCCCCGAGGAGGTCGAGTGGCATCGTCCTGGCGCTGGAGGAGGCCGTCCGCGGCATCGACGGCATCGGGCAGGTGCGGTCCACGGCGGACGAGGGCTCCGCGTCGCTGCGCCTCGAGCTGCTGGGCGACGCCGATCCCGCCCGCGTCCAGCAGGAGGTGGAGCAGGCCGTCGGCCGCGTCCGCACGCTGCCCCGGGAGGCCGAGAACCTGCAGATCACCCGCGCCGTGCGCCGCCGCCAGGTCCTCGACCTGCTGGTCTACGGCGACGTCCCCGAGACGGTGCTGCGGGAGGCGGGCGAGCAGATCCGCGAGGGCCTGCTGCAAGATCCCGGCATCACCCAGGTGGATCTCGTCGGCGGCCGCGCCTACGAGGTGCACGTCGAGGTGCCCCAGGAGACGCTGCGCAGCCTGGGCCTGAGCCTGGACGCCATCGCCCAGCGCATCGACGCCGCGTCCGTGGACCTGCCGGGCGGGCGCATCGAGTCGGCGGCCGGCGAGATCCTGCTGCGGATGCGCGACCGCCGCGACTGGGCCCGCGAGTTCGCCCAGGTGCCCATCCTGCAGACGGAGGCCGGGGGCGTCGTGCGCCTCGGCGACATCGCGAAGGTGCAGGAGGGCTTCGAGGAGGTGGCGCGGACGGCGCGCTACGACGGCCAGCCCTGCCTGGGCCTCGACGTCTTCCGCGTGGGCGACCAGACCCCCATCGGCGTCTCCGACGCGGTGCGGGCCCGCCTCGACGGGCTGCAGGCCGCGCTGCCCGAGGGCGTGTCCACCGTCATCAACCGCGACCGATCCGAAATCTACAAGCAGCGCCTGGACTTGCTGCTCAACAACGCCCTGCTCGGCCTCGTGCTGGTGGTGGTGGTGCTGGGCCTCTTCCTGGAGCTGCGGCTGGCCTTCTGGGTCACGATGGGCATCCCGACGTCCTTCCTGGGCGGCTTGCTGCTGCTCGGCTGGACGGATGTGTCCATCAACATGATCTCCATGTTCGCGTTCATCGTGGCCCTGGGCATCGTGGTGGATGACGCCATCGTGGTGGGCGAGAACGTGCACGACCACCGCATGCGGGGGCTCGATCCGACGACGGCCGCCATCCAGGGCACGCGCGAGGTGTCGGGGCCGGTGGCCTTCGCCATCCTCACCAACGTCGTCGCCTTCATCCCGCTGTACTTCATGCCCGGCATGACCGGGAAGATCTGGACGGTCATGCCCGTGGTCGTCTGTACGGTCTTCGTGGTGTCGTGGGTGGAGTGCCAGCTCATCCTGCCCGTGCACCTGACCCACGCGCGGGGCAGCGGCAAGGGCCCCATCGCGCGGTTCCAGCGGAGGTTCGCCGAGGGCGTGCAGCGGTTCATCGAGGGGGTCTACGGCCCCGTCCTCGACCTGGCTTTGCGCTGGCGCGTCGTCACCGTCGGCATCGGCATCGCGGTCTTCGCCTGGGGCGTGGGCTTCGTGGAGGGCGGCCGCATCGGCACCATCCTGATGCCCCGCGTCGAGTCCGACTCCGCCGACGTGACCGCCGTGCTGCCCCAGGGCACCCCGCCCGATCGGGTGCAGGCCGTGGAGGATCGCCTGGTGGCGTCCATCCAGGCCGTCGCCGCGGCCCACGGCGGCGAGAAGCTGGTCACCGGCGTGTACGCCCGCGTCGACGAGAGCCGCGTCGAGGTGCGCGCGTACCTCACCGGCCCCGACGAGCGGCCCCTCGGCACCCGCGAGGTCGCCCGCCTCTGGCGCGAGCAGACGGGCCCCATCCCCGGCGTCGAGACGCTGCGCTTCGAGTCCGATCGCGGCGGCCCGGGCTCGGGGGCGTCGCTCACCATCGAGCTCAGCCACCGCGACAGCACCCGGCTGGAGGCCGCCTCCGAGGTCCTCGCTGCCCAGCTCGACGAGTTCCCCAACGTGAAGGACACCGACGACGGCCACGCCTCGGGCAAGGTGCAGCTCGACTTCCAGCTCACCCCCGCCGGCGCCAGCCTGGGCCTCACGTCCACCAGCGTCGCCCGCCAGGTCCGCGACGCCTTCTACGGCGCCGAGGCCCTGCGCCAGCAGCGCCAGCGCGACGAGGTGAAGGTGGTCGTGCGCCGCCCCGAGGCGGAGCGGACGGCCGAGCACGACATCGAGACGCTGCTCATCCGCACCCCCGACGGCCGCGACGTGCCCCTGCGCGAGGTGGCCACGGTGACCCGCGGCCGCGCCTACACCGCCATCGAGCGCCGCGACGGCCGCCGCACCGTCACCGTGACCGGCGACGTGGATCCCATCGGCCAGACCGACCAGGTGATGGCCACCCTGAACGCCCAGATCCTGCCCGCCCTCGTCGACCGCTTCCCCGGCCTGACGTTCGGCTACGAGGGCCGCCAGTCCGACATGCGCGAGTCGCTGCGCAGCCTGTTCCGCGGGTTCCTGCTCTCCATGGCCGTCATCTACTTCCTGCTGGCGGTGCCGTTTCGCAGCTACACCCAGCCCATCATCGTCATGACCGCCATCCCCTTCGGGCTCGTGGGCGCGCTGCTCGGCCACCTGATCGTGGGCTACGACCTCAGCCTCATGAGCCTGATGGGCATGGTGGCGCTCTGCGGCGTGGTGGTGAACGACTCCCTCGTCCTGGTCGAGTACGCCAACCGGCGCCGCGACGAAGACGGCCTGAGCCCCTACGCGGCCATCCGCCAGGCGGGCCTGCGGCGCTTCCGCCCCGTCATCCTCACCACGCTGACCACCTTCGGCGGCCTGGCCCCGATGATCTTCGAGACCTCCCGCCAGGCGCGGTTCATGATCCCGATGGCCCTGTCGCTGGGCTTCGGCGTCCTCTTCGCCACGCTGATCACGCTGTTCATCGTGCCGTGTCTGTACGGGCTGACGGAGGACGTCCGCCGCCTGCTGCACCGCGGCGAGGCCTGAGGCGGCGCTACAGCCCGTGGGCCGCGCGCAGGCGCGCCAGCAGCCCCGCGCAGCCGTCCAGGACCAGGGCGTAGACGTCGTCGAAGCCCTGGGGCCCGCCGTAGTAGGGGTCGGGCACCTCGGCGCGCTCCGCCTGCGCGTCATCGAGGAAGAGCCCCACCCGGGCGCGGTGCTTCCCCGTCATCCGGACCTCGACGTCGCGCAGGTTCGAGCGGTCCATGACCCGGATTTCATCAAAGTAATCCAGGTCTTGCGGCCGCAGTGCCCGCGCCCGCTGGGCGCTGATGTCCACCCCGTTCTTGCGCGCGACGGCGGTGCTGCGGGGGTCGGGGGCCTCGCCCGCGTGCCAGCCGCCGGTGCCCGCGGACGCGATCTGGAAGTGCGCCGCCAGCCCCGCCTCGGCGACGAGGTGGCGGAACACCCCCTCCGCCAGCGGCGACCGGCAGATGTTGCCCAGACACACGAACTGCACGCGGATGGCGCTCACGTCGCCCCCCCGATGGCCATGGGCGCCACCGAGCGGCGGATGCGCACCAGGTACAGGACGAGGACGGCCGCCCCGCCGAGCTGGGTGAAGGTCGGGCCCACCAGGTTGCTCAGCAGGTAGAAGCCGCCGGCGAAGAACATGAAGAGGAAGTTCAGGAAGTTGTTGGCCGCGAACGTCTGCCCGCGCATCCCGGCGGGCGGGGCGTCCTGCAGCCACGACTGCACCGACACGATGGCCAGGGCCCCCGCGAAGCCGATGGCGAAGAGCAGGCTCAGGGCGACGGGGAAGCCCCCGGTGTCGCGGCCCACCACGGGCCCGATGAGCAGCAGCCCGATCTGGAGCGCCGCCATGCCCCCCGCGCCCAGGAACACCACGCGCCCCAGGCTGAAGCGCGCCGCCAGCCGCGGGGCCGCCAGGCTGCCCGCGATGATGCCCACCGAGATGGTCGTCAGCAGGTACGACAGCTCCACCTTCGCGTCCGCCGGCACCGCCAGGTAGTCCGGGCCGCCCAGGCCGTTCACCGCCTGGTTGAGGACCGCGCTGTTGAACCAGAGGAACGAGTTGAGCAGCAGCCATCGAAGAGGCGGCGGTCCTTGCGCAGCGTCCGCAGCGTCGCCGGCAGATCGCCGAACGGGCTGTAGCCGATCTTCAGCTCGGGCCGCAGGGCCGGCAGCGGCCGCATGCCCAGCGCGATGACCGTCCCCAGCACCGCGAAGCCCACGCAGACCACCCCGGCATCCACAGCCGGGGCGCCTCGGCGGCCGGCCCGAAGGCGTCCATCAGCGGCCCCGCCAGCGCCTGCCCCGTCAGCACCGCCAGGAACGTCGTCATCGTGATCATGCCGTTGGCCGGCACGAGCCGGTCGGGTGGCACGATCTCGGGGATGACCCCGTACTTCGACGGCCCGAAGAACGCCGACTGCGTGCCCATGATGGCCAGCACCACCAGCATCAGCGTCCAGGACATCTGGAAGAACGCCAGGATGCCGGCGGCCATGATGCCGATCTCGGCCACCTTCATCTGCACGACGATGCGGCGCTTGGAGTAGCGCTCCGACAGATCGCCAGCCACGCCGCTGAAGAGCACGAAGGGCAGAGAAAACACTGCAAAAGCGACGCCTTGCAGGTCTTTCCCGGGGAAGAGCGTGCCCGCCGCCAGCAGCAGGATGAGCTGCTTGAACAGGTTGTCGTTGAAGGCCCCGAAGAACTGGGCCCCGACGAGCGCGCCGAAGGAGCGGCTCACGCCTGGAAGGCCGCCTGCAGGCGCTTGCGGATGGACCCCTCCAGCTTCACGGGATCCACGCCCATCGCCCGGGCCATCAGGCCCAGCTTCACCACCACGTTGCAGTTCGTGGCGTCGATGTCGATGGACCCCGACACCCCGGTGCCCTTCAACTCGGCCTTGTTCCCCGCCAGTCGGCGCGCACGCCGTACTTGCTCATCATCTCCTCGAACGTGCTCACCTTCGCCCGCGCCTCGGCGGCGGTGCAGTGGTGCGGCTCGGAAACCCGGACGTCGGCCATGACGGCTCCTCGTGATCGATCGCTGCCCACCTGGATACACGCTCCGGCCGGAACCGGGAAGGGAGAAGGGGCTGTCCCGCGCGCACGTCGCGGCGAGGGACTGCGACCAGCCAGCCGAGCCAGGGCTGTGGGTGAGGTCGAGGCGCCGACGTGCTCGCGCAGGATTGACGCGGGTCTCCGGGCGGGGCACGCTTTGAGGAAGCTCAGCAGCGCCACGGACAGGCCTGTTGATGAATTGCGCGCGGAGGCAGGCGTGGCGAGATCGCTGTTCTATCGATATGTGCGAGGCGGAGACGCCGTTTGTGGAGCTTGGGGTGACTCCCAGCCATCCAGGGGCCTGCGAAGCAAGCTGGAGAGGCTTGGTTTTCAGGAGAGTGATGGAGTCTGGTGGGCCGGACTGAGCAACCTGGGCAGAGCCAACATGAGTCGGGCGTCGCTGGCCAGTCTGCTCGAGCAGCACGGTGTTGATGCCGACGTCGAGGACGGACCCCTGGAAGACGCCGACGAGGTCGACATCGACGAGGGAGACTCAGAAGTCGGCACCGAGTCGGGCTCTCAGGAAGAGCGCATGGACTTCGTTCCTCGCCTCTATGAGCTCTACCGCACTCAGCAGGGCATGCAGGCGCAGCTGGCCACGCTGCACGGCATGGTGGCAAGGCTCTCGGGGGCCGACTCGGGCGAAGCGGGCCGCGTCATCGCCGTGACTGATCCCGGAGCCGTCCACACCCTGGATGGCAAGGCGTGCTTCATCGACCTCGCGCGCGGCTGCCCGGTGCTGGACAAGCCCGAGGAGCGAGTTCGGCAGTGTGTCTTGCAGCATCTCGTCCAGCACCTGGGCTTCCCGATTCACTTGCTGGACTCCGAGCATCGTCTGCCGCGAGACCAGGATCGAGCCGACATCGTCGTCCACGTCCCGCAGCCCGATGGGTCCGGTTCCCGGTATCTCGCGGTCATCGAGTGCAAGGCGCCCGAGGTACCACTGGATGATGACGTTCAGGCCCAGGCCGAGCGCTACGCGGCAAAGCTGGATGCACAGGTCTATGGTGTGACCGATGGCCGGGTCATCAAGACCTGGCACCGCTCGCAGGATGGGTGGACGGCCGTCACCTGCTTCCCGAACCTCGCCATGCTGCTGGGGCGGGTGCAGCCTGCCGACCTCGTCTCTCCGACCGCCTCCATCGAGCGACCGGAGTTTGGTGAGATTGACGATGTGTTCTTCGGGATGAGGCTGCATGAAGCGGATGCGATCCATGGGCCGGATGACTTCCTGATCAATCTCTCATCCCTGTTCTTCGACACGACGGACGGGCCCGAGGGGATGTCTGCCGATGGGTGGCGCTGCGACCAGGATCGCGGCCTCGTCCAGACGTCCTTCGGGAACGCCGGCAACACCTCTCACGCTTACTCGGGACCCTATCGCGCCCTGATCCTGCGGCATGAGGAGGACGGCAAGGCCCTCGTCTTCTATCGAACCTGGATCACCTACAGCTCTTCCGGAGCGGAGCCCTACACGATGCTCGCGTTGGGGATCCACCACCCGGAGAGTGGACGCCGGCACCATGCGGTGCAGCTCAACCTGCAGAAGGCCGTGGCGTTCGATGCTGAGGGGGCGCTCCTGACGCACAGCGGTAGCCTCTCGCGGGGAGGTGGAGGCTCGTTCAAGCGCGCTGGCGTCCTGGCGCAGGTTGCTGGCGGTGCACCCGATCTGGTCGTAGATGGCCACATCCGGCTTGGGCGCCTGCCCACTGACCGACTCATCGAGTGGTCGGATGCGTACCCCATCCTGGTCCGCTTGCTTCGCTATGCCCGCGCGATCGACGGCCTGCGGACCGGCGCCGACTGAGGGCCCCGACCGGGGCCGCGAGTGGCCCCTGGAAGGCCCCCATGGCCGACGACTGCGGCCTGTGGCATGACGGGCCATGATCGCCCTCCTGCTCGCCCTGTTGCCGCCGTTCACCGCGACGCCCGAGGACTACGGCGTCCGGCGCGTGGCCTGGTCGCCCGATGGCGAGGCGGTGGCGCTCTGCGGCGAGACGGGGGTGCTGCTGGCGCGGCCCGATGGGGCGACGGTGCGGGTGCTGGCGTCTGAGCCGGGCTGCCGGGAGGTGGCGTTCGAGGACGACGGCGCGCTGCTCGTCGTGCTGAGCGAGGCCCGCGAGGGGAGCACGCTGTGGCGCTGGGCGGGCGGGGCGTTCGCGGCGGTGCCGGCGACGGCGCCGGTCGAGGCGGTCTGGGCCGGGGGCGGCGAGCGGCTGCTGGCGACGGCCGAGGCTGTCGTGCGGCCCCGCGACGGGCGGGCGGTGCCGCTGCCCGGCGTGCGCCGGCTGGCGCGGGCGGGG